>NZ_PYOO01000009.1 GCF_003026395.1 Photobacterium iliopiscarium | reverse complement strand
CTTCGTCACCAACTTTAACGATACCTTGCTCAATACGACCAGTTACAACAGTACCACGGCCTTGGATTGAGAAAACATCTTCGATTGGAAGGATGAATGGTAGATCGATAGCACGCTCTGGCTCTGGGATGTAAGTATCTAGAGCTTCAGCTAGTTCAACAATCTTAGCTTCCCACTCAGCTTCGCCGTTAAGCGCGCCTAGTGCAGAACCCATGATTACTGGGCAATCATCACCAGGGAAATCGTACTCAGAAAGAAGTTCACGAACTTCCATCTCTACTAGTTCAAGTAGTTCTTCATCATCAACCATGTCACATTTGTTCATGAATACGATGATGTAAGGAATACCAACTTGACGACCAAGTAGGATGTGCTCACGTGTTTGAGGCATAGGACCGTCAGTTGCAGCAACAACTAGGATACCACCATCCATTTGAGCAGCACCAGTGATCATGTTTTTAACATAATCGGCGTGTCCAGGACAGTCTACGTGTGCGTAGTGACGAGAAGGAGTATCGTATTCTACGTGAGAAGTAGAGATTGTGATACCGCGCTCGCGCTCTTCAGGAGCGTTATCGATAGATGCGAAGTCTTTAGCAACACCACCGTACACTTTTGCAAGTGTAGTACAGATAGCAGCTGTTAGAGTTGTTTTACCGTGGTCAACGTGACCGATTGTACCAACGTTAACATGCGGTTTTAGACGTTCAAATTTTTCTTTAGACACAATTGTGTTCCTTCCTAGTTAAGATACGCCCCCTACTAGGTCGGGGACGGCTCTGAAGTTTGTATTTTATGCGCCAATAGCCATTGACGCAATAATGAAATTAAATACGTTCAGCAATAATTTTATCAGTAACGTTCTTTGGCATTTCAGCGTACTCGCTAAACTCCATAGAATAAGACGCGCGGCCTTGTGTTGCTGATCGTAAATCAGTTGCGTATCCGAACATTGCTGATAGTGGAACTTGCGCACGAATAATTTTAATACCCGCGTTGCCATCTTCCATACCGTCGATCATACCACGGCGACGATTAAGGTCACCAATGACATCACCCATCCAATCTTCTGGCGTGGTAATTTCAACTTTCATCATCGGTTCAAGCAATACTGGAGTTGCATCAAGTGCACCTTGTCGTAATGCCATTGAACCTGCGATTTTAAATGCAATTTCGCTTGAATCTGTGTCGTGGTAAGAACCATCAACTAACGTCGCTTTAACGTCAATCATAGGGTAGCCTGCTAGCACGCCACTCTTCATTTGTTCTTCAATACCTATGGCAACAGCACTAATGTATTCTTTAGGTACGCTGCCACCGACAATTTCATCTACGAAGACGAAACCTTCACCCGGTTCTGATGGTTCAAGATTTAGCCACACATGACCATATTGGCCACGGCCGCCAGTTTCACCAGCTTG
The DNA here is from genome assembly GCF_003026395.1 of Photobacterium iliopiscarium. Lineage (GTDB taxonomy): Bacteria > Pseudomonadota > Gammaproteobacteria > Enterobacterales > Vibrionaceae > Photobacterium > Photobacterium iliopiscarium. The sequence continues at coordinate 159,495 of NZ_PYOO01000009.1, read as the reverse complement.
ACGAATGAATTTACCTTCAACTTTAGTTTTACCGCGAATAGTTTCACGATAAGCAACTTGGGGTTTACCCACGTTACAGTTGACGTTAAATTCGCGTTTCATACGATCGACGATGATATCTAGGTGAAGTTCACCCATGCCAGAAATTAAAATCTGACCTGATTCAGCATCGGTTTCAACGCGGAAAGATGGATCCTCTGCTGCTAATTTATCTAGCGCGATTGTCATCTTATCTTGATCAGCAACAGAACGTGGTTCAACCACAATCTGAATAACCGGTTCAGGGAAATCCATACGCTCTAGAATCACTTTATGATTCTGATCACATAGGGTATCACCTGTTGTTGCGAATTTAAGACCAATAGCTGCAGCGATATCGCCAGCACGAATTTCTTTGATCTCTTCACGTTTATTGGCATGCATCTGAACGATACGGCCTAAACGTTCGCGTTTTTCTTTAACAGTGTTGAAAACAGTATCACCTGTATTAACAACACCTGAGTATACGCGCATGAAAGTCAATGTACCTACGAACGGGTCGGTTGCGATTTTGAACGCTAGTGCTGAGAATGGTTCGTCATCACTTGAATGACGCTCAACAGGGTTACCGTGTTCGTCTTCACCAGTAATTGCTTTTACTTCAGTTGGTGAAGGTAAGTAATCAACAACAGCATCTAGTACGGCTTGAACACCTTTGTTCTTAAATGCAGAACCACAAGTTGCCAATACGATTTCGTTGTTGAGGGTACGTTGACGCAGACCAGCTTTAATTTCAGCTTCAGTCAGTTCACCTTCTTCAAGGTATTTATCCATTAGTTCATCATTAGCTTCAGCTGCTGATTCAACTAAGTTCATGCGCCACTCGTCTGCCAACTCTTGCATGTCAGCAGGAATATCTTCATAGGTAAAACTGGTTCCTTGATCAACGTCAGACCAATTAATGGCTTTCATTTTGATCAGGTCAATCACACCTTTAAATTCATCTTCAGTACCAATATTTAATTGCAGCGGTACTGGTGTTGCACCAAGACGATGTTTGATCTGCTCGATAACGCGGAAGAAATCTGCGCCCGTGCGATCCATCTTGTTAATAAAAACGATACGAGGAACTTCATATCGATCGGCCTGTCGCCATACAGTCTCAGACTGAGGCTCCACACCTGAAGCACCACAGAACACAACTACAGCACCATCTAATACGCGCAGTGAACGTTCAACTTCAATCGTGAAGTCTACGTGTCCTGGAGTATCAATGATGTTGATTCGGTGCTCGTCGAACTGCTTGTCCATACCGCGCCAAAAGGTGGTCGTTGCAGCAGAGGTGATCGTGATACCACGTTCTTGCTCTTGCTCCATCCAATCCATAGTAGCAGCGCCGTCGTGTACTTCACCTATCTTGTGAGATAGGCCTGTATAAAACAGGATGCGCTCGGTAGTGGTTGTTTTACCGGCGTCAACGTGAGCACAGATACCAATATTACGGTAGCGCTCGATAGGCGTTTTGCGAGCCACGGTTGTATCCTCTTACTAAGGTGAACCTTAGAAAATGGTTTAGGCACAGCAGGAAAACCTGCTGTGCCCAAGCGGTATTACCAGCTATATTACCAGCGGTAATGTGCGAACGCTTTGTTCGCATCTGCCATACGGTGAACGTCTTCACGTTTCTTAACAGCAGAACCTTTGTTGTCAGCCGCATCAAGCATTTCGCCTGCAAGACGCTGAGCCATAGATTTTTCACCACGCTTACGCGCAGCTTCAACCAACCAACGCATAGCTAGTGCATTACGACGTACTGGACGTACTTCTACAGGCACCTGGTAAGTTGAACCACCCACACGGCGAGATTTAACTTCTACCGCTGGACGAATATTTTCAAGAGCTTTTTCGAATACAGATAAGTGTTCTTCACCAGAACGCTCAGCTATAGTGTCTAGTGCAGAATAAACAATTTTTTCTGCAGTAGATTTCTTTCCGTCAACCATTAGGATGTTAACGAATTTTGCCAGCAATTCTGATTTGAATTTAGGATCTGGAAGGATCTTACGCTGACCGATTACGCGACGACGTGGCATGGATTATCTCCGTTGTCTTCTTCAGGTTATCCAAAACTTTTCAGTTTCTTCAAAATTAAATAATTTTAGTGTTTGGCCTTACTTAACGGAATCCATTAAGATTTAGGACGCTTCACACCGTACTTAGAACGACCTTGTTTACGGTCATTAACGCCTGCACAGTCAAGTGCACCACGAACAGTATGGTAACGAACACCCGGTAAGTCTTTAACACGACCACCGCGGATAAGAACAACTGAGTGCTCCTGAAGGTTGTGACCTTCACCGCCGATGTATGATGTTACTTCGAAACCGTTTGTTAGACGAACACGACAAACTTTACGTAATGCTGAGTTCGGTTTTTTAGGTGTAGTAGTGTAAACACGAGTACATACACCACGTTTCTGTGGGCACGCTTCTAGTGCAGGCACGTTGCTTTTTACAACTTGCTTAGCACGTGGCTTACGTACCAACTGGTTAATAGTTGCCATTAAATAGCTCCTGATTGTTACTTTCGTAAGGTGAAAAATCTGCCTCCCAACAACAGGAGGACGCGAAATTTTAGGCATCGCACCTAAAGGTGTCAAGATCTAACCAACGATCAATTAAGTGATCATTTCTTAAACAATCACTTTTTTGTCCATATATCGTTACTAATAATGGCTTATCATGACCATTTCATGTGCTTGTCATGTTGTTCGGTTAACAAAACAAACCCTTTATAATCAATAACATCTATATCTTTGTCACATTTATCCTGTAAACCACGCGCAATAATGTCGGCTTCCAGTAAATAAATTTTTACGCCAATATTTTTTATTAAATCAAAGTAAATATTTTTACTCAAGGCGACAATTACAGCATCTTCGAGCAATAAGATCTCATCACCAGGGCAAATAAACTGTAAACATTGTGTCAATGAGTGGCTCTGAAATGGTGATCGGGTCACGGTATGTAACATCGGCACCTCAAAAAGTGAGAATTTGATGGCAACAATGTAATCTTGTCATCAGCTCAGTATGGGGACAGATAATAACGTCAATTAATAAATCATCGACGCTTAATCCTCGTTCAATTAATGATTGCTGACAAACATAAATATTTTCGATGTCATACAGAGGCAACATTTTAAAAGTCGCAATATAATTACGACTTAAAATAGCGTCTGGCTGCTGATTTTTAATCAATTGCAGCACCCCATCACCAATAAAAAACACGTTTAATGCCTCGGTATAAGCTGACGCTGCCAATAATGCATCAAGTCCTTCACGGCCACTGCTATTGCCATGAGGTGGCTGTCGAAAAACAAACCCTACGTTATTCACTCGCTTAACCTCAAAATTGAATCACGCGATCAGCACTAAGTAACACTTCAGCAAGACTACCAAGCCCTGCCGCTTCAAAATCTGATGCTAAATTATTACTGAGTAATTGATGTTGTTGTGCTTCTTGTTCACCAATAATGCCACGTCGTAATGCTGCTGCAACGCAAGTGTGTAATTCAACCTGATGTGTTTGTGCTAACTGCTGCCAAGCGGCGACAAGATCAAATTCATCAGATGCAGGTACTGTCAGTGCATTACTATTAAGCACACCATCTTGATAAAAAAACACGCGGGTTAATGTATGCCCCAACTCAATAACAGCACATGAAAATTGATACGCTGAACGTGCAGCCTGCGTGCCATAGGCGGGACCATTAACCACAATGGCGTAAGTTAAACTCACTTGTCACCATCCTCTGTCTTTCGCTGACGAATATAAAGATACACGGTGTGTTTAGAGATATTTAATCGATCAGCTACGCGGTTAATCGCATCTTTAATGTCAAAAATACCTTTATCAAACAGTGCCATCACTATCTGACGATTTTTGGCATTATTAGAGACATTCTTATCCGCGTTAATTTCTTCAATCGTGCGTTCAACCGTTTGATCCACTAATTCATCAACATCACTAGCAAAATTCACTTTTGATGCCGCTTGTTTCGCTTCATCGGTTGGCATAAACGATTGCAGGATTTGGGTAAAAGGTACGTCGAGATTAACGTTAATACACAACAATCCAATCACTTTATTATCACCATTTCGAATCGCGATAGTGATCGATTTCATTAAATCACCGCCTTTAGCGCGAGTGAAATAAGGATGTGAAAAATTACGTTCTGACTTTTGAATATCACGTAAAGATCGTAACGCAAGATCAGTAATTGGTGATCCCACTTTACGACCTGTATTTTGGCCATTGGCTATTTTGATTGCCGAGGTATTTAAATCGGCTAAGGAGTGCAGAACAATTTCACAAAATGGCCCAATCAATGCGGCTAAACCGTCAACAACGGCTTCATATGCACGCAGAATATTATCATCGTGTTCAGAAAAAATTCGTCTGTCAACGATGTCACTATCAACAATTATCTCTGTTCCAAAATTATCTACTGAAATCACGATATCACCTTCCATTTTGTTGCTTATCTACAATGCGATCGCCCTGATCTATCACCACAAGCATTCAATATAATTGATAAAAATTAAAATCTTCTCAGTAAGTTTATCAGATAATTGAACAAAAAAGACCCGACATATGCCGGGTCTGGATCAACTGTTACGCTTTTTTGTCACTAAATAGTGATAATTTATTGCGCTTTTGTCGTTGTAGTTGTTGTTTTTACTGCTTCAACAACAGGTTGCTGAGCTTGCTTAGCACCTTTAATGCTGAGTAATTCCACTTGGAAAACTAACGTAGAATTAGCAGGAATACTTGGATTTGCTTGTGCGCCATAAGCAAGTTGTGGCGGAATAACAAATTCAAACTTAGAACCAACAGGCATCAATTGTACGCCTTCAGTCCAACCTGGAATCACTTGGTTTAGTGGGAAGGTTGCAGGTTGGTTACGTTGGTATGAGCTATCAAATACAGTACCGTCAGTTAGCATGCCTTTGTACTGTACTTCAACAGTATCAGTTGCAGCTGGTTTTGCGCCTGTACCTTCTTTCTCAACTTTGTACATCAAACCTGATTTAGTGGTAACAACACCGGCTTCTTTAGCAAATTTAGCGCGGTATTCTTCACCAACTTTAATGTTCTTTTCAGATTCAGCTTTTGCTTTCTGCTCAACAATCTTAGCAACACGTTGATCTAGAGATTGTAGTGCTTGTTGAGTTTGCTCTTGTGTCATCAGGCTCTTACCTGCAAACACATCTTCTACACCCGCAAGTACATCTTGGCGGTTAAGATCAAGACCAAGTTCTTTTTGTTGATCAAGATTAGCGGATAGGTATTGTGCTAGTGATGCACCAATAGCATACGCTGCTTTTTGATCTTCAGTTTTAAATTCAACTTTAGCAGCATCCGTTGTTGCAACAGCAGCTGAAGTCGTTGTTTGTTCAACTTTTACAGGCTCAGCAGGCTTGTTGGTGTCTGCTTTATTATCATCCTGGCAACCCACAACAAGGAAGATTGTTGCTGCTAATACAGACATCTTTAAAATAGGCTTCATGTATTTCTCCATCAGTCATTGAGGTCATGCCTCACTTTTATACTGTGTTTATTAGTATGAGTATGAAAACAAAATTATATCAATATACTACTACCACTCTGATTAAGTAACTGTAAATACTTAGCGCTGCAGTTATTTAATCAGATTCATTTCTTCTATCTAGTTACCCTAATAAAGCGGAACCAGAGCTTAATGTACAAGAAATTTTTGTCAGTTAGTCTACTTTTCTCTACCTTTGCCTTAAGCGGTTGTTTGTTCTTTGATTCAGAAGTTCAACGCTGGCATCTTGCTCAACAAGGTAGCACGAGTTTAAGCCTTAGCCGTGATGGCCGTTTTGCACTTATTAGCACAAACATACAAGGTATCGCGCTATGGGATTTACAGCAAAACAAAAAGTTAGCAGATTTTGGTTCTCAAGATCAATATCACAATAGTGTGATAACAAGTTATATATCCGATAACAATCGTTATGCTATAACCGCAACAACTCAAAATTTTGCCGTGTGGGATTTAGGCTGGTCACAAGCCCATGGTTTATGGTCTGTTGACAACGCGACGATTCAAGATGTCGCTATAGCCAATAACGGTACTGACGTATTATTAGCATTAAACAATGGTAAAGCGCTATTTATCGATCTCACGAATGGGCGACGATTGGAATTTTTAGCGCATCGAGACAAAGTAAACAGTGTTGCCCTTTCCGCTAATGGCCACTATGCCCTTTCTGGCGGTAATGATCACCACGCCTATTTATGGGATACCCGCAGCGGACAGATTATTTATTCATTTAAGCATAGCAGCCGTGTCAACCAAGTCGCACTGCAACGAGATGGAAAATTCGCTTTTTCTGCTACCGATAATAATGACAATATTATTTGGGACTTAACCACGGGTAAGAAAATCACTCAATTAGCGATGAAAGTACGTTATCAAACATTCTCAAGTGTCCGTTTTTCCGATAATGGACAACGCTTAGTAACGGGAACACCGTCACGTCGAGTCGATTTATGGCGCACAGATAATGGAGAAAATATCGGAGATTGGCGAGCAGAAGTACAGCCAGGGACTCGACCCGCCACAGCAGTGGTGTATGATGTCGCTATTAGCCCTACAGGTAATGTTGTCGCTGGCTCTTCTGCCGGTTACGCTCAAGCCTGGTCAACCGACTGAAAAATATCCCATGAATGAGATACAACAACTACAAAGCCGTCTTGATGAACTCGAGATGAAACTCGCCTTCCAAGAACAGACCATTGATGAATTAAATGATGCGCTAACGAAGCAGCAATTTATGATTGATCGAATGGAAGTACAACTTAAGTTTATGGTCGGTAAAGTTAAAGGTATGCAAACCTCTAATATGGCAGATGAATCAGAAGAAACACCGCCACCACATTATTAAATAGAGGTTTGAAATTCCACAGCATAAAACGTTCAAAAACAAAAAAGGAAGCCGAGGCTTCCTTTTTTATGATCACAATAAATGTGATTAGTGAGAACAGCCGCAGCCGCCCTTGCCTTCGCCACCGCAACAACCTTCGTCGTTACCGTGATCATGGTCGCCGCCACAGCAATCGTCGTCACCGTGATCGCCACAACCGCCTTCACCGCCACAACAACCGCCACCTTGGTGTAGGTGACCATGTTCCATTTCTTCTTCAGTTGCAGCACGTACAGCAACAACTTCAACGTCAAAACCTAGTGTTTGACCAGCAAGCATGTGGTTGCCATCAACAACAACTTCGTCGCCGTCAACTTCAGTTACTTCTACAGGGATTGGACCTTGATCAGTATCTGCTAGGAAACGCATACCAACAGTGATTTCATCAACACCTTGGAATACATTTGCAGGAACACGCTGAACCATTTCGTCCATGTGCTCACCGTAAGCTTCTTCAGGAGCAACAGTGATTTCAAACTTGTCGCCTGCCACGTGGCCTTCAAGCGCTTTTTCCAGACCAGGAATAAGGTTGTTATGACCGTGTAGGTAATCAAGAGGAACTTCAACTGTTGATTGATCGACAACGATACCTTCTTCAGTTTTCACTTGGTAAGCTAAGCTTACTACTGTGTCTTTAGCGACTTTCATGTTAACTCCAAAATTTAAGCTTGGGGTGATAGTTTTTGTTACCATATCATACAGGATAATACCATTGAGATGCCATTATCACATTAGTCTGGTTTAAAAATCCCTATCACTTGTTGTTTGGTGGCTGAAGAAAGTTGTTCACTCTCTTTCACTGCCTGTGGCAAACGTGTATCAAGATGCTGACATTGAACACATTCTATGTGCTCAATATCATGTTGTTGCCACCAGCGTAAAGTATCTAAAGCTTGGCAATTAGGACATACAGCCCCAGCAATAAATCGTTTTTTAATCATTGAATCATTCCTTGATTAATCCCAATCTTGGTGGCGTTGTTGCTCACCACGCATTTCACGATCAAAAATATCTTCCAACTCTTTACGAGCCTCTTTTTGACGTGATGCTAAATTGACATCTTCACTATGCTGAGACAGTAAATCACGTAATGCTTGGCTATCGATTTTACGAAAATGCGCCTGAGCACGATTCGCTTTATAAGGATGTATACCCAAAGATATGAGGGCTTGACGACCTAAATCAAGGGCGCCTTCAAATGTTTCACGTGAAAAACATTCAACCCCATGACTCAATAACTGATGGGCTTCAACTCGACTACGTGCGCGCGCCATTAATTTCAGTTGAGGAAAGTGTTGTTGGCATAACGCGACCACTTCCATCACTTCATTTGGATCATCAGTACAGATAATCAAGGCTTCAGCATTATCAGCCCCCGCCGAACGTAATAAATCCAATTGCGTCGCATCGCCGTAATAAACCTTATAACCAAATTTACGTAAAAATTGAATTTGACTGGGATCGCGCTCTAATACGGTAACGCGAATTTTATTGGCAAACAGTAGCCGTCCCACCACCTGCCCAAATCGACCAAATCCGGTAATAATGACGCGCGGCTGACGATCAACTACATCCGAAATTGGTTGCTGTGAATCTTCGGCTTGAAAGCGCCACACATACCACCGTTTTTGTAATTGTAAAATTAATGGGGTGGTCATCATCGATAGAGTCACGACCACTAATAACAACGGTGCTAACTCACCACTTAATAATCCATCTGCTTTAGCTGCGGTAAATAACACAAATGCAAATTCACCTCCTTGGCTTAAAATAACCGCCATTTGACTGCGTGATTTTTCACCCACCCCAAACATGCGCGCCAACAGATAAAGAATCCCCATCTTAATGGTTACTAAAGCGATAACTACCGCGAGGATCTGCAATGGGTATTGTAATAACACCCCCAGATTAACCGCCATGCCAACTGAGATAAAAAACAATCCCAGTAATAATCCTTTGAACGGTTCAATCGCAATTTCAAGCTCATGTCGATATTCACTTTCAGCCAGTAATACACCCGCTAAAAATGCTCCCAGCGCCATCGATAAACCGATCATTTGCATAATCAGTGCAATACCCACCACCAATAATAAAGCGGCGACATTAAACAACTCACGCACACCACTCATCACCACATAACGAAATAACGGCCGCAACAAAAAGTGACCAGCAACTAAAAACAGTACAATGCAGCCTAACATCCAAATGCCATCCAACCAGCTGCCACCAGCATTACCGGCTAATAATGGCAACAGTGCTAACATTGGAATAACCGCGATATCTTGAAACAGCAGTACTGCAAATCCTGATTGACCGGTTTCGCTACCACTTAATTGTTGTTCATCTATCACCCGTAATGCAATTGCAGTTGACGATAGTGCCAACCCCATACCAATAACAATCGCATCACGCCAACCAAGCTCAGGAAAAAACCATCGCCAGCCAAGAGCAATTGCAGCAATAACCAGCGTCGAGATCACCACTTGGCTGCCACCTAATCCTAAAATTGGCTTACGCATTTGCCATAATTTTTTCGGATTAAGTTCCAAACCGATAAGAAACAGTAACAACACCACCCCAAACTCAGAGAAGTGCAATATTGCATCCACATCAGAGATTAGCCCTAATCCCCATGGGCCAATACAGATTCCCGCAATGAGATACCCCAACACGGAGCCTAAACCCAACCGTTGCGCTAATGGCACCGCAATAATGGCCGCCCCTAAAAAAATCACCATTACCAACAAAAAGTCATTATTCATCACTTACTCCTAATGCTAATGGCAATTGAGGATCATATTGATGGGGATTCATTAACCATTGGCGATACAGTTGCGCATGTTGTTGCCGCTCCGTCTCAGAGATCCGTCGCGCCCAATGCACCACTAACGGCGGTAACCATTGCATGCGACAAAGATCGGCACACAATTCAAACGGCTTTAAAATATCGTCAATACTGCAACGGTTATAACCATCAGCACTATAAGCCTCAGCCGCACCACCGGTGGTGATCACTGAGCGCCAATATTTACCCGCTGTCGCTTTACCATCGCCATGAGCAAAACCTTTACTCAATACCCGATCAAGCCATTCTTTGAGTAATGCTGGGCAAGAATACATATATAAGGGATGTTGAAATATAATCACATCATGAGCGGCCACTCGTGCGCGTTCTGCTACTTCATCAATAAAAAAATCAGGATAAGTGGCATACAGGTCATGCACCGTGACATGAGATAGCTGTTTTACTTCATTGAGTAACGCATAGTTAGCAACTGATTCTTGAGGATCAGGATGCGCAAAGATAATTAATATTTTCAAATCAGTCATATTGTCCTTTGCATATCATTTGATGCTCCAAGTAATACGTTACTAAACTATTACACCGTCTAATTGTTAACCATCATACCTAATTGTTACTTAATATGATCATTTAGTTACAACTGTTCTTTTTATCCCGTTAACGCCATCGCGGTACCAGTATGGTGCTAACTCAGTGTCAGGTTAGCCACTGGTTCAAGTTTGGGTTAGACTCCTGAACATAATTCCAGTTTAATTTTGTGGAGCGGGCACGTCCCCGGCGCTATCGATGATTATCTTCTCAGATATCCAACTTCTACGTGGTGGTAAAGTTCTGCTTGAAAATGCCACAGCGACCATTAACCCTGGCGATAAAGTGGGCCTTGTGGGTAAAAATGGTTGTGGTAAATCAACCTTATTCGCATTACTCAAAAATGAACTCAGCTTAGATGGCGGTAATTGTCAGTTTCCAAGTAATTGGGAATTAGCGTGGGTAGCACAAGAAACACCAGCCCTAGAGCGAGCGGCGATTGAATATGTTATTGATGGCGATCGCGAATACCGCGAACTTGAGCGTCAATTAATCGCGGCGGAACTGGCTGACAACGGCAATAAAGTCGCTGAACTGCATGGTAAAATTGACACCATTGGTGGTTATAGTATCAATGCACGTGCGGCAGAATTATTGAATGGTTTAGGCTTTTCACAACATCAAATGCAGTGGAACTTAACCCAGTTCTCTGGTGGTTGGCGCATGCGTTTAAACCTTGCCCAAGCACTGCTATGTCGTTCTGACCTATTATTACTCGATGAGCCAACCAACCACTTAGATCTTGATGCGGTAATGTGGCTTGAGAAATGGCTCCAAAGCTACCGTGGCACGCTAGTACTGATTTCCCATGACCGCGATTTCTTAGATCCGGTTATCAACCGCATTATTCACGTTGAAAACCAAACCATGAACAGTTACAGCGGTAACTACTCATCATTTGAAGTCCAACGTGCAGAAAAGCTAATCCTGCAACAAGCAATGTTTCAAAAGCAACAGAAGCAAATGACGCACATGCAGTCATATATCGAACGCTTCCGTTATAAAGCGAATAAAGCACGCCAAGCGCAAAGCCGAATTAAAGCTCTAGAACGGATGGAAAAAGTACTGCCCGCGCAGCTTGATAACCCGTTTATGTTTGAGTTTAGAGAGCCTACTGCACTGCCAAATCCGATTCTAATGATGGATCATGTTGCCGCAGGTTATGATGACTTACTGATTCTAGAAAAGATCCGTTTGAACCTTGTTCCAGGAAGCCGCATTGGTCTTCTGGGTCGTAATGGCGCAGGTAAATCAACCTTAATTAAGATGCTTGCTGGTGAGTTACCTGCTAAAGCCGGTGATATGGCTTTTTCACAAGGGGTTAAAATTGGTTACTTTGCTCAACACCAATTAGAAACCTTGTACCTTGATGATACGCCAATTCAACACATGGCTCGTATTGCGCCTAACTCAACTGAACAACAACTGCGTGATTACTTAGGGAGTTTTGGATTTCTTGGTGATAAAGCACTAGAAAAAGTCGGTCCGTTTTCTGGTGGTGAAAAAGCACGGTTAGTATTAGCGCTAATTGTATGGCAACGTCCAAACCTATTGTTACTCGATGAACCGACTAACCACCTTGATTTAGATATGCGTCAAGCACTGACCTTTGCATTGCAATCTTATGAAGGTGCAATGGTTATTGTGAGTCACGATCGTTATTTATTGCGCGCGACCACCGATGATTTATACCTTGTCCATGATCGTCAAGTAATGCCATTTGATGGTGATTTAAGTGATTACCACAAATGGTTAACAGAACAACAACGCAGTGAGCGTCGTGAACAACAAGCGGCAAAACCCGAAACCAATAAAGATAATAGTGCCGCATCACGTAAAGAACAAAAGCGTTTAGATGCCGAATTCCGTAAGCAAACAGCACCGATTCGTAAAGAAGTGACTAAGCTTGAAAAACAAATGGATAAGCTTAATGCGATCATTACAGCAGCTGAAACGGCATTAAGTGATAGCACCATTTATGAGCCAGAAAATAAAGCGCAAATGAATCAACAGTTAAAACTTCAAGGGGATGCTAAATCTGATCTTGAAGACATTGAAGTTGCATGGATGGAACTGCAAGAACAACTAGAAGAAATGGAAAGCCAGCTTAACGCTGAGTGATCATTTAACGCCGTAGTGATACTTTTATTGCTACGGCGTTTTTATTCGGATCAAGGACATCACATGCAACCATTTAGCGCTGCTATCGGATTGGGTAACCCCCACTTACAAACCTTATTACCTCGCTTCATTCGTCGCCAGCCCCTCTTTACACCCATCACCCAGCGTCTTGAAATGCCCGATGACGATTTTGTTGATTTAGCGTGGACAGAGCAGCCCGACCTGACAAACCATCACCAACCATTGATGATTTTATTACATGGCTTAGAAGGAAGTTTTAATAGCCCTTACGCTAATGGTCTATTGATGGCAGCCAAACAACAAGGTTGGCTTGGCGTGATGATGCATTTTAGAGGTTGCAGTGGTGAGTTAAATCGTCATCCGCAAAGCTATCATTCTGGTGACATTAAGGATGTACGCTTCTTCATTCAATGGTTACGTCAGCAATTTCCACAGCGTCCGTTAATGGCAGTAGGCGTATCACTTGGTGGCAATGTGCTGATTAATTACTTAGCTAACTACCCTGATAATAGCGAGCTCATTGCCGCCCAAGCTATTTCACCACCACTTAACCTTGCCTCATGTTCTGATCGTATTCAGCAAGGGTTCTCACGGGTTTATCAACGTTACTTATTAACATCACTCAAACGCACCGTTGCCCAAAAAATTGAGCGTCACCCTTACACCATGCCTATTAACCGCCAACAATTAGCATCAATTAACAACGTGTGGCAATTTGATCAAGCGGTGACCGCACCATTGCATGGGTTTAAAAATGCCGATGACTACTATCAACGCTGTAGTGGTTTACAGCAACTGACTAACATCACTCAACCATTACGGATCATTCATGCTCAAGATGATCCGTTTATGAATAATGACGTCATTCCTTCACAGCCATTACCCACCAACATTCGTTATGATTTATCAACCACTGGTGGTCATGTCGGTTTTATTAGCGGCAGCTTACTTAAGCCTCAATTTTGGTTAGAACAAACGGTACCAAAATGGTTTCAACACCAACTCGCCTTGCATCAATCATAACCACTTAATAATGACTGACTTTCTTTCGCGTTAATTTTAAGAATATACTGCGGTTATTATTTCATTAGTCATTTAAGAAGTTGTAATGATTATTCCTTGGCAAGACATCGCACCAGAAACATTAACCAATCTTATTGAGCAATTTATTTTACGAGAAGGCACTGATTATGGCGAAGTAGAAATCAGCCTCAGTGATAAAGTGGCTTATGTTCGACGCCAATTACAATCTGGTGATGCGGTGATTTTTTTCTCTGAATTGCATGAATCGGTAGATATTAAGCTCCGCAATCAAATGTAATAAACACGTTATTGTATCGATAACCATTAAAACTTGGCTTCAGTTGCATTTTCATCACTTAACACCGACATTTTAGCAAACATGTAGTAACATTTATCACTAACAATTATTTGTTATTAAACCTATGCTAATCACAACAAGGTGAGTTATGTCGGTAAAACACCCTATTATTGCTGTTACTGGTTCATCAGGCGCGGGCACAACCACCACCTCTGAAGCCTTTCGCAAAATGTTTAATATGATGGACATCAACGCCGCATGGCTAGAAGGCGATAGTTTTCATCGCTTCACTCGCCCAGAGATGGATTGTGAAATTCGTAAAGCCAAAGAACAAGGCCGTCATATCAGCTATTTCGGCGCTGAAGCCAATGACTTTGAACAGTTAGCCCACTTTTTCGAGCAGTATGCTCAAGATGGCAGTGGCAAATTCCGCCGCTACTTACATACATTTGATGAGGCCGTACCTTACAATCAAATGCCCGGAACATTCACCCCTTGGCAGCAGCTTGCTGAAAATACCGATGTATTATTTTATGAAGGGTTACATGGTGGTGTAGTTGATGGGGAAACTAATGCAGCCCAACATGTTGATTTACTGATTGGCATGGTGCCGATTGTTAACTTAGAGTGGATTCAAAAGATCATTCGCGACACTCGCGACCGCGGCCATTCAAGAGAAGCGGTAATGGAGTCGATAGTGCGCTCAATGGATGACTACTTAAATTACATCACCCCGCAATTTTCTCGTACCCATATTAACTTTCAACGTGTTCCTACGGTGGATACCTCAAACCCTGTCAGTGCCAAAGGTATTCCAAGTTTAGATGAAAGCTTTGTAGTGATCAGGTTTCGTGGCTTAAAAAATGTCGACTTTCCGCATTTATTAGCGATGATTCAAGGCTCATTTATGTCACGCCACAATACCCTTGTCGTTCCTGGCGGAAAAATGAGTTTTGCAATGGAGTTAATTATGCGGCCGCTACTCGAACAATTGATCGAAAATGGCAAAATAGCTTAATACTTACTGCTTACTGCTTACTAGATAAATTTGCGGTTACTGGGGTAATTAACGGTCGCTAATATCAGCAACCGTTAGTGATAATTAGATTATGCCGCCACAATTTCATAGCTGTGACTAAGCTCAACCCCTTTACCCAGCATTAAACATACTGAGCAGTATTTTTCGAGAGAATCAACCACCACCTTACTCACCAACTCATCATCTAAAGCATGGCCTGTAACGACAAAGTGTAAATTTGCATGAGTGAAGATTCGTGGCGCTTGTTCACGACGTTCAGCGGCGATATTCACTTCACAGCCCGTGATCTGCTGCTGTAAATCTTGTAAACCACTAACCACATCAACCGAACTACAGCCACCCGCAGCCATTAACACTAATTCCATCGGACTCGGCCCTTTTTCGCCACCGTTACCGTCTAAAACCACACTGTGACCCGATGCTGATTGACCAACAAACGTCATGTTTTCTACCCATTTCACACGTGACTGCATTTTTATATCCTTGAGCTATATTTTTCAGAAATTAACCATATTTTTGTTGATAATCCCACCAATGTAAATGTTATTTATTTTGTTTAACGTGGATTGCGTTGCATATTTGTATTAGAGAAATTAGACAACAAAACCACTTTAAAACGGCGCTTTTGGTAACTAAGTCACAACGATGTGATCATGTGCACACTTATCTCTCATAAATGAGCGAGTCAGCGAGATCAATATCAAGAAAAAACCACAGAAAAAGGATACACTCTAAACCAGTTCAAGTTAGCTCGCAGCCCAGCAGCTGCATGAATAACCCTGCCAACGCACAGTTTTGTTGAGTTATCTTTACAGAACATATTGTTGGGCAACATATGCAGAGGAAGTTAGTAATATGGTTCCAGGTAAACCGCAAACAGATCCAACTTTAGAGTGGTTTCTTTCCCATTGTCACATTCACAAATATCCGTCAAAGAGCACGTTAATTCACGCAGGTGAAAAAGCCGAAACTTTGTATTACATTGTGAAGGGTTCTGTTGCTGTATTAATCAAGGATGAAGAAGGTAAGGAGATGATCCTTTCTTACCTAAACCAGGGCGACTTTATTGGTGAACTCGGCTTGTTCGAAGAAGACCAAGAACGTACAGCTTGGGTTCGTGCAAAAAGCCCTTGTGAAGTTGCAGAAATTTCATTCAAGAAATTCCGTCAATTAATTCAAGTAAACCCAGATATTCTAATGCGTCTATCTGCTCAAATGGCATGTCGTTTACAAGTGACAAGCCAAAAAGTAGGTGATCTTGCATTCCTTGATGTGACTGGTCGTATTGCACAGACATTACTGAATCTTGCAAAACAACCTGATGCAATGACACACCCTGATGGCATGCAAATTAAGATCACTCGTCAAGAAATTGGCCAGATCGTAGGTTGTTCTCGCGAAACAGTCGGTCGTATTTTAAAAATGCTGGAAGAGCAAAATCTTATTTCTGCTCACGGCAAAACTATTGTGGTTTACGGTACTCGCTAATTATTTAGCAACACCTTAATCACCGATGAAACCGTAGCGAATAGCTGCGGTTTTTTTTGTATCAATTATTCTAAAAAATACCACAGTAAAATAATCATTAGCGGTGTTAGTCTTACTGTTAAATTTTAATTTGTAATAGCACCTATTTATGCTACATTTTGCTTATATACGGATTTAAATCAATAAGGGTCAATATGGATATTGAACGCTTTTCAATGAATAGTTACACCACCGTACCAGGGGTCTTAACTAATCAACCAACAACCATTGAAATGACAGGATTTAGTGATAGCCGTTGTTACCTTGAACAACAAACCGGATTACGTCGCTGCCCTGCTGATGAATCAGGTGTTTGGGCTTCACCGTTAGATAATTAACCTGTGACTACCAACAGCACTTATCACAAGTGCTGTTTCTATTACTGTCTTTATCATTATGCAAAGCCGCCATTAACGATGAGTACTCTCAAATATTTTATTCGCTGATGCAGTCACAAATCCTGAATATAATTCGCCATTGGTTTGCGGATAACGTTTAGCAAATTCGTAAAAACCACCCGATATTTTATGAATACCATCTCTAAAACTCACACCCACGACATCAGCCATCGTTGCTGATTGTTCTAGCATTACTTCAGCATTGCCTTTTATTTCTCCGCCCGATTGATTAATCACAAACTGATTATGGCGTAATAAATGATTCACCTCTTCAAGGTTAGCAAATTGTTCTAACTGATTAATGCTGACCGTAAAATGATTAGCACCAAAACCATGCGCTGCTACCCATGCCGCATATTCACTTTCAGCGGCTAAAAATTGATAGGTCGCAAAGTCGAGTTGCCATGGACGGCCACTATAAACAAAATCAGGTTGGCGAAAATAAGCATCATCAACCTGATCGAGCAATGTCCGTATCATTTGTTGCAATTCTGCGGAACACCCCGCTAATTGTAATTCACTGATAAAGACTTTTGGCTGTAACGGATTGGAATGAATAAAAGATTCTGCATACAACTTTTTAGCACTAAAATGATATTTCGCTTGTGGCTGATACCCCAAAGCAATAAATGGTGCGGCAATTACTGCTAAGCCACATTTGGGTAATCCAAAACTACGTAACGCAATATGGTCATTTAATAATGCTGAATCCTCCGTTAATAATTGCTGTATTTGCACCGCAGAGGGGCATAACCGTTGACTATAATCGCGCCATAAACTATCAAAAAGTTGGGTAATAGATTCCATAATCAGCCTGCCTATTGAAAGTATTATCACTCATTAAACCTTAGCTCAAGCTTACTCCTGGCGCTAATTGAGACGGTAATTGCACATCATCCCCCTCAACAGATGCCATCGGATAAGCACAATAATCAGCCGCGTAGTAAGCACTTGGACGAAGATTACCTGATGCGCCAGGGCCACCAAAAGGCGCGTCACCACTTGCTCCCGTTAATGGTCGATTACGATTCACAATTCCAGCTTGAATATGGTCAATAAAATACTGCCATTGCTGGCTATCAGTGGAAATTAACCCCGCGGCTAATCCATAACGGGTTTGATTAGCACTCGCAACCGCTTGAGTAAAATCAACATAACGACTCACGTGTAATAACGGTCCAAAATATTCTTCATCCGCGAGTTCACTGATAGCACTAACATCGATAATCGCAGGCGTCACAATTGCGCCTTGGCCTCTTGTCGCCATTAACAACGCAACCCCACCAGCCTCCAATAACTGCTGTTGATGCAATATGATGTGATCTGCCGCCACAGCAGAAATTAATGGTCCCATAAACGGTGCAGGGGTTGCTAATGGATCTCCCACCAGCAATTGCGAGGCGACCGCAACTAAACGGGCTAACAGAGCATCACCAGCTTTTCCGGTGGCAATATATAATCGCCGCGCACAGGTACAACGCTGCCCTGCACTTAAAAAAGCCGATTGAATAATAGTATATGCTGCTGCCTCAATCTCACCATACTCTTGACCGACAACCAATGGGTTATTGCCTCCCATCTCTAAAGCCAGCATTTTTTGAGGTTGCCCTGCAAATTGCTGATGCAATAAATGTCCTGTTTGTGCACTCCCGGTAAACAATACCCCAGCGACTCCAGTTGCCATGGCTAATGCTGCTCCCGTTGCTCGTCCACCTTGCACCAAATTAAGCACCCCATCAGCAATACCCGCTTGCTGCCACAACTCACACATCCGTTGGGCAGTATTGGGCGTCAATTCTGAGGGTTTAAAGACCACGGTATTACCGGCTAACAATGCAGGAATAATATGACCATTAGGTAAATGAGCGGGGAAGTTATACGGTCCAAATACCGCCATTACCCCTAACGGACGATGACGAACAACCATGGTGGTATTGGCCTGTTGACGCTGACGGGTGCCGGTTCGCTCATGATAAGCTTGCGTTGATAGCCCTACTTTGGCAATCATAGCCGCAACTTCAGTGGTACTTTCCCATAATGGCTTACCTGTTTCAGTCGCAATAATGTGTGCCAGTTGCGATTGATGTTGTTGCAGTAATTGAGCAAAGCGTTCAATGATGGCTAAGCGTTCACTAAACGTCGTATTACGCCAGCTTAAAAACGCCATATTTGCAGCAGCGACAGCACGCTCAACTTGATCAACACTCGCGGCATGACCTTGCCAAACCACATCATCATTATAAGGATTGAGTGATTGAAATTGCTCACCATCGCCCACTAGCCATTGATTATTAATCCATAAGCTCATTCGATTCTCCTTATTATGATTGCGCAACTAATCGTACTTCATCACCCATTTTCACATTAAGCGCTACTGCAACATCCGCGGTCATCATGGCTTGTCCTTGCGCCGTAATCACAATAGGAGCAGCAACCGCTCGAAACCCAGCTAACTGGCAATTTGAAATAAGGTAATGTTGTTGGCTGCTATGTTCACCAATATCGACCGAATAGCGCTGCGAATGACGCACAGTTTCAATATTTCGAACGTCACATTCAACACTTGGACCCGCATCAAAAATATCAACATAACCGCGGCAACAAAATCCTTCTTGTTCTAACAGCTGTAATGCTGGGCGAGTATTGGTATGTACTTTCCCAATCACCGCTTGTGCTTCTTTGCTGAGTAAATTGACGTAAATCGGTAATTTCGGCATTAAATCAGCAATAAAGCCTTTGCGACCAATGCCCGTTAAATAATCTGCATAAGTAAAATCAATCGAAAAGAAATGCTCTTTCAACCATTGCCAAAAAGGAGAATTACCCTGCTCATCAGACACACCACGCATTTCAGCAAAGGCAACGTCAGCAAATCGCTGTCGATGATCCGCCATCAACAAAAAGCGCGACTTAGACAATAAGCGTCCGTTGACACCTTGCCGCCACTCGGGCAATAAAAATAAGCTACACAGCTCCGTCTCACCCGTATATTGACTCCCCAATGTCAGCACTTTTACGGTGTTATGCACCCCTAACTGACGCGAGGCATAAGTGACAGTACTTAAATGATAATTATAAAAAGGAACATCAAGCCCAACCGTTGCCTCAATCGCAGTGGTACCAACCACTTGGCCACTGTCACTATCAACGGCGACCAACAGATAACTTTCTTGTCCTGGTGAAGTAACGTTGGCATTAAAACTGGCTTGAGAATGTTGAATACGACGACGAAGTAAATCTTCATTGATAGGCAGTGACGTAAAACCATGGCCCGATGCTTCAGCACATTGCATCAGCGCAGGATAATCAGTGGTAGTAATAGGACGAATAATGAGCATGGCATTCCCTCCTAAAGTAGGCAATGACTCCAGCCATTGCCCCGCTCTAAATCAGCGTTAAAATGAGGTTATTAGTATTAACTAACCCCGCAATTACCATTCAATCACAGCTCAGAATGCGCGTTATATAACGTCGCAATTGCCGCTTCTAAGCGTCGCATCCCTTCATCGATATCTTTTTTATCAATCACTAGTGAAGGTGTAAAGCGCACCACATCTGTACCTGCAACTAATACCATCACCCCTTCTTTACCTGCTGCAACTAAGATATCTCGTGCTCGACCTTGCCATTGTGGGCATAACACCGCCCCAAGTAATAACCCTTTACCGCGAATTTCACTAAAAATAGGATAACGGCGGTTAATTTGCATTAATCCCTCACGAAACCATTGCTCGCGCTGTTTCACTCCGGCTAATAGTGCTGGCTGACTAATGGTATTGATCACCGCTTCAGCAACCGCACATGCGAGAGGATTACCACCATAGGTTGAACCATGGGTACCCACTTTGAGGTGAGCGGCAAGTGCCGTCGTTGTCAGCATAGCAGCAACAGGAAAACCGCCGCCTAATGATTTTGCAGTGGTGAGAATATCTGGAGTAACACCCAAACCTTGGTAAGCAAACAAGTCTCCCGTCCGTCCATTACCCGTTTGAACTTCATCAAAGATCAACAATGCATGGTGTTTATCACACAGTTCACGCACCCCTTGCACAAACTCAATGGTTGGGCTAATTATACCGCCCTCACCTTGTAAAGGTTCCATCATCACGGCGCAGGTTTTATCAGACATTAATTCAGCAATAGCTGCTAGATCATTATAAGGCAGGTGAGTAACGGCTTGGGGCTTAGGCCCGAAACCATCGGAATAAGTACTTTGACCACCGACTGTCACGGTAAAAAAGGTTCGACCATGAAAACCATGATGAAAAGCGATAATTTGATCTTTATCGGCACTAAAGTTATCAACGGCATAACGACGCGCCAATTTTAATGCGGCTTCATTGGCTTCTGCGCCAGAGTTAGCGAAAAAGACTTTGTCGGCAAAAGTGAGTTGGGTTAGTTTGTCTGCTAAGCGCAAAGCAGGCTCATTGGTCATCACATTACTTAAATGCCATAACTTTTGTGCTTGCTCGGTTAATGCCGTCACCATCACTGGATGACAATGGCCCAAACAGCTAACCGCTATCCCGCCAGCAAAATCAATGTATTCCCGTTGCTGTTGATCCCATAAGCGCGAGCCTTGTCCTCGAACAGGAATAATATCCATCGGCGCATAGCAAGGTACCATGACCTCATTAAACAACGAACGTTGCAGTTTCTCTTCTGTTGCCATCACACTGTCCTTCTGTGCTGTATGCCTTATTACTAGTATTTACATTTTATTAACCTTTGCCAACAATAACAGTTATTTTTATTAAAACTAAGGTGTTAAGTAATAAATACACTCGCGATAGTTATGCATTATTTACGGAAGATGATTAACCACTCTAATGACCAATATTCTTTCCGTTAAGGAAACTATTTCCATCAAATGCATAACATTGTATTTTAGCGAAAACAAAGCAGCTCAAATAACGAAGACAAAGAAGAAGAAGAAGAAGAAGAAGAAGAAGAAGAAGAAAAACAACAACAGAGAAGCGTACTTACTCGCGCAGTAATAAGTACGTTAGAAAAGCAGTAGCAGAAGGATTAACGCTGGAGGAAATTAGCCAGCAATCGATGGCCTTGTTCGGTCAAAATGCTTTCTGGATGAAATTGCACCCCTTCTAAATCCAATGTCTTATGTCGAATACCCATAATTTCATCGAATTGACCGTTTAATTGTGTCCACGCCGTGATCTCAAAACAATCAGGTAATGTCGCCGCTTTAACTACCAAAGAATGGTAACGGGTAACGGTTAACGGGTTATTCAGCCCTTCAAACACACCGCGATCAGTATGGTAAATGGGGGATGTTTTGCCATGCATCACTTGTCGAGCGCGTACTACATCACCACCAAACACTTGTGCGAGCGATTGATGCCCAAGACAAACCCCAAGAATAGGCAATTTACCCGCAAAATATTCAATGGCTTGCAAAGAAATACCCGCGTCATTAGGCGTACAGGGACCAGGGGAAATGACTAAATGCGTCGGAGCTAATGCTTCGATGGCTGCAATATCAATCTCATCATTGCGCACAACAACCACTTCAGCGCCTAACTCACAAAAGTATTGATAGAGGTTGTAAGTAAATGAATCATAGTTATCAATAATTAACAACATACTACAACTAAGCTCTTATTCTTAACTGCCAACGACAGTGACTAACTCGCGATAAAAAAGCAGAGCCGAAGCCCTGCTTTTTTATAATAATTACTGTCAGTGCTTATGGGCGAGCAACAAAACCGACTGCATGGTAAGCTTTTTTCAACACTTCAGCAGCACGTGCAGATGCTTTATCCGCACCCGCTTTCATCACGCTATCAAGATAAGCACGATCATGACGAATACGTAGGTATTCAGCCTGTACAGGCTCTAGCATTGCAACCAATGCTTCACCCACGTCTTTCTTAAACGGACCATACATATCAACGCCAGCATACTGCGCTTCAATCTCAGCAAATGTTTTGCCTGTTGCGCCAGAATACAAACCCATTAGATTTGAGATCCCTGCTTTTTGCTCAACATCATGGGCAATACGGGGTGGCATGTCTGCATCTGTTTGTGCTTTATTGATTTTCTTAAGAATTGACTTAGGATCTTCAAGCAGCGTAATAACGTTCTTACGATTATCATCTGACTTAGACATTTTCTTAGTCGCATCTTGCAAGCTCATTACACGAGAACCTACTGCAGGAATATACGGTTCAGGTACTTGGAATATTGGGCTTTCAACGCTGCCATAGAGATTATTAAAACGGGTCGCGATATCACGAGCTAACTCTAGATGTTGTTTCTGATCACTGCCTACAGGTACTTGATGCGCACCGTATAATAAAATATCGGCAGCCATCAGTACTGGGTAACCAAATAAACCCGCATTAACATCATTCGCATGACGAGCTGATTTATCTTTAAACTGGGTCATGCGGCTTAGCTCACCCATTTGAGTATAGCAATTTAATAACCACCCCAACTGAGCATGCTCTGGTACATGAGACTGTACGAACAAGGTGCTTTTCTTTGGATCAACACCAACAGCCAAGCAAATAGCTAATGCATCTAAGGTTGCTTCATGAAGTGCTTTGGGATCTTGACGTACAGTAATGGCATGTAAATCAACCACGCAATACTGGCAATCATAATCATCTTGCATCTGTTCCCACTGACGCAGCGCACCAAGGTAGTTGCCGATACTCAATTCACCAGAAGGCTGTACGCCACTTAATACAATGGGTTTACTCATGATCAGGCTGTCCTGTTAATATCTGTAATTGTATTGACGAAAGGCACTAATAACATCGTTATCAGTACCTAACGTTATTGTTTTTTTAGTGTACACCGTAATGTACTAGCAGCCTAGTTTAACCACATCAAGTAATTGCTTGAAGTGATCACAGACAACATCGGGCTGACTGTCGCTGATCGGTTGACCATAGTTATAACCATAAGTCAGCCCTAACGAGCGGCAACTAGCAGCTTGTGCCGCTAAAATATCATTGCGTGAATCACCCACCATCAACAGCTCAGTAGCGGCAATATGGTGTTTTTCCATTAGCCAATGTAGCGCATAAGGATCCGGTTTTTTCAATGGGAACGTATCACCACCAATCACATCAACAAAGTAAGCACTCAAACCATGTTCTTCAAGCAAATGAGGCACAAATTGTGACGGTTTATTAGTCACAATCGCCATTGGCACACCGGCTTGGTGTAAGCTGGCTAAGGTCGTTTTCACATCCGCATACAAGGCACTTTTTTGATGGCCACCCGCTGCATAATAATGATCAAACAGCTCACGCGCTTGACGATGCAACGCGGGATCAAGTAGAGGGTCAATATCCATGCTACGGCTTAATGCGCGACCAATTAGAATATCAGCCCCATTACCAATCCAAGTGGTAACTTGTTCTACAGTTACCCCTTCACGACCAAGATGACGCATAGTCAAATCAGCCGCATCGGCTAAATCAGGTACGCTATCAAGTAACGTTCCGTCTAAATCAAACGCAATAAATTTAATATTTTCAATCATGTTTTCAGCAATCATTAACGCTTAGCCTCAGCTAACTGTACCCGCATATTATCAATCGCGGTTTTATAATCTGGTTCATTAAAAATAGCAGAACCCGCAACAAACATATCTGCGCCTGCCGCTGCAATTTCAGCAATATTATTAACGTTAACACCACCATCCACTTCTAAACGAATATCACGCCCTGAAGCATCAATGCGCTGACGCACTTGGCGCAATTTATCTAACGTACTAGGAATAAAAGATTGACCACCAAAACCAGGGTTAACTGACATGATCAAAATCATATCTACTTTATCCATGATGTAATCAAGGTGATGTAATGGTGTCGCTGGATTAAACACGACTCCAGCTTGACAGCCATGTTCTTTAATTAGCTGTAAAGTACGATCAATGTGGTCAGTCGCTTCAACATGAAATGTAATCATGCTAGCGCCAGCTTTGGCAAAATCAGGAATAATACGATCGACAGGTTTTACCATTAAATGCACATCAATCGGCGCGGTAATACCGTAATCGCGTAACGCTTGACAGATAGGTGCACCAAACGTCAAGTTAGGGACAAAATGATTATCCATAACATCAAAATGGACTACATCAGCACCCGCTGCCAATACGTTTGCTACATCTTCACCTAAGCGGGCAAAATCAGCAGACAAAATAGATGGAGCGATCAAAAAGTCCTTCATGTTTAGCCTCTTTACACTAACGATAAAAACAACAGGCTCGGCTCACCAAGCTTATAAATTGTTGTCAGTCTACCCGATCCCCTAAGTGTTGTCCTACTGGATTTATGTATTGCTGTAGTTAGCCATAATTATCAGTACCGCTATCAACATAGCCACTACAATCAAAATAACAACAGTACAAAAAACGACAAAAGGGAAGCAATGGATAAACGCTATCGTGCAGTGTGGCAAATAATAAAGAGTGTCTTAGCGGCATTGTTTGGGGTGCAGTCACAACAACAGCACCAACAAGACTTCAAGCATTCAAGTCCATGGCCATTTATTGTGATTGGAGGGGTTGTTATCGTAATATTAGTCAGCATCTTGATTGCTATCGCTCAGCAAGCAATAGCAATCTAAAAACGTATTTTATTCGCTATCAGTCGCAACGGGGGTTTTGAATAACGCCAACAATTCATCAACTTTATTGCGGCCGCTACCATTACGACTGATGGTGCGTTTAACTCTAACGACGGACAAATCAGCCCCCGTATATAAACGACGGGTTAACGGCGTATCATGATTAGAAATCAATACCGCAATATCACGCTCAGTCGCTGCTTTTTCTGCCACATTAGCTAACGTTGCTTGATCATCTAAACTAAAACCATTACCAGAATAAGAAGTAAAGTTAGCCGTGGTTGATAATGGCGCATACGGTGGATCGCAATAAATCACACTGCCTTTACGGGCGCGTGAAAATGTCTGGCTGTAACCTTCACACACAAAAGTTGCACGTTTAGATTTTTCAGAAAAGTAATACATTTCAGCTTCAGGGAAATACGGTTTCTTGTACGATCCAAAAGGTACATTAAAACCGCCTTTTTTATTATAACGGCATAAACCATTAAACCCATGGCGATTTAAATAGAGAAAATAAATCGAACGCTGGTAAGGATCGGTACTGTGATTAAACTCTTCTCGAATACTTAAATACGCCGCTTTAGTATTATATTCAGGCGTAAATAATCGACGTACATCTTCAATGTAACGCTCAGGTTCTTGTTTAATAATATTATATAAATTAATCAGATCTGGATTGATATCTGCCAGTAAGTAATGCTCATAATCCGTATTTAAAAATACCGATCCAGCACCCACAAAAGGTTCAACCAATTTACGCGCAGGCGGTAGGTGTCGTTTGATTTCCTCGACCAGAGAATACTTACCTCCAGCCCACTTCAGGAATGCACGATGCTTTTTCATTAAGCTGACCCACCACCACTTACAAGAATGTCACGAAAGGTCGCGGATTGTACCTCATTTTCACCCTGTGCTGATACCAATTCACATAAATAACTATCATTTATGGTTTTATTTTAAGCGATCCATTTCTTGTGTAATCTTACGATAAGATTTTAACCATGGTTTTAGCTGTTGTAACGAAGAAGGTAATTGATTTTTTGCAGTGCGTGCCTGACTCGCCGTAGCGTAATCGCCGGTCACAACAATAAACCATGATTGCTGATTACGTACCGTTTGGTAAATCATGGCATCAGTTACATTATGAGTTGTCATAAATTCTGCAGCCGCGGCAAGACTTTGGGTTGCAGCCAATTGTAACGCATAATGCGTCGACTTCACTGCGGCTAATTGTTGCTGATCTGCGGCTAATTTAAGTGACCAATCTAACTTAGAGGCCGGTGCCGATATAACACTAACAGCCGCAGAAGGTGGCGTTTCAATGGCTTTAGCCGCAACAATAGACGGCGTTTTAACCACTTCTGTTGCTTCTGTTGCTTCTGTTGCTTCTGTTGCTTCTGTTGCGGCAGGATATCCTTTCAGCGCATGGTCATCAATCATGGCATCAATTTGCTGATCCGAGATAACAACTCGCTCTTGACCCGCGACATCGTCTTGACGTCCTACCGTTAACCCCTGAGGATTAACTTGTGGCGGTAATGGCGCTTTATCAATAGTAACCGACGCTATCACCGCAGGCTGAGATGCAGTTATTGTTGCCGATGCAGATTCACTACTAGAGCCCGATGTCATAAAGAAATAACCACCAGCAATTAAAACAATGATCACACCACCAATCACAATGGGCAATAATGGTTTGTTGCTAATATTTGAATTCATGGTTATCCCTTCTGCTTGTGGAAGATTATGTAATACGCCAGGGCGAGGAAGCGCCATCAGTAAACGCTGTTTTAACGAACGTCGACAAGGTGCATCTACCCCATCCTCTGTCATTAGCATATCACTAAATAACATCACTTCTTGCTGACTCAAATCATCAATATCAAGTTCGACTGGGATAATACCAGAACCATGAGCGACATGAGCTAAGGTTTGATTTAACTCACCACGATGCGCAAATAACACGATATTCAGTTGTAACTCAGCATGTTGATTTGCATATTGTGCCAATGCCCATAATTCAGCAATTAAGGTTGGACTCAAAAGATGGGCGTCATCAATCACCACCATTAATTTATAATGTTGGTTTGCCAATAAATGCTCAACACTTTGACATAAAGAGTCATGTTCATTAAACATAGCGTGGCTAACAAATTGTTGCAGCAGTAACGTGCGATGTTGAACATCAGTTTGTCCACGCTGACACATCAATAATACTTGATGACAATCGGTGGCATAATTTTCAAGAAAAGCGTGTGCAAGCCAAGTTTTACCTGAGCCTTGAGCACCGGAGAGGTGAATAAGATGAGAGCTAAATCGAGTGATGAACTGTATTCGAGTCAGCAACTGGATCTGGCTTTCCAGATCCAGACTTTTTCGTTTTGTCATGCAAGTCGTCAATTGGCTACAGTTTAGTGACCAATAACGTCCTGAAGCACATCAAAAGGAACATCAGCCACAACTTCAGCACTACCAATTGATGTCGGTAATACTAAGCGTAGCTGACCTGACAATACTTTTTTATCACGCATCATATGCTTAATAAAATCATCAAAAAACATTGTATCAGGGGCAACAACGGGCAAATTTGCTCGTTGATGTAATGCAATAATACGCATTACATCAGCATCACTGATTAATCCCTGCTTTGCGGCAGTCTGTGCTGCGAGAACTGTACCTGCTGACACCGCTTCGCCATGCAGCCAATTACCGTAGCCCATTTCTGCTTCAATAGCATGGCCAAATGTATGACCAAGATTAAGTAACACCCTAACGCCTGATTCTTTTTCATCAGCAGCAACAACATCGGCTTTAATTTGACAGCAACGGCTAATGGCGTAACACAACGCCTCGTTATCCAATGCTTGTAACCGCTCAATGTTATTTTCTAACCAAACAAAAAAATCATGATCGGCAATAATGCCGTATTTAATGATTTCTGCCAATCCTGCTGCTAACTCTCGTTGCGGCAAGGTATGTAAACAATGATTATCAATAATCACCGCTTTAGGTTGGTAGAAAGCACCAATCATGTTTTTACCCAGACGGTGATTAACCGCAGTTTTTCCACCCACAGATGAATCAACTTGTGCTAACAACGTGGTTGGCACCTGAATAAAATCGACCCCACGCTGGTAACTCGCAGCCGCAAAGCCAACGATATCACCAATTACGCCGCCGCCTAGGGCAACTAAAATCACATCACGGCCATAATTACCTTCTAGTAAAAATGTCATGATGTGATTAAACGTATCAAGGGTTTTGTACTGTTCACCATCAGGTAGAGAAAGTAGTGCCACTTGGCACGATAATGAACTGATGGTAGCCATTACCTGATCCGCATATAACGGGGCAACAGTATCATTACTGACCACAACTACTCGTTTGCCCGCAGATATCGCAGATGCAAACAACGCCGAGTTGTCGAACAACTCGGCGCCAATTGAAATAGGGTAGCTTCTGTCATCTAAATTGACATTGATCCGTTCCATGGTCAGCTTCTCTTTTTAATTAATTAACGCTCTTCCAGCATCTTGATGATTTGGTTAGCAACTACTTTCGCACTTTGATCATCAGTACGAACAACGTAGTCAGCAACCTCTTCATACAATGGATTACGCTCTGCTGCTAGTTCTTCAAGTACTTCACGAGGTGTGTCAGTTTGAAGTAACGGGCGTTTTTTATCACGTTGAGTACGAGCTAATTGCTTTTCAATAGTCGTCTCTAGATAAACAACAATACCACGAGCAGAAAGGCGATTACGGTTCTCTTTATTAATAACAGAGCCGCCACCCGTTGCTAGAACAATGCCTTGTTCTTGTGTTAGGTCATCAATTACAGCTTCTTCGCGAACACGGAAGCCATCTTCACCTTCAACATCAAACACCCAACTAATATCAGCGCCAGTACGTTCTTCGATTACAGTATCTGAATCAAAGAATTCCATATGCAGCTGCTGTGCAAGATGTCTACCAATAGTGCTTTTGCCGGCACCCATAGGGCCAACCAAGAAAATATTTCGTTTTTCAGCCATTTTTAGCAATTTACGCGCGGTTAATAAAACGACACCACCCGCAGGCTCTATTTAAAATAAGCCCGAGGCGCCAAGTTCCTCACATATAATTCGTGATAAGACAGGAAATTATCTCAGGACTGACTACTATTTTGCAATAGCTAGTCGACATCAATCAATATTTTATTAAGCCTGTCTTACCCACAGAGGCTGCCATAATGGCTTACCCGAGGTCAGAGGTCAATCGTATTAAGCTCGTAAATATCCTAATAATTGACTAATAACGTGCTCAACACCCATTACACGGGTTAAGGTAACCAATAGAAATAAAACAACTTTTAACCACACACACCCTGCTGAAGCATTGTTTAGAAGCACTATCAGCAAGGTGATTAGATATGTGAAAAATTATTGCACTACAATTTTTGGCGTTACAAAAATCAACAATTCACGTTTTCCAAGTTCTTCCATTTTATGTCTAAATAATACACCAAGTACTGGAATGTCACCCAAAATAGGTACTTTACGAACTGTATTGTTAACTTGATTTTGGTAAATGCCGCCTAATACAACGGTTTCACCGTTATTGACTAACACTTGCGTACCAATACGCTGAGTTTTAATTGCTACGGCCGTACCAACCCCCGTTGGCACCTCTTCACCTTTACTGTCTTGAGTGACTTCGAGATCAAGTACCAGTTTATTATCAGGCGTAATTTGAGGGGTTACCATCAAGCTTAATACTGCCTTTTTAAAATCAACCGATACTGCACCACTGGATGACGCTTCTAGATACGGTATTTCGGTACCTTGTTCAATGTATGCTGCCTTTTTGTTAGTGGTCATTAAACGTGGACTTGAAATAATTTCAGCTTTACGTTCTGACTGTAATGCTGATAGTTCTAAATCTAACAACACATTGCCTAACTTTGCCACCTGAAAGGCAATACTGGCCGCTCCATTTTGACTCGCACCTAAGTTAACGTTAAGAAAATCATCAACGGTAGTGTCATCTAATAATCCAGAACTGCCGAGGTTACCTTCAATAGAGCCACCGATAGTGGTATCACCATCAATACTTGAAACCCCCCAACGAACACCGAGCTCATCAATGTTACCTTCATCAATGGTAACGATACGCGCTTCAATCTGTACTTGTTTAACCGGAATATCAAGCGCTAACACTATCTCTTTAATACTCTCAATATTTTCTGGTGTATCTTTAATTATCAACGCATTAGTACGTTCATCAACATGCAAAGAACCGCGTTCTGACAGCATTCCCACACCATCACTCGATCCACTTAGTAACGCCGAGATATCTGTCGCTTTAGCGTAATTCACTTGAATAAGCTCAGAGCGTAAGCTGGCTAATTCTTGTTGTTTACGGGCAGTTTCCATTACTTGATGTTCATTAGCGGCTAATTCGGCCTTAGGTGCGACTAATAGCACCGAGCCACGCACACGCTTATCTAGTCCTTTCGCTTGTAGAATAATATCTAACACTTGCGGCCATGGCACATTATCTAAACGCAGCGTAACGTTACCGCTCACCGTATCAGCAACAACCAAGTTAAAATCGTTATAATCTGCGATTAACTGTAAGACATTACGCACGGGAATATCTTGAAAGTTAATTGAGATCGGTTTGCCTTTGTAAGAAACATTGCTCTTATTGGCAGTTGCGGTTGCTTTCGGTTGTGTTCGTTTAATTAACGTAACCTCAAGATTATTTCCTCGAATACGATAGTCATAATCATAGTTACCGGTCATATTAAACATAAACCGCGCTCCACGAGGCACGTTACTGGTATCAATGCTATTAACGACGGTCGCAAAATCAATCACATCTAAAGTGTGTATTTGCTCATTGGTTAACTGAGTATCAAAGATATCCAGCTGTAATTTCTTACCTTGACGGCGAATATCAACCAATGATTGCGGCTGTTTTAACTTAACAGTTAACACCCCTCGACCTTTGCCATCACGATGAAATTCAATATCTTGAACTTGATTAGTGATGCCACTCGCTGGCGCAGCAATAACACTGGTTACGGTAAGTAAACCCCAGCACATTAACCATACACTGACGAAAATCTGGCGGCCAAGCCCCCACGTATTCCCTTTCATAACTCATCCTTGATTAATGCTGAACTAAAGCCAGCTTTGCAGGCCGTGTTAGCCAACAACCTTTGCCATCGGGTAATGTTTCTTCTATTTCAATGAGCTTATCACTCACTTTTATTACTTTGCCGCGATTAAGCCCGACAAATTGTCCTGGCTTAATTTTTACTAATTCGCCTTTAGGGGTATAAATTAACCCCCACAACTGCCGTTGATGCCCAATCGCCCCCTTCATAGAAAGTTGTTCTAATGGAAACGTTTCTAATTGGGTAGGTTGATGATCATTAAGCGGTTGCCAACAACTACTGTTCGCTTGTTTAGCCAAGAGTAACTCTGGTCGTGGCCGTAAAAACGGCACTCGCTTACTGGTCATTACAAATGACTCAGCAACAAAAATATAAGGAGCAGCCAATGGTTTTACTTTTGCTTTCGCATTGGTGTGTGTTTTGGCAATAAACTGCTCTATCGAATCCGTGTTAGCCTGACACCCCATTAACCCGAGTCCTAACGGCAACAGCCATAATAGTGTTCTCATAAGATCCTCATTATTGTGGGGTTTTAAAACGGTATGTGGTTGCAGATACCGTCAACGACAACAGCTCATCAAGACCGTGTTCATCCACTCGCGCTAATTCAACATTACGTAAATTAACAATCCGTGGTAACTGTGCAATCGCTTCGGCAAACTGACCTATTTGTTGATAAGAACCAGTAAGTTGCATATTAAGTGGCAATTCATAATAAAGATCATTTTCTATACGAGCAGCCCACTTAATTGATTGGAAGATCAGCCCATTTTTAACCCCAATATCGTTAATGCTGGCTAATAAACTGGCTAACTCTTGCTCTTCAGGCAATTGCTCGATCACTTCTTGATAACGACGATTAAGCTCCGCAACTTGTTCTTTAACTCGCGGTAAGGCTGCCACTTGAGCAGCGCGACTAACGAGTTGAGCGCGTAACGTTATTTCCTGTTGTTTTTGTTGCTCTAAAGCCTCAGTTAATGGCGTTAACCAATACCAATAGCCAAAGATTGAAAGTAATACCGTTAACACCAAAGCAATTAAGCCTTGAGGCAATAATGGCCATTCAGTGATTTCATCAAGCTCTAATTCACGCCAATCAATCATTGTTTTTCTCCACTATTGCAGTAGGAAAGGTCGCCTTTAACGGCTTGTTATCAATTATTGGCGTAGTTAAATCAAAAGAAGCATTAAACTGTGATTTTTGTTGTTTATCTGCACTTTTGGTTGTGACTAAAGAATGCATTTCAATGTTTTTAAACCACGGTGATTGCTCGGCCTTACCTAACAAAGCGGCTAAGTGACCATTGGTATCACCAAAGCCATCAACTTTGACCCGTTGCGAGGCTAAATTAACGCCGTCCAGATAAACCCCAGCAGGCACCACTTCGGGTAATTGATTCAACAATTGCGTAACTCGATTACGTGATAATTGAATATCTGCAATCACTTTCAAGCGCAGTTCAATGGCATCCCGTTGTTTATCTAACTTAGGCAAAAAAGCCAACCGCTGCTCTAAACTGGTCAGCTCTTGCTGAAGTTGGTCATTACGGCTTTGCTGCTCAAATTGCTGATTTTCAATATATTCACCAATCGCACCGTTACCCATAATTGCCACAACAACACTCGCTATCAGTAAACCAACAAAGCGTTGTTTATGGTGTTTTCGCCGCAAATCTCGCCACGGCAATAAATTCAGTTTATCAATCATGCTAGACCCCGCAGTGCTAACCCTGTAGCAACGGCATATTGACTCGACATCGAGTGCGGCAATTCAACTTTTTTAGCACAACTAAAATGTTGAAATGGACTCACCCACACCACATCAAGCCCAATTAATCGTTGCAGCAATGATTCAGACACTAAATTTTGGCCGCCACCACATAGCCATAACCCTTTAATACCACTACGAGGGTGAGTCGAGTTATACAATTGAATTTGACGCTTCAACTGCTCAGCTAATTGTTTGGTGAATTGTTCCGCATGATTATTACCAAGATCGATTGATTCATCTTGCTGTTCAAACAACCCCGTACCAAAGCGAATTTCACGATGATAAGCAGCACTGCCTTGTGGTTTCATACAAAACTCAGTATGTCGTTTACCCACATCGACAACACCCCATTGGTTATAATGGCTGCCCATTTCGGCAAGGTATTCCGCCAGCCACAATAAAGCATGCGTTTGCAACTCCATTACTTTTGGTTTAAAACCTAGCTTTAATAGTGCGTTCACACGGTTATCAATCGTTTCTTTGCGTGAAGCAAACACTTGAAACGGTGTCGTCGATGCTGAATCACTAAAACGATCACTAATTAAAGGAAAATAATCAAACCATAGCTCTTCCACCGGAAACGGCGAAGCCGCGCCCAATGCTTGTAGTATGGCGAACTCAGCCTCTTCTTCATTGAGACTTGTATCTAATTGAACAACTTTGCTGATCACAGCACTATCGGGTAAGGCTAAGGTAACGGCTTTGGCTTGCCATGGTAATTGCTTTTTAATTTGACGCATCGCTGACAACAGCTCAGCATTATTCACGCTATGCTGATCGTTTATGACAGTTTTAGTCAATTCGACTTCAACAAATGCAGCTAATTCAAACTGCTCTTTCTTTTGTTGTAGCACCACAGCTTTTATACTGTGATTACCAATATCTACCCCAACACTTAATGGGTTCCGAAACATCCGTGTTATGCTCCCATGTGGCGAAAAAACAAACTATTTCGAATAAACACCATCAACGGCATTAATTAAATTTTTGTTATCTTTATACTTAAAGGTAAAAGATAATAGATAATGACCGCCAGAACGATGGCGTAACGGGAAATCTCAAGTGAAGTTCATAAAGCGATTACTAATACTTGCAATAATTTGCATTACTCTTGGAGTGGGTACAATTTTTGGTTTTTATTTATACCTAAAACCAGACCTTCCTGATGTTGCTAAATTAAAAAATATAGAACTGCAAACACCATTAAGGGTGTACAGTGCCGATGGTGAACTGATCTCACAATTTGGTGAGAAACGTCGTATACCATTAACACTTAAACAAATGCCTCCACTGCTAATCGATGGTTTTATTGCGACCGAAGACAGCCGTTTTTATGAGCATCACGGCGTAGATCCGATAGGTATCGCACGTGCCGCCTTTGTGATGTTAACCTCTGGTCACGCTCGTCAAGGTGCCAGTACTATCACTCAACAACTTGCGCGTAACTTTTTCTTATCCAATAAAAAGACTTTCTCTCGTAAAATTCGAGAAGCCTTTATTGCGATTCATATCGAGCAAATTTTAACTAAAGACCAAATTCTTGACCTTTATTTGAATAAAATTTATCTCGGCTACCGCGCTTATGGTGTGGGGGCAGCAGCACAAGTTTACTTTGGTAAAGATGTTAATGAACTAACCTTAAGTGAAATGGCAGTGATTGCAGGCTTACCTAAAGCACCGTCAACCATGAACCCTATTTATTCCATTGATCGTGCGACAACTCGTCGTAACGTAGTACTTGATCGCATGTTTAAAGAAGGTTACATCACTCAAGCACAAATGGATCAAGCCCGCTCCGAACCAATTGTTTCCCATTACCATCGCGCTGAAATTCAGTTGTATGCCCCTTATGTGGCAGAACGTGCACGTGCGTGGATGGTGAATCGTTATGGTGAAGATGCTTACACCAAGGGCATGGACGTTTACACGACTGTTAACGCTAAATTACAGCACGCGGCTCAACAATCTGCGGTTGATAATTTACTAAATTACGATGAACGTCATGGTTATCGTGGTGCAACAGCGGTGATATGGAAACCAGGTCAAACACCACTTAATGCTAACCAGATCGTTGAGAAGCTAAGTAACCAACCCACTTATGGTGAATTAATTCCAGCGGTAGTCACTGACGTTGAGCAGCAAACTGCCACTGTGGTTACCAAGCAAGGCCAAACAGTGACATTACATTGGGATGGTATGAAATGGGCGCGTAAATTCCAGACCAATAAAGCTCAAGGCCCAGCACCAACAACTGCGTCTCAAATCTTAACCGCAGGTCAGCAAATCTGGGTTCAGAATAAAACCACGACGATAGCGGCAACGGCAGATAGCGCAGCCGTAACCACAAGTCATTGGGTATTAAGTCAAGTCCCTGGTGCCAATACTTCATTTGTAGCAATGTCACCCGATAACGGTGCAATATTGGCGATGATCGGTGGTTTTAACTACACCCAAAGTAAATTTAATCGTGCTACTCAATCTATTCGCCAAGTAGGTTCAGGAATTAAACCGTTTATCTATTCAGCGGCAATTGAAAAAGGCCTCACATTAGCGACCCTCATCAATGATGCTCCAATCACTAAATGGGATAAATGGCAAGGTACGGCATGGCGACCAAAGAATGCTGATGGCCGTTATGGCGGCCCTACCCGTGCGCGTATTGGTCTAGCACGCTCAATTAACGTGATGGCTATTCGTGTGTTACGAATGGCTGGGTTAGATTTCACTATTAACTACTTAACTCGCTTTGGTTTTAAGCGTTCAGATCTTCCTCGTGCAGAACCGTTAGCACTAGGTGCTGGTAGTTTAACCCCGTTAGAATTAGCCCAAGGTTATTCTGTATTTGCTAATGGTGGTTATGCCGTCAAACCCTTCTTAATCAATAAAGTTGATAATAGTAGTGGTCAATTGATCTATAGTGCTAATCCTAAAATTGTTTGTGATGATGTATGTCAAAGTCAAAACCCACAAGCAAAAATGCAAGTCGAACTAGCCACTGCTGCTCAAAATGCACCAATACAAAAATCATTATTACCAAAGGCTGAAAAACCAACCTTAGCGCAATTAGAACAAGTAATCACACCACCAGCGGTACGTTATGCACCAGAAGTGATCAGTGAACAAAATGCGTTTCTTGTTCGTCAAATGTTAACCAGTAATATTTGGGGTGAACCTGGCCATCCGTATGGCACAGGTTTTAGAGCTCGCGTATTAGATCGACATGATATTGGTGGTAAAACAGGTACAACTAATGATTCGAAAGATGCATGGTATACCGGTTTTGGGCCTAATATTGTTGCAACCACTTGGGTAGGTTTTGACGATCACCGTCATGCATTAGGTCGCACTAGCTATAATAAAAACCTGGGTAAAAATCAGGTAATGGGGGGTGAGTACGGTGGTAATGCCGCACAACCAGCATGGATTAACTTTATGCGTATTGCATTGAAAAATACGCCAGAGCAACCACTACAGGTTCCTGCTGATATCGTTAAAGTACGTATTGACCGTGCAACGGGTAAACTGTCTGATCGAGATGGTTCAAGATCAATGTATGAGTACTTCATCAAGGGTACTGAACCAACACAATCAGCTCGCCAAGTTACCTATGAGCAAAAGTTTGATACTGAAACAGCAGAAGAGTTATTCTAATTACGGTTTCTAACCACGATCAAAAAGAGCGCCAATAGGCGCTCTTTTTTTTGTTTAATTTTAATGCGTTATCATAAATACAATCTATTACTTCTGAACATGTTTCTCAAAAATTTCAGGCATTTTAGCTTTGATGGCTGCCGCTAATTTCTCATAACGAGATTTAAGTGGCGATCCTGGACGATAAGCCAATGTAATGAGACGCGTTGGTTGCGGATGCTCTGCGGCAATATAACAAACACCATCACGGCAATGTTCTTTCGGTGTTGCTAACTGAGGCAGCAACGTAATACCGCTTCCCGCTGCAACCATATTACGTAACGTTTCAAGACTGGTGGCTTTAAAACGACCATCATCACGCGCCCCTGCTGCAAAACAGAAACCCAATGCTTGATTACGCAAACAGTGCCCATCTTCTAACATCAACAAGGTTTCACCGTGTAAACGCGACATATCAATTTCTTGCTCTTGTGCCCATTGATGCGTTTCAGGTACTGCAAGCATCATTGGCTCATCATACAATGGCAACTCAATAAAGGGTTCACTCTCTTTAACAGATGCTAAAATCATGCAGTCGAGCTTACCTTCTTCAAGTTGCTGTACCAACTGATGAGTTTGCGCTTCATGTAAAAATAACTCTAAATCAGGGAACGCTTCTTTTAAAGTTGGAATGATTTGTGGCAATAAATATGGACCGACAGTTGGAATAAAACCAATATGTAACGGTCCAGCCATGCTTTCTCCTTGTAAACTAGCAAGTTCGGTCAATATTTTGACCTCAAGCAACACTTTTTGAGCTTGGGCGACTAAACTCAATCCCGCATCGGTAAAAAGTACGCGACGACTGGTTCGTTCTAACAACGACACCCCTAACTCATCTTCTAATTTACGAATTTGACCACTTAGGGTTGGCTGACTGACATAACATGCTTCAGCGGCTTTACGAAAATGCTTATGTTCAGATAGGGCGACAAGGTACTCAAGATCTCGAATATTCATTTGCTAAGGCTACCAATAGGAATTAACTATCAAAACCATAGCAGTAAACGATTAGAACTATCAAGAGTAAAATCGCATAATTGCTTCATCAATATGGAGAACATATTAACGAAGCTCCGATTGCATTAAATTAATTTATATTTTTTAAGGAATCACATTATGTTCGCATCTAAAGAAGGTCAGCCAGTACCTCAAGTTACTTTCCACACTCGTAAGGGTGATCAATGGATTGACGTAACAACTAATGAGTTATTTGCTAATAAAACTGTGGTTGTATTTAGCCTACCCGGCGCATTTACACCAACATGTTCTTCTAGCCACCTACCTCGCTACAACGAGTTAGCTTCAGTATTTACTGATAATGGCGTTGACGACATTCTATGTGTATCGGTTAACGATACGTTCGTAATGAATGCATGGAAAGCAGACCAAGAAGCAGCAAACATCACCTTCATCCCTGATGGTAATGGTGAGTTCACTAACGGCATGGGCATGTTAGTTGAAAAAGATGACCTAGGCTTTGGTGCCCGTTCATGGCGTTACAGCATGCTAGTTAAAAATGGCATCGTTGAAAAAATGTTTGTTGAAAACGAAGAACCTGGCGACCCGTTCAAAGTTTCTGATGCAGATACGATGCTGAACTACATTGCACCAGAACAAAAACTACAAGAATCAATCACTGTATTCTCTAAGCCCGGTTGTCCTTTCTGTGTTAAAGCAAAACAGAATCTGATCGACAAAGGTCTACAGTATGAAGAAATCATTCTAGGTAAAGATGCGACAACCGTTTCTTTACGTGCAATTACTGGCCGCAGTACTGTTCCTCAAGTATTCATTGGTGGTAAGCACATTGGTGGTAGCGAAGAATTAGAAATCTTCTTAGGTTAATACCACAGCGACACCGTTAGCAAAAAGCCCTCATTTCACACTGAAATAAGGGCTTTTTTGTGTCAGCTTAATTAAGCGACATTTACGGTTGGAATATGTTTGGCGACATCAAGCCATACTTCTAAAGCCACTTCATCACACGCATGTTGACGCGGGCAACGATCACAGTCTTTCATTACTTTTTCAGGCAACAATGTTTTTGACGTCGGCGTAAAACCACGCTTCATAAAAAACTCAGGCACTCGAGTTAACACAAATACTTTTTTAATCGCCATTTGTGCCGCTTTCTCAAGTAAATAATCAACAATGGCTTTACCCTGCCCTTGTTGTTGCCAACCCGCTTCAACCCCTAAAGATCGTATTTCAGCCAACCCTGAATCATAAACATACAGAGACGCACATCCGGTAACCACCCCGTGATTTTCAGCCACAGCAAACGAACCAATATCGCGCACTAACTCATTACGATTACGTGGTAAGTTCTCACCCAGCCCCGCCCAATACACCACCATACCTTCGATAGCATCGAGATCAGTGAGTCGCGCGCCTCGTACTTTAACATTAGGCGAATAACGTTTATCAAGCCGTCTTTCCGCTTGACCAATGGCATAATCAACTTGATTTGGCGCAACACCACCTAAAGCACACCGTTTATCTAAGCACGATTCAATAGTCAGAATCGAATAAACATCATTTTCAATTACCGTTGAAAATTGTTTCATCTCCTCAAGAGAGAGTTCTTCTAATGCGCACCCTTTTGCAATTGCGGCGACAACTGCAACCCCAACAATATGATGAGCTTCACGAAAAGGAATACCTTTTGCCACTAAATAATCGGCTAACTCGGTCGCATTTGAATAACCTTGCATCGCCGCTTCTAAAGTACGATCTTGATTAATCTTGATCCCTTCAAAACATAATGCAGCCATTTCCATACAATCATGCCAGCTATCTAACGCATCAAATAGCCCTTCTTTGTCTTCTTGCATGTCTTTGTTATAAGCCAGCGGTAATGCCTTTACCGTCATCATCATCGCTGCCATCGCGCCATACACTCGACCACACTTACCACGAATAAGCTCAAGTGCGTCGGGGTTTTTCTTTTGCGGCATCAACGACGAGCCAGATGTCACCGCATCATCAAGTTCAATGAAATTGGATTCGCCAGAGTTATAAAAAATTAAATCTTCTGCCATTCGTGATAAATGCAGCATTGAAATCGATGCGGTAGACAATAATTCCATCACATGATCGCGGTCAGACACCGAATCAAGACTATTACGGGTTGCTCGCTGAAAGCCAAGATTATGCGCTAACATTTCACGATCTATCGGATAAGCAGTTCCTGCCAGCGCCCCAGAACCTAATGGGCAGGTATCAAGTCGCGTCATGGCATCGTCTAATCGTGAATGATCACGCTCTAGCATTTCCACATAGGCTAAACACCAATGGGCAAAGGTGACAGGTTGCGCCCGTTGCAAATGAGTATATCCAGGTAGCACGGTTGCTTGATGCTGGCGCGCGACAGTAACTAACTGTTGCTGTAATTTATCCAGCATCAACAGTAATTGTTGCCCTTGCTGACGGCACCATAGTTTAAGATCTGTTGCCACCTGATCATTACGCGAACGACCCGTGTGCAATTTTTTACCCAAATCTCCGACCTTAGCAATCAATTGTTGTTCCACCCAGCTGTGAATATCTTCAGCATCAGAAGCAAGGATTTGCTCAGGATCTTCCATTACCGCTAATTTGAGTTCATTAAGTGCCAATTCAAGCTGTTGTTGCTCTGTTTCTGTTAACACATTCACTTGGCGTAGGGCTTTTGACCAAGCTATTGAACCGACAATATCTTGCTCTGCGAGTCGATAGTCAAAACGCAACGAATCATTAAATTGTTTAAATCTGATGTCAGCTGCCTGACTAAACCGCCCTCCCCATAATGCCATGGTGAATCTCCTTTTTCTGTCCAGCGAAATAGTATTGAGAAGCTTACGCTGCAACGAATATCATCGTCGATCTAGCGTAAGCTACAATCTTGAATTAATTATTTTTGACTGTTAAGCGCACGAATACGACTAGCCAAAGAATACAAACGAATAAAACCGCCAGCATGGCTATGGTCATAAACATCATCTTCACCAAACGTTGCAAACTCTTCCGAGTACAAACTATTGCCTGAACGCTTTTGAGTAACTGTCGCTTGCCCCTTATAAAGTTGGATCACCACCTCACCCGTCACATCTTGTGCCAGCGTATTCGCCGCGGCTAATAATGATTGGCACAATGGCGTAAACCAACGACCATCATAAATAAGATGTGATGCTTTAAGCCCCAACGTTTGACGGAATTCAAACGATTCTTTATCAAGCACTAATTGTTCAACGGCACGCAATGCTTCCATCATGATGGTACCGCCAGGGGTTTCATAGCAACCACGTGACTTAATTCCTACGAGACGGTTCTCAACAATATCAATCCGTCCAATACCATGTTCAGCACCTTTACTATTAAGATAATGAAGCGCGTTATACGGTGTCATCGGCTCACCATCTACGGCAACCACCTCACCTTTTTCAACGAGCACTGACACCGTTTCAGCCACATCAGGCGCTTGCTGTGGATCTTTAGTCCACACCCAACATAATTCATTAGGTGCATTCCACGTATTTTCAAGCACGCCACCTTCAGTGGAAACATGCCATGCATTAGCATCACGTGAATAAATTTTTTCTAACGATGCGGTACAAGGAATATTACGCTCAGCCAAATAATCAAGCAGTGCTTCACGGCTACGTAAATTCCACTCACGCCATGGCGCAATCACGGTCAGTTGTGGTGCAAGAGCGGCAAACGCTCCTTCAAAACGGACCTGATCATTACCTTTCCCCGTACAACCATG
This sequence comes from Photobacterium iliopiscarium, assembly GCF_003026395.1. Taxonomy (GTDB): domain Bacteria; phylum Pseudomonadota; class Gammaproteobacteria; order Enterobacterales; family Vibrionaceae; genus Photobacterium; species Photobacterium iliopiscarium. Next base: position 117,706 of record NZ_PYOO01000009.1, on the reverse strand, counting down.
ACACAACGCATCAGCACCAATTTCTAATGCACACTCTACTTGTGCCTTAGCGATGATCGGACGCGCCATTGAGGTACCTAATAAATATTTACCTTCGTAAATTGCCCCCGTTTTAAGGGATGGGTAAATATAATCTTTTACCATCTCTTCTTTTAAATCAGCGATATAACATGCAGAGGCACCAGAGGCGATGGCTTTTTCTTCAATGCCAACCAATTCTTCTTCACCTTGACCAACATCTGCCACAAACGCGACCACTTCACAGTCATAGTTTTCTTTTAACCATGGAATAATGGCTGAAGTATCTAAACCACCTGAATAGGCCAATACCACTTTATTAATTTTACTCATCTGCTGCTCTCCTTTTCAGCCTTGTCGCGGTCATCCCGTTCAGGCACTATTTTCAAAAATATTAATTCGTCGTCATAAATCAAGGCATCTAAATCAATGCTGTTTAATTACCCGTTGATGACAGCGTAAATCGAGTCCCAATACTGTCGCCCGCTAATAAATCATTGAGCTTGTCGGGATAGCGCCAACTGGCGACTTCAATCGAACGCCCTAGTGCTTTAGCTGCTGTAAATGCCGCACGCACTTTCACAATCATGCCATCGGTGATCACCGCTTGAGCAATTAACGCTTCCGCCTCAGATTCCGTTAGCTGCTTAATTAAATTACCTTTACCATCAAGCACTCCCGTCACATCGGACAATAAAACCAATTCACCACCCACAGCCGCAGCGACCGCGACCGCCGCTTGATCGGCATTAACATTCATCATTTCACCGCTATCATTAAGCCCAATAGAACTAATGATTGGCACAAAACCTAACTGCATAATTTGACCTACTAAAGCGCCATTATTGGGCTCAGCATGACCGACAGCACCCAGTTCTGGATCTAATTGACTAACCGTACATAAACCGCCATCGGCTAAACTCAATCCTACCGCAGCCACTCCCGCTTTAACGGCTTGCCCTTGCAGCATTTTATTAGCCGTGCCCGCTAGCGCGCCGGTAATCAAACCAATTTGATCGCTTGGCGTAACCCGTAATCCTTGTTTTTTAACAGTTGGTAACTGCAATTTTTTCATAAGTTCATCAACGAGATAGCCACCACCATGAACAAATAAGATCGGGCGTTGTGAGCGCGATTGGTAAGCATTGATGGTTGAAAACAATCGTTCTAAGGTAAGGTTACATTCAAGTGCGGCACCACCGAGTTTAATCACTAAAGGGACTTGATTCATTATGTTACTCCTACACCAATGCGGTTAACTGAGGAAAGCTATTACGAATATTTATGCATTGAACTGCTTGTGATGACGCCCCTTTCAATAAATTATCAATCGCGGCGGTTAAAATAATATGCTCACCTTGCACCTGCCAGCCGATATCACAAAAACAACTACCAACAACATCATCAAGTTTGGCGGTCTTATTTTTAAGCAAACGTACCGCATGTTGATCTGCTGCATTTAAATACGCAGATTCCATTGCGGCCGTCACCTCGTCAGCGGTTACACCAATGGCTAATTTAGCGGTAATGGTGGCTAAAATACCGCGTTTAAAATTCCCGAGATGAGGCGTAAAAATAATATCACAATTAAGATGATGGGCAATTTCAGGCTGGTGTCGATGCGTAAACAAGCCATAAGCCTGTAAGCTCACCTCACAAAAACTATTGGTCATGTTAGCTTTACGGCCTGCACCCGACACACCACTGACCGCATTAATCACTGGCCATTGATCGCAATCAAGTAGACCGGCAACAAGCAATGGTTTTAACGCTAATTGAGATGCGGTGGGATAACAGCCAGGAACGGCAACTAACTGAGCTTGACGAATTTGATCATGATTCCATTCAGCTAAACCATAAACAGCACTGTCCAGCAATGCCTCATGTTGGTGCTCAAAACCATAATATTGATAATAAAAACCATCAGCTTTAACTCTGAACGCCCCTGATAAGTCAAACACCTGACACCCCAAATTAAGAAATTCAGCCGCAATATCATGGCTCACTTCATGGGCGGTTGCTAACAACACAATATCGATGTTTGCCGCAGCTGTTTTAATATCCGTTAACGGCTGCAACGGTAAATCAACCACATCTCTTAACTGACCATGTAAGTCACTTAATGGCTTTCCCGCATCAAGACTCGTTGCCGAAACATACAAACCGCAAAGCGTTAATTGCGGATGACGACTCACTATCTTTGCTAGTTCTGCACCGGTATATCCACTGGCGCCAACAATAACCGTGTTTAACATTGCTAATTCCATATCGTTATCGTGTTATCGAGCCGTAATCAAATAATTGGAGCGATGACTAAGTAGTAATAATTGTCATAACGGCTAACAGAAGTGTGCTATAAACAGCATATAAAAGGCACGTAAAAGCACCGAAGGCAAAAGACTTAGCGTCGTCGAAGGGAAATAAAAGCAGATGTGTGGATTTGGTTCATGATAATAACTTCCTGCATTAAACAATAAACTCTGAGCGTTCCGTTGCTCGAGGATAAATAAACAGCTAACACCATTTATTCATAAATTTGAATTAATATGTTTACTGGTTAAATTACACACTGTCAATAGTGTAATGATAAAAAAATATATTTTAGTCCCTTTTTGTTAACTTTTTAGGCCCTATTGAATAACATTTAACGTTATTAAAGCAGCGCTTTTCTGCTCTATCTCATTAATAATGAACAAAAATATGAGGTTATATCGGCAGAAATGAAACAAAATTACAAAATTCAATCAAGATTATGACCAAAATCAATATCGCTCATTTTTATTGGCGATAACCACAATCTCTGTTGACCTGTTGCTAACTTCGCGGCTAGATTGTGGGTAAAGGTTAAATTGGATGTAATAAAATTACGGAATGGATACGATATGAACGAGAAATACAGTGCGTTAACAAGTAATGTTAGTATGCTTGGCCATTTGCTGGGTAATACCATCAAAACAGCCTGCGGTGATGAACTATTAGAAAAAGTGGAAACTATCCGCAAACTTTCTAAATCAGCAGGTACAGGTAATCAAGATGATCGTGAGAAACTGATTGCTGAATTACAAAACCTACCCGATGATCAATTACTTCCTGTAGCTCGAGCTTTTAGTCAATTCCTTAATCTCACCAATATTGCAGAGCAATACCATACTATTTCACGCCAACGTGAAACGACATTATGTAGCCCAGATGCACTCGATGAGTTATTCACTAAATTAGTGCAGCATGATGTTAATCCAGCAGATTCTTTAGTCGCTATTAACGAATTAAATATCGATTTAGTTCTCACCGCGCACCCAACAGAAATTGCACGCCGTACCATGATCCATAAATTGGTACAGATTAATAAATGTTTATCACAATTAGAGTTAAGCGAATTATCAACCGCTGAACGTGCACGCATTGAGCAACGCTTAGAACAACTGATTGCTCAAGCATGGTATTCCGATGTTATTCGCCAACAACGTCCAACCCCAATTGATGAAGCGAAATGGGGTTATGCGGTTGTTGAAAATTCATTGTGGCAAGCAGTACCAGAATTTGTACGTCTGTTTGATGAAAAACTGCAACAGCATTTAGATAAAAAATTACCATTAGATGCTGCGCCAGTAACCTTCTCATCATGGATGGGTGGAGATCGTGACGGCAATCCATTTGTAACGTCTGATGTTACCCATGAAGTTTTACGTCTTTCACGCTGGAAAGCCGCAGAGCTTTACCTTGGTGACGTGCAAGAGTTAATCAATGAATTATCGATGATTCAGTGTAATGATGAGGTGCGTGAACTTGCAGGTGAAGAACACGAACCTTACCGTGCGATTTTAAAACAACTACGCACCAAGCTGATCATTACTCGCGACAGTTTAGAAGCACAAATTAACGGTAGCGCTCCTCTTTCTAAGCACATTATTAATGATGTTGCTGAGCTATGGGATCCACTGTTTGCGTGTTACCAGTCATTACATCAATGTGGTATGGCGATCATTGCTGACGGCTTACTGCTTGATTCATTACGCCGTATAAAATGTTTTGGTGTACACCTGGTTAAACTGGATATTCGTCAAGAAAGTACTCGCCACGAAAATGTTATTTCAGAGCTAACGCGTCATCTTGGTTTAGGTGATTACAGTCAATGGTGTGAACAAGATAAGATCGCGTTCTTAGTTCGTGAATTATCGTCTAAGCGACCATTACTACCACGAAAATGGGAACCATCAGCTGACGTTCAAGAAGTACTAGAAACCTGTAAAGCAATTGCAGAACAACCACGTGAAGCATTAGGTGCTTATGTGATATCAATGGCACGTACTGCCTCTGATGTATTAGCAGTCCACTTATTACTGCAAGAAGCAGGTTGTCCGTTCCGCATGGATGTGTGTCCATTATTTGAAACACTTGAAGACTTAAATAATGGTGCTGATGTTATTGAACAACTGCTTAACATTGATTGGTACCGTGGCTTTATTCAAAATCATCAAATGGTAATGATTGGCTATTCTGATTCGGCCAAAGATGCTGGTGTCATGTCAGCGGGTTGGGCGCAATACAGTGCGATGGAAAAACTGGTTGATGTCTGTGAAAAAGCAGAAGTTGAAATCACCTTATTCCACGGCCGTGGCGGTAGTATTGGTCGTGGCGGCGCACCAGCACATGCGGCATTATTATCCCAACCACCACGCAGCCTAAAAGGTGGCTTACGCGTCACCGAACAAGGTGAGATGATTCGCTTTAAGCTAGGTTTACCTGAAGTGGCAATTAACAGCCTCAGCCTTTACGCGAGTGCAACGTTAGAAGCTAACTTACTGCCGCCACCAGCACCGAAACAAGAATGGCGTCAGATTATGGACCAACTTTCTGATGTTTCATGTGAAGCGTACCGTAATATAGTCCGTAACACGCCGGAGTTTATTCCTTATTTCCGCGCCGCAACGCCAGAATCTGAACTGGGTAAATTACCGCTAGGCTCTCGTCCTGCAAAACGTAATCCTAATGGTGGCGTTGAAAGTTTACGTGCTATTCCATGGATTTTTGCTTGGAGTCAAAACCGCCTCTTATTACCAGCGTGGTTAGGCGCGGGTGAAGCGATTCAACATTCAATTGATAATGGTGATACCGCACAACTAGAAGAAATGTGTCGCGAATGGCCGTTTTTCTCAACCCGATTAGGTATGCTAGAAATGGTATACAGTAAAACTAATCTTGGCATTACAGAATACTATGACCAACGCTTAACTGATGAAGCCTTATGGCCTTTAGGTAAGCAATTACGCTCACAATTACAGCAAGACATTAAAACGGTCTTAACCGTTGAAAACAATGATCACTTAATGCAGCAAGATCCGTGGGGCGCTGAATCTATTCGCTTACGGAATATTTATGTTGAGCCACTTAATATGCTGCAGGCAGAATTACTTTACCGTACTCGCCAACAGAAAGAGTTACCAACAGAGCTCGAAGAAGCATTAATGGTTACTATTGCAGGTATTGCAACCGGTATGCGTAACACAGGTTGATCATCAATCAATAGCAACAAGGCTATCTTTGGATAGCCTTTTTTTTACCCGTTATTTACAAAATTGTTAAAAAAGATTGTAAAATCTCAACTTTGACACAGCACTATATTGCTTATAAAGACTAAGATAGAAAAGTATCAATATGAGAAAAGATGAATATATTTCAATCAAATTATTATTTTTTTAGCGCTAAATTAACTTAGTAATAGTTCACAAGATAATAAATTGAAACGCCTCAGTAACAGATAATTGAACTAGAAGTATCGATATTGAGTCAATTAATGATATTCTATGCGACCGCAATTAGGCAGTGCAATAGCACGATTATAATTAAAAACGTCATCTGAAGCGTTACGTAATCTAAGCCATATTGTGTTTTTTTTATTTTATATATTTAACGGATAGAAGAGATGTCACTACCACATGTAATTTTAACAGTGCTTAGCACTCGAGAAGCAACTGGTTACGATATAACCAAAGAATTTTCACACAGTATCGGTTATTTTTGGAAAGCGAGCCACCAGCAGGTGTATCGTGAACTCAATAAAATGGCGACAAATGATCAAGTAACCTGCCGCCTTGAACCTCAAGATGGTAAACCTGATCGTAAGGTATATTCAATTACCGATCTTGGTCGTCAGGCATTATTTGAGTGGTTCCAAGAGCCTGCTCGTAATCCAACCACGCGCGATGAATTTTCTGCAAAACTACTGATTTGTGGCGTTCACAATTCATTACCCATGCAGCAGCAACTTGAATCTTTAATTGATGAATCACACAATTTAATTGGTCATTATCAAGAGCTAGAGCAAATTCATTTTAGCGATTACAAAAACATGGATCGTCAACAACGTCTCGACCGTTTAACCTTGCGTCGCGGGCTTCATAACCGCCAAGCTTGGATATTATGGGCAGAAGAAGTATTAACTGAACTGAAAGATATGGACAGTGAAGGTAGTGCAGTCGCTATCAACTAAGTTTATATCCAACAAAAAAGCCGCAGTTTGAACTGCGGCTTTTTTATTACAGGCACTGAATACCAACGCTATCAACTACAGCATTGTCGCTCACCGGTTAGCACTCGAATCACTAATAGATTCTCGCAATACCACGGGCTTTCAATCGCAAAAATATGCAAATCAGCAAAACGACTACCACCAAATTTATGTCACTGGCGTAGCTTTTTTTATCAACAGATCGCCTCGGCAGCAACAAATGCTTGCATAAGATCAGCAATTAAATCACGTGAATCTTCTAAACCAACCGATAGCCGTAATAAAGAAGTTGAAATCCCTGCCGCTCGCTGTTCGTCATCAGTCATTGCGCGATGGGTCATCGATGCGGGATGAGCAATTAAACTCTCCGTTCCCCCTAATGATTCTGCTAATGAAAATAACTGTAGCGTTTTTACAAACAATTCCAGTTGTTGATAACTTCCAGCAAATTCAAAACTCATCATCGACCCAAAACCACGTTGTTGACGCTTAGCAATCTCATGCCCTGCATGGGTCGGTAAACTTGGATGATAAATGGTGCCAACCAGCGGTTGTTGCTGTAAATAAGCCAGTACTGCCGCACCATTTTCTTCATGCATCCGCATTCTTGGTGCTAACGTGCGTAATCCACGTAAGGTCAAATACGCATCAAAGGGTGCCCCCGTTGCACCAATACAATTGGCCCACCAACTTAGATTTTCCGCCGCCGCTTGGTCTTTAGCAATGAGAACACCCCCGACAACATCAGAGTGGCCATTAATATATTTGGTGGTTGAATGCACTACAAAATCAGCGCCAAGCGATAATGGCTGTTGTAATAATGGTGATAGGAAGGTGTTATCAACCGCAACTTGGCAACCAACCGTCTGTGCTTGTTGGCAGATCGCCGAAATATCAATCACGCGCACTAAAGGATTAGAGGGGGTTTCAAGCCATAGCAAGGTTGGTTTTTGTGCGAACGCCGCCGCTAAGGCCTCAGAATCAGATTGATCAATAAACAGCACCTTAAAATCGCCTTTCTGCGCGCGAGTATTAAATAAACGGTAACTGCCACCATAACAATCATGGGGAGCAATCAATAAATCATCAGGTCCCAAGAGCGCTGAGACCAATAAATTCATCGCAGCAGTACCACAACTAGTCACTACCCCACCCGCACCGCCTTCCATATCACTCAAGGCATCAGCCAATGTATTTCGAGTCGGATTACCTGAACGGGAATAATCATACTGCGGTAACTCACCTAAAGCGGGAAAACTATAGGTTGAAGTTAAATAAATGGGCGGAACAATTGCATTGTATTGTGAATCAACATCAATACCGGTACGAACTGCAATAGTTGCAAGCTGCTTATCACTCATAATAACGTTCCTTGTTATAGGGGGTGAGCCCTGAAATAAATAATGGTCACGGCAATAACCTTAACCACATCAAAATGAGACGTCAACACAGCTAGACGTCTATATGTCTTTGCTTATAGCGGTAAATCCCGCTAAAATTCAATAATTGAAAAAAATAGTCGTGATCTAGTAACTGTTATATGCCACGGTAGAGGACAAACTAACGATGTTCACGTAATATCGCCGCCTATCATGACTATGTACTAACAACCGTCATCGCGACATTGTTATCACCATTAATTAAACATCGCTGAGAAGGTAAAACATGGCAAAGTGGAATGGCGAATATATTAGCCCTTATGCAGAACACGGTAAAAAAAATGAACAAGTAAAAAAAATTACAGTGTCTATTCCATTAAAGGTTCTCAAAATTCTTACTGATGAACGTACTCGCCGTCAGGTCAATAACCTGCGCCACGCTACCAACAGTGAATTACTCTGTGAAGCATTCCTACATGCTTACACAGGTCAACCATTACCAACCGATGATGACATTCGTAAAGACCACCCAGATGACTTGCCCGCAGAAGCAAAAGCATTAATGGATGCAATGGGCATCAGTTACGAAGACATTAATGAATAGCATGTATATGAAATAGCAAAAAACCAGCACAAATGCTGGTTTTTTTACATCTGATAAATTTCAGTTATAAAAAAAGGGATGCTTGCGCATCCCTTTTTTTTAAAAATTCATCTGGCAAGTAATTACTTGCTAGTAAGCGCACCAAAACGCTTGTTGAATTTGTCCACACGACCGCCAGAGCTAACTTGACGTTGCTTACCAGTGTAGAATGGGTGACACTTATCGCATACATCAAGGTTGATGTCTTTACTCATAGTAGAGTTAAATACGAAAGTGTTGCCACAAGAACAACGTGCGTTTACTTCTTTGTATTCTGGGTGGATACCTTGTTTCATGGGGAAACCTCAAGTTAAGGCCGTGTCGCTCTCCCGATCCAAAGCCGGGCACCACACGTGATTAATAAAATAGTCTGCCGTAAATTTACGACAAATCAGGCGGCGTATAGTAATCAATCATTATCAAGAGATCAACTCAGACGCTGTTTTTTTATCACTCTTTGTGTTCATCACTAAAACAGTAATTAATGATTGCTACATAGCAACACTTATTCCATATCACGTGATCTGTTACTATTTAGTACAAGTTCAATCAAAGCGATAAAATATGACCCCCCCAATAGCGCGCGTTGCTTTACCTGTCCCGTTAGATAAAATATTTGATTATCTCATCAAACCCAATGCCACTCCTGTGATCGGTGGACGCGTGCTTGTGCCTTTTGGTCGCCAACGATTAGTGGGAATAGTAGTTGCTATCGGTAACGATTCTGATTTCCCAATCCAACAATTAAAACCGATTCAACAAGTGTTAGATAATCAACCTTTATGGCAACCCGCTCTATTTAGCTTATTAAAATGGGCCAGTCGCTATTATCAATATCCATTAGGTGATGCTTTAGCCAATGCCATGCCTGCTTTATTGCGTAAAGGTCGAGAAGCCTCAACCGCACCACTAAAATACTGGCAGCTTAGCGAAGCGGGTCGTGATCAACCGTTAAATGGTTTAAAGCGCGCCCCTAAGCAAGCTCAAATTCTAAATCTATTACGTCATGGCCCACTCAGTCATGAAAGCTTACTCACCCATGACGTCAGTAGTGCGACCTTAAAAGCCGTTACACAAAAAGGCTGGATCACAGAACAACAACAACAGCCCAAACAACATCAATGGCAACCGCAATTTGAGATCACAGAACAAAAGCCACGTTTAAACGAAGAGCAAGCGTTAGCCATTGCCACGGTTAACAGCAATCCCGATTTTGGATGTTATCTATTAGATGGCGTCACAGGTTCAGGCAAAACCGAAGTTTACCTTAACCTCTTAGAGCCCATTTTAGCGGCGGGTAAACAAGCATTAATTTTAGTCCCTGAAATCGGCCTAACGCCACAAACCATCAATCGTTTTAAGCGCCGTTTTAATGTGCCATTAGAAACCGTACACTCAGGCCTCAATGACAGTGAACGCATGACAGCGTGGTTGGCAGGACGTGATAATCAAGCAGGGATCATTATTGGTACCCGTTCAGCATTGTTCACTCCCTTTGCGAATCTAGGGATTATTATTGTTGATGAAGAACATGATGCTTCATACAAACAACAAGACAGTTTACGTTACCATGCTCGTGATCTGGCAGTAATGCGTGCCAATAAAGAAAACATTCCGATTGTTTTAGGCTCAGCAACACCCGCATTAGAAACACTACATAACGCCCAAACAGGTAAATACCATTACCTCACCCTCTCTAAACGTGCGGGTAATGCAAGCGCTGCACGCCATGGCGTAATCGATGTTAAAGGCTTGTATTTAAATGCAGGACTATCAGCACCATTAATTGCAGAAATGCGTAAACACCTCAATGCAGGCAACCAAGTGATGTTGTTTCTTAACCGTCGCGGTTTTTCGCCAGCAATGATGTGTCATGAATGTGGTTGGATTGCGGAATGTGACCGTTGTGATGCGTATTATACCCTTCACCAACAATCGGGGGAATTACGCTGCCATCACTGTGCGACTCAAAGACCAATAATGCACCAATGCCTACAATGTGGATCAACGCAATTATCGCCAGTGGGTGTCGGTACCGAGCAGCTTGAAGCGCAACTTGCAGAGCTGTTCCCTGAATTTAAAACAGTACGTATTGACCGAGATAGCACCCGCCGTAAAGGCGCATTAGAAAACTATTTAGAAGCGATTAAAAACAATGAATATCAAATTTTAATCGGTACTCAAATGCTCGCTAAAGGTCACCACTTTCCCAACGTCACCCTAGTGGCATTAATTGATGTTGATAGTGCGTTATTTAGCAACGACTTTCGAGCATCTGAACGATTAGCACAACTGTTTATTCAAGTTGCAGGCCGCGCTGGACGCGCCAGTAAACCAGGGGCGGTATTATTACAAACCCACCATCCTGAACATCAACTGCTACAATCATTACTGCATAAAGGCTATGGCGTTTTTTCTCAAGCAGCATTAATTGAACGTCGCCAAGCATTGTTACCACCGTTTACTCACCTCGTATTATTGCGCGCAGAAGCCAATGATAGCGATTTGGTATGTCAATTTTTACAACAAATTCGTGCAATTTTTGAAGCCAGTCCGGTGTACGATCAAGACTGTTGTGTATTGGGGCCCAATCCCGCTCCGCTTGCTCGCCGTGCTGGACGATTCCGGTGGCAATTAATTTTACAAATACCTAATCGAAATAAGCTTCAACAAATGCTGAGCATTGCAAAACCGGCAATCCAACTCTTACCTTTAGCTAAAAAAATTAGGTGGTCGATTGATGTTGAACCACAAGATTTAACTTAAACTACACAATGCGATGCATCTCACATAGCGAATGTAATTTATGCTATTGAAAGCATGTTTCAACTTATGCATCCATTCTACAATATGCCTATGAATTGACGTTTTTCAGTCAGTTACAATTAGTTGGCAAGTCTATCTGAATACATTTTTGCGTCAGATAGCCAACTGTAAATCAGAAAGATCATGCAAAAGAGGAAAGCACTATGGCGACAATGAAGGACGTTGCCCAGCTAGCCGGGGTATCAACCGCGACCGTTTCACGTGCGCTCATGAACCCGGAAAAAGTATCGGCCTCAACCAGGAAAAAGGTCGAGCAAGCCGTAATGGAAGCTGGATATTCACCAAACTCACTGGCACGCAATTTACGCCGCAATGAATCAAAAACTATCGTTACCATTGTTCCCGACATCTGTGATCCCTACTTCACTGAGATCATTCGTGGTATTGAAGAAGCGGCAATGGAAAATGGTTATTTAGTGTTGCTCGGTGACAGCGGTCAGCAACAACGTCGTGAAAATTCATTCGCTAATTTAGTCTTTACTAAACAAGCTGATGGTATGTTGCTACTGGGTAATAATTTACCCTTTGACGTTAGTAAACCTGAGCAGAAAAACCTACCGCCATTAGTGATGGCGTGTGAATATGCGCCAGAGCTTGAATTACCGACGGTGCACATTGATAACTTAACCGCGGCCTTTGATGCGGTGAATTATCTCACCCAAATGGGCCATAAACGCATCGCCCAAATTACCGGCCCTGATAAAGCTGCCTTATCGCAATTTCGCCAGCAAGGTTATCAGCAAGCACTGCGTCGTGGAGGCATTACTTTAAACCCAGCCTACACCATTAAAGGTGACTTCAGCTTTGCCGCAGGAGCTCGTGCTATTACTGCGCTGCTAGCTTTACCTGAACCACCAACCGCATTATTTTGCCATTCTGATGTCATGGCGATTGGCGCAATGCAACAAGCAAAACGTTTAGGTTTGCGCGTTCCGCATGACATTTCTATTGTCGGTTTTGATGATATTCAATTTGCAGAATACTGCGATCCACCATTAACGACGGTTTCTCAACCTCGTTATGAGATCGGCCGCCAAGCAATGATAATGCTACTTGAATTGCTCAAAGGTAAAGATGTGCAAGCAGGTTCACGATTATTAGATGCAAAACTGGTTATTCGTGAAAGTGCTGCGCCACCAAGTCGCTAATTAATCTATCCCCCCATATTTGACACGTTACCGCACCAAGATCATAAAATCTGGTATCGTTGTTACAATATGGGGTTAATTATCAACGAAACAGCGATAATAACTGGTCAGGATCAATCCAACTTTGTAACATAGAGACCTATCTATCTTCCCAAACTAATTTGTCGATATTGTGGCTACTAAAGATTATGTAAAACGCGGACGCTCAGCAAAAGCGGCGTCACCAAAAGAAAAAGCTAACCCTAAAGGCAAAAAAATGCCGACAACTGGTTTTCCAACCAAGTGGGCAGCTTTCGCTGTTATTTTAGTGTGTGGGCTGATTACGAGTTTATTTTTCCTTTCAGGGACCGATGTTCCTGAAAAGGAGCCAGCGATTCCTGCGGCTATTGTTATCAAACCGCAGCAACCTGCAAAAGTTAATACCAATGCCTTACCGCCAAAACCAGAAGAAAAATGGCGTTATATTCAAGAACTGGAAAATAAAAAAGTCATTGTTCCTAAATTAACCCAGAAACACGTCAGCGCCAAAGAGAAGCCAGCTAAGCCTTATTTATTACAATGCGGTGCTTATCATAGCCAAACCCAAGCGGATGAACGTAAAGCAATGATTGCGTTTCAGGGTTTAAATAGCCAAATAAAAGTATCAACCAATAACAAAGGAACTTGGTACCGTGTTGTACTTGGTCCGTATAAAGACAAACGTTTAGCAATGAATGATCAGAACAAATTACAACAACATGGCATTAGTCCTTGTGCCATTTGGTTCTGGGAATAGTCATCATTTCCATCAAAAAATCACTAAGGATGCCGCCATGGCATCCTTTTTTATATGTTCAATCATTATACCGCAATTATCACCAGCACCTTGAAAATCAGTCCCGCTATCCCCAGATCTAATAGCATTAACGATACCGGCTAACGTCGGAGCTGAATCAAAGAGGGTTTAACGTGACAACTATTGTATCTGTTCGTCGTAACGGCAAAGTCGTAATTGCTGGTGATGGTCAAGTCTCACTTGGCAATACAGTGATGAAAGGCAACGCGCGCAAAGTTCGTCGTCTCTATAACAATAAAGTACTTGCTGGTTTTGCTGGCGGCACGGCGGATGCCTTTACTTTATTTGAGCGTTTCGAGCGTAAATTAGAAATGCACCAAGGCCATCTATTGAAATCAGCCGTTGAGCTAGCCAAAGACTGGCGTACCGATCGTGCCCTACGTAAACTAGAAGCTTTATTAGTCGTTGCTGATGAAACGGGCTCATTAATCATTACTGGTAATGGTGATGTCGTACAGCCTGAACATGATTTAGTCGCGATTGGATCAGGCGGCAACTTTGCTCAAGCAGCCGCTATTGCATTATTAGAAAATACTGATCTTGATGCTCGCGAAATTGCTGAAAAAGCGTTAAATATTGCTGGTGATATTTGTGTGTTCACCAACCACAATCACACTATTGAAGAATTAGAAACTAAGTAAGGAAGTTGCAATGTCTGAAATGACTCCTCGCGAAATCGTTCATGAACTTGACCGTCATATTATCGGTCAAGACAAAGCCAAACGAGCGGTTGCGATTGCGCTGCGTAACCGCTGGCGCAGAATGCAGCTTCCTGAAGAGCTGCGTGTTGAAGTAACCCCTAAAAACATTTTAATGATTGGGCCAACAGGTGTCGGCAAAACAGAAATTGCCCGCCGTTTAGCAAAATTAGCGAATGCTCCGTTCATTAAAGTTGAAGCAACTAAATTTACTGAAGTGGGTTATGTTGGTAAAGAAGTCGAAACGATTATTCGTGATCTGACCGATGTCGCGGTCAAAATGATTCATCAACAAGCCACAGAAAAAGTGCGCGTCCATGCTGAAGAATTAGCAGAAGAACGTATTCTTGATGTGCTATTGCCACCCGCACGTGATGCATGGGGGCAAAACGAAGAAGCGCCAGCAGAATCAACCACTCGCCAATCTTTCCGTAAGAAATTACGTGAAGGTAAGCTTGATGATAAAGAAATTGAAATTGATATTGCAGCATCACAAATGGGTGTTGAAATCATGGCGCCTCCTGGTATGGAAGAAATGACCAACCAGTTACAAGGCATGTTCCAAAACCTTGCCGGCAATACCAGTAAAAAACGCAAGATGAAAATTAAAGATGCGTTAAAAGCAGCAACAGAAGAAGAAGCTGCAAAACTGGTCAATCAAGAAGAATTAAAAGAACAAGCGATTTTCGCCGTTGAAAATAACGGTATCGTCTTTATTGATGAGATCGATAAGATTTGTAAGCGTGGCGAATCATCAGGCCCTGACGTTTCTCGTGAAGGTGTACAACGTGATTTATTACCATTAGTTGAAGGCAGCACAGTGTCAACGAAACATGGCATGGTTAAAACCGACCATATTTTGTTTGTTGCATCAGGTGCATTCCAAGTCGCTAAGCCGTCTGATTTAATTCCAGAATTACAAGGTCGTTTACCGATCCGTGTTGAATTAGAAGCACTGACTAGCCATGACTTTAAACGTATTCTTACTGAGCCTAAAGCCTCTTTAACACAGCAATACGTAGCACTAATGGCAACCGAATCCGTTGATATTGAATTTACAGCTGATGGTATTGAAAGCTTAGCGGAAGCCGCATGGCAGGTAAATGAACGCACAGAAAATATTGGTGCTCGTCGTCTACATACTGTCATGGAACGTCTAATGGAAGAAATTTCTTATGATGCTAGCGAAAAAGCAGGTGAAAAATTCCTTATCGATGACGCTTATGTACAAGCACGTTTAGGTGAATTCGTTGCAGATGAAGATTTAAGTCGCTTTATTTTATAATCGAATTTAAACCAATAACTAACATTATAAACGGTGCGTTTTTTCGCACCGTTTTTTTTGTTCTTTAACAAACATTGATGGGATAAATTTGCGCCTGACCAAATTTACGCCATAATACCTTTTCAGTATTCACTTTAAGTATCTAATTTATGAACTCACCCTCTTCACTGACAATTTGGTTAGATGCCGCAAGACCAAAAACCTTACCGCTTGCTATCGCCTCTATTGTCTGCGGCAGCGCAGTGGCAAAGTGGCACGACAGTTTTTCTGCCAGTATTACCGCACTAGCACTATTAACTGCCTTGTTATTACAAATTCTATCTAACCTTGCTAATGATTATGGCGATGCCGTTAAAGGTACCGATAATGATGATCGTTTAGGTCCACAACGGGCAATGCAATCAGGCTTAGTCACCGCAGCAACAATGCGTAAGGCTATGATTATTAATATCATACTGACCGCAATAAGTGGCTTAACCTTGATTTTAATTGCCTGTAAAAACCCTCATGATATTGTTGGCTTTTTAATCCTTGGATTACTCGCGATTGGCGCATCAATTGCCTATACCGTCGGCAATAAGCCTTATGGTTATCGAGGATTGGGTGATCTATCAGTACTGATCTTTTTTGGATGGCTTGGGGTTGCGGGTACCTATTATCTTCAAACTGGGCAAATAGATTCACTGATCATGTTACCCGCAACGGCCTGTGGTTTATTGGCGGTTGGCGTATTG
This sequence comes from Photobacterium iliopiscarium, assembly GCF_003026395.1. Classification (GTDB taxonomy): domain Bacteria; phylum Pseudomonadota; class Gammaproteobacteria; order Enterobacterales; family Vibrionaceae; genus Photobacterium; species Photobacterium iliopiscarium. Next base: position 101,632 of record NZ_PYOO01000009.1, on the reverse strand, counting down.
AATATCAACAACTTACGTGATATCGATAATGATAAAGCATGTGGAAAGCAAACATTAGTCGTACGAATGGGACCACAATGGGGACGTAAATACCACCTCGTATTACTGACTACGAGTGTGATCTTTTTTAGTTTATTTGCCCTATTGGAAGTAAAATCTGTCTTTGGGTGGCTCTTTATTCTAAGCCTACCATTACTGATTAAGCATGGTCGACAAGTGTATAATTCAACCAATGGCGCAGCACTTCGACCAATGATGGCAACCATGGTTAAATGTGCATTAATCACCAACCTCTTGTTTGCTATTGGTATGGTATTAGCGTAGTCACTGATACAAATTGCAATGCGATTTCAACTGGTTATAATTTGAACAATCGTTTTTTGTTTTTAGCTACCAATAAGAAGCCTGTCCATGGAATATAATACCTCTGAGCTTTGTGATATCTATCTCGATCAAGTTGACGTGGTTGAACCCATGTTCAGCTCTTACGGTGGCCGTAGTTCATTTGGTGGTCAAGTCACGACCATAAAATGCTTTGAAGATAATAGCGTTATTCATGAGGTATTATCTCAACAAGGTATTGGACGGGTATTATTAATTGATGGCGGTGGTTCATTACGCCGCGCTTTAATTGATCTCGATTTAGCACGATTGGCCACTGAAAACCAATGGGAAGGATTGATCATTTATGGCAGTGTGCGCCATGTTGATGAACTCGATCAGCTCGATTTAGGTATTCAAGCATTAGCGGCCATTCCGGTTGGCGCTGATCAACAAACCATTGGCGAAGTCGATGTTGCGGTGAATTTTGGAGGAGTAACCTTCTTACCTGAAGATTATATTTACGCGGATAATACGGGGGTTATTTTATCTCCAGAAGCGTTAGACATAGACTAATCTATTCCTCGACATACATGGCAACACATAAAACATCGGCTTGGCATATCACCCATTAAGCGTGCTACACCAAGCCGATAATCGTATTAAAATAAATACGCGATTATTCTACGCTATCCATTTTACCTAGTAGCGTACGTACGCGATCTTGCCATACGTTATGCTCGCCACGTAGCTTTTCATTATCTTGAACAAGACTCTCACGACCAGAACGTAGTTCTTGTGCTTCCATAGCTAGGCTATCATTTTTTTCTTTTAATTCATCAATTTCCATTTGTAGCAAAGAAATTGAATCTACAGCCATTTGAACTTTGGCTTCCAATTTTTCCAACATTTCTAGAGACATATTGTTCACCTGATCTATGCCCATATATTTACCTTAACAATTGAAGGTAATCTCTACGGACAGGGTTATATATATTTAGCGGCTATTCTAACGAGGCAATGGCCTGCTGACATCTACATTTCCTTTGCATTCGTGCAAATGAATGAAAATCATACAAGTCTGATGTAATTTTTGCAAAGTAAGCCAATATCAGCCTAATTTAGTCGTTAAAAACAGCTAAATTCAACGACCATTAGCACCTTTCACATCATTTTATACCGTTGATGCCTCGCTTTACATTCTGCTACCAACAATGTGGTATCCATGAACTTTCTCAAATTCTGCCCCACATTACCATGATAATTTAACCTTCCGATTTTATATTCCATTGTTACCACTAGCAACAACCACTCCTGTGTATTCTTAATATTACTATCAATGATCTCACGCCATCAACACGACAATAAAAACCCACCAAACGCTCACTTTAGAAAACAATTCACGTTCGAACGCACATTTTTGAGCCGTTATTATTTTAAAAAAAAGTAGATATTGTAAATTACAGCGCATAAAGGATAACGAAATACCCTACATTACTTATCAAAAGGACTGACAATATGGCAAGTTCCAAACCTAATGCGCTAGTCGGAGAATGTTTTGCGGAATTTATCGGTACTGGACTACTGATATTTTTTGGTGTTGGCTGTGTCGCGGCGATGAAATTAACCGGGGCTGACTTTGGTCAATGGGAAATAAGCATAATGTGGGGTCTTGGCGTTGCCATTGCAATTTATGTCACAGCGGGAGTTTCTGGTGCCCATTTAAACCCAGCCGTGACCATCGCCTTAGCCAGTTTCCATGGTTTCAATAAACGCAAAGTTTTGCCTTATATCATGGCACAACTATTAGGGGCTTTTGCCGCTGCTGCTCTAATTTATGGTTTATACAGTAACCTATTTACTGATTATGAAGCCAGCCATAACATTGTTCGCGGTACGGTCGCTAGCCTTGATACCGCCTCTATCTTTTCAACATTCCCTCACCCATCATTAAGTTTTGGTGGTGCTTTTGCGGTTGAATTTACCATTACAGCAGTATTAATGTTTGCCATTTTAGCCATTGGCGATGATAAAAATGGTGCGCCTCGTGGTGCAATGGGCCCTTTGCTCATCGGCTTAGTCATTGCCGTTATCGGCGGTTCATTAGGTCCACTAACTGGCTTTGCCATGAACCCTGCCCGTGATTTTGGCCCCAAATTACTCACTTTCTTTGCTGGTTGGGACAATATTGCATTAACAGGTGCTAAAGATATCCCTTACTTTATCGTACCAATACTGGCACCAATTTGTGGCGCACTATTTGGTGGCTGGGCATACCCTAAATTTATGGGTGTTTACCTTCCAGGTAACAAATGTACCCTACCAAATAAATGCGAAGGCAATACGGATACACCACAGGTTGATGCATAAAATTTGATCCACCCATAAAGTCAGAGGGCTATTAACCCGTCCCCTCTGTGACACCTACTTGACTATAATAAAGATAACGAGGAACTCATCATGACTACTGAACGAAAATATATTGTGGCGCTAGATCAAGGAACAACCAGCTCCCGCGCAGTGGTACTCGATCACAACGCTAATATCGTTTGCTCGTCACAACGCGAATTCACTCAAATCTACCCTAAAGCGGGTTGGGTTGAGCATGATCCTCTTGAAATTTATGCAACTCAAAGTTCAACCATGGTTGAAGCATTAGCCAAAGCAGGCATTCGTAGCGATCAAGTGGCAGCGATTGGTATTACTAACCAGCGTGAAACCACCATTGTTTGGAATAAAAAAACCGGTAAGCCTGTTTATAACGCTATCGTATGGCAATGTCGTCGCACGGCTGATATATGTGAAGAGCTAAAACAACAAGGTCTAACGGATTATATTCGAGAAGCAACAGGCCTAGTGGTTGACCCTTACTTCTCTGGCACCAAAGTTAAATGGATTCTAGATAACGTTGAAGGCGCACGAGAGCAAGCTGAAGCGGGTGAATTATTATTTGGTACTGTTGATACTTGGCTAATTTGGAAAATGACCCAAGGGCGTGTTTTTGTTACTGATTATACTAACGCCTCTCGCACCATGCTGTTTAATATCAACACTTTGCAATGGGATGAGAAATTACTGTCCGTATTGAATATTCCGCTATCGATGATGCCAGAAGTGAAAGCGTCATCTGAAGTCTACGGTCAAACCAACATTGGTGGTAAAGGCGGTACCCGTATTCCTATCGCAGGTATTGCAGGCGATCAACAAGCGGCGTTATTTGGTCAAATGTGTGTCTCCGCAGGACAGGCTAAAAACACCTATGGTACGGGCTGTTTCTTGTTAATGAATACTGGCAAAGAAAAAGTCACCTCGCATAATGGTCTGCTAACAACCCTTGCTTGTGGTCCAAAAGGTGACGTTGCTTACGCCCTTGAAGGTGCTGTTTTTATGGGGGGAGCTTCTGTTCAATGGTTGCGTGATGAAGTAAAACTACTTAGTGATGCTAACGATTCAGAATACTTTGCTGAAAAAGTCGGCAGTGCTAATGGGGTTTATGTTGTTCCAGCCTTTACAGGATTAGGTGCGCCTTATTGGGACCCGTATGCGCGAGGTGCGATTGTTGGCTTAACTCGCGGCGTGAATTCTAATCATATTATTCGTGCCACCCTTGAGAGTGTTGCTTACCAAACTCGTGATGTACTTGATGCGATGCAAGCCGATTCAGGTATCAAGCTTGATATATTACGTGTCGATGGTGGCGCGGTTGCCAATAACTTCTTAATGCAATTCCAAGCAGATATTTTAGCAACAGAAGTGCATCGTCCTAAAGTTACCGAAGTCACTGCTCTTGGCGCGGCTTATTTAGCAGGTTTAGCCATTGGTTTTTGGGATAGCATTGATGAGCTTAAACACAAATCACAATTAGATCGTAGCTTTACACCATGCGAAGACGATAAAAAACGTAATCGTCGCTACCGTGGTTGGCAACGTGCAGTTGAATGTGCCAAAGGTTGGGCATTTGATGAAGAAGATGACGACGAGTAATCATATTTAATAACACTTAAGGCCTGCTCGTAATAGCAGGCCTTTTTTATTTCGCCTTTACCACATAATGCTAATTCTGTTGCGTTAGATCATCAACCTACGGCGTTGGCAATCTAATTTCCCACCGTGTTGACAAGCCAATTATGCTAGAATTTACGCTGAATTTTTAAACCCTTTAACCTACCGATTTCTATATCTGGAGTTATCATGAAAGGCGATTTAGCAATAGCATTTGCTCGTGTTACCGAAGGCGCAGCCCTTGCTGGCCATAAATGGTTAGGCCGTGGCGATAAAATTGCAGCAGACAATGCCGCAGTGGAAGTTATGCGTACCCTGCTTAACCACACTAATATCAACGGTGAGATTGTTATTGGTGAAGGTGAAATCGACGAAGCACCAATGCTTTATATTGGTGAACATGTTGGTTGTGGTGGTTGTGCCGTTGATATTGCCGTTGATCCTATCGAAGGTACACGCATGACAGCAATGGGACAAAATAATGCCCTTGCTGTTCTTGCCGCAGGTGAAAAAGGTAGTCTCCTAAAAGCACCAGATATGTACATGGAAAAATTGGTTGTTGGCCCACAAGCTAAAGGGGTTATCGATCTTGATAAACCCTTAGCCGACAACTTTGCTGCTATTGCGACAGCACTGAATAAACCACTCACTGAGCTGGTTGTTACTATTCTTGCTAAGCCTCGCCACGATGAATTAATCAAAGAAATGCATGCGATGGGTGTACGTGTATTTGCGTTCCCAGATGGTGATGTTGCAGCGTCTATTCTTACTTGCATGCCTGAAAGTGATGTCGATGTAATGTATTGCATTGGTGGCGCACCTGAAGGTGTAGTTTCTGCTGCTGCTATTCGCGCATTAGGTGGCGACATGCAAGGCCGTTTACTGCCTCGTCACCAAGTAAAAGGCGATACTGAAGAAAACCGTCGTTTAGGTGAAATGGAAATTCGTCGCTGTGCTGAAATGGGCATTGAACCAAACAAATTGCTACGTCTTGAAGATATGGCACGTAGCGATGATGTGATCTTTGCAGGTACAGGGATCACTAAAGGCGATTTAGTTGAAGGTATTCAACGCCAAGGGGATTTTGCGACCACTGAAACCCTATTAATTAGCGGTAAATGCGGCACGATGCGTCGTATACAATCAAGCTACGACTTAAATCGTCAAGATGAAGCGGTCAAGCGACACACACTATAACGCTTAACTCTTTTCAATAAAAAATGCACTACGGTGCATTTTTTTATTCCATTCTTAAACCTAAGAAGTCCTACTTTTAACGCATTATTATATTGTAAAGACATTGCTTTATTTAATAAGCTGATCCCATAATGTAATAAGAGTAACAATGATGACTGATTATGAAAACTATTGAAAAAATCCTTTATCACATCAAATATGAAGGCCCCGTTACCGCCAAAGTATTAGCTGATAAATTTCAGTTAACCACCATGGGAATTCGCCAACATTTACAAGCAATGGAAGAACAAGGCTTAGTCGATGCTTATGACGTAAAAGTTAAAGTCGGCCGTCCAACACGTCACTGGCAACTCACATCTCAAGGTCATCAACACTTTAGTGATCACCATGCTGAGCTTGCAATACAAACCCTAGATGCTGTGAGTGATTTATTTGGTCAACAAGGGCTACAAGCCATTATTGCTCAACGAGAACAACAAACCTTAACGCATTATCAAGCCGCCATTGCTGATTGTCCTGATTTAAAAAGCAAACTAATGACGCTAACCGAATTACGCCAGCGTGATGGCTATATGGCAGAGCTCATTAATGATGATCATGGCTTTTTATTAATTGAAAATCATTGCCCTATTTGTCTTGCCGCAACCCGTTGTCCATCACTTTGTCATTCTGAACTGACTATTTTTCAACATTTGTTAGGCGAGAATACCCTCATCCAACGTCAAGAACATATTATTACAGGCCAAAGGCGCTGTGCTTATCGAATAACATCCAAATAACGAGGAGGCCACTATGGCTGATTGGATCCCTGCACAAGTTATTGCTAACCGTCACTGGAACCAAGATTTATTCAGTTTATCGCTACGAGCGAATATTGAACCGTTTAAAGCGGGACAATTCACCAAACTTGGAATAATGATCGGCGATAATTTGATCCAACGTGCCTACTCGTTTGTAAACCCGCCTCAAGATTCTGATATTGAAATTTATGCCACACGCGTCGCTGATGGTTTGTTATCACCACGATTGCATGCTTTGCAAGCGGGCGATACTGTTCAAATCTCGGCCAGGGCTAATGGTTTCTTTACCCTTGATGACGTTGCCAATGGTCAGCATTTATGGCTATTTGCGACGGGTACAGCGATTGGACCTTATTTATCGATTTTAGGGCAAAAAGAAGTCTGGCATAAATACCGCAAAATCATTCTTATTCATGCGGTACGTTACGCCGCCGATCTCAGTTACCAAGCAGAAATAAGCATTCTAAAACAACAGTATGGCGATCAACTTATCGTGCAGCCGTTTGTGAGTAGAGAGCCAGCCCCGTTATGTTTAACAGGTCGAATACCACAAGCTATTGCTGATGGTTTATTAGAACGGCATGTGGGCTTATACCTAACCCCTGAAAATAGCCAAGTAATGCTATGTGGTAATCCACAAATGGTACGTGATACTAAAGCGGTACTTGAAGCGAAAGGTTTAACTAAAAATCTGCGTCGTCAACCGGGGCAAATTACCATGGAGCATTATTGGTAATCAAAAACGGTATCCAAGATAATATAAACACTCACGCCGCTATCTCTATCTATCTACTATCATTATAAATAGTAATTAAAGAAAGGAATAGCGGATGCTATCACTGCCTGATTTCGACCAACTGGTACAACTCGCCACCACTCATCCTCAGCAATTTGCATTATTACGCCAACAATTAATTGCACAAACCATTGCCCAAGCCAACCCTTGTATGCAACCGCGATTACTGGCGCAACAAAGCCATATTGATCGACTGATTAATCACGGTAAAAATCCACTTCACACCAATATTCTATTACAACAAGAACTCCAACGTCAGTTACAACGATTCAATCAAATACTTCAATCACAATCAACACAACACCCAGCAAAAATACTGCATTTAAAATAAGAAAATAAGAACGCACCCAAAACCAAAAATTTCGCCTAAATATTAAAAAAAAACGACAAAAAACTGCATATATTGAAATAATTCTCTATTTGTAGTTCACTTTTTGTCTTGAAAAGGGTACAACCAAACACATTAATGATTTTGAACAGTAAAAATTCAGTTGTGACTGGTATATTTTTACGCAGTTAATAATTACATTATTTTAATTTGGAGAAAAACTATGCGCTATCCTGTAGTTATGGGTAACTGGAAACTAAACGGCAGCAAAGAAATGGTTGCTAATCTACTTAACGGTCTTAACGCTGAACTTGAAGGCGTTACTGGCGTAGACGTTGCAGTTGCTCCACCAGCACTTTACATTGACCTTGCTGAGCGTACGCTTACAGATGCAGGCAGCGCGATCATCCTAGGTGCTCAAAACTCTGACCTACACAACAGCGGTGCATTCACTGGCGACATGTCTCCAGCTATGCTTAAAGAATTTGGTGCTACTCATATCATCATCGGTCACTCTGAGCGTCGTGAATACCATCACGAGTCAGATGCATTTGTTGCTGAGAAATTCGCATTCCTAAAAGAAAATGGTTTAACACCTGTTCTTTGTATCGGCGAAACTGATGCACAAAACGAAGCTGGCGAAACTATGGCTGTTTGTGCACGTCAACTTGACGCTGTTATCAACACTCAAGGCGTTGAAGCTCTTGAAGGCGCTATCATCGCTTACGAACCAATCTGGGCTATCGGTACTGGTAAAGCGGCTACAGCTGAAGATGCACAACGCATTCACGCTCAAATCCGTGCTCACATTGCTGAGAAATCAGAAGCAGTTGCTAAGAACGTTGTTATCCAATACGGCGGTTCTGTTAAACCTGAAAACGCAGCAGCATACTTCGCACAACCAGACATCGATGGTGCTCTAGTTGGCGGCGCAGCACTTGACGCGAAAAGCTTTGCAGCTATCGCTAAAGCAGCAGCTGAAGCAAAAAAATAATCTTTCCTCATGATTGATTAAATCAAGGTCACCTACGGGTGGCCTTTTTATTGCCACCAATAAAGTGTGGCATCAAAATATTAATCGATAAAAAAAGGCCGATATAAATATCGACCTTAATGATTTCAGTATTTTTATAACGTAATTTTAAAACAGCTTTTCAGCCAATTCATATAAATCGTTACGTACTGGACGACGCATATTTTCAATCGCATCGATAATATCGTGGTGAACCAGTTTTTCACACTGGATACCAATACAACGACCGCCTTCACCTTGTTGTAAAAGCTCAACCGCATAAGCACCCATACGAGATGCTAATACACGGTCAAATGCATCAGGTTGACCACCACGTTGAATATGGCCTAATACTGTTGCGCGAGTCTCACGACCTGTTTCAGCTTCAATGAATTTAGCCAATGCGTTAACATCAGTCATTAATTCAGTAATAGCGATAATCGCGTGTTTCTTACCTTTCGCGATACCTCGATTGATATGCGCAATCAGTTGATCTTTATCAAGACCCGTTTCAGGGGTAATGATGTACTCACAACCACCTGCAATCGCAGACATTAGTGTTAGATCACCACAATGGCGACCCATTACTTCAACAATTGAAATACGCTGATGAGAAGATGAAGTATCACGTAAACGGTCAATCGCATCGATTACAGTATTCATTGCTGTCATGTAACCGATAGTGTAATCAGTACCGGCAACATCATTATCAATCGTACCTGGGATACCAATACAAGGGTAACCCATTTCAGTTAGCTTCTTCGCACCCATATATGAGCCGTCGCCACCGATAACAACCAATGCATCAATACCGTGCAATTTTAGGTTCTCAATCGCTTTCTCTCGAATTTCCACTTCACGGAACTCAGGAAAACGTGCTGAACCTAAAAATGTACCGCCTTTGTTTATAACATCGGATACACTTTGACGATCAAGTTTTTTAATACAGTTATTATATAGGCCATGGTAGCCATCAAAAATACCGTAAACTTCTAGATCTTCTGTCAACGCTGCACGAACTACGCCGCGAACCGCTGCATTCATACCAGGTGCGTCACCACCACTGGTCAAAACACCAATCTTCTTAATCATGGTTACCCTCTGACTTTGGGAATTGAAAAATCAAATCCAACACGATATACCGAGGTTCCCCCACTCGATATCACAATCGATAATTATCATACTGTGTTCGTGAAAACTGAAATTTTCCTACTTATGTAGAAGTATTACAATTTAAATGGAATATTTTGTTGATTCATATCACGCTAGCACATTACTTCCCTGTCACCGATACTTACTCATCCGTCATCATTATTATTTTAATAGTTTTTTGAATAAACCTATCACGACGAATAATAAGTGGTAACGTTAATGTCTGCATAAATATAGACAATCACTAATATCACGCAGTATAGCTGTTTTATGATAAAAATTAATAACGAAACCTACCATAAAAATACAATCACTGCTTTATTCTGATGCCATTTCAGAGTAAAGATCTTAAAAAAACCACTGAAAAATAAACTTAATATCAAAAACAAAAAAAGCCATAGTAAAGACTATGGCTAATAAATAACGCAGAACGCTTATATAAACATATTTAGTGATTATTTTTAGTGTCTAATCGCATTACATGTTTTTCAGCTCGTTGTTGCTTAAGTTCAACAAATTTTTGCTTTTGCGCTGGCGTCAGAATATTTAACATCTTATGGCGCTGTTCTAGCATTGCAACACGACGTTCAACCTGTTGCTGCGACATTTTTTCAGCAATCACACGCACCGCTGATTCATCAAAGTTATCTGCTAATACCAATTTATCTAATTGCTGACGCTCCACCAACATCACTTTATGATTTTCTACTCGCTGTGCTTTATGCTCGCTGCGATTCGCTTGGCGTAACGTTTTCATTTCTTGTTGTTGGGCTGCGGTAAGATCTAACTGACTAAAAATTTTTCCACCATGATGACCTTTCATCATACGGCCTTGGTGATCTTGATGATCTTGGCCCGCAAATGCAGACATAGAACCCAGCACTAATGGCAATGCCATTGCGATAACAAGTGTTTTATTAAATATTTTCATCGTTGTTTCTCCAGCACTATCATCAATGAGTTGCCATATCATATGGCTTAGTCATTATCATAACCGTTGGAAAGTAAAATGCTGTCTAGCAAACGTAAACTAGCGTAAAGCTAAGACAGCTTAACTTGGCGTAGTGACAAAGATTAGCGATACTAAGCTTTCTTTATTCCGTAACCGCCTTTGTATTTGAGGACACTATTATGCCCAAAATTCTCTTAGTTGATGACGATATAGAACTGACTGCTCTCCTCAAAGATATTCTTGAACTAGAAGGATTTGATGTCGAAGAAGCAAATAATGGCATTGAAGGCTTAGCAAAGATCGATAGTAGTATTGATTTGATATTACTTGATGTGATGATGCCAAAAATGAATGGCACTGAAATGTTACGCCGTTTACGCGAAAAACACACCACTCCAGTAATGATGCTAACCGCTAAAGGTGATGAAATCGATCGCGTACTCGGACTTGAACTCGGTGCTGATGATTATTTACCTAAACCCTTTAGTGATCGAGAATTACTGGCGCGTATGCGGGCGGTATTAAGACGTACCCAACCCAATACCGAGACTAAAACCAATCATAGTGAATGCCTTATATATCAAGATCTGACGCTTTATCCTGGCCGACAAGAAGTACTATGTAATAAACAGCCGATTGAAATGACCGGTACTGAGTTCGCACTGCTAAGCTATTTTGTTCAACACCCCGGTAAGATTATTGCAAAAGAAGAGTTAAGTCTTGAAGTGCTTGGAAAACGTTTTGCTCAATTTGATCGCGCAATAGATATGCACGTTTCAAATTTACGTAAAAAGCTGCCCGTACGTAGCGATGGCAAACCATTAATAAAAACCTTACGTGGTAAAGGTTATCTATTAATTGAGGCCATATAATGCAAATACCTGGGTTTACTCACCTTTATGGGCGTATTTTCGCTATTTTTTGGACGACGTTATTAGTGGTAGTCGTAACATTAGTGCTCATGTTTCAATATGATCCACGCTCAGTACAAACCATTCCAAATCATCAGCTTCAGCGATTCCAATCACAAGCAGAAAAAATTAATCACCGTTTAAATACGCCAGCATCATCAGGTGACATCAGCCTCATATCACGAGTAAAAAACCTCACTCATCGTCGAGATAATCATAATAGTCAGCTCTATTTCACAACGATTGATGGCGATATAATTGCCCCACAAAAACACACCAAGGCACTACGTAATTTTATTACTATTGCTGATAACCCCAAGACTCCCCAACAACGACTTTATGGACGCTGGCTAATGGCAGGCCCGTTTATCATCACCACAGAACAACAATCACTGTATATGTATCGTGGTCAAGTATGGCGCGGTTCTCCCCCATTTTTCGTTCAAATAATGGATAAACCCTTTAAATTATTATTATTTACGATGTTGGTCAGTACGCCATTTTTGTTATGGCTGGCATGGGCTGTTACTCGCCCGGCGCGGCGGTTACAACAAGCAGCAGAGCGGGTTGCTCGTGGGGAATTTGAAGCGGATCCGACTTTAGAACAAGGGCCTCAGGAATTTAAACAAGCAGGTGCCAGTTTCAATCAAATGGTTGATGCGTTAAATAATATTATTAGCGGTCAACAACGATTGTTATCTGATATCTCGCATGAATTACGCTCACCGTTAACACGATTGCGTATGGCAACGGCATTAGCACAACGTAAACAAGGTCAAAGCAGCGAATTATCTCGCATTGATACCGAAGCTGAACGACTTGAAAAAATGATCAGCGAACTATTAGAATTATCTCGAATGCAGGTCAATAGTCATCAACAACAACAGATAATAGACAGTCATAGTTTATGGTATGAAATGCTAGAAGATGCCCGTTTTGAAGCAGAGCAGCACCATAAAACATTAACCTATAATCAGCTCCAAGCTTGGCCGTTAAAAGGCAATCCCAATTTATTAATTAGCGCCTTAGAGAACGTGATTCGCAATGCGATTAAATACGGTAATAATATTATTGAAATTAAGTTTACCCAGCAACAGCAGCAATTACTGATCACCATTGATGATAATGGCAAAGGCGTACCCAATGATGAACTTGATGATATTTTCAGACCGTTTTATCGTGTTTCAACCGCACGCGATCGCAGTAGCGGTGGCACGGGGTTAGGACTCGCAATAACAGAAAGTGCACTACGGCAACACCGTGGTGATATCAAAGCGACTTCAAGTCCACTCGGCGGTTTACGGATCAGTATGACACTACCGTTAGCCCGCTAAACATCAAGCTTAACCTTACCGATTAAAGATGATTGCTTGTTGCCGTTACGCTTGTCACAATAAGGCCTCTTTTTGCACCAGATAAAGCTGAATAACTATGTTTGATATTGCGTTATATGAACCTGAAATCGCCCCCAACACTGGCAATATTATTCGCCTTAGTGCTAACTGTGGTGCCAACTTACATTTAATTGAGCCACTAGGGTTTGATTTAGAAGAAAAGAAATTACGTCGTGCCGGTTTAGATTACCACGACCTAACGCATGTTTATCGCTATAAAAACTTTGAGGCTTTTCTTGAAGCAATGGCAGATCGTCGTATTTTTGCATGTACCACTAAAACGACTAACTACCATGTTAATGCGAAATTTAGTGAAGGTGATGTATTGTTATTTGGCCCAGAAACGCGCGGTTTACCCGCTGAATTTATTGCCAGCCTACCATTAGAACAGCGCCTACGTATTCCAATGCAGCCCGATAGCCGCAGTTTAAATCTCTCTAATGCTGTCGCAATTATTGCATTTGAAGCATGGCGTCAATTAGATTTTAATGGCTCAATCTAAAATTTACGCCTTAACAATCTGAACCTAAAAATAAAAAGGCGAACATTCGATCGCCTTTTTTATACATAATATTAATGACTTATAAATTAATCACTGTCACTTAGTCAATATGATTAAACACGTCATCACTGCCATTAAACTGTTGATCCATCTCAGTTGCGGGCTTCGCCGTTTTAGGTCGTCCAACAATAATTGCGGGCACGCCGGCAACCGTCGTGTGCGGTGGTACGGGTTCTAATACTACCGAACAAGCACCTATTTTTGCACCCGCGCCGACTTCAATGTTACCCAGCACTTTTGCTCCAGCGCCTATCATCACGCCTTCGCGGATTTTAGGATGGCGATCACCGCTTTCTTTACCGGTACCACCTAACGTCACATCTTGTAAAATAGATACTTCATCTTCAATCACAGTCGTTTCACCAATCACGATCCCTGTCGCATGGTCAAACATGATGCCGCAGCCAATCTGCGCAGCAGGATGAACATCAACCTGACACGCCACTGATATTTGATTCTGTAAGTACACAGCCAGTGCTTTACGGTTTTGTTTCCACAGCCAATTAGCAACCCTATACCCCTGCAAAGCATGACAACCTTTGAGGTAAAGTAATGGAATAGAGTAAGCATTAATTGCGGGATCGCGTTCTACAACAGCACGAATATCACAAGCGGCTGCTTCAACAATATTACTATCGCTAACGAACGCTTCCTCTATTACTTCACGAACAGCCATTGCAGGCATCGATGGCGTGGCTAATTTATTGGCTAAAATATAACTCAATGCTGACGCTAAATTCTCATGCTTAATAATCGTTGCATGATAAAAGCTAGCAAGCATAGGTTCTTGTTCGGCTTGTTGTCGAGCTTCTTGCTCAATCTCTAGCCATAATTGATATTGCTGACATTCCTTCACGAGTCCCTCGGCTCCACTTATTTATGTTAATCAAACCAATACCATCATTAATTATTCATTAATGGCTTATATTAGTAGGGTAACGTTACACAATCAGAACACTGAACGTTATTGTATTTTAGTACAGTTATAAAAAATAACGCGAGCCTAAGCTCGCGTTATTTTATAGATACCAGTTATCACCCTTAACAAGCAACTTTATTCGTACTTTTTCTCTCGTGCGAGTAAATCTTTTGCTGCTTCTCGAGCATCTTTACCAAGATAAAGCACTTGATAAATTTGTTCAGTAATCGGCATTTCGACCTGATGGCGTTGTGCTAATAACCACACTTCTTTGGTATTACGATAACCTTCTACTATTTGACCAATATCCTGTTGAGCTTGTTCAACACTGCAACCATTACCGAGCGCTAAACCAAAGCGACGATTACGAGACTGATTATCAGTGCATGTTAAAACAAGATCACCTAAACCTGCCATCCCCATAAAGGTTTCAGGTTGCGCACCAAGTGCAGCGCCCAGACGACACATTTCAGCTAAACCGCGGGTAATTAACGCCGTACGAGCATTAGCACCAAAGCCTATACCGTCCGACATTCCAGCCCCGATAGCGATCACATTTTTAACTGCGCCGCCCAGTTGCATTCCAATAAAATCACTGTTGCTATAAACACGAAATGTTTTATCACAATGAATTTTTTGTTGTAGATCCGCTACAAACTCAGCATCAGGAGAAGAAACAGCAATCGCAGTTGGCATTCCCTCGGCTAACTCTTTCGCAAAAGTTGGTCCAGATAATACAGCTAATGGAATTTGTTCTCCCAACACCTCAACCGCCACATCTTTAAGTAAACGTCCAGTGTCAGGCTCTAAACCTTTCGTTGCCCAGCAGATACGAGAATCTGGACGCAAGAAAGGTTTGATTTGCGCTAGCACTCCACCAAAAACATGGCTCGGTACAACGACTAACACATCACGACTACCCTGAATAGCGGCTTGCAAATCTGAGGTTAGTATTAACGAATCAGGAAAGCTCACTCCAGGAAGAAACGCTTCATTGGCACGATCGATTTCCAATTGCGCCATATGGTGTGGCTCATGGCCCCACAAAATGACATTGGCACCATTTCTGGCTAATGCAATTGCTAATGCTGTCCCGTAAGATCCAGCGCCTAACACTGCCATCGAAATCGTATTATTAACGTTCATTATATTGGTCACTTTTACAAATTAAGCTTCTGAACTTTCAGTATTTGCTTCAGCTTGGTTTTCTAGGTAGTTCATGAATAAAGCATCAAAGTTTACTGGTGCTAGGTTCAATTGTGGGAACGTACCTTTAACCACTAAGCTAGAGATTGTTTCACGTGCATATGGGAACAAAATGTTAGGGCAGAATGCGCCAAGGCAATGAGCAAGTTGTGGTGCTTCCATTCCAGCAACAGTGAAAATACCACCTTGTTGAACTTCACATAGGAATGCATTTTCTTCTTCATTTTTAACCGTTACAGTTAAACGAAGTACCACTTCATATACACCTTCAGCTAATTCACGGCTTTGAGTATCAAGATCCAATTTCACATCAGGATTCCATTCTTTTTGGAATACGTCAGGTGAGTTTGGCGCTTCAAAAGACACATCTTTTAGGAATACGCGTTGAATTTGGAAGTTTTGTTGCGCTTCGGTATTTGCTGCTTCAGCCATTTTTGGAGTCCTTTATAAATACTCGTTACCACGAGCTATTAATTATACTTGCAACTGTGTGTTCCACAGGCTGCATCAATTTAGATCGTCATCTTGCACTTAAATAAATTGCAAAATCACATCGAATAAAATTATTTTTTCTTACTTGCAACAAGCGGTAAGTTAGCTTCATTCCAAGCAATAAGACCGTCTTTTAAAACGTTAACGTTAGTAAAACCATCTTTACTTAACTGGTTTGCAGTCTCTTGTGATACTTGACCTGTCTTACATACAACAATAATTGGGGCAGCTTTGTGTTTTTCAAGCTCTGGGGTGTTCTGACGTTGAATTTGGCTTGGTAAAATGTGAACTGAGCCTACAATATGACCTTTACGAAACTCATCACGATTACGAATATCGAGGAATACACCCTCTTCGTTATTCACTAATGCCGTCGCTTCATTAATACCAATTGTTGTATATTTGGCATTTTTCTCTTTTACCATCATGCTAATTAGCGCGATAACAATACCAATCCAAGCTAATGATAAAACAGGGTTACTGGTTAAAAATTCAATATATTGATGCATTTAATTTACTCTATTGTCATGATGCGCGATTGCAAACCATGATATTACGGTCTGAAAAAATGAGTGTGAGTATACCTAGGTTGCTGATCTTGTGACAGCGACCTTGAGTATAAAAGCTTATTGAGCGATGACCTATCAATGAAATAGAAAAAAACTGTGATCCAGAGCTTACACTTTAATGAATAAATGCCTATATTCGACGGAGAGCACAAACAGACAAGCGATGATTTAGTTGCATCTAACCCTACTGCTTTGATGTGCTTTTGTAGTAAAATCGTGATAATTACTATATCAATTACCTTAAAAGGTATTTAGAACACAAAGCCTATTAAGGTAATTGATGTATTTTATTTAATTCGAAGAGGGACAGTATATGTCTGCGAAGAAACCACTTGCACTTGTAATTTTAGATGGCTGGGGCTACCGCGAAGATAACTCAGATAACGCAATTGCAAACGCTAACACACCCGTAATGGATGCGTTAATGGCGAACAATCCTAATACGCTTATCGCAGCGTCAGGCCTAGAAGTGGGTCTACCTGAAGGCCAAATGGGTAACTCTGAAGTGGGTCATACCAATATTGGTGCTGGCCGTGTGGTATATCAAGATCTTACTCGTATCACTAAAGCCATTGGCGATGGTGAATTCTTTGAAAATGAAGCACTTGTTAATGCGATTGATAAAGCAGTAAATACAGGTAAAGCGGTTCATATTCTAGGTCTTGTTTCTCCAGGTGGCGTACACAGTCATGAAGACCACATTGCAGCAGCAATTGAAATGGCCGCTAACCGTGGCGCTGAGAAAATTTATCTACATGCATTCCTTGATGGTCGTGATACACCACCACGTAGCGCGCAGCACTCACTAGAGCGTTTCGATGCCCTATTTGCAAAACTAGGTAAAGGCCGTACCGCTTCTCTTGTAGGTCGTTACTACGCAATGGATCGTGATAACAACTGGGATCGCGTTGAAGTTGCTTACAACTTACTAACTGCTGCTAAAGGTGAATTTACCTTTGCTAACGCAACTGAAGGTCTAGCTGCCGCTTATGAGCGTGGCGAGAATGATGAGTTCGTTAAAGCAACAGAACTACGCACTGCAGACCAAGAAACAGCATTCATTGCGGATGGCGATAGCGTTATCTTCATGAACTACCGTGCTGACCGTGCGCGTGAAATCACTCGTACATTTGAGCCTAGCTTTACTGGTTTTGAGCGTGCACAGTTCCCACAACTAGCTGACTTCGTAATGCTAACCCAATATGCGGCAAACATTGAGTTAACCACCGCTTTCGCACCAGCAAGCCTAGAGAACACACTAGGTGAGTGGCTATCGAAGAAAGGTAAAAAACAGCTACGTATTTCTGAAACAGAAAAATACGCACACGTGACCTTCTTCTTTAACGGCGGTAAAGAAGACGAGTTTGAAGGTGAATCTCGCTCACTCGTTGCATCACCAAAAGTAGCGACTTACGATCTTCAACCAGAAATGAGCTCACCTGAGCTAACTGCAAAATTAGTCGCTGCAATTAAGAGCGGTGAATTTGACGTTATCATCTGTAACTACCCTAACGGTGACATGGTTGGTCACACTGGCGTTTACGATGCTGCGGTTAAAGCGTGTGAAGCACTTGATAGCTGTATTGGTCAAGTTGTAGCTGCGATTAAAGAAATGGATGGCCAATTATTAATTACAGCCGACCATGGTAACGCTGAAATGATGGTTAACCCTGAAACGGGTGGCATCCATACTGCACATACTAATTTACCCGTGCCATTAATTTATGTCGGTAATAAAGACCTCGATCTTAAGCCAAACGGTAAGCTATCTGATCTAGCACCAACTATGCTATCGCTAACAGATATCGAAATCCCTGCAGAGATGTCTGGTCAGGTGCTATACAATCTGAAATAATTATCCCATGCGGGATATTATTAATAGACACCTCAACCTAAAAATCCGCGCCAGTGCTTTATGCACTGGCGTTTTTCTATGCGTGGTATTTGCAGTTCCATGTGCAGCATCCAGTCAAAAACAGCTTGATGGCGTAAAACAGGAAATATCACGCCAAAAAAATCAGCTCGACAGTAAACAGCAAAACTATGCTGCCTTACAAAAACAACTTAAACAACACGAACTGGATATCGCTCAAACTGCCAATAAAATCCACCAAACTAATGACCAATTGACAACAATAACCCAATCAATTGCCAAGTTAGAACAACAACAACACCATCTTCAGCAGCAACAACATCAACAACTTAGCGTACTGAAAACTTTAATAAATGCGCAATATCGCCAAGGTAATAACAGTGATATCGCTAATCTTCTCAGTGGCGAAAATTCGGCTAAATTAGATCGTATGACAACTTATGCCGAATATGTCAGTAAAGCACGCGCAACAGCTATTGATGCATTAGATGCAACCAAAACAGAATTACAGCTTAAAATTCATACCCTTGCTGAACAAAAAGCAGAACAACAACAAGCGCTAACTGAACTCAATCAGCAAAAAAAACAACTTGATGGTCAACAACAATCACGTCAATTAACGCTCAATAAAATAAAATCACAAATCCACACCAGCACTGAAGCATTAGCTGATTTGCGTGCAGATGAGCAAAACATGCTCAAGGCAATCGCCAAAGCAAAAGCAGAAGCCATTGCTCGAGCAAAAGCTGAAGCCGCAGCGCGCGCAAAAGCTGAAGCCGAAGCTCAAGCACGTATTGCTGCTGCCAAAGAAGCCAAAGCCAAAGCGATTGCAGAAGCACAAGCAAAACAACTAAAAGCACGCTACGCAAAAATGCAAGTACCAATGGATGGGCTTGCAGGACACAAAGGGAAGCTTCTGTGGCCACTTCGCGGACCTATTCTTCACAATTATGGTGCACCATTACAACGTGAACTGCATTGGAAAGGAATGGTAATCAGCAAACCTATTGGTAGCCAAGTCAAAGCCATATATTCCGGTAAAGTTGTTTTTGCCGATTGGTTACGCGGTTATGGTCTGATGATCGCGATTGATCACGGTAAAGGTGATATGAGTTTCTATGGTTATAACCAAACGCTACTTAAGAAAATTGGTGATACCGTTCAAGCGGGCGAACCAATAGCCTTAGTCGGTGATAGTGGTGGCCAAGAACAGCCTGGATTGTATTTACAAATCCGCCGCAAAGGCACCCCAGTTGATCCAAAGCCATGGTTAAAACGTTAGATTAAGATCTAAAACTAAAAAGGTTGGTCATAAGACCAACCTTTTATAACAACACACTAATTAGTGATCTTTTGTTCTTGTTCTAAATAATGGTGTTGTAATGTCGCAACTCGTTGCTGACCAAGCTCAGTCGCTAACGGTCGTACAATATTTAACATCTGCTGCACACCATGATAAATCACGGTTTGAGTTATTTTAGCGCCAGGGACTTGCGTCGTTTGGTAACTGATCCAAGATGACGCAACCAATTTTAACGTATCAGCCAAAACTTTAAGGTCAACATCAGCAAGAGTCAGCAAACCTGCATCACGAAAATTAATCATAATTTGGCTAATATTAACTTGAAGTTGAGTCTGCACCGCCAAATATTTATCTTGAAGAACAGCATCTCGACGTAAAATATCAGGTAAATTGGCATAGAAAAAACGGTAACGCCACATCAATAAAAATACCGCATCTAAATAACGTAATAAACTTTCCTCGATTGCCTCGGCTACATCAACCGGCTCAAAACTAACTTTTAAATCAATAGCATACTGATCAAAAATACAATCAATAATTTGATCTTTATTGCGAAAATGATAATACAAATTACCAGGACTGATCCCTAAATCAGCCGCTATATGATTAGTGGTCACGTTAGGTTCACCATGTTCATTAAACAATGCTAATGCTGCATGAATAATTCGATCGCGGGTTTTCATTTTATTATCATCCTTCGCCCTTTCACTGAATATAATGTTATCATAATTTAAAGTTTTTCCGCTTAGTAAGGCAATAAAAAGCATGCCTTTATCTAACCGATAAATAATCATTAATCGTTATCGAATTAATGCTGACTTAATATTGATATTCAGAATAAATAATTAAATACACTGTGGCACCACAACCGCAAACACTATAACTTCGTGAGATAGACGTAATTTATATGACGACAAACCATTACGACAAGCAAGCCTATAACCCTCAATTTGAGTGGTCTTTTGTGCATCCTCGTTATTGGGGAACATGGTTCGCGGTGATCATTGCTTCACTGTTGAGCTTACTGCCCCATAAAGCACGCCGCTCACTCGCGACTGTTTTTGCTAAACAAGCGATTAAACTTAAAAGTGGCGCCAATCATCGCGCGCGCGTTAACCTTAAAATGTGTTTCCCTGAAAAATCAGATGCCGAGCGCGAACACATTTTATTGCAAAACCTTATCACAGCCGGCAGCTTCCTCTCTGGTTTCGCATCACTCTCAGTGCGTAATAAAGCATGGCTTGAGCAGCATACGGTTATTCGCGGCATGGACAATCTCACAAGCCTTACGGAGCAACAACAAAGTGTTATTTTGTTAGTTCCACATACGTGGGCAATTGATATTCCAGCGGTATTGTTAGCATCGCGCGGATTGCCCGTTTCTGCGATGGCAAAAAAACAAAAAAACCCAGTTTCAGATTGGCTAATGCATCGCCAGCGCGTGCAATACGGCGGCCGTGTTTATGAACGCAGTGGTGGTATTAAACCGTTTATTAAATCAGTCCGTGAAGGCTATTTAGGTTATTACCTACCCGATGAAGATTTAGGCCCTGAGCATAGCGTATTCGTGGATTTTTTCGGTACGACTAAAGCAACAATGGCCGGATTAGGTCGACTATCCAAACTAAGCCGCGCTAAAATTGTGCCGTTATTTGCAATGTACAACAGTGAAACGGGTATGTATGAATTGGATTTTTATCCTGCTCTGCCCTTTCCTGCTGAAACTGAAGAACAAGATGCACGAATGATGAACCAATGTATTGAACAGTATGTTAGCCAACGTCCAGAACAATATATGTGGATTCTACGTTTATTAAAGACTCGCCCAAATAATAATGAAAAGCCTTATAATTGAGGATGACATGTTTAAAAAATATTTAATTAATGGATTAATATTATTGCCATTTATTTGGTTATCCACGGGAATGCTAATATTACGTAATGGCGATAAAACTATGGTCGCCATGGTAATTATATCCTTAATAACAACACTCGTTGTTTATGGACTAACAACTCTAAAACGTAACTTATCAACTAATAAATTACTATGGTTACTACTTATAATATGTGGTTACTTTTTGTTTTCATATTATTATCACGGTTTAAGTTCGCGTGAAATAAGATCGTTTATAGCTGCAACCCTATTAGTGGCTATTTTCCCGTCGTCACTATTAACCCAAAAACTCATCATTTGGCTAACTGTTATTAGCGCCTTAATCAGTTTTTGCTTCGCTTATTATTGTATGATTCATATGCATTGGAGTCGTGATGCTTGGCCTATAAATGCAATACCTTACGGCACATTAATTGCTGGTATTAGCGTGATCGCATTAAGTCTCAGCCTAACATTAACCAACTATAAAGAAAAAGCGGTTACCTTCTTAGCCTTTATACTCAGTAGTTATGGACTGATCATTACTGAAAGTCGAGGTGTTTGGCTCGGTTATATTGTTACGCTCGCCGTTATGTTCATTATTTTTATGACTACAAAAAAAATAAAAATCACTTGGCGCAGTATAATGCTCGCTTTTGTTGTAATTATTGGAGTTTCAGTCATAAGTAAGCCTCTAATATCTCAGCGATTATCACAGACACAACAAGAATATAATGATATTAAATCGGGTAATTTGAATACTTCAATTGGATTACGGTTACAAATGTGGCAATCAGCCCCGATGATAATTGAACATCACGAACTACTAGGCCAAGGTGATCAGTATATACAGGTATTAGATAGACTCTTTCATCAAGGCCGTATATCTCAAGTGTTATATACTTACCAACCCCCTCATTTTCATAATCAATATGTCGATTATATGGTTAAAAAAGGGATTATTGGCTTAATACTACTGCTTTGTCTTTTTATCCTACCATTACGTTTATTAAAAAATGCGTCGCTATTACAACGCTATATAACTATAACTTTAGTGTCACTATTTGCTGTCGCGTCTTTAACTGATGTTCCGTTTAATCACGGACAAACTATTTTTATGTATATTTTTTGGCTTGGGTGTTTTACAACAACCTCAAACAATGAGCATGTAGACCATGACTAATATTTTTATTATTAATATTCCATCATCAATACATAGAAAAGAAAATATCAGCAAACAATTAGATAAGTTGAATCTAAGCTATACATTTTTTGATGCGGTTAATGGCCATAAAAACAATCACCCATTATTCGCTATGTATGATGATCAATTAAGCCAAGCTTATCGTGGTAAATCCCTCAGTAAGGGGCAACTGGGTTGTTATGCTAGCCATTACCTATTGTGGCAAAAATGTATTGAATTAAATCAACCGATTATTATTCTAGAAGACGATGCCCTTATTTATCCAAAGCCGTTTATGGATATTATTAGTAACATTGCATTATTAACAAAAAAATATGAGTGCGTTCGCCTGTTTGATAATAAAAGGCCGCATTTTTTCAAACTAAAACAAATGATCTTACCGCATACGAATATTTATAAATTCAGCAAAGGTCATATGAGTGCTACGGGATATTTACTCACCCCTTCCGGCGCAAAAAAACTATTAGATCATTCAAATAAATGGTACATGGCCGTCGATATTTACATGGATCGATTCTGGATAAATCAGTTAGAATGCTACGGCACTGTGCCTGCTTGCCTAACTAACGACCCCATTTTTGATTCAGATATTGGTTATGGAAAAAGAGCACCTCGAAACTTACGTTGTAAAATAAAACGAGAAATTTTCAATCTTAAAGAATTGGTACGTCGCGAATATTACAACATCAAGTTCATCCTTAAAATGACATTCAAGAGATAACAATGAAAATTCTAGTTGCTAGCTCATATAACCATGCATGGAACAGCGTTCGCCCTGAAGCGGAAATGTTTATTCAAATGGTGAAGCAAGGACATCAAGTAACCGTTGCAACTCAAGGTGACGCTGACTATGTCGCTCGCTTTCAAGATCATGGAATTAAAGTCATTGATTGTTATCCAACCAAAAAAATCTGTCCTAAAACCATACGTACCTTACACCACGAACTAAAAACTGGTGACTATGATATTTGCTATGGTTTTAATTCAAAAACAATTCCTAATGCCGCTTTTGCTTGTATCGGTACTCAAGCGAAGATGATCACGTACCGTGGAACAACGGGGGGATTATATCGCCATGATCCTACCGCTTACCTCACTCATCTTCATCCCAAAGTCCAAGGTGTTATTTGTGTTTCAAATGCCGTCCGTGATGATGTGCGCCAGCATGTTCTTTGTGATCCAGCGAATGTGGTAACTATTTATAAAGGCCATCAATTAGCATGGTATAACGTTGATCCAACCACCCGTGCCAGTTTTAATCTTAATGACAACGATATTATTGCTGTATGCGCCGCTCATGTTAGGCCCAGCAAAGGTATATCAGTTCTTATTGAAGCAACCCACCATATTAATAACCCTAATTTTCACCTATTACTTATCGGCAGTGGTTTTGAACCGCATCTTGATGAAATAAAACAAAGCCCAATAGCGGCACAAATTCATGTTATCGGGCATCGTCAAGATGTACCGTCAATTATGGCAATGGCGGATTTCCAAGTACAACCGTCAATCAGTGGTGAAGGTTTACCGCGCACTATCATAGAAGCAATGGCAAATGGTACCACATCTGTCGTTACAACTACTGGTGGCTCTCCAGAACTGGTTGATAATGGTAAAACCGGTTATGTGGTCCCCGTCAATAATGCGGCAGCGTTTGCAGAAGCAATGAATAAACTGATTAATGATAAAAATAAAATCCAACAGTTTAGTATTGCGGCAAAAGAAAAGTTAGATCGTGAATTTAATGCCACAGAAACGGTACGTAACCATATAGATTATTTTAACCGTATCCTTCAACAAAAATAATAAAGGCGCAATTATAATAAAAAAACTGATTGTTGATCTCGATGGCACGATCACTTTAGCCAATACTAATGATTATGAAAATGTTGCCCCTAATCTAGAGGTTATTGTGCAATTACAGCATTATCATCGTCAAGGTTTTACTATTACCATCAGCACCGCCCGTAATATGCGAACTTACAACGGTAATGTGGGTCAAATTAATATCCATACGTTACCCATTATTACTGCTTGGTTGAGTAAACATCATGTTCCCTATGACGAAATTTTAGTGGGTAAGCCTTGGTGTGGACATGACGGGTTTTACATTGATGATAAAGCCATTCGTCCCTCTGAATTTACTTCATTATCGCTTGATGAAATTAATGCGCTGCTCGATAAGGAAAAAATATGTTTCTAATTATGTCGGCTGCTTATATTAGCCAAGAATTAGAATCAGAATTTGGTACCTTACCCCCTTCATTTTTACCACTTGGTAACCGACGCCTATTTCAACATCAAGTAAAAAGCGCGCCAACAGATAAGCATATTTACTTAAGTGTCCCAGAAAGTTTCACCCCTGAATTACATGATTTACAATGGCTAACAAAGCACCATGTCACACTGTTATATATTCCGGATGGTTTATCTTTAGGTGCGTTATTAGTGTCAGCGCTCACGCTGGCTGATTACACACCGATCAATCACTAAGTATTTCATTTGGTGATACATTACTGCCAAATTTACCGACAGATAAAAATATCATTACCATTGCCCCCGTCGAAAACAGTTATGATTGGGCGGTAATTTCTAATGATAACTCGCAATGGCTTAATACCGTCACCAACCGCGAACAACTCAATCAAACACACGCGGTCTGCGGTTACTTTCATTTTCGTCACCCTCAACAACTGCTCAAATCATTGACGATGGCACATTGGGATTTCATTGAAAGCTTAAATTTCTATCATCAAAAGTGTAGCCTAACTGCCATACCCGTTACTGATTGGCTTGATTTTGGTCATTTAAATACCTATTACCGTTCAAAAGCTAAATTCACCACCCAACGTGCATTTAATCAATTAGAAATAAATGAAAAATGGATAACAAAATCTAGCACTAAAAAACAAAAAATACTGGCTGAAGCACTTTGGTTTAATCATATTCCAGCACCATTACGTATTTTTCTACCTCAATTTTTAAGCTTTGAACAGCAAGCAGATCGCGTATCCTATCAACTAGAATACTTGCACTACACCGCACTGAATGAGTTATTTGTTTTTTCTAAATTACCGCAATTAGTATGGCAGCAGATCCTCAATAGTTGTTTTGATTTTATTAATAGTTGCCAGCAGCATTCTGCCCCTGATAATGCCACTCAGGGTTCAAGCTTGAGCGCGTTATTTGAAGATAAAACCACCTAACGTTTAACTGAATATTGTTTAATTCACGGTCTTGATTTCCAACAACAATGGCACTATAACGATCAATTTTCCGCGTCATTTGAGCAATTACTCACTTTAAGTCAACAATATTTACCAAAAGCAATCACTCATGCAACTGTTTTACATGACGATTTTTGCTTTAGTAATATTATTATTGCCGATCCGCAAACAATGGGATTAGGATTAAGAAAAATTTCACAGCGAAAAGTCAAACGCGCTAATGAATATAGTCATATTGATTGGCTAAAACTGTATAAAAAATATTGTGATAACACGGTCGCGATTAACATCGATAAAGATCAGCGCCAGCTCGAATTGAGACGTCTATTCAAGTTACCCTTGAGTAAATTAGTTTTTAAACTTAAAAACCGATCACCTTTTTGAACCTATAACAAGGAGAGTATCTGCTCTCCTTGTTAATACTAAACCGCAGTTAATTAACTATGCTCTTGCTCAAGTAACCATAAGCCAACATATTTATTAAAACTCACCTGCGCATAAGTCATCGCAACAATGAAGCCAACGCTGCCATCAAGAAAACCACGACGAATAATATAAATTAAAATAAACGTCCAAATAGCGCGTAATAATGCCAAAACCAGTCCGTGAGATTTTTTACCTTTACGATGATATTTCTTTGAACCTAACCATGCATATTGGGCGGCTTTGTCTAAACCA
Source organism: Photobacterium iliopiscarium (assembly GCF_003026395.1). Lineage (GTDB taxonomy): Bacteria > Pseudomonadota > Gammaproteobacteria > Enterobacterales > Vibrionaceae > Photobacterium > Photobacterium iliopiscarium. The sequence goes on along the minus strand of NZ_PYOO01000009.1, from coordinate 74,861 downwards.
TGCCCGTAATCACGGTGAGTGTAATGTAATAACAATCCACTCAGAACTTCCGTAGAACCTGCACTTGGTATTACCGTTTCATGTACTTCATCTAATGTATAATGAGCACCATCTCTCTTAAATAAGCGTAAGACTGAACGAGCACTACGTCCATGTTTCAAGGTCTTACCATACAGCGTCACACCCCACGGTAAGCGGTATGCGGTGGCAGTGATTGTATCTTGAGCTAACAATGACACTAAAGCTTGTTGCATTTGTTCATCGAGTGCTTCATCAGCGTCAATGGACAATACCCAATCACCACTGGCTTTATCTAATGCTCGTTGTTTTTGCTTACCAAACCCAGGCCAATCAGTTACGGTGACGTTATCGGTATAGCGCTGACAAATTGCAACGGTTTCATCGGTTGAACCACTGTCTAATACAATAATTTCATCTGCTATATCAACAATAGATTGCAAACATAGTTCAACACGATCCGCTTCATTCTTTGTGATTAATATAACGGATAAAGAATGCTTATTTGCCATCAACTAACTCCTTATTTTCTGTGTTCAGATTCAACATATATTGATAACGCTGTCGATATGATGCCATTTTATAGTCCCCAATAACCAAGCTTCTTCCGCATTTTAAACTCACGTACGATATTAACTGGTTTGGATTTAAGTTCGAGTAATCCATCATCAAGCAGTGCATTCGTCGCCGCTAAGACCCGCTCACTTGAACACCCATCTTGATAAGGATGGATTTGTTGACAATAGTGTTTGATATTAGCCATTAAATCCGCAGGATAGGTCAATGCTTCACTGAGCGCACATTCCACTTCATCCGTAACCGTAACATTCAATAAATGGGGTAATGGATGTTGATTGTTAAAGGTAACAACAGGCTTACCTTGTAATAAAAACATTAACAAAATCGATGAGGTATCACATAACATCACATCTGCCGCCTGCAAAACAGGGATCACATTATCTGTTTCCACAAACGTCAAATTTGGCCCTTGTAATGCTTTATATTGTGCCACGGTTTCAGCCGCCATTTTCGGATGAAACTGCACTAACCAACGCCACTTCCCCGTAGCAACTAATGCCTTAACTGTCTCATATAAATGTGGTGCGCACGTTAAATTACGGGAAAATGTTGAGCACATCAGTACCGTTGGACGAGGATCATCTATCGCACAATATGGGTTTGATTCAGGCTCAGTAAATAACGGGTCGAGCATCGGCCAACCGGTTTGTTTTACTTTAAAGAAACCATATTGCTGAGCCAATTGCGTAAACCGTGCTGTTGTATCTGGCCCTTGAGTACAATATAAGTCAAAACAGCCACGAATTTCAAAATGATCTTCTCTACCACGACGATTTAACTTTCCAGCATTAAAACCATGAAACACACCCACTTTAATCCCGGGGATACAACGCGGAACAACATTTCCAGGCACAAAAACGGCATCTGGCTGCCAATTTTTAACATCAGTAACAGAGGTTAACCGTTGTTCGTCATCATGTAAGAAACGATCATCAACATCATCCCCCTCAAAAAACCAACACACTTGCCCACCTTGCTTCAAGATTGCTTGTTGTAAAGGTCGTAAAATAGCAAATGAATAATTTTGAGCGATATACATTAAGTACCGCTGAGGTGAATGAGTCATCGTTATACTCTTTGTCTATAAAGATAAAAACATTCTACCTGAATTATTGTTTGAATCACCAAGCTGTTAGATTTTTGATTGCTGGTTATAATATAAAATCATTTTTTAAGGTAGAGCCACCATGCTAGTTCGCGTTTTTTATACCCTACTATTAGCTTTAGCTGCTCCTCTATTATTATGGGGACTTTATCGAACCAAACCAGGCAAACCCCATTTTGGTGCGCGTTGGAAAGAGCATTTTGGTTTTACTCCTCGCCTCACCACGACAACTGCACCTATTTGGATCCATGCAGCTTCTGTTGGTGAAGCTATCGCGATTGTGCCTGTCATCAAAGCACTCAAACAAGCCTATCCGGAACAAGCCATTGTGGTAACGACCACCACTAGCACTGGCGCTGAACAAGTAGCTAAATTAGGCGAATTAGTTGAGCATCGTTATATGCCGATTGATTTTGCTTGGTGTGTTCGCGGGTTTTTAAAAGCGATCAAACCCAAACTATTTCTTATCGTTGAAAAAGAATTATGGCTCAATACCTTAACGTGTGTTCATCAACAAAAAATCCCGACGATTATTGTTAATGCGCGCTTATCAGAGCGCTCTGCCAAACGCTATCAATCGTTTAGTTTCTTTACTCATCAATTGCTCAATAAAATAGATAAAATCTTATGCTTGCATGATGATGACGCCCAGCGCTTTATCGCCATTGGCGCACAACAACATCAAATCGCGGTTACTGGCTCAATCAAATACGACATCACCATTGCAAATACCGTTTTTGAGCACGCTCAGAATCTGCGCCAGCAACTAGGCGTTCAACGGCCAATTTTCGTGGCGGCGAGTACCCATCAAGGGGAAGATGAGCAAGTACTCGATGCTTATCAAGCCGTGCTACAACAGTATCCAGATGCGATGGTCATTATTGTGCCTCGCCATCCGCAACGATTTGATAGTGTTGCCAAACTGGCAATAGAACGAGGATTAACGGTTCACCGCCGTACAGACACCACCCCAATTAAAGCGAACACTCAGTTATATCTCGCAGATACAATGGGGGAAATGTTAGTCATGCTAGCGACAGCTGATGTGACGTTTATGGGGGGAAGTTTAGTCGGAGAAAAGGTCGGTGGGCATAACCTATTAGAGCCAGCCGCGGTTGCAAAACCCGCAATTACAGGCCCTAGTTTTTATAACTTTGAAGATATCACTCAACAACTATTAGCCGCAGGAGCGATTGAAATCTGTCAAAATAGCCACCAGCTCGCACAGCAACTGGTGACATTATTTAATGATCCCGAGCGTCAACAACACATGGGTGCACAAGGACAAAGGATTGTGATTGAAAACCAAGGCGCAGTGAATAAAACCATCGCCAATATTCATTTTTACTTAGCGAATAATTAATCACTACTTATCATTAACCAATAGTAATGCGAAGCTGACTTTTGGGCGCATAACCATCACACAAAGCGTTCCAATCATCTTCGCACCACTTAATCGCACGTTTATCGACCTCTTTGAGAAAAGAACGCTTTAAACGTGCCAAATTATCCACTTTCCAATCATCGCCCTCACGGCAATCACACTTATCAAAATCAATCAGCCACGGCTGCTGACCATCATCTAATAAAATATTATGGGCATTTAAATCCGTGTGACACACTTGCAAATCATGCATCTTACCGATCATTTCACCAATATCACGCCACACTGTCGCGACTAATGTCTGGCTTTGTAGCAGTGCGACTAAATCATGGCTATTGGCAATTTTCTCAACCAAAATATCCGCTTTATAGGCCATGCCTTTTTTAACGGCACGCGCGGCAATAGGTCGAGGTACATTTACCCCACCGTCACGTAATAATTTTAACAATGCTAATTCAGCCCCACTGCGGGTTGTATTCCAATCGGTAAACCAATAACGATCATTATTCACTTTAGCAAACAGCCCACCACGATGATAATGACGCAATGCCATTTCCAATTTTTCATCGGCAACAAACCATGTTGTACCACGCCCTTTGGCAGAGCCAATAACTGCATCACGCTGACGCCAATACTCAATATCAAAGCAACCATGCGGATCTGCACTTAGATAATCGCTATCAAACCAAATGGCCTGGTTGTTACTGATAATTTCCTGCACTACAGCCTCTCTCGCATTTATTGTTGAATATTTTACAATTTCAATGGCTAGCGGCATAATTCACTAACCACTTTTAATAAGGTAACCCCATGGCTCTGTTCTCAACGCCACCACGTTCAATTTGTATCTTACGCTTGTCGGCTATTGGTGACGTTTGCCATGCGATTGCTATCGTCCAAGCTATCCAACGCCAATGGCCAACCACTGAAATCACGTGGGTTGTCGGTAAAGTTGAAGCACAATTAGTCAATGCATTACCCAATATTACGGTGATCAGTTTTGATAAAAAAGCCGGTTGGCAGGGCATTAAACAGGTTTGGCAACAACTCAAATCACAGCGTTTTGATGCGCTATTGGACATGCAAGTCGCCTTACGTGCCAGTGTACTATCTTTAGGGATTAAAGCTAAGTATCGCGTTGGGTTTAGTAAAAACCGCACCAAAGAAGGTCAATGGCTGTTTACTAATAAACACTTACCTAATACTAACAGTGTCCATGTGCTCGATAACATGGCGGATTTTGCGCGTTACATTGGGGTTCCTTTTACCACCCCAGAATGGAATATTCCGCTGACAACTGAAGATAACAGTGTTGCTGAACAATATATCCACCAGCCAACATTAGTGATCTCACCCGCCGCCAGTAAAGATGAACGAAATTGGCTTCCTGATCGTTATGCGGCCATCGCTGATTATGCGACAACTAAGGGTTTAGCTGTGATTTTATGTGGCTCACCCAGTGACCGTGAGCAACAATTAGGCCAACACATTATTAGCCTCAGTAATGCACCAATTATCAATTTAATTGGCAAAACAACCCTATTACAACTTACGGCATTATTGCGAGCAGCAACCGTGGTGTTAGCACCAGATTCAGGTCCAGCTCATTTAGCAACCACCCAAAACACACCCGTCATTGGCCTCTATGGTCATAGTAATCCAGCCCGTACTGGGCCGTATTTATCATTGCCATATACGGTCAGTGTTTACCAGCAAGTCGCTGAACAACATTACGGCAAACCATTAGGCGAGTTACCATGGGGAGCACGCGTCAAAGGTAGTGATATCATGCCGCAAATTAGTGTTGCGATGGTAACAGAGAAACTGGATGCTATTATTGCATCACTACCGACCACTGAAACATTACATTCACAGACGAAATAAGTAACCATTATGACAACACGTGTTATCTACCCCGGTACTTTTGATCCAATCACTAACGGTCATATTGATCTCATCGAGCGCGCAGCTGCGATGTTTGATCACGTGATTGTTGGCGTGGCATTTAATCCCAGCAAAAAACCGTTATTCACTTTAGAAGAACGGGTTGAACTGGCTCAGCAAATTACAGCACATTTGCCTAATGTTGAGATTGTTGGCTTTTCAGGATTATTAGTTAATTTTGCCAAAGAGCATCATGCTAATATTTTAGTGCGTGGGTTACGTGCAGTGTCTGATTTTGAATATGAATTTCAACTCGCCAATATGAATCGTCGTTTAATGCCTGAGCTTGAAACGGTATTTTTAACACCAGCCGAAAAAAATTCATTTATTTCTTCAACCATCGTTAAAGAAGTGGCTTTACATAAAGGCGATGTTAGTCAGTTTGTACCACAACATGTAGTCAAAGTTCTTAAACAGAAGCTCTTTAGTGAAAAATAATTCAAGGATTTTAACTTTATGAATATCGAAGTTATTATGAGTGCATACAACAATGTGGAAGATCTGAAACTAGTTCTTGAAGGATTTAAGAACCAAACAGATGATAATTTCAGCCTCTGTATTGCAGATGATGGTTCAACGGATGAGCTTGCCAACTTATTAACTGAATTTAAGCATGCTCCTTTCTCTATTCGTCATATATGGCATGAGGATAAAGGGTTTAGACGCGCAGCTATTCTCAATAAAGCACTCGCATCCAGCACCGCAGACTACATCATATTCACTGATAGCGATTGTATCCCAGCCATAAATTTTATTGCGGATCACCACCATCTCGCCTCTCTGAACCATTACACCGTCGGAATACGCGTTTACTTAAAAGAAAAGCTGTCTCAAGATATTAGAAATGGAACTTTACCTGCCACTCAGCTAAAAAACACATGCTACCTTTTATTACAATCAATACGCGGTAATGTGTCAAAGCCAGAACAAGCCATTTATTTTCCTGATTGGTCACTATCCATTGTGAAAAAATTAAAGCCGAATTTAACTCGATTTGGTTCTAATCTAGCAATGAGTAGAGAGTCCTTACTAAAAATCAATGGTTTTGATGAAGACTTTGAGGGCTGGGGCTATGAAGATACCGATTTATTGTGGCGTATAGAGCAAATTGGATTAACACCGCGCGGTTATCTAGGTCGTTGTCGTCAATACCACCTCAACCATAAAACTCAGCCACCTAATCAAAATGGCCGTAACTTATTTTTAAAAAAGAAAGAAAATAATATTATTGCCTGTGCTAATGGTATCAATAAAGCATAATAAATTAAGCCTCTCGAGGCTTAATTTCCCGACTATAGCTGATAATACTCGCGATACCACTCAACAAAAGCTTGTACGCCTTGTTTAACTTCAACCGCAGGCTTATAACCCGTTACCGCGAACAAATCGTCAGTATCTGCATATGTCATATAAACATCGCCAGGTTGCATTGGCATAAAGTTTTTCTTCGCTTCAACCCCAAGTGATGTTTCAAGTGCTTCAACATAGTCCATTAATTTAACCGGGCTACCATGTCCAATATTATAAATACGATACGGTGCAGAGCTAGTTGCTGGCGAGCCAGTTTCTACTGTCCACTCAGGATTAGGCTGTGGAATCACATCCTGAATTCGCATCACACCTTCAACAATATCATCGATATAAGTAAAATCACGGCTCATATCGCCATTGTTGTAAATATCAATTTCTTTACCTTCCATGATCGCATTAGTGAATTTAAACAATGCCATATCAGGGCGGCCCCACGGACCATATACCGTAAAGAAACGTAGACCTGTAGTTGGAACACCATAGAGATGAGAGTAACTGTGTGCCATCAGTTCATTGGCTTTTTTCGCTGCTGCATACAATGATACTGGATGGTCAACACTGTCTGCGGTATCAAACGGCATTTTTTGATTTAAGCCATACACTGAGCTTGATGAAGCATAAACCAAGTGTTCAACTTTATTATGACGACAGCCTTCAAGGATAGTCAAATAGCCAATTAAGTTACTATCACCATAAGCCATTGGATTATCTATTGAATAACGAACACCCGCTTGACCCGCTAAATGGATAACGCGATTAAACTGCTGTTCAGCAAATAAATTAGCGATCGCTTCTCGATCAGCAAGGTCCATTTTAATAAACGTAAAGTTTGGGTGATCAATACGGGCTAAACGTGCATGTTTAAGTGCCACGTCATAATAATCATTAAGATTATCGATACCAACCACTTGATGGCCTTGTTGACATAAGCGCTCGGTCACAGCACTACCAATAAAACCAGCAACACCCGTCACTAAATACTTCATTTCCTAGCCCTTAATATATTATTAACATGCTATTTGTTTTATAAATCACCATTCAATAATATCAATATTTCCGTTTTTTTTTACTCAATAAAAATGAACCCACCGTTAACGAAAAACGAATAGACAATTAACTCAAGATTGGCATTCACTGCAAAAGACAGTCGCTCGTTGACCCAGCTTAATATCCGTTAAAATTTCACCACAACGGGGGCACGGTTGACCCCCTTTGCCATAAACTTGCAACTCTTGTGCAAAATACCCAGGCTTACCGTCAGCATTTTTAAAATCTTTTAAGGTCGTACCACCTTGAGCGATCGCTTTTTCTAATACGGTTTTTATTTCAGAGACTAATAACTGCAATTGTGCGATTGAGACTTTTCCCGCAGGACATTGTGGGTCAATCCTCGCGGCAAATAGCGATTCATTGGCATAGATATTACCCACCCCAACCACGATATGGTTATCCATAATCAGTAATTTAATCGCTTTGCGCTTTCCTTTTGCCTTCGCAACAAGATAATCCACGTTAAAATCATCACTCAAAGGCTCTGGGCCCATTTTATCAAGCACAGCATGGCGTTCCCCTGCCAGTTGCCATAACCACGCCCCAAAGCGTCGAGGATCGTTATAACGCAGTATTTCACCACTGGCTAATACCACATCAACATGATCATGCTTTTCTACCACTGAGCCTGCGGGCAAAATACGTAAATTTCCCGACATACCAAGATGGACAATCGCATATCCAATATCGGTTTCTAATAATAAATATTTTGCTCGGCGCGTAACCTTGCGAATCACTTGGCCTTCAATATTTTTAATCGCATCAGGAATTGGCCAGCGTAACCTTGAATTGCGAATAATAATTTTAGTTACTGTTTGCCCAACAACATGCGGGGTGATCCCCATGCGAGTCACTTCAACTTCCGGTAATTCAGGCATTGTTATCTTGCTCCAATAATTATTATAGTTTTGAAGATAATGGCGGAAATAAAAAATCAGCATCAACAGTTACAGCAAGCCATTGCCCTGCGCCATTATTAAATAGCCAAAAATGGGGTAATTGATAGGCAGTGATCCGTTGCGGTTGAGAATAACCAACCAACCATGCTTCAACTGTACGAGGGGTTTTCAACTGACTTTTTAATGAAACTAACTGTTGTTTGCTCACCTCTGTCCCCACTAACGCTTGCCAACGAGCAACAACAGTGGCGATATCCAATGTTATCGAAGGATTACTTTCCCAACCCGCCACTAAATGTTGAAAAGCCATTTTAGGTAACAATAATCGTTGAATCATTCGATCCTGAGCAAATAATGGAATCACCGCTGGCGATGGGACTGACGCTACAGGCGTTGTTAGGCGAGCACGAATAAGCCCTGGAAGCTGTATGACAGCGATAAAAGCCAAAACACCGATAATGATGACGTTATTCCATCCGCGTCGCGTTAATCGCATGCTCAGACGCTCCTATGCGTATTTACTGATAGTGATTAAGATAACATTGCCATCATCAATAACAACAGCCAATTATGTTCTTATTGAATGTCGGTAATTAAAAATAGAAAAAAAGCAGGAAAGCAGGAAAGCAGGAAAGCAGGAAAGCAGGAAAGCAGGAAAGCAGGAAAGCAGGAAAGCAGGAAAGCAGGAAGAGTATGTGGAATTTTAAATATAAAAAAACCCAGCTAGGCTGGGTTTTTATCAAAAAATTTAAAATCAATTACTTGATTTTAGCTTCTTTGTAAAGCACGTGCTGGCGAACTACTGGATCAAATTTCTTGATCTCAAATTTGCCTGGCATGTTGCGCTTGTTTTTGTCGGTAGTGTAGAAGTGGCCTGTACCAGCTGATGATACTAGACGGATCTTCTCACGAATGCCTTTAGCCATTGTTCAAATTCCTCTAAACGTTCTCGCCGCGGACACGCATCTCTGCAAGAACGGTATCAATACCTTTCTTATCAATGATACGCATACCTTTAGCAGTAAGACGTAGTTTAACGAAGCGTTTTTCGCTTTCTACCCAGAAACGATGAGTTTGCAGGTTCGGCAGAAAACGACGCTTGGTGGCATTACGTGCGTGTGAACGGTTGTTACCCGTTACAGGACGCTTACCAGTTACTTGGCATACTCGGGACATTACTGTCTTCTCCAAATCGTTTCGCTCGATATCTACCATGGAAATTTAATGTAAAATTCAATTTTACATATAACCACAGCTATCAAAGGTCGCGCATTATACTAAGTCAAAACCAGTTGCTCAAGTCCCGAGCAGATCCTTTCTCACTTTTTTTACCGAAAATTGTCTATTTTATAGCCAACCGCGCTCGGCAAAGGAAATAACATCCCCCTCACCGACAACAAAATGATCCAGAACACGAATATCGACTAAAGCCAGCGAATCGCTGATCTTGCGGGTTATTCGATGGTCAGCCTGACTAGGTTCAGCAACGCCTGATGGGTGATTATGCGCTAAAATTAACGCTGCTGCATTAAGTTCTAGTGATCTTTTTACAACTTCACGAGGATAAACGCTCGCACAATCGAGCGTTCCTTCAAATAATACCTCTCCGGTAATCACTCGGTGTTGGTTGTCTAGGAATAGGATATAAAAGGCTTCCCGCTGTTTATGGCGCAATTTTCTTACTAAATATTGACGGGTATTTTGTGGGTTTGTGAGCACGTTATCTTTTTTTAAAATTTCTTCTAAATATCGCTCTCCCATGGCTAAAACTGCCTGCAAAAGTGCAAATTTTGCTGGACCCAAGCCTTTCACCTGACAAAAAGTCTCTTTATCCGCTGCAAGCAAAGCGCGTAAAGAGCCAAATTCTTGCAATAAATACGTCGCCAGTTCTAACGCATTCATGCCTTTTATTCCGGTACGTAAAAAAATAGCTAATAATTCGGCATCAGTTAGCGCATTAGTACCATGAGATAATAATTTTTCTCGTGGTCGCGAGGCTAACGGCAATTGCTTAAGCGACATATTCCCTCCTTGTATTGATATTTCACTAGCAAAACAGGCTATCGCTTTTATACAACCCAGCAACCAACGTTCCTTGAAAGCGCCTCCAAAGTTAATGACGAACGATCTGCCTTACAGCAACAGAACCTCGACATGATCACTTCTAAATAAGAAATCGGTGAATTGCAGTCAATGACCGTTTATACGTTTGATGCTATCGTATCTGCAAAATTTATTGGCTTCTAGACACAGGCAAAACCATGCAAACACTGGCAGGAAAAAAGATCCTTCTCGGCATTAGCGGCGGTATCGCTGCCTATAAATGTGCAGAACTCACTCGTCGTCTAATTGAACGCGGCGCACAAGTTCACGTCGTCATGACTAAAGCGGCACAAGAATTCATTACTCCCTTAACCATGCAAGCTGTGTCGGGTAATCCAGTATCAAGTAGTTTATTGGACCCATCCGCTGAATCATCAATGGGTCATATCGAATTAGCCAAATGGGCTGACTTAGTTTTGTTAGCCCCCGCAACCGCAGATTTAATTGCTCGAATCAGTGCAGGTATGGGCAATGACTTACTCTCAACATTGTGTCTAGCCACTGACGCCCCCATTGCCGTCGCGCCAGCCATGAACCAGCAGATGTACCGCAATGTTGCCACTCAAGAAAACCTTGCTACCCTACACCGTCGTGGGTTTACCTTATGGGGACCTGCCAGCGGTGAACAAGCCTGTGGCGATGTGGGTCCAGGTCGAATGTTAGAACCAATGCAACTGGTGCATCATTGTGAAGATTTTTTTCAACAACCCGATCTTAATGAACTAAATATTGTTATCACCGCAGGGCCGACCCGTGAGGCGATTGATCCAGTACGTTACTTAAGTAATTACAGTTCAGGCAAGATGGGCTTTGCGATTGCCGCCGCCGCCGCTAAACGTGGGGCAAATGTCACCTTAATCAGTGGACCAGTTAATCTTGCAACCCCAGCTGGGGTCACTCGAATTAATATCAACAGTGCAACAGAGATGCACCAAGCCGCATTAGAGCATGCCATTAATAATAATATTTTTATTGCTTGTGCCGCCGTCGCTGATTTCCGTCCCGCCCATGTCGCGCCACAAAAGATGAAAAAACAAGATGGCAATGACGAAATGATGATTCAGTTGGTGAAAAACCCTGACATCGTTGCCAGTATTGCTGCCCTCACTAAAAATCGTCCTTTTACTGTTGGCTTTGCCGCTGAAACCCAGAATGTAGAACATTATGCTCGAGGTAAACTAACAAAGAAAAACCTCGACCTTATTTGTGCTAACGATGTATCCGTCCAAGGACAAGGCTTCAATAGCGATAATAACGCCTTGCATTTATACTGGCCTAACGGCGATAAAACATTACCATTAGCCACTAAAGCCGATCTTGGCCAGCAATTAGTTACCGAAATTGTTAACCTTTATCAACATGTCACGCACTAGAGCATTATTATGAATACTATCGATCTTAAAATTCTTGACCCTCGCGTTGGAACAGAGTTTCCATTACCCGCGTATGCAACCACTGGCTCTGCTGGGCTTGATTTACGTGCATGTCTTGATCAAGCATTAACCGTTGCACCGGGGGAAACGCATTTAGTATCGACCGGTTTAGCGATTCATATTGGCAATCCTAATCTAGCCGCAACGATTTTACCGCGCTCAGGTTTGGGCCATAAGCATGGCATCGTCTTAGGTAACCTCGTTGGACTTATTGATTCAGATTACCAAGGTCAGTTAATGGTGTCAGTTTGGAACCGTGGTGATACCACCTTTACTATTGAGCCCGGTGATCGCATTGCACAATTGGTATTCCTACCTGTAGTACAAGCACAATTTAATATCGTAACGGATTTTGATGATGCCAGTCATCGTGGTGAAGGTGGTTTCGGTCACTCAGGTCGTAAATAGATTGATCGCAATCAATCGACACCACTGATGCTTCTAATGCACAAAATGGTTTTGCTGATAAAATAACCGATAACGATCAAGCACAAAGCGCGACTATTGATGGTTGCGCTTTTTTTGCTGATAAAGTGCATACATTTACCATCGATCGCTTTTCACGATGCAACGGCATCGCTAAGATAGGCGAGGTTCATGCTGTCCATGGACAGTCTCATTTTGCAAAGGAACGATAATTCATGGCTGGCACCAAAAAAAGCAATCGCCGCGAAGAGATACTTCAGTGTCTTGCTCATATGTTGGAATCTAATCAAGGAAGCCAACGTATTACCACCAAAATGCTGGCGGCTAATGTTGGGGTCTCGGAAGCTGCACTCTATCGTCACTTCCCAAGTAAAGCACGGATGTTTGAAGGCCTGATTGAATTTATCGAAGATTCAATTATCACCCGTATTAACCGCATTCTTGATGACGAAAAAGATACCCTTACTCGTCTGCGTATGGTGCTACAACTGATCTTAATGTTTGGTGAGCGTAATCCAGGTCTAAGTCGTATCATGACCGGTCACGCATTAATGTTTGAACAAGATCGCTTACAGTCTCGCATTAATCAATTATTTGAACGAATTGAATCACAATTACGTCAAATACTGAAAGAGCGTAAGTTACGTGAAGGCAAAGGTTTTCCTGTTGAGGAATCAATCTTAGCGGCTCAGTTACTCGGTCAAGTTGAAGGTAGCCTTAGCCGTTATGTTCGTTCTAGCTTTAAATATAAGCCAACCGAAAACTTTGATGATTACTGGCAACTGCTTAGCGGTCAGTTAGGTTAACCACACCAACAAAACCCACTATAAAAGCACCATAAAAAAAGCGAGCGTCCATTGACCCTCGCTTTTTTATTACCGCTTACGGATTAAACCGCAATTACACGCCGTATTGAGCACGGTATGCGGTGACAGAAGCTAAATGTTGTTCCATATCCGCTTGTTCGCTTAAGTAGGTAACGACATCCCCTAGCGATACAATCGAAATTACCGCACAACCAAAGTCACGTTCAACTTCTTGAATCGCAGATAATTCGCTTTGGCCTTTTTCTTGGCGATCAATAGCGACTAATACACCCGCTAAATCAGCACCGTTCGCTTTAATGATTTCCATTGATTCACGAATAGCTGTGCCTGCGGTGATCACATCATCAACTAACATAATGCGCCCCACAAGATCACTCCCAACAAGATTGCCACCTTCACCGTGATTTTTTGCTTCTTTACGGTTAAAACAGTATGGCGTATCAATATCATGGTGATCCGCTAATGCTACAGCCGTCGTCGTTGCAATGGGGATCCCTTTATATGCAGGGCCAAACAGCACATCAAATTCAAGCTTAGCGTCAACCAATGCCGCAGCATAAAAGCGACCTAGACGCGCAAGATCACGACCAGTGTTAAACAATCCCGCATTAAAGAAATACGGACTCTTACGACCGGATTTCAGAGTGAACTCACCAAACTTTAATACACCTTTCTCTAGGGCAAATTCGATGAACTGACGCTGATATGCTTTCATTGTGGCTCCTTAAACGACTTTCGTGTTTTACAATATTGAAATGGAAGCAACCTTTACATTACGGCTAAGCATGTAAAACTGTTGCGGCTAAAAATTACGACTATTCCTATAGCCAATAAAATTTAGATAAAAAAAAGCGGCTCCAATAGGAACCGCTTAATCATTAATTTTCTAAGACTTGTTTCTGCATCGATATAATATCGGTTATACCGTCTTTGGCCAGTGCCAGCATTGCCAACAACTCTTCATGACTGAATGCCTCACCTTCGGCGGTCCCTTGAATCTCAATCATCTTACCGTCTTCTGTCATGACCACATTCATGTCAGTTTCAGCGGCAGAATCTTCAAGGTACTCAAGATCGCAAATTGGCTCACCTTTATAGATACCAACCGAAACAGCAGCAACCATTCCTTTTAGTGGGCTTTTCTTAATCATGCCTTTTTCAAGCATAAAATTAATCGCATCCACTAAAGCAACCATCGCACCGGTAATAGACGCCGTACGCGTACCGCCATCAGCTTGAATTACATCACAGTCAACCGTGATCATCTGCTCGCCAAGGACTTTTAAATCAACCGCGGCACGTAAGCTACGCGCAATCAGACGTTGAATTTCCATAGTGCGACCACCTTGCTTACCACTAGCAGCTTCACGACGGTTACGAGTATGCGTTGCACGTGGCAACATACCATATTCTGCGGTCACCCAACCTTGGCCTTTACCTTTAAGCCAACGCGGCACATTTTCTTCAACACTTGCAGTACAGATTACTTTAGTGTTGCCAAATTCAACCAATACTGAACCCTCAGCATGGGCTGTGTAGTTACGAGTAATAGTAATTGGACGTACCTGAGTAGCACTTCTTCCGCTTGGACGCATCGGGATTTCCCTTTGGCTGGATGATATTAACCGGCGATTATAACGACATCTCAATGCCAGTGCACGAGAAAACCACAGCGCCAACGATAGATTATCCCTTGTTTTATATTCACAACAGTAGCCCGCAAGCGGCGATTTCGCATATAATGATAAAACTAGGTTACGACACATATCGATTGTTCTTAAAAGACCTAACTTACCGTTAAATACGTTAAGTTTAGCCGCCGCAACCATCATAACCAATAGGGCCACAAGCCAATGATCCATAGTATGACTGCCTATGCCCGTCGCGAAATAAAAGGCGACTGGGGCACTGCTGTGTGGGAGATCCGCTCAGTAAACCAACGTTACCTTGAAACTTACATTCGCATGCCAGAACAATTCCGTAGCCTTGAGCCTGTATTGCGTGAACGTTTTCGTAAACGTTTAGCACGCGGTAAAGTCGAATGTAATCTTCGCTACGAAGCTAATATTGCAGCTAATACTGAATTGACTATCAATGAAGCATTAGCAAAACAAGTGATTAATGCGGCACGTTGGGTAAAAGAAACGGCTGGTGAAGGTAATATTGGTCCATTTCAGGTGCTTAACTGGCCGGGAGTGATGGAAGCCCCAGAACAAGATTTAGATGTCATTAATACAGATCTATTAACGGGCTTTGAGCTCGCAATGGATGATTTTATTGCTGCACGCGCAAGCGAAGGCGATAACATGAAGCAGTTAATCGACCATCGTTTAGCGGCAATCTCAACAGAAGCAATTAAAGTACGTACGTTAATGCCACAAATTATGATTTGGCAACGTGAACGTATTATGTCGCGTCTTGATGAAGCAAAAGTCGATCTTGATAGTAACCGAATTGAACAAGAACTGATCATGCTGGCGCAAAAAAGTGATGTTGCCGAAGAGCTTGATCGCCTTGATTCACACGTAAAAGAAACCAATAAAATTCTAGCTAAAGGTGGCGCATGTGGTCGTCGTCTTGATTTCATGATGCAAGAATTTAACCGTGAATCAAACACATTGGCATCAAAATCAATCAATACTGACGTCACAGCATCTGCGGTTGAACTGAAAGTATTAATCGAACAAATGCGTGAGCAAATACAGAACATTGAGTAAACACCCCTGATTCACGCTTTCTAAGCGGATACTATATCCGCTTAGAAAGTGGTTTAAAAATGTCGTCTTATTGTAAAACCTCATCAAAGCCAGCTAGGCTTTAATTAGGTTGACATAATAAAAAGATGAATTTTTAAGCAATCAGCTAATTTCAATTATGCGCAGATCGTGATAATCTTCGCGCCCTTCTATCACTGAGTGAAAATAGGCAATGAGCAAAGGTACTCTATACATCGTGTCGGCCCCAAGTGGTGCTGGTAAATCAAGTTTGATTAATGCACTTCTTGAAACTAATCCGACCTATGACATGAAAGTATCCGTGTCCCATACGACTCGAGGCATGCGCCCGGGCGAGGAAAACGGCGTTCATTACAATTTCGTTAGCGTAGAAGAATTTACTGACTTGGTAGAACAAGGTGCATTCCTTGAGCATGCCGAAGTATTTAGCAATTACTATGGTACTTCTCGTCCATGGATTGAGCAGCAATTGAATAAAGGCATTGATGTCTTTTTAGATATCGATTGGCAAGGTGCGCGTCAAATCCGTAAACTAATGCCTATCGCCAAAAGCTTGTTTATTCTACCTCCGTCAAAAGAGGAATTGGAACGTCGACTTAATACCCGTGGTCAAGACAGCGAAGCCGTTATTGCCCGTCGTATGGAAGAAGCACGTTCAGAGATATCACACTATAACGAATACGATTATGTGATTGTTAATGATGATTTCGATGTCGCGTTAATTGACTTTAAAGCAATTATTCGTGCAGAACGATTGAAGCAAGACAAGCAAACTGCTAAATATAGAAGCATGTTGACTGCGCTACTAGCAGATCAGTAAGTTATTTTGTACAATTTTCTATCCCTAATTTAATAACCACTGGAGCCCTCCATGGCACGCGTAACTGTTCAAGACGCTGTTGATAAAATTGGCAATCGTTTCGATCTGATTCAAATTGCTGCTCGCCGAGCACGTCAACTGCAAACTGGTGGTAAGGAACCATTGGTTCCTGAAGAAAATGACAAATACACAGTAATTGCACTTCGTGAAATCGAAGAAGGCCTAATTACTAAAGATATCCTTGATGCTCGCGAGCGTCAGGAACTGCAAGAGCAAGAAGCAGCTGAATTAGCTGCGGTAAGTGCTATTGCTGGCGACCATCACCGTTAATCAGGAAACCAGGCATTGTATCTTTTTGATAGCCTGAAAGAAGTCGCAACCAAGTACCTGTCGAAGCCTCAACTTGAGGTGCTTCGGCAGGCTTATCTTGTTGCTCGCGACGCCCATGAAGGCCAAACTCGTTCAACAGGCGAGCCTTATATAATCCATCCAGTTGCGGTTGCCCGTATTCTGGCAGAAATGCGTCTTGATATTGAAGCACTGATGGCAGCCTTGCTGCATGATGTGATTGAAGATACCGAGGTCACTAAAGAGGATTTAGCCTGCCGTTTTGGCGATACCGTTGCCGAATTGGTTGATGGCGTATCTAAGCTCGATAAACTAAAATTCCGCGATCGCAAAGAAGCACAAGCTGAGAATTTCCGTAAAATGATCATGGCCATGGCACATGACATTCGAGTAATTCTGATCAAACTTGCCGATCGTACGCATAATATGCGCACGTTAGGGGCTTTACGTCCTGATAAACGCCGCCGCATTGCTCGCGAAACCCTTGAAATATATTCTCCGCTTGCCCACCGCCTTGGTATCCATAACATCAAATCTGAACTTGAAGAGCTTGGTTTTGAAGCGTTATATCCCAACCGCTACCGCGTTCTAAAACAAGTCGTTGCAGCAGCACGTGGCAATCGAAAAGAAATCATTACTAAAATTCACGCAGAAATTGAAGGTCGCCTTAATGATGCGGGAATAAATGCTGTCGTCTCTGGTCGCGAAAAGAATCTATACTCCATCTATAACAAGATGAAGAATAAAGAACAGCGCTTTCATTCGATCATGGACATCTACGCTTTCCGGGTATTAGTCAACGATCTAGATACTTGCTACCGCGTTTTGGGTCAAGTACATAACCTGTACAAACCACGCCCAAGCCGTGTGAAAGATTATATCGCCATTCCCAAAGCTAATGGCTATCAGTCACTGCATACTTCACTGGTCGGCCCGCATGGGGTACCTGTTGAAGTTCAGATTCGTACTGAAGACATGGATCAAATGGCAGATAAAGGTGTTGCAGCTCATTGGACTTACAAAGACGGTGAAACCCCAGGTACTACCGCCCAAATTAAAGCCCAACGTTGGATGCAAAGCCTGCTTGAGTTACAGCAAAGTGCGGGAAGCTCATTTGAGTTTATCGAAAACGTAAAATCTGATCTTTTCCCTGATGAAATTTACGTTTTCACCCCTAAAGGCCGTATTGTTGAATTACCTGTTGATGCAACCGCAGTTGATTTTGCCTACGCTGTACATACTGATATTGGTAATACCTGCGTCGGCTCTCGTGTTGATCGCCAGCCTTACCCATTAAGTAAACCACTTAAAAATGGCCAAACCATCGACATTATCAGCGCTCCTGGTGCTCGACCTAATGCCGCATGGCTTAACTATGTGGTCACTTCACGTGCGCGCACTAAAATTCGTCAAGTTTTAAAAACCATGCGTCGTGATGAATCAATAACTCTCGGCCGTCGTTTACTCAATCATGCCTTAGGTGGTGTGGGTATGCAGACTATCGCGCCAGAAAACATCACTAAAGTATTAAGCGATCTTAAACTCGAAACAATTGATGATTTACTGACTGAAATTGGTTTAGGTGAACTGATGAGTGTGGTGATTGCGCGCCGATTATTGGGTAACGCCGACGAACTAACAGCGAAAAGCAGCGATCGTCGATTAGCAATTCAAGGGGCTGACGGTATTTTGTTGACCTTTGCTAATTGCTGCCACCCAATTCATGGTGATCCCATTATTGCCCATGTGAGCCCAGGCAAAGGTTTAGTGATTCACCGTGAAGAATGTGCCAATATTCGGGGTTACCGTAAAGAACCCGATAAGTACATGGCGGTTGAATGGAGCGAAGATTTTGAGCAAGAGTTTATCACTAACCTCAAAGTCGATATGCAAAATCATCAAGGTGCTTTAGCCGGTTTAACCAATACTATTGCTGCAACTGGCTCTAATATCCAAGGTTTATCGACCGAAGAAAAAGATGGCCGTTTGTATACAATAACGGTACGTCTAACCACCAAGAGTCGCGTGCACTTGGCGAATATTATGCGTCGTATTCGTATAATGCCAGATGTAGTGCGAGTCGCTCGCCAAAAAAATTAACCTCATCTGCGGTTAATGATCTTAATAAAACGCCCACTTACGGGCGTTTTGTGTATTTGGCTTTCAATCCATATTATTATAACGTTATTCTTATTTTCGCAAATAGCATAACAATATGACCCCTGATCGCTTTCAACGTATCCATCAAGTCTTAGCCACTCGCCAACCTGATCTCACCGTATGTATGGAAGAAGTACATAAACCTAATAATGTCTCAGCGATTATTCGTACCGCCGATGCTGTTGGGGTTCACAAAGTCCATGCCGTGTGGCCAAAAGAAGCGATGAAAGTATTAAGTCATACCTCAGCGGGAGCCCGTAATTGGGTTGAACTTGAAACTCACGACACCATGGTCAATGCTATTAGCGCACTAAAATCCCAAGGTATGCAGATACTCGCCACTAATTTATCGACCACTGCGGTTGATTTTCGTGATGTTGATTACACTAAACCGACGGCGATTATTCTCGGTGGCGAAAAAAATGGGATCACGGCTGAAGCATTAGCACTGGCAGACCAAGACATCATTATTCCAATGGTTGGCATGGTACAGTCACTCAACGTATCAGTTGCCAGTGCCTTAATTCTCTATGAAGCACAACGCCAACGCCAAAATGCAGGCATGTATGATCGCACCACCACCTTGCTTGATGACAGTGTGGTTAACCGCATTTTATTTGAACGTGGTCATCCAGTATTAGCCAATGTTGCCAAACAGAAAAATCTACCGTATCCACAATTAGACGATCAAGGCCAAATTGTTGCCGATGAACAATGGTGGGCGGCAATGCAAGCGAAGAAAATCAAACGCACAGTCGCAACTAGCGCAATGAAAAAGGACTAACCATGAGCGGACAACTCCTCAATACTATCGCCCTCACCGAACTGGCGGGTGTCGGCGCAAAAATGGCAGAAAAGCTGCATAAAATTGGGCTTAATAACGTCCAAGATGTGCTATTTCACTTACCATTACGTTATGAGGATCGCACCCGTATTTGGCCAATTAATCGCGTTGCACCTGGGCAATTTCTAACGGTTCAAGGTGAAGTCAGCCATTGCAGCATTCAATTTGGCAAACGCAAAATGCTGACCGTAAAAATTGGCGACACCACGGGCTCGGTGACATTAAAGTTTTTTAATTTTAATGCCGCAATGAAAAACAGCTTTAGCCAAGGCAAACAAGTTAAAGCCTATGGTGAAATCAAAGGCAGCCAGTTTGGGCTTGAAATCATTCATCCTGATTACCGCCTTTTTTCAGAGCCAACAGAACTCAGTGTCGAAGAAACCCTCACGCCGGTATACCCAACCACGGATGGTTTACGTCAAACCACATTACGTAATTTAACCGACCAAGCCTTAGCTTTGCTTGAAAAATCAGCCGTGACAGAGTTACTTCCCGCAGGGCTATACGACCAACAAATGACGCTGGCACAAGCGCTACAATTGATGCATCGTCCTACCGCTGACATTTCATTAGAACAACTTGATGCAGGTAAACATCCAGCTCAAAAACGACTAATTTTAGAAGAATTGTTAGCCCAAAACTTATCAATGCTAGCGCTACGCAGTAAAGGTCAACAACATCAAAGCTGGTCATTTGCTCCCCAAGATACTCTCAAGCAACAACTATTAGCGAGCTTACCGTTTACCCCAACAGGCGCACAGCAACGAGTAGTGGCCGATATTGAAGCGGACCTTGCTAAATCACAACCAATGATGCGCTTAGTGCAAGGGGATGTAGGCTCGGGTAAAACCTTGGTCGCAGCCCTTGCCGCTTTACGTGCGATTGAACATGGTTATCAAGTTGCATTAATGGCACCAACGGAATTATTGGCAGAACAACATGTTGCCAACTTTAGCCAGTGGTTGAATCCAATGGGCATTGGCGTTGGTTGGATGGCGGGTAAACTTAAAGGCAAAGCGCGTGAAAAAGAATTAGTACGTATCGCTAATGGTGACGCCAAAATGGTGGTGGGAACCCATGCTTTATTTCAAGACCAAGTGGTATTTAATAACCTTGCCCTGATTATTATCGATGAACAACACCGTTTTGGTGTCCATCAACGGCTTGATCTCCGCGAAAAAGGCGCAACGAATGGATGTTATCCACATCAATTAGTGATGACAGCAACGCCGATCCCCCGCACCTTAGCCATGACTGCTTATGCCGACATGGATACCTCTGTGATTGACGAATTACCGCCAGGTCGAACCCCAATTCAAACGGTAGCGCTACCGGATAGTCGCCGTCCGCAAATTATTGAACGTATTCGCGCCGCATGCCAACAAGAAGGTCGCCAAACCTATTGGGTATGTACTTTAATTGATGAATCGGAGGTACTTGAAGCACAAGCAGCATCCGATACTGCCGATGAATTAACGCGGTTACTGCCAGAACTTAAGGTTGGCTTAGTCCACGGTCGAATGAAACCCAAAGAGAAACAAGCCATTATGGCAAGCTTCAAAGCGGGTGAAATTGATTTGCTGGTCGCAACAACAGTAATTGAAGTCGGGGTTGATGTTCCCAATGCCAGCTTAATGGTGATTGAAAATCCAGAACGGCTTGGATTAGCCCAATTACACCAACTACGAGGTCGAGTCGGTCGAGGTGAAATCGCCAGTCATTGTGTGTTGCTTTACCATGCGCCACTAACCAAAACCGCACAAAAACGATTAGCGGTATTACGTGAAAGCAGCGATGGCTTTGTGATCGCAGAGCGCGATCTTGAAATTCGTGGCCCCGGTGAATTACTGGGAACGAAACAAACTGGCATTGCTGATTTTAAAGTGGCTGATTTGATTCGTGATCAATACTTAATTCCCCAAGTCCAAAAATTAGCCCGTCATATTCACGACCAATATCCTGATAATGCGATTGCAATTATCGATCGTTGGATTGGTCAACGAGAAAATTACTCTAACGCTTAACGCTTCTTTCATCACGGTTATAACAACCCAAAGTCATTAACCGTGATTAATTTCCTCTTTATATTTAGACCTACCGACCGCAATGATTAAAAGCGAAGCAAACGATTGCTATTTTTTAAAAGATAACTACAATAGCCGCAAATTTACGCCACTTTAATCTCTGCCAGTGTTGATTTGGTTCTGAGTAACAGCAATCACAGACCACCGCCAACAACACAATCAATCGCCCATTCAGCGCGAATAATGGATACCAGAGAACCAGTTAGGATCATCTATGACTCAGCATCACACTAGCGTAACGCCAAGAAATTCTGACCTTGTTTACCGTTTAGATGATAGACCACCGTTGCCACAAACGCTCTTTGCCGCGACTCAACATTTACTGGCAATGTTTGTCGCGGTTATCACGCCATCATTGATTATTTGTCAATCACTAGGCTTACCAGCAAGTGACACTAATACCATTGTCAGCATGTCATTGTTGGCATCAGGCATCGCTTCTTTTATCCAAATTAAAACCTTTGGTCCTATTGGCTCAGGGTTACTGTCTATTCAAGGTACTAGTTTTAATTTCTTAGGCCCAATCATTGGCGCAGGCTTAGCACTCAAAGCTGGCGGAGCAGATATTCAAACCATGATGGCGGCTATTTTTGGCACCATTATTTTTGCCGCTTTTACCGAAGTGTTTATCTCTCGCATTTTACAACACGCCCAGCGCATCATTACGCCATTAGTGTCTGGTATTGTGGTGACATTAATCGGTTTAACCTTAATTCAGATTGGCCTAACCTCGATTGGTGGCGGTTACAGTGCAATTGCCGACGGTAGCTTTGGCAGCCTTGATAATCTGATGCTAGCGGGGACGGTGTTAGGTTTTATTGTGTTACTTAACCGCGTTAAAAACCCCTACTTACGCGTGTCATCCATTGTTATTGCGATGGCAGCAGGAACATTACTGGCGTGGATGTTAGGCATGATAAATACCAACATCACCAGCACGAATCCGTTAATTGCGATTCCAATGCCAATGCAATATGGCCTTAGTTTTGATTGGGGATTGTTAATTCCGTTAATGATAGTATTTGCGGTGACTTCCCTTGAAGCCATTGGTGATATTACGGCGACCTCTGAAACCTCAGAGCAGCCAGTAAAAGGACCACTATATCTAAAACGAATCAAAGGGGGCGTACTTGCTGATGGTCTCAACTCGGCAATGGCGGCAGTGTTTAACAGCTTTCCAAACTCAACCTTTAGCCAAAACAATGGCATTATCCAATTAACTGGCGTAGCAAGTCGTTATATCGGCTACTTTGTCGCAGGAATGCTAGTTCTGCTGGGACTATTCCCTGACGTAGCCAGTCTGGTTCAATTGATTCCAGAACCAGTATTAGGCGGCGCAACCATCGTTATGTTTGGCACCATTGCTGCGTCTGGCATTCGTATTATTTCTCGCTGTCATCTTGATCGCCGTGCAATTTTAATCATGGCATTGTCTTTTTCAATGGGATTAGGCATCGCCCAAAAACCTGAAATATTGCAATTCTTACCTGAGATTATAAAAAGTATTCTCTCTTCAGGAATGGCCGCTGGCGGTATTACTGCGATTTTATTAAATATCATTTTACCCGATGATAATGCTGAGCCTCTCGAACTGATTGACGAAGCCACAGCCACCGAAAACTAATTATTACTGTCATTAAAAAAGCCCGCATCAAAATCAATGCGGGCTTTTTATATGACGTTATTATGCTTAAGAAACGCGTTTACACCATCACTGTTTTACTTTATGTAATGGCAAACTAATCTCAACTCTTAGGCCACCTTCACTACGATTACGTACTGAAATAACCCCTTCATTTTGATCAATGATCCGTTTCACAATCGCCAGCCCTAATCCAGTACCTTCCGTTTCATTGCCTCGCGCAGAGTCACCACGAGTTAATGGCTGAAACATCTTTGTTACCTGATCAGGGGCAATGCCCGGTCCATTATCTTCAACACAGAACCATGCTGATTTACGATCAACAGAAGCGCCGCTAGACAGTTTGACCCAACCATTACCGTAACGTTGCGCATTTATTACCAAGTTTGCAACTGCCCGTTTAAGTGCCACTGCATTCACCGAAAGAGTACCGGGGATCAGCGTTAATTGCTGCTCGATAACATTGCCATAGCTACCTTCAGTATGAGCTACATCTTCTAACAACAAATTAAGATCAACATCTTCTTCAGCTTGTTTTTTAGTTGATTTCAGATAATCCATAAACTGACTAATGATCGCATTACATTCTTCGGTATCAGTGATCATTGAATCAGCTAAATAGCTATCTTCGGCTGACATCATTTCCGTCGCTAACCGAATCCGTGTTAATGGTGTCCGTAAATCATGACTAACGCCTGCCATTAATAAAGCACGATCATCTTCAAGCTGCTTAATCCCTTGCGACATTTGGTTAAATGCCTTAGTTACTGAGCGAATTTCAGATGCACCTTGCTCGGGCAACTGTGGTGGCGTTTCACCACGTCCCACTTGTAATGCCGCTTGTTCCAGCTCGACTAACGGCCGATTTTGAATACGAATAAACAACCAGCCACCGGCGATGACAAGAAAAGCAATAATTAAGCTATAACGAAATAAAGGAGAAAAGTCATCTTCTTGCAGTTCTGATAACGGAATTCGCATTAAAGAATTTGGCATCGCATCCGTTCTCATCCACAGTACATAACTATGGGCACCTAACAATAACCGCACATCTGTTGGTGAATGTAATTCACGTGACATTTCTTCACTCAAATAACTAATATGAGTGGCGTCATTAAATTCCGCTGCACCTGGAGAATTAGGCGTATGTAACGTCACGCCTAATTCTTCAAGTAACTCTCGTCGAATGGGGCGATCAAGATGAACAGTTTGACCATCAGCCATCTTAATATTTTCTTTCAGCATCAACTTTACTTCGTACGCTAAAATACGATTAAACTGCTGAATACTAGGAAGTAGCGCGTAATTGACGATGGTCAGATACGAAAAAATCTGGCTTGAAATTAACAAGCCAGCTAATAATATCAGTGTTCGCGCAAAAGTACTTTTGGGCGATAACCGCATGGCTTATGCCTCACGACCATCAGGGACAAACACGTACCCTAAACCCCATACTGTTTGAATATAACGAGGACGACTAGGATCCTCTTCAACCATGCGACGCAGACGTGAAATCTGCACATCAATTGAACGTTCCATTGCTGAATATTCACGACCACGGGCCATATTCATTAATTTATCACGAGACATGGGCTCGCGCGCATTAGTCACTAATGCTTTTAATACCGCAAACTCACCGGATGTCAGCGGCATTGGCGCATCACCACGGAACATTTCACGCGTACCAAGATTAAGACGGAATTCACCAAACTCAATCACTTTACTTAAAACACTAGGTGCACCTGGTGCTTCAATGGTTTGACGACGTAATACGGCACGAATACGCGCTAATAATTCACGCGGATTAAACGGTTTTGGCAAATAATCATCAGCACCTACTTCAAGCCCAACAATACGATCAACTTCATCGCCTTTTGCCGTTAGCATCAAAATAGGTAGCGTATTATTAGCACTACGTAAACGACGACAAATAGATAAGCCATCTTCACCGGGTAACATTAAATCCAATACCATCAAGTGAAAAGTTTCACGTGCAAGTAAACGATCCATTTGTTCGCCATTTGCAACACTGCGTACCTGAAATCCTTGCTCAGAAAGATAACGTTCAAGTAATGCACGTAAACGCATGTCGTCATCGACCACTAATATTTTATAATTTTCCTGCATTTTTCACCTTCATCGATCACGATACGTAGTGTTACTAAGTGTACGCAAGTCGTAATAACTAACGTTTAATTTAACTGTGAACATTTACTGCCAAATAATAATTGAATGGAAATACCCACGCCAAAAACAGCAACAATCATTATCCTCACAGCCAACATTTATTATAGGGTAGCAATAACCACTAACACACAATAATTACTGCATAATAACAATTATAACATGCTAATTATTATCATGATTGTGTTATTAACCTGATCATAACCGTTAACAATCACCCTTTTGATATGCCTTTATAGCATGGCGATTCAACTCTGAACACAACTTTACCTAAGAGATTAATTTATGACGTAAACAAGATCACATTTCACTGATTCGCGCCCCGTTAACAATCCATTCCTTCAGCGAATTGACGACAATTCAATGGTCACATTTTATCGTGCTATTGCTTTCTATTTTACGCTAGCGATGATAGAACAATGCCAAACTATCGTGCGAGA
This sequence comes from Photobacterium iliopiscarium, assembly GCF_003026395.1. Classification (GTDB taxonomy): domain Bacteria; phylum Pseudomonadota; class Gammaproteobacteria; order Enterobacterales; family Vibrionaceae; genus Photobacterium; species Photobacterium iliopiscarium. Next base: position 48,525 of record NZ_PYOO01000009.1, on the reverse strand, counting down.
ATAATGATGAGAACCAATTTAATCACCCGTGAAGGTTTTACTAAATTAGAACAAGAATTAGATTATTTATGGCGTGAGGATCGCCCTGAAGTGACTAAAAAAGTGACTTGGGCTGCTAGCTTAGGTGATCGCAGCGAAAATGCGGATTATCAATATAATAAGAAACGATTACGTGAAATTGATCGCCGAGTACGCTTTTTACGAAAACGTTTAGAAGCCGTTAGCGTTATTGATTACTCCCCTCAACAAGACGGCAAAGTCTTCTTTGGTGCATGGGTCGAAATTGAAAATGAGGCGGGTGAACAAAAAACCTTTCGCATTGTCGGCCCTGATGAGATTTATGGCCGTAACGATTACATCTCCATCGACTCACCAATGGCACGCGCGTTATTGAGCAAACAAGTTGACGATGACACGATAGTAACAACGCCACAAGGTAAAAAAACCTGGTTTATTAATCGTATTCGTTACCATGATTAAATCACATCAAAACCAACTGCCAACCCGCTATTATTAGTAACACAACAACAAAAATGACTCGCTTTATGCCGTCTGACACACTCTTCACCGCGGTTGACTTGCCAGATCAAGATTCAGCCGTAGAATGGAAGCTTAACGATCAACAAGAGATATCAACGGATGAGCAACGCTATCAACCAACAGATCGCCACCGAACTGAATGTACGCACCGAACAAGTCAATGCGGCAGTCACCCTACTTGATGATGGTAATACGGTGCCGTTTATTGCCCGTTACCGTAAAGAAGTCACTGGCGAACTGGATGACACCCAACTACGTAATTTAGAATCACGTTTAGGCTACTTACGTGAACTCGATAGCCGCCGTCAGGTCATATTAAAATCCATTACAGAGCAAGGCAAATTAACGTCATCACTCGCAGCTGAAATTAATGATGCAGACAGTAAAACTCGCCTTGAAGATCTCTACCTGCCTTATAAACAAAAACGCCGCACCAAAGGTCAAATCGCAATTGAAGCGGGCATTGCTCCCCTTGCTGAATTGTTATGGAGCCAACCGCAGCATTCACCAGAAACAACCGCAGAGCAATACCTAAATCCAGAGCAAGGCTTTGCTGATAGTAAAGCGGTGTTAGATGGTGCCCGTGCAATCTTGATGGAACAATTTGCTGAAGATGCGGCACTACTTGAAAAAATCCGTCGCCAACTAAATACTTATGCCGAACTTACTTCACGTATCATTGATGGTAAGGAACATGACGGCGCTAAATTTAAAGATTACTTTAATTATAATGAGCCAATTAAAAACATTCCGTCCCACCGTGCGCTAGCATTATTCCGTGGTCGTAATGAAGGTTTCTTACAGCTATCACTCAATGCTGATCCCAATAAAGACGAAGCGGTTCGTAGCTCATATTGTGAAATCATTATTGCTGAACATTATAAGGTTACCCTTGGATCGCAAGCTGCCGATGCATGGCGTAAACAAGTGATCAGCTGGACATGGCGCATTAAGATTTTAATGCACATGGAAACCGAGCTCATGAGCATTTTGCGTGAAAAAGCCGAAGATGGTGCAATTCAAGTTTTTGCAGATAATCTGCATGATTTATTAATGGCAGCGCCCGCTGGTCCACGAGTAACGCTAGCACTTGATCCCGGTTTACGTACGGGTAGTAAGATTGCTGTCGTCGATGAAACAGGTAAAGTGTTAGATACTGCGACCATTTACCCTCATCAGCCGCATAATAAAATCACTGAATCAGCCAAAGTAGTTGTCGCGCTGATTAACAAGCATAACGTTAACTTAATTGCGATTGGTAATGGTACTGCTTCACGTGAAACAGATGCATTTGTCGCGAAGCTTATTAAAGATAATCAGCTAAAAGTACAAAGTGTGATGGTCAGTGAAGCGGGTGCGTCGGTTTACTCAGCATCAGAATTGGCGGCAAAAGAATTTCCTAATATGGATGTGTCTATTCGCGGTGCAGTATCAATTGGTCGTCGTCTACAAGACCCATTGGCAGAGCTAGTTAAAATCGATCCTAAATCAATCGGTGTTGGCCAATACCAACATGATGTTAGCCAAAGCATGCTTGCGAAACGTTTGGACGTCGTCGTTGAAGACTGTGTAAACGCTGTTGGTGTTGACGTAAATACTGCGTCTGCTGCATTGCTGACACGTGTTGCAGGTTTAAATGCCACGATTGCCCAGAACATTGTTAATTACCGAGATGAAAATGGTCGCTTTGATGCGCGAACCGCCCTTAAAAAAGTCGCTCGTTTAGGGCCAAAGGCGTTTGAACAATGTGCCGGATTCTTACGGATCATGAACGGTAAAAATCCACTTGATGGCTCAGCAGTTCACCCTGAATCTTATGCCGTGGTTAAAACCATCTCGGTAGCCAATAACAAGCCCGTTGACGCGATTATTGGTAACAGTGACTTTTTGCGTAACCTTAAAGCCATTGATTATACCGATGTCCATTTCGGTTTACCGACAGTAACAGACATCATTAGTGAGCTTGATAAACCCGGTCGCGATCCGCGCCCTGAGTTCACCACCGCTACCTTTGCTGATGGTATTAATGAAGTAAAAGACTTGATACCAGGAATGGTATTAGAAGGCGTGATCACTAACGTAACTAACTTTGGTGCTTTCGTGGATGTCGGTGTGCACCAAGATGGTTTAATCCATATCTCTGCCCTGTCTGATAAATTCATTTCAGATCCACGAGAAGTGGTTAAAGCCGGTGATGTGGTTAAAGTTAAAGTGATGGAAGTGGATATTCAACGTAAACGTATTGCGATGAGTATGCGTTTAAGTGATGAGCCAGGACAGGAAAAACCTACTCGTCAATCAACGCCAGCACCTCGCCAGCAACCATCTCATCAACAGCCACGTCAAACCAACACATCTGCACCACAAAAGAATACCCCACCAATGGGTAACGCTTTTGCCGCCGCATTTGCCAATGCTAAGAAAAAATAATAACCACTGATGTAATGATTACACCCTAACAGCCAGACATTTGTTCTGGCTGTTGCTTTAGATAACGCTAAGATACTGCGTGGGTGGATTAGGTAATGTTGCTTGAGCGTAATGATGACTCACCACACCTTTAGTACGTTCACTAGCACTGATTAACGCTAATTGTTGTAATAGCTCTCGTGGCAGTTCAATGTGCATCGAATAACCTAATGGCTGATCTGGTGTCACATAATTCCCCAATGAAAGAACCGCCACTAGCTGTGCTAACTGCTGCTGATAACCTTTAAAAGTCGTCGCTTGTGGTTGTGCATAATCAGGATGTTCACTCGGATCCCAACTCGGCTTATTACGTTGTTTCTCTTCTGCACTAAGGGCATTTTCAGCAGCTGCCGCCCCACTTTCAACAATCGGTACAATCTTTTCACGCACACGGTTATCCCGCGCAACTTGATCCGTTAATGGATTAATAGTCGTCGCTAATACTGGTGTTGTTGATTGTAATGGCGCAATCACCATAGTAGATAATCCATTGTCACTATGCTCGAAATACAGTTATATCATCTTAGTCATAATATCGACCGTTCACGTTAATTATTTACCTATACCTACCGTTATAAATTTCATTGTCTGACGTAAAGCACTAAAACTGATCAATCCATGAATGTCTTTATTACCGTAATAAATTCATCCAAATGAGACATAAACGGCGCATGAGAAGCATCAGTAAAAATATAACGCTGTGATTGCGGATATTGCGCGCTTAATACGGGTTCAGTTTTAATCGGCACTAACGCATCTAAACGACCATATAACCGCAACCATGGTTGTGATAACGCAGTTAGCGATTGGCGTAAATCAACGGTTTCTAATAATTCTAACCCTAGCGTTAAAGCTGCTAATTGCGGTTGCGGTCGAGATAACACCGCCGCTTTTAATTGGCGAATATCTTCTTTAGCGGTTCGACTCCCCAAAGCCTGTAAAACTAAAAACCGTTCAATGGTGAGCGCGAAATCAGTCACTAATTGGGTTTGAAAATTAGCCAATACGCGCGGTTGAATACCCGTCCAATCAGTTCGAGACATAAAGCATGGCGAACTTGCAACTGTGATTAATTGTGTTACTCGTTGTGGCGCAGTCAATGCCACTTGGCTGGCAATAATGCCGCCTAATGACCACCCTAACCAAACCGCTTTAACGGGTGCTTGAGCTAATAACTGCACAACAATGTCATTTAATGATGTTGCAACAACCGTCGCATTATCACCATAGCCCGGAAGATCGCACCAATGAACACAATAATGCGGGCTAAGTTGTCGGATCACATCTTGCCATACACCAACATTCATTCCCCATCCATGAATGAGAACCAGATCAGGTCCTTGCCCTGCACGATGCCACTTAAACTGTAATGTCACTTATACTTCCTTTCATCAACGACGAATGAGTGAGAATGATGCCAAACAGAGTGCCATCATGGCGAGATAATTTATACCATCAATTATTATTTCAACACTGTTCCTTATGCCAACTCCCCCTCACTCCAACCGAACGTTATTGGTGTCACCATTGTATATCTCAGTTTCCATCAACACCTTATTGCCAACATTGTGGCACCACAACCCTAATTACAGTGTCTCATTGTGGTCACTGCCTAACTAAGCCCCCACTCTGGCACCGCCTTTACCGTTTAGGGGAATTTAGACCACCATTACAACAACTGGTACACCAACTAAAATTTGGCGGAAAGTTTTGGTTAGCACGCCCATTAGCACAACAACTCGCTCATCAAATAACGCAACCAGCACAACTACTCTTACCCGTTCCTTTACACTGGCGTCGTTATTGCTGGCGCGGGTTTAATCAAAGTCATCAATTAGCATTAGCCCTTGGCGCGATTTTAAATACTCGCGTTAATCATCATGCTTTTCAACGTCTACGTCACACTCCCCCACAACAACTACTGACCAAAACCCAACGTCGCAACAACGTACGATACGCTTTTCGATTACGGCCGATAGCATTACCTGAGCATGTCGCTATTGTTGATGATGTCGTCACTACTGGCGCAACAGTGCATCAATTAACTCAATTGCTTACTCGACAAGGTGTTAAACAAGTAGATATTTATACGTTATGTCATACTGAACAATCAGTTAGTTAATATTGCACAAAAAAGACGCGCATTAATTAATAAAACGTGGTCAAATAAAAAATGTCGCTTTAGAGATGCGACAATGACTCACAAAGAGTAGAATAAATAAAACTTACTAAATCAGTCAGGTATTACATCGTGTCTATGATCACTATTACTGAAAACGCTCAGCAGCACTTTAGCAAGCTTCTTGCTCAGCAGCCTGAGGGTACTAATATCCGTGTTTTTGTTGTAAACCCAGGCACTCAAAGTGCTGAATGTGGCGTATCCTACTGCCCACAAGATGCGGTTGAAGCAAGTGATACGGAAATGAAACTTGAGCTATTCTCTGCTTTTATTGACGAATTAAGCCTTGCCTTCCTTGATGACGCTGAAATCGATTTTGTCACAGATAAAATGGGTTCACAGCTAACATTAAAAGCGCCAAACGCTAAAGTGCGTAAAGTCGCTGATGATGCATCATTGATTGAACGTGTTGATTACATTCTACAGACTCAAATCAACCCGCAACTTGCTGGCCATGGTGGTAATGTATCATTGGCAGAAATCACTGAAGATGGCGTAGCTATTCTACAGTTTGGTGGTGGTTGTAATGGTTGTTCAATGGTAGATGTCACATTAAAAGAAGGCATCGAGAAAGAGCTATTGGCACAATTTGAAGGTGAATTAACAGGCGCTCGAGATATTACCGATCACGCCCGTGGCGATCACTCTTATTACTAATCGTTGTAAGCCACAATATCAACAAACAGCAAAAAGCCGCATCAATAATGCGGCTTTTTTATTAACCTATTTTAGGACGAAGCATTAAGCATCAATCAAGTAAGGTAATCGTTACGGTACGTTTACCCCATTTACGCGCTGCTTTTATATTGTTGCCCATATAGATATCAATCTTATTGCGCCAACGACGATGCATCTTATCAAGCACAACATAATCGCCAGTCAAGCCTTGAATTTTAATTCGAGACCCCTTTTTAAGTCCTTTTCTAAGTAAATCCCGTGATATAGCAACAGCTTTCATTCCTGGTTTTAAACGTACACCCCAAGCTGTGAGACTGGGATGATGATTAGTTTGTGCACGTACAGAATTATAAGCACTTGCGGTAACACGTAATGTTTTTACTGAATGAGCATAGCTCTGAAAGCTAAAAAGCAGTGAAAATAATAGAATAAAATAAGTCGACTTTTTCATTGTCTACAACGCCTTGAGAATCAAAGCTGCGTATTAAACCAAAAATAGTCAATCAAGAATACGTTTACCTATCAACACCAACAATAAAAAATACTAATAATAAAACGTATTATGCCCTAATAACGGTGATAGTTACTCGCCGTTTGCCCCAATTTTTTGCAGCCCTAACATTTTTACCCATATAGATATCAATTTTACGACTCCAACGGTGATGCATTTTATCTAACACCACATATTCGCCGGGTAAGCCTGAAATCTTCACTTTAGAACCACGCTTCAAACCCATTTTAAGTAAATCACGAGAAACCGCGATGGCTTTCATTCCCGGTTTTAAACGATCGCCCCAAGCCGCAATACTAGGGCTAGAATCTGTTTGAGCCGATACTGAATTATATGCTGTTGCTGTAACATTTAATTTTTTTAAACTACTGGCATAGCTATGAACACTGAAGGTTAAACTCAGTACCAGTAATAAATAACCTATAAATTTAGTTGTCATTCGCACCACCTGGATAAGAAGTGAACGCATTTAAACAAATCACAATCATGATTGAAAGCCTTTTGTGTACAAAAAACCATCAATATTATTCTATATAAGGATAACGTCTTGTTTATTAAGCATGCGGTAAGAATATATTTTTTCGCCACAAAGAAATGAAGATCACCGCTAATATCAGCCCTCGTAATGCCATAAAACCAATCATTGCCGCCCATAGTGCATGATTACCATAACTGCTCATGGACCACCAAATAGCAAAAAAACCACACGTAGCTAAGAACATACTATTACGCATATCTTTGCCGCGAGTAGCACCAATAAATACCCCATCCAATAAAAAACACCACATCGCCACTAAAGGCACTGCCGTTAACCAAGGTAAATATTGATCAGCTTGTTGTTGTACCGCGGGAATATCAGAAACAATTCCAATAATCTGGGTACCAAAGAATACAAAAATAACGGTTAATACTAATGATATTAACAAACTCCAAAATGTCGTCCCAACTAAATAGCGCTCAAGTTGACCTTTATTTCCGGCACCAACAGCTTTGCCCACTAATGCCTCCATCGCATAAGCAAAACCATCCATTGCGTAAGAGACTAACATTAAGAAACTCATTAATACCGCATTCGCTGCCACCACATTATCGCCTAAGTGTGCCCCTTGAAAGGTCATGAAGGTAAAGGTGGCTTGTAAACATAAACTACGTAAAAAGATATCGCGATTGAGTTTGAGTAACCGTCCCATACCATGACGTACACTGGCCAATTTTTGTTTTAACGGTGGTAAACCTAACCGTAACCATTGTTGAGCTACAAACCATAATCCCAATATCATGCCACTATAGTCGGCAATCACTGACGCGGCAGCCGCACCTTGTACCTTCCAACCCAGCCCAAGCACAAATGCTAAATCTAGTGCGATATTGACGACGTTAGTCACAATTAACAACCACATCGGTAGTTTTGCATTCTGCATTCCGAGCAACCAGCCCATGATCACAAAATTAGCGAGAGCAGCTGGCGCGCCCCAAATACGAATTGAAAAATATTGCGCGGCATACAATTTGACTTCACTGCCGGCGCTACTAAAGTGAAAAATAAATTGGCTTACGGGTTGATGTAACGCCACCAGCACCGCACCAAATAGCCACGCCAACGCCATGCCTTGAACAAAAATCACAGCTTGTGCGTCTTTATCTGCACTGCCTTGTGCTTGTGCCGTAATACCCGTGGTTGCCATCCGTAAAAAGCCAAGCAACCAAAACGTCACATTAATCATGGTGCCGCCAACTGCCACACCACCTAAATACCATGATTGATCAAGATGGCCGATAACCGCAGCATCGACTAATCCAAGTAAGGGGACGGTAATATTAGATAGCACCATAGGCAGTGCTAACGCGAAAACTTGATAATGCAGTGATTTATCTTTTAATGCAGCCAGCACACTTATCCCTTATTCAATATCGAAATAAGGAGCCAGTGTACCTATTTGAACAGAGTGACAACAGTCGGATCCTTGTAACAACAGAGCAACTGCTCACATTACTAATATTCCACTCCCCAACCTAACCACCAATGATCGACCAATAACACCACAAACAATGTTAATAAATGCCAAATCGAATAGTTAAATGTTGCCCATGCATGTCCTTCGCTATCAAAAAATTTCAGCTTTAAGGCATAACCAACAAACCCTAAATTCAATACACAACTACCGATAAGATAGACCAGACCACTCATGCTGGTTAACCATGGTAAGAGCCCCACCGCAAACAATAATAAGGTATAAAACAGCACCATCGTTTTAGTGTATTCAATACCATGCGTCACTGGCAGCATTGGAATACCAGCTTTAGCGTAATCATCACGCCGATGAATGGCTAACGCCCAAAAATGGGGAGGAGTCCATACAAACACTAACATCACTAATAACAACGCATGAGGACTCACACTTCCTGTCACAGCAGTCCACCCCAACAATGGTGGCGCGGCTCCAGCTAAACCGCCAATCACAATATTCTGAGGGGTTGCATGCTTTAACCACACGGTATAAACCACCGCATACCCCACTAAACTTGCCATTGTTAGCCATGCAGTTAGCGGATTAAGCTGCCACAATAAAAGAAAGCCTGACACCATTAATACACATCCAAACAGCACCGCTTTTGAGGTCGCTATCCGTCCTTTTGCTAAGGGTCGATGATAAGTACGTGCCATCTGAGCATCAAAACGACGATCAAGCACATGATTAAACACAGCAGCGGCGGCTGATTGCAAACCGATTCCTGCTAACCCTAAGACCACAACATTTATTGTTGGTACAGTGGGCACAGCAAGACACATTCCCACTAAAGCGGTAAGCAGTAACATCGCCACCACTTTAGGCTTAGTCATGGTGAGATAATCTCGCCACACTGCTGTCGTGACGGTTGATGAACTTAAACGATCAAGCCATTGTGATTTATCCATGAGATTGCTCCTCCCTTAACGATTGCTCTACGCTGAGTGCTGGTTGGGAACAACGTCTTACACGATAGCTAACTGTTACCATAGCCACTAATAACCCCAACCCAGTAATGTTATGCCCGACTGCAACAGCAACAGGCAAACTGGCAACAACATTGGTCACTCCAAATGCAATTTGCAGCGTCAGCAATAACACCAAAACCAAGCAATAACGTCGTAATGTGAGCTGTAACCAGCATAACCACGCCATCGCTAACACCACCACCGTCGTTACTATCGCACCAAGACGATGTACCACATGAATTGACACTCGTTGCCCATAATCAAGCACCCCGTATTGATAACTCTCATGCTGTGGCTGTACTAATAAAAAGGCTTTACTATCAAACAACTGTTGCCAATTAGCTTCACAAATAGGTAATTGAGTACACACCAAAGCAGCATAATTAGCCGCGGTCCAGCCCCCTAATGCTATTTGGCAAACCACCACCATTACACTGATAATGGCCGCTATTCGCAGCCGAGAGACTGTTTTTGATTCAATATGATCCCTCTTCGTTACAGACGAGGATAACTGTAACCGTAATAACCACAGCAAGCAGACAATGGTAAAGCCCCCTAATAAATGCGCCATTACCACCACCGGCATGAGTACCAAGGTCACCGTCCACATACCTAATACGGCTTGAAAGGTAACCATTAATAACAACAACAATGGTAATAACTTAGGTAGGGATGATTGTCGCCATGCCATAAGATTGATAGCTAAAATAAACACACCTAAGCTACCGGCAATATAACGATGTAGCATTTCATTCCAGGCTTTTTGAGGTTCAAGTGGCGTTTGAGGAAAGAATTCAGCGGCAGTTTGTTGTTCAAGTGCCGTTTGAGGCACAGTTAAAAAACCGTAGCAACCCGGCCAATCAGGACAACCAAGACCCGCTTCTGTTAGACGAGTAAACGCACCTAATGCCACCACGGCTAGCGACAATACAAAACTAAAACTGACTAAATAAAAGAAGTATCGATCATTCTTGTTGGTGAGAATCATTTGTTATCCTCCATAATAACAGCAATGACTTAGCCAATTTTTGAGACTTTTAATAATCTTTTTAAATCACGTAATACATCTTTGCCTTGCATTAAAATAGCGTCTTCGCCAGCAACTAAGGGGTAAGCCATCAACATATTACCGTGAGGATCTGCAATATAAATCGAGGTTAAACCATATTCTAATTGGATTAACTGTTGACGTAATGACCCACTCACTTGGCGCAGTTCTAACCCTTGTAATAATGCGTTTGAGGAGGTCGGTTGATCCGCAACAAGGACAACACTTTGTAACCGAACGCTATCAGCACCCGCAGCTTGTGGTACTTGGCGTAAATTAAATAAAGCCCCTTGGCAACGCTCACCACACGTTGGCGGTAACCAATAAATCAATTGCCATGTTTGTGGTTTTGCAAACGCAGTAACGGTTACTGCGGGCTGTAATAATTGACCGCGATTAGTCACCCCACCTTGATACCATTGCTGTTGTAATATCAATTTCGCAATAATAATCGGTAATGCAAACACAACGGCAACCATTAACAATAAGTGATATTTATTCATACTTCGCGCTCCTTGCGTAGCCATAATAAAGAGATAACAACCACCGCAATCGCTAATAAAAACCACTGTATCGCATAACCATAATGTTTCTTAGGGCCCATCACGACAGGTTGCCATGTTTGAATAAGAGCCGTTGGACTTGAGGCTGATATTTGAATAACCCACGGTAATAATGGTTGTTGTAATTGCTGAGCTAATTTATCTAATTCAATATTTTGTACCCGTAGCGGCCATTGTTGCTGGATAGCGTCTGGCTTAAATTGTAATAGTTTTTGAGCCGGTGCAATCACACCATGAAGCACTGTCCGGCCATTAAATTGAGGCAATATCGGTAATATTTCACGGTATGGTGGCGCTGCAATCCAACCAACATTAACTAATATTCGTTGTTGCTGACTGATAAACGGTAAATAAAGGTGATACCCCGAACGGCCACGATAAAGTTGGTTATCCAATAAAATAGGATGTTGATTATCAAATTCCCCTTCCAGCGTCACGCTGTGCCATAACGGCTCAGCTGGCAGTTGTACTAAATCAACAATCATGCTGTGTTGGCGATCTCGAATTTGTGATTGCAGCTGTTTTTTTTCATCGGCACGGCTCAGCTGCCACCAGCTAAGTTTGAGCAGCAAACTTACCACTGCAATAGAAAAAAGAATAAAAGCAACAGTTCGCAGCATTACATCTCCTTGTTATCGCTAACCGTTAAAACCCGCTATGCTTAAATAACCACAAAGGAGCAAATTAAATGCTAATTAAATTGTTATTTATCATGTTGTTACTATTAATGGTAATTCACTTATTCTGTGCGTTACCAGCCATCATTAAAGGCCAATCATCACGCCCGTTATCGCATTATCTTGGGCGTCGATTACTGATTGCGGTGATGCTATTGGGACTGGTGGTTATTGCTTTACTGACTGGCGTTATTCAACCGAATCCAAGCCCCTATACACTCTAACTTATTGAGCGATTAATATTTATTTGATCATTAGCCGTTATAAAATATAAACAAACACAAACAAGCATAACCACACCACATCGACAAAGTGCCAATACCAAGCCCCTGCCTGAAAAGCAAAATGGTGTTGAGGGGTAAAATGGCCTTTTAACACTCGACACCACACGATAAATAACAAGATGGCACCGAGGGTGACATGCACGCCATGAAAGCCAGTAAGCATAAAGAAGGTATTGCCGTAGACACCACTTTCTAAACGTAGATTCAACTCATGATAAGCATGGATATATTCCACCGCTTGTAAGTAAACAAACACCCCACCAAGTAATACGGTGACCAATAAAAACAGGCTTAATCGACGCCGTTGATTATTTTCTAATGCAAGATGAGCAACATGGAGGGTTATTGATGAGGTAAGCAGAATAATAGTGTTATATAACGGTAATCCGATCGGCCCCATGGCTTGCGTTTCAGTGCCATCAGGAGTAACAACAAGCGGCCAATCTGCGACAAAATCAGGCCATAACACCATATTAGTCATCGCATTATTACTGGCGCCGCCTAACCAAGGGACAGCAATCATTCGTATATAAAATAACGCCCCAAAAAATGCGCCAAAGAACATCACTTCAGAAAAAATAAACCAACTCATGCCCTGTCGAAATGACCGATCCATCTGAGTACTATATAAACCGCCCATCGATTCGGTGATCACATCTCGAAACCAACCCGTTAGCATCAATAAAATTAACCCAACCCCAGTTAATAAAATCCATGGTCCTTGGCCTGCCAGTAAATCACCGACTGTCGCCCCTGCACCTAAGGCAATTAAAAATAATGCCACCGCACCTAAAATAGGCCAACCGCTAGCCGCAGGAACATAATATTCATCAGAGCTGGCTGCCGTTGATTGCTTAGGATCGTCATAAGAGTTCGACATTTTTCACCTCATTCTCTTGCTCATTGGATTGAGTAAGGGGTTGCACATCAGGGGTTACGTCATAAAGCGTATAGGCTAATGTCAGTACCTTAATATCACGCGGTAAATCAGGATCGACATAAAACACCAACGGCAACTCAGCTTGTTCTCCCGCCGCTAATGGCTGATGGTTAAAACAAAAACATTCAATTTTATTAAAATATTTTGCCGCAATTCCTGGCGTTACGGATGGCACAGCTTGTCCAATTGAAGCCTGTGAATTGAGGTTTTTAGCATCATATTTAATGATTTTCGTCTCCCCAGGGTGAACATCTACTTGGGTCACCTGTGGCGTAAATTGCCACTTCACATTCGGATTAATATAAGCAATAAATTCAACGGTTACGGTTCGACTACGATCAACATTATCGCTAACCTTGGTTGGTGTGGTCGCTGTTTTGCCATTAATTCCTGTAATATCGCAAAAGACGTCATATAACGGCACTAGCGCAAATGCAAATCCAAACATGGCTATTGCCGCAAACACCAAGGCAATCACGGAGCGTCTTGATTGCGGTTCCATATCAGCCTCCGCTAATCAATTTTAGGTGGCGTTGAAAAGGTATGATATGGCGCGGGAGAAGGTACCGTCCATTCTAGCCCTTCCGCCCCTTCCCACGGTTTTGATGCCGCTTTTTCTCCGCCTCGAATGCACTTCACCACCACCGCGACAAATAACAATTGTGATAAACCAAATAAAAACCCACCGATGCTGACCACCGCATTGATATCAGCAAACTGCAACGCATAATCAGGAATTCGCCGAGGCATTCCCGCTAATCCCAGAAAATGCATTGGGAAAAATAAAATATTGACTGAAATTAACGAACACCAAAAATGCCATTGAGCTAGACGTTCATTGAACATATGCCCGGTCCATTTAGGGAGCCAGTAATAAGCTGCCGCCATAATCGAAAAGATCGCGCCCGACACCAACACATAATGAAAATGTGCCACCACAAAATAAGTATCATGATATTGAAAATCAGCTGGCGTGATCGCTAACATCAGCCCAGAAAAACCACCGATGGTAAACAACACAATAAACGCAATCGCAAATAACATCGGTACTTCAAACGTTAGCGATCCACGCCACATGGTTGCCACCCAATTAAACACTTTCACCCCAGTCGGCACCGAAATCAGCATGGTGCAATACATAAAAAACAGCTCTGCCGCAACAGGCATACCCGTGGTAAACATATGATGCGCCCACACCAGAAAACTCAATCCAGCAATCGAAGCGGTGGCATACACCATTGAACTATAACCAAAGAGTTTTTTACGCGAAAATGCAGGGATAATTGCCGAAATAATACCGAAACTCGGCAAAATCATAATATAAACTTCAGGATGACCAAAAAACCAAAATATGTGCTGGAACATAACGGGATCGCCACCACCAGCAGCATCAAAAAAACTGGTACCAAAATATTTATCAGTTAAGACCATGGTTACCGCGCCCGCTAACACTGGCATTACCGCTATCAATAAAAAAGCGGTGATTAACCATGTCCACACAAACAACGGCATCTTCATATAAGTCATACCAGGAGCGCGCATATTGATAATGGTCACCACCACATTAATCGCCCCCATGATCGAACTGATGCCCATAATATGAATCGCAAACACAAACAATCCAGTACTGGCTGGGCTATAAGTCGTCGATAATGGCGCGTAAAATGTCCAGCCAAAATTAGGGCCGCCACCTTCCATAAATAGCGATGACAGCAACAGACTAAAGGCAAACGGTAGGATCCAAAAACTCCAATTATTCATTCGTGGTAGGGCCATATCTGGCGCACCAATCATTAATGGAATCATCCAATTAGCTAAACCTGTAAAAGCTGGCATTACGGCACCAAATACCATAATCAAACCATGAACAGTGGTCATTTGATTAAAAAAATTAGGTTCAACCAATTGTAATCCCGGCTGAAATAACTCAGCACGAATCACCATTGCCATCGCACCACCAATAAAAAACATTAATAAGCTAAACAATAAATAAAGCGTACCAATATCTTTATGATTAGTCGTAAATAACCACCGTTTCATTCCCTTTGGCGGATGATGTTCATGGTGATCACTGGTGGGTTGTTGATGCAATATATCCGTCATGCTGATAATTCCTTATCGCTACTGTCCGTTTTTAATTGCCTGAATATCAGCCGCTTGCACGGTTTCTCCGGTATTATTTCCCCAAGCATTACGCTCATAGGTAATCACGGCAGCTAATTCTTTAAGGCTTAATTGCGGGCCAAAAGCTTGCATGGCAGTACCTGTACTGCCAAGGACCACAATTTTGATATGCTCAATTCTTTGCTTGGGATCAATTGAAACCCCTTGGGCTGCTAACGCAGGAAAAGCCCCCGGAATCCCTTTACCATTAGCTTGATGACACATAGCGCAACGACTGATATAGGTTTTTTCACCAAGAGTCATTAATTCATCCATCGGCATAGTCATATCTAATAACTGTTGTTCTTGTTCTCGAGATTGGCGCTGACTGGCTTGAGTTTGTAGTAACCATTGATCGTATTCAGCTTGTGTTTTTGCAATCACCACAATCGGCATAAAGCCATGATCTTTACCGCATAACTCAGCACATTGACCACGGTAAATACCCGGTTTATCAATGCGGGTCCATGCTTCATTAATAAAACCAGGGTTAGCATCTTTTTTAACGGCGAACGCAGGTACCCACCAAGAATGGATAACATCTTGTGACGTCACTAAAAAACGGATTTTTTTATTAATCGGCACCACTAAAGGGTAATCAACTTCTAACAGATAATTAGCTCGTTTAGGTTGTTGATTATCAATTTGAGCAGCACTGGTGGCGAGGTGTGAATAAAACTCAACCTCTTGATCAAAATAGCGGTAATGCCATTTCCATTGCGAACCTGTCACTTGAATAGTGAGATCTGATTTTGAAGGATCTTCCATTGCCAGTAAGGTTTTTGTGGCAGGAATAGCCATCGCAATTAAGATAATAAAGGGAATTAATGTCCAAATAATTTCGACTTTGGTACTTTCATGAAAAGAGGCTGCAACAGCACCTTTAGATTTTCGATGATGGAAAATAGACCAAAACATGGCCCCAAACACCACCACACCGATAGCGATGCAGATATAAAGAATCGTCATATGTAAGCCAAACACATCTTGGCTTATTGCGGTAACACCCCGCGTCATATTGAGTTGCATTGTTTCACCCAACAATGGGGATGAAAATACAATTAATCCACAACTACCGATCAGTTTACGCATCATCGTTCTGACCTCCTTTGTCGGCAACACCTGACCTTACACAGCACATGCAGCGACAAATTTACCCACCCGCAGCAAAGCTAAAATAACATTCCTCTATGTTTAACTTAGGCACTAAACAGTAATAGCGCAAAAAAACGGCCATAAATAATTACTAACAAATCACTAGATAAGCTAATGATATTCGAGAAAAAATCATTACTCACTATTTTAAAAACAAAAAAAAGCGCAGCTTATGCGCTACGCTATTTGGTGTTTACTCAATCTGTCGTTAGCGGATCTTTACATCCAGTCAGCGGTACGAATCACGCCAACAGCAATACCTTCAATGGTCAGGCTTTGATGCTCTAAATTAACTTCGATGGGTGAAAACTCTTCATTTTCAGCATGAAGCAACACTTTAGCACCTTGTTTATCAAGTCGCTTAACGGTCACTTCATCATCAACTCGAGCAACAACCACTTGGCCATTGTGTACATCTTGAGTTTTATGCACAGCGAGTAAATCACCATCCATAATGCCGATATTTTTCATACTCATGCCATTAACACGTAGTAAGAAATCAGCGCGTGGTTTAAACAAGGTTGGATCCACCTCATAATGGGCTTCAACATGCTCTTGCGCCAAAATTGGCTCACCAGCAGCAACTCGGCCAATTAAAGGTAATCCTTTTTCATCAGCAGCATCGTCCGCAATTAATAAACGGATCCCTCGTGATGCACCGGGAATAATTTCTAATACACCTTTACGAGCTAAGGCTTTTAAATGTTCTTCTGCGGCATTAGCAGAGCGAAAACCAAGTTCACGCGCGATTTCTGCACGTGTTGGTGGCATTCCACAGTCATCAATTTTTGTTTTGATTAAATCAAAGACTTGTTGTTGTCGCGGCGTTAACGGCTTCATGAGTCACCTGTCTTTTTATACAGTTGCTGTGAGTATATCCAGTGTTCAAAGACAATAAAAGCCAATTGTTTACGAAAACAGCAATTTGAGTAGGAATTCAAAGCCATTCAATTACTTGGATTGAAAAAATATAATGCTATTATTTGTAGCAATAATTTCAACAGAATCAATCATCTTTCTTTAACTGGTCATGCCAGATCGATTTTTAATCCAAAAGTTGTTATAAAAATAAACCATGACTAAGTCAAAAAAGTGGTATTTTAACGTTTATTTACCGCATATATCCTGCATGAAAGCTGCATTTTTCTGCTATTGTGCGGCGCATTAAGATTCAGAGGCTAATTATATCTATGTCAAGCGGGCAGAAAATCTATCAACAATTATTAAAATTGCCACTTTCTTTGTTGGTAAAACCTCATTCGATTCCATCCGATCCAGTTGCTGACCTAGAACTCGATTTAGCACGCCCAATCGTCTATATATTGCCGTACCGTTCTAATACTGATCTATTAACTCTACGTAGCAGTGCACTCGCATCAGGCTTACCAGATCCATTATCACTATTAGAAATTAATGGTCAGTCGTTTCCACGCTTTGTTTGTGTTGCTGAAAACCCAAGTGTATTTGGTAATAAAACCGGTTTACCACAAGACTCAATTACACTTTTTTGTGACCTATTAGAGTTACATAAACAAGACAGTGAATTAAATGTTCAATTAATTCCTGCCTCTATTTTATGGGGTCGTGCACCGGGAAAAGAATCGAAAAACAAACCTATTTTACGCCCTCTCAATGGCCCTAAAAAAACCTGGGCGATTGTTGGTCATGGTCGCGATTGTTTAGTCCGTCTAAGTACACCTGTATCTCTACGTTATATGGCAGATAATCACGGTACTGATGATGCCATTGCACAGAAGTTAGCACGTGTAGCAAAAATTCACTTTTCGCGTCAATTATTGGCAACATCAGGTCCTCGTCTGCCGGATCGTAAACAACTTTTTAAACGTTTATTAGCATCGAAAGCCATTGATAAAGTGGTACAAGAAGAAGCATTAAGCCGTCAAGTTCCTGTAGAAAAAGTACGCCGTGAAGCGATTGCAATGATGGAAGAAATTGCCGCTAATTTTTCTTATCCATTGATCAAAAATGGTGAACGTTTCTTGGGTTGGTTGTGGAATAAGCTTTACCAAGGGCTTAACATCACTAATGCCCAGCGTATTCGTCGCCTAGCGCAAGATGGTCATGAAATTGTTTATGTCCCTTGCCACCGTAGTCATATGGATTACTTGTTACTGTCTTATGTACTGTACCAAGAAGGCTTAGTACCACCACATATCGCTGCGGGTATTAATCTTAACTTCTTCCCTGCTGGTCCTATTTTCCGCCGTGGTGGTGCATTCTTTATTCGTCGTAGTTTCAAAGGTGATCGCCTTTATTCGACGGTATTCAGAGAATATCTAGCGCAGTTATTTGCTAAAGGTTATTCGGTTGAGTATTTCAGTGAAGGCGGTCGTTCACGTACAGGACGCTTACTTCCAGCCAAAACGGGCATGTTATCAATGACCGTCCAAGCAATGTTACGCGGCCTAAATCGCCCAGTGACCTTGGTACCGGTTTATATTGGTTACGAACACGTAATGGAAGTGGGTACGTATGCCAAAGAGCTACAAGGTAAACGTAAAGAAAAAGAAAATGTCGGCCAAGTACTGCGTACTCTTCGTAAATTACGTAATTTTGGTAAAGGCTATGTCAACTTTGGTGAGCCGTTATCACTTAATCAATATCTAAATGATAACGTGCCTGACTGGCACCAAGACATCAACCCAATCGAACCGCAACGTCCAAGCTGGCTCTCTCCGGTAGTGAATGATTTAGCGGTTAAAATGATGACCCATATTAATGATGCCGCAGCGACTAATGCACTAACATTATGTGCACTAGCGCTATTATCATCACGACAACGAGCATTAAGTCGCAGTTCATTAGAACAACAAATTGATTGTTACCTTGAGCTACTGCGCAATGCGCCCTATTCAAACCATTGCACCACACCAAAAGACAATGCAACTCAATTGGTCGATCATGCAATTACTATGGACAAGTTCTTAGTCGAACGTGACGTATTAGGTGAAATCATCTCACTGGATCGTGAACAATCAATTTTAATGACCTACTACCGCAACAACATTATTCACTTGTTTGCGTTACCGTCATTAATTGCTCACATAGTCATACAACAACAATGTTTGACCCGTGCAGAGATCCATCAAAAAGTTGAGTTATTGTATCCGTTCTTAAAAGCTGAATTATTTTTACGCTTTGATGCCGAACAATTACCACTAGAAATTGATCGTTTAATTGCAGAATTAGTTCGTCAGCGATTATTGCTACTTGATGGTGACACTATTGCGATTAATAATCCGCGCATTGGTCCATTACAGCTCCTAGCACGCACCATTACTGAAACCTTACAGCGTTACGCCATCGCACTGACACTACTTAATGCTGAGCCCCAGTTACCTAAAACTGATCTAGAACAACATAGCCAAGTCCTTGCTCAACGTCTAAGTCGTTTACATGGTATCAATGCGCCCGAATTTTTCGATAAAGGGGTATTTAGTACCTTAGTGAAAACATTACGTAATGAAGGTTACCTCAATAATGAATGTCATGCTGTTACTCAACCGGTTGAGAAGCTGGCTGATTTATTAACATCATTAGTTTCTCCTGAAGTGAAATTAACCATTCAAGCCGTCATGCAGCCCGATGATGAACAGCCTAATGACTAAGTGTTAACCATAAAAAAAAGCGCCAAAACTGGCGCTTTTTTTATATTTCAATATTAATGACTACCCATTACCACTTATTGCCATAATACGCTTAGGCTAATGCCAATAAATATCACCATACCAACATAATTATTATTTAAAAAGGCTTTAAAACATTGTTCGCGTTGACGACCTTGAATTAACATTTGTTGATAAACAAATAATGCTGACGCGACTAACAACGCCCAATAATAACCTTGATTTAAGTGTAAAAGACCACCGATAGCAATCAATAACATAATCGTTACTAACTGTAGTATTCCAATGATTAATTTATCAAATCGACCAAAAAGAATGGCGGTGGATTTAATTCCAACCTTAATATCATCATCACGATCAACCATTGCATAGAGCGTATCGTAAGCAACCGTCCATAGAATATTAGCAACAAATAACAACCATGCCACAGTGGGTAATGTGCCAGATTGGGCAGCATAGGCCATTGGAATTGACCAACCAAAAGCAGCACCCAAAACTAACTGCGGTAAATGGGTATAGCGCTTCATAAATGGGTAAGCTGCTGCCAGCATTACGGCTACCACTGACAACATAATGGTCAGGTTATTCATGGTGAGTACTAATAAAAACGACACTAACACCAATAAAATAAACAGCCCTAATGCTTCACGTTCAGAAACTTTTCCTGATGGCATCGGTCGATTTGCAGTGCGTTTTACATGACCATCAACATTACGATCAGCAAAATCATTAATCACACATCCGGCGGCACGCATAAACACCACCCCAAGTACGAACACCACCAACACATCGACTTTAGGAAAACCATCTCCAGCTAAAAATAACGCCCATAACGTTGGCCATAATAATAATAAACTGCCAATCGGACGATCAAATCGGGCTAACTGCCAAAAAGCTCTGGCTTTAGTTATTTCTAACATCCTTTTTCCTTAGCATATACTGGCGATTCGGTTAAGAATAGCTCCGCCACCAGCATTGGCTTTTCATTGATCCATAATCGCGAACGTCGCGCCCATCGAGGGTGCTGTGGAGTACCAAGATTAGCAACTTCAAGCGCATCACGACGTGAATTCTTATCATTAAAAACTCGATAACCTAATGGACTATTACCAAGATTGACCAGATCTTGTTCCTTACCACTTAAGGTTGTCATTGGGATCAACGTTCGCGCAAAGACCCATGGTTGTTGATCACCATAAAGCATCACTTCTCGTTCTAAACAATCACAATTACCCACAAGCTGCCGTTCCATAACCGACAGATTATCATTACTAATCATGGTCTGGGCTAACACTGTCACCGTGAAATGCTGGCAATATTGCGCCAATCGACGTGACAATGATTCTGACTCTAGCAACCAGGCTCCATGTGATGTTTGTTCTAACGCCCATGATTGTACCGAGTACCATTTAGCACTCTGAATTAAGGGACTGTACAACTGCTTGAATTCCGACATTTTTATACTACAAAATTAACAAACACGTGATCAAAACACTTGGTTGAAAGCGGTTAATTTATTACCATATTGATCTGCTATTGTAGCAAGAGGTAACGAGTTCGAATATCGTTAACGCTAGTAGATTACACCTTGTTGCGTCTAAATGTCCTTAACTGCATGAGTATCATGATGAAAAAAACTGTTTTTGTAGCGAGTTTCTTGATGGCGATAACATTACTTTCACCAATCACTTATGCAAAACAGTCCAATAATGACTCGACTCAATCAAGTATGCGTTATTACACCTTAACGCCGAATATCATCACTAACTATGTTATGAATGATTCTCGACTTGGATATATTCGACTTCAAGTCGACTTAATGCTTACCGACAGCAATCAACTGGTTAACATTGAGCATCATGCCCCCCTGATCCGTGACTGTATTATCAGCATTATCAGCCAACAATCAGCACAACAAATAAAGTCATTGGCTGGCCGTGAAAATATTCGTCAATTAAGTAAACAAAAAATCAACCAACTCTTACTCGTCGAAACGGGGCATACTGCAATCAATGAGCTATTATTTACTAAATATTTATACCAATAATCGCCCACAAAAAAAGCGCCCATCGGCGCTTTTCTATTAAATATAATCATTACTATTATTATGCCGCAGCAATCACCACTAAGGCTTGATGTTCATTAATATAATCAGCAATTAGCTGTTGCTGTGATGACGTTAAATACAAACCTAACTTACTTCGTCGCCATAATGCATCAGCGGCGGTTTGTACAAATTCATACGCCATTAAATAATCAAGTTCACACTGATAAAGCCCTTCACCAAAGTGCTGCCCCATCTCAGATTCAGTAGTAATACCCATCAATAAAACCTCAACCCTTGAGCCATAATTATGAGCTAAACGTTGACAAGTAAACGGCGTTAACCACGAATATTGTTGCTGCAACTGTGTTGCCAACTTATCACCATCAAAATCAGCACTACCACCGGGTAAATAACTGTCTTTGGTCCAAGATGACCCCATTTGAGAATAAAATGGCGCTAATTTCACTAACGCTGATTCGGCTAATTTACGGTAGGTCGTCAGCTTACCACCGAAAACCGATAATAATGGCGCTTCATCCGCTTGCTGTTCTAACTCTAAGGTATAATCACGCGTTACCGCTTGTGGTGAATCGGATTCATCATCACATAATGGTCTAACGCCACTCCAATTCCACACCACATCTTCCCGCTGACATTGATGCACAAAATGGTTGTTATACACCTTTAATAAATAATCAATTTCCTGATCATCAATCGCAACATCACGCGGATCACCATGGTATTCAACATCGGTAGTACCAATCACAGAGAAGCGATCTAAATAAGGGATCACAAACACGATTCGATTATCTTCATTCTGAAGAATATACGCTTGCGGCTGATCATGTACCCGTGGCACCACAATATGGGAGCCTTTAATTAAGCGAATATTGCGTGGTGATTCTAAATCTGTACTGTGATCATAAAATGATTTCACCCATGGTCCGGTTGCATTCACTAATCCATGAGCATAACGTTGAAATATTTCCCCCGTCAGTTGATCTTTAATGGTCACCCGCCAAAGATCCCCTTCTCGAACCGCATTCTCAACTCGACATCGATTACGCACTTCAGCACCATGCTTGGTGGCTTCCATTGCATTTAAAATCACCAGTCGCGCATCATCGACCCAACAATCAGAATATTCAAAACCTTGTTTAATTGTAGGTACTAATACCGAATCAGCACCAAATGATAACCCTTTACTGGCAGGGAGTGTGGTGCGTTTTCCTAGGTGATCATATAAGAACAATCCAGCACGAATCATCCATGCAGGACGTAAATGCGGTTGGTGTGGCAGTCGAAATCGCATTGGTTTAGCAATATGAGGCGCTTTTTTTAATAAGACTTCTCGCTCAGCTAACGCTTCAGCGACTAATCGAAATTCATAATGTTCAAGGTAACGCAAACCACCATGAATTAATTTTGAACTGGCTGATGAGGTTGCTGATGCAAAATCATCCGCTTCATAAAGACCAACACTCAACCCACGACCCGCGGCATCAGCAGCAATGCCAGTACCATTAATGCCGCCACCAATCACAATTAAATCTAACGTTTGACTATTTTCGAGGCCGCCTAATGCTACTGTCATAATGTTCACACCCATCAAATTAAACATAACAAAACGAACCATAAATGTTCGTTCGAAAGTAATTAAGTTGATAATAGCGTATATATTGATCTAATCCAGCATTAGTTAACATTGTTGTGACAAAAACTTGATCATTACCGCAAACTTAATGCTTATAACAATTACAAACAAAAAAAACGGGCTTCTATTTAAAGAAACCCGTTATTCAAATCTTTCGTTATTGATATAATCGATTTACGCTACCACCTCAAAATGGGTTTCATTTTCTTGTAATCGCTCAACCAAACTGAGTGGGGGTAATTGGTCAGTGAATAACATATCAATTTGACTAATATCACCTAGATTTACCATCGCATTACGGCCAAATTTAGTGTGATCAACGCCTAACATCACACAACGGCTATTCTCAATAATTGCTTGTTTAACCCGAACTTCATGGTAATCAAAATCTAATAATGAACCATCAAGATCAATACCACTGATACCTAAGATACCGAAATCTAAGCGAAATTGTGATACAAAATCAAGCGTCGCTTCACCGACAATACCACCATCACGATTACGTACCTCACCACCAGCTAAAATCACACGAAAATCTTCTTTTGCCATCAATAAACTGGCGACATTAAGGTTATTAGTGACAATCCGTAAATCGTTATGATTCATAAGTGCACGCGCCACTGCTTCTGGCGTAGTGCCAATATCTATAAATAAGGTTGCGCCGTCAGGAATATGGCTAACTAATGCTTTGGCTATGCGGTCTTTCTGTTCTAATTGTAAAACCTTGCGAGTGGTATAAGCGGTATTAACTGAACTAGAAGGAACTGTTGCACCGCCATGATGACGACGAATTTTATTTTCATCAGCCAACTCATTAAGATCGCGGCGAATCGTTTGTGGGCTAACATTGAAACGTGCTACAAGATCGTCAGTACTGACGTATCCTTGACTGATCACTAAATCAATAATTTCTTGGTGACGTTTACTTTGCTTCACGGCTGGAAAGCTCCTATCTATACCCGCCATATTCAGCAATGAAAGGTAATAAAAACAAGGCTTCGCCGATGCGAAGCCTTTTTATATTACTCACAGCTTTACCAAGAAGCCAAACTTAATCAACCATTTTGCTGTTGTAACTCAAGTTGCTGCTGCTGATAGGCCTTCTTTTCACCAACCATAGTGATAACAAAGAAGAAAATAGCAAGTACACAAGAGCCAGTTAGAACAATAAAACCACCATCCCAACCAAAATTATCAACGGTATAACCAAGTAATGCGTTTGCCGCTACTGCACCACCTAAGTAGCCAAACAATCCGGTTAATCCAGCGGCTGTACCTGCTGCTTTTTTAGGTGCTAGCTCTAATGCATACAAACCAATCAACATCACAGGGCCATAGATTAAGAAGCCAATCGAGATCAATGCCATCATATCAATAGTCGGATTACCCGGAGGATTCAACCAGTACACCAAGACAGCAACGGTCACTAGCACCATAAATAAAATTCCTGCTGGTGCACGACGACCTTTAAATAGCTTATCGGATATCCAACCACATAATAATGTACCGGGGATCCCTGCCCACTCATAAAGGAAATAAGCCCATGATGATTTATCGACGGTAAAGCCTTTCGCTTCGCCTAAATACACTGGCGCCCAATCTAATACGCCATAGCGGATCAAATAAACAAACGCGTTCGCAATTGCAATAAACCACAATAATTTATTATTAAAAATGTACTTAAAGAAAATTTCTTTGGCGGTCATTTCTTTTTCAAACGATTTATCATAACTTTCAGGATAATCGTCTTTGTATTCTTCAATCGGTGGTAAGCCACAAGATTGCGGTGTGTCACGCATCACTAAGATAGTAAATCCCGCAACTAATAGCGCAAAAAAAGCAGGTACATAAAACGCTGAACGCCAATCATCATTAAACGCCCATAAACCAAATAAGAACAATGGACCAATTAAGCCACCACCGACATTATGAGCCACGTTCCAGACCGAGACTAACCCACCTCTTTCTTTATGCGACCACCAATGGACCATGGTTCGCCCACAAGCCGGCCATCCCATTCCCTGAAACCAACCGTTCAAAAATAACAGCACAAACATCGCAGTAATGCTGCCCGTTGCCCAAGGCATAAAACCAAAGCACAGCATCACTATCGAGGACAATATCAATCCAGAGGCTAAAAAGAAGCGAGGATTGGATCGATCCGATACATTCCCCATTAAAAATTTAGATAAGCCATAAGCAATTGATACTGCCGCTAACGCAACCCCTAATTCACCGCGGCTATAACCATATTCTTCAATCAAATAGGGCATCGCTAACGAAAAATTTTTACGTACTAAATAATAACCAGCATAACCGAAGAAAATACCGACAAACAATTGCCACCGCAACCGCTTATAAACCGGATCGATACTGCCATCGGGTAGCCGCTGTTTATGCGCTACGGGGGTAAATAAACCAAACATAAATGTTCCTTTCTGTTATCTCACTGCTGTAGGGCATCGAGTGCCATTAACGCATCACAATACGCTATGACATCTTATAGATACTATTTTCACAATTTGACGTTATAAACGATCACTCTATTTTCGATGTCGCTCAAAACGAGGCTAATTATTGCGCGAATGAATAATTAAAAATGTGAAAACAGTCAAAGACAGACGGATAAATATGAATAGATATGAAAATAACGCGGATTTATATCAACATTGGACTCACTGTCAAATAATCAACAGCTTTAGTTAATATCAATATAATAGTCACTGCCACGGCGATGTTAGTAGGCTCAATATCACCGTGGCAATTGCAGGAAAAACGTTTAAAAAATCAATGTTTAGGACGAAGTAATTTAGCATCCACTAACGCAATCGCACAGCCGGTTAATAAACCCATTAAGTGCGCCATATTCGCAATGGCAATCCCCGCAGGCTCAGCAAAACCAATAATGAGCCACACCAACATAAACACCACATAAGAGCGAGCAATCACTAATCCACGTTGTGGTGCCAACCAGCCCATCCACCAGATATAACCTAACAAGGCATAAACGACCCCAGATAGACCACCAAAATTAGGTCCATCAAGCCAAAATTGGCCAAAACCTGAAATTAATGATGAGATAAGAAATAGCTGAACGAGTTTTGCAGAACCACTATGACGCTCAATTTGCCCGCCTAATAACCACCACCACAAACAGTTAAAAATCACATGCAATGCTGAAAAGTGGAGTAACGCATGGCTAAAATAACGCCATAGCTGCCACTGATCACCATTCATAAACGGGAAATGAAACCAATTAAATAATAGCGATTCAAATCCTAACAACCACAATCCGTAAATGACCAGTGATGCTACCATCACTAATAATGTAAATGGACCGGCTTGGGCTTTAACCATCGAGATTAGACTCGGGCTAGAATAATCAAATTTTGCAGTGCGACTCTCTGCCACTTGCCATGATGCTTCTTGATATTTGCTATCATTGGGATTAGCAATAAATGCATTTAATTCAGCTTCGGCTTCAATCAGATGTTGGTTATCTTGTAACCATAACGCAAACTTACCCTCAGGCTCTGGCGCTAAAGTCAGTTCAATACCCCGTGAAGCCATATAATCAATAAATGCTTGCGCATGGCGAGGGTTATAAAATTCAGCTAAGCGATGCATAGTTATCACTCTAATCGATAGGATATTATAAGTAGTAAAGATATGGCTTGTTATATCAACGTGTATAACAAAGCCCAATGGATACTCATTTTATCAATACAAACTTAACTAAGCTTGTACCATAGGTAAGGCTTCTCGACGCCAAGCTTCAAAACCACCATCAATACTATAAACCGTCTCATAACCTTGATTAGCTAGATATTGGGCGGCACCTTGACTACTGACACCGTGATAACACATCACTAATAGTGGCTGCTCAAAGTCAACCTCATCCATCAATGTCACCATGGTGTCATTAGTAAGATGAAATGCTGCCTGAGCATGTGCTAATGCATAAGATTGAGGATCACGTATATCAACCAATACGGCTTGTGGTTGTTGTAATAATTGCAGGGCATCTTGTACTGAAATATGCTGAAACTGTTCCATGATTTTTCCTTTTAATTGCAACAATAAAGGTAATAGCACTGACTGAGAATGCTATTTATGATCGCGATCGATAATGTCTATCTTGGATCGTAAACACACGATCCTGACAATTCATCAGCCAAAATAAGCAATCAATCATTATTGTACCTTAGCTTAGCGGCGCTATCTCCCACCAAAAAATAAGGCTTTATCCACATAACAACCGCCATCCACAACAATAACAGTTCAATACCAACAAGGAGTTATTGCTGATTATAATCACCAATAGAGCAAAAAGTAACCACTTGTGGAAAAGTCTGTGGATTGCGTTGATAATGTGGTTGGGAATAAAAAGATCCACTACATGTAGATCGGATCCTACTATAAGCTGTGGATAAGTAAGCTAAGCATACACAAAACTATTCACAAATGTGACTTATGACACATAAAATCAGACAGATAAGTACTTAGCATACGATCACTATTATTCAGCGTAGATTTAGACGATCAACAGCGATAAAAAAACCGACACTGAGGTCGGTTTTTATAGATTGCCTTTAAGCACGTAATCAATTAGTAAAAATCACCGACCGCATCTTTGAGCTTTTTCATGGCATTTTTTTCTAACTGACGAATACGCTCAGCAGAAATTCCATAATTATCGGCTAAATCTTGTAAGGTAGATTTTTGATCATCTAACCACCGTGAGCGAACGATATGCTGACTACGCTCATCAAGACTGGCTAATGCTTGTGATAAACGATTATTGGCATGACTTTCCCAATTACTTTCTTCATAACTCAAGGCAACATCGGAGCCTTTATCTTCAAGGAAATAAGCGGGGGCCATTGGTGTTGAATCACGTTCATCGTCATCATTTTGCATTTCAAACGTAGGATCTTGCGCAGCAAGGCGTGATTCCATTTCGCGAACTTCAGACGGTTCAACCCCTAGTTGCTCAGCAACCATATTGACTTCATCATTATTAAACCAACCTAAGCGTTTCTTTGATTTACGAAGATTAAAAAATAATTTCCGCTGCGCTTTAGTGGTTGCGACTTTAACGATGCGCCAATTACGTAATACATATTCATGGATCTCAGCTTTGATCCAATGTACCGCAAAAGAGACTAATCGTACGCCGACTTCAGGATTAAAGCGTTTAACCGCCTTCATCAAGCCAATATTGCCTTCTTGAATTAAATCAGCAATGGGCAAACCATAGCCAGAGTATCCACGGGCAATATGCACTACGAACCGCAAATGGGACATCACTAATGCTTTAGCTGCGTTAATGTCACCGTCATAGTGTAAAGCTTCAGCGAGCTCTTTCTCACGCTCAGGCGTTAGCATTGGATAACGGTTTACAGTCTGAATATAACTTTCAAGACTATCCGCCGAAACTAGAACTAATTTCGACATCTCATTTGACATTCGAAAACCTCGTGTAATTTTTGTGCAATCACAACGGTTATTGAGCACATGCTATCGTTGTGTGAACCGACAATGATGCCTGTAAACATAGTTAAAATGCAAGCCGTAGCGCAAATTTATATAATTATAAGCATCACTTTTTCTTATCGCGTTGTTTCTAAATTATTTACAACCACAATTATACTGGGTTAATTTCACGCAAATGACGTCCAGCAGCAAGACGAGCCGCCATTAAACCAAGGAAGGTTGCGATCATTATCATGATCAAACTTTCATCCCAACTTAAACCCAACATTCTAAAATGACTGCCATACAAATTAGATAACTGCGCAACAGCATCACCTAATAATAACACTACCCCTTGGGTTAATCCCCATGCAATAAGCGCTGCAATCAAGCCGTACCACACCCCAACATACAGATAAGGACGTAAAATATAGCTATTAGTTGCGCCCACCATTTTCATTACTTGAATTTCATCTTTATGGCTAAGCACTTGTAAACGAAGGGTATTACCAACAATTAAGAATACTGCAAATAACATTAAGCCTGACATTAATAACGCTAACGCAATCGCCAGTTGTTGAATTGCCGCTAAACGTTGTAACCAATCACGATCTAAACGCACTTCTGCTACGTGATCTTGTTGACCTAACTTAGTGGCTAATTCATTGGCTTTCGTTGTCGTTTGCCAATCACTCTTAGGTTCAACAATCACTACCGCAGGCAACGGATTATTTTGTTCATCAAACAAACTCAGGGCTTTATCAAAGCCACCATTTTGACGAAACTGTTCTAAACCCTGCTCAGCAGTAATATATTTAACACTATTAACTTGTGACCAATTTTTAAGTTTATCCGCTAATGCCTGACCGTCATCATTGGTCGCATCATGTTGTAAATACAAGGTGATTTGACTTGGGTTTTGCCATGCGTCAGCGACTGCGGTGATATTTTTTGCCATTAAATAAAAGGTACATGGCAAGGTTAATGCAACAGCCAATACTGCAAGGGTTAAAAAATTACCCAATGGACGGCGAAACATGTCTTTTAATGCAGAACTCGCTTGTTGGCGATGAATTGCAAAAAAACCAATAGATTTACGCGCCATGTGCCAGCTCCCTTAAATTACCTTTATGCAGATCTAAACGACGATAATCACGGCTGGCCAGCAATGATGTATCATGGGTTGCCATTAATACGGTTACGCCAACACGGTTAAATTCTTCAAATAATCGCAACACTTGTTGTGATAATTCCGCATCAAGATTACCCGTTGGTTCATCAGCCAACACCAACATTGGTTTGTTAACAACAGCACGCGCTATACCTACGCGCTGTTGCTCACCACCAGATAATTGGATAGGCAAACATTTTGCCTTATCCAATAATCCAACTTTATCCAACGCTGCGCTCACACGACGTTTGATATCATGTTCATTCATTTGCTCAACCCGTAATGGCAACGCAATATTATCGAAAACACTGCGATCCATTAAAAGCTTATGATCTTGAAAAATAATACCAATATTGCGGCGCAAAAATGGGATTTTCTTATTCGATAAACGAGTAATATCGTGACCATTGAACCAAATCTTGCCGTCACTTGGACGCTCAAGGGCACAAATTAACTTCAGCAGAGTACTTTTACCGGCCCCAGAGTGACCCGTTAAAAAAGCCATATCCGCTGGTTTAAGATGAAAATCTACTTTTTGTAGGGCTTGCCTACCACCACGATAAGCTTTACTTACCTGCTGAAATTGAATCACTTTATTATTCCTCGTTGCTAAATAACGCTTCTATAAACTCATCGGCCACAAACGGTCGTAAATCATCAATGCCTTCACCAATACCAATATAACGAATCGGAATATTGAATTGATCAGCAATTGCAAAAATAACACCACCTTTAGCCGTACCATCTAGTTTAGTAATAGTGATACCCGATACGGGTGCTACTTCACTAAATAATTTGGCCTGACTAATGGCATTTTGACCCGTACCGGCGTCCAATGTCAGCATAATCTCATGCGGTGCTGCGCTATCAATCTTTTGCATCACCCGCACAATTTTACGCAACTCTTCCATTAAATGGCCTTTGTTTTGCAAACGCCCTGCGGTATCAGCAATAACAACATCAACATTTTTCGCTTTAGCAGATTCAATCGCATCAAAAATTACCGATGCACTATCGGCACCTGTATGTTGAGCGATCACTGGGACATTATTACGCTCACCCCAGACTTGTAATTGTTCAACTGCCGCGGCACGGAAGGTATCACCTGCTGCTAGCATGACTGATTTACCTTCAGCTTGGAATTGCTTGGCTAATTTACCAATGGTGGTTGTTTTACCCACACCATTTACGCCAACCATTAAAATAACATACGGCTTTTTGGTCATATCAACCACTAACGGTTGTTCAACTTTAGCCAGCATTCCACCCAGTTCATCTTTTAATAAACCATAGAGTGCTTCACCGTCATGTAGATCACTGCGTGATGCTTTGTCGGTAAGGTTACTAATGATTTTTAATGTGGTATCCATCCCCACATCGGCTATCAACAGTTGTTCTTCTAACTCTTCAAATAAGTCATCATCAATTTGCTTGCCACGGAACAAACCAAAGAAACCAGCACCAAAGTTGGTTTTAGTGCGCTTTAAACCACGCATTAAACGGCTAAAGAAGCCTTCTGATTTTGGTTTTTCTTGTTCAACCGCTGCACTTACCAATGGAATATTTACATCACCATCAATAATATTTGAATCACTAACGCTCGCCGCTTCTGCAATATCCGTAACAGATGTTAGTAAGAGCTCACTATCATCCACTGGTTTATCGACTAAAGGTTGTTGACTGTCATCTACGCTTGCATTGTCATCATCAGCAACACCGTCAGTCTCTGTGGTGTCTTTTTGATGATCATTTTCTTGCAACGTTGCAGCCAATTGGCGATCATTCGTTTCAGCTACTAATTCTGATTCGATGGGTGTTTCTAGCTCAAGTTCATGATTATGACTGGCTTTCAACGGCTCATCGTCAGAGGAATGTGTTGATTGTTGGCTATCAACCGAGCCATCAACTACTGATTGATCAGTAGCTTGTTCCTTTGGTGCGTCGTTATCTTCAGAGCTAAATCCTAGCCATGAAAATAATCCGCGTTTCTTTTTTTCTGCCATTGGCAAATCCTAGCGCTTGATTGGTACAATTTACGGCCTAAAAACAGGTGTATACTATCATTTTCTTAACGGTCAAAAAAATCTATGACGCAGCGAAGACAGCAAACAACTCGCAAAACACAAAATAATCGTCCTGGTGGGTTCGTTAGAATCATCAGCGGACAATGGCGTGGACGCAAATTACCCGTTCATGATGTCGAAGGACTCCGTCCAACCACTGACCGTGTCAAAGAAACACTTTTCAACTGGTTAGCGCAAGACATTTATCAATCTAAATGCCTTGATCTCTTTACGGGTAGTGGCGGCTTAAGTTTTGAAGCACTTTCACGTGGTGCAGAAAGTGTCACCATGCTTGAACTTGATAAAAAAGCAGCCACACAACTCGAAATAAACCTCAACACAGTAAAAGCGACCAATGCCACTGTGATCAATAGCGATAGTTTACGCTTTTTGTCACAAACAGGTACGCCACACGATATTGTTTTTATCGACCCACCGTTTCGAAAAGATCTTATTCAGGATGTTATCACAGCGTTAGAAAATAATGGCTGGTTAACACCACATGCAATGATTTATATTGAAGCAGAAAAGGAATTAGGTCAGTTGGCAATACCTAGCCACTGGCATTTACATCGTGAAAAAAGCGCAGGCCAAGTGTGCTACCGCTTATTTTCCAGAGAGGAACCATGAAAGCACTGATCATTACTGCCAAAATAGCGATAGCCTTAGTCTGGCTAATATTATTTATTAACATCATTCACCCTTTCCCCGGAGTTTCTGCAATCGCGCTTTATATCATGACCGCATTTTTGTTCATGATGCACGGCTTACAAATGCTGATTTTCGTTGGTGCATTTGGTGATAAAATCAAGATGTCGCGTTGGGAGCATTGGTCAATTTTAATTTTTGGTATCTTCGCGCTGCTTGATATTCGTCGCAAGCACATGATGTAATACTTTGAGAGCGGGCAACATTATTGATGCTCGCTTTTTATCCTTTGATGATACTGATTTTCTTTTTATTACTCATCACGATCATGTTGACACTGCCAACACAACTCAAATTGACCCTGATTAACCTCGCCACAACAACCACAATACCAATCACGATAGTCATTCCGTAAATAACCATCAATCACCACTAGCGCTTGTTGTCTTTGCATTCCTGTTACCCATAGCTGTACTTCAACTACGCTCATCGGTAGTTCACCTGCCGCCGCCGCTAATGCTTCCCCAGTCAACCGTACTGATATTCCAGTATTTTCTAACAAACCTTTTAAACTATGTGCTTCTAAACTGTTGCCGGCGCTATATGCACATTGCCATTGTTGATTCGCCATACTCCTTCTCCAATAAACTGAATAATCCTTTAAAGATAGCAATCGATAATTAGATCTCTGTCTCTAATATTAAACCCATGTTATGACATCAATTATGAACACATCAGACCCAAACAAATAAAATAATTGCTAAAATCTCAGTAAAAACCTCAAAAAACACCACCTTAAAAATTATAAATAAAAAATTAAAATCATATAAATACAATAAGATAACAATGCTTACATGCAAAAATAAACAACACACACAGCCATCAACACCAATATCAAATAAATCAATAAAAATAACGCAAAAAACATTTAAAAATAATGAAAAACCAACAACTTAGCTATTTTTTAGACAAAACCTATAACCGTCAAAAATAATACATTTAAAAAATAACCTCAAAATAGAGTTACAGTTAAATATCTTCATTTTTTGACCATTTATAACAAAAAGTACTAAAAATAATATTCAAAAACAGAAATAAAATAAAAAACAACAATATAAACAATAACTAAAGACAAATAAAAACATGAAAAATTAAAATTAACATAAAAATAACAGCAAAGAAAACATTGTTTTAATGGTGATAAAAGGCTTTTATTGTCATTCAAAAATGTTTTTATCTAAGTTACCCACCATCAACCCTACCAAAACCGTTAAAAACATGTTATCTTTATTGTCAAGATAAAAAATAACTTCTCACCAAGGATTAAAAACATGCTGACACATTCACAAAAACAAGGTCTTGTAATGATTGCCGTTGTTGTTGGTCTAATGACACTACCTATTATTTACTAAGCCTCATTCAAGAAACAAAAAAATAGCGCCTAATGGCGCCATTTTTTTATCTATACCCTGAATATTCAGCATTGTTATAACGTAATGTGCTGCCAATGATAAAAATAGAACCCCAGCGCCGCTAACGTAATTCCGCCAAGCAGTAACACCGCAACCCCCCACACTAAACGACTACTACGTGGCATTAATTCCACTTCACACTCAGCACATAAGTCCATAAATAACTGATAGTCATTGGCATCTGATATCAAACTATCATCAGCCGTCAATTGTTGACGTATTAGACTGATTCTATTTAATTTATTAGAAATATCATCAGAAAATCGATTATCACAACTATCAACTAATTGCGTTAAATCAGTACCTTTAGCATGATAATGTTGGCGTAATAAGTCTTCTAACCGATGAGATCTCTCAATGACTTGTTTAATATCCATCATCACCTCCCTAAATATTCAATTATGATTACCTTACCTAAGCTACCCACTCAACACAGTGTTTTAGTAAAATAATTGTATTCAGATCACGCTTTTATTATCCAAAGTTAGGCATGTATAAATTTGCTGTGAATAATGTCGCGGTATTTATTTAATATAGCGTATTAACCTACCAAGGAGTTTTGGGAAT
The DNA here is from genome assembly GCF_003026395.1 of Photobacterium iliopiscarium. Classification (GTDB taxonomy): domain Bacteria; phylum Pseudomonadota; class Gammaproteobacteria; order Enterobacterales; family Vibrionaceae; genus Photobacterium; species Photobacterium iliopiscarium. The sequence goes on along the minus strand of NZ_PYOO01000009.1, from coordinate 13,597 downwards.
GCCGACATGGATTATCGTCGTACTGTGCCTACTATTACTATTGTCATTATTTTATTTTATCTATCACTATCGTCGTCATATCTTAGGCATTGATGCACCAGAAAAAAAAGTTGATGTTCAAATTCTAGATAAACAAAGTAACCGTATTATTGGTGCGCAGCCGGGAGAGGAAGATGAAGAATATTGGTTTTATGTGCAACCGCTAGCGGGGGGCCCTAAACGTGAGTTTATGATTGGCATTCATTATTACCAAGCGCTCAATCCTGGCGACATCGGTACCATGACCTACCGTGGCCAGCAATTTATTCACTTTGCACTACAGCGCCAATAGCCATCGTACTGTTTGCTCATTGCCTAATGAGCAAACAGACAATAATTAACACCGTTATGGCACTAACCACGCCGTATAACGACTACGACTCAACAGCCAACTGGTTGCCAACGCTAAGCTCGCAGCAATCATTGTCCATACTGGAATCGCAATTAACGGATTAGCAAAATAAAGATCATATTGGCGTAATGGCCATAAAAAGATCGGATGAATCAAATACACTCCAAGGCTATATTTACTTAACCAACCTAATTGAGTTTGAGTCGATACACTTAACTTATTACTCGCCGCTCGACAGAGTAAAAAGACCGTTGCAGCAACCACAACCGTGTTCAACGTTTTGTATGACATCCAGCGAGCGACTTTATATTCATCAGCAGCAAAACTATGGCTGATCACGCTATAGTCAGTTGCGACAACCGCAATCACCGCTAACGGCAGTAGTACCATTAAACTAGGCCAACGGTATTGATACAGGCAATAACCTAGTAATAAATAGCCGCTATATAATAAATAGGTTTCACTCCATAAACCGTCAATATAAAACAGATATAACCCCGTGATCAGCAGCCATACCATAATGACCCCTTTCACTTGCCCTGGTTCTGCTTTTTGTACCCACCACTGAATAACCGGAATAACCAAATAAAGCGGAATGAAATAATAGAAAAAACCAAGGTGATAATAGGTTTCATGAGTCGGCAGTTTTTTCAGTACCGACCAACTTAGTGCGCTATCAAAACCATTAACCGTTAAGCCAGAGAAGAAGGCATAAAATACCGACCATACCAAAAAGGGGATTAATACTTTACCGAGGCGACGTTTAATATAATAAACAGGCTCAAAAGGACGCTGATCACTGAGCATCAATGCTCCCGTAATCATAATAAACACAGGGACAGCCCAGCGACTAAGGCTATTGATCGTAATCGCACTCATCCACTGCCAATCCGGTATTTGACCCAACTGATCTCGATAGGGGCCAAGGACATGGATCACGACAACTGCCAAGGCAGCAACGACTCGCAGTAAATCAAAAAATCCTATTTTTTCTCTCACCAACGACCCCTTATATAAACAACAGATATAAAAAAGCAGAGCCATAATCATTTATGGCTCTGCTTTGAATATAGCAGTCACTTAGCTGCAAGTATCTATCACAGTGATGAATTAACCGATAACTCACTCATTGTTGACAGCAATTTAACCTGAGGCTTAAGGTTGTTGACGTGTTGCCGCTAATACAATTTCACGCACACATAAATTTTGAGGCTGGTTATAAGCATAGCTAATAGCATTAGCAATATCTTGTGGTGCAATTACACCACCCATGCCTTGTTTCCATTCTTGGTAGCCAGCTTTAATCGCATCACTGCTAGTATGGCTTAGTAATTCAGTTTCTACCGCACCAGGCGCAATAGTAATAAAGCGCACATTATCATCAGCCACTTCTTCACGGATATTTTCAGTGATGGCGTGTACCGCAAATTTAGTGCCGCAATAAGCCGCATGGTTAGGGAATGTTTTACGACCCGCAATTGAGCTGATGTTAATAACAGTACCTGTTTTACGTGCTTTCATGCCCGCAAGAACAACATGAATACCGTTTAGCATCCCCATTACATTGACATTAAACATGGTTTGCCATTCAGCAGGATCCTGCTCATCAGCAAGACCTAATAACATCATACCGGCATTATTGATTAGACAGTCTACTGGACCAAATTTTTGCTCAGCTTCAGCAACCGCCGCCGCAATCGCTTTAACATCGGTCACATCCACTTTACGGCACAATGTGTTCGGTAGGTTTAATGCTTCCATCGCTTCAACACGACGCGCTAACAATAATAATGGGTAGCCTTCTGCTGCTAATTTACGCGCAGTAGCTTCACCAATACCTGAACTTGCACCCGTGATCACAACTAAAGATTTCGACATGTTTTTGTTCCTCTAGAATAAACCGCACGTTTGATGCAGCCAGCTAAGATGCTGTTGATGGCAATAACTATAGAACGAATTATTGGAACTGAAAAATATCTATTTCCTTGGTTTATCATCAACAAAAACTATGGATAACAACAAACCGTCATAAGTTTCAACAATATGATAGGCTAACAGCGTCTTTTTCGATCGAGTATTACCTGATGGATTTACGCTTATTACGGTTTTTTATTGCTGTTTATGAAGAAAAAAATATCACCTTAGCCGCAGAACGATGCTGTGTTTCTCAACCATCAATATCAAGTGGTATCAAGCAATTAGAACAAGAACTTGCCACTCAACTTTTTGTGCGACATAAAAAAGGGGTTAACCTTACTGATGAAGCACACTATCTCTACCCATTAGCGATTCGATTATTAAACGACGTTAATACGCTGCCACAACTCTTTCAGCAGCGCACTGAACGTTTACCCCTGACACTGGCTAATTTTGCCGATCTTAGTCAAAGCCAATTAGCACTTGTATTAGCACAACTGCACCAACAAATTCCGACGCTTTTAATTGAATTAGTCGATCATGATAAAAAAGCCGATGCACGATTAACGTTAGATATGTTTAAAGCTGAAGATGAGATTTTTTTGCCGTTATGGGATGAAGATTATGTGTTGTGCATGTTGCCCGACCATCCACTTGCTAGCTTAACCAGTGTGTCACCTCAACAATTACACCAACATGATTTTATTGAATGTCCACCGTGTGAAGCGCATCAACAAACCATCGGCTTACTTGCATGTGATGGTCTGTCGCTTAATTTAGTGGCGAAAGCGGAACATAAAACCCAAGTAATGCATTTGGTGCAAGCAGGATTAGGGATCTCTTTTCTGCCGACAGGTGTGTTAGAAAGTGCAACTCAATTGGTCACGGTTCCTCTTGAAGGGCCACGCATGTTTCGTCGTTTAGGATTATGCTATCCCGCTACTAAAACGCTAAATCCGGCGTTAGCGGCTTGTATTAAAGTGTTAAGCCAACGCACGACCATTGACCATCAATCCAACGATTAAGTTTTACCTATCACAGCAATAAGAAAAATCGAATTTTTTATTGCTGTAAATCTGTTTATGCTAATAGGAGAGAAAAAGCAGTTAAATAGATTAAAGTAGATAGGTTATACAATGAATACAGTCCAACCCACTTCCCATGCACTGATTGTTGAAGGCGGTGCAATGCGCGGCATTTTTGCCAGTGGTGTGCTCGATGCATTCCTTGAAAATAACTATTTACCATTTAACTTTGCGATTGGTGTTTCGGCGGGAGCCACCAATTTAATTGGTTATCTAAGTGGTAATTATGGTCGCAGTCATAAAATTATTACTCAATATTCTCGTGATCCCCAATTCATTAATTTTTCGCGTTTTACTCACGGCGGCCACTTAACCGACATTGATTGGTTATGGCGTACAACCTCACGTTATTTACCGCTAAACCTTAAAAAATATGAGCAACGCCAAATTCCACTTTATGCGACCACAACCAATCTAGAAACGGGTTCCGCTGAATATATTAAGGTAACGCGCCATAATATTATGCCGTTAATGGAAGCAACCTGCGCCCTGCCTGTTGCTTATCGTCATAATCCGACCATTGATGGCATTGCGATGAGTGATGGCGGAATTGGTGATTCAATTCCTGTTATTGAAGCATATCGCCGTGGAGCGCGTAAGATCACGGTTATTTTATCTAAACCGCTTGGTTTTCATAAACAGGACACCAAACTACCGTGGTTAATCAAATCGATGTTTCACGATCACCCCGCTTTTGCAGACGCCGTGATGACGCGCGCTAGCCGCTATAATGCCGCCCTCGATTTTATTAATCATCCGCCAGCAGATTGTACGATTACCGTTATCGCACCTAATCACGACTTTCATGTTGGTCGTCTCACCCGCAACCTCAATAAATTAGAACAAGGTTACTTACAAGGAAAACAAGCCGGTCATCGCGTCTGTGGCATTATTCCTTGTGAAGGTGAACACTGCGATCCTGAAGTCTTAGTTGCCTAATCATTAATAATCGCCGCATCAATATAGGCTAAGACTATCGTTACAATAGATAACAACAGTTATACCTATTAATAGTATTTATCTATACTCACACCATCAAAACAAAACCTATTTTTCAATGATTTAATGAGGAATGTACCATGGCTCACCAAACCAATTTAATCGGTCTTGATAGTGAAAAAGCCCAAGCGCTAGCGACAGACCTCAATCAGCTGTTATCTAACTACCAAGTGTTTTATATGAATACGCGTGGTTATCATTGGAATATCAAAGGCCAACAGTTTTTTGAATTACATCTAAAATTTGAAGAAATTTATACGGATCTTCAAATTAAAATCGATGAATTAGCTGAACGTATTCTAACCCTTGGCTACACACCCGATCACAGCTTTAGCCGCTATTTAGCCGCAAGTGACATCAAAGAACAACAAAATATCTGTGATGGTCAACAAGGAGTACAAGGCTTAGTTAATGGCTTTAGTATTTTACTCGGTCAACAACGTCGTATTCTTATAGCGGCCAGTGATGCAAGTGATGAAGGTACTGCGGCATTGATGGGCGATTATATTCGCGAACAAGAAAAATTATTGTGGATGCTTAATGCTTATCTGCAATAACCATAACCGAAACTACATAATGTTAGTGGATTAGTCACTTACTAACATTTAAAAAATATACGAGTGTCATAACCGTATATTTCTATCCAAGGCGACCCGCCTGACTATGGCAATACATTATATGGTTCTTTTTGGGGTCTTTATGGCCCCGTTTTTTTTAGCTCGAATAATCCATTTGAGTGCATTTTTCTGCCCATGCAACCGCTTGTAAATAACTGTCTTGCACCTGCTGTTCTGATAACCCTAATTCAGTGCATGCTAGCATCACCTGCTGCCAATCTGCCTTATCAAAAGCATCCACTAAATTTAACACAACGCCTAACTCTCCTTGTCGAGACAATAATGCGATATGAATATGGGGTTGCAGCTTTAACAACACTAATAAATCAGCTAACGAACTGTCTAATAGCGCGTCTAACAATGAGAACATCCCTGCCAGAAAAGCTTGTTCAGGCGGTATCATTAACGAGCTGTAATGTACCAATTTTTCACACATTTTGGCACGTTGTAATGATAAAACATACAAGGCTTTCGGTTTGTCTAATGCTGCATGCGCGGTTGCAACAACGCCAACAAACATCCGTAATTTGTCTTCGCCTAAATAAACCAATGCTTGATGAAAAGAACTGATTGGTTCAATCAAGCGGCGGTTAGCATTATTCACATAACGTAATAATAAATAAGACAATGACACATCACTACTAATGATCATTTCAATGTCAGAAAAATTTACAGGCTCAGCACTAATCGCCTGTAATAATTGAATGGTAGTTAACTCAGAAGCGGCAACTTTACGGCGTTTTAAAAGTTCTGGATGACTAAAATAATAGCCTTGAAAAAGATCAAACCCAGCGGCGAGAGCAACTTGAAAATCATCATATGATTCAACCTTTTCAGCTAAAAACTTCACTTTCATATGACGATTATTACGCACAAAATCACACGCTTTATCCACCCCAAGCATTAATAAATCAAGTTTAATAATATGCACATAGCAAAAGAAACGTTGCCACCTAACATCATACTCAAAATCATCAAGCGCAATAATATAACCTTTATGATGAAGGTGTTTAATCGCTAAAAACAACTCATCATCAGGAATACAGGTCTCTAATATTTCAATAACCACTTTATTTTTTGGTAGCAATAGCGGCATCAAATTGATTAAACAACGATGGGGGAAATTGATAAAGTTTCGTTGCCCTTTAAAGATATGCTCATTGCCAATCGCCATATAATTTTCAAGCACAAGCCGGCACGTTGCTTCATCAGCATCAATCGCAGGAAAAGCATTGCACTCTCCATTACGAAATAGCAGCTCATGACCGATCGTTTGTTGACGACGATTAAAAATAGGCTGACGAGCAACATAAGAAAACATGGTAATAATACCTTTTAGACCACAACGATTAATGACACATTAATTAAATACCAACCCCACCTCATTACGCACGAGCCAATATTACGCACGAGCCAATGCAAGCAATGCACCACAACCAATAAACATCGAGCCAAAAATACGGTTAAGGCGCGTCATTACCGAAGCAGAACGAATGTAATGCGTAAAACGTGACGCGAGGCAGACATAAAATAACATCACACAAGCATCAATCACCAACGTCGTCATACCTAAAATTAATAATTGAGGTAATTGCGGTTGAGTTGCATTAATAAATTGGGGAAATAAAGCCACTAAAAATACAATCGTTTTAGGATTAGTTAAATTAACCAATACCGCACGTCGGAACAAACACCCAGCAGTCACTGATTGATCAACATTTTCAATTGATAGCGCATTATGCTCACGCCACTTTTGAATACCTAACCAGATTAGATACGCGGCACCAATCCATTTTATCAACGAAAAAGCCACAGCGGATTGCGCCACTAAAGTCCCTAATCCCACTCCGACTAATATAATATGAACCGCCATTCCCAATTGTAAACCAACAATGGACGCTAATGACTTACGCCAGCCATACACCATACCATTACTGATTGAATTAACCGTTCCTGACCCTGGAGCAAAACTAAATATGATGGCCGCAACAACATAAGCCAGCCAAATCTCCACACTCATTGATATTCCTTTATTATTATATCAAGCGATAAAAGACAGTGTTATACCTCGACATTAGATAAACAAGCAACTTATTGCTTTATTACGCGACAGGCAATAAATAAGGTATACTGGCAAATATGATAATAAGCAACGAGATAGCTTATTAGCGTAAATATCATTCAATACTTTGCCTCGTAGTTCACAACTTTCGGATACGTTATGACTCACTCTGCCCTGCCTTTTTCACAAGAAGCTAGCTTCAATAATCTGATGGCAGATCCAATCACTGCACTATGGCAACAACGACGCCAAGGTACATTGCAAGGTGTTAATAATTGCCAACTTAGCTGGGTCAGCTTAACGCCAGGCACCAGTAATAAAGTGATTGTGATTGTAAATGGTCGTATTGAAAGTTATTACAAGTATCAAGAGTTGTTCTTTGATTTAATCAATCAGGGCTACCACATTTACTCCCTTGATCACCGCGGGCAAGGAATGTCACAACGATTAACCGTCGATCCTGAAATGGGTTATGTTGATCAATTTGATGATTACGTCACTGACCTTCACACCTTCATAACTGATATCGTCAAACCTCAAGGTTATCAACATCACTTTCTATTAGGTCATTCGATGGGAGGAGCGATCAGTAGTTTACTGCTTGCACGTCATCCTAAACTGATTGATCGGGCAGTATTAAGTGCACCAATGCATGGCATTTATCTAAAGCCAAGCTTACGTTTTTTTGCTGAACCACTCGCTCGCTTTAATGATTATATTCATCGCCAACCGACCTATGCGCCAGGGCAACGATCTTATTATCCTAAACCCTTCGCTAATAATCCATTAACCCATAGTGACATTCGTTTTCAATGGACTAAAACACTCTACCAACAACAACCACAATTACGCTTAGGTGGCGCCAGTAATCGTTGGGTATGGCAAAGCCTTGCTGGGGCTCGCGCAAGTGTTCTTGAGGCAAAAAACATCATTACTCCAACCTTGATATTACAAGGTAGTGCTGATCATATTGTCGATAACCAAGCCCATCATCATTTCTGCCAACGCACGCCTAATTGCAGCCAGCTCGTCACGATCGCTGATGCCCGCCACGAATTATTATTTGAAAAAGACCAATATCGTAATATTGCTTTAACGGAAATTTGCAACCATTTTGCAGTATCAGAACAGTAAATAAAGTCAAAAAGACTACGCCATCACAAAAATAAAAGCGGAAATATTTATTACTAACATCAACCCCTTTTTATCTCTCATAGTAGTTTAAGATTAACGACTCACATTCGATCTCGTTATCTTTATTTTCGCTACATTTCTATTTATTGAGAGTTTTCATGTATCAAATCGTTGCTTCAGATTTAGATGGCACCTTACTAAATCCCGACCATAAAATTGCGCCATTTACTCGCGATGTATTACAGCGTCTTGACCAACAACATATAAATTTCGTCTTCGCCACTGGCCGTCATCATATCGATGTCGAAGAAATACGTGAAAAATTAGCTATTCCAGCTTATATGATCACCTCTAATGGTGCTCGCGTACACAACAGCCAAGGCGAACTGGTCTTTCAGCAAGATCTTAGTGCTGATGTTATTCGTGGTGTGATTGGACTTGCTAAAGATGATCCTGCGCTGCATATCCATATGTATTGTGGTGATCAATGGCTTTTAAATCATGACAATGAACAATTAAAAGAATTCCATGATAGCTTTAGTTATCACTTATATGATGCCAATAATCCCCCAGTAGAAAACGTGGCTAAAGTCTTCTTTACCCGTGATGACGAAGATCATGAAGCACTCGTAAAATGGGAACAACGCTTTAATGCTCAATTTGGTGATAAAGCCAATATTGCCTTTTCAACCCCATGGTGTCTTGAAGTAATGGATGCTGGTGTTTCAAAAGGACATGCACTAAAAGCGGTCGCTGAGGCACTTGGCTATCAATTAGCTGATTGTATTGCCTTTGGTGATGGTATGAATGATGCAGAAATGCTAGCAATGGCAGGTAAAGGTCTGGTAATGAGTACCTCTCATGAGAAAGTGAAACAGGCATTACCTAATAATGAAGTTATAGGCTCTAACGCTGACGAAGCCGTCGCACATTATTTAGAACAGCATTTATTAACCCGCTAATTTGCTTGTTTTATGCCCCTAACTAACCAAGATCAGTGACAGTAATAGTTTTCTATATTGTCACTGCTTTTATTTAAAACTGACCTGTCATTGCTAATATCTGTTGCCACTGAGCTACGGTTACTGGCATCACACTCAATCGATTACCTCTTTTCACTAATGGCATCTCCGCTAATTCAGCCATCTTTTTCATTCGCGCTAAACTCACTAACCGTAGATGTTGCTGATATTCAATATCAACCATTACCCACGGTGGTTTCTCACAGGTTGCCTTGGGATCAAAATACGCACTTGTGGGTTCAAATTGAAAATGATCGGGATACGCCTCTTTAACCACGTTAGCAATACCAACCACGCCAATATCTTTACAAGACGAATGGTAAATCATCACCTGATCACCGCATTTAATTTCATCTCGCAGCATATTTCGAGCTTGGTAATTACGCACCCCTTCCCATGGTGAAACTTTTTGTTGTTTTAAGGTGTCTATTGAAAAGGTATCTGGTTCGGTTTTAAATAACCAATACGCCATTGATTTCCCCTAATTACGCTAATTTCAATGTTGAAATTGAGCCTACCATAGAGAGTACATAATGCCATACCCACGTTTATCACTTGCATTACTGCTAGCGGCAACCACCTTATCGGGCTGTGCTAGCTGGATACCCGCCGCTTTTAAAAGCGATCCTGCAGAGTCACAATGGGTGGGAAATTATAAAAGTGATACTGAAATGGGTCTAACGACACATCTTCACTTAGCTGACGATCATGACGCAACAACGACTTACACTTATACTAATGGTGATCCTGATTTATTAGAAACTGGTCATTGGCAAGCGATCAATACCACCACTGTCAAAGTCACGATGACCACCCATCAAGGGCGCCCATTAAATAGCGAACGTATTTATAGTTATGATCCGCACAGCGAGCAATTAAGTACTCAGCAAGAAACTGTCGATGGTCAAACTTATGAACTTGGCGTTGAAGGGTTAATTCTGCAACGCCAATAACGATCAATATTATTCTCTATCGTGACTCAAAGGTGGCGTTATGCCACACTGCCACCTTTATTGTTTACTATGAGAAAAATCATGATTTGTCAGCGTTGCGGTTTTCAATTTAATTGTATTTGTGACCTCGAACCACAATTACAATCAGCGGCCGATTTTGTACTTCTTACTCATTCTCGAGAATGCAATAAAGACACCAACACTGGCGTATTAATGACCCGGACATTACCCAGTTGTCGAGTAGAAATATGGCATCGTACACAGCCACCACAAGCATTATTAGACCAATTAAAAGATCCTAATTATCAACCATGGTTAGTCTTTCCTAGCGACGATCAACCTTTAGCCATGCATTTACCACAACCAAAGAGTGATCATCCCAAAATACTATTGATTATTCTTGATGCAACCTGGCAAGAAGCGCGAAAAATGGTACGTAAAAGTCCGTGGTTAAACCAATTGCCACGCATCGCGATAACACCACAACAAACATCTCGTTATGCTTTACGTCGTAATCAACAACCAGGGCATCTTTGTACCTGTGAAGTCGGTATTGAATTATTAAATCTATTGCAGCAACCCCAAGCAGCACAACAACTACAAACCTATTTTAATCATTTTATTAATATCTATCACGCCGACAAAAGTGGTCACGCGAAATAACCATCCGCTGTGATTAAACTATCTAACTGTTGTTTTTGTAATATCAGATTTACTGCTTTATTTTCTAAATAAAAAGGCTCAAATTAGAAATAACCATTTTATACACCGTATTTTTAGTGAAGCCGATACCATGAAAACCAAATTTCTTGCTGTTGTAATTATAGCCTCGACCTTAGGTCTTGCAGGCTGTGCTACCAATCCTTATGGCAATGCCTACAATGTAAATGACGCCCGTCAAATGCAACAAGTTTATTACGGCACTGTTGTACGCACCCAAGCAGTTACTCTAAATGGTAATGGCAATGGTATTGGTACATTAGCAGGCGGTGCAATTGGTGGCATTCTCGGTTCTGGTGTGGGTGGTGGTAAAGGTGCTGAAATAGCCTCTATTGGTGGTGCACTACTCGGAGGCTTTCTGGGTAATGAAGCAGGTAATCAAGCAACCAAACGCAATGGCGTTAACTTAACCATAAAAATGGACAGTGGCCGTACCGTATCTATTGTGCAACAAGTTAATCCTCAAGTAATGTTCCATGAGGGAGAACGCGTACAAGTCAATCTGAGTGATAACGGTACTTCACGAGTGACTCCAGCTTAAACACCAGACTATCGTTTTCAATAAAAAGGGAGCAGTGCTCCTTTTTATTATTTAAATTTTAAACCGTTATTGAATCCTTTTATTCTTCTTTACCCACAGTTAAAACTAACTATGACAAATAATAATCAGACTCCAGCACTATTTGAGATGTACTTTATTCACGCTTAAACGGTCACTATTTGTTATAGCTCAGTATTTTTCTCAAAAAAAATAACAACAAAATTAAACATGTAATATCAAAATTAATGCATAACTATTTTATGCTTATAGCTAAAAATGAATAGTTCCATAAAAAATACGATCGATAAAAACACTCAAACTACTGTTATTAATGGCATTTAGCCCACAATATTTATTGTTGCATAATGGAATGTTAATTTTCACAAAATTAACCGATCGAATAACGATACTGTTTATTAAATGACCCTCTAAATATGCAACGTTTCTTTGCGCTTTTACGGTTTTTTTTTTATCAAAATAGCAGCATCATAGCACTCGTTAAACAAGTAAACGGTAATGACATTAAATGATGACAACAAAGAAAAAGCATATTTAATTATTTTTTTGGTTAGGTAAGACAATCAAAAAAATAATTTAATTGTTTATCTTTATTACAATTATTTAATCAACATGACTTTATTTTCATTACGATAAATAAACTATTTTTATAGCGTTTATATCCCTTCCAATTACAGGTGAAGATATAATGTCATCAGATACTGGCACTAAAAAAATGGGCCTTGTCGGCTTAACTGTACTTGTTGCAGTTAACATGATGGGTTCCGGTATTATTATGCTACCAGCAAGCTTGGCGCAAGTTGGTGCAATTTCAATGTTATCTTGGGTTGTAACTGCGTTAGGCGCAATGTGTATTGCTTATACATTTGCTAAATGTGGTGCATTTTGTAAACGCTCTGGCGGTATGTCAGCTTACGCAGAAGAAGCACACGGAAAATCATCTTTCTTCATCTCTTCTTACACTTATTACGTGTGTTTAGTTATTAGCTGTGTGGCTATTGCCGTTTCGTGTTTAGGTTACCTAAAACCATTTATACCTTGGCTTGATACACCAATACACACTTTCTACGGTGTAGTGGCTATCCTTATCTTCACCATGGTAGCTAACTTTGGCGGTGCGAAAATCACAGGTCAAATCTCAACCTTCACTGTTTGGGGTATCATTATTCCTGTTGCTGGTCTATCTATCATCGGTTGGTGGTGGTTCGATCCACAAACATTCATGAGCGCATGGAACCCACACCACGACACTACAATGCACTCTGTATCTTCTGGTATCGCGTTGACTTTATGGGCATTCCTAGGTATTGAATCTGCTGGTGCTAACTCTGATGCGGTTGAAAACCCAGAGCGTAACGTACCTCTTGCAGTATTATTTGGTACTGGTTTCGCAGCGATTGTTTACATTGCTTCAACAGGTGTTATTCAAGGTATTATTCCTAACTCTGAACTTGCAGCATCAACTGCACCGTTTGGTCTAGTATTCAGCCACATGTTCAACCCTACTGTAGGTAACATCGTTACACTAGCAGCAGTTGTTGCATGTCTTGGTTCATTACTTGGCTGGCAGTTCACTAACGCCCAAGTTTCTAAAGCAGCGGCTGACGAAGGTTTGTTCCCTAAAATCTTCGCAAAAACAAACAAAGCAGGCGCACCGATTGCTGGTATGTTAATCATGCTAACCGCTGAAATCATTCTTGCGGTAATGACTATCTCTCCTAACTTGATCAGTCAGTTCAACGCACTATTGAACCTAGCCGTATTTATTAACATGGTACCTTACATTCTATCAATGACCGGTCTTGAAGTACTGCTTCGTAAGAACAAAGTATCTACAAAACAATACCGTCTTGGTGCAACCGTGGGTACATTAGCTGTTCTTTACAGCATCTACGGTGTGTACGCTTGTGGTACAACCGCAGTATTCGGCGGTACTATCTTGACACTGCTTGGTTATATCTTCTACGGCTTCATCGCAGCACGTGATACTAAGCCAGAAGTTAAAGCAAATTAATTAAAAGATTTAATAAATTCGATACTAAAGCAATTTATTAATAACTAACTAGAACGGAAATGGGAATAAATAATAAATACGCTCACAATTAATAGTGATATTAATAAACAGCATTATTTATTCC
>NZ_PYOO01000008.1 GCF_003026395.1 Photobacterium iliopiscarium | reverse complement strand
TTACTATCCAACCGCGACGGTGCTGATAGTTTTTACCGTCATATGGATCATCCCCACATAAATATGCACGACGTACACAACGATTAATTACATGATAAAAAGGCGTAATTTGAGGCTCTATCAATTTTCGTCTTGAAATTGTCATTCGTTTCACCATAAGCAACGTGAAGCTTAAGTGTAGTTACTCATGGTTGATGTGCAAGGTTATGGCTGTCCTTGTAATTTTTTCGTCTATTGATGTGCAAAAATATGGCTGTCCATTGTTTGTTGTGGTTGTGATGTAAATACCTAATATTTAAAATCAGAAAACAAAAAAGCCGCCATATAACGTGGCGGCTATTATCAATCATCAGTCCACATTACATTTAGTTAAGCGACATTTCAGTAGGTAGCTTACGACCCGTCACTTGTTTCCAAACTTGATCTTTCGCGCTATTACACACTTGCTGACCATTCACATCATGGCAATTAGGGTTAGTTAATGTCTTACCCTGATACTCACCTGTCAGTGTTTTTAAATAAGCGACCATGGCTTGGGTTTCTTTTGGTGTAAAATCAGTATTACACTGATACTTCGCCATTGCATTAACCGCTTCAGATAACGTTGCCGCGCGACCGCCAGAGAAATAAGGCCCAGTTATCGCAATATTACGTAAATTAGGTACTTTAAAATAATGCATTTGCTTTTCATTATGAGTAACTAAATAACGTCCTTTATCACCCTCAATATGCTTACCTTTAAGATTATCAAAGAAGCTACTATAGACGCCCATCTTCTCGTATGACTGTCCACCCATACTTTGACCAACGTGACAAGTTTGACACCCTGTTTTTAAGAACAATTTAAAGCCTTCGATTTCTTTAGGCGTTAATGCACTTAAATTACCTTCTAAGTATTGGTCAAAACGGCTATTAGTGGTGATTAATGTTTTCTCATATTCGGCAATCGCATTGGTGATATTCGCCCCTGTCATGCCATCTTTATATGAAGCATCAAATAATTTAACTAACTGAGGATCTTGCTTAAGTTTAGCAATGATATTGCCCCAATTTTTTGATCCCATTTCAACGGGATTAAAAATAGGCCCTGCCGCTTGAGCCGCTAGATCTGCCGCACGACCATTCCAGAACTGACTCATATTAAAGGCAGAATCATAAACGGTTGGCGCATTCATAGGATCATCAAGATTATTGATACCTAAACTGGTTGGCAAATTATCTGTGCCACCGGTATGAATAGAGTGACAACTTGAACATGCATACTTATTATTAGCTGATAAGTGAATGTTATTGTAAAGCGATAACCCTAATGCAACTTTCGCTGGATCTGTTTTAAATACGGTATGAATTGGTTGAATGGCCAAATTCTTAAACTGTGGTGCTGCGGTTGGGTTCGGATAATATTGTTGGCGTTGATGCTTGATCCAATTTAACAACAACTGTCTATCTGCACTGTTGAGGTATGCTGATGGCCAGTGTATCGCTAAATATTTAGGAATTGGCATAGAGTTATTGTTAAGAACAAACTCTAATTTAGCAAGCGCGACTTGATTTACGGCTTGATGCTGCTCTACGGCCTGTACAACAGGTACAAGTTCAAACGATTGATTAGCCTTATCAATATCTGCTTGCATCGTTTGTTTCACACCAGGCACTTTGGCATAAAACGGCAGTGGACTGTTGGGCGTATGACAATCTGCACAGCCTTTTTCTGCTAACAAACGCATTGCTTGAGCCGAAAGATCATCAATATTATGCAGTGATAAAGCATCTAAGCGTTTATTTGCTAAAGCAACATCTTCTTTATGTATAATGTATACAATTGCACCATAGCCAACGATACCTAACGCTACAGCACTCACAATCGCTTTTTTTATATATTTCTTATTAATCATGATATTACTCTTTTGAAAACTTCCGCCTGCAATATATACCTATGCAGAATAATCAAAATAAATAAATCACAAAAAAACCAACTATCTTGATTTAAATCAATATCATATATCAATATATTTTATGTTGTTAATAAAAAACACACATCATAGAAATACAGTCTCAGTGTTTTTTTATGCCACCACCATTTATCGATCAAAAAGCACCCACATAATCGATAAAATAGATTAACAACCATATTTTTAATCTATTTTATCTTAAGTATAAGTTTTTCAATAGGATTCCATAAGCAATAATTATTGAATAAATATTCTTATTTATTCATTACTGGTAACAATAATTGAATTATCAATCCATGAGGCTGACGACTTTTCGCATTAACAGTGCCATTCATCACCGTCATTGCTTCTTTAACAATGGCTAAACCGAGCCCATAACCACCAGATTGTTTATCGCGCGCCCCTTCAATACGTGTAAAGGGATCAAAAATCCGTTTTAAATGTTGATCAGCAATACCATAACCGTCATCTTCTACACTTAATTGTACAAATTGTTGCCCTTCGATAACCACCAGCGCTGAATTAAGATTAATATGTGCATTTTCTCCCGCATATTTAATCGCATTGGTAAGTAAGTTATTCACAGCTCGCAAAATCAAACGAGAATCGCCCATGACGAATGGCATATTATTATCAATATCAAGCGTAAATGTTTGTTGCACACCCAATAATAGTTCGATATTAGGCACTGTCGTTAAGCACAAACTCTCAATATCAATGGGAATTAAATTAGCGTTGTCTGTTATATTTTGAAGCTGATTAAACTCTAAAATTTCACTAACCAATTGATTCATTTCTTCAGCTTCACGCTCTAGTCGATCAACGAGGTGTTGATGCTCAGACGCAACCCGTTTTCTTATTAAATGTAACGATAAATTATGCCGAGCTAATGGTGTACGTAGTTCATGTGATACATCACGAATTAAGCGTCGTTGACGTTCAGATAGCATTTGAATTTTTTCAGCCATGTCATCAAAGTCAGTCGCAAGCGATTTAAATTCAATGCTACTATCACTGATAGTATTAGCCACTCTTACGGAAAAATCACCATTTGCAAGACTGCGGCTTGCCTCACGCAAAGTATTTAACGGCCGTTGTAAATAACGCGCAATAAGAAATGAAAACATCAATAGAATTAATACTGCAATAACAACCTGAATTAAACCAAAATAGAATGAAAAATATTTGGCGGGATGTAATTGATATGGTAATTGCACCATTAATTGATTGCCCTCTTTTAACGGAATGGCAAATATAGGCTGATTAACACGAGAATCTAAAATGGAATTAATTCCACGAGCATAACTCAATTTGAAAGCAAAATGAGGATGCATTTTTCTATTCCCCATTTCATGTTGATCTTTATCAATTACAAATAAATAATACGGCTGTTGCTTTTCCCATTGACCCAATTGTTGTTTACTACCTGAATCAATTAACTGTTGCGCTTGCTCTGCCATCACGAGCATCTTGTGTTGAACGTTCTTTGGCACATGTAGCATCGTTTTAACTAATGCAATTTCAGCTAAATTTTGCAGTAATAATATTAATAACAAACTCACAGCAAAATACGAAAAAAGCCGTACAACTAAACCATGCTGTTGATAGGGCTTATACCACATTTTTCGTTGGGAAAAGCTTTCCACACGATGATCCTTTAATTAATGGTTAACACTTTCGCTATAGCTGTATCCTCGACCACGTACCGTTTTAATATGCAACTTAGACATCCCTGCTAAAACAATTTTACGGCGTATATTACTGATATGCATATCAAGGTTACGATCAAATGGACTTAACTCTTTTTTAAGCACTTGTTTTTGTAATTCCGCCTTTGACACCACAATTCCGTCATGCTTAATTAAATATTCTAATAATTCCGATTCCGTACTGGTTAATGGCAAACGTGACATCTCTGCCGCCATCTTTTCTTCACCTGAACGAATGGTATGGCGCTGACGCTCAAGCCCAACACGACGCAAAATAGCACTGATACGTGTCAATAATTCAGGCACTTTAAATGGCTTAGTAATAAAATGATCGGCTCCCGCTTGCAAACCATCAAGCATGGTTGCTTCATCACCCAATGCAGTTAACATTAAAATTGGGGTCGCAAACCGTTGACAAATACGACGTGCAACCTGCATACCATCAAGGTTAGGCAACATCACATCCAATAATACTAAATCGACACCTTTGTTTTGCAGAAACTCAATTGCTGACTCTCCACAATGGACACAACTGACATCATGGCCTTCATCTTCAAGTACTTCAGTCAATAATTCACACAACTGTATATCATCATCAACAACTAATATTTTTGACACAATC
This sequence comes from Photobacterium iliopiscarium, assembly GCF_003026395.1. Taxonomy (GTDB): domain Bacteria; phylum Pseudomonadota; class Gammaproteobacteria; order Enterobacterales; family Vibrionaceae; genus Photobacterium; species Photobacterium iliopiscarium. The sequence goes on along the minus strand of NZ_PYOO01000008.1, from coordinate 162,917 downwards.
AATCATCCAAAAGAAAACCGTCGGCATAGTAATATGCTTAACATGTATATATCAACCATCTATCAACAACCACGTTATTCTCCACACCATTAGCCCACGTAAATAAGTGATTGTTGACTCAATTACGTCGGTTTTAACCACAATGTATTATTATTAGCGTTTTGTCGTAGAACTAAGGCTTCTTATAACCCCAATATTTAAACGCCAGAATCTATTGACTATCGGTCTAAAGCAGAAAGAATAAAATCACATCAGTAAATAGCACTTCTATTAATCTAGAAACAAACGTTCAACATATGAATTAGAATGACTTTTTTTTCATAGCTCAAAATTTTAAATATTAAACTTTATTTGAACACTGAATACATAAAACAAGCTTTCTGTTTGATCATTGAACTAAATCAATAAATTTATAATTATTAACAAATTTCAATTAAGTATATATTGACTTTACCAGAGGCTGCGCCAAATCTAGCTTTAGCGAATTTCCCACAGAGTTATGCACAGCTTCTGTGGATAAATATATTTTAGTGGATAAAATAATAAAACATGATGCTATTAGTTAATAACAGATTCTAAGTGACAAAATAAACCAATAACATATTGATATTAAATAAAAATAACAAAAAAAAGCGATACTGACAGATTTAAAGACTAAATAACTCAACTCTATTTTTATTTTATTTATCATTTGAAAAACCTGAAATGTTAAATATATGTAAGTTATACATTCATTTTTTATTTTTTCTTCAAACTTAGAATAACGGCATTAGTCTCTTTATTGAATCTTATAAAAACCCACCTTGAATCTTGTAAATTTAATCTATAAATAATTAATATACTGTTTAATATATAAAAAAAATGGAAGTTAGCTAAAAAAGCCAACTTCCATAACAATTATATTGCTATCTATAATTAGTACACCTTCAACATTAAATTGAATGGCTAATTATGATCAATTTAAGCTCTAAAACGTCTAATAAACGCACCGCCACAAAGCAATAATAAGCCGATAGCACCAAAACTACCGCCACCATCGCGATCTTTACCTATATTACAATTGTTCGCTGAAATGCTGTCATTGCACCCATCATCACCTGTGTCACCACCACCTGTGTCACCACCACCTGTGTCACCGCCACCTGTATCACCACCACCGGTATCACCACCACCTGTATCACCGCCACCAGTGTCACCACCACCTGTGTCACCGCCACCTGTGTCATCGCCATCTTGATCGCCGTATTTATCATTAAGAAAATCAGGAGGTGTTATAGGATATGTCGGCACTTTACTACTATTTTCAACAATCCAATCAGTATAGTTTCCTACACGAGCATAGAAACCTGGTCTAGTCATTGAACCGCAAACAGGGTTACCTGTCGTACCACCACTGACAATACCTACTTGTAACTGATTGCCCTCACTATCAATAACAAAAATAGGACCTCCGCTGTCACCATTACAAGCATCTGCACCAGTAAGATCGGCAATAACCACAGGAGGCAATGTACATAATTTAGTAATATTTGCTGGACTATCAATAATTAAGCCAGGATTATCATTAGACTCAATACGCTCATAACAAAGATTAATAGGGAAGAAACTCAACTTAGCCTGTTTAAGTGTTTTTGATGGTTTACTTCCCTCAATTGTCGTTGCTCCCCACCCTAAAACGGTAATATTTTCCGGACGATGGTCTGTAGGAATAGGATTATTGGCTTGTTCCCATTCTTGTTTTAGCTGTTCCTCAATCAACTGTGTTTGCGATAAGGTTGATAATGCAACTTTACCTAAACCAACAAACTTACGATTTACCCGAATTAGAGCAACATCGTTATCCAATGCCGAACTAACAATCTCAGTAATCACTTGATCATTAACTGTTGTCTCTTTTATCACAGCTACTGGACTATAAGCAGGGTGTATCACCACATGCGTAGCTGAAAATATATGTTTTTTTTGTGGATAGCTATTATTAAGTAACCCAGCAGTAATCGTAATATTAGACGGTGCTAATACTTCTGCGTTTTTATCACTTCCTGTTACCACGCAATGGGCTGCCGTTAATACCCACTGATCATTGATAATCGTCGCGCCACAAAAAGGGGTTTCTCCATCTTTATTATTGCGGAGTGATGCCATAAAATTTTCACTAACTGGAGTATTAGTATCAACATCACTACCACCAACGACGTAAGGTGAAACTGTTGTATCTGATGATGCACATACTGGCGTACTTATACTGGCGATAATGGCTAACATCAAAACACTATATTTATACTGGAACATCCTTTTCCCTTAAACTTAATAGTAATCGCGATAGTTTACTCTTAACATGTTGTAGGCAAAGATCGAAACAAGCACACTGCGATAAGCTTCATTTTTTCATGTAACTGTACAGAACATTACCTCATATATTATATAAGTCGTTGGCATTATCTTATGAATACCTCTGTGTCTATATTGTTAAATATGAAACAACAACCGTGTGGTTAGGTTAATAAAACAAAGCTAGCTGGATATTAAACAGTCTGTTGTACTATAAATTTCGTGATCAGGGACATGTTTGCTTTTCTTCTGTACAATAGAACGGCATAATATTGGCACAATAAATCAATGGACAATTCCCATGACTATCGAACAAGCATTAAAAACGCGTAGTGAATCAAAATGTGAGCTATGTTCTTCTGAAAATAATCTAGCGGTATACGCTGTTCCTGCTTCTGAAGACAAGAGCGCGGGTTGTTGCGTACTACTTTGTGATACTTGCCGTGGTCAGCTTGAAAATCCAGAAACAACTGACGAAAACCATTGGCGTGCTCTAAACGACACCATGTGGAGTCAAGTTCCTGCTGTTCAAGTTATGGTATATCGCCAGCTTAAACGTCTTTCAACTAAAACTGATTGGGCAATGGATCTCGTTGACATGATGTACTTAGAAGATAACGTTAAAGAGTGGGCTGAAAAAGGTCTTGTTGAAGAAGAACAAGCTTCAATTCCTACTCGCGATGCAAACGGTGCAATCCTTCAAGCTGGTGATAGCGTAACTATCATTAAAGATCTACCAGTTAAAGGTTCAAGCATGGTTATCAAGCGTGGTACGCCAGTACGTAACATCAGCTTGACTGATAACCCACTTCACATCCAAGGTCGTGCTGACGGTGTGCAAATGGTGATCATCTCAGCATTCACTAAGAAGTAATTCTTACTGTATTTGAGAATAAAGAAAGCCCCTGTTGATATTCTCAGCAGGGGCTTTCTTGTATTCTTAGTGTTCTTTTATTTCAGACAGTTAACGACAACGGTATTGGCTAATTTATCATGCCAGCCTTGCTTTCTTTTATCCCAGCCAACCCACATTAAACCAAGTCCGAACGGTATCGTTGAGACAAAATAGCCTAAATAACGTATTACCGATTGTTTAACACTGGGTTTATTACCCGTTTTAACATCAACAATCTGTGCTTTAATCACCATTTTCCCTGGCGTTGCTGATTTATAAACCCAAAATAAAATCACGCCGATAAAAGGCAATAAATAGTTAATAATGACATCCATCGGTCCAATAATGAACACATCGGTTTGTGGATGCATTTCACCATAAACAAGATACATTAATGGTGCACTAATCAACGCTACAATAGCAGTATCAATTAAGCTGGCTAACACTCGCTGCCAAAAACCCACATATATAGGCATCATTTCTTTATTCATATCGAGAAAATTTCCTATTTATAATAAAATTAATTAATCGTTTACCTATTTTCCCATAAGGTGCATACAGGTATTTAGTAGAACTTAACGCTGCTTGATGCATCACCGGACGCATTTTAGATAAGCGCTCAAATCCCTCTCGACCATGATAATGCCCCATTCCACTATGCCCTACACCGCCAAACGGTAAATCATCCTGCGCGACATGTAACATAACATCATTAATTGCAACCCCACCTGAACGTGTTTGGTCTAATACCTGCTGCTGCACCGCTTTATTATTACTGAATAAATACAGCGCTAATGGTCGTTCTCTGGCATTAATATAATCTAATGCTTGCTGTAAGGTTTTATAGGTGACAATTGGCAGTAATGGTCCAAATATTTCCCGCTGCATCACTATCATCGCATCGGTAGGCTGACAAACAAGTTGTAAGGGGAATTTACGTTGTTGCGGATCAAGCTTTGACTGAGGGATCAAATTAATGACCTTTGCGCCCTGTTCGATGGCATCTTTGACGGTATCGCATAAACGAGAAAAAGATGCATCATCAATAATCGAGGTATAATCAGGATGCTGAATATCACTAAATCGCTTTGCCATAATCGCTTGGGATTGGCGAATAACCTCATCTTCTAATGCTTGTGGGATCAACAAATAATCAGGAGCGACACAGGTTTGACCGCTGTTATAAACCTTACCACCTAAGATACGTGATAATGCCGTTTTTATATCATAATCATCCGCCAAGATAACCGGAGATTTACCGCCAAGTTCTAACGTCACAGGCACTAAATGGGTTGCAGCAGCAGCCATAACAGCCTTACCAGTGGTCGTTGAGCCCGTAAAAATAAGGTGATCGAATTTTAATTGTGAGAAAGCAATCCCTGTTTGTCCTTCTTCAGCAATAATACAAATCTGTTCATTACTAAAATCAACCTCAAATAATTGTTGTAATAGCTGACATAGATGTTGAGAATTTTCTGACATTTTAACCATGACTCGATTACCAGCAGCAAGTGCCGCTACCATTGGAGCAATAGTCAAAAAAAGTGGATAGTTCCACGGTACAATAATGCCCACAACCCCTAATGGCTGTGGAATAACCCTGTTTTTTGCGGGTTTGAACCATAAAGAAGTATGTCGACGTTGAGGCTTCATCCATGCCTTAACATGTTTAATCGCATCATTTATCGATTCTAAAGACGTAAATATTTCTAATAATGCGGTTTCACTTGCAGAGCGACAACCAAAATCAGCCGCAATCGCTTCGCAAATCTGAGCTTGATGCTGAATGATTAATTGTTTTACTTTTTTTAGGGCAGCGATACGATCTTCAACCATCGGCATCGGCTGCTGCATGAAAGCATCATATTGACGCTGACGATATTGTTCAAGTACCAATCTAGATTGATATTGGATCATATTAACTTACCATAAATAACAATCAAATAATGGTATTAATATACCTATTCCTTCTGGGTTTTACACGGAACTTAAAGAACACCATTAATAAAAAGCACGTCGAATAGTTGTTTTTTGTATTCGGCTCACACTGCGAAATTCTTTGGGTGATAATTGAGTATGTCGCTTAAAAAATTTAGCAAGATTTGTCGCTTCATCAAAACCTAAATATTCCGCCATCTCATTTATGGATATATTACTATAAGCTAACAATCGTTTAATCTCTAAAATAACCCGTGAATCAATTAACTCTTTAGCAGTAAAACCCGTTAATGCTTTACATATATGATTGATTTTTTTAGGTGTACACCCTAATGTATTCGTATAATCAGTCACTTGACGTGTTATTCGAAAATTCTCTTCTAATTGTTGTTTGAACTGTTTAATAATTATAAAATCTGGATGGTATTTTTCAGCTAATGTTGGATAAAATCGTACAATTTTTAGTAACAATACGCGTAATAAGCTCCGTAAAATTTCTTCTTTACATACGTCATCAGCAATGTTGTATTCTTGTATCAATAACTGCACATTAAGTATTAAATTTAATGCCTGTTGTTCAATTATATTGTCTACATTAAGTGACATTGTAACATGATTATGATTTTCAAATAATTGTGTGATAACAGTACGATATTGATCTTTATCATCTGAAAAAATGAGATTTTCTGTAAAGGTAAAAATATAACCATCACTCTCATTGTTTAGTTCAAAATAATGAACTTGTGAAGGTTCTAATATAAACACACTTCCAGCTTTATAATGATATTTTTTAAAATCAATATAATGGTACCCTTCACCTTCAGTTATAATAATTAACGAATAAAAATGTAATCGATGTGGAATAGTAACCGGGAGAATTTCTGTTTTTAAACATAAAGATTTTAATGTACATAAAGTAAATTCGATATCTGAATCATGATTTCCTTTAAATGCCAAATTATCAATAATTTTCATACCAATATCTATATAATAAAATAATCATACATTTTATATAAATAAAAGATTTTTCCTTTGATTGAAATTAATAAAATTACACTTATTTTAATTTTATCTCTAAGTTAACAATAATAGTAACGGTAGTAATAATATTTTTATTACTACCGTTATCTACTCATAACTGGTTACCTACCACCCTTCAGCTTTTGATGACGCTTCATTTAATTCAGCTAAACGCTTATAATCAATTTTAGCATCACTTTTCGGTAATCGTTTTTCATTACTAAACACCTGATAGTAAGGCTTATTCTGTAATGACATTTGAGATATTTCTGTCATATTTTGGTAAATATGACCAAGAATCAAACAACTAGCACTGATGTAAAACAATAGTGAAATATTAAGACGCATGGCGTTCACCTCGTTTTTTTTCTGTGAAACGAGTAGGCTTTACACTATTTTTAATCCATTTTTTCATAAATCGAATATATTCAATAAAGTGATGTACTGGACATAATGTTTGACACCATGGTTTATTAATAAATAAAGACGTTAGCACAATCAAAATAGTTAATACGAATATAAAATGCGTACCAATCATATTAAATGCCATTCCAAACGGTTCATAACTAAAAGAGGCCGAATTACGATAATATAAACCTAGAATTAAAGTAAACCATAATAGTCCCCTCGCAAACCAAATAAAGAAGTCATGTTTTGGTTTACATGCTTTTGCTTTATTCAATTTACCAATACATTCTTGCGTAGCACCGAAAGGACAAACAGTTGAACAATAAACATTTTTATTGGTTACTAATAAATAACCAATAGTTACCAACAACAACAATAAAGATGTATAACTGGCTATACCATCTAACCATACACCTGATAATACAAAACCAAGTGTATTTGCCCCATAAGGTGCCGCAGCATAGAACCCTAAAACAATGATCGAAACTCCCATCATAATACGTTTAGCAATAATTTTATGAGGAAAGGCGGGACGATTAATAACAATGGCAATGATAAAGATTAACAATGCGATACCATCAATAATTTGCGGTAATATCAATGTCGATTCGGGCAATGTTAAAGGTAGCTTAAATACATTTATACCAATATTTTTTGCCGCTTGTATGATCGAGTGATTAATCGCATTACTAGTCAATGTTGCACCTGTAATCCCATCGAGTTGCTTTAGTTTAGCGACATTTTGATCAATGAAATTATCAATTAATCCATTACTAATAACTTCTTTAAGATACGATGGTGTTTCAGCACTTTGAATAATCGCTATACCACTAATCTGCTGTTTCTCGTTAACTTGTATTATTGTTTGTAGCATACCACCATAGCCAACACTTTCAGCTCGCCCAACCCAAAGTAAATAGTCTGTTAAATTACTCTTTACAGCCGTTTTTTTAGGTTTGGCAGCCCAGACATCATGCTGTAATTCATTAAATAACATCGGTTGCTGAACGACTTGCATTAACTGTGTTGTGATATGATCTTGTTGCCGTAAACTGCCCAGCCCCCATGCTAATACAAGGCCTAATAGTGTCACTATCGCAAGTGTTTTTTCCAAGATATTCCGTTGTGATTTATTCATAAAACGCCCTTGTTTTATTTCACTTTAATTATAATTTCTGACAGCTTGGGATCTGTAAATGTTGTCGAATAGTATTCAATTCTTGCTCATAACGACTATAAGCAAGAGGATTAATTCCCACTAAGAAATAAAAACAACTTTCAGCCTCTCTATACCGTTGAAGTGCAAATAGCGCTTCAAATTTCAAACAGCAACACTCACTATCATAAGGTTCTATGGTATTCAAAAATTCAATATCGGCTAAAGCTAAGTCATAATTCTTTAACTTCATTAATACTTCAGCACGAACTTGATATAACTCAATCTCATTAGGCGTTTTATTTATTGCACTATTTAAATGATAAATAGCAGAATCATCATCACCCAGTTGTTTATAAATAATTCCGATTGTTTTATCTAATTCAGGGTGATTTTCGTGCAAAATTATTGCGTTTTTTAATGTTAATAATGCCGTTTGTGGCTGTTTAATCGCAAGATAACATTTACTGAGATTAATCCAACTACCTATATTATCAGGCGCAAGGATTGTTGCTTTTTCAAACAATGGGATAGCTTGTTCAAAATTTTCTAATTGATAATAAGTGATGCCTTTATTGTGCCATGCTCCAGGTAAATCAGGACGGCAAGCAATAGCATCATCAAACGCTTTTAGCGCTAATGCATGCTTGCCTAATTTCATATATTCATTGGCTAAATAAAAATAGGCTTGATGATCCTCTGTTGCAATTAACGCCACAGTTTGGAAACACTCAGCGGCAGCTTCTGGCATACCCATAGCTGACATCGCTAACCCACGAAGCAACATTAATTGGTTATCATCCTTACGTTGTTGCCCGCGTCCAATACACGATAATGCTGATTCAGCTAAGCCTAATTGAATCAAACCTCGAATAAATTGTTTTTGTTGGGCCATCGTAGAAAATTGATTACCTAATCCATTAATGTCATTCTCAGTGAGCCAATGATTAATCTCTGTTTGTAATGCTTGATGCTCTAACCAACTGAATAAATTAACATCTTGATGTACTTGAGATTCAAAGACACGAACGGATAATAATTGATCAGCGTGTAAGGCTACTGCTGCTACTACAGCAGCACCATCTAAAGGCTGTTTAAAAACCTCAAGACATAATTGACAGAGATCCATTATTTTTTGGTGTGTTTTGGGGGAAAGTTGCATAATTTTCTCAATATAAATAGCAAAAGAAGAGCGTTAACCACCCTCCTTTTTAAACACAATAACTATTGCACTTGACGATCACGCAGCCAAATTAAAAAAGCAGCAAGACTAAAGCCAATAATCACTAAACCTGTACCCACAACACCGAGAAAATACCAACCCGCATTGCCTTCATTTTCACCTAATAATGTGAATGCACCAGCAATGGTTAACAAGAAAGAAAACCACCAGCCAATGACGGCAGACCACTTCCAACCATTCATTTTTAATCGTAATGATTTCGCCCAATAACGCGCATTCCAAAACAAGAAAAGCTGTAACGCACCCAATCCCATCCAAAATAATGGATCTAAAATAGTTGCTTGTGGAAACATTAGAATCCCTCCCCATTACCATCGTATTGCCATGTTTTATCTACAGTAAAATAGTTTTCAGTCCGCATCCATTTGGGTGGTTGATGATAACTTGCAAGATGACCACCGTTCCAATCCCCGTGATACGCTTCAGCTTCGGGGTAATAAAACATATTATGTTGCATTGCTAATAACGCTTTACGTGTTAACCCTGTTTTATCGCGAGGATCAGCTTCACGGACAATGGTGTGGATCCAGTTATTTTTACGCGTATAAGGACAGACTGAAATACATGCTCGACATCCCATAGCCCCTGGTGTGGGGCCACTTTGCCACATTCGATAACAACTATCTTGATTGAAATCGTAACGTTTAAAACCACGAATCACCGTATCAGGATCATCGGATAATGAGATCGATCCTGAGGGACAACTGGTTGCACATATTTTACAATCACGACAAAAATGTTGCATACCAAGATCAACTGGCATATCAATCTCTAAATCAATTTCAGTAACAAGCGCAGCTAAACGGACATTAGTACCTAATTCAGGGGTCATCAATGTACCATTACGACTAGCTTCACCCAGTCCAGCCATAACGCCTAGAGGAGGGATTGTCATTTCATAATCATTACCAGGAACCTGACAACGAGAGGCATAACCTAATTCACCTAAAAATATTTGTAGTTTTCCAATCGCTAAACGACATTTATGATAAGCATCATAAGACGTTGAATAACCAATCGCGGAATACATCGGATCCCAGTTCATCGGAATACCAATAACAACAATTGACTTCCAGTGTTTAGGTATTTCATCGCCCCACGAGTCAACGCCACGCATCATATTTTTAAATATAAATTCTTCATGAACACCAGTAATACCCACGAGGCTAGCACCAAATTGATGTGCCATCGTTTTAATAAGTTCTGATGCATGTGTAGGCGATTTAAATTCCAGTTTTTTGCGTTCTTTATCTACAAAATAATAATCTGCGACTTCAGGTGGACCTTCAGGTTTAATGGGGAAATTAACCGGATGTTTATGGGTTCCGTATGCGGCTTTTTCATGTGCGGCATCATATGCCCAACCAATGGCTAATTGATCACGAATACGCTCAATGTTCTGTTCACGAATGTCGTTTTCTCTAAAAGCCCTTAACATCTCATCAAAGCGGTCAGGTATATCTTTGTAATACTCACGAATTCGCACATCAGGAAAGGTTTCAATCCCCATATCAGGGGTCCAACCAGAGATAAATGCATCACGGAAACACCCGGTTCGATTAAAAAGATGTGATGCCCACTCAGGGCGTTCAATTGTACCTACAACACGAAATGTTGGCGGATAATCAACCACAAAAGGCGTACGATCAAAAAACATATCTTTGCCTTCTTCGGTTCGTCCCCAACCTACATAACTATCAGGATCTCGTCCCAATTGAAAACCAGCACCCGCTGCGGCTCCAACAGATACCGTCGCAGCAGCAGCCCCTGTAAATTTAAGAAAATTACGTCGAGATAAGCTTTCCGGTGGAGGCGTATTTGAATGGTCATCTTTCATTAAGTAAACGTCCTAAGATATGTTGCAATTTATTGCTCTAGGATATTTATTAACTAAATGGTCAACAGGTTATTTATGGACAGAAACCGATACAAATGTGACGTTTCATAACCTAACATCACACTATTTAGATAAAAATGGTGCTAATTTATCATTTAGTCGAATTTGCACTAAACTTAATCACATTAAGGACGGAATTTTTCGGAGGGATAAAATGACGCTACCAATACTTTACACATTACGTCAATGCCCCTATGCCATTAGAGCGCGGTTAGGTCTACGCCTAGCCGAACAAGAGATAGACATACGTGACATTTCACTCACAGACAAACCCGCGGAGATGCTTAGCATTACCCCTAAAGGTACCGTTCCGCTATTAGTATTAAGTAATGGTGATTATATTGATGAAAGTTTATCTATTATGGTGTGGGCGTTAAATCAGCATGATCCGCACAATTTATTATTAGCCGATAGTACGCATTTGTTCACAGATATGATCAATCTTATTGCACGTAATGATTGTAAATACATTGCAGCATTAGAACATTACAAAGCCGATATTCGATATCATAATTCAGATAGTATGATCTACCGTAATTTATGTCAGTCGTTTCTTGATGATCTTGAACTAAGATTAAATAAACACCGCTTTTTTATGTGTGATCATCCCAGTTTAGCCGACTACGCTATTTTACCCTTTATTCGTCAATTTTCTCATGTTGAACGGCAGTGGTTTCGCCACGCGCCCTACCCTAAATTAAAAGCTTGGCTAGAGCAGCATTACCAAGATCCTATCTTTTCACAAGTCATGAAAAAGAAAACATTATGGCAATCAGAAGCTTCAACGCCATCATCTTATTACGAAACAGTATAACCTTACTAACATGCAACCATTAATATAAATCCCCCAGACAGCATTGCGATCTCTGGGGGATGAAAATTACTTATTACGACTTGAAAGGTACTCATCCTGAAGCATGTACATCCGTTTTACATCAGTATATTGGCCATCAATAAAGATCTCTTTAACTAAATGACCTTCTTCAATAAAACCACATTCTTCATATAAATAAATGGCTTTTTCATTTGCTGTTGCTACATGCAAATAGACTTTATGTAGATTCAAAATAGTAAAGGCGTAATTCAACGCACGATTAATTAGTGCGCGCGCATAACCATTACCTTGAAAATCAGGCGCAATAATAATCTGAAATTCTGCACTGCGGTGAATACTGTTAATTTCAACTAATTCAACCAGACCAATTGACTCTTTATCATTATTTTCAGCAATAAAACGTCGCTCAGTGCTGTCGTGAATATGCTTACGGTACAGCTCTTCTAGCTCATAAAATGACTCATACGGCTCTTCAAACCAATATGACATAATGGCGCGGTTATTGTTTAGTTGATGAATAAAACGTAAATCAGTTTGTTCTAAAGCACGAAGACGAATTTCATTATTCATTATGGTTATCCATTCCCTAAAATTTACTATTCTAAAATAATATACAGCTGAACTTATTAATAACTAGAAAATATCACTAAACCGTAAAAATAAAAGACGAAAAATGTAAAAGTTTACGTCAAAATATGGAAAACAAAGCTACTTACTCATTCTACGTTCTAATAAGTCAATGAATCGTCTCACCTTTGCTGATAAATGCTTACGGCTAGGATAAACCACATACACATTCACTAATGTCTTATCAAACTCAGGAAACAATATCGTTAACTCATCACGTTGTAACTGTGATTCGATATAAAACGTTGGTACATGGCAGATCCCCATGCCATCAACAGCCATCGCGACCGTCATCGGCGTATTGTTACATCGTAACTTTTGTTGAACATCAACATTAAAAACTTTATTTTCTGCATCTGTATATTGCCAACGATCGGCATGTTTTAAATTACTGTAGCAAAGACAATGATGGTGTTGTAATTCAGAAGGATGCTTTGGAAAACCATGTTGTCGTAAATATTCAGGCGATGCCACGGTATGAATATTACAACTAAATAACCGCTTACAAATTAAACTTGATTCCGCTAACGTCGCTGAAGCACGAATAACAAGATCATATCCATCAGCAACAACATCGACCGTCTTATCACTTAAATCAATATCTAACTGCATGTCTGGGTATAGCGTTAAATATTCACTAAATACCTGTTGTAAATATTGAGAACCCAACCACACCGGACAACTTATTTTAAGTAAACCTTTCGGATTCAAGCTATTTTGCGACATCAATCCAAGCGCTTGTTCTGCATCCATAACCAACTGCAAACACTCTTGGTAATACACGTCTCCTTCTGGGGTTAGCGCAACTGATCGTGTTGTACGATTCAACAACCGTACACCAAGTCGAGATTCAAGCTTATTAATCTCTTTGCTTATATAAGAATTCGAATGTCCTAAAACCTCAGCGGCGGCACCAAAACCACCGCTTTTGATAACTTGAACAAAAACGACGATACCATCAAATAGTTTATTATTAGTCATATGGAAATAGTTAAAACACTTTTAAGGCATTAATTATATTTAGTTATTAATATACACTTAATTCACGCAATCAAGGCATTTATTACTTTTTCTTAATTACCCATAAAAACGTAGCGTACGTTATAAAGGATCCCAAATGAAATTACTTACTTTTGCAGCAAGCAATAGCCGTCAATCAATTAATAAACACATTGCTACGTACGCTGCATCATTAGCAACAGGGGCTGATATTGATGTTTTAGATATTAACGATTTTGAAATGCCGCTTTATAGTATTGATCGTGAAACAGAAACAGGTATTCCCGCGCTAGCACAAGACTTCTTAAATCGTATTGCTCAAGCCGATGCTGTCATTATCTCTTTTGCAGAACATAATGGCTCATACACCGCCGCATATAAAAACCTGTTTGATTGGGCGTCACGCATCGAACCTAAAGTTTACCAAAACAAACCAATGCTATTACTTGCCACATCACCAGGCCCTGGTGGTGCGAGTAGTGTTTTAGCAACGGCGGTTAATTCAGCGCCTTACTTCAATGGCAATGTAAAGGCATCACTCTCTATTCCAAGTTTTTATGATAATTTTGATCTTGGTATTGGAAAAATAACCAATAGTGACATCAACACCGCATTAATAAATATCGTTAATAACTTAACCAATAATAAATAACACTTCATCTTATTTTGATCTTAGTTCCAGAGTTATTAATTATCTTATACTACATGCGTATTAATTGCAGGGAAGTGCTATAGCGATCACTATTATTAATAAATCCATCAGTATACTTCAAACCATTCAATGAACAGTTTGTTGCTAAATTACTGAGATTATTTATGAAATTAATTAAACGTCTTGCTGCGATTGCCATTACTTCAGCATTATTAGGTGGGTGTAATAGTCAAAATTCTAATGACATTACACCCATTGCCAACGATGTCACTATCGCAACATTTAATCTTTCGTTTGATCGTAACAGTTTTGAACAACTGGTTGATGAAATGCAAACATCACCAACAGAGCAACAAACATTAGTAGATGGTTTTAACGCCAAGACACTGAATAGTGCTCAAACAGAAAAAGCACTTAAAATCATTCAAATTCGTAATGTCGCTGCCATCATTCAAACAAAACGTCCTAATATTATTTTATTAGCTGAATTCAATAATGATGGAACAGGTGAAAATACAGCAGCACTTACTGGCTTCCAAGATAATTATTTATCCATTGGACAAAGTCCTAACAGCATTACTGGTGGCGATACATTAGAACCCATTAAGTACCCCTTCTTTGAAAGTTATGCCACTAACACTGGCTTAATGAGTGGATTAGACCTCAATAATGATGGCAAAGTAAATTCAGGTCCTAATGATGCTTGGGGCTTTGGAATATATCATGGCCAATATGGCTTCTCATTGATGTCTCAATATAAAATTGATACTGCAAAAACGCGTACATTCCAAACATTTAAGTGGAAAGATCTTCCGTCAGCTGAAAATCCTGTTATCACAAATTGTAATGATGCCAAAAACCCAATTCCAGAAGGTATGGCATGTGGTGATAAATGGTACACCGCTAATGAATGGGAACAACTGCGCTTATCATCAAAAAATCACGTAGATGCTCCTATCATTATTCCAACCGCTAATGGTGATCAAACTATTCATATTCTGATGTCACACCCGACACCGCCCGTGTTTGATACTGTGTCTCAAAATAATAAAATGAAGAACCGTGATGAAATTCAATTTTGGAATAATTACATCACCAATGGTGACTTCATTTATGATGATAAAGGCACAACGGGTGGCCTTGCGGAAGATGAGCAATTTGTGATTGTTGGCGATTTAAATGCAGACCCATATGCTGGTGACGGCTATCGTCAAACCATTGAAAGCTTATTAATGCATCATCGTGTTAACCAACAGGCAAGTGATGGCGCATTAACGCCAACAAGTTTAGGGGCTGAAACTTGCTATGCTGATAAAGAATGTCGCCAAGATAACCCCTATCCAAATCGTTTAACCAGTAACTTTGGTTTACAAGTCGATCATGCTATTCCTTCTCATAACCTACGTATCATTGACTCTGGCGTATATTGGCCTGCTAATGGTGAGCTAGGTCGCTTACTGGTAAACGACGAGCGAATTGGTAAAAAAGGCAAAGGAAAAGACGTTTCTTCTGATCACCGTATGGTATGGATAAAAGCAACGTTATAAATCTATCATTCTCTATGCAATAAAGTCACTCAGGCGCTTAATCTTTAGGGTTTAGCGTCTTTTTATTTAAAATAAACTTGGCTGAAAATTTTGTGTTGAAACCAACAGATCAATAGAACTAATCCCTTCACAATGAACAATCCATGCCATGTTGCTACGTGGAAACTCTTTTGCAATCGACTTCTTAAGTTGTTTCAGTAAGCTTGCTCTATTAAGGGTCAATGTTTGAGAATCAAAACCAAATTGCTTAAACACAAAATATTCTGCATCTTGTTTTAACACCACAATACCGCGATCTTTTTTAAATGTTCTCGCTTCTATTGCCTCACCAACCATCATAACGGACAGTGTGCGCTCAAAGGTATGAAATAATTGTGAAATAGGGACTTTAGCCATAATTAACATCATTTAAACTAACAATATGGATACATAATAGAATATTACTCTCCTCATTCTCTATTCAATTCTAATTAATACTGCTGTAAATAAATTTGATATAACGGTTATCCATTCCGTTTATGAAAAATTATCACGCCGTATTACAGTTGTTATCATTAATCAGCAACGATATAATTTACAGCTTATTTTCTCACGAGACTCATCAACTATGTCACGCATTAGCCGATTTTTTTATGACCATTGGACGCTCATTAGTATCTTGATCCTTGCCTTAATTACTGTCTTATCTTTAACCCCTCAAGCTGAATTACCTGTCGTATCAGGATCAGATAAAACCCACCACTTTATTGCTTATGCCACATTGATGTTTGCCGTTGCTTTTGTTAAACCGAAACAATGGCAATGGATCGCTGTCTTTTTCTTTTGTTGGAGTGGTGCGATTGAATTAATTCAACCTTATGTTAATCGCTATGGTGAATGGCTTGATCTTGCAGCCAATACCGGTGGGTTAATCAGTGGTTTTATTATCGCGAGAATCGCAGCGTATATTTGTCAAAAAACGAGTTAGTTGTTTATGTTTAGATGATTTTTTTATTCCCTGACTAACGGCTGACAAAATAATATGAGTTTACGTTTATTTTACTTAACACTAAATATAGCGCCCATTGATACTTCTTTAAACTAATCTAAACAATAAACGGTCGCATTATATAGGCTGATAATTCAGCATTTATTACGTAAAGATCATATTTAGAGCTAAATATAAGATTACTATTTTCAATGTTATTATTGATTATAATTTACAAAGCGAATGAAAAAACATTTTTAATCAAATAGTTACATAGTTTGCCTTGTTTTTATCCAATTAACTATAAACGAGACGAATAACTCATTAACTTGAATTACATAAAAAATACGAGCACTATCCAAAAATTATATCTAACCGGAATTTGATCTTTCTATGTGTATCGTCATAACAAAAATGACATAACGACAAGGACGCCCAGATAGCATAGTAATGACTAATTTGTTAACTTAATGTTCTTACAATCAACAACAAAACAAATAAAGCATTACACTAAAGTAATGTGGGGGAAAAAGATGAATCCTGAAGATAAACAGTTTGCTGTTATTGGTCTCGGTCGCTTTGGTATGTCTCTGTGTGCAGAGCTAAGTGAACGTGGAGCACAAGTATTAGCTATTGATATAAATGAAACCTGTGTCCGTCAAGCCGCAGATATTGCCACTCAAGCTGTCGTTGCTGACTGTTCAAATGAAGCAACAATAGCAGAGCTTAAACTTGACGATTATGATCTCGTCATGGTTGCGATTGGTGATGATATCAATGCCAACATATTAACAACCCTATTATTAAAAGATGCCGGTGTAAAAACTGTCTGGGTCAAAGCCAAAGATACCCCACATTGCAAAATCCTTTCGAAAATTGGCGCAGATAAAATCATAAGACCAGAGCTTGATATGGGTATTCGGATTGCACGAAACATGCTAGACAAACGTGTATTTGAATTTTCAGAACTAGGCAGTGGTATCTCATTAGCTGAAGTTGTTGTAACCGCTCGTAATATGGGTAAACCTATCGCTAAACATCCGTGTGCAAATAGCGATCAAACACAAGTATTAGCACTTAAACGTGGTCCTGAAGTACGTAAGGCTCCTGATATGGATATGGAAATGCAAGTTGGTGATATCCTTATTATTACAGGTCCTGAAGATGTACTATCAGAAACGTTAAGAAAGTTATGAGTTTTATCCCTAATCGGACAATGTATGTCCCAATAAAAACAAATAAGCGCGATAAACGGTGGTCTGAGCCAAAAATTATCATCTTTAGCTTTTTAGCTATATTGATCCCTGGCGCTATTTTATTAACGTTACCCGTTTTTTCTGTTTCTGGGTTAAGTTTTGTCGATGCACTTTTTACGGCTACATCTGCAATCAGTGTAACAGGACTTGGTGTTGTTGATACAGGTACTCACTTTTCCACGAGTGGTAAAGTGTTATTAATGATCTTAATGCAGATCGGTGGCCTTGGGCAGATGACCTTATCTGCTGTTTTGTTATATATGTTTGGCCTACGGGTTAGTCTACGCCAACAATCGCTAACAAAAGAGCAACTCGGGCAAGAAAAATTTATCAATATTCGCTTACTCGTCAAACACATCATTATCTTTGTGATTACCTGTGAGTTAATTGGTACCTTTTTTCTATCGTTACGTTGGGTGCCAATGATGGGATGGGATAAAGGGCTTTTTACGGCCGTTTTCCACTCAATCTCTGCCTTTAATAATGCTGGTTTTTCATTATTTTCTGATAATTTAACTCAGTATGTTGATGATCCTTTAGTGATTATTACTGTCGCTATGCTGTTTATCTTCGGTGGTTTAGGTTTTACGGTTATTTCAGATTTACACCGTAATTTACATCGTGGATTTCATTTTTTATCATTGCATTCAAAAATAATGATTATCGCAACACCGATATTATTATTATCAGGCACAGTAATGATTTGGTTGCTTGAGCACGATAACATGCAAACGCTTGGCAGCTTAAATACATCAGGTCAATGGCTTGCTGCATTCTTCCAATCAGCAACAGTGCGTACTGCGGGCTTTAATAGTGTCAATATTGGTGCTTTCACTGAACCCGGTTTACTAGTACTGATGCTATTAATGCTCATTGGTGCAGGCCCAACATCAACAGGTGGTGGTATTAAAGTGTCTACCTTTGTTGTCGCTATTTTAGCTACGTGGTCATTTTTAAAACAACGTGATCGAGTTGTACTTTTTAAGCGTACAATCTCAAATCAAACGGTAACAAAATCATTAGCCATTATTGTAGTGAGTGGCATTGTTTTATTAATCGCAATGTTTGCATTAATGCTAACAGAGAAAGCACCATTCTATGAGGTGATGTTTGAAACCATTTCCGCCTTTGCAACTGTTGGTGTTACTGCGGGTTTAACGGCAACGTTATCTGAGCCAGGTAAGTATATTATCATCGTAGTAATGATTATTGGTCGTCTTGGTCCACTAACACTGGCTTATATGTTAGCGCGTCCAAAACCAACATTACTGCGTTATCCTGAAGATAACGTGTTGACAGGTTGATCCATACCGCATAAGGGTTATTACCCGATAAAATCGGCCCTCAATAAAAAGGCGTGTTTCCTAATCAAAGAAACACGCCTTTTTATTTACTTATTATTCATTATCGAGAAATGTCTGCGACTAAATGATCATCAAATCCCGCGGCAACTAAGTACTCATAAGCTTGCCATACCTCCATTGGAACAACTTGCTCAGTTGAAAAACCTAATGCTGGATAGTAACGAATGCGCTGCAAATCCCCAACCATCACATTGACCATATCACCGTAGCTAATCACATCATTCGCAAACTCATCAAAGGTTAATGGCGGAGATGTTACTTGTGCCGTTTTACTTGGCCATAATTTTTCAAATGTGGCAAGAGTTCGACGTTCCATAAATGGCTTTTGAACCAAGATAAACCGTTGAGGATCAAGATTTTTTTCTATGAGCAATTCACGGGTTTTGATTATGTTATCGCCAGTATTCGTTGCGAGAGGTTCAATATAAATACAGGCATTCGGTACTCCCATTGCATGAGCAATATTGGCAAAATGCTCTGCTTCAGAACATGGAAACAATCCTTGTGTAATTTCACCAACATTACCAGAAAACACAATATAAGGTGCATAGCCCTTCAAAAAGAGTTGAGCAGCATATTCTGCGACTCGAATATCATTACTACACAATACTAATAAACAATCACTTTTTACGCAGGACTGATGCAATAAATGATAATCCCAAACAATTTTAGCTGAACGATAAATCCCTAAAGACATAAATAATCCTTTGTATCAATATATTACTTTAAAAATATATACGATTAAAATAACTGACCTATAAAATATAACGTTAAATACTGTCTTTCAATAACAAAAAATTAAAACAATAATTTGTAAATTGCTAATATGATAAATATTAATCTCATAATAAATCGTATTTTAATATACCTTAAACAACATACACCAATATATTACATATCAACAATGATAGTTTTTCAGAACACCATAAAAAAACAAAAAGCCATTTTAAAAATAAAAAAAGTGGAGCAAGTTTTCACTTACTCCACTCATTCGATGATCGCTATTTATATCGAGCTCTAGCTAGCAATTAACGCTGCCACCATTCAGGTAAAATCGCAATGCTCGTACCATGTTGGTCGCTTAACCACGCTTGTTCACTCTCAATCGTCAGCTGTAACTGCATTGAACGTTCAACCAATGTTTCTAAGCATTTCAGTTCTTCATCGCGAATAAAGACTACAGAGACATTCTTTAAAGCACTAATTTTAGTTTTATTTGCTTGCCACCATACAGGTGCAGCATGATCGCCATAAGCATATACAATCACTTTTTTAGCGCGATGCGATGCCTTACGAATACGTTTTTCATCGGGCAGACCCAACTCAACCCATAATTCAATTTCATCAACCAGATTTTTAGTCCATAAGTCTGGTTCTTCCGCAGAACTTACACCTTTAGTAAATTGTAAGTCTGTATCTGCATTTAATCCCCAAGCAAGCACTCGCAGCATAAAGCGTTGTAATGTCTCTGATGGATGACAAGCAACAGTATGCTGACCATCAAGATAAACATGGCGATCCATGTCTGCTACGTTCATGTTTACTTTATATATAGTGGCACTAATCGCCATCGGTAACCCTTTAAATTATTACTAAATAACCGTGTAGGCATATAGCCAACTTACCTACACAAAAATATTGATGTCACCTTAATCAGAAAATAATGTATATAACGATATATTTTGTTGAATAAGATCTTCTTTTTGTGCTTTTGTTAATCGTTTTTTAATTCGATATTCAAACTGCATCGCATCACGCTTACACTGCACTTGTTGTGACCACATTAGTGTTAAAGGACCTTTACCTTTCAGGTATTTAGCCCCTTTCTTACTGTATTGATGTTCTTCAAAACGACGAGCAACATCAATAGTAACGCCACAATAAAGCATTCCTTTATGAGTGCGAATAAGATAAACAAACCAAGGCGTGATTGACATAATAACAAGCCGTAAAATAAACAGGCCCAACATATAATGTTGAGCCTATATAAATAATGAAAGCAACTGCAATACTGGCAGAACAATCTACCAGTATTCATAAATAATAGAAACTATTCCGTTAATGATTCTAACATTAATTGTAATTCAATAACTTGTTGCTTTAATTGTTCAACATCTTGTTCTAATGCAATAATTCGTTCTTCATTAATAGCACTATTGGCTGTCATCGCTTTAGCGGGCGTATAATTATCAATATCAATCTCGCCACTAAGTAGATGCATATAACGACAATCACGTTTTCCTGATTCTTTAGGTAACTTAACAACATAAGGTCCCTTATCAGCCGATGCCAATAGCTCTAATACCGCTTCAGCTTCTTGTGTGTCAGAAAAATCACATAACCGGTTAGTTCGAGTGCGAATTTCACCAGCACTTTGTGGGCCTCGTAATAGCAATACGATAATAGCCGCTAGCTCTTGTTTGGTAAATTGCAATGAACCAAACTCGGTGTTACAGAAACGATGCTGAAACTTAGAGACACGACTACCAAAACTGGATACGTCACTCACCATCCGTTTTTCTTTAAGTTCTTCAAGTGTATCAAGCACTGTGGCTTCATCAAGCGCCATCACGGGTTCACGACTTGATTTTTGATTACATGCTGTCATCAACACATTAAGCGTTAATGGGTATTGATCTGGAGTAGTAATTTCTTTCTCAAGTAAGCAACCAATCACTCGAGCCTGTTGTTCTGTTAATTGCATATCCATGATCATCCTATTCATCTCACTTAATGGCTTTTTCATCAACGTAAGATCTCGACACTTATCACTCGAAAAGCCATTACTACAATACAGTGTCAAAATACTCTTAGCAGACTAGCACATTTATCTTTACCAGCAAGTAGTTAGGTTATCAAATATTTAATTTTTAACGACAGACAAGTAAAAATTAGTTTTCATTATGGCTCACTAAAGAATGTGGATATTCTGCGGTCACAAACTGATCTCGTCCATTTTCTTTTGCTTGATATAATAAGGTATCAACCGCTTGATATAAATTTTCAACTAATTCTAACCCAGTAGGTATCCATGAAATGGCTCCCTGACTTACAGTTAGTTGATCACTAATTAATGAATTATCATGTGGTATCGCCAACTTTTCAATCGCATCTTTTAAACGCTGACACTCTTTAGTTGCTTGTTTTTCATCGCAATTGCAGATTAATACAATAAATTCTTCACCACCATAACGACCACACACTTCCCCGGCTCTATTAAATGTTTTTTTCAATGTGGATGACAATAGTTTAAGGCAATGATCACCTTCTATATGTCCTTGATAATCATTAAATAGTTTAAAAAAATCAACATCAAGTAAAATAATAGTCAGTGGTAAATTGTTTCGTCCATGTAACGCAATAAATTCGGTCAACTTTTGATCAAGATAACGACGATTCGCAAGCTTAGTTAAAGGGTCGTTATTAGCTTGCTCTAACAGTAATTTATTTACTTTTTGTAACTGTACCGTGGTATGTTCTAACCGTTGTCTCATAACAGCAATACGGCTCATTGCTTGCATTTTAGCCGCTAAAATAATTGGATTTACAGGTTTAACCAAATAGTCATCCCCACCAACATCAATAGCTGTAGCGATAATATGAGGATCATCAAGTCCACTTAGAAAAATAACCGGTACCCACTCTGGATACTGATGTCGAATGGTATAGACCAGTTCAATACCATTTTGTTCTGGCATTTCAATATCAATTAATAACAAATCAGGTTGAAATGTTGAGTAACACTGCAATAACTCCGCACCTGATGATACTGACTTAACATGATGACCAAGGTTTGTTAAACATGCCGCTAAATATAATCGCTCACTGGCGACATCATCGGCAATTAAAATCCGCATCATTCCCATATTAAATCCCTTTGAATAACAGCATACAATATAAAACATAGTGCATTATTTATGCCATATGTTCTTTTTCTAAAAAAAAACTTAACATTGTGATTACACCATGACTATTCACTAAAATAAATTTTATTATTACTTTTATAATCATATATTGACATTTATCAGTAGGAATATAGGATTCCTCCTCTCAAAACACAATGCGTTAGGAAAAACTATGTCTGAAATTAATAACAACGAAGAGCAAATCATCGAAGAAACAGTATATACATTAGATGACTGTTCTCCAGAACTTCGCCAAGTAGTCACAGTTGAAGAAGTACCAGCAGAGTTGATTGATATGCTTGTTAACGTTTATAAGGTCTCAGAACCTACATCACGTGAAGCATGGAACGCATTACCAGCAAGCGCACAAAATGTTTTGGACAATTTTGAGCAATTTCACGCCTTAGTTGCATTAAGTCAAAGCTACTCTGGTGTTGATTTCCTTGGTGAGATGCAAGATACCAAATTCCCAGAAGACATGGGCGCAGAAGAACAAGCTGAATACAAAGCATCAATGCTTGATAAAGTTTTAGTTAACTGTGTAAAAGATATGTGTAAACAATTGAAAAAAGCACGTCGTAACCCGCCAATGAAACGCGAGTTTACTGAAATTTTTCAAAAATAAGCACTATTACTGCCAGTATTAATATAAAAAGAAAGAGTGTTCTGCTCTTTCTTTATTTTTTATAATTAACATTAATTATATTTATATATCCACAATTACATGCTTCCATTGTAAAAACCATGTCAGATACAATCAATTATTGATGAAAAACAATATCTAACAACATAAATAAGACTAAATTTAGTATATTACTGTTCATTGTTAATTTATAATTATATTATAGTTTGATACTTTTTTATTTATCAGGCAAATGACTAATAAATATAGGCACATTGTACTTTATCTCTATTGTTAATATCATTAACACAGCAATAAACATTAAATATGACTTTTAACACCTATAAGTTATATTATAACGTTTTTATGATAGAATTAAGAAATTAGTAAAAATATTTGAGGTTTATAGATGGCAAATACTGAGCAAATAAGATTTAAGACAAAAGTGTGCTTTATTGCAAGTCAAGGAGTACTTAAAACGTCTGAATCTACGCTCAAATTAAATTTGTCAGAACAATATATATTAAGTCACCTCATTGAGAACCACAGCACACCTGTAACTAAAGATGATCTACTTAAAGTTGGTTGGCCTGATCGTATTGTTACTGAAGCGTCATTATTTCAAGTCATTCGAGCATTACGTGTCAAACTCAATGAAAAAAACAAAGGTGATGTTATTGAAACATTACCTCGTGTGGGTTACCAAATTCGTGACTTTACGCGCGAAGACATCGATCTAAACGAAAAAAAAACAAATAACATTATTAGTAAAATCAATAAAAAAACCATTATTTCTCTCGGTGTTATTGCTACTGCCTTATTTAGTAGCTGTACATGGTATATGACACCATCACAAACAAAACCTACACGATTTTTAATTGAGCATGAAAATATTGGCTCAAATAATATTACTTTTATTACTAAAAATTTAGAGCAACAAGCTGATTTAAGAAGCAAGGCTAAAGCTATTTTTTCACCACAAATAAATAGCAATCAAAAAGTATATTTTTACAAATCTGATGATTTTTACTCTATTGCTTGGTGCCAAATAACATTAGACACAAATCAATGTAAACCGATGACTGATTTCAGCTATAAAATTGCACCTGATGCATGGAAACAATTCACGCATCGCATCATCAATAATAAAAAACTATTCCATGAAAATATAAATACTGAATCAGAGTTAATGCGTGAACCCTTATCTATTATCTACCGCTCATACATTGGTGATAATGGCATAATCTCGAAAATATCTAACTTGTATATCTCGCCAACAGATAAAAATAATGTCTTTGATTATTCAAAAATCAACTTCATTGCAGATAAAAAAACAGGACGCTATCAAGCTTTATCACTTTCAGCTGAATCATTAACAATGATAAAAAAAGATTCTCAATTTATTGCCACATTGAAAATAATGCCTAAAGTCTTTCATTGGACCTATCAAAATAATGCTAATTTAACGAGCAACAAAGCCGTTATTTTTTCAGATGATGATAATGAAACTGAAGTGTATAAAAATAACACACCTCATTATGATTATATTGTTGCGGCCCAAAAACGATTACAGTTAATCTTAAGTGAAAACTCTGGACTTTATTGGTTACATAGTACTAAAAATAGTCCTTTAACCTTGCTACCAGTAGAACATTATAAATAAGCGATGGTTAATTAATGAATCGATAATCCGTTCAACGCCCCTATTCAAGCGATTAAATCCAGTCAGATCCTATTGATAATAATCTTTTATTAACGTTAATCATCTCCTTTGATAAAAATGATTTGATATATGCCGTCATACGCCCATACTTAAGTCATTACATTTCTCTTCAATATCCATACCCTTCCTTTCGGTACACATCACGAATTCAATAACATATTATAAGCATAAAAAACAAGTGTGATAACATGTCACTTGTTCAATATATAAGCAATAAAAGACACACTATTGATAACTTCATTATTTTCATATTGATCTACTGCGTTTTAGTAGCACAACGCTTAAAGTGCTACTGGAAAGCTAATCAACAAAAGGAATATATAAATGCCACTCGATCTCATTACTAACTTACTCTCTAGCCCACAATTATACTTACTCATATTTATTGTTGTTACGCTTAAATTAAGTATTATTTTTGTACCTCAAAATGAAGCATGGCTTGTTGAACGTTTCGGAAAATACCGCTCCACCAAAGAAGCTGGTTTGAATTTTATTATTCCTTTTATTGACAGTATTGGCGCCAAACGAAGCCTAAAAGAAACCGCAGTCGATGTTCCTTCACAATCTGCGATCACAAAAGACAATATTAGCCTTGTTGTCGATGGCGTGCTGTATTTTCGAGTTCTAGAGCCTTATAAAGCAACCTATGGTGTTGATGATTATAAATTTGCCGTCACTCAACTTGCGCAAACCACGATGCGTTCTGAATTAGGTAAAATGGAATTAGATAAAACCTTTGAAGAGCGTGATTTACTAAATGCTAATATTGTTGCAGCTATAAATACCGCATCAGACCCTTGGGGTGTACAGGTACTTCGTTACGAAATTAAAGATATTGTGCCACCAAGCTCGGTTATGGAAGCCATGGAAGCACAAATGAAGGCAGAACGAGAGAAAAGAGCGCAAATCCTTGAATCTGAGGGTGATCGTCAATCAGCTATTAACGTCGCGGAAGGTAAAAAACAAGCTCAAGTATTAGCAGCAGAAGCAGATAAACAAGAACAGATCCTTAGAGCAGAAGGTGAAGCTGCTGCTATTTTAGCGGTTGCCGATGCACAAGCACGCGCATTACGCACAATAGGTGAAGCTGCGGATACTGAACAAGGCCAGAAAGCGATTCAACTAGAATTAGCCACCAAAGCCATTGAAGCTAAAAAAGCCATTGCTAAAGAATCATCAGTGGTTCTATTACCTGACGATTCGACCAGTGCGAGTGCAATGGTTGCACAAGGATTATCAATTATAAATTCAATTAATAAAGCTCAAAAGAATCACTCTTAGAGCTAAGGTATTGTATGTTTAACAATATTCCACAAACATTAGTGATATTAGGGTTACTGACTCTTATCATTGAAGTGTTAATACTAGGTTGTAGTACCTTTGTACTACTGTTTTTCGGCATTGCTATGTTGCTCACCAGTGGCTTAATTTACATGGGTATGATAGAGGCTAATTGGATAAGCACGATTTTAACCTTAGCCATTATAACCTTAGCATTAGCCATTGTACTTTGGAAACCATTGAAAAAATTACAAAACAAGCCTAGTAAAACCGATATCAAAAGTGATTTTGCCGTTATAACATTTAAACTAGAAAAAGATTTATCGCCATCAGAACGCTATACCTTTAATTATTCTGGTATTCAATGGCAGATTAAATCAGAAACACAAATAGAAAAAGGTGTCATGGTTGAGGTTATAAAAAAAGAAGTGGGTGTTTTATGGGTAAAACCAGTCGATAAGTCGTGAATTAACTTTTCGATTACATTTTCTCGTTATAAATAAGCCGCTAATATTATTGAGCGGCTTATTTTTTATCCAACATTATTATATCTATTAATCAACAAGATCTGTTTTTTCTAATAATTTACAAAACTGATGTTTTATTATTGTTTGACTAATATAAATCACATTGATTATGTCATTAAAATAGGTATAAGCTAACCGAAATACGGCATCTTTAGCGGCAACAATTTTATATTCATATATTTTCAAACCACCACACCGAAATTGTCTTGCTGTCTTTATTTTATCAGATCGATTAATAATCAAATAAGACAACCGCTCTCTTACATCCTGATAAATAACAGCTTGATATTGCATGTGCAAATGGAAAAATTTACGTAAATGCCTGTTTTCACTATAAGTAATATTCATAATAAATACATCTTTTTATTTTTATCATAGTATATGCCTGCATTAGAAAATATTACAGTTAGAGTAAATTAAATACTCAGTCAAAAAAAGTGAACATTATTCACAATATCGACAATCACACGGTGCATAAATCAATATCCTATACCACAATTAAACGGTACCTGCGATAAAAGGAATACGCTAATGAGTACAAGATTGAATGACACGATAAGTATTGAACTTCAGATTCAGGCTGCTGTTAGAGAAATAGTCACATTTACTGAATTAACAGCTCAATCAGCATCAGTGGATGATCGTCTGCATGAAGCTATTTTTCAAGGAAAGATTTTTTTTACGCTGTATTTAATGGTGCAATCACTCCACAGTGAGGCTAAAAACACCACCGCTCAAATATTATCACAACAACAGATTACCATCCCTGACGTTAATTTCGAAGCTGTGATCCAGCAGTGCTTTAATATGTTTTATGCATCAAATCATGATATTGCAATAAATAAAGTAAACACCTATGATCAAATCATGACAGTAACATCAAGTGATATATTGCGCTGGCAGCAATCCCCTACTTCTGAAAATCTTGAAAATATGATAGCAGCACTCGCAACTAAACACGTCAAATACCTTTCTTCATTATTCTCACAGGCCGAAGATATAGATAATGAACTATTATCTGTTTTTAGTCACGCGATGACAAATAACACTCTAGATTTAGGTATTAAATTGTCATCTAAAGCTGGAACATTATTATTGGAACAAGTGATCCACTCAAGAACAGGAATGGTATGCCTTATCTTTTTAAATATGACTAAAAATAGTGAGGAAAAACACGCCATCAGTCAATATTTAACAAATATCGATACTTTTTATAATACATTAACCTCTAATGGTTTACAGCAAGGCTTACTTTTTTTAGATAAATTATCGAAATGACTCTCTACTTTTAACTATTTACTATAAGCAGGTTATAAAAGTATTCATGAGTATATTATAACAAATAATATAAGTTACAGATAAAAAATAGGCACTATATATAAATAGCCACGCTTTGATCAATGCATTCTAGATGTATTATTCACAAAGATGATAGCAATTGATATTTTTATAATTTAAATTCCATTTCTATTACTTTTCGTTTAACTTAATATAAAATTGATAATTCATTACTATGATTAATAATCTATTATTTCTAGGATCGTCACGAGTGAAAAAACTTTCTTTGTATATAATGCCAGTACAGTTGTTTTTAGCTGCATTTTGGTTTAAAAATGGCTTTCTTGATAAAGTAGTGGGCATATCTTTAGGGATTTTACACCCTAAGACCGCATATTATGGCTTAACATGGGGAGGCTGGCATGATCATATTGTTAGCAATTGGGATAATAGCCGAATAGGGCATTTATTTTTCACACCCTTATTTGAATTTTTATTTCCAATTATTATTATTTTACAATGTTTACCAGTTTTATTTATATTGATGTCAATTATAAATAAAGAGTTTCTTGTTGGCCGTGCGCGTCCATGGTTAATGCGATCAGCAATCACATCATTTCTTGTTACAACAATAATGTTATTCAGTCAAACATTATCAAATGCCCGTGATGCTGAGTATTTATTAAACTTATTTAGTATCAGTATGATTTTAATTGTCTACCTCACAGTCGTTGATAAAATGATTGAAAAACAGCATAACAACTAACCATATTTTAATCAGCATGATTTATATCATGCTGATTAATTTCTTGATTGCATAAAAAAGCATGGTGCATAACAATAGCCACATTCTATGATTCTTAATGTGAGCACCTAATTATGACTATTGACCCAACAGCATTACTGGCAATGACAATGATCTTTTTAGGATCTTTTGTACAAACGGCTATTGGTTTTGGACTTGCTATCGTTTCAGCCCCGATTCTTATTATTATTGCACCCCAGTATGTCCCCGCCCCTATTTGTCTAGTTGCCCTCTTTATCTCATTACTTAATAGCTTAAAACATCGCAATAGTATTGAATTAGGCGGATTAAAAATGGCCATCTTAGGACGTATTCCAGGATCTATTGCAGGCGCAACACTACTCGTTTTTGTTTCAACACAAAGCTTATCATTATGGGTAGGTTTATTGGTATTACTTGCTGTCTTTATTAGTATAATGCCGTTTAGAATTGAGCCAACACCAAGAAGAATGGTTATTGCCGGATTTTTCTCAGGATTATTTGGCACTAGTTCAGCCATTGGTGGCCCACCGATGGCTATACTGTTACAGCACCAAGAAGCGAATCAATTACGGGGGAATTTGTCGGCTTTTTTTGTATTTAGTTCGATTATCTCTTTAATAACCTTAATTCCCGTTGGCTTTTTAAATATCGACAAATTATGGCTAACATTGCCTTTACTACCCGCAGCATGGGCGGGATATTGGTTAGCATTAAAAACGACCCAATCGTTGCCCAAACAAACGATTCGTTACGGTGCATTAACGCTATGCTTAATTTGTGGTTTTATTGCAATATACAAAAGTCTAGTATAGTTAATTTATTTACCCGCTTTTTCATTGGACATTGAAGGAATAAATAATGTCATTAACTACTCAATTATTATTGTTTGCTGATGTTGTTCATCAAGGTTCATTTTCAAAAGCAGCGGCTTTACATAATATGGATAATTCATCATTATCAAAAAAAATCAAAAAATTAGAACTAGAATTAGGCGTTCAGCTTTTAAACAGATCTACACGATCATTTTCATTGACATCTGCTGGTGAGAATATTCTCGAACAAACAATTAAACTTAACGATATCTTAGATGATATCCAACTTATTGCAAAGTCATACCAATCACAGCCCAAAGGTATTTTACGTATTACATCGCCAATTTACTTTGGACAAAACTACTTACAACCTGTCATTTCGTGTTTCATCAACAAATACCCTGACATTCAAATCATCCATTCACTTGATGATAGAAAAGCAGACATTATTTCAGAACAATTTGATATTGCATTTCGACTTGGAAAACTCACTGAATCTAATTTAATTGCCAAGAAAATAGCAGACACCCATTTTATTTTAATTGCTTCTTCTGCTTTTGTTCATCGTTATGGTCTTCCTCAATCACCACAACAACTAACTCAATTACCAGCTATTGTTTACAATAATATTGATGTGACGCTTGATCAATTACAGATCAAAGATAACATAGCAGATACCGATTTTATTACTTATAAAATGCAAGCTAAATATAAAGTCAGTGATGTGAAAACGATGATAAATGCAGCCAAAGATGGCTTAGGATATGCATTAATAGATTTGTCTAACTTAGAAGATTCACTTGAAAACTTAGACTTAGTACAGCTATTGCCAGAAATGACGATATCACGTTCAAACACAGCAATTTATGCCGTATATCCTCATAGAAAACAAACGATGTTGGTGAAAGAATTTATTCATGCCGTTCAAGAACACATTGGCACCCCACCAAGATGGGAAGCTTATTTACCTCAATAAGTAAGCTTATAAAAATGATAACGTTTGAATTTAGAGTCTATTCAAACGTTATCATCATGTTATGTTAGCAATATTAAATAACGGTAATAACATCAGCTTCAGCTAAACGCGCTTTTGGTAAACCAAAGTTATAATCTTGTCCTTCTAAAGGGTATCCCATAGCAAGAGCAACATCACAAACATAACCACCAAGTTCATCTTTAAAAGTTGAACCAATCAATTCTGAATCAACCCCTTCCATTGTTGTTGACGCAATACCCAAGCGAGCAAGAACATGCAATACGTTTCCTAATGCGATATAGCTTTGCGCTTTTGTCCAATGACCATTAAATCCATTTTCATCGGTATTTAATTCAGCAAAACCATAAGCGCCATCTAACATATCATTATATTTTTCTGCGGGTAAATGTCCTGATGACACCTCAACATCAACCACATGGCGGTAGTCATCTTTAGTATAAGAAGGGTTATATGCAAACAAAACAATATGTGATGCTTCTGTTGCATGGTGTTGATTGAATTGGAATTTATTTTCAAATGTTTGATAAAAGCGCTGTTTTGCCTCATCACTTTCAAGAACAATAAACTTCCATGGTTGAGAATTAATAGATGAAGCAGACAAACGAATGGCTTCTTTAATGACATCCATATTTTCAGCGCTAATTTTTTTAGTTTTATCATATTGCTTTGCAGTATAGCGGCTATTAAGATCGGTAATAATTTGATGTTGCATAATAATATCTCTATTAACTCATTGATGGCGCAATAATAAAGATAAACAGGACTTTAATAAATAGTCTATACAACCAAATATTATGGATATTTTTTACCATAATACAAACACAGTGATGGTACATTTAAGTTATACTTTTTTATGACGCTATTGCGATATATAAAAGTAAGAGAAAAAATCGGTCATCACACTAGAAAAACATACCAACAAGCGATAAATTAGAGCAATACGTGTTTCTTCTTAACTATCGTGCAGACAATGATTCAATCAAATGTTTTACTTCGTTACCCATCACTGCGAACTTTCTTTAATTTAAGAACCAATATTGCAGCGCTTAGCTTTGTAAGCTGCTCTATTCCATTATTTTTAATGGGCCATGTCACCATGGGGATTGCTTTCTCACTTGGTAGTATTAGCTGTGGCTTTGCTGATACTTCTAGCGTGACAAAATACCGCATTTTTGATTTTATGATCGCCTTGCCCCTCTTTTTCTTTATCAGTTTAGGCATCGAAGTTGTCTTTCCACATTCGTTATTATTTGTAACTTCATTGGCAATAGTCAGCTTTGCACTGTTTATGCTCGCAGTATTAACACCTCGGTTAGGGGCTATTGGGTTCTCTGCGATTCTATTGGCTATTTACGCGATGTTATTACACTTAGAAGGACGTCCAGTATGGCTAGTACCCCTTTGGCTAACAGGAGGTGCGATGTGGTATATTTTCTGGCAGGCATTAGCAATCTATTTTCTTCCAAATCAAGAATCAAAAGATATTTTATCGGACCTTTATCAAAAGTTAGCGAAAAAGCTGATGCTTCACGATCAAGCATTCATATTTGCTACAGATAAAAACCAGTTATTCATTAAATCAGCCCAGTTTCGCTCACAAATAGCGACTTTATCTCATACTCTTGAATACCGTATTCATCAGCAATTTTGTTGTGGTGAAGACAGCGCCAAGCTACAAGATATTTACCGGTTTTTAAAAATAGCAGAACGTATTAATGAACAAACACGTTTAATGTATTTCACTTCAACACCATTGTTAAAACAACATAGTCAACAATGGTTAGACAGTATTCACCATGCAGATCAACAAATTAGTCAGTATTTAGCGCAAGTTACTGTCAATAATGTACACCATTTACACCTGCCAGAAATTGACTTTAAAACATTACGCCAATATCAGGTAGCAGCAGAAGCACAAAGTGAAGCCATTACAGCACATTCATTTATTAATAAATTAGATATTATTTATCTTTTATTGCAAGAACTTAAAAACGAATCAACATCAGTAACGATAACAAATCAAATCATCTCTAAACCCATTGTTTTAACGTGGAAATGGAATGATATTGTTTCAAAACTCATCAGCCAAATGACACTGAAATCAAGTTACTTCCGTCACGCGCTGCGTGGAACATTGAGCCTTACTACTGGCCTTATTGTTGTTCGTTCGTTGAATCTTGATTTTGGCTTTTGGACATTAATGACCAGCTTATTAATATTACGTCCAAATTTATCCATGACATGGACGCGATTGTTACAGCGTCTTACCGGAACCATTTGTGGATTAATCATGGTCGGCGGTTTACTGCACTTTCAAGTATCAATGGATATTTTACCCTTTGTCTTCTGTATTGCCGCTGTCCTATTTTTTCATACTTCTGCGCGTCATTATGGGTTTGCGGTCTTCTTCGTTACCTTGTTTGTATTTGCGGGTTTCTCGCTTAATGGGCAGGGAGATAACATCATGCTGCCACGGTTAGATAACACCGTATTAGGGGTATTTATTCCTCTCATCTTTGTGTTTATTCTCACTCCTGGCTGGCAAAAGAAATCATTTCCGACTCAACTATCAGCCACTATCAAGGGTTATACTGATTACTTGATTAGCTTTCATCTTTACTTATCAAATAAAGATCCACAGCACAGCGAGAAATTACAACATCATTTCCAAGATTGTGTTGTCTACGATACCAACTTATTTGATCACTGGATGGGATATTTAGGCGAACCACAACGTAATTCACAAACCAGTGAACACATTCTTCTTTGTAGCCGTAGCTCAAATATTATTTTACGAATATTAACGCAAATCAATGAAAACAAAGAACAAATAACAATCAACAATCAAATAGAATCTGAAATAAAAAGTGCAACACATTCATTAATACAACTTCAACAACTATTACAACAAACATTAAATCATACTGAGTTATTCAAACATATTTCTAAACAAGAACAACTCATTTATCAATCATTTACTTACATTGAAGATGAAATATATCGGCTTGATAACAATCAGTTAATCGCATTACTAGCAAAAGAAATTGCCTTATTTCTTAATGCCATCGACCATCAAGCACAATAATAATTGTGGCGTCATTATTCATAATAACAGTATGTTATTTCGCTATTAAACCAGCCATAGTGCTGGTTTAATAGCGTTATTTAACGATAAGCTGTTAGAATTGCGCCCTTAATAGCATCAGAAGTTAAGGACAGAATAATGCTAAAAAAAACGCAACTGTGCGGTATTGTTATTGCTTTAATCGCTTCCAGTTCAGTATGGGCTGCGGATCAAACCATCACGCTTAAAGATGGACGCCAAGTTATTCTGCATGATAACTTTACTTGGCAATATAAAGCACAAACTAATAACTCAGTCACCAGCCCTACTCTCAAAACAACAACCGCAACAGCAACGGCAATTCCCGTTATCGCAACATCAGCGGTAGCGATTCCCATTATTAGCGCCCCCAAAGGTGTTGACGTTGAATTAGGAACCACAAAAGCCATTCAACAACTCAGTGACAGTGGTATGGATGTACTGTTAACGGCAGCACATTACGAAAATGGCACACTGATTATTCCAACCATGATGACAAACCAAAGTTCAAAATCAGTGGTTAATGTCACCATGAAAGTACGTTTAAGTAATAGTGACGGCCAAACAATAGCCACAGACGAGTTCACAGTATGGCGCTCAATTAACCGTATGCCAGATACCTATTTCCGTCCGAAGACACAACATCAAGGCAAACCGATCACCTTTGATGTACCTAAAGCTGAACGTTACTTTATTGATGCTGAAATCACTGATGTTGATATGAGATAACCATAAAATTACAATAAAAAGCTCAAATCATGGTTTAAATTTGAGCTTTTTAGTCACTAATTATGATATATCTGACAATCTATTCACTGCTAATGCTAATTTCAGTAATAATGCCAAAGTGATCTGACACCACATCATAAAAATCACCATTAAAGATCGTTTGATGCTGCTTTAATGAAACTTGTTGATTACTAAAGATATAATCTAACCGTAATAATTGGCTATTTTGCTGCCAGCCATCAATATTTTTAACAACGGTTATACCTGTATCTTTCGTTTTTGCCATGGTATAACAATCAAATAAGTGACGTTGTAACGCATAATCATAACCTTGATCGCGAAGATGACTAGGGTTATTAAAATCACCTAATAAGAAGCTCAATCGCGGTGATAACGTCGCTGTAATTCGATTTAAATGATCAGCAAACGAACCTTGTTCATCATTCCACCAGCCACAATGACAATTATAAAAATCCAACTCTTGTTGTTTGTAAGCCACTTTAATACGTACAGCGCGACGATGTTTCCAATTACTGACATCATAATGATCACTTAAATCGATCACTTGATGCTCAATAATAGGTAAGCGGGTTAAAAAAGCCAATCCTTCTTGATAAACGTCATAACTTTGATGAACAAAATCCCATGTTAGCTGATAATCATGCCCCAATTCGGCTAATTTTTGCTGTAATAAATAGCCATAATTATCGCTGTGTACGGGATGATTACTGCATATCTGTTCATTTACAACAGCGCTAAGATGGTGTTGGTTAACCTCTTGTAATGCAATAACATCACAATCTTGATCAATAATAGCTTGAGCGACAATGGCTAATTTTTGTAATTGATGTTGTTCTTGCCAACTGTGAGTATTTAATGTCAATAACTTCATAAATCATTCACTTACTAATGATGTATTGAGATAAAAAAGCGTAGCATTTCCACTACGCTTATCAATAATGTCATTTGTTACAACAACTCGTTAAGCCATCGCAAACTTATCAATTAATGCAGATTTAATCACATCAACACCTGGGCCATAAATAGCTTGAACCCCTTGATCTTTAATCACTAAGCCTAACGCTCCGGTTGATTTCCATAATGTATAATCAGCCACTAATGCTGGATCTTTAACTGTAATCCGTAGACGTGTCATACAAGCATCAATCTCTGCGATATTTTCACGACCACCTAAATTTTGAATAATGATTTCAAGCTTGTCGTCTTGTGACATCCCTTCTGCTTTTTCATCAATATAATTACCAGCACGTCCAGGGGTTGGTAGATTAAATTTAATAATAAGCAAACGGAATAACGCATAGTTGATCGAAAAGAAGGCAATACACACCATCACAAAGCTAATCAAGTCGCCACCAATGCCCGCAGAAATCATCATCGGAACACGTGTAATCAGTTCAATCAGACCAAAAGCATGCACACGTAAATCAATCAAATCCACCAGCGCAAAAGCCAATCCGGTTAATATCGCATGTGCTACATACAGTACGGGAGCAACAAACATGAACATAAATTCAATCGGCTCAGTGACACCCGTTAGCAATACAGCCAAACATGCTGAGAAGAACATTGGCTTATATTGCAGACGCTTATCACTATCAACACAATGGTACATCGCAAGACCAATACCAATTAAAGAAGACGCTGCAATGATCACTTGACCCGCTTTAAAGCGCGCAGGATGAACCGTCGCCAATAGATGTTGATAAACCGCTGGATCGGTTAATTTAAGGTTATTTAAATCACTCACCCATGCAAGCCATAATGGATCTTGACCATAAACACTTGAACCCGCACTTGGTCCGGTTAATAACTGATATGTTCCACCCAGTTCGGTATAATTCATAGGAATTGTTAACGTATGGTGTAAACCAAAAGGCAGCAATAAACGCTCTAAGGTGCCATAAACAAACGGAGCAACAATCGGTGCGCTATCTTTTGAATTTGCGATCCACTGTCCAAATTCATTTAATGCACCTTGTACTAATGGCCAGATAACCGCGAGAACAAACGCGATAATCACTGAATAAATAATCACCATAAAAGGAACAAAACGTTTGCCGTTAAAGAACGCTAATGCTTCTGGTAAACGCGAGTAATCATAGTAACGGTTATATAAATTAGCCCCAAGATATCCTGATATAATGCCAATAAATACGCCCATATTGAGTGTTGGCGCGCCTAAAATTGTTGTGAAAAATTGAGATACAGGCAACTCAGAACCAAATAGACTCATGACAGTAGCATGAGGATCATTCATCATGCCGCTACTTACACCGAAAATAACCCCCGTGGTGCGGTTAATCAGTATAAAAGCAATCACGGCTGCAAATGCACCACCCGCCCGCTCTTTAGCCCATGAACCACCAATCGCAACGGCAAATAACAGGTGTAAGTTAACAATCACGCCCCAGCCAATATTTTCCATGATATGGCCAATAGTTTCGATAGCACCAATGCCACCAGCATACATAGCAACCACTTTACCCAGCGAAATCATAATACCAGCGGCTGGCATTACGGCGATCACAACGATCAGTGATTTACCAAATCGTTGCCAAAAATCAAACGAAAGCAATTTACTCATAACGATGTCCTTGATTGAGAAGGCAGGTTAACGTCATCACTGACCTGCCATAAATATAACTATTGTTTTTTCACAAACACATAAGCTGCATAAGCTGGTGCTAATTGTGTCGCCATAAAGTCACTACGGGCGGTGTCATTATTTGGCGTTTGATTATCGAGAATGAGTTCCCCTAGCTGAGTAATATCAAGATCAACGTTGGTATCGTGATCACTTAAATTCGTAATAATCGTCCACGTTAGATCTGATTCAATACGTTGATAAGCATAAATATTGATATCGTTTTCTAGTAATAATTGATAACAACCTGTAATCAAACTTGGGTTATTTTTTCGAAGGGCGATTAACTGTTTATAAAACTGTAAAATCGAGTGCGGGTCGCGCTGTTGTTGTTCAACATTAATATCGGTGTAATTAGGGTTAACAACCAGCCATGGTGTCACCTCTGAAAACCCACCAAAAACACTACTATTCCACTGCATAGGTAAACGGCTATGATCACGCGAGACTTGATTTAGCAGATCTAATATTTGTTGATCTGTTTTTCCTTGCTGTTGTAATTTAATGATTAAATTTTTAGCCGACACATCATTAAAATCATCTAACGAAGTAAACGTATGATTAACAATGCCAATTTCTTGGCCTTGGTAAATAAATGGCGTGCCTTTCATTAGAAAATAACAGGCGGCTAATGCGGTGGCACTGCCATACCAATAATGAGGATTAGCAAACGTATTAATACTACGGGCTTGATCGTGATTTTCGAGATATAAAGCATTCCAGCCTTTACCTTCTAACGCATTTTGCCAGCGAGTTAAAATTTGCTTAAATTCCACCAAATCAAACTGCTTACCATTTTGCTCTTCCGACCACAACTTCATGTGTTCAAATTGGAAAATCATATTAAAGACACCACCTTTATCGTTTTCAGTGGGTTCAGCAACCCACGTTAACGCATCTTGTGCCGCTACCCCATTAGCTTCACCGACAGTGACAATATCAAAGGGAGCAAAAGCTTGGTCTCGCAGTTCATATAAGTGCTGCTCAATACCATCAACATTCATGTGGTAATCAAACGAAGACACATAATCATCACCATTAAGGTTAGGTAATGATGGTAGATTAGGTTGCTTTTGAATATGACTAATAGCATCTACTCGAAATCCATCAATGCCGCGTGCTAGCCACCAATGGATCATGCTAAATAGTGCTTGTTTTACTTCAGGATTTTGCCAATTAAGATCGGGCTGTTTTTTAGAAAATAAGTGCAAATAATATTGCGCAGTAGCAGCATCATATTGCCACGCACTGCCATGAAATATACTTTCCCAATTATTAGGATCATTGGTAGGACTTGTCGGAGTTGGAGCACTACCATCGCGCCAAATATACCAATCACGCTTAGGGTTCGTTTTATTTTGGCGTGATTCAATAAACCATGGATGCTCGTCACTGGTATGGTTAATCACTAAATCCATGATGATACGAATACCGCGCTCATGTGCAGCACTGATTAAACGATCAACATCGGCAAGGCTACCGAAATCTGGGTGAATAGCTTGGTAGTCACTAATATCGTAACCATTGTCATCATTAGGTGATTGATAAAATGGACAAATCCATACTAAATCAATACCAAGTTCAGCTAAGTAATCCAGTTTGGTAATAATGCCAGCAATATCACCAATACCATCTTGGTTGCTGTCAAAAAAACTACGAGGGTATATTTGATAAGCAGTCGCTGCTTTCCACCACGCAAGCGATGTTGCTGACGTATTATTGAGGTGATTCATCCATTTAACCTTACTAAACGTATACTGCATATTCGTATGTGTTACCGATAACACATACGGTAAGATCGAATGTAGTGATATGCAAAAGGTTTTTAAATGAATTGAGAGCTTTCTCTAATTTTTAACTCAAATTGACCTTCACAAGAACTTGAATCACGCTTGATTAGCTTCTTCACTGCCTGATAGCCCATTTGATAATAATTAAACGCTACCGTTGTTAAACTTGGCACTAATAAGTCGCTATAGTCATAGTCACCAATGCCTACAATCCAAATATCATGGCCTATTTTTAGGTGTTGTTCTTTTGCAAGACGATACAAACGAATAGCAATATTGTCAGTAGCGCAAAAATAAACTTGATTAGGTTGTAGTGTAACCGTTTGATAAGCTTCTTTTTGTTCAGAATCAGCTAATGCTTGTAAAGAAAGAGGTAAAGCTGGAGCAATATGATCAATCGTGGATTGCATCAGTTGGGTACGTAATGAAAGCATACGCGCATCGTAAATATAATGGATGGCCGTAAAGGGAGCTTGCTGTTGTTGTAACTGATGAATGGTGTGAGAGACAAGTGCCGTTATTGCCGCTTGTTCGGGATAATATAAGCAACAATGATCAGAAATTTGTTTTCCAATAAAGATTAAATTTTCTAGCCCCTTATAAAAAGGTTCTTCGATACTGTGCTTTGAAGCAATAACAATTGTCCCCAATGCATTAAGGCCATTGAACTCACTTACAGCTTGCCGCTCAGATTCATGACTAAATCCAGTAGCATGAAATAACATTCGAGCATTAGATTCATTTGCCGCCGCTAACGCCCCTTTAATCACTAAGCTCGTCGTGTAAGATTCAATGCGCGGTGCAATAAAACCAATAATATTTGATTGACTACGAATAGAGCGTGCAAATTTATTCGGGGTATAATGATTTTCTTTTACGATCGCATCAATTTTAATGCGATTTTCTTCTGACACATAGCCACCATTAAAATAACGTGACACTGTCATTTTAGAGATTCCAAGCTGTTTTGAAATATCAGCCATCGTCATTTTCTGAGCCATAACACTTTCACTACAATAATCAATATTATCGCTATAGTACACAATATATTGACAAAGAATACAGCACTAACGTTAATCTATTGAAAAGTAATAAAACTATGCTGAGTTCCATTCAATAACAACAGTAAAATTATAAAGATTTAGTAATATATCTATCCCCTTCTTTTGCTACCAATAGAAAAACACCAGCCTTTGCTGGGCTGGTGTTTTTTATTCTTAGTACTTAAACGTACCTCGAATA
Source organism: Photobacterium iliopiscarium (assembly GCF_003026395.1). Taxonomy (GTDB): domain Bacteria; phylum Pseudomonadota; class Gammaproteobacteria; order Enterobacterales; family Vibrionaceae; genus Photobacterium; species Photobacterium iliopiscarium. The sequence goes on along the minus strand of NZ_PYOO01000008.1, from coordinate 122,321 downwards.
GGATAGTTATTGTCTGGATTACGGATCCATCCAATACCATTAACTAATGATTCTAATTCTGGTCGAACAAATGGATTATTCGATAGATCAACAATCTGCAATCCACCATTTTCATTAATGACAAATAGTGCAGGCTCAGAGAAATTATGATCGGTTTCCTGCTCTGAACGTGGAATCGAAATATATAATCCTAATGTTTGCATTTGTTGTTCAGTTAAACCATAAGCAATAGGGAAACTGATCGTTAATTTTTCAATATGTTCTTCTAACTGTTGTTTTGAGTCAGCAGACACAGCAATAATTTCAACACCCGAATCTAACAACTTTTGTTTATAGCTTTCTAATTCATTAAGGTATTTTGTACACAATGGACAATGTTTACCTCGATAAACAAATACAGCTTGCCATGTTGCATTACCTTGTGGCTTACCTAAAGTAACAGATGAACCATCCAGTAATGTCACTTGCATTTCTGGGAATAAATCACCCGTATTAAGTTTTATTGAAGTCGTCATATTGAATCCTCGTTAGAGATCATTAATATATGCACCATTTCTTTGTAACAAGCATGTTTATATATTCAAATGAAAATGGACATTATTAAACATGAACGCTAATAACAAAGATAATGATTTAATATTTATGTGAAAAAGAATAACCAGGCAAGTTGTTATTAATAATGGATATAATATTAATAACAACTGCTGCTGTTTATTAATTACTTTTTAGGTGTACCAACAACCAATCCTAAAATAAGACCGAAAACCATATGTCCCATTAAAGCAACCATTGACATAGGAACGCTATTAAAAAACATTCCTTTACCAGCCATTGGCATAACAACGGTCATTGCAATAAGATAAACTGGAATTAAAAATACAATACCACGTAACCAACCAGGACCTGGTAAATATTTATACCCAATGAGTAAGTAACCAATAGGAAATACAATTGTACCAACCATGAAATGCATCATCAGACCGATACTCTCAGACGTTCCTAGCATGTGGGCAATAATGGCAGCCACATCCATAGAGTGTCCAATAAGATGCGGCGCAACAAACTTACCCATTAAGGTAAAAGCTAGTGTACCAAGAAAACCACCAATTAAAGCTTTAACTACATTACTTGCATTAAAAATACTATTAGACATATCGCCTCCATTACTATGCTTAATTATCGTTGGGACTTGATAAGTATAATGACTTATTCAAGTTGAATCTCTATTAAACCAAGCATTTAATAACATTAAATTGATTGTTAAGATTTCATAAATATACTTTTGAGAATTAATTATAAAAACATTCTCAAAAGAATAAAAAACTAAATCTTAGCCATATCACATGAAAAAATCTTATTCTTTCTGCCAACGAGTAATCATTCTATTCATTATTTATAAATTAAACATAGAACCATAAATTACATTAAATAATAAGGTGTTAATAATATTTCTATAACGTCTTATATAATTAACGGACTAAAAAAATCAAATAGGACTGACTTATTACTGTCTTTATTAATAAAGAATACATAGCACCATAAACTCGAAAACAGAACTAAACTGTTCAGTTTAATTTAAAGCAAAAGGTAAGCCTTGTCAATAACTTTAAACTAAACGGTTCATTTTAGATTAAAGTCTCATTTCTGCTTAATTTTCAACCACAGTAAAACCAACTTGCCTAATAATCATAAAATTTATTCTTAAAAGTATAACTTACGTTCAATTTTTAACATTTTTAATACATTTTAATGAAATAAGCGTTTTATTACTTGCTTGATTTGATCAAGAATAGAGTAATTAAATTTACAACACAGCAACATTTTGTTCATTTAACATACTGAAGATGACAATAAAATAGCTCTTTGATACTTTTTTATGACTTAAATACAATAAAACATTATATATCAGAGCGGTATTTTTCATCATTTAGAATGATACAATGACTACAAATTAACAACTATCAGGTAACAAAAGAATTGTTATCCAGTAACAGTTATTACTTCGCTTTGTTATGAGTAATCAAGTTCACGGAGGAAAAATGAAAATAATCCGAAGTAAGAAGATGATCATCATCCTGCTTACATTACTCGCAGTATTACTTTTGGTGACTCTTTTTACCAGCAGTAACATGGTGCTGTTTGACTCAAAAGGCAGCATTGGTGAAGCTCAATCGTCATTAATTATCACATCCGTTCTTTTGATGGCAATTATTATCATACCCGTTTTATTTATGACGATTTACTTTCCTTATAAATACCGCCATAGCAACAAAAAAGCGGAATACACGCCAGAATGGGAACACTCAACCAAAATAGAGGTCATTGTATGGACTATCCCCTGCTTGATCGTTTTAGCATTAGGATGGATCACCTACCAAACCTCTTACTCACTTGACCCAAGAAAAGAGATTGTTTCCGATCAAGAACCATTAACCATTCAAGTGGTTGCTATGAATTGGAAATGGCTGTTTATTTATCCAGAACAACAAATTGCCACAGTCAATGAAATAGCACTACCGGTTAACCGCCCCGTTAAATTCTTAGTCACTTCAGATACCGCCATGAACTCCTTTTTTATTCCACAGCTCGGCAGCCAAGTTTACGCAATGGCAGGCATGGAAAACCGTTTAAATCTTATGGCTAAAGAAGAAGGCAGTTATCGAGGAATATCAGCCAATTATAGTGGTTATGGCTTTTCTAACATGCGATTTAAAGCCCATGCCGTTAAAGCTGCTGATTTTGAACAATGGATAAAAAAAGTCAAAACCTCTGAGAAAATTTTAAATAATAATAGTTACGATCAACTCACAGCCAATGCCAACGAGCAAATTACAACGCCACATCCAGTGACATACTTTGCTTCTGTTGCTCCGCTGAAATTTAAAGACATTATTGAGAAACACGCAGGAGTCCAAAATGGCCTATAAAGGCGATGTATACGCCGAAGCGGATCCGGTTTTCGGCAAATTAAATTGGGATGTCATTCCCTTTACCGATCCAGTTGTTTTTCCAGTCATGATGGCCGTAGTGCTTGGCGGATTAGGGCTATTAGGCTTAATTACCTATCAAAAAAAATGGCACTACTTATGGAGTGAATGGTTTACCTCTGTCGATCATAAAAAGATAGGTATTATGTACATCATCGTATCAATGGTGATGCTCGTACGGGGGTTTTCTGATGCGATATTAATGCGATCTCAACAGGCAGCATCTACCATTGATGCCAGTTATCTGCCACCAGAACACTATGACCAAGTCTTTACCGCTCATGGCGTGATCATGATTTTCTTCGTTGCGATGCCATTTGTAGTGGGTCTAATGAATATTATCGTGCCATTGCAGATAGGTGCTCGCGATGTTGCCTTCCCCTTTTTAAATTCCTTGAGTTTTTGGCTCTTCGTTGTTGGCGTTATTCTAATTAACATGTCCCTTTTTGTTGGTGAGTTTGCAGCAACAGGCTGGTTAGCCTACCCGCCACTTTCAGGTATGGATGCTAATCCTTGGGTCGGGGTTGATTATTGGTTATGGTCACTGCAAATATCAGGTATAGGTACACTACTAACGGGGATTAACTTTGTTGTTACCATCCTTCGCATGCGTGCACCTGGCATGAAAATGATGCAAATGCCCGTGTTTACATGGACATCACTGTGTGCCAACGCACTGATTGTACTTGCCTTCCCTATTTTAACGGTTACCTTAACTCTGCTAACACTCGATCGTTATGTTGGTACTCATTTCTTTACTACTGATATGGGTGGTAACCAAATGATGTACGTCAACCTAATCTGGGCATGGGGTCACCCTGAAGTTTATATTCTGGTGCTGCCTGCTTTCGGTATTTTCTCTGAAATTACAGCCACGTTCTCACGCAAACGTCTATTTGGTTACACATCATTGGTGTGGGCAACAATGGTAATTATGGTGTTGTCATTTATCGTTTGGCTGCATCACTTCTTTACCATGGGCGCAGGTGCAAGTGTTAACGCCTTCTTTGGTATCGCAACCATGATTATTTCAATTCCAACCGGAGTTAAAATCTTTAACTGGTTGTTTACCATGTATAAAGGACGAGTCGAGTTCAGTGCCAGCATGTGGTGGACAATTGCGTTTTTAATCACCTTTACTATTGGTGGTATGACGGGAGTAATGCTTGCAATCCCTGCGGCTAACTTTGTGCTACACAACAGCTTATTCGTTATTGCCCACTTCCATAACGTGATTATCGGTGGCGCGCTCTTTGGTTACTTTGCCGGACTTACTTACTGGTTCCCGAAAGCCACAGGATTCACCCTTGATGAACGTCTTGGTAAGATCTCATGTGCACTTTGGACCGTCGGTTTCTTCGTGGCCTTTATGCCTGTCTATGTGCTTGGTTTTAACGGCATGACTCGCCGTCTAAATGTCGCAGATAATCCAGAATGGGCACCTTATTTATGGGTAGCAGCCTTTGGTGTCTGTATTGTTGCAGCAGGTATTGCGGTTCAGTTCTACCAAATATTCGTCAGTATTCGTGATCGAAAACAGAACCTAGATCTTACTGGTGATCCATGGAATGGTCGTACATTAGAATGGGCGACATCATCCCCTCCGCCGTTTTATAACTTTGCATTACTGCCTAAGATTCATGATCGTGACGAGCATTATTACGCCAAAGAACATGGTTTAGCTTATCAAGAGCCTGAACGTTATAAGCGAATCCATATGCCTAAAAACACCTGGGCAGGTGTGGTTATCAGTATGTTCTCATTAATGTTTGGTTTTGCTTTCATTTGGCATATCTGGTGGATGGTCATTGCTGGAACCATTGGCATGATTGCTTCTTGGATCGTTTACAGCTTTCAGCGCAGTAAAGATTACTATGTTGAAGTCTCTGAAGTGGAAGCAATTGAACGTAAACATCTTGCTAAAGCACGCGGTGAGAAGACCGCTGAACACAAAGATGGTGAAGATGATGATGATTTCGATCCATCCGATCTAAAACCAGCTGATTCCATAGCATAAGGGGCGAGAGCAATGATGACTACAGAAGTAAAAGACACCTTCAATCTCAATGTTCCTGCTCAGTCTAATGACAGTCATGAACTCGTTGATCATGACCATCACGACTATGCTGGCGATACTATTTTTGGATTTTGGATTTACATCCTTAGTGACTGCTTATTATTCGGTACTTTATTTGCAGTTTACGCTGTTTATTCAAATAGCTTTGCTGGCTTAATTGAACCTAAGGAACTGTTCAATCTTGGTTTTGTATTAACAGAAACGGCACTGTTACTGTTTAGTAGTTTTACATTCGGCATGGCAATGCTCAAAGCCAACCATGAAGACATTAAAGGTATGTTCAAATGGTTAGCCATTACGTTTGGGCTTGGTTTGTCTTTTTTAATTATGGAACTGTATGAGTTCTATCATTTTACTAGTGAAGGCGCGACATTCCATAGTAGTGCCTACTGGTCAGCATTTTACGGTTTAGTTGCCACTCACGGACTCCACGTTTTTGCAGGCTTAATGTGGATGATTGTATTGGTGTTCCATTTTAAACGGGACGGATTTTCTACAGAGAATAAAACACGTTTAGCCTGTTTAAGTTTGTTCTGGCACTTCCTTGATGTTATCTGGATCTGTGTGTTCAGTGTGGTTTACTTAATGGGAGTATTGTAATGGGCAATTCAACTAACCAACACTCGACTAACGAACATTCAACCGCGCATGGTCAAGGCGGCCAAGCTCACGGCAGCGTAAAAGAATATGTTCGAGGGCTAGTATTCTCTATTATTTTAACCATTGTACCTTTTGCAATGGTGATGGCTGGCGTCGGTTCAACCCAATTTATTATTGGTGTGATCATGATGTTCGCTGTTGCACAGATATTAGTCCAGCTGGTGTTCTTCTTGCATATGAACACCTCATCGGAACAAATGTGGAATACGTCGTCAGCTGTATTCGTGGTCGTTATTGTGGCTATTATTCTTATTGGTTCGTTGTGGATCATGGATCACTTAAACCACAACATGCTAATGGGTCATTGATCAAGGAGGTTCTATGATTAAACCTTATCTGAAACTGACCAAACCGGGCATTATCGGTGGCAATCTCATTGCAGCCATCGGTGGTGTATTACTGGCATCTCAAGGCAATATTGATGGCGTATTACTCTTAGCTGTCTGTATTGGTACCACCTTGATTGTCGCATCAGGTTGCGTGTTCAATAATGTCATCGATATAGATATCGACAAATTAATGAAACGTACTTGTGAGCGTGAATTAGTCAAAAAAATTGTTCCCATCTCTTATGCATTAATTTGGGCAACAATATTATGCGTTGGCGGTTTTTTTACACTTTATAAATACACTTCCACCGTCGCCTTTCAGTTTGGTGTGCTTGGTTTTGTAGTTTACGTTGGCTTATATAGCCTCTATTTCAAACGTAAATCAATTCACGGTACCTTAATTGGCGGCTTATCAGGCGCTTGTCCTCCCGTTATCGGTTATTGCGCTGTAACAGGGCAATTTGATAGCGGTGCGGCAATACTGTTTATTACTTTTTGTTTATGGCAAATTCCGCACTCATACGCGATTGCGATTTACCGTTTCGATGATTATAAATCAGCCTCAATTCCTGTCTTACCTGTTGAAATCGGTATTGCTCGCGCACGTTACCATATCATTGGTTATATCATTGCCTTTGCGATGGCAGCATTAACACTAACTTACCTTGGCTATGTGGGTAGCTGGTATGCATTAGGAATGGGATTAGTGAGCTTACATTGGCTGTATATTGCCAAAGTGGGTTATCAAAAAGTCCCTAATGCTCAGTGGGGTAAAAAAATGCTGTTAAGCTCTATTTTTAACATCATGGTATTTTGCACCTTGATATCACTGGATTTTTCATCTGAAAGTCTTGACGAAAACTATCAAGTTAATGCACTTCCAGCTGTAATAATGGAGCAGCATTCATGACCAAAAATCCAACTAAAATAGTGCTTCTTTTTGGCGCTCTGTTTCTCGCTACCTTAATGGGAAGCTATATTTATAACACCACAACCCCTGTTGGTGAGAATGTAAAACCGCTAAAAGATCTTGGCGGTCCATTTGAACTAAACAGTATTAACGGCAATGTCAGCCTTGATCAATTTAAAGGCAATATTGTGGTGCTCTATTTTGGTTTTTTAAACTGTGCTGAAGTCTGTCCCTCTTCTATGGGAACATTATCAGCCGCTTTTTCACGCTTATTACCTGCAACCTATCAACATGTACAAGGATTATTCGTCAGTGTCGATCCCGAACGCGATAATTTAGTGTCATTAAATAAATTCGCTAAATACTTCGATGATCGTGTTATTGGCTTAACCGGTACCAACCAACAAATAGACGCTTTAACGAAACAATATGGTGTTTATTTTGACATTGTTGATATGGAATCATCTGAATTAAGCTATACCGTCGATCACTCTTCACGTTTCTACATTATTGATGACACAGGCAAGCTAGTGGGAGCGATGAGCCACAACACGACCCCAGTCGAATTAGCTGCGGGCATTGAACGTATTTATGAAAAAACCATTGCTAAAAAATAGGAGATAACAATGAAAAGAAGTGCCTTGTACCTTGCATTATTAATGAGTTGTTTTCATGCTACGGCTTTTGCAGCGGATGTAACTCATGCCGACAACCATGTTCAATCTCAGCAAAACTACACTGAGGTTCAAAAAGTAAATGCCGTACTAACGATTGAAAATGCAACCGCAAAAGCCACGATCCCAGGCGCGAGTGTTAGCGCTGGCTACATGAAGATCATCAATAATGGAGATACAGCAATCACTCTCGTTAGCGCAAGCACTGCCATTGCTAAACATACAGAATTTCACCGTATGTTTATGCGTGATAATACGATGGCAATGCGTAAAGTGGATAAACTTGAGATCCCTGCTAATGGCAACCTAATTCTTGCAAGCAAGGGATATCATCTAATGTTTATGGGTGTCAAACAAGATCTTAAACCAAATCAAGTGATCACCGTAACCATGCAACAAGACAATGGTAAACAGTTCGATGTACAGCTTTTAGTCGTGCCAATTAAAAAGTATTAATGTGGGGGTAGTGTATGAAAGGTGTACATATTTTAGTTGCCAGTTTCTGCTTATTAGCCAGTGTATTAATCGCGCCAGTTAATGCCAAAACATCAATGGACAATGTGGTAAAACATTTAAACAACCCTTGTTCGAGTGAATTAATACAATTAGCAGAAGTAACATTAAAGACAAATCCACATCGCATTTTATCTTATAATGATAAGCCTACTGATGTTCACCTCTTTAATGCGCTAGCAGTAACCAGCTATCGAGATCGTGATAGCCATGTCACCTTTCACGGTATAAAAAATATAGCGGGAGGTTGTGATACATCGGTCACTGAAAGTTACGTATTACAAACATCTTGTTCAGATGCACGCCACGAAGCATTCAGTAAATGGGATTTTCAAGGCAAACTCAATGACAGAACTTACGTTTTAAATAGTAAACGTATTAAAGGCAAACAGGCTTTTTTAACTGATCAATTACCTGATATTTGTTTAGTTACAACCCGTCAAGTAATCAATAATTAATCTGTATTCTCTTTTTATTTTAACAATTTTAATATTCTAAAATAACCAATTAATACATAATAAAAAAGGCTCAAATAAGAGCCTTTTCTTTATTCTTGTTCGCGCCACCTATTATTGGTGAGCCTCTTTCTTTTCAATTACTTTTGCAAAATGGAAAAATGCTTCTTTCATACACTCATCTAAATTTACATTATGAGCTTTAGCACTTACTTTATTAAACTCTTCTGTATCCATTTTTAAATCAACAGCATAACCTGTATCTTCTTTGATAATATCAACATGAATATGTTTAAATTCAGGATCGATAACCATCATTTCTTCGATATAACCAGCAACTGATGATTTAATTGAATCAGTTAATTCCATATGTTCACATTTGATTTTTAAGCTCATGATACGCCTCGGTAATTATCTTAAATATCTGGAATTGACTATAAGCCTAAAGTTTTAAAATGTCTCTATCATAAAAAAGTAATATTAATACTCAAATTTTGAGATTTAATATAATTCCACTCGCGAGGTATAAATTAAATATAAAAATATATTGTGCCTATGATTAAATACTCAATAAAATAGTTTACTGACGTTAACTCGAAATTTTACGTTAGAAATGCTAGAATCGCCGCCCTTGTTCGTAATAGATACCATCATGCACGCATCAGATCATCATTTTACTCGCTTCATTGCCGCTATTGATACGCTACCGCTACCTGAGCGTTTTACGTTTCCATTTTGCTACACACCTCATCCATTATGTGTGTTAGCGGCTCAAGAATTACAACAACATATCGCGACTCAAGATCAATGGCAGCATAATTTTGGATTAGACAATAATGATGCAATTGGCCATATGTTTGGGGTTTTATTAGTTCAAAACCAACAAGGTGAACTCGGTTATTTATCTGCATTTTCAGATAAAATTGCCAATCTTGCACACCAGCCCCATTTTGTTCCTCCGGTATTTGATGAGCAAAACATCGATCCTGCGATCAAGGCTCAACAAGTTTTGATTGATGAAGTGACGACTAAAATAACCGCAATTGAATCCAAACCAAGTTACATTCAGTTGCAGCATCAATATCAGGTCGCTCAAGATCACGCTGAATTAGCCTCTGAATCATTTCGCTTACAGATGATCGAACAGCGCAAACAACGTAAATTACAACGTAAAGCGGCAGAACAAAGTCACGATAGCGAATTTATGACCCAAGAATTCCATCGTTTAGCCCGTGAAAGTGCGTTTGATAAGCATCAACAAAAAGCCATTCGCCAGCAGTGGACACAAACACTCAGTGAGATTAGCGATAAATTACAATCTGATACCTCTGCACTTACCCTTCTAAAAGCAGAATATGAAACCTTAACCGCATTATTACAACAACACCGTTACGCACAATATCAATTCTTAAATCAAAATGGTGAAACAAAAGATCTCAATGCGTTGTTTAATGACCAAACGCCACCACAAGGTGCTGGCGATTGTGCCACGGTTAAATTACTCCAGTATGCTTTTAAGCAACATTTAACCCCGTTAGCAATGGCTAAATTTTGGTGGGGAGCCTCTCCTTCTGCGCAAATTCGCAAGCATAAATACTTTTATGAAGCCTGCAAAAACAAATGCGAACCGATTTTACAGCATATGCTAACAGGACTAGATATTGATGCTAATCCGCTCTTACAAAACCCAGCAGAAGGCAAAGAGCTAGAGATTGTGTATCAAGACGATGCGATGGTGGTTATCAATAAACCGGCAGAGTTTCTTTCAGTTCCTGGTAAAACCATCACCGATTCAGTTTATAGCCGCATGCAAGCGATGTTCCCTAACAGTAATAGCCCTTTAATTGTCCACCGTTTAGATATGGCGACATCAGGCCTAATTGTAATTGCATTAACTAAAGACGCCCATAAAGCACTACAACAACAGTTTATTAACCGTACCGCAGAAAAGCGTTATGTGGCATTATTAGATGGTATTGCAAAGCAGGATCATGGTGAGATTAACTTACCAATGCGGGTTGATTTAGACGATCGTCCACGCCAATTAGTCTGTTATGAACATGGCAAACCTGCACTCACAAAATGGCAGGTTCTCGAACGTAAAGACGGTAAAACTAAGGTCTATTATTACCCTAAAACAGGCAGAACTCACCAGCTACGCATTCACTCAGCCCACCAAAACGGTATGAACATGCCAATTGTCGGTGATGATTTATACGGTCAAAAAGCAAACCGCTTACATCTACATGCACAATACCTTGGCCTAAACCACCCTGTCACTGGCGAACCTATGGTGTTTGAGGTCGATGCCGATTTTTAAGTCGGTTTAGATAGCGCATATATAAAAAGCTAACAAACAATAAAGCGAATGTTAGCTTTTTTATTTGTTTTATCATGGCTGTTCTGAATATTTCTTAAAAATACAATTTGCACGTTATAAACCACAATTAAATACCACTCGATATATAGCATGACTTTTCTCTAAAAATAGCTGTATTTAACAGTATTCTTCTAACTCACACTTCACGATTAAAATTCATGATAATTCCTTTTAAAATAATGCAGTTATCCTAAAAAAGACACTTCAAATAAGCTTTAATATAACGTTGTGATTCATTAAATTATAAATTTGGTAGATATAACAGATGTTATGTGAAATGGATGGGGAAGTTCGTTGATATAGAGTACAGCTGATTGTGATGGAATTATTTAGTGATTTGATTTGGCAGCAAGAAGTGGTCAACAACTGTTAACCACATCTAATTTAAAATTCTTTTTCTATTTCTAACGAGGTATTTAAGCTCTGTTCATTAAGTGGTAATAAAGACTTTAGTAGTTTAGATAAAATTAATGTTAAATTATCTTTAGGTGTGTCTGATAGCTCTACCCCCAAGCATTGTAAAGATGGTGTTATAGGATTTAAGCTAAGAAGGTCATGTTCTTTGACATGAAAACTATTAAAAGAAGAAGATTGATCTGGGAATAAAATCGTCATCGAATCGACGACTGTTTTTCCGGTTCCTTTCTGGTGAATACCGTGTACGTACTTCATAGTACATTCAGGAAGCCTTTTCTCTGAAGCGATTAGTTCTGTAGTATATTTAGCATCAAGAACCGCTAATTTAAACTCTCCATTTAATTGCTTAACCTCGATAACTATATCTGGACACCTGTGTGAATATTTATGCGTATGGGATCTAGCTTTTACCTCTGTTTTGGTAACAGTTAACCCCTCAGAATTAATAAACCTACTATCAGAAATATTTTTATTTAGGGGCATCCAATAAGTTGGCTCTCTGATAAGAATAATTTCATTTCCATATTTATCTTGCCAGTAACTATTAACTCTATCATTTGTAAGAAGAATACTATTGAGCGCTTCAGCAACTCGATAATAACAATAAGATTCAAATAAAATAGGAATACTTTTTATCGCAAATAAATTCTCATATACAGACCAATCTGGTTTACTTTTTTCATACCAGTTAATAAATTCTATAAAAATCGTTCGATAAGAAAGATTTGATGAAGCTTTAGATGTAAGCATCGGTCTCTGTGTTAATACATGACTAACACTTAAATGATTTTCTAAATGAAACTTAAGATTAGTTGCTGAGTTTAAAAGAGTTTTACAACGATTGACTTGCTCACTTAAAAGACGTTTTTTAAATTTCTTCACTTGATCAAAAAAAGATACATAGCCATTTGGAGGGCAAGCAACCGTTGTTTGACTTTCATCAATAGTCTCATATGAATTTAATTGATTAGATATCTCAACTATCAATAACTGTATAAAACCATGTATAACTCTATTTTCATAAACATCAGTACTTTCTTTAAGCTCTGATATTTGAAGAGCATCGGCTCTATACATTCGATTTTCAAAATGTAAATGTGATTGATGAATATCATCACACTCATTTATAACGGAAAGGTTAGACATCAACCACCCTAATGACTCATCGTTAAAATCATGATGATCATTAGGATGGATTACCTTTTGTTCAGGAAGAAGTTTAGATATTGGTTTTCTTAGTACATTTGGAATTAATGATACAAGTAGTTTAAAGCTATACTCTAACCTTTCTAAGTTACTGATTGGAGTATGATTTCCCTCTTTAAATCCAGTATTATATTTTGTAGTTTGAAATAAAGAATGTAACTCATTATCATTTAATCTAGCCAGATATAGCAGCATTAAATCAACATTTTTTGCGTTAGCTTTTGATGCTAAAACTTCAATAGGTTGAAAGTTAATGTAAGTGTAGGTGCCATCTTGTTCTTGGAGCTTAATTGTAAGCTCTGCCAACCCAAAATAATTGAAAAAAAGGCATTCCTGCCTTCCTCCCCATTTTTTTTGTGGTAGCCATTTAAAGTAACAATTACTTTCATCATTATCATATGAGACAGAACTTACACCAATTTTATGATCATAAAGAATAAGTTCAGCATCAATATAATTACAGGGAACAGAAAAAGATAATTCAATTGCTTCATTTTCTTTTACCCATTGGGTGGGTGCTGTAGATGAAGTAATTGCAGGTAAAGAAAATTGATATCCGTCCCTTTCTCCCCTTAGAATTTTAATATTAAGCTTCATTTTTTATAACCAATTAAAAATAAGAGAAAGAGCTTGTAAATTCATTCCCACTTGCCAGAATTCGTTCTATCTGAGCTGTTGATCTAGGGTAAGAACGTCCAAGAATTGTTTGAAGGTTACCTAAGCGTTTTTTAAATCCTAAGCCATAGCCTTCAATATGCGGAAGTATATGCTGTTCGATTGCAAAATCTAAAGCAACTTCAGAGTCTAGTATTGAACCAACAACTGCACAATAATTTGTAATAGCATTTACTTTACGCTTACTTATGTAGATTGGATTTCCTAGTTTTGAATCACGCACTAACAATTGCTCAATAACCTGCCTCAAAACCAAAGAGTTTGCTTTAGATAACTCAGCTTCATCCGGGATAAAGAACTTTTTCATCAAATTTGAATGAACAGCTCCTTCAAGTTTCTTCCCCACAATATTAGGTGCAATTTCACTAGATATATCTAAGTTAATAATTGGAGCTCTATCTATCAAACGAGGAGACAAACGCTCCGTTGTTGCATCATTATTTATTGTTGCGATAAACCTCACTGATTCATCTAATTTAAGATACCTTAACTCTTCTTTAGGGATACCAGTATCAATAGGCCTCGAACCGTAGTCACTATCGCAATGCCCTATAAAATCAGACCAATAATGTTCCATTGATGAAAGGTTTGCTTCATCAAGCAAAATGAGCTTATTTGCTTGATTACTATCATGTTGTAGAAAATTGTAAAGTCCAGTTCTTGATTCTTGATATACACCTTTCAATGAATTATAAAAACCAAGAGTATCTCTGCTTGATACCCAACCTCGACCAACTGGCACAAATAAAAAATTCTTATCGCCTTGAGAACTACCTAGATGCAAAGCTTTTGCTAAACGAGTCGCTGTTGATGTTTTTCCTGTTCCGGGAGGCCCACTCAAAACTGTTAAGAAAGATTGATTTACAGAAACTAATAAATTAGTCATTTCTTCTTGAGAGAAAGCTCTTCCACCATCCTCAGAAAAATCATGACATAAGCTATCAATAAGATCCTCTGCAGTTTCAGGCTGGCTTTTAGCGAACACTATAGGCTTCGCTTCCAAAGAAGTTGTATCAAAATATGACTGACCACTTAAAACTTTATTAATTGCCTCCATTTCTCCAATTTTTTTTGCTAAATCTTGGTTAGGTGTTGTTTGCAAAATGGCAACAAAGCCACTAGCTGCAGATTCAAGCATTTTATTATGTTCTTCTAAATACGATTTCCTTTTATTAAGGTGAACAGTCTCATTGGAAATACCTAATACTTGGGATTGATTTTCTATATTATCCATAATGTTAGAAAGTTCTAACTTCGCTAATTCTATTTCTTTCGATAGTTCATGCTGTTGCTCTTCAAGACGTTTTTTAATAATTTCTTCTTTCTCTGCTTCTTTCTCCGCAATATCTTCTTCGATTTTTTTCTTTTTTAGCTCAATCTTTAATTCAAAATCATGTAATTGAGTTTCTTTTTGTAAAAATGAATCTGATAATTTTTGAAGTTTCAATCGTATCTCTTGCTCTTTTTCATCGGCTTCTTCTTTAACCTTTTCTAAATGCTCTTGCAGTAAAGATAATTTGTTCTCTTCAACGTAAGTTTGCAGGAAGCGTTGTCCCATAGACGAAGCAAGGTATTCTTTTATAAGAGAATAACCAAAATCAGCCTCCACCAAATATTTATCTAATAATTTTTTCAAACGCTCAACACGTTCATCTTGTTTGATTATTTGATTAGCTTTTTCACTTTCTGCAATAATCTGTTGTAACCTTTCAGCTTCTTTTTTAGCTAAAACTTTAGATTTTTTTCCAAAACCTTGAGCATTAACAACACGAATTAGTTGATCATCAGACAAATAATCAATGCTTGGATTTCCTGACTTATATTTCGATATAGCTTTAAAAGATGTGATGAACTTCTTCTCTACACCATTAATAAACACATCAACAATTGTATCTAACACCTCTGAATAGTTGAATTTCCCTAAATATCCTTTTCCAAAACTAAGTAAAGGATGCACAAAAGGTTCAACCATATACCTCTTATCATCAGTTTGAGTGCTAGACATCGGCCCATATATGTCTTCGTTGTCTAAAATAAAAAATGGCTGAGATGGAGGAATTACATCTAAAGGTAATAATCCTGCCTGTTTATCAGGAAGTTCTGCGATCAATATTGGTAAAAATGTATTTTGAGGAAGCTTTTCTACATCATTTAGGTGTGCTCTGTATTTCAAACCATCTTTAGTTTCATCCAAAGAATGATTAGATAGAATGAAAAGCTCATTCGTTTCATATTGCTCATGAATTGTAGGAAACCCTTTCGTTATCAATATATCACTAGGGTATTCTTCTCTATTTAAGTGTCGATAAACTCCATCCTCTTGCTCAGCTAAAAGAGGGATTACAAACCCTTGATTTTCGTTAAGAGCTGTTGATTTAACTACAATTAACTTTTCAGATATTTCTTGCTGCATTTTTTGTTCCTATCAAATTTTGAAATTTCACACGTATATTTCAAGGATTTAAATTCAATATTTGCATGTAATGCTACACTAGATATAGATGATAGTTATTGATTACGCGCACTAAAATAAGTTACATATGGCTGATTCTTCAGCTAGTACATCAAAGAATAATAATTATTTAAAAAACATAGGACAGCCATATCTTTACTTTGTAAATTACGCTGTGAATATCGAAATCAGGCCTTAAGCCACTAAACCGAAATGTCCAAGAATTAGGAATTGCTTATTAAATCGGCTTCTCAATAATGTGGTCTTAACTTAAATCAACATTTTTAGTACCGAAGAACCATGTCATCGCAAATCCCACAAGATATGAAATCAGCAAGCCAATTGTAAATATTGCCATACCCGCAAAAATACCTGAGCTTGATGTCATTAATGGCAAGGCAACAATACCTGATGGGCCAAATACCGTATTTAAACCAATTGGTAACCCCATGTAAGAGACTAATCCAATAAAGAAACCACCAGCAGAACCGCCAACACAAGCAGTAACAAAAGGTTTAACGCGCGGTAGCGTAACGCCGTAAATAAGCGGCTCGCCAATGCCTAGGAAACCCGGAATAATTGCGCCTTTGACTTGCGTTCGTAGCAACGAATCTTTTTTAGCTTTAGCATATAACGCTAATGCTGCCCCTACTTGTCCCGCTCCTGCCATCGCTAAAATGGGGAAAAGTGAATTAAAGCCCTGAGCATCAATCAAAGCAAAATACACAGGTACAAAACCTTGGTGAATACCAAACATTACTGAGATTAAGAATAATCCCGCTAAGATCGCACTGCCGAATGGATTACCATTAAGGTTGATGAATAACCATGACATACCTTTAAATAGCTCACCGCCAATCGGCATGATTATCACAAAGGTTACTGCTCCCATAATCAACAAGGTGATCATAGAGGTTAAAATCATATCTAGATTATCGGGAATAAATTGACGGACTTTTCTCTCAACACCAGCACCAATAATGGCGGCAATTAATACCCCAATAATATTGCCACGAGGATCAATACCATTACCAAAAAAATCCGTCATTCCTGAGTAAATGCCAGTGGTTACATCTGGGTTATAACCTAATACAAAAAAAGACGCTAAAATCGCACCATTAACGCCTGAACCACCAAATGCTTGCTGCGCATTATAACCAATTAGGATACTTAAAAAGCTAAACAACCCTTTACTAAAGACTTTCATATACGCAATTAAATCAAGTAAATGCGTATTAGGTGTTGCATGACCAAGCACAAAAAGTTGTTCTAATAATGTTGCTATACCGAGTAGCAAACCCGCGGCAATAAAACCTGGAATTAAAGGCGTAAAAATAGTCGCAAACTTACTTAGAAAACGCTGCGCTGCACTGGTTTGTTTTTTCTTTAATTGTTGCTTATGCGCAGAAGCAACATCTTTAAGATCAGTTTGCTGGTTTGATATATCCCTTGTCTCTCCCGGTTCTTTCTCAAGCATGCTATTCATCATTTCAGCCGCCGTTTGTGCTTTACCCGGCCCTAAAACAATTTGAAATTGATCATCACTCTCAACTAACCCCATTACTCCTGCAATGCGCTTAATTGAATCTCGATCAGCTAAGTTATCATCTTGTAATGTAAGACGTAATCGCGTCATACAGTTACCACATTTGATAACATTTCCCTTGCCACCGATTGCCGTGAGTATTTGTTGTATCATTGAAGCGGTTATTTTGGCCATCTTATGCTCCTTAATAAAACCTATTGTCTAATCATTCTTGGTCTAAAAGTGCATGACGAATAAAGCCATTATGTTTACTCAGTTTTGCTGCGGCCAACTCTGCATCAATATCAAGTAAAATCATTAAGATGGCGGTTTTACAGTGATTATTACATTGGGCTAATGCAGCCGCTGCCTGTGATTCTAAGCATCCCGTCGCTTCAACCACAATATTATGCTGACGCTGAATGAGCTTGGCGTTGGTTGCTTCAACATCAACCATTAGGTTTCCAAACACTTTTCCGGTACGAATCATTGCGCCAGTGGTTAACATATTCAGCACTAGCTTCTGTGCGGTACCCGCTTTCATTCTTGAAGAACCCGTTACGACTTCAGGTCCAACAATGGGCGTCAAATTAATATCTGCAATCTGCGTCATTGGACTATTGGCATTACAGCTTAATGTCGCAACCGTTGCACCAACGCTTGTTGCATAGTTCATCGCCCCGAGTACATAAGGCGTACGCCCACTTGCAGCAATCCCTACAAGTACATCTTTGTTATTAAAACCAATTTGTTGTAAATCCGCAGCACCAAGTTCAAGGTTATCTTCTGCGTTTTCAACGGCTTTTAAAATAGCTTGATGTCCACCCGCGATTAGACCAACCACTACGTCAGGGTTTGAGCCATATGTGGGAGGACATTCACTGGCATCTAAGATACCTAATCGACCTGACGTTCCAGCGCCTACGTAAATCAAGCGACCGCCAGATTGGAAAGCATTTGCAATAAGATCAACAACCTTCGCTATTTCAGGAATAATAGCTTCTACCGCTAAAGCCACTTTCTGATCTTCCTGGTTAATCACTTTCAACATATCAATTGTTGGAAGCATATCGATATTCTCACTCACTGCATTTCGGCTTTCGGTCACTAAGGTTGTTAGGTCGATCTTCATCATCAGCTCTCTCGCTTAACTATTAGGTTTGAGAGAAATCATATAGAATAAAAAATTCGATTAAGTGACAATAATCACAACTAAAATTATTCATTTTATGCCAACATTAGAGAATAAATAGGATTAGCAATATCTACACACAGATCGAGAAATGAAATTTATCCCTTTATTTTCAATAAGATAACAAAACATTACCAAAAGAATAATATTTATCCAATATTGAATAATTAATTCAAAAAAATGAGGAAATTATGAGTATTTTAGAGAAGATGCAAAACCAGAGAAGTTGTTTGTCGAGCAATGGTGTGAAAATATTAGACTTTATTCTTGAAGATCCAGCGTCATTAAGCGCTTACGTAAGCCAAGATTTAGCCGCCAAAGTTGGCGTTTCTCAATCAGGTGTCATCAAATTTGCCCAACGGCTTGGATTTAAAGGTTTTACGGCTCTTAAACTTGCCATTATTGAAGATCTTGCTCAACAAAAGGCCATTCTAGAGCCTAAAAGACCCATTCATAACAAAATTCATAGCGATGATTCTTCATTAACTATTGCTCAAAAGTTAATTCAAGAGAAAACCCACGCTATGATTGCAACAACCAATGCCATTAATTTTTCTGAGTTTGAGGCTATTGTTAAGCAGCTCAATCAAGCGCACCGTATTCAAATTGTCGGCATCGGTGGTTCCGCATTAACAGCGAAAGATCTTACTTTTAAACTATTAAAAATCGGGATTACAGCACTCAACGAACAAGATACGCATGTCCAAGTTGCCACAGCAAATACACTCACTAAAGACGATATACTCATCGCGATTTCATTTTCAGGCACACGTCGAGAAATACTTGTTGCGGCTCAATCTGCCCATGATAAAGGCGCAACAATTATTGCGTTAACCAATATTAAAAAAAGCCCCTTACGAAAATTAGCCCACTACACGATTGATACCATTGCTGATGAAAAACAATTTCGCAGTTCTTCTATTTCTTCTCGAACGGCACAAAATGTCATTACAGACCTACTTTTTATGACGTTATTACAACTGAAAAATGATAAAGCAAAACTATTACTCAACGAGATATCCTCCGCAGTAGAGAGGATCTGATTTATTTTTTATGTATAGCGTAGGTATAAAGGACATAGTATTTTTAATAAAACACTTAGTTTAAACATTTATATTAATATACAACGAGCTAAGCAAACTGCTGGAGATATCAAAAAGTAAACTTCATTAGCGTATGAAGATTATAATGATGGAAAAATAACAAAGTAAAAACCACCATAGAAAAAAATAAATGCTATAAAAGTAACCAAACCGGCAAAAAAATTTAGCTTATTATCATAATAACTAATCCAACCACCGGAAAAGAATATATTTTTTGTAGCTAACGCGTACACCACATTTAACAGCGAAATAACAAAAGCAATAAAAAATAATATTTCCATTACACACCTCATTTTCATAAATATATAACTAAGTAGATAAAGACATCTCGTACTAACTGGTTAGGTGAAATAAGTCATTAACTATATCTATCACCTCGAAAGCCGATACTAGATAGATAAAAATCACCGCCAAGAAGATCGCACGCTTATCTGATGAATTTGAGCTCCACTGCGCAATACGCTTTACAATACCGAAACCGACTAACACATATGACAATATTAGTAATGCACTTGCCAAGTAAACTAAAAAGATCGAATCACTAATCACGCATTTCCTCATCTCTATATTGGTGCAATTCTTTCATCGCACGGTAGGTTGCTGATTTGGACAGCGACTTCCTGTCAGTGATATCACCTCAAGCGCTCGGGACACAACTAAGCCTGTCATAATTCCTATACGCTAATGCAGGAAGTGGTATCATCTAATTGTTTACGAGTAATATTTCTTAATATCATGCCAAAAACATAGGACAGCCATATCTTTATTTTGTAAATTACGCTGTGAATAAATACCTTATAGCCCTCGCGAGATCATTCACTATAGGACATAACAATAACCAAGCTGGAAAAAATTTAACTTATTATCATAATAGTTAATCCAACCACCGGAAAAGAATATATTTTTTGTAACTAACGCGTACACTACATTTAATAACGAAATAACAAAAGCAATAAAAAACACGATTTCCATTACACACCTCATTTTCATAAATATATAACTAAGTAGATAAAGATATCTCGTATTAACTGGTTAGGATTAACTATATCGTTCAACCTTGGATAACCTTTCTTAGTTATTTCATATCTGTAACTACAACATTTAATATTTCATGTAGAGTTACATTTCCCTATCTACAGAATATTACCTTAATCAAGCATATTAATTATTCACAACATCTATATTTATCTACCAACGCAGCACTAACATTGAATGATAAAAATATAAATTACTTTATAATGTGTAAGCGCACCACAAACCCAAAGTCATTTGAGCAAACCAAAAAGCTAAAAACTCGCAAACAACAAGCAAATATTTTTTAAGCATTGCTGAATTATGGTTTGAGCGTAAAAAGGAGAACATCACGCCCAAATACGCTTATCGTGAATGGCGAACATTAGAAAAAGACGGTAAAAATTCAACCATTAAAAGAATATGCCAGAGTGTTAATCAGATAATGGATTTCGCGGTTTAATACATACCAACTCACTTGCAAAGATCATTAAAGTATTTCGAAAAATACCGTATTACACATGCAAACAATGCGGCCCTGAAGTGATCAAGTAAAACTGTACACCTTTATAGATATTTACATTAAGCGGCTGCTTCCATAATTACTGGCGATAAGTAGTTGTTATAACTATGGCCCCGCTTGGTGTTGTAATGCTGCAATATATATTTGAGCGTATCCTTTCTGCTTCTACAAAATTGTTATAGCACTATTTGGACTATCTGAGCATGCCCAACCCACAATTCTTCGAGCAAATGGGTCCATAACAGCGGCTAAATATAACCATTTATTACCAGCCCAAACGTATGTCACATCGCCGCACCAAACTTGATTTGATGCTTTAATATTAAATTTTCGATTTAATAAATTCGGAGCTATTTTAGAGACATCTTCTGATATTTTATCTTTATGTTTATTCGGCTGTTTACTTATAATACCGAGCTCTTGAATGCATTTTTGTTCTGGCGTCATAGCTTTTGAGGTTGGTGTTATTCCACCATGTTCCAGCTTCAATTGAGAGACTCAGCGACTCATTGCCGTGTATCCAACAGCATTACATGCTTCTTGTATTGTGTAGCCTTTATTTAGGACCAAATTAGCAGCATCGTGCGTGAATTCGACTGAATAGGTTGTTCGAGATTTTTGATCGCACGAAACAATGTACAGTCGATGATTCGGAGTATACAAAATTGAATAGCCTGTATAAATCTAATAGATACCTAATGTTACAAACCCGATTAGGAATCCAAATGAAACACCCCATACATCTGCGTTTGTTTCCAATTTTATAAACTTACCCCATATGTACTTATTCTCAATAATCACCAAGAGAGCAATGATTGGAACCAAACACATAAAAAGCACGGTTTTATCTAGTAAAAAATTAAATTTACCAAGCAATAGGCTGTGAAAATCATCGCACTGCCGGGCAAGCCAATAACCAACTACTGACCCTGCAATACTGGGAATTATACATCTCTTTGGTATCAAGCCAATAATCCCTCTTTGTTCTCTTTATAATTTCTATTAGTCAAATATGACTCGATAATCAAGCTAATCAGTATTGACTGCAATATTGCCAAAGTCACAAGTAGTAAACTGAGCATTATAACTGGGCCACCAACAACTAATCCAACACCAAGTGTAGAGACCAAGTAACTAGAAAGTGCATAAGAGCCAATAAAAGCAGCGGTATTTATAACTATCTGGCCGACTTTTTGACTAGTTGTTAGATCTGGATTTAGTATAGTGTCAATGATTGATATTGTTAAGCTTGCATTTCCAAACATCTTCGCTAAACGAGAATATAACGGAGAATTGCCTGGATTAAACCAATGATCTTTAAACTTCGATTGACCATCAAAGAAGCCTCCTATAGACGCGAAAATTGTGGACAACGCTCCGCCATTTGCTCCTCCTGAAATTTTATAAGCACCCGATCCCGTTTCAGGATCTATTTTGACGTACCCGTACCCACTCCAACCATTAACAGTGATAGGACTCTCATGAATTGTGACAGTATTTCCAACCTGAACCGCTTGATAAATTTCTTGTCGCACATCATTATGCAATGACAAATTTTCTACCAATGAGATATTGGCTTTGTCAAAGGTATATAGTTTTTGACCTTGCGAATTGGCTAATCCAATCAACTTAACTGCGCTGACACCACCATTGTTATCAGAAAAGAGCTTTTCAGGAATCGAATGTTCTAGATATGAGGCTGCTGCTCCTGAATTTCTGTTAAACGTCATCCACCTATCCCTACAATTGGATTTCGCTTCAGCATTGTCCGATAGACGATCTACATCCATGACAACGCCAGAGAACTCAATCTTACTCGGTAAACCAAATAAATAACTTACTGAAATAGAATTACTAAAAGTACCGAAGCTCGGCTGGCGATAGTGGACAACGCCGCTCTCGAGTGCGGCTAACTTACTCATCATATTGGATTCAACCATAAATGACTGAATGCCTGTTTGTAGTACCGCACCGATAGTGTTGTGGTTCGATACTTTTTCTGTAGCTCCCTGATCAAGATAAGACTTTGCCTCCGATGCTACATTGGCAATATCCTCGATTACTCTTTTGCTTACGCCATGACTATCAATACCAATGGCATGATATTCACCCGTGATGACGGGACTTTCTTCTAATTCCCAACCAAACCTAGGAGTCCAAAAACCTTTTCTTGAACTTAGCTCTTTGCCTAAAGGTATCGAGCCTCTCTCTAGGATAACGCTCTCGTCTATGGATATTCTAGCTTTTAAATTGATGAGCCCATACGGCAAGCTACTAGGCACACTCGAAGATGTGTAATCACTTGGTAGATAGTCGATTAAGGCATCGATATCTTGTTGAGTACTAGGCGCAAAGCTCATAGCAAGTCTGCTACTTAAAATCTCGGGTAGGGATACTACAAAGCTCAAAATCGTATTTGAGAACACACCAGAACCGTCATTGAGTTCATATTTAAACTTATGCCTCAAGTTATCCGGTAAAAATTTCAGTGACTGACTAGCCCTCACTTTCAAATAAGGTAACCTTGGGATTCTATCGCCTACAAGCTGAACAATATTTTTAGTACCAATCACCTCCCCCAATGTCACTGATTGGCTATTTATATATGATTCAGATTGAGATTGCATTTCTTGCAGCTGCAATATTAGGTTTTCTTGGTTCAGCCCTTTAACCCAACCATCCACTTCATCTACAACCAAACCCTCCACTATCTTTGATACAAACTTTTCACTATCAAAAGTCATAATACTGTTGATGTCTAAAGGAGTTGTATAGTCATACTGTTTAAAGCTTGGATCGGCAGCTACCCACTCTCCATTTTGATAAAATTCAACCCACACGTGCTCGATGTTGAATGAAACAGTGTCGCCGTTCGAACTTTTTACAATGATATTTGGTACACCACCTTGGCCAAGTAGATTCTGCGCAGCTTCTACTTCATTCACTCCTCCAACCCAATTCATAACGTTGCTTGGGTTGACATCTACTGAACCATAAACGTACCTTGAAGGCACACCAGAAGCGCGGAGAAGTGCAATCATTAAGCTTGCTTGGTCAAACGCATTCCCTCGCTCCGTTTGTACGGTATAGTCAGCGCCTTGAATCGAGCCAAATGCTGGTACGTATTCAATGTTGTTATAAACGTATTGGAAAATCTTCTGAGGGTTTCTTTCTAGCGTCTCAGCCAACTCTGTAAGTTCAAGTGTTTGAGCTGTATCTATATTAAACTGAAGATAATCATCTACCGAGATATTTCTAACAAAACTTGCGCGAGCTATTGCCGGTGAAATTTCAATGTCTAAACGTGTTAAAAGTGAGCTCATATCCTGAGAGGGGGTATAAGCTACGTTCGGTAGAGAACCAAATGGCATATTTTCGCTATCATACTTATGATGTTCTGGACCGATCTTAAATTGAGTCAACAACTGATAGAGGGCTTCCACAGACTCGATGTTCGTATCTTCACCTTTCAGTTGTTCATTCAAATTTCGGTCTATCATTGGCCAGTACTTATCGAATGAGGCTATTAATTGGCTCTGCATTTCCTTTACAGTTTCGCTCTCAACACTATCTAGTACATCCCAATAGCTTTCTAATTCCTTTCTTGTTCCTTTTGCATATTTTTGCAACTTAGAATCTAAAATAGAAAGATTATCCTCATAGCGCTCTAATACTTTGACCTTTTGCGGTTCATCCTTCGAATAAAAAAGAACTTCCCTTGTGATACGCTCAAGATTAACAAGTCCATCCATTAATTTTTCTGAACTTGTTTTCGGGACTTGTTTACTCTCTAACACATAATGCAATGCCAGCGCAGATGGAGAATAAAAAACAAACATAAAACAAGCTAGCAGACTATAAATGATAGACGATAATAACTTTTTATTTTGTCGTATATCATCAAGTTGAATATATTTAGTTGTCACTATGATTTCCTTTCTAGCGGCATTTTCTACGGTTAAACAAGCTTGGCGCAGTAACTGCAACCGAGTATTTTTGAAGATCGATTTTTCTTACTGAGTCACTCACTTCCAACACAACTTCGTACAAACCAATTTGTGTTTCGTTTGCCAACCATTGGATTAACCCGTTTTCACTGATAGTCATCCCTTCTGGTGCCATTATCAGTCGATATGTAATAGTGTCTCCATCACTATCGGCAGCAACTATCTGATAGGTATAAACTTCCTCAGTCTTTGCTTGACGTTTAGGCAAACTTGTTATCACCGGAGCTTCACTTTCACCTTGATATTTCACGGTTAAGTTGATTTTTTGAGTATCGGTATTACCTACTGCATCGATTACAGATATACTGACAAAATGATTTCCAACATCCGCTTCAGTTACTGCCCATGTACATAAGCCTGAATCATTGACCAACATTCCTTGCGGCCCTTCATCTATCTGATAGCGCAAAGGGTCATTATCGAAATCAACGACTTCTAATTGGTATATATAATTCATACCATTGTAGACTGATAGAACAGGGGTACTTATAATGGCGGGTTCGTTTCCGCTGTTTACACGAATGCTGTACATTTGCTCCGCATACGCACCGTAGTTATCGTAAACCTTTAAAGTAACGGGATTACTTCCCTTTTGATTGATTTCAGGAAGCCAGGTTACCGTCCCGTTTCCAGAGACAGTCATTCCTGCTGGCGCTTCAATTAAGCGATAAGTTAGAGCATCACCATCAGGATCCGCTGCAATAATAAGGTCCTGATAACTGGTCCCCACAAAGGCTTCAAGTAGAGGGACGGATGTAATGACAGGGTAAACATTGTTTAACACTTCACGAACAGTAACATTGAAGCTTTGTGTGCTTTGCATACCGAAAGGGTCTTCAGCAACAACAACAAAGGTGTGCGTACCCAACCGGGAAGCATTTGGTGTCCATTCGATTTCATTTGACGCGGTTAACACAGCCCCTTCAGGAGCCGTTGCCAACGAGAACGATACTGGGTCACCATTTGGATCCTTAGCAGACACCAAGTATTTGTAGGGGGTATTAATTGCTGCAATACCTGTTGGACTACTCGTAAACTCCGGTGCGGCGTTACTCGGATAGTAACTAAAGGTAAAGCTTTGCTCCGCAAAGACGCCCGACTGATCAGCGACTCGGATACGTACGCTGAACTTTCCGTCAAGTTGTGTACTGGCTAGCCATATGACTAAACCATCCGTGTCTATCACCATTCCAGCAGGTGCTTCCATCAACAGGTATGACAGCGATTCACCTTCTGGATCTGAAGCCAGCACCTGATAGTGCAAGTCCCCATTACTCTGAACTCGCCAACTTGGTTGGCTTGCAATGAGTGGTGGTTGATTTGCAGTTTCAACTACCTGTACATCGAAGCTCTGAGTTGTGACGAGTCCTCCGGCACTTCTCGCTGCAACCCTAACAGAATACGTCCCTGATTTACTCGGCTGCCACAATACCAAGTTGTTAGCATCAAGGGTCATTCCGTCCGGGAAAGCTTGCAGACTAACGTCTATCGGTTGTCCTAAGCTGTCCGATACCAACACTTGGTATGTAAACGTTTCGCCCAATTGCAGATACGTTGTAGGTGTGCTGGTAAACTCTGGAGCGTCTCCTGTGGTGACGGCAGAGATAACAAACGACTGGATGGCAGCTAAGTTTTTATCATCGATAACTTCGACGATAACGCTGTGTCCGCCATCTCCACTGACTTGATCCGGACGCCAGCTAATTTCACCCGTGTTTTCATCAATGATCATTCCTTCTGGTGACTCGATAAGCTGATAAACAAGAAGGACATTTCGATCGCTCTCTGCTACCACCTGGTAATAGTAACTCGCCCCTACCTGCGCTTTTAACAACGGTTCACTGATAATTATTGGTGCCCGTAGAAAATCGAGAACATCAAATGAAAGCAGTGTTGTCGACTGCAGACCCGCGAGATCTTGCACTGCAACTTCAGCCATCAGCTGCCCAACGTCAGATTGCGTTGGCTGCCACGAGACAACACCACTGGTCCCGTTGACACGCATGCCAGCAGGTGCATCAACAAGAGCGAATGAAAAATCATCCCCAACATTCGGATCTGAAACGTTCAACGCTAATTGGAATTTCTCACCAACCTCAAGCACAATTGGAGGGACTGGTTCAATGACCGGGGACTCATTGCTCTCCGCCACGTTAACCGCAAACCATTGTGTAGCTTCTGCCGCTTGACTATCCGTCACTTTAACTTTGGCAATCATGGCGCGCGTCTCATTGTTATCGGTCAGACACTCCTCATTGCTACTAACAACTATGGTTTCAATGTCATCACCCAAGGCGCTTTCTGGTATATCTTTTAATACCAATAGCTGGCTGCTTTCTGTAGCTATGTTTTGAACATCAACCTGCCCAATAAAAACACCTTGACTATAGAAAGCGACAGCGAAAGGATGCGTTGTGTCTGCCAGACCCCGGTTGTTCAGCGTCGCAGCTACATGTACTAATCCACTCTTGCTTTCTGAAAGCATTATCCGGTTAACTTGTAAGTCGGCCAGATAAATAGGAGGGAGTTGATCTATGATCTCCTTAATCTTAATATCAACAATCGCCTCAGAGAAAGACTTCGCTCTAAGTCCCCCACTTCGCAGGAAGTTAAGGTCCCAGGCTGCTCCCCCGCTTTCAATGGCCAAATTCACGTAATCTCTTATACTGGCGCCAGAACCGCTTACAGCCCTTGCCCCATTACAGGTGTAGTAACTGCCACTGCCATCGGCTACAAAGCCTATTCCTTCAGCAGTCATCCCCATTGCAGAACTGCCATCGTCACATCTGAACGATGAGTTAGTGACAGCATTGAGTAAGGTCCTGGTTGACTTGAGTTGCTCCAACATCTGTTGGTAAGACCAAGATAGGGTGACATCTCTATCTTCATCTGTAACAAGAATTAAGTTCTTCGCCGAGTCTGTTCTCAATGAGTAAGTGTCCAGCGTTCCTTTCATGGCACGATAACCATCTTCTGTACCGCCGTAGAGTCTTAACTGCGCTACTAAACGGCTAAAGCTGACTGACTCAACCATTTCCTCCCCATCAACCACCAGATAGCGGGACCCGCGTTCATATCCGACCAGACCATAAAGGTTCTTCGCTGTGCTTTCACCAACGCCCGCACCAACCAGACCTGCTTCCAACGACGGCACCAAGCCTTTAAGCCAATTGTGCTCTCCAGACATAGAGCCAGATTCATCCACTACGACAAAAACATCTGCACTACCACTCACGCGAGTTGTCGTGCTCTGAATGATTTTGCATTGCTGATTAGTTTGCTCAAATCCCTGAGGTGGCAATAAGACGTTCTGCCACTGCACCTCTCCGGTAATAGGGTCAATCGTTATGCTTTTATGACCATGCACCAGACTGAAATGCAGTTGTGTGTCCTTGTCATCCGTAGCTGTAACTTGGTAATGATAAGGCAGCTCTTTAGCAACCACTTCGACGGGTAGTGAGGTAATCTGTGGCGGTTCATTGGCCACAGAAACGACGGTAAGCTGGTATTGCTGATTATCGGTTAACCCCGGAGCATCTTTAACCTGAACACGCACTGTCGTCGGTGGATCTAAACTTTCCGGTTTCCAAGTAATAAGGCCAGTGTCCGCATCAATAACCATTCCCACTGGTGCGTCTAACAGTTCGAACGTCAGAGGATGCGATTCTTCATCTATCACGACGACCTGATAAAGGTAAAGCTCTTGCAGAACAGCCTCAGAAATTGGTGCGGAAACGATAACAGGAGCATTGTTACCCGGTGCAGTAACATTAACATTGAAGCTTTGGCTGTCTTCAGCTTTACTGTCGCTAACAACGACTTTAACAAGATGGCTACCTGTATCCCCGTTAGAAATATGCCATGTAATCAATCCTGTTTCAGCATCGATTAACATGTTTTGTGGCGCATTATCCAAATAGAATGAAAGCACATCCCCGTCTAAATCTATAGCGGAGATCATATAGCTATACAGAGCATCTATGGTGCTTTCTGTAATTGGCGTCGACGTGATTTCAGGGGCATAATTAGACGGAGCATCTAATCTCACAACAAAAACCTGGCTGTCAAACTCTCCTTTATCATCAGTCGCAATCACCTCTATTGGAAACTCACCAAAAGAAGAAGCGGTTATGTTGGTTGTAACCCAAGAAATCTCCCCGGTGATTGGATTGATCATCATACCATTGGGTGACTGCGTTAATGAATACGTAATCGGATCCTGATCAGGGTCTGTTGCCACGACAACATATTGATATTCATCGGGCCAAGTAACTTGAGTGATAGGCGTTGACTCAATAAAAGGAGGTTCATTGAAGCTTACTAAGGTGGACAAATCTCCTTTAAAGAGCTCCCCACCTAAATGCATTGATCCAACCCATTGGTTCGCTATCACTGTTCCCATCAAATCGCCATGTGGTGCGCTAATATTTGCATGAGGCGCCAAGACGTGACCTTCAATTCTTATTCCTGCAAAGTTCAGCTCACTAGAATCAGGAAAGTTAAAAAGCACTCTTTCTCTATGAACAGCAAGAGATGACATACTTTTACTCTGTACACTATTAAATTTCGTGCTGTCCCCAAGCATATTAATAATAATGGTCGCTTCTGGAGGAAGGCAGTTAAACTCAAAAGTATGAGCGGATTGGAATTGTACACCATCAATATTAAAGACTTGAACCGGAGAAACACAATCACCTTCGAGGTATAACCCGCCCCACTGATATTTTGACTCGCCTGTTACTTCAGCTTCAGCAAGTTGCTTTGATACTTCCTGATAGTATTCTTTCGACGAAAAAATAGAGTTTTCAAGAGCTATGTTTTCAATACTAACACCAACAGGAAAGCCGGTAATAACTGAGCTACTTATTCCGCTAGTGTCACCCTCAATACGAATCTTCCCTTTATAAAGTCGACCTAAACTAAAGTTGGCATCCCCTTCAACAAGTAAGCCAAAATCACTAAAGTCTTGGGGTAAGCCAGCACCAATAGAATATCCAACTATATCAAGGTTCCCACCTACAGCCAGTCCCCTCTGACTGTTACCCGACCCAGAGTTGAAATCATTAAATATATATCCACTAAAGTTAGTGGCAGGCCAAAGCAAATCATCTTTTCCAGCGTTAATTGAATGAGATGTTACAAAAGCTAATAATAGTAAGAGGAAATTCATCATCCTCATTAAAAAACCTTCCTTAGTTATTTCATGTCTATGACTACAAAGTTTAATATTTCATGTAGAGTTACATTTTCCTACCTGTGAAATGGTACATTAATCAGTCAACTTAATTATTCACAACATCTATATTTATCTACCAACGCAGCACTAACATTGAATGATAAAAATATAAATTACTTTGTAATGTGTAAGCGCACCATAAACTCAAAGTAATTTGAGTAAACCAAAAAGCTAGAAGCTCGCAAACAACAAGTAGATACATTTTTAACCATCGCTGAATACGCCCAGAACAACTGCCTGACCTTTTAGAACACTTAAACACATGCGCAAGAATACAAACTAAAACCAAATTACTCATTCTGTGGCAATTGCATACTATGACGAGACCCAAAGAAGCAGCTACAACTCGTTGGGCTGATATTGACTTAGAAAATCGAGAATGAGCAATTCCAGCTAAAAATATGAAGCGTGCTTATTACATACAAATGAAGTAAGAGCAAATTACAACTACTCTGATTATTTAGAACAGCGTAAAGATATTATGAGCTAGTGAAGCGCATATATAGAAGTCGCCGCACAAGGCAGCTTCTTCATAAATAAAGAATAGTTTTCATATCTTATTTGGAGAATGAAGCACTCGACGACCAATAACCAATCGACGATTAAATTAATTTTTGTTCCACGAGTAATTTACTGAAGATGGTATTTGAGGGCTTCCACCAGTAAAAATTTGTCAATATAAAAAGTCCATTTCAAAATCTTTACGTTCAAAAACATAACGTATAGAACGTTTGATTTTCTGAGAAATACAATCAACTGCTGTCATGTAACCTCTCAGATTAAAATGGTTTTAGTATGAAACTGATCGTTAATGACATAGTGACTTTATGTTATTTTAACAACATAATGAAAGTTATATTACTGCATCTCTAAAATTGAAATTAAAAACATAATTTACAACTAGCCTAAGTGCTAATACCAAAGATGAAAAATACTTAACTTTATTTGGAAGAAAATTCCATGAGTAATATAAATACATCAAACATTATTAACTGGTATCAACAACGTCATCCCGAGTGGCAATTAGCTAATAACAATAATCCAATTGCCAATGATACCCAAAAAGTAATTAATGATTATAAAGCACATATTCTGATGCCTATTGAACAATATTTTGGACTAACTACTATTACCTATGGCTTCACATCTTTTGAACTCTATAAAAAAGTACAAAAATCATCCCCTCAACATACCGCACCAACTTTAGATCAACACACAAATCATGAAGTGAATAGTCGAGGAAATCTTATCTGCAAACGTGGTGGTTTAGCTTGTGATTTTATCGTCGAGGGATTTGAAGAAAATATGGGCGTTATTGCAAAATATATCGTACAGAACTTACCTTTTGATCGCATTTACTTCTATGGCAATAATAAACCACTTCATGTCAGCATTGGTCCAAACAATAGCCAATTTATACAATACATGTTGCCATCACCAAAAACAGGCTTACGTTACCCAGGAAAAAGATATAATAAAGATAACTACTTAACTGCAGAATTTAAGGATGAAAGATGAATGCAACGCTATTTAAAGAGCTCATATCACAACTAAAAGTAGGCAAACAATTGCCTGATGCAGTATATCTTCATAAAGATGCCCTTATTGAAGCATCTGAATCATTACTGAATTTTATTCCGGCCGTTGCTCAAGCTGTTAAAGTTAACGAATGGGATCTTGTGAAGCTTTATAAGAAAGAATTTCGACTATCGCTGTTAAGTTACCCTACTTTTTATTCAGAATCTTACCCCGCCCTGCAACAAAGTGTAAATATCGATTTAGTTAAGCTCACACATAAGGTAACCGATTACAGTAACTCCGATAACCCACCGATTCTACACCGCAAAGAAAACATGATCACACCGAATAACCCACACTTTGAACATTTTAAAAATATTACCCAAGAAGGCGAAAATGCAGGATTATACGAAAATACTCGTATTATTGGTTTCAAACATTCTTGGCACAATATTATAGAAAGGCACGGTTATGAGTTAGTAGACGGGCGATTATTCAGATCCTCTGCTATTAATCCATCAACTGACGATCCAACTATAGATAGACATAAAACAGCGATTGTACGGCACGACCTTTCAGCACCGATGAAAACGTTAGTTAAGAATGATTATTTAAACGGTGAATATTCTATTTTTGACTATGGTTGCGGTCGAGGCGATGATCTCAGAGAGCTTGAAGCTCATGGACTAGATGCTATAGGCTGGGATCCTAACTTTCAGCCAGATAACGATAAAACACCGTCTGATATTGTTAACTTAGGCTTTGTACTTAATGTTATTGAAGATCAAGATGAACGTTTAGAAGCATTACTTGGCGCTTGGGATTTAGCTACTAACTTACTTGTAGTATCTGTAATGCTTGCTAATGATAGCTACATTGCACAATTTAAATCATACAAAGATGGTGTTATTACTTCTCGTAATACATTCCAAAAATATTATGCTCAATCAGAAATCAAAGCATATATTGAACGAAACCTGCAAGAAGAAGCAATCGCAGTTGCCCCTGGCATTTTTTATATTTTCAAAGATAAATTAGTAGAGCAAAGTTATCTTCAGCAAAAATATAAACGTCATCATTCATGGCAACAACTCACATCGCACCAACCAGTAGACTCCAAAGATAAAGCTAAATTACTCATCACGCAGCACCAACAACTCTTTGATGATTTCTGGCATACCTGCTTAGATATGGGTCGAATACCTGCTAATGAAGAATTTGAGCAATCTAGAAAAATTAGAGAGCTCATTGGCTCACACAAAAAGGTATTCAGTTTACTGCAAGATATGTTTGATACTGAAGAGTTTGAACAAGCAGAAAAAAACCGCAAAGAGGATTTGTTACTCTACTTTGTAATGGGGTTATTTGAAAAGCGTAAACCTTACACACAACAATCTGAAGCATTAAAAAGAGATATCAAAGCACTGTTTGGTGAATACAATACCGCTATTAATCTAGCAACAGATCTTTTATTCGCGATTGCTGATACTGAATTGATCAACACCCAATGTAAAAAAGCGCATAAAACTATGTCTGCCAGCTTATTGAATGACAGCCATTCTCTGATCTTTCATCGTGATTTTATTGATGAACTACCACTATTATTGCGTGTTTATGTTGGTGCAGCATTACAGATGTATGGTGAACTTGATGACGATATCGATCTAATTAAAATACATATTCGTTCAGGAAAGTTAACTCTTACCGCTTATGATGATTTTAATAAATCAGTGCCCTTTCTAGTTGAACGCATTAAGATAAAAATGGCAGAGCAAGATATCGACTTCTTTGATTATGTTGATGAAAGTCGTAGACCGCCTCTATTGAATAAACACTTCTACCTTTCACAACATAATGAAATATATAAAAAACAGCTTAGTTTTGATAAAAGACTTACTAAGCTGCTCCACTTTGATTGTGCAAGAGAAACTCAAATGCATAGAACAGAATTTGATCATCTATTAACTAAAAATAATAAAAGAATCAGCGGATATTTTATAAATACTCATAATTTAAAATTGTGATCAACTATAAATTAAATCAGCATCAAAATCATAGAGTTCAAAGTGCTACTTTTGTATTCCAATCCCTTTTTTAATCATAATTTCCGCCAACTGTTCGCCATCAATAAGAATTATTGGCACACAACCTGCTTTAAAAGACACGATCTCTGCTTCTTTTGTAAAAGAACTAGTAGTAATAAAAATACCTTGTTCGAACTCACCTGTAATATCACCTCTAAACTGAGATACATCAGGTCTACCAACTTTATTATGGGCTGCGTATCTTTTACATTGAGCGGCAACTCGCATTTCTGCAATACCAATTTTTAAAGCACCTTTAGCATCAATTCCACCATCCCGGCCAATCGATGTAACATTCATACTTTTAAAACCATAACGATTCAAAAAAAGTTCACTAAATTCTTCAAATTCTGATGCCGATAAAGAACGTAAATAAGCTAATATTTCTGCTTTACATCGCTCTTTTTACTGGGCCGCTAAATCAAAAATAAGTTTCGCACAACTATCACTCAGGATCTCTTCTGGAGAAGGTTCTTTGATCTCATAATTTGAGTTAGATTTATCTCGATGCTTTATTAATAACTCATACTCCCCATCAGCATGTTTATAGAAAAATCGGTCTTTATGCATCTGTGAAATATTTTTATTAGAGCAATGTCGATCTAACGTAACACGTAATGCTGATAGTGGCGTTTTAGACCCAAAATGATAGAAATCATTCTCAATAATGATTCTATAGATATCTCCCAATTTAACAGGCGCACCTGCGATACCTAAAGCGTTTACAGCTGCTTCATAAATTCTCATGGCTATTTATAAGTATTGCTTAATCTTTTCAATAAGTTCCGGTAATGGTAACTCTTTTGTTTGATAACACCAAGACATACGGATCGCATTATCGATACGATCTTCATTTAACCCCATCGCACTCAAAACATGACTAGGGGTATAACTAGAAGATGTACACGCTGAGCCATTCGAAACTGCAACAATTCCCTTTAAAGCGACCATTGCAGCCTCAGAATTTACCTCTGGAATAGAAAAATTAAGTACGTGTGGCGCAGTATTATCACCATTAACCATTATTCCAATTTCAGCAAAAGCACTAAGTACTTCATCTTTTAAAGTTTGACAATATTGAGACCACATTTCAGAATTTTTCTTAGCTAAAGAGCATGCTTCCCCTAAACCAGCAATCAATGCAACAGGGAGTGTACCTGGTCTTAAACCCCGTTCTTGACCACCACCGAACATTAAAGGCTTTAAAGGTGTTTTTTTAAAACCTCGACGCTTTACGATCAAAGAGCCAATACCCTTAGGTCCATATAGTTTATGTCCACTTACACTAATCATATCAATACGATTACAATTTAAAATTGCACTATACTTTCCAAAACCTTGTGCTGCATCTACATGAAAATAAGCTTCATGATCATTCAAAACATCACAATAACCTTCAATATCCTGAATAGAACCTGTTTCATTATTAATATGCATAATGCTAACTAAAAAAGTATCTTCTCTCAGTGCATTTAATAATAACTCTTTTGATACCACCCCTGACTCATCACAATCAAGATAGGTAACGTCAAAACCTTCAGACTCTAGAACCTCAATAGGCTCTAAAACCGCTTTATGCTCAATTTTAGTCGTTATTATATGTTTCTTATTGTGCTCTTTTGCCCACGCTTTAAGACCAAGAATTGCAAGATTATTACTTTCAGTTGCACCACTAGTAAATATCACTTCATTTTTCTCGACACCAACAACATCAGCAACTTGCTGTCTGGCAAGCTCTGTTGCCTTTTTAGCCCTCATACCAAATTCATGAGTTCTACTCCCTGAATTTCCATATTCATCAATCATATACTTCCAAACTATTTCAGCGACCTCAGGAGCCATTGGAGTCGTCGCGTTACAATCTAAATATATAGTCATTTTAAAGCCTTAACAAATTAGGAGACATTAATAAGCAACTAGCGTATATTACACCAACTGTTCGTACGAACAACAATAATTGTTCGTAAAGACACTGCACTTATGGATAAAATATGACTGATGTAATTTCTGGAACATCGTTCCCTGCCATAAAAGGCATACAAGCAGATACTGAATTTTACACAGTGATGTGCCCACTCAAAAGATTAAAACGAATATTTACATTTGATGAGAGTACATTACCAGTAAAAGATCGTGCACAAAGAATTTTAAATCTCGATCGTATACCTGAAATAAGTAACTATATCTTAGAAAATAGAGATAGTTATGTGTTTTCTGCATTGACCGCATGCATTGATGGTGAAACTGAATTTACACCAATTGGAAAAGGTAAACACCAACAAAAAATTGGTACTCTAACCATCGATGATGATGCAGAAGTTTACATTACTGATGGACAACATCGTAATGCAGCAATAAATGAAGCACTGAAACAAGATCCATCTCTTGGAGAGGAAAATATTTCAGTTGTATTTTTTGTTGGGAAGTCTTTACCAGAAAGACAAAAAATATTTAAAGACCTCAATTTATATCCGGTAAAAACTGATAGTTCTCTAAGTATCACTTACGATGGAAAACCAGACGCTCTTCTATCTAAGAATGTCGTCTTTGAAAGTAAAATTCTATCTAAATTGATACATATGGAAAATAGTAATCTAGGCAAACGTTCAAAAAAATTAGTTAGTCACAGCGCATTAAATAAAGCGACCAAAGAACTTTTTGATGTAATCAATGAGAACACATATAAAGAGCAAACTTTCATCGCTCGTGAATTTTGGGAACATCTTGTTGATGTAATTCCTGCTTGGCAGTTAGTTTATAAAGAACAAGTCTCTGGTGGCGAAATAAGAGAAGAATCAATTCATGCTTATTCTGTCACATTTCAAGCCCTAGGTATTGTCGGTTACTGGTTGCTAAAGAATGATCCGTCTTGGAAGAAAACGACTAAAGCATTAAAAGATATAGACTGGTCAAGAAATAACAAAGAAGATTGGGAAGGTAGATGTGTTGTCAATGGAGCCATGCGTAACTCGTCTGTTGCGATGAAGCTAACAGCAAATAGAATTAAACATTATCTCTCAATCCCCTTAAGCACGAAAGAAAAAATTGAAGAGACCAAATTCACACAAGCGAATCAGAGCAAGTAAAACTAATTATGACAGTAAAAACTCAACCAGTGCGTTACTCAGCCTTTAACGAACTTGGGTTCAAAGAAACAATTCAACATTTAGTAGCAAAAACAAAAGAACTTTACCTAAAAGATGATATTCCTTGGGTTATTGGCTACAGCGGTGGCAAAGATTCTACTGCGATTGTACAAATTATTTGGAATGCTGTTTCCGAACTCAAATCTGAAGGAAAAGCCACAAAACCAGTTCATGTTATCAGTACTGATACACTGGTTGAAAACCCTATCGTTGCTATTTGGGTTGACCGTTCGCTTAAACAAATGAAGAAAGCAGTTATTGAGCAAGATCTACCAATTCAGCCTCATAAACTAACCCCAAAAACAGAAAATCGCTTTTGGGTTAATTTAATAGGTAAAGGCTATCCTGCTCCACGTTATAAGTTTCGTTGGTGTACAGATCGTTTAAAAATAAGTCCATCAAACACATTCATTCAAGATGTAGTAAAAAAGAATGGTGAAGCTATTCTTGTTCTTGGTACACGTAAACACGAAAGTACCATACGAACAACTAGCATGGAAAATATTGAAAATCGTTCAGATAACACCCGTAAAAATGATGGTTTAAACGTCAATACACAACTAGATCGCGTCTGGGTGTATACACCAGTAGAAGATTGGACGAATGATGACGTTTGGTCGTTTCTTACACAACAAAAAAACCCTTGGGGTTATAAAAACACAGACTTACTTGGTATGTACCAAGGGGCTACCGATGGCGGAGAATGCCCCTTAGTTGTAGATCAATCAACACCAAGTTGTGGTGATAGTCGTTTTGGCTGCTATGTTTGCACCATGGTTGGTGAAGATAAATCTATGGCTGCAATGATTGCAAACGATGAAGAAAAAGAGTGGATGATACCACTACTGGCTCTTCGTAATGAAATTGATATCAATGATTCAAACAAAGACAAAAAAGCTAATAAAATAGCGAGAGATAAACATAACAGGGACTTTAGAAGAATGAATGGTAGCCTTACTGTTCATATCAGTATGAAGGAGTTCAGTGAACAAAAAGACTTAACTGATAGCGAAGATATTTTTGAGTTATTGGCACAATATGAAGATAATACAGATTTCAAATACGAGAATTTACCTGCAGATATTGTTCGTGGTCCATACAAACAAGCATTTAGAGAATCAATGCTACGAAAAGTACTTCAAGCACAAATAGAAGTCCGTAAATATGGTCCAACCGATGTAAAAAATCTTGAGCTATTAGCTCTAGAAGACTTAGAGGAAATCCGCCGTATATGGGTCGATGACAAAAATGAAGCTGAAGATAGTCTACCACTAATATATACAGAGATTACAGGGAAAAAATATCCAGGAGCCCAAAGAGCTTATAGCCCAGTGGTAAATCATAGTATTCTTAGCCAGTTGAAAAACTTTTGCATACAGTACAATGACCCAGATGAACTTAAGTATCAGCAACTTAGAAATCTTCTTTCTATAGAAGATAAATATAAACATCAGTTGAGAAGAGCTAAAATTTCTGATGAATTAGAAACAACTATCGATAAAGGTGCATTTGAAAGTATTGATAATGCTCGTCGTTTTGCTTTAGCTAAAGTGAAAAATGAGGCTATTGTAAAGTTAAATCGATTACAAGCCGTAGGGGAAGCAACCGATTTTCTACAAAATATTGTCAATAACTTACAAATACTAGATGCAAAAAAAGAACTTAGTAAGGTGAAAAAATATAGTGCTTATTATTCAGAAATTATAACTACTGACTATAAGCCAGATGAAATATTCTCATTAGAAAAAAAATTAGTTCATGGCTTAATTAAACTATACGAATACTATATATACCAAATAAATAAATCTTTTGCCCTACTCGATAAAAAAGCCACAGAAAAACAAGAAATTAATGATCGCAATGAAAAATTACTCGCGACAGACACTTTAATTGCAACAGGAAGCAACCAGTGATTTTTGAACAAGTAAAATTATACAATTTCGGTATTTATCAAGGTGAACATATTGTTGACCTTAATGTTACTGATTATAAAAAACCTGTTGTTTTATTTGGCGGTTTAAATGGAGGTGGTAAAACCACATTTCTAGATTCATTCCAATTAGCTCTATATGGGAAAAACGCTAAGTGCTCTAACCGTGGGAAATTATCTTATAGCGACTATTTAAAACAAGCAATCAATCGATACAGTGACGATAAAACAGCTTCTGTATCCTTGTCTTTCCGTCATACACAAAGAACT
Source organism: Photobacterium iliopiscarium (assembly GCF_003026395.1). Classification (GTDB taxonomy): domain Bacteria; phylum Pseudomonadota; class Gammaproteobacteria; order Enterobacterales; family Vibrionaceae; genus Photobacterium; species Photobacterium iliopiscarium. Next base: position 83,041 of record NZ_PYOO01000008.1, on the reverse strand, counting down.
CAAACAAAAAGATACGAGGTTATCCGTTCTTGGGAAATGAATTCAAATAAAGAAATCACAGACAAGATCCAAGTTTTAATTAACGGAGAATTAGATAAATTTTTGACAGAAAACTGGACTGATTTTGTATCAGAATTTATCCCTCATAGCATGTCTGAATTATTCTTTTTTGATGGCGAAAAAATTGAAGATTTAGCAGATCCTATACGCTCAGCTCATTTTTTAAAAACAGGAATCGAGGCGTTATTAGGTCTTGAATTATTCTCTCAGCTATCAAAAGATCTAAATAATCAAAAACGTCGACGTCAAGAACGTAATTTAGATAAAACCGCGAGTGAAAAAGTTGAAGTCCTCAAAAATAAAAAAATGCTTCTAGAAGAAAACTTACTCACTATAGAAGCTAATATACAAAAAACATTAGATGAGCAAAATAAATTATCAACTGAACTAAAAGAAATCGAGATCCAAATGCAACATTCTGGCGCTAATTTATTAGATGATGTTGAAAAAATCAAATTAGAAAGAGAAGCTACAGAATCAAAACTAAAAGCCATTGATCACAACTTAATAAAACTCGCAGCAGGAGCACTACCATTAGCAATTGCTAATAGTTTAATGTATGAGACAAAAACACAGGCAATATTAGAAATAGAAGCAAAAAGCTTTGAAAATGCCCAACAGCATATAAAAATACAAAATAATGAGCTTTTAAATCGTCTATCGGAGTTACAAGGTAATGATATTACAAAGCAAGTAGAATCGCTGCTTGATTCCATCTACCAGAATTCAAGAAGTAACTTAGACCAAGAACAATACTTAAATATTAATCCAATCATTTTTGATTTTGCTGAAACTTCAATTGAATCAGAGAAGAGTGAAAGTTTAGTACTTTTAAGCCAAAAGCAAGATCTAAAAGAAACCCTTGCTCTATTAGATAAAAAACTAGATACCGTTCCTGATTCTGAATCGGTCAAAGAACAAATTAAAGCAAAAGGTCGAGTTGAGGCGACTATAGATCACTATAAAGCCTTATTAAATGATCTTATGGAAAATATGGCACAATGTAAATGTCAGCTTCATGACAATGAAGCTCGTTTAGATGCAACATTGATTCAACAAAATACTGAAGACTTCGAAAGCCAACGAAACAAACAGGTTGCAGAGCACTTAGTTGAAATGAAAGATATTATTGATGGGTTTAAAACTAAATTAATTCAAGAGAATATCTCAAAATTAGAAACACGAATAAGTAATAAATTTAGAGCATTAGGAAGAAAATCTGAACTCATATCTAAAATTAATATTCACCCAGTGTCATTTAAATTAACGCTTTTAGGTATTGATAGTAAAGAAATAGACTCCAAGCGACTATCTGCGGGTGAGCGTCAATTACTTTCAGTAGCAATTCTTTGGGCTCTTGCTGAATTGTCAGGTAAAGAAATACCAACAATCATTGATACGCCAATGGGACGTCTTGATGGACAGCATAGAACTAAGCTTATTGAAAATTATCTTCCAGAAGCAGCTGAACAAGTAATACTGCTATCAACCGATGAAGAGATTGCAGGGAAATACTACCAAAAATTAAAGCACTCTATCGCTAAGGAATATCATATCAGTTATGAAGAAAGTGCGAAGACATCGACAATTACTGAAGGCTACTTTGGGGAATCGGCATGAGTATTGAAACTGTTCGCTTATCGGAAAAAGCTAAAGGCCAATTAATTACCGTAAAGAAGAAAACTAAAATTGATAATTGGAATGTTCTTTGTCGATGGGCATTAATGCTTTCACTAAAAGAAGAAGGTATCCCACCACATGAGGATATTATCACCAACAGTAACGTAGAAATGACGTGGAAAGTCTTTGGTGGTGAATTTTCAGATATTTATTTAGCAGTGCTGCGACAACGAATAAAAAAAGATTATGGGATAATTGATGAAGGTGAACTTAATTATTATTTTAAGCTTCACCTTCATCGAGGGATTTCTTATTTATTAAGCAAATCAAAAAGTATTAATGAACTAATAAAACTAGCCCTCTAGGGCTAGTTTATTCTATACATTATCCTTTAAACCGTTTTCTAAATCATCTTGAGCAAATGTATATTGTTGATTTTTAATATCTAAATATAATTTACGCGTTCTTTTAATTTGTTGTTTACTATTCGGTGATATGTGCACTAATAATAACTCATTAAGTAGGTTTGAAAACTCTCGACTCGTTTGCATTTTTAACTTCCCATCATTAATAACACAAACACTAGACCATGGTGCATCACCTAACTTCCAAGAAAAAGATTTTAGTTTATCTAAAGCATCTTCCCAAGTAATTAATTCTTGGTCAATTAAATTACGAATTGATGTAGATACACATCTTTGAACAATACCTTTTAGAAAAGCCTCTTCAGCCCCTGGAGCTGCTTTATTTTTTCTTAAGCCTCTAATATCATCTAATTTTTCAACTTTGATAGGTAAGTTACCACACGCATCAAAAAATTGAATAATTCGCTCCGAAATGATCAGGTATGAATCTTCTAAATCATCGTCGGTAGGTCTTTTTGATAAGGATATTCCTTCTAAATTAGTTCCAAAAGAAAGCTCTTTAACCATCTCATAAAGCTGTTTTATTGATGTAACTGCTCTTTTATCATTATCTCGAACACTAGTAGCAAGAGACAACTCACCAAACTCTCCTTGCTTAGTAAATACAGATACTCGCCCATCTTGTTTAAAGAAATCATGATCACTAATCAAGCGGCGAGTTAAAATAGCAAAACCATCATCTTCATCCAATGCTAGATTTTCACTTTTCGTTGTACTCTTAGCATTTTTATTAATATTAGTAAATAAACGCCTTGTTTTTTCTTTTCCAAGTTCAGTATCATAATGACTCACTAAAATGACACTAATTTCTTCTGCGCCTAATTCTGGATCCTTTTTAATAGCATCTTTTATTGCTTTTAATCGATGCTGTCCATCTAATGCAAAATATTGCTGTCCGCCATCAAAAGTTAAGACCCCAAAACTATTATCTAAACCACGAAGGTAATCTTCACTATCTTCCATCCTAACAGGCATATATTGAGGATCCCCCCCATATGCAGCAACAATTAGAGACCCTAAAAATCGATGTTTTGAACGAAGTAAATAATCTGTAATTTCCTTAGTCCTTTCTGAAATGCCTCTCTGAATTAATGAGTTAAGATCATCATTACCACCAAGTTCATAAGCAAAATTGACTTCCTTCGCAACTTGTGCATATTTCATAATACAAATATAATAAACCCAATCGCCAACTTTTGCTTTTAATGCGGGTATTAATGTTTTATTTGACATTTTAATTCCTTATATTTTAAAATTTCATTCAAATGCAGGAGCAACTTTCTTTCGATCAATAGTTGCTCTAATAGGTGATTTAAAAGCTTGATTACCTGGTGGATTAAATAAACAAATTAATCTTTTCTCTATATCAAGAATCTGCTCACTTGATGCATCAACCATAGTGATATACCAATATTCTAGAGCCCCTAAATTAAGAATTTTTTTTAACCTACTTTCTCTATTTGATGGTCTAGCTTCTGTCCAATGGACACTAAAATTCTGATTTATTAATTTTTTATAGTCACTATTAAATCTTTTAAGAATACTACTCGACCCTTTTGCTGCAGAACCGATATAAACAACATAACGAAAATTTATAATCTCTTTATCATGTTCAATGGAAAATTCAGGTTTCCATATGAACATATAAATCCCTTTAGTATCAGGTATAGTTCCTGAAGAAGCAGCAGAAACTGCAGCTATTTTCTCCCAACCATCGCCACATAAAAGAATATCATCGCCAAGAGCATTACAAAACCTTAAATCTTGCAAAAACTCCATAGGGAAATACATTTCTAATGGGAAGCTTTCACTGGTTTTATATCTTGCTAACTCTTTTTCCATATATAACCACTTAATAAAAAATATCTAAAGGAATTAACTCTTATATAAAATAAGCACATAGTAACATTCATCTACTATCCACTATCTAAACAAATAAATTATTTGTGATTCAATTCTTACTTTTATTAATTTTATTTTGTAGTGAAAATAGAAGATAAGAAATACTACCTTATTTGAACCACATCACTTCAATAAAATAGTAAAAACATAACTCCAACACTTCAATAATCTGAAGTGTTGGAATAATTTTAATCATAGTAAGTACTAATAAATAGCTTATCAGATATCTTTAATTTCATATTTATAAAAATATCAGCAATCAAATTATATACTACTTAAATGCAAATTCTTGCACACTGTATCCTTATTAACTTACCTTCTGACTTAAGATAAGCATCTCCTTTACCATTCAGTACTTCAGCGCCTTGTTCATCTAAAATAACACGGCTTTCTGTGCCATTTTTAACTCGTAAGGCTAGCTGAGCAGGTAAATTAGAACGTAAATTTGTGCTAATTACATCACCACTAGGTTTTTGGGTGGCAATAATTAAGTGAATACCTGCAGCACGAGCTTTTTGTGCCAAACGTTTCAGTTCTGCTTCAATGTCTTTTTTCATTTCTTTATCAGACGTAAGATCTGCATATTCATCAAGAACTAATACCCACCAAGAAATACGTTCCTCCTTACTTACCTTTGCATTGTAATCAGGTAACGAGCGCACATTTTGGGCTTTAAACTGCTTGTATCGTGATTGCATTTCTTCGACAGCTTGTTTTAGTAGTTCTAATGCATCGTCATCATCAAAGCCAATACGTCCAATCAAATGCGGATAATGCTCAAAATCATTAAGTTCAGTCCCTTTAGGATCAATAAGCATTAACTTAAGCTCTTCAGCACTATAGTGTTCTACCATGCCATAAAGAATAGTATTCAAAGCTTCCGATTTACCACTACCTGTAGTACCACCAATAAGTAAATGAGGACAGTTTGATGATGAAAAATTTAGCTTAATTACTTCTCCAAACCGATCTTCACCTAATGGAACCTCAAGAGCGCCTTCTGGTCGCTCCCAGTTCGGCCAAATATCATTCTGATCGACAAAGTAACGCTGTTCTTGACTCTTAGGAACATCAATAGTTATACAACCTCTATCGATACCAAAGCCAATATCTTGCTCTTGCTCTAATTTCAATGCCAATTTTAAAGATTGAGATTTAGCAAAAACATTTTCTGGTTTATCACCTAAGTTTAAACCAACCCTGAACAATATCGACGCGGGTCCTTCAATAAATGGGTCTACATTATCGGGCTTGAGCAGCGTTATTTTATGACTGTAGTAACAATCAATAATTTGCTGATATATCGATTCTAACTCTTCAACTGACATTGTTTTTCTAGCTGACTTTACAATTTCACCTAATGATGGAACGTCATTAATGATAGCTATCCCATCTTCAATTTTAGGCCTACCGTCTAACTTCAAATCTTTATTATCACCCTCTTCAATGCTTTCAACTTGTTTTTCAGGCACATTTTTAACAGTAAGAGGCTGGACAGCACAATCATTTGGCAGAATATATCGTTTATCAATATAGTGAAGTTTAGCCTGAGTGAGTTCAGAGAAAAGAGTTCGCATTGGTGTTCTCACCCAATACCCTAAATTACCCATGGGTAACTCTACTTTAAGTATGTCATGAACTTTAGTAAACAATGCCTTACTAAAATTACTATCTTCAACGTTTACGAACAAAAATCCCGCAGGATAATCCACCAATTCTGCTAGTTGATAATTTCCTTGTAGCCAAAAAGCATTATCACTTTCAATACTATCAAAGTAACCTTTTTCATAAACGTTATATAACTTGTACTTATCTATTTGCATCAGTACCTGACGCATGAATAAACCACGGTAGAGATTTCCTGCCAAGTTCTGTTGTCCAAGCAATGACTCGAAGTATCGCTTTAACTCTTGTGCTTGTTCTACACCCTTACTATGAGTCTGTCTTTTACCTGCTTTCACTTCAACAGGCAGTAAGATCATTTGTTTATCTTTAAAGCCAACAAATAGAATATCATCTGAAATTACGCCTTTTTTAAAACCTTGAGCATGGCGTGATAAGTCACTATCAGACATATTTAGCCCTAGATTTCCGGCAACACGCACAATCTCAGCAATAGAAAGAGGCACCCAAGTAATATTTGAATCAGCAACTAAACAGTTAATAAACTTGTAGGCACAGATGATCCCACGCTTCTCTTTTCGTTCTTTATCGTTCGCAGTAACTAAATTAAGTAACCACTCACCATTGAATGCATTAAATTCTTCAATGATGCCACCTTCATCATTTTCTAATACTTTGTGGTATAGATCAGTTTGTTTAGTAACCGTTATCGCATCGTAATTAACTGAATTTGTATAATTATCTGAGTAATGGATTAAAACCATATTCTTTTGGTTTTCAAAAAACTCCAACGTCACTTTAGGGTCGATGATCGTAGTCCAAATAGAGTTTTCGTATGCCCGCTCTAATAGCACTTTAAAATTTTCAGTTACTACGAGTGCTTGCGATTTTGCATCGCCATACTCTTCATGTTGACGTTTAGCTGGTTTAACGAGCCCACCATACTTAGCAGCTAACTTTAACTGCGGCGCACTGTCTAAATCGACACCTTGCAATCCAAATGCAGTATAATAACTACCGTTCTTATTAGTAGCTGCTTCTCCCGGCATAAGTCCGTTACTGACCACTCCAGACGTTTGTTTTAAAACATCAACGTCTGTTGCCTGAACACGTTCGTTATTTTTGAAAAAACTCATATGAGCATAAGCTTGCTCTTTTTCACCATTTTCATGCTTATATTTACTATAAGTTAAACGTGTTCTCAATAGTTCAATAATACTATCAGCTTGCCCTTTAGCTGAACCTTTATTTAATTCGCATAAGTCTTTTAGTTCATCATACGTTTCGGCATCAGCAAACTTATCAAACCAGCTATCACTTTCTTCCTTGTCGTATAAATTAACGTGAATTTTAGTAACTTTGTCTTTTTGAATCTTTATGAAATCAATTAGACCTAAAAATATTTCTTTGTTTTCACTGTTATTTACTGAATTAACTATTAATGTAGTCTTACTGCCTGCAACAAATAAGTGATTAAAAGCTACGGAAAATTTACTAATTTTATCCTTCACTAAACTACGCACATAGTCATAGCAGCTATCTTTTTGTGGAATTAATTTCGACCAAAAGACATTTTCTTTTATTGTCTGGTTATATGAAAAATCATTAACAGGATCATAAACAAAAGGAAGTAAGCCTTGTGCAGTTAGTCTTTGAATCGTGACTGGCGGTAGTGTTACAAAACTCTTTACTGTATCTTTGTCCTCTTTTAAAATAGCAGCCAAATTTGCATTATAAGCTAGTACCAACGGATGATATGGCGTAATAAAAGTCTCTCCCTCAATACCAGCAAAGCCTATATTCATTAGTTGCTTATGCTTAATCTGCAGAGGAGCATAATATGGTATCTTATCTATCTCTGTTTGATAAATTGTAACTATTCGATTTACTAATTCTGTAAGTGTACTTCCCCAACTTGATAAACTAAGCAATGTTTTATCTTGTATCATAACCTCAAACAACTCGTTATAGGCATCAGAAAGTACTGGAAAATTCTCATATAAATCGGATATATGAAGGTTATCTCCAGTTTCACTAATTGCGAGAAGTCGATTATCAAGTAGCTTAGCTTCTTGCTGAAGTAACGATAGACGCTTCCCCTTTGGAGCGACTTCTTTATCATCAATAAGAACTTTTTCTTTAATTCGGTTATATCGTCCAAAGTAACCATCATCAAAAAGATATTTATGACGACTTTGATCTAACATTAAAGGTAATGATAATGAATCAGATGCAACCTCATCTTCTACATTAAAAATTAACTGACTATCCCCGCCTTTAACGATAAAACGAATATCATCAGAATCACGCGAAAGTGCTTTGAAATCGACTATTCCAGTAATTGTCGTATCAAATTCTTGATCATTCTCAGTCAGAATACTCCTATCTGACAAAGCGCTAATTCTTAAACTTAGTTCATCAGTTTGAAGAGTTAACCATTTGTTTTTTGAATCAATTAGATAGGTATGTCTAAAAGCATCTTCGTAAAAATCATTTTTACGAATAAGCAATACTCTAAATCTATGAGTTTCTTGTGGCTTGTCAGTTTTAACTTGGAAGGAAAAAAATCGCGCATAACCATCAAAAGAACTTGTAAGGATAGCTCGGCTACGAATACCTCCAAGATTTTTAATAGCTAATTTCACAGGAGGCTGTTTTGAATTATGTTGAATCTTACAAAAACTATCTCGTAACTTCCTATTTAAGAAACAAAGTTCCAATTCGAACTCATATTGTTCAGGCTCTAATAAAAATATGATGTGCCTTTCTCTAGAACCCGCCCCTTTTTCCGATTTAGATTTATTCAGAAACTCAGTGTAGGGCGCCTTAACACTTTCCAACTCTAACAAGTTTGTTCGATTTCTAGCTTGCTCAGCAAAACACTCACCAAGATCTAATTTTTCTTTATATTGTTCTATATTCTCATCAGGAAAGTGCTCTTTTATAAATTTCTCACTGAAATCTAAAGCAGCTAATTTATCTTGTAACTCATTAGAAAAATGGTGCGTTATAAACTCCAACTTCTCACTTAGCTCTTTATTATCCTTGAGGCGTTGAACTATTTGATCCCCTTCCCAATCCTCTTCTGAAAGCTGTTTATCCTTTAAAAGCCCAAGCTCGTTAAACTGTAGGTCACCATCTGCAATTGCAATATAAAGCTTTTCAAAACCAAACATCGTTGCATTATCATCTTTGATTTCATCAAAATGATAATTTAGTAAACATTCTGATATTTGAGTTTTTTCATCATGTTGGTCGATTTCGTCACGCAATAAATCTCTAATATTTTCCGGATGCCACACAAAGCCACTCTGAGCAACATCTTCAGTAGAATTACGTAGAGTATCCAACATCGAATTATGAATGATAAGCAATGCTGTTCCTTTTGCAGAGCCCTCCATTGTGGAGACTTCATCTCGCAAATGAGCGATATAGTTTTCAGTAAAGCTCTCACATTCACAAACAGGAATGAGCTCAATATTTCCATACTTAATGGTCTTTAGCTCTATACCTTTAATTTCAATATTACTATCCGCAATATCTAAAAAAGCACGGTATAAGTTCAGTCCCTTTTCATTATCAGGACAAGTAAACTGATAACGAAATCCAACTTTTAACTCAGCTTTTGCCCATTTACTAAAATGAGTAACCAAAAAATTATTAAACTGTTGGTCTGACATATACTGCATCTCCACTATCACTCATTCTCTCTACGCTGCCCATACGTTCATAAAAATCAACTAAGTTCTGCTGGCTTTGTTTATCAAAATATACTCCCCTCGCTTCAAACTCCTTAATCACCTCATGAAAGCGAAGTTTATCTTTTTCACCAATTGCGAGATTAGTCAGTAGTACAATATAATCCTGGTTGAATACTAATACGTTCCCTCCTCGCCTTCTATTTTGAATAAAAGGATTTAGAATATTTCGCAAAGTGCCTTTGACCGCTGTATTACTATAGTTAGCTAAACGACCTTTTTTTCTGTCAAACTGAGCATGAGCAACTTCAAGTAACTGACTCAATATCACATTTTTATCTTCACTACGTTGCCAAATTTGCTCTTGGTTATACCACTTCCGTCCTGTACGGTCGGTGATAAATTCTTCACCAAATTGATTTAAACCATCAATATGACTATCATTAATTTCTTCAAAAAGTTTCCATAACGGCTGTACTTTATTTTTATCTTGTAAGACTTCATTCATAAAAAGATATGGGTATAAATACTCCAAGTATCCATGAAGCTGATCGTAGCCATAATTTTTAACTTGCGTTCTTTCATTACTTGCTTTTTCATTATCTAAAATAAAAAAACAGGGCTTACTTTTGGGCTCACCATGAGCCCAATCCTTAATATTAATTGCCATCTGAGAAATATATAGGAACCCATACAATCGTATAACCGAGTTAAAGTTATTAAGAAGATAATGTGGCTTATTATTTAAAAACTGCAAATCTTTTTTAAAATATTCAGAAATAAAAGGAAGATAACTTATCGATTCTATAGGTTCTTCTTTTTTACCTGATACGTGAAACTTATCGAATTCTTTTTTTATAACTTTCTCTAGAAAATTAAGATTCGATACAGAAGAGCTTTCTAGCATAAATCCATTCAAAATTCCCGCGTACATATCGCCAAGCTTTTTACTATTCGTATCAAGCTCATCTTTAGTTGCTTTAAAAATAAGTAACTCTGGAGATATTTTAAATAACTCATCATTATGAAAGTACATACTCTCGATAACATCCCATAGAGCCATATCATCACTTTCCAAATTCTTTAAAAAGCTTTTTCTACATAATCCTTTAAACTCGTCAATATTCTTTGTAAAAAGAGATTTGTTATATAAAAGGTGAACAAAATAACCTAATAAAGAATCCCAACAAAATTTATAGTGTTTATCTTTAGTTCTTAATGGTAAAAATGAGCTAAATGCATTCTTGTTAGGAACAGTAAATTTTTCTTTAATCATTATGTAAGCCACTCACTTCATACTTGTCATCTTCATCATCAACCACCGTAATATGTTGGTTACCATTAATGATATGCAATGTGGTTTCTTGACTAGCTATTTTTGATATATTTTCAACAAGTTCATCCAATAGTACTATTGTATTTTTGTCATGTTTATTTGGTCGGTATCCATCGCCTATTCTTTTCATTATCTGTAATAAATTAATATTAACGGGTAAAGTTAAACTTTCACTCCCAACAGTAATACAAGCAGTAAAATAAGAAACTGAAGTCTGGAACTGTTTGGCCACATTTTTTAAATCTGGTTTGATATCTAATTTTGTGACGAGTTGATAACCATTCTTTTCAGAAATCAAATAGTGACCTTTCCGTAACTTAGGCGCATTACGGTTATTATATTTTCTAATTGCTGTTATTAATATTTTATTGTAAAAGTCTCTAATGATACTTCGACATTCATCACTATTATCATAGTCGCGATGTTTTTGATAAATAGTTATATATTCATCTATTAATGACTGACTGAAATCTTGAGAAAATTTCATGTGGTAATTATTAGAAAAATCTTCATTTTGTAATATATAGAACAACCTTAAATATGATTGACTGCTATTACTGTTGTTAACACCTTGCTCAGTTAGATGGCTTTTAAATTCTTCAAAATCAGAATCAAATAGCCCTAAATCATTAGCTAATATAAACCTATCAATTTTTTTTGTGCGCAAGTTAGCTGGATCGAATGCTACGATTTTATTAGCGAGCTCATTATCACCACCAGAAAAAAGATTATTGAACAAATAATCAGGACCTGCGATTAACATAAAAATGAAATCCAATAATGAACGAGCTGTCAAAAACTGCTCTTTCATCAAACGAGCTTTAAACAACAAGTCTATAACGGTACGTTGGGTTGCAGGTAAACTTAAGAGCTCATAGTTTGCTTGTATTCTTCGTGAATCGGGATCTGTGTATTCTAATCTATCTTTATCAAAAATCTGGCGTATTAAATTATCTTCATCAACGGTAAGCCGCTTTAATAACTTTTCTGCGAAAACAGACGTATAACCATTTTCATCAATAACAAACTTTGGATAACGTTCAAAATCTATAAAGTGTATTTCATGTCCATTATTACCAGTTTCTAAGTAATTTTTTATTGTAGTTCTAAATAATTCATTACAACCTTCTTCGGAATAGTTGCCCAACATTCCAGTGTTAATACCAACAACTAAAGGTTTTGATTGAGATAAAAACTCATCAAAAACTTTATCTAAAGTCTGAATCGCATTTTCACGAGGATCAAAACTATGTGTTGCATCTAAATGAAATTTTGCGCGTGTATTATATTTTTGTTTACAATCAGTAAGCAATTCAGACTTACCATCACCACTACTTCCGCAAAGAAATAACACCTCTGGTTTATTGGCAGAAAAACTTGAGATTAATTTCTCAACATCTTTTGCAATTGGCATATCTATATAAAGATAAGCTTTTATTTCGTCAAGTTTGCTTTTTTTTTGCTCTAGTCTCTCCGTCGATACAGCATAGGGAGATGACTTCGACAGCACACTCAATGCTTCTTTTAATCTCATAACTTACTCATATATCTAATCGCTCTACTTTGACAGTTTCATTATCTAAATGGGCTAATACCTGTTATTGCACAACACATTAAGGGGAAATTACCTAATATATTTTAAATAGAGATTACCCTTTTTATTCAAGTTCTTAAACTAAAAATCAAATATGTACAAATAAAACATTACTCAATAAATTGCTTTATATTCATAAAATATAAGAATTATAACGTCTAAATTCTAAGCTATAGTTAACTTTTTGTTGACTACTATGCATCGCATTATAATTTATGTATGAATAATAAGAAAAATGAATTTCAGTGAATATGATATTGCTCTCGTTTTATATTCAATACAAAAAAAGCTTGTGATTCACATCACAAGCTTTTTAAAAATCTACTTAAATCAGTAGAGAACCAACACCTTAAGTGCTTCTTTTGACTGCCATGCAACTGCAATTTCTCTTACGGTATAACGTCGATTTGTTTGAGGATCAAAGCATGTATCGTGAATGTTCCCTTTCTTGTTTGCATTTAGCATATATTTACACAATTCAGCTTCATCTAACTCTGCTGCGAGCATCAACGGTGTAAATCCTTTAAGGGCCATATCATGCTTAGCATTTACATCAGCACTTTGATCAATGAGATATTTGGCAATTTCACGGAAACCTTCAATCGACGTATTCTGTAAAATACTATCAATTTCAATCGCTTTAATCTTATCCATTATCGAATTATATGTAGCGTCGCTTTCTTTTTCACGAAGATATTGAATTAACCCTTCTTTATCATGTGGGACCAAACCAACGTTATTTGCCATAAGTGATCGTAAATTTAAATCACTAAATTTAGTCTTTTCAGCATGAATAGCAGCTGTTATTGGACGCTTATGATGAATCAACAACCCAATACATGTGAATAGTGGTGTTTCAAAACCAACATCGTGTCGTTGATCTATATCAGCCCCTAATTCAACAACTTTCTTTACGATATCTAATCGCCCAGTTTGAATCGCACATCCTAGCGCTGTTAGTTTTCGCTTAGCTGTGATTAAGTTTACTGTTTCTGAAGTATGTCGCTTTGCTGCGATAGCATTAAACATACGCTCTGATAAGTTTTTAATTGGGAATCTATTAACTTGCATCGCTTGCACAGCCATCAAGAGTGCACTCTCATTTGATGTTTTTGCTATTTTATCAACATGTGCGCCAGCTTCAATTAATGCATCAACAGAATCTTCATCTGCATTCCACGCATAATAAACTAACTGTGGCATTCGCTTAACTAAACCACCATCCATACCGACAGAAATAACTTTATCTGGATTTTTAATATCTAACTTATGTTGTTGATCATCAAGAACGACACCATAAGGTACTGCTGAAAAATCAGGGTATACCGCACCAGGAAAAAACGATTCTTTTGTAAAATATGAATTGAAGAATTGTGCATAGGCATCAATTTCCCAAGACTCAATGACTTCTGTTTTCTTCTTTTTAGGATTGGTAAACTCTGCAGGTAAAATTTCAAAATGAAATAATCCAGAGATATTACGTAATCGATTAATAAAAGCTTTATCTGGTATTGGTATTCTAGTCGCTATTAAAATCGCTTCTTTTACTATTTTTTGAGTCGCTTCATTATTTCTATATAAAACTTGTTCAAATGCTATCTTATACATTTTTAAAGCTTCATCTAATTCACCACAATGGAGCAAATAACGACCAGTCATCCAATAATAAAAATAACTCATTTCATTATCTTTATCGTATTCTGATAAATAATTATTCACTTTTTCAAGTAAGGTAATAATTATCTGCTTCTGTTCTTCAGAACGAGGATATCTAAGCGCCAGTAATCCAAATAGCTCTTGATATAAACAACAAAGATCAAAATGTCTCTCTGCAGACTTTTGATTTAATCGAACTAAATCATCTACTGTTGTTCCTGAAATATGTTCGAAATTAACATTTGACAAAAATTCTCTACTACATAATTCTGAATTAAAAAAGAAATAATCCCATATTCTTGCAGTCAAAAATAGTTGTTTAATATTAAACCAATAAGCTTTATTTTTATCATCACCTAATTCCGATATACTTAAAAGTGTCGGTAACTCACCTTTTCCCCACATCCTTATACGATCACGTTGTTCTTTATCTAACGTTTTTAGATATGATACCCATTCTTTATTATTACTTATATAATCAAATAAATAAGTTATTGCTGTTTTATTGGTTTTTGCCAACTCATTAGGGGCTATACCTATACTCGATAACATAGGGTCACAAATGCAAGCAACAGCACTTGCTAAAACTTGTTGATTAATGATCTGTTGAGAATCTTTAAAACATACACCATCTAAAGGAATTGCTGTTAATAAATCAAGATAATACTCAATAAACATCTCATCAAAACCATCTAATATATGTTCCGCATAATTTTTATTTATATAAAAACTCAAATTTTCATATATTAATTTTCGCTTAAAATATTCAAATCTAAATGGTGATATAACTAAATTAAGACAACTACTATCCAAATTTTTTTTTAACTTTACAAAATTTTCACTTTCTATTCCATTATCTTTATAACTAAGTCCAAGTGATTTAACAAACTCACGAAGTAATACTTGCAAGCTAAAGTACGGTGTTTTATTCATTTAAATTATCTCGTTAATTTCTGAATATCATTCAAAAAATTCTTATATGCTCGTCGATCACTAGGTGAAGTTGGAACAGTTATTCTTTTACCTTCAGGAGAATGTAACTTTCCATGTTTCCGACCTGAAGTATAAAGCCATTGATTACGTAATAAATTTATTATTAGCTTTTGAATATCTTTATTATTACTGTATTTTTTCATGATAAAAGTGGGCTATTGATAGCCCACTCCATTATGCTACTATTTATTATTGCCAGTTACTCCAGCCTTTTGAGCACGAGCAGCAAAGCTACCTTTAGACACTTGACCACCATTCGCTTTTGCTTGAGATGATTGAATACGTGATGCCGCAGCGGGTGTCATTGGTGTTTTAGACTTAGTCATTTTTTATCTTTTAACCTTGTTGTAAGAAGTATAGCTATCCTACCTAGTCATTTAAAATCAAAATACAACGTGATTGGCTAAAAAATTTTTATTTCATTATTTGTTTAAAAACTATGACGTCCTGACACTCTTTCCAGCATCCAATCTGTTATTTTACTCTCGACCCAAGCCACAGCTCTACCGCCTAACGATACCGTTTTAGGAAAGCACCCTTCTGCCATGTGGTTATAAATACTTGAACGTTCTAAACCTGTTACGTGCATGACTTCTTTTAAGCGGATAAATCTCATGATGAATTCCTTTAAGTTGTTTCATTCATCAAATTGGCGGTGTACGTATTTTTTAATTACGCCCACAAGACTTCATCACTCCGCTTTACCTCACTGCCCTTATAAATCCAAAATCAAAGAAATTTCAAATACATATCATCCTTGTGTAGAAGCCCATTAAGCATAAGGAATCAAGGCTATGCACAAACCAAACGACTATGTTATTCATACTCCTATGACAGCAGATCAAGTATTAGAAAAAGCTGCACAATAACTAACCATGCTTACAGCTCAGCAACGTTTAAATACATTAACGGGCAAGCATCCCCTAGCAGTTATGGTAAACTCAGTGATAAGTATTTGTATGTAAGCGATCGCAGCATTACCAGTGTGGATAGGAAATACCGTCCACCGTTATCGTTTACAGTAAATTTTAGTACCTCTGGTTGTACTCCATAGGTTAACTAGAAAAATAAAGAGTATAAAAATCAAATGAGTAGTCAAACAATTCAGTGGTTCCCGGGCCATATGCACAAAGCCCGTAAAGAAATTGAAGAGGCAATGCCAAAAGTCGATGTGATCATCGAAGTGTTAGATGCCCGTATTCCTTTTAGTAGTGAAAACCCACTGATCAAGTCGTTCCGTGAAACTAATGATGGTAAACCTGTTGTTAAAGTACTGAACAAGCGTGATTTAGCTGATCCGGAAATGACCCAATTATGGATCAATCACCTCGAAAAAGAACAAGGCGTAAAGGCAATTGCTATTACGACGGAAAACTTAAACGAAGTGAATCAAATTATGGATCTCTGCCGTAAGCTTGCGCCACAGCGTGAAGAAGCGGGTAAGAAAATTCGTACGATGATCATGGGTATTCCTAATGTGGGTAAATCAACCATCATTAATACCCTTGCGGGTCGTACTGTTGCAATTACAGGTAACCAACCTGCCGTAACGCGCCAGCAGCAACGTATTAATTTAGATAATGGTATTTTACTGTCTGATACTCCTGGGATTTTGTGGCCAAAAGTAGAAAACCCGCACAGTGGTTTCCGTTTAGCGGCAACCGGTGCGATTAAAGATACTGCCATGGATTATATCGATGTTGGCTTCTTTGCTATTGAATACTTAATTCAAGCCTACCCTGATTTGATCAAAGCACGTTACAACCTTGATGATGACTTACCTGAATCTGCAATTGAATTAATCGAGGAGATCGGTCGTAAGCGTGGTTGTTTAAAAGGCGGGGGTCGTGTTGATTTACACAAAGCCTCTGTTATTTTGATTAATGAATTACGTAATGGCACCTTAGGTAACATCACACTTGAACATCCAGACATGATCACTGAAGAATTGATCAATGTTGCGATTGCATCTGAACGTAAAATAGAAGAAAAGATTAAGAAAAAAGAAGAGCGTCGCAAGCGTTACCTTAAAAATAAACGCTAAGTAATAAAACAATATTTTTTTACACAAGTTTTAATAGTCACTTCTATCTGTTTATTAATTTATATCTGATAGAGTGACTTTTTTTATGCTTTTAATAAACCCAGATATAAAAGAAAAATTTTTATTGGTCAGCATTAATTTTTTTCGTATTAAATCTGAAATTACGACGCTTCAAACTCAATTACAACACTAATGATTTTATTGTTACTCATTGATTTATTCACGCAATAAATAAATCTAACCCATTCAATAATAAGTTCTTTTGTTGATTCATTATTCTATTGAAAGTATGTGATTAAATTCACCTCTAAGCATTTTTTCTATACAGATAAGATTATAAATAAAAGCATCATTTCGGATTAGTTTTTCTCATTTTACTCACGTCACCGTTACGTGAATAATCGCTTCGCTTTCAGTCGGAAGCAAACTTAAACAGCACTGTCTCTTCCTCCCTCCTGCCTTTTTCGGTCGGCGGGTTTTTGACTACTCTTTACAGGGTTACTCCTTTATATAAAGAGACAGATTATCTAAACCGAATTTAATGTGGAGAGTACGGTAGTGCAACAAACCACTACTTGTCATAAAAGTAACGGCATGCTTGTGCCCGTTGCGGGACTAACTGTATTTGCAATCGCTTCAGGCTACTTAATGAGCTTGATCCCACTATCATTAGCAAATTTTAATATTGATAGTAGTTATGCCAGTTGGTTAGCGAGTATCTATTATCTTGGTTTATTAATAGGGTCATTAATGATCGAACCTATTATTGCTAAAATAGGTCACCGCATTGCCTTTATTAGCTTTCTTACATTATTAGCGTCAACGGTTGCTGTATTACCTTTGTTTCCACATAAAGAACTATGGCTATTTTCACGTTTAATTGCAGGTATGGCTGTAGCTGGTATTTTTGTTGTTGTTGAATCATGGTTATTGATTGGCGACAGCGCAAAAGAACGAGCTAAACGTCTTGGTTTTTACATGACGTCATTGTACGGCGGTACAACTATCGGTCAGCTTGCTGTGGGTTACTTTGGTGTACAAGGTTTTGTACCTTTTATCGTGATCTTAGTCCTATTATTGATTGCTATTTTGCCACCCTTGTTTATTAAGCAAGGTCAGCCAGATAGCCACGGACACCAAGTGCTTTCACTTAAACAAATTTCACGTTTAAGTAAGCCAGCAATTATTGGTTGCATCACATCAGGTGTGGTGATGGGAAGTATTTATGGTTTGATGCCATTAGCGCTTAAAGCCAGCTCACTTTCTACCAATCAAGTGGGTGTATTAATGGCGGCGATTATTCTTGGCGGCATGGTTATTCAGCCAATTATTAGCAAGCTTTCTATTGTAATGAGCAAAACGTTATTACTTGCGTTAATGTCATTACTTGGCGTGTTTGCAATGGGTTTAACCTATTTGTCATCAGATTACATCATGCTAGTTAGTGCATTAGCGTTGTTAGGTATGTCAGCATTTGCGTTGTACCCAATTGCGATTACGCTAGCATGTGATAATTTAGATTCGTCTTACATTGTTGCTGCCACCCAAGTAATGCTATTTAGTTACAGTATTGGTTCAGCATTAGGTCCTATTGGTGCGAATAGCTTTATGGCGAAACAAAATGGTTTGATGAATTTTTTCTTTATCGTACTACTAGCAACCGCTATTTATATGCTATTTGCAAGTTTACAACGCAAGCCTCAAGTATTGGCAAGCTAATACACAGTATGCGTAAAAAGGGCACAATGGTTAATACCGTTGTGCCCTTTTTGTTATGTTTGTTAATTAGTTTGGTTGATCTTATTTTACCAATGCCGCAGCACCAAAGACACCTGCACTATCACCTAAATCTGGCTTCACAATCTGAGTGTTTAATTCACCATTAAATAAATGTGGCAATATGGCTTGCTGTGCTTGTTGGTATAAAGCATCGATGTTACCCACACCGCCGCCAATAACTATTACATCAGGATCAAGCACATTGATAATCTGTGCAGCAGCAATACCAAAGTAATGTGACATTCTGGCCAATGTTGCTTGAGCGTGAAGATCATTTCCAGCGGCGCGCTCCACTATTTCTGGTAATGGTAATTCGACGCCAGATTGTTCAAAGTAGAACCGTTCTAAGCCTTTACCTGAAATAACGGTTTCTAAACACCCTGATTGACCGCAATAACAAAGGGCGCCATTAGGCTCAATAACATTATGCCCCCACTCTCCTGCAATGCCATGGCAACCATATAAACCTTTGCCATTGACAACGATACCCGATCCAACACCGGTGCCCATGATGATACCAAACACAACTTCTGCATTTGGTTTTACACGTTTCGCCGCACCAAAATGCGCTTCGGCTAAGGCAAAACAATTCGCGTCATTCGCTAATATAACTTGTGCATCTAATAACAGAGAAAGATCTTTATCAAGCGGTTTGCCATTAAGCGCGGTTGAATTACAATTTTTCATTACGCCATGATGAGGATCTAACGTCCCTGGCGTACCAAAACCAACCGCTAAAGGTCGTTGACCTAATTGTTCAGCACATCGATCAATCAGTAATTTAATCTGATTTAAAATATGGGCATAGCCTTGATCGCTTTCTGTTGCTATACGTTCTCTGACAATACATTTATCGGTACTACGTTCAATCACTGCACATTCAATTTTAGTGCCGCCTAAATCAACACCCCAGTAATAACGATCCATTCCTACTCCACTGCGATTTTATTATTTTCAGTTATTATATTAAGCCATAGTATTAAATACTGCGACGCTGTCGAAAAAACACTCAATCACCATGCTTATTAGCCCTATTTAAGACAATAATTTGTGTATTTATTCGGTTAATGCAACAGAAACACATTTTATTGCAAAATATATCTTGTAGCGAAGCGATAATATTTTAAAGTAGCGGTAATTATCATCGATGCGCAATTACGCGTGGTTTACAGTAGTACTTAATGAATAAATACCGCCCTTATCTTGATGTACCACTTTGTATATCAATTCTCCTTTTGATCACTTTTAGTTCATTAACAGTATGGAGTGCAAGTAGCTTTAGTGTACCTATTATTGAACGTCATCTGGTTCGAGGTATGCTTGCAATTGGTGTATTGATTTTAATGTCAGCCATTCCTCCGGCAACCTATCAACGCTATGCACCTTATTTATTTATTGTTACTGTAATTTTCTTACTTGGTGTCTTTGTTCTTGGTGACAGTACTAATGGTTCTCGACGTTGGTTAGCCCTTGGCCCTATTCGTTTTCAACCCTCAGAGTTAGTTAAGATTGCTGTTCCATTAATGATTGCATGGGTATTAATTGCAGAAGCGGGACGTCCAACGCTCAAAAAAGTACTTATTTGCCTGATGATCACCGCTATTCCTGCGGGACTTATTTTTATTCAACCCGATCTTGATGGCGCTATTTTTACTATTTTGTATGCCTTATTTGTACTTTACTATGCAGGCATGAGCTGGAAGCTAATTTCGACAGTATTGGGGATTATTGGTGTCATCATACCGCTAGCGTGGTATTTCGTGATGGAGACTTACCAAAAAAAGCGTGTATTACAGTTTCTTGATCCTGAATCTGACCCTCTTGGTTCTGGTTATCAGATCATCCAATCAAAAATTGCCATTGGTTCTGGCGGCATACGCGGTAAAGGCTGGACAGATGCAACTCAAGGTAATTTAGGGTTCATTCCAGAAAGCCATACTGACTTTATTTTTTCAACCTTTGCTGAAGAATGGGGATATTGGGGTAGCGTCTTTTTATTGGGGATCTACGCCTTTATGACGTTTAGAGTGATTTGGTTAGCAAATCAATCAGAATCACCATTTTCACGCTTAGTCAGTGCCGCTTTCGCGTTAAGCTTCTTTCTTTATAGCTTCATTAATATCGGCATGGTGAGTGGCGTATTACCTGTAATGGGAAGCCCGCTGCCTTTCTTTAGTTATGGTGGTTCAGCCATTATTACGCAAGGGGCAATATTTGGCATGATCATGTCACTTTGTCTGCGTAAAAAGTCTATTTGCGCACCAGAGAAATAAATTCATTAACGCTCAAATTATAAAGTAAAAAAGGCCAGCGATGTTTATTTCAACATCACTGGCCTTTTTATTGCGCTGTTTTTATTACCACAATTTTTATTAAATAACAGGCTCTTCAATAACAGCCTGTTTTAATAGCATAGATTAACGCTCAGAAGCGGCTTCTGTTGCAATTTTCAGCGCTGGCGATGTAATTTCTACACGACGGTTTTGCGCACGACCTTCAGCCGTTGCATTGGTTGTGATTGGATGTTGTTCACCCATACCTTGTGCTGTCACTTGGGCAGGATTTGTCACGTATTTGGCTAACTCAGATGCCACAGCATGAGCACGCTTTTCAGACAAGGCTTGGTTATAAGCCGCAGTACCTGTATTTGAAGTATAACCTGTCACAACAATAGTGGCGCTAGGGTAACGCGTTAAGCGTTTAGCCATTGGCTGTAGTGCTCTTTCATTCGCTGCGGTTAATTTATACTGATTAACACCATAATCTAATGATAATGTTGAAGGCTCAATAGTCACTGTTTGCGCTATTGCAGGCGCGATCGTATCAACTACCGGTGCTGCACCCCAGTTGTAAACAAGGCTTAGACCATAGAAGTTAGTATCAAAGTTATACGCTAAATCAGTACCACGAGGCTTTGATGATAAGTCATGGTAATACTGATACTCTAAACGTGTTGATAGATGATCGGTTAATTGATATTCAACACCTGCACCAACAGTGCCCACAAGGTGATCATCAGTATCACTTACGCCATTGCCATGGTAAGCCGTTAACATATAACTACCACCCGCTTTCGCGAATAAGCCCCAGCTATCATTAACATGCCATGTTGCTTTACCTGTTAAATCAAACGCGTGTTGCTTAATATTTTGATGATTAACTTGTGCATCACCTAACCATGTATAGCCTGTCTCAACGGCGAACCATGGTGTAATGTTATAACCTGCAAAAATACCGGCACCAAGATCGTTTTGTTTTAAACCAAGATTAGAAGCATGGTTATTCTGTTCAAAATGAGAATAGTTAGCATCACCTAAACGAACACCAACATAATAAGGATTAGCAGGTGCCGCTTGAGCAACACCAGAAATAAGAACAGCAAGAGGTAACAGTGCAAAATATTTATTAAACATGCGATTTACTTTATAGTGATTAATATTAAATAAGTTATGAATGCAATTATCTGCAAACTTAGCTAATAATGCCAAAATAGTATTTCATTGTCATACGTAAATAAAAATAAAATCATCCAGTTACATTAAATATCACCATTCGCTCATTTAATATAAAAATAAGCCAACAACTTAATATTGGGTTATAGCAATACCTATTTCAGTCGCTATTTGTTGAAGTTGTTCGTCGGAGTCTAATTTCACAGACCAATTCAAACCACTGCCAACAGCCGTGATCACATTAGCGCCACCAATTAATGTCAGTTCATCGACTTGCGCTTGCATCATCATTCGACAACTGCCATCAATACGTATAACAACCTCATGTTGCGTTGCAATAATTTTACCTTGGGAAAAAGTGAGTATCATTTTATTTACTGCTTTTTATGTTTTAAAACGGCCATCGTTAAACGGCTCGTACACACTAAACGCTGACGTTCATCGCTAATTTCAATCTGCCATACTTGCGTTGTTGCGCCAATATGTAACGGTGTGGCTTTTCCTGTTACAAAACCACTGCGAACCGCACGAATATGGTTCGCATTAATATCTAAGCCCACACAATAATATTCACTGCTAACAGCAAAATTTGCGGCCAATGATCCCAATGTTTCCGCCAATACGACAGAAGCACCACCATGTAACATGCCTAACGGTTGGTGGGTGCGAGAGTCAACAGGCATCGTCGCTGATAATGACGAATCATCGACAGCAACGTATTCAATCCCTAAATGCTCAACTAATGTGTTTTTAGAAGTTTGATTAAAAAGTGCTAACGTAAACGGTCGTTGCCAAATCGCCATAATATTCTCCGCTTATTTATTATGTATACCAGTTACTATTTTATTTAATAACTATGATACCACTCTCAACATAAGTCAGAAAAAGGATACTTTATTATTGTTAAGCAGATATCACGAACAAATAAAAATTTTAAGCACAATAGCACTGACAACAGCTACTATTAAATATTTAAATTTCAATAGATTAAGGCATAAAAAAAGCGCCCATAAGGCGCTTTTTTGTAATACTATCGACAGTTATTTATCGATTAATATTGAATAAACAATATTATTGAGCAATAGCTTCTTCAGCTGCTTGTTCAATTTCAAAACCAGGAGTCGTTACATCAACACGACGGTTTTGAGCACGACCTTCAGAAGTATCGTTAGATGCTACTGGATCTAGTTCACCACGGCCTTCAGCAGATACACGGCTTGGGTCAATGTTGAAATGCTCAGTTAAGTACGTTGCAACTGTAAGTGCACGCTCTTCAGATAACTTCTGGTTGTATGCTTCTGCACCAGAGTTATCAGTGTGACCAATAACAACAAGTTGTGACTCAGGGAAGTTCACAAGACGCTGTGCAACTGGCTCAAGACGTTGCGTGTCTTGCTCAGATAGCTCGTTGCTATCAAATGCAAATAGCATTGCTGCAGAGATTGGCTCAAGTTGAACTGTTGATGCTTCAATAACTTCAGCGACTACAGGAACAACAGCTGCTGCTGCACCCCAACCGTAAACAAGGCTCACACCGTAGTAATGTGCATCCCAATCAAGTTTAGTATCGCCTGGTTTCACTTCCATATCGTGGTAGTACTGGTATTCAGCACGAGCAGAAAGGTCATTTGTGAAGTGATATTCAGCACCAAGACCCGCAGTAGCAATTAAGCTATCGTCACGATCTGAAATGTTGCTGTCTTTGTAACGAGAGAACTGCCATGCGCCACCAACTTTAGTATATACATCTAAAGAATTTGTAGCTTGGTAAGTAAATTTACCTACAAGATCAATTGCTTGTTGCTCAATTTTACCTTCGTCATGATGATCGTCATTCTTAAGAGTAACTTCACCTAACCAAGTGTAACCCGTTTCAATAGCAAACCATGATGTTACGTTGTAACCCATGAAGATACCGCCAGCAAAATCATCTTTATCAATTGAGATAGATTGATTTGGGTTTGTATTTAGGTTACCTGCTTTTGCATCAAAATCAGAATAATGAACACCACCAACACGAGCACCCGCATAGAATGGGTTTTCTGTTGCTGCGTTTACTGCACCTGAAACAAGAAGTGCAAGAGGTAAAACTACTAGATTAATTTTAGACATTATTTATCCTTTATTATATTTATTACCACTACTACTGCTGTTTTTCGATGTCTCAACATAAAAATATAATTCACGACCATATTTTTATGTTTAAGTTCAAAAAACAAAATTAAATTTAGCAAAAGAAAAAATAAAAATCCAGAATAAATAAATACTCATATCGAATATAAATCATAAATACATGATAATAAACGATTTAGTAAAAAATTGTTTTTCTGTATTTATTCAAAAAACACAAAATAAATTTTCAAAAGACATAATAAACATTATGACTACAACTGTAAAAAACACTAATCATACAAAAATAAAATAACAAAATAGACACAATAAATTTAAAAACTATCGCATACCTATAAAGAATTGAACATAGAATCAACAAAAACATTTCCTATAGCAATGCTATAAATAGTCTTTTAATCGGATTTTAATTCGTTGCTATTTCTCTTTATCTTATTACAACGTAAAATGACCCATCTTATTCATTCAAAAGATTTATTGTGCATGTCTTTTATTACATAAATCTTTTTGGTGTTTTTAGCTGATTTTCGTGTTCAGGTATGATGAATTTAATTGACAGTAAAACAACATCGCTACCCCACTCAGGTTTACCGACAACCGTAGGTATTATTGGTGGTGGTATAGCAGGATCAACTATTGCACTTCGATTAGCTGAACAAGGTATTCATGTTCAACTTTTTGAGGAAGGAAAAAGCTTAGTTAATGGTCCTCCAATTTGCCACTTACACGCAGGTGGTAATCTTTATCGTGAAATATCAGATCAACAATGTATAACGTTACTCAAGCAATCTATTGATACGTTGCGCGTTTATCGCCACACAACCAATATTAGACCCACCGTTATTGCGATCCCTTGTAATGATGCAGGTGATTCAAGTGACTTATTACCTCGCTTAACGTTATTACAACAAACTTACCAAACACTTGTCGAACAAGATCCTAAAAATGGTGTTCTTGGTGATCCAAAAGACTACTTTAAATTGTATCAACGCCATGATTTAGAGCGCCTTGCATTACACGATAATCCTGAGCATCCGCTAACACCCGATCAATGGATGATCCCTGTTGCTAAATCAATCAATCTAGATCAGTTCAAATATCCATTAGTCATGGTGCAAGAATATGGTTTAAGTGTATTTAGAATTACCGCAACCTTGACCCTTGCATTGAACAAGCTCACACAATGCCATGTACATACCAATACTAAAGTAACGTCGTTAATTGAAAACGAACAAGGTCTGGGTTGGCAAGTCAGTTATCAAGATTCAGCGAATCAACAACATCAAATCAATGTCGATTATTTAGTAAATGCAGGCGGTTACCGCACAGGCACTATTGATGACTTGGCACATATTCCACGTCAGCGGATGGTTGAATTTAAAGCGGCTTATATTACTCACTGGTCACAATGTGATGCGCAATGGCCAGAAGTAATTTTCCATGGCGAACGAGGCACACCCAATGGTATGGCGCAATTAACCCCATACCCTGATGGATTTTTCCAATTACATGGTATGACACAAGATATTACGTTATTTAAAAATGGGTTAGTGTCATCTAATGCAACCAGTGCACAACCACAGTTGAATGCGTCGTTTAAAGAGAAACTACAACAGCATTGGTCACAGCAAGAGATTGAACAACGCACTCAACGCGCAATTAATCATATGGCGCAGTTTGTGGATAAGTTTGAACAAGCAACGGTGGGAGGAAAACCATTATTTGGTGCGCAACAAATTCCAGGTAATGATCCGACATTACGCGCGGCCGATGTTTCTTATTCTCATCAGCGTTATGCCCGCTCTGAAATTGTGAAAGCGTCATCTGCATTGTCTGTTGCTGATGCCATTATTGATCAGCTTGCGGCATTAGCGTTAATCCCACAACCTACACAGCAAACCCGTGAAAATGAATTTCCAATATCTCAACAATTAAGTTTGCACGATATTGTGGCGCATGCTGAAAAGTTAGCCGCAGAACGTGGTTTTCCAACCTCACTCGCCCGCCCTATTGGTCACAATATAAAATAACCATTAAACAACAATAAAAGTAGCTGTCATGGCAGCTACTTTTATTGTCTATACTTCAAATAGAATACGATTTATTTCTTACCTATTTCAGCATTAATAACAGACAAAGCCTGCTGTTGAGAAACTAAAACGGCTTGTTTATCTTTTAATAATCCCAACTGCTGATCATAATTATCGCAATCTTTTTGTGATACCCAATTCCAGCTATTACCCGATTTAAATTCATCGCACGCTTTTTTAAAACCTTTTGCCGCTAACTTTAACTCTGCAACATTAGCTTGGGTTGCTTTTACATTCGCTTGCATTTCTGCTTGACGCTTAAAATACTGATGCGATTTATCAATAACCACTTGTTGTTTAGTGGTAGTGGTTTGTAACTTAACCACTTCAGTGTCTAATTTCTTTTTCGTTACTTCTAGCTTTTGTTGATTAACCACTAATTTTTTTTGATTCACCGCTAACCGTTGTTTCTTCTGCGCTAACAATGCTAATTGGGATGAAAATTCCTTTTTTTGTTTATCCACTAATTCTGTCATTGCCGTTAAATCTTTTGTTGTCTGCTCTAGCTGTTGACTTTGTTTCTCATTACTTGCCACCAATAATTGATATTGTTTTGCACTCTGGTCAAGTCGTTCAGTTTGAGATTGTCGCTGTTGTTGGCAACTAAGAAGATTTGGCGCATTTGTGCTTTTTTCTACTTTTATACCGACACCATAGCCCATTGCACCACCAGCAATAAGCGCTAAAAGAGAGAATAACAAAGGGGTTTTACTTGTCGTTGTAGTAGACATAATCACTTTCTCCATTTTATTTTTCAGATTAAGAACAACTAATGCATTTAACTATTGATGAGATTAACACTTTGCTTATGATAAATTGTTAACTCTGCATCAAATAATGTTATGTCTTTGGAAAAAAAGCTTAATAATTAATAAATTCAAATGAATTACCGTTCAATTCTCAATTTTAATAAAGTGTTTCAACCATAATATATTGTGAGATTAGCCAATAAATACAATCCAACCAAACTAGGATTAATTTGTAGCTTCCAATACACAATATAATCAAGGGTATTATTATGATCACACCTCTCTTTTTTCTCACCGTGTCAGCATTTTCATTACCTTTGCTTGAAAACTCAACCTATAGTCAGACCGAGGCGCACTGCACTCTCACGGTAAAAGAACAACGCTTACAAGATAATATTGTGTTAACCCTATCAACCAATAGAAATAATCACTACGATGTTAAAATCTATCATCTTAGCGATCTTCAAGCCCCTTCTCGAGGTCAATTAACACAACAAGCTATTGATAATATTGAACAGCAAAAAGAACTTAACTATATTGTTGATCACAATTTATTTAAGCGCATAGATGATAAAACCGTTATTTATACCACTACCATTGCAAACAACGTTAACAATGTCAGCCCACAACAATTTACTCAAGCCTTCAAAGACCACAGCTATCGTACAAAATTACACATTGAAGGACTTAACCCTCTTACTTTTATCGCTAGTCAACGCCAAGCAGATGCTTTTTTTCGGTGTGCTGAGCAACAAAAAACAACAACATTAGCCAAGCGTTAGCCTTCGATAATCAACCTAATTTTAACACCAAATCACTGTCTTTAATCCAACCTTGGCGGCGCATGATATAAGCAATAGCCAGCGTCATTATCGCAGGTAGAATAAAATGCATCAGAACGATAAGCCCATAAATATAACCACTACTCACTCCCGGTTGTTCCATCGCAATCACAGTTTGAATTTGTCCAACCAATCCTGATGTTCCCATTCCCGCCCCCAGTGGCGTATTTTCCATGTGAAACACAACCGTAGCTATCGGGCCAAGTATCGCAGAAGCCGCAATCGGTGGGATCCAAATTTTATAATTCTTAACAATGTTTGGCATTTGTAACATTGAAGTCCCAAGCCCTTGAGCAAAAATACCAGCCCAACCGTTAACGCGATAACTCATAACTGCAAACCCCACCATTTGCGCGGCACAACCAACAGTAGCAGCACCTGCCGCTAAACCATTTAAACTCAGCATAATCGCAATCGCGGCACTACTAATCGGTAATGTTAACGCCATCCCCATTAACACCGCCACTAATGCCCCCATCAATAATGGTTGTAATTGGGTAGTCGACATAATCAATTGTCCAAACTGAGTCATCACCGCCCCCACTAATGGACCAATCCAACTACCGACCATCACTCCAACTAATACCGTTACCGCTGGCGTCACTAAAATATCGACCTTCGTTTCACCTGCAACTAATTTTCCGCATTCAGCAGCACAAATACTAGCGACATAAGCGCCCACCGGCCCACCCATTGCCGCCCCCGCAGCACCAGCAATTGTTGATGAAAATAACACTAATGGTGGTGCTTTTAATGCATAAGCAATCGCCACACCAATAGCAGGCCCCGTCATTTGCTTAGCGATTGGCCACAGGACATCACTCAGTAGTGGAATCGAAAATTTAATCCCAATCGTATTTAAAATAGAGCCAATCAATAGAGATGAAAATAAACCTAGCGCCATAAAGCTCATTGCATGAATAAAATAGCAATGGAAAGAGAGAGTGATATTTTTAGAGACGAGAAAATGATTAACACGAGTAAAAAATCGCGACAAAGAAGACGACATGATGACAAATACCACATAAAGAGTTCATTAGTGGCAGAATTTTACCCTAGCTTGTCGATAAACACAGTTAATAAGTGACTTTTTTTATCATTTAAAACATAATTATTGCTCACATATTACATTCCTATTTAGCACCTTTGACACATAAATTATGTAACTGTAACTTAGTTCACATTCCGTAACTCTAACATCAGCACAAACATCACCAAAAGTAGAGTATTGTAATTTACCCACCAGAGGCATTTATTTACAGTTATACCTCTTGTGCTTACTAGGAATACATCATGCCATTATTACAATATCAGCCGCTGTCACATTGCCATGATAGCTTTAGATTTCAACATTTTAATAAGCATTTAACCCCAATAGCAGCCTTAATTAGCCTCTCATTGAGTTTTCCACTTGCAGCAGAACAACCACAACTAATGTTGGCTAAAAGTTTACCTAGCGATCAACTCAATGCCGTACATTATAGTGATGATAATCAAATTCACGATATTTTCACGGTTACTGATTATTTAGTAAGCGAAAAATTAGACGGCATTCGCGCCTATTGGAATGGTCAGCAACTTCTCACTAAAACAGGGAAGATTATTCACGCACCAGCATGGTTTTATGCCAACTTTCCGAGCACAGCATTAGATGGCGAGTTGTGGATTGAACGAGGCCAATTTCAAGCATTAACACGAATTGTACTTGATAATGAACCTGACCATCAGGCATGGGAAAATATCAATTACATGGTGTTTGATCTGCCCCATAATAGCGCGCCATTCAGCGATCGTTACCGTCAACTACAGGTATTAATTGAGCAACAACGCGATCAAAACAATCAGCCCCTTAAACACTTACAATGGGTTGAACATAAATCGCTCGATAATCTGGCAATCTTAGTGCAATGGCTCGATATTATAAGTAGTCATGATGGTGAAGGCTTAATGCTGCATCATAAATCTAATAACTATACTTCTGGTCGAACGGAGCATTTATTAAAACTCAAAAACCACCACGATGCTGAAGCGATCGTTATTGGTTATGAAGAAGGTAATGGGAAGTACCAAGGTATGATGGGATCGGTGTGGGTGAAAACAGCCTCTAATAACACCTTTAAAATAGGATCAGGTTTTAATGATCAACAGCGACAATCACCACCGGCGATAGGCACCACCATTCAATATCGCTACAACGGCTATACCGACCGTGGCATCCCTCGTTTTGCACGTTTTATTCGAGTACGTAATAATCCTGATAGCTAATATTATAATCAACACCAAGGCATAGATTGTAATTTTCTATGACATTTATTGTTACACTCTTTACGCAAAAAACACAGGTTAAGTCATTGATTAGTTATGGTATCGTTTTACTATGATAATCATATCCCTTACAACTGATGGCTTATAATGACATACCTATTTAACGGTTTTCGCACCCTAACAACCGCTATATTGCTTATTAGCGCAATGAGCACTAACGCTTACGCAATGCCAAAAGGTGATACCAGCAAAGGGGAAATTAAAACCCCAAGTTGCCGTTTCTGCCATGGTAGTAATGGTATTGCGCCGCAACCGAGTTACCCCAACCTTGCAGGCCAACAACAGCAATACCTTTATGATGCAATGCTTGCTTATACTAATGACATGCGTATTGGCCCAATGGCAACCATGATGAAAGGTCAATTACAGAACCTCAACACACAAGATCTAGCGGATATTGCCGCTTATTATTCAGCGATGAAATAATCATTACTGCTGACACTACTGTGCATCATTTTTAATCGTTTCAAATTGGCACAACCATTCAGAAAGCTCAGCAACCTGACGTGCCAATTCTCGATTAAGCCACAAATAGCCGTAATAGCTGATATCCGTTCGGCTATCAACATTTGTCGCTAACTTAGGATATAACGCTAAAATTTCAAGCTGACTTTTATTGATCACCATTAATGGCCTTTGGGGTGATAATAAGTCGTCACCACATTGTTCACACATTCGCGATAACTGCTCTTTTGCTTGCGATAAAGCCCGTATTTCTTGTACTTTTTCTTTGCTGTATTGATGTCGCCATTGTGTCTGAATAATATTTTCTAATAAATTGAACATTCTTACCTGACAAGCAATCGCCTTTTTAACAGGCTGTTTCATTGCAGGCGATTCATGACCAATACTCGATTCTAATGACGTGATCTTATTTAATGTTTGGCGTAACTGAGATAACGATATTTCGCGGTAAGCATCATCACTATTAACCAGTGCATTATGCTCAGAATAGTTTTGATGAAACACACGTAAAAAATCACCACATACTAATTTGAAATGATCGGTCGCTTTAGCCGGAAACAAATATTGGCTCGCAATAATCGCCACTAACCCACCCCATAACACATTAGTCGTACGCCATAATGCAATATGTAAATCTCCAGGACCACTACCCGCAACCAGCACCAATGTCACCGAAGTTAAAATCGCACTGTAAGAGTATTTTCCTAGAGTAAAGTACAGCGACACACTAAGCATCACGATTAATGAACCATAGTGCCAATAAACATTATCAACAGGGAAAAAATACAACGACAGACCTAAAATTGCCCCAATGGTGGTACCGAGTATTCGCTGACTGGCTTTATCTGACACTTCGCCTGAATACTTCGCCGACATCACTACAATAATAGTAATTGGCGCCCATGTGCCATAGGGTAATTTAAAAACAATATCGATCGAAAAAGCAACCATGCAGGCAATAATAATACGCAGCACATGAAATAAACGCATGTGCTTAATGATCTGTTGGTGAAAGGTTTTCATTCTGTGTTATTACCAGACAAATATTTAAAACTAATAACAGATACCAATAACACACAGTTTTTAAGATCACCAGCTGCACAAAATTAATTTCATCAGCAACAAATGCATAAATTATCACTTAAAAGCCCGTTTAATCACACAACTGTTCTTTAATAGCTGTTTTAATACAATCTATGCATTTTTATTGTAAATTACCTTAAGCCGTATTATTAGATTCCAACAACACTTAAAACATCAACTTATCATCGCGATTTTTACCGATTTATCACACCACATAGCGCCATTGATGATTATTCACTCAACCTAACAATGAAACCTTATTTTGATGAACAAAAATCATTATCGATTGCAGTGGTTTGTGATAGCCTAATTCAATACTTATAAAGATAACGAGTAACCCTCATGAAAATTTTCAGTAACTTCGAAAGCGGTAGCATCAATGTTGTTAAAGCAGAGAGCAAAGACGACATTCAACTCAGTATTCCTAACGATAACCAATCTGAACTTCATCAATGGTTTCACTTCCGTTTAGAATCAGAAGCTCAACAGCCTCATACTATTACGTTATTAGATCTAGCTAACTCAGCCTACCCTGAAGGTTGGAATGGCTATGATGTTGTGGCCTCTTATGATCGTGAAGAGTGGTTCCGTATCCCTTCAGAGTTTGATGGTGACAACTTAACGTTCACTGTTATTCCTGAAAATGAATCAATGTACTTCGCTTACTTTGCACCCTACAGCTACGATCGTCATCAAGATCTATTGCACCTTGCACAAAGCCATTACAACTGCCGCCTAGAAACATTAGGTCATACGCTTGATAATCGCGATGTTAGCCTATTAGTGATCGGTGATGAACACGCCGTAGATAACGAAGAAGCACCAAAGAAAAAAATCTGGGTTATTGCACGTCAGCACCCAGGTGAAACCATGGCAGAATGGTTTGTTGAAGGCTTAGTACAACGCTTGTTAGATGAAACTGACACTGTTGGTCGTGCCCTATTAAACAAAGCCGTATTCTATGTTGTGCCTAACATGAACCCAGATGGCAGCGCACGTGGTCATCTACGCTTAAATGCGATTGGTGTGAACCTTAACCGTGAGTGGCAAACACCATCACTAGAAAACAGCCCTGAAGTATTCTACGTACGTGAGAAAATGCTAGCAACTGGCGTAGATATGTTCCTTGATATCCACGGCGATGAAGCAATTCCATTTAACTTTGTTGCTGGTTCTGAAGGCATTCCATCATACGATGCACGCCTTGAAAATCTTGAAAATAAATTCAAACAAGCGCTATTAACTGTAACGCCAGAATTCCAAGACAAACACGGCTACGGCAAAGATAAACCAGGCGAAGCTAACTTAACAGTGGCATCAAACTGGGTTGGCGAGCAATTTAACTGCTTGTCTTACACTGTTGAAATGCCATTTAAAGATCATAACAATCAGCCAGATAGCCTATACGGCTGGTCTCCAGAGCGTAGTATCGGCTTTGGTCATGACACGCTAGCAGCAGTGCTTGCTGTTACTGATGATCTTCGTTAAGACTAATTGTTGCTACGTATAATATTAACGGCTGCCTTTGGGTGGCCGTTTTTTATTCAAACTAATGAATAAAAATACAAAGTTATTAAATGAGTATACTAGGACGTATTTAGAGTAAAATCTAGCAAGGGGTGACAAAGTGGCGACAACTAAATATTCATATGATTAATCTTATTTACTTCAGCTATCTTCTTACCATCCCAAATCATTTCCAGAAGGTTCGATTGCACAACATCATAAACAGGCTTTGGCGTAAATAGCGCCCAACAGATGCCCAACTCTGAACGTACTGAGGGATATTTTACCGCTTGGCAGTTATCTTTCTTTAATTCACGCGCTAATTGCTGTGAAGCAACATAAGAATTAAGATTAAGTATGTCATCATCCTTATGTGTCACTTCATGGCAAGATTCTAGATCATAGCTAACAATTAAATTTCTAAATACGAAGCGATCATATTCTAAGCCTTCAATATTCGACCAATACTTTTCTTGATGATATTTAACTTCTAATGCGGCAGTCTCTTCACTTAATGCAATATACAATGCGCCAAAATACCCATCGTTAAATCGACCACCATTAGGATTAATATGTGTAAATGGGGCAACCGCATAACTACGCCCACGTTCGCAGTGAAATGGAATCTCTGATGTATTGATTAATGATATATTCCCCACTTCATCACGTAACCGAGGATTTGTCATTGCTTGAATTGCATATAACATTTCAAATTCTTCAGGACTCGCCACATCATCAAATAGATTAATCGTAGGGTATTTAGTATTAATTAATCGATGGCCTTTCATCATTAACTGGCTATCTTCTATCCCCATAGCCCACCTCTCAACGCATCAACACGCCGTGCAACTTCATATAAATCACCAAACTTTCCTGATTCAATAATTTCCAGCGGTGAACGCCCTGAAAAATAATCATTGTTATTTTTCATCCCCATAAAATTACTAATATTAACTGGGTTACTAAATACAATACGCAATGCTTGATGCATATTTAATAGATAGCTGACACGCTCTAGTTGATCATCACTTAATTTGGTTGTTTCAGGCGTCACTTTAAATTTATGATATGACGATTTTGACAGCTTTAAAATATGTTGGCTTTGCTGGGCAGTGCATCCCCATGACGATAAAATATTATCGGCAGCTTTAAACCCAGCCATTGCTAATGCTTTAGCATCAAAACCACTCTCTTTGGCTAAACTCATAACAAAATCCTCAAATGGAGCTTTATTATAATTTAGTCCAGATATGGACTAATGTAAATGATTTTAATACAACGATAATTGGATGCACTATTTTAAAAAAACGCATTCCCGCACCTAAAACAGCACTAGGTCTTATCCTGTAAGGGCAATCTACTTTAGAGATACAGTAAAACACAGGGCAACCATATCTTTACACTAAAGTTATAGCTGTCCTATTTTTTATCCACAAGGTCGAGAAGGTAGACGCATCCGCAAGCAGTTCTCAACTAAAGGCGAAACTATCGCATTGAACATTTCACTATATGAGAAATTGACGATAAACCTTTACTCAGTAATTTTCATTTTAAGTATCCCAAACGAAACTAACTTAAATTGAACTAATAAGTTTTGTTTAACTTTAGAAATTTAATGCTTTCGCCCTGATAATGAAGCATAATGGCCTTTAAAATACCCAGTAACAAAATTAACAAACATTTAACTGTGATTTATTGTTAAATAGAGTTGTTTAATATCAAATCTCACTGAAAATCATCAACGAACATTTAAATAAACATCTGCAATATAATTGATAACAAAGCTATTGCATATATTACAACTACTATTACAGTTTGCCTTATTGTATCTGTATGCTGTGTCTCTGTATATTGTTGACCATTAAAATTCTTCCAAACCCAATCAGGTGCTTTATAAGGCTTGCTCTTATATGATTCCAGCATATTTATGATATCAAGGTTATCTATGCTGTTAATAATTGAGTTGATATGATTATTAAAACTATCAGAGTGTTCTTTTTTCCATTTTTGAAAACGGAAAAAGTCAATTGGAGTAAATACTAAAGTTATAACAATCGATAAAAGAAAAGTAATCAATGTGACAAGTGTGATTATTTCTGTTGATGAATCTAGCCATTTAGGCATATCAAATATAGGCTTTTTCCTTTTCACGGTATAAAACATATTCGAATCATCCGTTATAATTATATTTCCGTGAATTAAACTTTTAGATTTAATCTCTAATGTTGGTATTATATTTTTAGAGTCTAATTGTTCTAAATATATAACCAAAATAGCAGACTCTTTTTCATTCCATTGTTCAAAATATATTTCAACATTACTATCCTGATTATATTTTGATATTATACCGACAGAATCAAATTCTAAATTGTTGTCAATTACTTTAAAGTTGTTATTAATTGAAATAGGTATTGAACTATAAAGTAAATCACTTTTTAATCCTGTACCTATAAGATTTCGATCGCTAGTATTCGTAAGTCTTACTTTAACTTTCCAAAGACCTAATACATCTCTACCCTTATAAGTGAAATTAGCTTGGACTCCAGGGACCATCTTAACATCTGTTACTTTTTCACTTGATAATATAGACATTGAAATAGATATAGGGTTTGGATTTAATTCTATATATGCAATATAAATACTAACAAGTGTAGCTATAACTCCGATAATTCCATACATGTTGTACAAAAAAGGTTTCTTGTTAAACATTAATCCTCCATAAATTAACGCTAAATAGCTTTTATTATCTCACGCGCGAAGGATGCAACTTTTTACTCGCAAATTCAATGTTATTGTTCTCAATCAGAATGATAAAAAGTAGGTGTTCAGTGATTGTAATTACGCATAAATATAACTATTGTTAAAAGACCGCCCATTGTAGCGGTCTTTTCCGTTACATGACCATACATCGTTATATTGTGTGATAATTATTTATGCTACTTCGGTGGACGTATGTACTATAGTAATTATCACAGGGTTCAGTGTACTTTTTAGAAAACCATAGTGTTTTTTGGGGTCACCTTGAGCTTTTGTCAAACAGTTACAGACTCTTCCATCTGCAAAATCACGAGCTTTAGATTCAACAATTTCCCGACTATCGCCTTCAAAGAGTACAAACGCTAATTCGTTAGGATTTTTATCAAATAACGGTCTAAATTTTTGGTTAAACGTTGATGTTTGTTCTCCATGACGATTAGGATCTGTAATTATTTCAAAAAGATTTTCTCGAGAAGTTGCCAGTAAGAATTGTCCATTTCCAGTACAGTAGCTTTTCTTCTTTGTTACATGTATTAGTACCATCATTTGATATAACATAAAGATTCCCTTCCTTATTTCGTTATGGCGCAATATAAATAAACTTACAAGATTGTGTATTTCTTAGCTACCTGAATTGAAATTATACCCCACAACTCATATTAATATAATGACGAAAATAAATAGAAATAATGTTAAGTAATCACAATTTTCAGCAAAAAACAGGACACCCATATCTTTATTTTTGAAATTTCAACACGCTGTAAGTAGATTCACTGTAGGGAATGACGGGGGTTGGCACTGTATTCTCTATTTAAAATGATGGGTATTTATACGGCATAATAAATATTGACGGTTATTATTAACCGTCACATCTAATAAATTTTATGGCCGTCCCATCTTTTTAAGCACACACCATTGATTTTAAGTGCAAGGTGTTGAGAAATAGCCTTGGATCGGCAATCTTATTTAATATTGATTGGGGCGGTAAGCAATCATCATCCACGTAATCGACATAATCAGCCGCTGAGTCAAAGATCAAAATATCCAATGCTAAACGATCTAAGCCGTATAAGCCTCGGTGGATCATATCAGCTGAAAACACTAACAAGTCACCCGCAGCTAACCCAATTTGTTTACCGCCAGAGATGCTGTCATTGCTGACTTTACCATTTTCTTCTTGGCGAACATTGTGCTCTTCTTCGTTGTCCCATCGCTTATGTGTGCCGGGGATGATTTCCATGCCAAGTTCATCAAATAAAGGCACGCGAAGATGTAACACTTGCGTTTCTAATATGACTTTCATTTGGTCTTCAAGATCATAGTCATATTGACAGTCACGATGCCAAAAGTCTTTTTGTTGCGGATTTACAGGGTTGAAGAACAGTTGTGTATTCATAAATGCAGGATTTTCAGGTATCACTGCATCAACAACGTCCATGATCTTTTTTGAGCTGATGAAGTCAAAAAGTACCGTTCTATCATCAATGGGTAGATATTCGCTGCCCGTAATTAAAGACGAATTAAACGCTTCTTCATGATAAAACTCTCTGTTGTCTGCTTTCCACAATTCATGGAATTTCAACACCACTTTTCTAAGCAATGAAATCTGAGCTTCGTCGAAATAATTTCTAATCACAAAGTAACCGTGTTCATCATAACGGTTACTTAATTGTTGGTTGTTTTCTATCACTGACTACCTTCACACTCTCAGTACCGTTTACTGACGACGGTATTCTTGGGCGCATAATGCCAGACTGGTGCTATTCAACCAAGTAATAAAATCATCATTAAAAAATACAGGACACCCATATCTTTATTCTTTAAGATTTCCACACACAGTGAGTAGATTCCCTATCGCCCTTGCAGGCATTCACAGCAAATAATAACGGACTTATTACCCGTCATATTTAGCGTAATTTTATGGGTGTCCTATTTATACTTATTTATACTTTGATCACTTTTAAACTATTCATTATGTTATTTGAAATAGCGTGAATATGTATTTTTTGCATTTTGAAGTTCATCTATTGCTTCATGTAATTTTTTCTCTTTCTTATTGATTTTATTTGTTTTTCCATTTTCTTTAACGTCCATTAACTCTTGTTTTCTTTCAGTTACTTTTTTCTCTTTATTCGCTATCGTTGCTAGTTGTTTTGCTTTTAGCGATTCATCAGTACAGTTATCATTAACCTCTGCTAATGCTTTTTGTAACCCCTCTAGCTGATAGGTATTGTTATATTCTTTTGCATAGCTAATCTGAGTGTTAATTTCTTGCTTTTTAACGGCACACCCCATGAGTGGAGTAGCTTGAACCATCGTCGATGTCGATAGCAAAAATACGGCCAACAGCGTTGTAGGTATAGCGACATTATTTAACATTATCACGCTCTAATTATTTAACAAATTCAATGATAATAGTTTACATGATAGCTATAAGAAAACATAAAAAATACAGGACACCCATAGCTGTACTCTTTAATATTTTGGCAGGCTGTGAGTAGATACCCTATCGCACTGTAAATAATGACGGATTTATTACCCGTCATATCTAGTGTAATTTTATGGCTGTCCCATCTTTGTTATGGGTGTCCTATCTTTTGTTATCTTTTGTTATTTGTATCTTTTGTTAAAAATTAAAGATGTAACCACGATCTTCTAAACGCTTTTTGCTTTTTGCTAAACGAGGCCAAAGTGCATATCGTTCAACGCCAAATGGGTTTTCACTCTTATCGTCATTATCAACGAATTCTTGAACGTTCAGGATATACACGCGAGTCTGTTTGATAAACATTGATGATTTAGTCGCTAATGAACCTTCTGACTCTGGACGTGAAATGATTTCTGGCTTTAGTGTGTAAAAATCCGTTGGGTTGTTCATGATCATATAAACCTATTGTTATGAATAGCGTGCTATTTCAATTTACCTATAATGTGAAATATATCACGTCAGTATAAGAACCCACTGACAATATTGATATATCGTAAAAATGGCGTTATTAGTGAGAAAACCAGGTGCTATATCGTGGTTAGTCTAGGCATTGTTTAGCTTTTGTTACTATAATCTATAAACACAACAACAAACGGCTACCTAAAGAGGTAGCCGTTTGTTAGTGTCATCTAATAAGCAACAAATAAATTAACACATATAATTATTTTAGATTCTGTTCAATCAACACTTTTGTATTATCTAACCACTCATAGCGTCGACGATACATTGCACGTTTAGGGCGTGAAATATCTTCAGGATTACGGCGAATATCTTCAAGCGTTAATTGATATAAATGCTCATCAAACTCAGTTGCACCTAATGCTAACCAATGCTTATCGTAATCCATCTTGATTTTGCCGGTAGCGTAACGCTTTGCTGAATAAGTATGAGCACTATTCTTTATAGCAAGCAGTGTGTCTACCTGCCAAGTATTAGCAAGCAGTGTGACCATTTTAATCATTAAATCTTTTGGACGTTGTCCGAATAATGCTTTAGTCAGTAATTTTATTTTTTGGTTATTTTCAGGGCTACTCGCAGGGCCTTGTAAACCACCAATCACTAATTGACGCTTCCCTTTTACTTCTCGAATCGCAAATGTCAGGGTATAAAAGTTTTCATCTGCATCATTAAAGAGCGTTAAACTCATATCACCCTCTTTTTGATAACGAGCATAGAATGTCAATTTAAAACAATAATCGACATCATCAACCGTAAAGTTACACAGTGTTAATCCATGACGATCTTTATAGATAGCGTCACGAATATGGGCTGGTAGTTGAGAGACAAACTTAAAATGCTCTACAACAAATTTTGCCCGCTCAGTAGAATTTGTTCCATAAATCACGTAAGGACGAAATGGCTTTTCTAAAAAACGAGGGTTACGTTGACATAAAGTATCTAGCAAAGAAGGATCAATTTCAGAAGTGATGTGCTGGAAAGCTTTATGGTAGTACATTGCACGAAGAATAAATTTTACTCGGTAACGCCATAATGGTGAATATTTACCGGCTTGACTATCAGGATAAATAATCTTCGCATGGTTACTAAGAGAAATGTTTGACTTTATCACGCTATTAATTCTTATGTGGCATATTGAATATGCTATTATTCATCAGTTCTATTTTTTATCAACTTATTTATCACACATAAGTATGACATGTATAATACTTATGCGTTAAAACAGAAATATACTCAAAAAAACAAACCTAAATTTTACAAAATCATCCATTTTCCATAAAATATTAATCAACCTCTAGCCGATAAACCTCCTTTTCTAATCGTAATGGCTTAGAAAAATAGAAACCTTGAAAATACTCAACCCCAATCGATTTAAGCAATGTTAACGTTGTTTCTTTTTCAATACCTTCTGCAAT
The DNA here is from genome assembly GCF_003026395.1 of Photobacterium iliopiscarium. GTDB lineage: Bacteria > Pseudomonadota > Gammaproteobacteria > Enterobacterales > Vibrionaceae > Photobacterium > Photobacterium iliopiscarium. The sequence goes on along the minus strand of NZ_PYOO01000008.1, from coordinate 42,550 downwards.
AATTTTAAAATTTAGACTCCAGATAAACTCAAACAGAATTTTCATTGATTTTATTAATAATGGATGTTCTTCAATATCATTAACAAACACTCTATCTAACTTTATAAAATTAATATTGTTAAGATTAATTAAACGCCGAATTGAAGAATAATCACTTCCAAAATCATCGACACTAACACTGATCCCTATAGAATTTAACAATATGATATTTTCATTACATCTATTAAAATTGATTATTTTATCACTTTCTAATATTTCAAGTTCAAGATGTAAATTTAATGTTTTTATCGTTTCTATATCAATAGCGCTTAATAAAATAGGTGCTGACATAAACTTAGCACTGACATTAATAGATATAACTTTATCAATAACGTCTGCTTTTGCTATTTTTGACAAACTATCAATAACACTATTAATAATAAAATAATCAAACTTATTATTACTACTACTATTATTAACTAAAGAATCAGGACAAACTAAGCCACCATTAATATCGCACCGTAATAAAGCTTCATATCCAAATAGCAAATTATTATGGTATTTAGGCTGATACATAAAAAATATATTCTCATACATACATTTATCACTATCTTGTATTGAAGTTCTAATTATCCTCGCATAATATATACCATACGCAAATGATTGACCACGCATTGATCGATATAATGAATAGCACGCTTCGTACGATAATCACTCAGTTGCATAATATGTTCAAATATTTATTTTTCACCTTAGAATATGAATTATTATATAAATATAAATCAACTTATGTACTGAAATATGATTTCACATCGCTTCATTACTAGCATCTTACGCAATATTTTACTGTATAATTATTATTTCCCTAACTACATCTTTATGGCAAAAAGATAGTCAACCATATGAATATAGATTAAATAATCAATTTAAATAAACTTATGACTATATAGACATTTAAATTCATTAAATATTCATAACACCCATGATATAATTGTGGATAATATTTTTATTTTTTGGTTATTTTATGACTTCGCAACTTCATTTTCCAAAACTACATCGCTTAATACATTGGTTATTAGCATTTTCTATTCTATTTATTTTATTGACTATTGTATTACGCTCAACGTGGATGGAAAAAACACATATCGCAACGATTCTCCAATCTGGATTACAAAATGACAATGTTGTTATTTCACAACAGCAAGCAATTACAATAGCTAAATCAATCCGTAATGAAATGTTCCAATGGCATTATATTGTAGGCTATTTCGTCGGTGTACTCGTACTTTTTCGCATGTATTATTCTAAAAAAGTGGGGGTTTTTATGCCTAACCCATTTAAAAAGAATAGCTTACATGACCGTCTTCAAGGGTTGTTATATATAGCATTCTATTTATTCTTAGCGAGTATTGTAATAACAGGATTAGTCATTCACTTCCTTGGTCACGACTTTATTTTATACTCACAATGCAAAACATTTCATAAACTATCATGGTGGGGTATTGTAGGCTTTATGCTGATCCATATTGGTGGGGTTATGTTTGCTAATGGCCGTGGTAATAAAGATACAATTACAAAAATGATTAATGGCTAAAACATATTAAACAACACAACGAAATAGTAACAATAAAAAAGCTGAGTTATTTAGACACTCAGCTTTTTATTGTTACTAATAAACCATACTAACTTATTTATTATTCTTAGGTGTACCAACAACAAGTCCAAGAATAATACCGTAAACCATATGTCCCATTAAAGCGACCATTGACATTGGCATGCTATGGAAAAATATACCTTTACCTGCCATTGGCATCACAACAATCATCGCGCCAAGGTAAATAGGTATTAAGAAGACTAAACCACGCAACCAACCAGAACCTGGTAAACGACTATAACCAATTAATAAGTAAGCAATTGGGAAAACAATCGTACCGACCATAAAGTGCATCATCAGGCCAACAGTGTCAGAGGTTCCTAACATATGCGCAATAATCGCGGCAACATTCATTGAATGCCCAATAAGATGCGGCGCAATAAATTTACCCATTAAAGTAAATGCTAATGTACCTAAAAAACCACCAATCAGTGCTTTTACGATATTACTTATACTTACGTTGTCTTTAAACATACTGTGACCTAAAGAAGTTATTGAATATTTTTCTAGAATAGACATTCCCCTTACTAGAAGGTCAACAAAATTATGCGTTTAAAAGAATAAAAATGTCATTACGCATCTCAATCCCGCAATAATAAACATGAGCAAATCAATATTCTTACCCTCTGAGAGAATAAACAATGAAATGTTCTGTATTTATCGCTACCAGTGTTGACGGATTTATTGCAAGAAAAGAAGGTTCAATTGATTGGCGACAAACAGCGGGTAATTTAACGACTCAAGTTAGACCAACTTCACCCATTTAATGTAATTGTAGTAAATATTTCATTGCCTATTTCACAAAACATCACATTTTCTAACGGCTTTTTCATGTTTATAGTATAACTATGCACTGTCTTTTTTTATGGTGTCTATCTATAGTGATAATTGAATTTTTAAGAAACCCTAAAAATACGGGTTCTGTTATATCAAGCAGTCAATTTTTAGTTCAAGAGATGATTTCACATATATCGCCAGAAAATACTATTATTGAATTAGGTGCAGGCTCCGGTGTGATCACTCGTAAACTTGCTGAAATTCAATCGGTTGATACTATTTACACTTATGAAAATAACCCTATTTTTCATAAGTCACTAATAAAAATAGATAAGACTATTTGTGTCTCCGATCTTTTTACTATGAAAGACAGACATCAACACCAAAAAGTGAAAACGATTATTTCAAGCATCCCTTTTGTCAATTTTTCAACGGAGACAAAAGCAAAGGCGCTAAATGATATAAGTACCGTTTTAGAACATGGTGGCAAACTGATTCAATATACTTATTTAAATCGTTGTCCATTTGGTGCAGATAATCTTCGTGAAAATAAACTGATGCAAACCAACATGAAAAAAGTATGGCTTAATTTCCCCCCTGCTACAGTTTTTGTTTACGAAAAAAACAATAATTTGTAATATCCCACCCTATAAATTTAAAGGCTATCAATCATAGATAGCCTTTATTTAAAAATGTCTTACACCGTTTTTATATTACGATTTATGTGCATAATCGATAATTGTTTTTCGATATAAATCTAATAGTTGTGCAGCATCAACACTGATACCCACGGCTTGGGCTGGCATTGATGACCATTCATCAGTTTGATAACGTCTTTGATCTAGTTTCTGAAGTGTCATACCGATTGCTGGTCCGTCACAAACAACGCGCACGGGCCCATTTCTTGTCGTAAATAACGCAGGATTAATCACATAAGCAATCGCAGATGGATCGTGTACATGACAGCCATCAAGCCCCACTTTCTGTGAATAGAAACGTAAATAATAACGGCTGATATCAAAAATAAACTCCCCCACATCAGCGGCATCATTGCGTAATTGTTCTAGATAATACGCACTAAAGAAGCTCTCCTCTGTCACATCAAGCCCAATAATAGTAACTGGCCAAGATGCACAAAACACAATATCAGCAGCATGAGGATCGTCATGAATATTCGCTTCGGCATAAGGTGTAACATTACCTCGATGATCATTCTCGCCAAATGCCCCCCCCATAATTACAACTTGAGCCACTAATTGTGCGATTTCTGGTGCTGCTTGTAAGGCTAAAGCAAAGTTTGTTAACGGACCAACAGCCACCAACGTAATTTCGTGAGGATAAGCTTTTACAGTATCAATAATATATTGATACGCTGGTCGTGGATCTGGGTAGCCAACAAAATCATCAGGCACATGAAAGTCACCTAAACCTGTAATGCCATGAACAACTTCAGTAGGGCCAACAGGATCACGAACTAACGGTTGACTTGCACCCTGAGCAATATCTGCCGTCATCTTAAATCGTTGTTTAAGATACAACGCATTACGGGTGCCATTCTCAATAGTCGCATTACCGAAAACAGTCGTGAGGGCCATTAATTCTATATCAGGATGTGCTTCAGCAAATAAAATTGCCATTGCATCATCAATACCAGGATCAGTGTCTAATATAATTTTCTTTGCCATGATTTATTCTATCCGCTCTTTTTTATTAACCACTACAGATTGATGCGATAGGATAAATGACTACCAATATTGTTACTGTGATAATTGTAGATAAATAACTATGGCTTTCTTTTTTAACAACAGTTAGTTATATTTCGATAATAACAGAAATAAATACCATAATAAAAGGTTAGCTTTACTATGACGTGTCATCAAATAGATATTAATCAAATAGCCAAATCCCTTAAAGAATTAGGCCATCCAACCCGTTTAGCTATTTTTAAACGCGTCATTAAAGCAGGCTACCAAGGTATTGCGGTCGGGGATATTCAACAACAACTGGCTATTCCAGGCTCAACCCTTTCCCACCATATTTCTAGCCTTGCTTCGGCGGGATTACTCACTCAACGTCGTGAAGGACGTACACTCTTTTGTGTCGCACACTATGATGCGTTAACCAGTGTCATCAGTTTTTTACAAGATGAATGTTGTATTGATGAACAACGGTAGTAAATAAAAGCTTAATTTTCAATGTTTTAATTATTTTACACTTTCCTTAACAGATATATTTCCATAATTATAGAAATATATTTTTGACAACACTCTCGTATACCTTTATATTTCGACAATAGTAGAAATATAGAGAGCAAATATGTTTACAATAACATCCGAAATGATAACCAATACCTTACAAATGTTTGGTTTTCTTGCCGTTGAACTTACCGTACTGTTTCTTGCGATTAGTTACCTAGTCGGCATATTACAGGTGTATATTCCACCCGCTAAAATTCAAGCCATTCTTAGCGGTAAAAATGGTAAAGGTTATTTCATTGCAGGCTTACTTGGCGCTATTACTCCTTTTTGTTCATGTTCAACCATTCCATTTTTAAAAGGATTACTACGAGCAAAAGCAGGATTTGGCACCATGATGGTATTTTTATTTGCCAGCCCACTGCTTAATCCCATCATTATTGGTTTATTTGCAGTAACGTTTGGTATAAAAGTCACCGTATTTTATTTTGTAATCGCGATGAGTGTATCCATTATTGCAGGGTATTTACTGGAAAAATTAGGTTTTGAAAAATACATCAAAGCAGAAGCCTATAGTGATCCTAAACCATCATGTTGTGGATCAAGCTGTAATTCGACACCAAAACCAATCAATAAATGGCTTCAAATTTGGCAAACAACATGGGTTGATTTTAAAAAAGTATTACCCTATTTAATTGGTGGTATTGCATTAGGTTCAATGATTTATGGCTTTATGCCAACAGAATTTGTGGCTAAAGTTGCCAGTGAAAATAATCCCTTTGCGATCCCTATTGCAGCCATCATTGGTATTCCACTTTATATTCGTGCAGAAGCCGTTATTCCATTAAGTGCTGCATTAGCCGCAAAAGGCATGGGATTAGGCGCGGTAATGGCTTTGATCATTGGTAGTGCAGGCGCAAGTTTAACCGAGGTGATCTTACTTAAATCAATTTTTAAGAATCAAATGATTATCGCATTCTTAGTGGTAATTCTTGGCATGGCTATCGGTGCTGGATATCTGTATCAATTTATATTTTAATTTTTAACCCGATATTAAAAAATCCCTCCGCCTTAAACAGTTGAGGGATTTTTTTTATTCAAATTTAATCAAAAATAGCAGCCTCCCCCCAAAAAGCATAAACAACAAAGATCACAACATAGCCATGTATATTCAATTAAATTACATAAAATCATTGACGCAAACGTTTGCTTTACTTACATTGCACAGAGTTATTCTCTTTACTTTCTTTAAGGAACATTAATGTTATTGCTCAAACGTTGTCTTCTACTTTGCTGCATCATGCTTTCACCGATGAGTATGGCTGCTACGCCTACTTCTGGCCCAATCTTAATTCAAGGTGCCATGGATATAGAGACCACAACACTTATTGCCGCCTTAAAAGAAAAGTCTGAAGTCACTATGGGGTCATGGTCATTTTGGCAAGGAACCATTAACGACTACCCTGTTATCATTTCAAGAACAGAAGTCGGAATTGCCAATGCTGCCGCAGCAACAACACTTGCCATTGAACGCTTTAAACCTGCTTTAATCATTAACCAAGGCACAGCTGGCGGTCATGATCCACAATTACAACGTGGTGATATCGTAATAGGCAAAACCAGCTTCAATATGGGTGCATATAAATCAGAATTTACCGCACAAGGAAAAGGTATTACACCGACAAAATGGCAAAATTTTAGCGTTACGATGCGTTTACGTGAGCAAGGTAAGTTAGTTGAGCATAATAATTTTGCTGCCGACAAAGGTTTACTGCATATCGCGACCACCATGGCGAACAGTTACACGAAAGGCAAAGTGGTGACGGGTGTCATTGGTACCGCAGATGAATGGAATCGCGAAGTTGATCGTATTAACTGGCTCCATAAAACATACAATACCTCGGTTGAAGAAATGGAAACATCATCAGCAGCATTAGTCGCTCAAGCTTATAACGTACCTTTTATTGGTATTCGTATCTTGTCTAATACTGATCTACACAACCAAGATTTTGATCCACAAACAGCTGTTGATTGTCAGCAATTTGTGCTTGATTACACTAAAAAAATCATCATGATGCGTAATTAAAAAATACAAAAAACTAGCAAGGGTGATATCAGCACCCTTGTTAGTTAATCAACATATTAATAACGACATGTTGGTGTATAGAACAAACTGGAGCTTCAAATAGTGACTAGTATAAAAAACGCAATTCGATTACACTCTAGCCACATAAATTAGTGCTTATTTTGTTATTTTAAAAGGAATCATTCATGGGATTTTTTAATGCTATCTTAGGTAATGCTGGCGAGATGGATCTTGAAGAGGCGACTGAAGAATTATCAACGATTCTTGGTCAAGGTGAGCACATCGAATTAGCTTATAAACTTGTTCGAGATATGATTATTTTAACAGACCGTCGTCTAATTTTGATTGATAAACAAGGAATGACAGGACGAAAAGTGGAATACCGCTCAGTACCTTATAAATCAATCACTATGTATACCATTGAAACAAAAGGCCATTTTGATCTAGATGCAGAATTAAAATTGTGGATTTCAGGTCAACATGATCCAATTAGCTTAGAATTTAATGGCAAAACCAATGTCTATACCATGCAAGGACAATTAGCCGCTAAAATCGCGGGTAAATAAATCCTACCGCATAAAACGAAGAGGCACACTATGAGTGCCTCTTGTTATATTTAGCCTATTATTTTATTTAACAACATAAGAATAACGTTACTGAGAAACCGTCATTAATGCTGTCGCTAAAGCATCTATTTGTTGTTCTTGCAATCCTGCAACATTAATACGACCATCACCTACCGCATAAATAGCAAATTCATCACGCAGACGCATAATTTTATCAGGCGATAAACCTGTCATAGAAAACATGCCTTTGTGATCAGCAATAAAACTAAATTGATCGCAACCTTTAGCCGCTAAGGTGTTTACTAAGCTCTGACGTAATCCAATAATGCGTTGTTGCATCATTATTAATTCTTGTTTCCACACTGCCGTTAACACGCTATTTGTTAATATATCAGCCACTAATGCTGCACCGTGATCCGGTGGCATGGTATAGCTAGCTCGTGCTAACGTTAAGATTCGACCTTTGGCTTTTTGCGCATTTGATAACGTATCACCCACCAATAAGGCAGCACCGGTACGCTCGCGATATAATCCAAAGTTCTTAGAACATGAAGTAGCGATCATCATTTCTTCAATGTTATCAGCCATGAATTTCAAGCCCGCAGCATCTTGCTCAAGCCCATCACCAAAGCCAAGATAAGCCATATCAACAAAGGGCACAAAACCATTCTTATTCACTAATGCGGTGATCGCTTGCCACGCTTCAAAACTAATATCAGCCCCCGTTGGGTTATGACAACAACCATGCAGTAATACCACATCATTCGCCCCGGCTTGTGCTAATGCTGATAACATCGCATCGGTGTTCACTTGTTTAGTATCACGATCAAAATAAGGATAATATTTAACCTTTAATCCTGCCGCTTCCATCACAGGTCGATGGTTAACATAACTTAAATCGGTTAACCACACGGTAGTATTTGCATTAGCAACATGCATCAGATCAGCCAACATCCGTAATGCGCCACTACCACCAGGGGTTTGAACCCCCGCAGCACGACTATGGGCAGAAGTCTCGGCTAATAACAGATCAATCATGCATTGATTAAAAACTTCACTCCCCGCAAGACCAACATAAGATTTTGTCGTTTGAGTTTGAAGTAAGCGGTGTTCTGCTTGAGAAATTGCGGCCATAATCGGTGTTTGACCGTGATTATTGCGGTAAACACCGATACCAAGATCCATTTTATGATCACGCTGATCAGCATTATAAATTAACGATAATGACAATATGGGATCAGGTTGTGCAGGAGAAAGTTGTGAGAACATTAAGTAAATTCCGTTTATAAAGGCATGAATTTAAATTAGCACTTCAACTTCATGGCGTCATTAGAAAAATAACATCACACACTTTAATTATTATTGAAAGGTAAGGAATTGATTAAGCTAATCCATATAACTTAATCAATGAGTAACCATGATTACCAAAGTGTTTTATTATTCGGTAAATGCAGTAACGCTTTTAACGATGGTGCCGCTTCAAGTAAAGAATATAAACGTTCACTGTGTTCTTGTAATAACTGACATGCTAGTTCAACATTACGTGCTAACACCGCTTTCATTAGTGCTTCATGCTCTCCATTATCATGATACTGTTTTTCTGGCGATAATCGGGCATTCAATAAGAAATGGCGATAGCGTTCTTGCTGATCATAAATATGTGAAATCATGTCACGAATAAATTCAGAGCCTTCGCATGAAATTAACGATAAATGAAATTCTTTATGACGCCATTCCCATTCATCATAATCAAATAAAGCAGATTCTGGATTTAAGCGATTAAGCTTATGAAAAGCGGTTAAAATCTGTAACTCCCAAGCTTCATCACCTTTTTTAATCGCATCTTGTAGCGCCACATGCCCTAATGCTAACCGCGTTTTTAAAATTCCGCGTAATTCATCAAGCGATACTTTTGCAACCCAAAAACCTTTTTGTGGTTTCATGGTAACGTATTTTTGCCACGATAATTGCACCATCGCTTCTCGTAAAGGCGTACCCCCAACTTGGTAGCGTTCTTTTAACTCACTTAAAATAAGTTTCTGCCCAGCTTCAAATTCACCGCATAAAATATCATGCCGAATTTGGTACATTACTCTATCACTTATGGTTGCAAAATTATCTTTGTTCATATCGGATATCTAGTCTTCATTACGTACAATACAATACACAGCTTTAAATAAAAGCCAAGAATTCATCTTTTCATTATGAAACATCAAGACGACAACAACGCCTTAATATACTACCTATAAACACCAATCGTTTATGATTATAATATTTGAAAATAATCGATTTTGTAGTTTTTTATGACCTATATAGCGTTATTTATACTACATAAGAAATATAATACTCGCCATTGATGTCTAACTTATTTTTTATTTATGACTTACCGTCTTTATTCTATTTTTAGTATATTTATCATCAATCTTCTTATGTTTAATTGGCATAACCAATCAGGTGTATTTAACCTTGCCATCATTTTATGGGCTTTAATACCACTCTTCGGTTTACATTATATTATTAAACAATTTGAATGCTTCTATAACAAACCACTGACTATGATTCAATCATACTCGGCATGGATATTATTTTTTGCATGGATAACTTGTGTCTGTTCTTGTATTTCAATGTCTTATGTTATCAATATTATGAGTGATACGAGTAGCCATTATATTTCACTGTATCTCTTTGCTCCAGCCGCTACACTATTCATGGCTGCAATAACGGCGCTCATAGCGAGTATCATTATGCTTATAATCTCTCGTGTAATCCATTAAGCATATTCTCAACACCTTGCTAATCCATAAAACAATCGCGCATTCAATAATCACATTATTAATCTAATTGATGCTTTATCGTCCTTTATAAACACTAATCTTTTATCTGTGTCTTTCATTAGGATTATTTGATTTATTGGCAACGACCGCTAAACGTGGTAAAAATACCAAAGACAGATTATCAACTGCTGTACGGTGTTACTTGCCATCTTTAGTTTTCACACTTGTGTATCCTAATGGCTTTACCCTTGCTTTAGGTGCCGCAGAAATTTTCTTAACAATCCTTGTCATTCTCTTTCCTGTTTTTGCCCTTAGAAATCTTCCGTGGTAAACAACATTAAATTGAATATAATGTAGCAACAAATAATATGGCGTTATTTGTTGTAGGATTTATCGGTCTACAAATCATAATAAACCAGATACTGACATTGAATAATGCCGTACCTATAAATTAAACGTAAATAAAATGATTATTGGAGAACACATGAATCATTTGAATTTAATTCAAGAGCTTAAAGATCGCGGTCTGATCGCTCAAATTACGGATGAAGAAGCTTTAAGCGAGCGTTTAGCAAAAGGTCCGATTACATTATATTGCGGCTTTGATCCAACGGCAGATAGTTTACACCTAGGTCATCTGGTACCTCTACTTTGCCTTAAGCGCTTCCAAGAAGCGGGTCATAACCCTGTAGCCTTAGTTGGCGGCGCTACTGGTATGATTGGAGATCCAAGCTTCAAAGCGACTGAGCGTTCACTTAACACTTTAGATATTGTTGCTGATTGGGTGACTAAAATCCAACGTCAAGTTTCGCCGTTCTTAGATTTTAACACTGCAACTAACCCTGCTCGTATGGTAAACAACCATGACTGGTTTGGTAATATGGATGTATTAACATTCTTACGTGATATTGGTAAACACTTCTCTGTTAACCAAATGATCAGTAAAGAGTCTGTTAAGCAACGTATTAACCGTGACGAAGTAGGTATCTCTTTTACTGAGTTCGCTTACAGCTTATTACAGTCTTACGACTTCGCAAGCATGAACAAAGAAATGGGCATGGAACTTCAAATTGGTGGCTCTGACCAATGGGGTAACATCACCGCAGGTATCGACCTAACTCGTCGTATGAACCAACAGCAAGTGTTCGGTATGACTGTACCGCTAATCACAAAATCTGATGGTACTAAGTTTGGTAAAACTGAAGGCGGCGCTGTTTGGTTAGACCCAAGCAAAACAAGCCCATACAAGTTCTACCAATTCTGGATGAACACAGCTGATGCTGACGTATACCGTTTCCTACGTTTCTTTACTTTCCTTTCTGAAGAAGAAATTCAACAGATCGAAGAAGCTGATCGTAATAGCGGCAAAGCACCTCAAGCACAGCGTATTCTTGCAGAAAAAGCAACAGCACTAGTACACGGTCAAGCACAATTAGAAGCAGCACAAAACATTACACGCTGCCTATTTGAAAATGACCTTGAGCACTTATCAGAGTCTGATTTTGCACAACTAGCACAAGATGGTATGCCAACAGCCGCTGCAACTGGTGAAGATGATCTTCAACAAGTGCTTGTTAACGCTGAACTTGCAACATCTCGTAGCCAAGCTAAAACGCACATTACATCAAACGCTATCATGGTTAATGGCGAAAAAGTAAGTGATGCTTACTACGCATTCCAAGATACGGACAAGCTGTTTGGTCGTTATACACTTATCCGTCGTGGTAAGAAAAACTACAGCCTTATCGTTTGGGGTTAATCCTAAACTGATAACTGTTATCTAACTTATAGATAGCACTAAAAACCACCGTTATTAATAATAACGGTGGTTTTTTATTATCATCTTCCTCTCAACGTCTCACACTTCGTCCCTCTTATCTCAACACCTTGTATCTCTTAACCTTATACCTCAACCCTCGAAAAATAAGACTCACCCTGCATAATTTGATATTTCTATTAATAAATCCCCATTTAATTTGATTTAACCCCAAGCTCTACCCGCCTGTTTACGTTTACAGTCATAACATCCAATGACTACTTGAAATTAAAATCATGTCTACTATTAATCAGCAACGCCTTATTAACCATTTCATTGAACTGATCAAAATCAACAGCGAATCACGCAATGAGAAAGCGATTGCCGAAACACTGGCTGAACAATTAGGTGAATTAGGATTTAGTGTTCATCGCCTACCTGTACCAGAAGCGATCTCTAATGGTTTTAATATTTATGCGCGTTTAGATGGCAACATTAATGACACCATTGCGATTAGTTGTCACATGGATACCGTTAATCCGGGTAATGATATTGAGCCAATTATTGAAAATGGTGTTATTCGTTCAAAAGGCGATACCATTTTAGGTGGGGATGATAAATCAGGCATTGCTGCCGTTATGGAAGCGGTACGTTGTATTCAGGCCGATAACCGTGATCATAAAACAATTGAACTGGCCTTCACCGTTCACGAAGAAGGTGGCCTGCAAGGTTCTAAACTGTTTGATATGAACTACATCACCGCGAATAAAGCGATTGTGTTAGATTCAGGCGGTGCCATTGGTGCCATCGTAACCACAGCTCCCGGTCAGCAAAGCTTGAGAATTACGATCACAGGCAAACCCGCTCATGCCGGTTTAGCACCGGAAGAAGGTATTAATGCACTAACCGTTGCCGCTGATGCGATTACGAATATGCACTTATCACGTATTGACGAAGAAACAACGGCGAACATCGGCGTCGTTCAAGGCGGGCAAGTCACCAATATTGTGATGCCGTCACTTTATCTTGCAGCAGAAGCTCGCTCTTTAAATAATACCAAGCTTGAACACCAAACTGCACACATGATTGAAACCTTTGAACATGCCGCAGCTAAACATGGCGCAAAGATTAGTATTGAATCAAACCGCTCTTACAATGCTTACCACATTGAAGATAACGATCCGCACGTACAAAGTATTATGGCAGTATTTACATCTATTGGTCTAACACCATTTACTAAATCAACCGGTGGCGGTAGTGATGCGAACGTATTTAATGGTAATGGTTTAAAAACAGTTAATATTTCGACAGGGATGAGCAAAGTTCATACAACTGAAGAATTTATTACTGTTGATGATATGACAAAAATAACTGAATTCATGTACGCTTTTTTATGCAGCAATAACTAATAGCTTTTACAAAAATAACAGCATTAAACAAAACCACTACAATGTCTTACTCGTTTTTATTAATTGTAATAATAAGTGAGACATTGTATTTAAAAAAATACCGACCAAACAAAATAATAGCTTAATATTATTAACAATTGATTCCATCATATTGCTTAAATAAGTCTCTATCAGAACAGATCTAAATAGAATATACTCCGTAAAATTCATATTATTACAGTTATTAAACAATAAAATCTTATTTCAGATATAGATCGCAACGCCCTAAAAAGAAGATTTAACGATGGATATCCAACACCTAACGCCAAAAGAAAAAGATCTGTTTATTAGAACATTAGCTGAGTGTTATCGACGCCTAACAGCAGCAAAAATAGAAGCAAAAGAACTGACCAAAGAAGGGTTCCAATTAATGTTTCGATCTGTTTATAAAGATATGAATAACACTTATAAATTATAACGAATATTATAAATATAGCTCAACTCAATAATGAGGCGTACATCATACGCCTTAATAAATAGTCTTCTCTACTCTCTGACTTTATTGATCACAAAACCTTATTGTCCTCGAAAATAACGTTGAGCAACAAAAGGCATTTTCGTCACCGTCATCGGTAATTTTTTTCCACGAACTTCGGCAAATAATACCGTATCAATAACACTGTAATGAGGTGTCACATACGCCATCGCAACAGGGATAGATACTGAAGGACCAAAACTACCGCTAGTCACAACCCCGACCTGCTCACCATCGGCATTAAATAATAGACTTCCTTCTCGTACTGGTGCTTTCGTTTGGCCAATCAACCCTATTCGCTTACGATCTACAGCTTTTATTTCAATTTGGGAAAGAATAACATCAGCGCCAATAAACCCACCAGCGCGTTCACCTTCTGTACGGCGTACTTTGCTGATCCCCCACAATAAACTGGCTTCTATTGGCGTGGTCGTTTTATCAAGATCATGACCATATAAACACAATCCACATTCTAAACGCAGTGAATCGCGAGCACCGAGTCCGATCCATTCAACGTGTTTATCTTCAAGTAATGTAGTTGCTAACGTGGCTGCATGTGAGGTGGGCACTGAAATTTCAAAACCATCCTCACCCGTATAACCTGAACGGCTGATATAGCATTCCTGCCCTAATAACGGTATACGCACAGCATCCATAAATACCATGTCACGTACTTGAGGCGCTAATGTTGCTAAAACATCCACCGCTTTTGGCCCTTGCAATGCCAGCAGTGCACGATCATGTATGACTTCAAGTTCTACATCGGCTAATAAATGTGCCTGTAAGTGCGCGATATCTTCTGTTTTGCAGGCTGCATTGACTACAATAAAGTAATGATCACCAAAATTTGTCACCATTAAATCATCTTCAATGCCACCCGCATCATTAGTGAAAAAAGCATAGCGCTGCTTTCCCTCTGGTAAATCGATAATATCAACAGGCACTAACATTTCGAGCATTTTAGCTGCATTTTTACCACGTAACCGTAACTGCCCCATATGAGAAACGTCAAACAATCCGGCCTCTGCACGACAATGTAAATGCTCTTTTTTAACGCCTAATGCATATTGTACAGGCATTTCATACCCAGCAAATGGCACCATTTTCGCCCCCATATTGACATGTAGATCATGCAGCGGGGTACGTAATAAAGGTTGAGACATGATGATTGACTCCCAATAAGCAACAGCAGTTAAGCAATGATTGTTTCACCCTACCAAAAGCACCACCAGAACGGAAAAACTAATGGCAGAGATCTTGATCGAATCCGCAATATTGTTAAATAGGCATGACAATACGCAAACGAATACGTAGTATTCATATCAATAAATTAACATCAAAGTTTTTTAAATGAACAATAAGGCGATAAGTTAACTGTCTTGCTCATAAAATCTTCCGCGTAAGGAGTATATACATGGAAACGACATTAAAATTTACAACTAGCCATGAATGGATACGTGATAATGGTGACGGCACAATTACAATGGGCATTTCAGATCATGCCCAGCAATTGTTAGGCGATGTCGTTTTTGTTGATTTGCCAGATATTGGTGATGCCGCTGATGCCGGATCGACTTTTTCATTAGTCGAGTCAGTTAAAGCTGCATCAGATATTTATGCGCCAGTGAGTGGTCAAATCATTGAAACCAATAGCTCACTTGATGATAGCCCTGAACTGATTAATGACG
Source organism: Photobacterium iliopiscarium (assembly GCF_003026395.1). Classification (GTDB taxonomy): domain Bacteria; phylum Pseudomonadota; class Gammaproteobacteria; order Enterobacterales; family Vibrionaceae; genus Photobacterium; species Photobacterium iliopiscarium. Next base: position 27,152 of record NZ_PYOO01000008.1, on the reverse strand, counting down.
ACCCGTATGGTGAAGGTTGGATTGCTAAAATTAAATTAGACGATCTCTCGCAACTCAGTGAGTTAATAGACAGCGATACTTACCTTGCTTCCATTGCTGAAGACTAACATCAAGGAAAGAAAGATGACTTCTACCACACTGCTCAATGCTCTCAGTGATGATACTCATTTTGCTCAGCGCCATAATGGTCCAAACTTGTCGCAACAACAGCAAATGTTAGCAACAATTGGCGCATCCAGTATAGAACAGCTCATTCAGCAAACGTTACCAGCGGCCATTGCATTACCTCAGCCATTAACATTACCACCCGCTCAAAGCGAAGCGAATATGCTTGCATCACTCAAGCAAATTGCGGCTAAAAACATTGTTAATAAAAGCTATATTGGACAGGGATATTATAATACCCATACGCCAAATGTAATTTTACGCAATATTCTAGAAAATCCAGGTTGGTACACCGCTTATACTCCTTATCAACCTGAAATTTCACAAGGCCGCTTAGAGTCATTGCTTAATTTTCAGCAATTAGTCATGGATATGACGGGCATGGATCTGGCGAATGCTTCACTACTTGATGAAGCAACCGCCGCCGCAGAAGCAATGACACTGTGCCTTCGTGCTGGTAAAAGTAAAAGCACGCAGTTTTTCATTGCCGCTAATGTTCATCCGCAAACTATTGATGTTGTTAAAACACGTGCGCACTTTATTGGGGTGGAAATCATTATTGGTGAACCTCAACAATTGAATGATCACAATGTGTTTGGTGGTTTATTACAATACCCCGCCACCAACGGTCAAATTGACGATTTAACCGATATTATCGCCTCTGCCCACAGTAAAAAAACCTTAGTTACCGTTGCCAGTGATTTACTTGCATTAACGTTATTAACGCCACCGAGTGAAATGGGTGCCGATGTGGTGATTGGCAGCGCACAACGTTTTGGTGTTCCAATGGGGTTTGGTGGACCACATGCTGGCTTTATGGCAACCAAAGATCAGTACAAACGCACTATGCCAGGCCGCGTGATTGGGGTATCTAAAGATGCCAAAGGTAACCGCGCACTTCGAATGGCAATGCAAACTCGTGAACAACATATTCGCCGTGAAAAAGCGACCTCTAATATTTGTACAGCCCAAGCCTTACTTGCCAACATGGCGGCTTTTTATGCGTTATATCATGGACCTGAAGGCCTTAAAAAAATAGGACGGCGGGTACATCACCTTACCGCTATATTAGCCGCAGGTTTACATGATAATGGCTTTATCATTGAAAATAACACCTTCTTTGATACCCTGACTTTACTCACCGCCGAACATACTGACAGCTTGTACCAACAAGCATTAGATACTGGTATTAACCTTCGTAAATATGAGCATAAACTCGGCATTAGTATTGATGAAACCACATCAGCCGATGACATTGAAATGTTACTCACGTTATTAACTGGCAAAGCCTTATCGATTGATCATTACAGTAGCCTAATTGCCAATGACGAATTTGCTGCAATTCCAACGCGTTGCCAACGCCAAAGTGATTACCTAACGCACCCTGTTTTTCATCGCTATCATAGTGAAACCAACATGATGCGATACATGAAGCAACTTGAAAATAAAGATTATTCACTGACCCACGGCATGATCCCGCTCGGTAGCTGCACCATGAAACTTAATGCCGCCGCTGAAATGATCCCTGTCACGTGGCCTGAATTTGGTCAATTACACCCTTTTGCACCTGATTCTCAAACATTGGGTTATCAAGAATTAGCCCAAAAGCTATCAGCCATGTTATGCACTATTACCGGCTATGATGCAGTATCACTGCAACCTAACTCAGGCGCTCAGGGTGAATATGCAGGTCTGATTGCCATTCAGCGTTACCACCAAGACAATGGCGATAATCACCGTAATGTGTGTTTAATTCCAAGTTCAGCCCACGGTACCAACCCGGCTTCTGCGGCAATGGTGTCAATGAAAGTGGTTGTGGTCGCTTGTGATGAACAAGGCAATATCGACCTTAATGATTTACAAACAAAAATTGATCAGCACCGTGATAATTTATCCTGCATTATGATCACCTATCCTTCAACCCATGGTGTCTATGAAGAAGGTGTTCAACAAGTCTGCGAACGTGTTCATGCCGCTGGTGGTCAAGTATATCTTGATGGCGCAAACATGAATGCCCAAGTAGGATTAACCAGCCCGGGTTTTATCGGCTCAGATGTCTCACACCTAAACCTCCATAAAACCTTCTGTATTCCTCATGGCGGTGGCGGCCCTGGTGTCGGTCCTATTGGTGTAAAATCGCACTTGAGTTCTTTCTTACCCTGTCACATTGATAGCCAACAACCACAAAGCAATCAATTCGCGGTATCAGCAGCAGCATTAGGTTCTGCATCTATCTTGCCTATTTCATACGCTTATATTTCAATGATGGGTGAAGCTGGGCTAAAACAAGCGACCGAGTTAGCCATTTTAAATGCCAACTATGTGATGGAACGTTTACGTCCACATTACTCAGTGTTATATCGAGGAACACAAGGTCGCGTCGCCCACGAATGTATTATTGATATTCGTCCGATTAAAGCCGCCTCTGGTATATCAGAAGAAGATATTGCGAAACGATTAATGGACTACGGTTTTCATGCGCCAACCATGTCTTTCCCTGTTGCGGGTACGTTAATGATTGAGCCGACAGAATCTGAAGATCTCACCGAACTTGATCGTTTCTGTGATGCCATGATTGCCATTCGTGAAGAGATTAATCAGGTACAAACTGGCATCTGGTCTTTAGAGGATAATCCATTAGTCAATGCACCGCATAGCCAAGCTGATTTACGAACCGCTGAATGGGCACATTGTTATAGCCGAGATATCGCTTACTTCCCATCAGCACATACAAAAAATGCCAAATACTGGCCAAGTGTCAATCGGGTTGATAATGTTTATGGGGATCGAAATTTAGTGTGTTCTTGCCCTAGTATTGATAGTTATATGGATAAGTAATAATAACTATTAATACCTTTATAAAATTATGATAATGAAGGCGAATCAATCTTTTTATTCGCCTTCATCATATTTGAACTACCGTTTTTGATAAATACATCAAAAATAAAACCCATAATACATATCAAAAATTTTAACATTACCTACAAATATCGACACCAAAAACAAACAAATTACTATACAAGTTACTTTCTTTGATCAAATATAAATCAACATGCATATGATCATAAAAGGACTTATTGATGTATTCATTTCTCAATACTAAACGTTCACTCAATGAACGGCTAAACCTCTTTACTTCTTCCGTCCAAAAAATTCACCCTGAAATTATTGGTATTGCCGTTACACGTATGGACGATCACGATAATCTATATTCAGTCTATCGTAGCCCTGATTATGGCGATAACTTTCCCACTTTTATTGCCTCTATCGCTCAATCACCGCGCTTAAGTAAAATGCGTTCATCGTTAGAACTGAATATTATTGATAACATGTTGTCTCATCAATCGTCGGTAAAAAAAATTCATTTACGATTATTACAAAGCCACTGTATTTCAAGTATGGCATGCCCAATTTATACTAACGATACCTTTATTGGTGTGTTATTTATTAACGCTAAAATAAAAGATTTCTTTAGTGATAAAGTTGATTATTTCACTACTTTTTCGATTCTAATTACCTTACTAATCACTGATGATTTCAATAATAAAAAAGCATTTCATTCTATTGTTAAAACCGTTTTGTTATTAAGTCATCATAAAGATCCTGAAACTCAAAATCATTTAAAAAGAGTTGCTGAGTATAGTCGTTTAATTGGGCTTTACTTGGTTAAAAAAGGCCAATGTAATGGTGATTTTGTTGATTCGGTTTATCATTTTTCTGACATGCACGATGTGGGAAAATCTTTAATTCCAGAAGAAATATTATATTCAACAGAAATATATACTGATGAAGAAAGAGCAGTTATGAATCAACACCCAGAATTAGGGTGTCAACTTCTATCAAATATACTCACCACCTTTAAATACGATAATCATCAAGAGCTCAATATTATTCTTAATATTATTCGGCATCATCATGAGCGTTACGATGGTAATGGTTACCCCGATAAACTAGAAGGCACAGAGATCCCATTAGAAGCGCGTATTGTGACAGTTGCAGATGTTATTGATGCGCTATTAAGCCATCGGCCTTATAAACAACCGTGGTCAATAGAAGATGTTGAACTGTATTTAATCAATGGATCAGGAACACTGTTTGATCCTCTTTGTATTGATGCCATTTTACATTCACTCGATAAAGTGACCTTGATTCAAAGTCGTTATCCTGATGTTATCGAAGAAGCACTGCCGTTATAGCTTTTCTCTACACTGGCGACCTAATGTTACTCATTTGCAGTAACAAAGGTGTCAGTAACACCGAGAATACTTTAACTACCCCATTAATTTAGAAAATATGCAATGAGTAGATACGGCAGTTGAAGACTGTAATGTTCATCAACAATCGTGATATTTAACCGAAATCTTATAATTAAACGTATGTTTTTTAATTAAATATCATAAAAAAAAACAGGAATAAATAATAAAAAAACAGATAACAAGCCAATATTTACAAAATAAAACCCATTTAAACTCTCTATTATTCTTATTACTAATAAATATTCCCTTGTGTTATATAAAGTATAATATAGCTAATGGTCACAACAAGAAGATCAAATTGATAAATAACGCATAATAATTGATATTTTATGCATACTTTATCAATTTATAGCGAATTATATTTTGCACAATTCAATCGATCATCCTAAAGCATCTGATGCTGAAAAATCATGGCAAATACCTGACACATTAATCATCATTTTTATCGTTGGCGTATTAGCAACTATTCTCACTTATCTCATTCCGGCAGGCAGTTTTACTCAACATGCAGTCAGCTTTATTGCTGATGGCGTAGAAAAAACACGTACCGTTATTGATCCAGCATCGTTTAAATATGCTCTTGATGCTAATGGTGAAAAAATCTATAACACCGTTGGATTTTTTAGTGCCGGAGGCGGTATTGGCTTAATGAACTTTATGTTCGAAGGCTTAGTTTCTGGTGATAAATGGGGATCAGCCGTTGGCGTGATTATGTTCATGCTGGTTATTGGTGGCGCTTTTGGTGTTGTCATGCGTACTGGCGCCATCGATGCTGGTATTCTAGCGCTGATCCACAAAACAAAAGGCAATGACTTTTTATTCATTCCCGCTTTATTTGTCTTGTTTTCATTGGGCGGTGCTGTTTTTGGTATGGGGGAAGAAGCGATTGCCTTTGCCATCATTATTGCACCGTTGATGCTTCGCCTTGGTTACGATGGCATCACCACGGTAATGGTCACTTATGTCGCCACTCAAGTCGGTTTTGCATCATCATGGATGAACCCTTTCTCTGTCGCTATCGCACAAGGTATTGCTGGAGTGCCCGTACTTTCGGGTATGGAAGTTCGCCTTCCACTATGGGTAGGTTTCACCTTGATGGGTATTATCTTTACCATGCGTTATGCAGCGAAAATTAAACGTAATCCAGAATTATCTTATAGTTTTAAAACTGATCAATTTTTACGTGAAAAAACAGCAGAAGTTCAATCATCCCAATGGAATATTGGTTATACCTTAGTCATCGCAACAGTAGCAATCACAACGGGTTGGGTAGTATGGGGTGTTGTGGCACACGCTTGGTATATTCCTGAAATCGCATCTCAATTTTTCACCATGGGTTTTATTGCCGGTATTATTGGTATCATATTTAAACTTAATAATATGAAATTAAATGATATCGCAACCTCATTTAAAGAAGGTGCTGCTGTCATGCTGGCCCCTGCTCTACTTGTTGGTTGTGCTAAAGGCGTATTAATCATTCTTGGTGATGGCTCAGCCAATGAGCCCAGCGTACTCAATAGCATTTTAAACAGTGCGGGTGGCGCAATCAGTGGCATTCCTGATGTAGCAGCAGTATGGATCATGTATCTATTCCAATCTGTGTTTAATTTCTTTGTAACATCAGGATCAGGTCAAGCCGCACTTACAATGCCATTACTCGCCCCCTTAGGTGATATTGCTGGTGTTTCTCGTCAAGTAACCGTATTGGCGTTCCAGTTAGGTGATGGTTTTACCAATATCGTGGTACCAACATCAGCATCATTAATGGGAACATTAGGGGTATGTCGTATTGATTGGGGTGATTGGATCCGTTTTAGCTGGCGCTTTATGTTGCTATTGTTCGTTACTTCAAGTGTGACGGTTGTTTGTGCTCACTTAGCTGGATTTAATTAATCATATGACCAATACCAATACCAATACCAATACCAATACCAATATAATAACGACCCAACTCACGGGTGACATTATTAATAATATTGCGGTAATTTCAGCATTAAATGTTGATGATCTCGCTATTGGGCAGCATCAGTTTTGGTTCAACGTTGCAACTAATGCCTTAAATCAAGATCAATATTTACCCGTATGGATATTTAAAGGCCAGCAAGCGGGTAAAAAAGTAATGATCACCGCAGGCATTCATGGTGATGAACTCAATGGTATTTTAACCGCACAACAACTGGCACGTCAGCTACAACATACTGACATTTGTGGCAGCGTGATTATTGTTCCAGCGATTAATCTATCGGGTATTGTTCATCACCATCGTGATTTTCATGGTGCTGATCAAGATTTGTCTACCGTGAATCTTAATCGCTATTTCCCAGGTAACAATCAAGGTAATGCCGCTGAACGTTACCTTGCTCAATTGTGGCAGCATTTATTATTACCCAATGCCGATATTGCGATAGATCTTCATACTCAAACCACGGGAACCTGTTACCCATTGTATGTGTTTGCTGATTTCCGGATTGAATCAGCGCTGTCGATGGCAAGATTAATGACACCAGATGCGATCTTAAATGATCCTGGCGATCACGGTGTATTAGAAACTGTTTGGAATCAACATGGCGTTAGCGCGATCACTGTTGAAGTGGGTAGTGGCAAGATTACTCAACCAACGTTAATTAATCGTGCTGTTATGGGGGTTATGCAAATTATTAAAAACCAACACCAGTTAACAACAGCAACCTTGACGCCTTGTACGATAGAAGCGGATAACGTGACCTCTATTCAGGCTGATGTTGGCGGATTAACACTCGCAAATGTTGAGATGCTAGCGACTGTAAGCAAGGGCGATATTATCGCAACGCAATATGATCTGTTTGGTAATGAAATTAAACGTTATACCGCTCCTCGTGATGGCATCGTATTAAGTCATAATACAGATGCTTTACGTGACGCAGGGGCGTTAATTGTACGTCTTATTCACGATTAACCATTAAGTTCTACCCATCACAATACCCATGCTAGATGAATGATTAGCATGGGTTATTGTTGATAAACCTCGCATTCTTACAAGGTATGTGAACATTCCCACCATTTCCTTACTCCAACGAACATTGTACAAAAAAAAGACTATTTGCTATCAGTTAGTCACAATTATCAGTGATCATTTACCAACAATGGTGCAATGTATGCTTTACTTGAGTAATAATAATCACTTGAAAGCATAAAAAAAGGAATCTTATGGTGAAGTATCTCAAATCAATCAAATATCTATTTATCGCATTACTGCTTACTCAATTAACAGGTTGTGGTATCAATACCATTCCGACCCTTGATGAACAAGCTAATGCTGATTGGGCACAAGTGCAAAATAACTATCAGCGTCGTGCAGATTTAATTCCCAATTTAGTTGCAACCGTTAAAGGTTATGCTGCTCACGAAAAAGATACCTTAACCGCAGTGACAGAAGCTCGCGCTAAAGTTTCATCGATGCAAGTCACGCCGGAAACATTAAATAACCCACAAGCCTTTAAGAAATTCGAAGCCGCTCAAGGTCAACTAAGCAGTGCGTTATCTCGATTAATGGTTGTATCAGAACGCTATCCTGATCTAAAAGCTAACCAACAATTTATCGCACTGCAAGCACAGCTAGAAGGTACAGAGAATCGTATCGCTGTTGCACGTCGTGATTACATCAATGCAGTGAAAACCTTTAATATTGAAATTCGCACGTTCCCTGGTCGTTTATGGCACTGGGCAATGTACAGCGATCTAAAAATTAAACCTAACTTCACAGCAACAACACCTAACGCTGATGTTGCGCCTAAGGTTGAATTCTAAATGAAAAAAGTCCTACTTATCTGTGGGCTTTTGTTGTTTATCAGCCAGAGTGCATTGGCTGCAATCACTTTCCCTGTATTAACAGGGAGAGTGGTCGACGACGCTCATATACTGAATCAAGCTCAAACTCAACAGCTTGAACAAACGCTTGCCGCAGAAGAAAAATCATCGTCCAACCAAGTGGTGGTAGTCACCGTACCGTCAACCAATGGCATTCCAATTGCCGATTATGGCTATCAACTCGGTCGTGCTTGGGGGATTGGACAGAAGCAACATGACAATGGCGTATTGTTAATTATCGCTAAAAATGACAAAAAGATGCGTATCGAAGTCGGTTATGGCTTAGAGGGTGCATTACCTGATGCGATTGCAATTAACATTATTAATAATCACATTAAACCCGCCTTTAAAGCAGGTAAGTTTGCAACGGGAATCGATAATGGCGTAACAGCTATCATTGCTGCTATCCATGGTGAATACAAACCTGTTGTGACAGAAGATAAACCACCCTACGATTTCTATTTGTTTATTTTATTTGTAGTAATCATTCAAATTGTTGCCTTTAGCCGTCGTCGTCGCAACCGTTCAACCTATTATGGCCGCGATGGTGATGTTTTCACCAGTGGTGGCTTTGGATCACACCGTGGCGGCTCTAGTGGCTTTGGCGGTGGTTTCGGAGGAGGTAGTAGTGGCGGCAGCGGTGGTGGTTTTAGTGGTGGCGGCGGTGGCTTTGGCGGCGGCGGTGCATCAGGAGGATGGTAATGAAATTATTTACAAATGAACAACTACAAACAATTAGCCAAACCATCAGTGATATGGAAAAAACCACCGATGCCGAGTTAATTACCGTAATGGCAACAAAGGCTGATGACTATTACTTTGTCCCAACCTTATGGGCAGCCATTATTGCGCTATTTGTTCCTGCACTGTTAATCATTACTCCATTATGGTTAGAGCTAACGGATATTCTATTAGTGCAATTAGCTTCTTTTGTTGTTCTTACATTGATCTTTCGTATTCCAGCTATTAAGTACTGTTTATTACCAAAAGTAGTTAAACATCGCCGTGCAAGTCTGGTTGCTCGTGAGCAGTTTTTAGCCAATGGTGTTCATCGTACTAAACAGCATTTAGGGGTAATGATCTTTGTTTGCGAAGCTGAGCATTATGTTGAAATTTTAACAGATTATGGCATTAATGATTGTATCAGTGATGAAGCATGGCAAAGCATAGTCCGAGATTTCACCAAAGATGTTAAAGCAGGAAAAACGTTTGAAGGCTTTATTCAGTGTTTACAGCAATCTGGTAAATTATTAACTAACGCCCTACCGCACACGGAAGAAAAAAATGAATTACCTAACTGTTTAGTCGTTATTGATTAACATGTGAAATAATTCACCACTAATATTAATTGTTGAAATAGCCTGAGGTTATTTCAACAATTTATTTAACTTTAGATAGATACCACCTAAACAACACATATTTTAGTTGTCTATTTTATGAAAACTCAACTTCGCCAATTTGTTTTTCATAAATATATTTCTGTCTTAATACTGATATTTGAATTACCGCAGGTATTGTTACACGGTATGCCGTTCCTGCAATATCTACAGCAGTCCATAAACCAGTTATAGCCCAACCGATTGGTCCAACCAATACAGCCATTGTTCTTGTAAGAGCTGCATTTCCAGCAAAAGAAAGACCACGCCCAATTAATGCTTTAGCAATAGCATTGACCACAATTAAAGTTAATTGATATGATTTAAAGCCACCAGCTCTAAAAACAGCTTGAAATACACCAATCATTGATTCCTTTGTTATACCTGAAATATTTTTCACACCAGTACTCATTGCCAATTCATTTAATTCTTTTGGTGACATTTTTTCAATCGCATCTTCTAGAATTTTCATGAGCATATTTTTTTCTATAGTTTCAATACTAGAATTTTTATTATAATTTACTTTCATTTTATCACATACATCAGTTAGAACTTCCTTATATTCGACTCCTTTACCTCCACGAAGAAAAGTAGAGAAAGTGTTAGCGCCAAAACATTGTATTTCTGCAGAAATTTCTTCCCAATACATTGAATGATTTGGATAATACCTTTTATATCTAGCATGCTGAGTTAATTCTTCAGTAAACCGTTTATCTCCATCTTTATCATGAGTAAGACAATATACTAAATCGTTAAGATCTTCTGATTTCAACTCTCCCAAAAAACTCAAATTACTATCATATCTATAAACCATAACTTCACCTTTATTAATATTTTAACACTTAAATAAAAAACATTTACAGCAATCAGGAGAGTCATTAACTAACGCCCTACCGTACACGGAAGAAAAAAATGAATTACCTAACTGTTTAGTCGTTATTGATTAACGTGTGAAACAATTCACCACTAATATTAATTGTTGAAATAGCCTGAGGTTATTTCAACAATTTATTTAAAACATCATTTTTATTATAAAAATTTTAACGCTCTAATCGCTCTATATGTTTTAATAAATACTCTTCAATTTGAAATAATCGCATTATTGGAGATTTTAATTCTTTTGTTTCATTACGAGCATAAGATCTTAATTCAAATAAACATTTCAAATACTTTTGATTAACTATCGATTCAATCTCAACCCCAAACTCAGTTAATATTTGATCTTGAATGGTTTTAATATCTCTACGTTGATTATGTTTAGCATTCGATGATTGATCTTTTACAATAGGTGACCAAAGCATAAATCTTGCTTTGTGGTTTGGAAAACATTCTTCTACATATCTAATATTTTTAACAAATTTCTTATAGAATCGCTCAATATTATCTGGTTGGTTATTTTTAACATATTGCAAACCAGTGATTAAATGAGTTGCTACCTCACAAATGTAAACTTCTTTAGCCTTAATATTGATGCCCACAACATCAATCTCACCTTGAATATTAGGGGTATAAAGATTGTATTCAACAAAATCACAACCAAGAATATGTTTTAAATACTCACCAACTAACTCTTCTCCGGGATTCTGCATGTTTCTTCCTATGAATAATGCCAAAATACTATTTATAAAAAAGTTAATCACCTAACAATGATAAAATAAACACCCAACAACTATTGATGGTAATAATCGTAGATTTCATCGCAATACTTATTATTTTGATACATCAAAAACATAAAAAATGAGCTTAGACAGCCATATATTTTAGTACGTTTTACCACAAGTAACTTTAAGCTTTAAATATGGTTAATCATGGGACAGCCAAAAGATGATTAATATAATTGGACACCCATATGTTGTAATTCGTCAGCTATAAGTAACCTTGATGTTGCTGTAATCACCCACAATTGTAATGCAACGTTATAACGTTCCTCTTATTCAGCTTTGTACGCACATATTTATATTTCTTTGATTGATTTATATCAACAAAAGCCTATTTTATGGCATTACCTCACAGATACAGATAGAATGCCCCCTCAAAAATTACAAGAAAAGCATTGAGTGGGTTATTTCGCATGAGTAGAAAAATAGAATTATTGGCACCGGGTGGTGACGTAGAAGCAATTAAAGCGGCGATTGTTGCTGGTGCAAATGCCGTCTACTGTGGTTTAGATATGTTCAATGCCCGTAACCGCGCCTCCAATCTTTCATATGATGAGCTAAATGGCGTATTACGACTGGCACATGAGCACAACTGTGAAGTCTTCTTAACGCTCAATGTCGTAATATTAGAACACGAGGTTGTTAGCTTGGTACGCTTGCTAAATAAACTGGTTAACAGTGGCATTGATGGCATCATCGTACAAGATTTGGGTATCTTCAACATTGTTAAAAAGCATTTCCCATCATTACATATCCATGCATCTACTCAGGTAACAACCCACAACGAAGGTCAAATTTTATTCTTACACAAAATCGGCGCTACACGAGTTAACTTATCGCGTGAGCTCAACCTTGGTGAGATTAAAGCATTAACAACCGTCGCTCATGATCATGATGTATTAACCGAAGTCTTTGTCCATGGCGCGCTATGTATCGCCTTCTCTGGTCAATGTTACTCAAGCTCAGTCAGTGTCGGTAACTCAGGTAACCGTGGTCGTTGTAGCCAAGCCTGTCGTGACGAATACGAAGTGACCGCTGAAGGTCATCGCTTCCCGCTTAACTTAAAAGATAATTCAGCCTACTTTGATTTACCTGAACTGGTAGACGCTGGGGTTGATTCGTTAAAAGTCGAAGGCCGTATTAAAGGCGCTCACTATGTTTACACTGTGGTTGATACATGGCGTAAACAGATCAATAACTTCATAGAATCTGGTAAGTTATTAGCTGACGACAGCAACTTACATAAAGTCTTTAACCGTAGTTTCACCAACTCATTTTTACAGGGCGATCTAAACAAAAAAATGTTTACCGATAACCCTCGTGATAACAGTGTCAATTATGCGGTTGAAAAAAGTGATGCTATCTCAGTGGTTCAAATCCACGATGTAAAACAAGATCTTTATAATGATAAAAATGCACTAGGCGCGGAACTAGCCGACAAAATTAAAGACTTAATCATCGATAAAGTCGCCTTAACGTTCGCTTTTACTGCCAAAGAAAACACGCCGTTAACGCTTAATATTATGGCGGGTAATACCTCATTTGAAGTAAAAACTGATTCGTTATTACGCGTTGCCGATGAAATTGCAATTACGCCAGAAACCATTGATAAACGCTTCCGTAGTTTTAGTAATGCGACGTTTGATCTTGCGCCAATGAACTTTGACAATTTTGACGCCAACTTAACGGTACCGTTTAAAGAAATTACGGAGCTAAAAAATCAAGCTGCGTTCTTATTAAACGGCTCACGTAATGTGATTAAACATGTTGATGTGCCTGCATTGCCTAAACACGAGAAAGTATCATCAACACCTAAATTATCGTTACTGATTGCCAATGAACAAGATTTGTACCTTGCTGATGTGACAGATGCTGATATCTACTTCAAACTCCCTGAAAGCTTGAAAAAGAACTGTCTTAAGCACATTACGTTATTGCAAGAAAATCCACGTTTAATTCCTTGGTTCCCTGCGGTATTGATTGGTAAAGATTACTTAGAGTCTGTCAAAATTCTTGAGCAAGTAAAACCTAAGCGTATCGTAACTAACAATACTGGTATTGCTTATAAAGCGTATGAAATGGGTATCGAGTGGGTCGCAGGACCGTTCTTAAATACCACCAACTCACACGCCCTTCTTACGTTAAAAGAAGAATTAAACTGTGCTGGTGCCTTTATTTCTAACGAGATCAATCGTGGTCAAATCAGAAATATTACCCGTCCAGAAAACTTTAAGCTCTGTTACAGTATTTATCATCCCATTCTGATGATGACTAGTCGTCAATGTTTCTTCCAACAAACCGTTGGCTGTAAGAAACCGGCCATTGAAGCTAGCTGTATGCTGAAATGCGAAAAAGCGACCACCATTACTAATGTGAAAGGTATTTCGTTTGCGGTTGATAAACAAAAAGGTGGCTACCCAAGCATTTACAACCATGAGCAATTCTTAAACTTTGATGCAGTGAATGATTTCTCGCATTTATTTGACGAGTTCTTTATTGATTTAACCAATATCGGTGCAGGTTCTAAGCAAGAACAAGACAAAGTAGAACTAATCAAACACTTTGAAGCACTACTTGCTGGTAATGATGATGCTAAAGCTGAACTGGATAATTTAGTGCCTATCTCAACTAATGCCCAATATGTTCAGGGATTATAAGCATTAGCGGTATAGTTTAGTCTCAACAACAAAATAAAATAATATTAGACAGCCTGCTATTTTAGAGGCTGTCTTTTGTTTATCTGCTTTATGCTGGACAGCCAAATATTTTTGTTCTTAAATAACGCCTTTAAAAAATAAACCATTCCACCAGCAATAAACCCTCGAAGCTAAAATTTACAGCTTATTGTTTATAATTCATCACTAAATCGGTTCTGTTACCATATTTCAGGATCAAAAAAGCCCACAATCCTAACGGTTATTGCAGTATGTTCATCTAATTATAAGAAACCATGTCTAACTAGGATGTAACTGATGACTCGCGAACTTTCCTTTACACCAATGCCCACCAACATGTTGTTTGAAGGCACACATTCGGGACCATTTCCCGCTTACATTGGCATAATGTTCCAGAAATTGTTCACTGTGCTCAAGCCAAGTATCTGGTGTTATTCCCATTTGCTGTAAAATCTTGGGCTGATTAGGTGCAATAAACCCTTTTTTATCATTTCGAATACACCGACCAGTCCAGTCAATCAATTCGAGATAATCGGTAAAAGTAAAGTTTATACCTGCTTTTTTAGCTTGATGCTCAGCACCGACAAAAGGTAATAATTGAAAACGAGAGGTATTTGATGATGATTGTTGTGTCAATGTTTTCGTTTGATGATGTTCACGAATACGTTGCTGAATAGAGGTAAAATCTGATTGTTCTAGTGACGGTGTAACGCCCGCCCTGATCGGGTTTAAATCAACGTACATCATGCAAGATAATAACGCTTGCTCACCCAGTAGTGCCTGAGATTTAAATCGCCCTTCCCAAAACGCCCCTTTACATTGATCTTCTTTATTGGCTTTTCGTGCTATTTCCTCATTAAGACAACGCATAAACCAGCTAATACTGCCTAATCGTTGTTGCCATTCAGCCACTAAATTTGATAATGCTTGTTGTTTATCTGCGGCTATTTGACCCTCTTTTAAAAAATCGACCGCGATAGGATGACCACTAAATAACTGTAACCAGCGTGATATCACTTCTTCTGGGGTTAGCTTTTGTTGTTGTTCCATATCTATTTTAAGTACCAAATGATAATGATTACTCATCACCGCATAAGCACACACATCAATACAAAACACAGCGGCTAATTGTTTAATTTTACTTACTATCCAACCACGACGGTGCTGATAGTTTTTACCATTATACGGATCATTGCCACACAAATAAGCACGACGTACACAGCGATTAATTACATGATAAAAAGGCGTAATTTGAGGCTCTATCAATTTACGTCTTGAGATTGTCATTTATTTCACCATAAGCAACTTGAAGCTTAATTGTAGTAGCTCATGGTTGATGTGCAAGGTTATGGCTGTCCTTTGTTGCTCTTGTAGAAATTATGGCTGTCCCATATTTTTTTTACAGATAAAGACCGCCTTGATAGACGGTCATTCTTTGTTAACGTTACTTGTTTGACTCACGAACGGTGTATTGATATCTCACATTTACAATGGCTTGATAACTAACTGTCCCATTCTGGGCATACAATTCATCAATAGTCATAGATGTATTTTTTAGCTTGGTAGAATTATATGTATTTCGCCATATATTAAGCTTTTTACTTAACTCAATACTGTTTAAGGTTTCTAAATTATCTCTAATGTTATTACCTGCCACCACTGCTGCACTTTTATCTTGCATAACTGCGGTTTTAAGTTGTTTGTTACCTAAACGGTCGGAATGATTCCCTATATTTTGTGCAAAAATAGAAGATGAGAATAAAAAGACTAAAGTGGCTAAAAATATTTTTTTCATAATTTGAGTTCCATTTATTTATAATTACTTGTTTGCTACTGATGATTTATTAATGCACCAGAATATGATTTATCCAAACTAACTGTTATCACAAAGTCACTATTGAGATTTATGAGGTAATAGTTTTTTATTGTGTTCAACAACCATTATTGCAATGGCTAAAAATAGAATATCTTTAACTAAGAAGAAGTTTGCAATAGGAACGCCATCGACTATTTTCCAGGTATTTGGTGTGGTAAATAAGAAACTGAGTGTCACTATAAAAATAGCACTTGCAACAATACCTGAGATATAGCCGACCCTAGGATTAAAGAAACCATAAATAAGTCCAATTGCCACAACTATCTCACTAAATCCTACAAGATTAGAAACGGTTTGAACTGAGAAAAAATGGTATGTCCAACCCATTAAGGGATGATTTTTAATAAGAGGTTCAATTGCTGCCGCTTCTGTTGGCGTAAATTTAAAAATACCAATCCACAATAAAATTAACACAACCCCAAAAACACCGACTTTATACCCTATTGTTGTCGCTGATGGCGCTAACATGTTTTTTCTTAAAATATCCACATCTATCCCTACATGATTGAACTAAACTGTTTCGTTTAATCTATAGTGAAGAGCGCCACCTGTCAACAATTTTAAACTAAACGGTTCAGTTTGTTTTAGCCAAAAAACACTTCTATAAGTTAATAGCGAATAAATAACAAAAAAAGCGATTGAATCTCATTACAAGTAATGACATATCCACTAAAGGTAAAGCCATTACTTTCTAAGCGTTTCACTATACGAGAGATTGAGGAGAAACTTTGGCTTGCTCAAATAGCTGACAATCAAGATTATTAGGCATACTTAAACTATAAAAATAAACGTATCTACAGAATCAAGAATTGAAGTAATCCGCTAAAAAGTCAATAAACGCACGAATACGTTGAGGTTGCTGTTCTGCGTCTTTATAGACCATATACATGGGTAATTTTTGGGTTTGATATTGTGTCAATAATAAAATCAACGTGCCAGATTGTAGCTCTTGTTCTACCATCCATCTTGGCATTGCCGCTATACCTTGACCGAGTTTAGCCATTTGAACTAACATCTCAGGATTATCACTTCTAATTTGTTCATTAACTTTTATTTTTACGACTTCTTTGCCCGTATTGAAACGCCATAGATTTGATGGTGTCGATAAAGAATAAGTTAAACATTTATGCTGACGTAAATCGTCAATATCAACAATGGCTGGAGTCGTTTTTAAATAATCAGGAGATGCAAAATACACCAATTCATTATCCAATAACCATTTGGCTTTTAAACCTGAATCTTTAAGATAAGCAGCACGTATGGCTATATCAATATTACCTTCAAGTAAATCAACAAATTTATCAGACACTGAAACATCAACGGTAACTTGCGGATGTAAATTTAAAAATTGATTAAGAGGCTGAGACAGTAACTGGGTACTAAAAGCACTTGGCACTGATAGCTTTAGTACCCCCGAAATAGTTGCCTGTTCTTGGCGTAAATTAGATTCAAAGCAATCCATTTCATGGGTAATATTTAACGCTAAACCTAAATATTGTTGCCCACTCTCAGTGAGGCTAATCGCACGGGCATGTCGATAAAACAAGCTCACGCCTACTTGTTTTTCTAACCAAGCGATTTTCTTACTTACCGCACTTTGCGTCGTATTGAATTCATTCGCTGCGGCAGTAAAACTCCCTAAATGAGCAACTCGAGTAAAGACTTTTAAACAATCAAATTTATCCACGACACATTCCAGTTTGGAATCATAATAAGCGAAATACTACCCTCCTTAATCTCTAATGGGAATGCTTTAATAAGCTTATCGTTTATCAAGGAGTTTACATTATGCTATTTATTCAAGGTCTACTCATCGCATTTTTCTTATTCGCAAGTTCAGTTAAGATGTTTGGCTGGGTAAAAGTCATCTTTGAACCGCAATTGACCTTTTTTCGTCGTTATGGACTTAACCGTAGCATAATGTTTATTGTCGGTATTATTGAAGCAACAGGGGCAATAATGCTGTTAATCGGAGTGATAATGGTCAGCCCATTAATCAGCACTATCGGGGCCACTTTTATTATATGCGTATCAACGGGGGCAATGTTCTTTCACTTTAGATTTGATACCGTAAAAGATGCTATCCCTTCAATAATAACGTTAATATTATCTGTTATTGTCGCCATGCCTATGATTTTAGGATCAGACATTATATGAGTAAAAATAACCAAAAATTAATGCAGCTTATTATTAACGGTTATCAAAGCACCACTTAAATAGGATTTATTGGGCTGGCTTAAATCAATCATCAAATCTGCAAGATCTGATGGATGTACCCAAGTAGCAGGATCGGCATCAGGCATAGCTTCACGATTTATAGCAGTATCAACAATCGTAGGTAAAACTGCATTTACACACACATTTGATGATGCCCCTTCTGCGGCCAAGCTCTCTACAAATGCATTCAATGCAATTTTTGAAGCCATATAAGGTCCAAATCCTGCGGGTATATTACGTACGGTATCTCGAGCTGAAACAAACATTAAGCAACCGTCACCTTGAGCTTCCATTAATTTAAACACTTCACGTCCAAAAACGAATGCGGTCATAAAATTCACATTAAATAGATCCACTACTTTATTAACATCAATATCTTTCCAATAGCTCCATGTATATATTCCAGAGCAATGAAAGTAAGCATCAACATGACCCAAAATATCAGCTGCTTTTGCTACCAATATTTGACTTTGCTGTTCATCAGTAAGATCTCCCAATAAAACCGTAATCTTTCCCGAGTATTTACGTTCTAAATCTTTGGCTCTATTTTCATCACCAATGCGGCCAATCGCTACGATATGGGTTCCTGTTGCGGTCAGTTTTTTAATTAATTGTTGTGCCGTTACAGAAAAGCACGATGCAATAATAGCGGTATTTATAGAATTCATTTTTTTCTTCTCTCAATTAATCAGAATCTGCATATTAATGAGAATAACTAAAGACATGAACCAACGATCAGACAATATAGTTTTGCTTTAAAAGCAATTATGTAAGCGTTAATATTTAAAAAGTAGATCAATAATATAAGATAAGCATGTACTATCTTGGTGATGAACGATATTTAGCCCCTAAAATAATCAACTTTATTATATGAGTCATTAATATGAGCCTTTTCACTCGCCTTGCTTATTTCAATTGTGTCGTAGAACAAGGTTCCATATCCAAAGCAAGTCAAGTTTTCGATGTTCAACCCTCATCTATTTCAAGACAGCTTTCTGCTTTAGAAGAAGAATTAAATGTTCGAATATTAGATCGTACAACACGTAATGTTGGCGTAACTGAAGCTGGATTGGTATTTTATCAATATTCCAAACGGATCATTGCTGAATTTGACGAGGCGAAACGTGCGGTAAATATTGTACACAACTCACCTAAAGGTCGACTTAAAATCAGTGCCACGGTGGCGTTTGGTGAAAATAAAATACTTCCCCTTCTACCTTTATTTAGAGCTGCATTTCCTGACATAAAAGTTGAGATTGAAATTACTGAAAGGATCGTTGATCTAATTGAAGAAAATGTCGATGTCGCTATTCGTAGTGGCCGATTACCCGATTCTAATTTAATCGCTAAAAAACTCATGAATAATCATTTTATACTTTGTGCTAGCCCAAGCTATTTAGCACATCGAAGTATACCTAAAACAACCGCAGATTTAGCCCAGCATGATTGCTTAGTCTATGGATTTAAAGGTTGGCATGATTGGTATATCTTAAATAATAAACCATCAAAAATAGAGATCCCTTATTACATGGAGGTCAACTCTGTTAATGGCCAAAAACAACTCATATTAAACGGAGGTGGTATCGCTCTACTGCCACAATGGGCTATTGATGAAGAACTTAACAACGGCAAACTGGTACAACTGCTCCCTCTATCGACGTTCAGTCCGTGTCACTATGAAACAAGCACTTATGCGATTTATCAACATCGGCAATTAGTTTCAAGTAAAGTTCGCGTCTTTTTGGATTTTCTGAGTGAACATTTTAGTTAAACATCGCATCTGATATTTAACGTTAAATAACAATAATTCTACTTAATTCCACATTTAATCACGCAAAATAATAAATTATCGTTATAATTAATCAACAAATAATCAAACTGATGTGGGTAAACCTTAATCGTGCATGAATAAGCTTTTGACTTAACACACCTAAAGAAAAATCTAATGTTGCAATAGCATAACTTGAACACTTTTACAGTCAGATGTAACATGTGCACACCATTATTTGAGAGGACACCGCTTTGAACACACCCAGTCGGTACTGGAATGAGATTTTTCTCCGTTAATCTGTCCTCTTCTGCTTTTGTATGTAAGTTGACAATGTTTAACTGTCAGCATGCACTATTCCTAATATTCGTTGCTTCTGCTTAAAATCTTATTATTCCAGTTTTGCATTGGTCGACGCTGTTTTTATCAGCCTCAAATCGTGTTTTAAAGTGTTCTTTATATCATCGCCATTAGTGGAGATATAAGACATGCTGAACGCATACGCATTAAATGATTTACGTTTACAACGTTTAAATTTAGAAGCTCAAGATCCCATTTCATCCGCATTATGGATTGATCTTATTGAACCCAATGAAGCAGAACGTGAACGCGTCCAACAACAACTGGGACAAGGCCTTGCAACTCGTCCAGAACTAGAAGACATCGAAGCCAGTGCACGTTTTTTTGAAGATGAAGATGGCTTACATATTCACTCATTCTTTTATTTTGAAGATCTGGAAGATTATGTAAGCAATGCAACGGTCGCTTTCACCATTCGTGATGGTCGCTTATTTACCTTACGCGAACGAGAATTACCGGCCTTTCGTCTTTATCGAATGCGTGCACGTACACAGCGTTTACAGCAAGGTAATGCTTATGAATTACTGCTCGATCTATTTGAGACAAAAATAGAGCAACTTGCCGATGTTATTGAAGATATTTATAGCGAACTAGAGTCGATTGGTAAAACCATTTTAGGTGGCAATAAACCCGGTGCTAATTTTGATCAAGCTTTATCACATCTAGCAAAACAAGAAGATGCAGGGTGGAAAATACGCTTATGCCTAATGGATACTCAGCGAGCATTAAGCTTTTTAGTCCGCAAAGCGCGTTTACCTGAAATTGAATTAGAACAAGCTCGTGAAGTGTTGCGCGATATTGATTCTTTATTCCAAAAGGTTAACTTCCTAATGGATGCGGCAATGGGCTTTATTAATATTGAGCAAAACCGCATTATTAAAATCTTCTCCGTAGTATCGGTTGTATTCCTTCCGCCAACATTGGTTGCCTCTAGCTACGGAATGAACTTTAAGTTTATGCCGGAACTTCACTGGGAGCTCGGCTATCCCTATGCGCTAGGGCTGATGGTATTGGCAGGTTTCGCCCCTTATCTGTTCTTCAAACGTAAGGGCTGGCTATAAGCTATTCTTTATCCTATTTATACAACTTTATGCTAAGTTGAATGTAAAAAAGAACCCTACTTCAAAAGCAGGGTTCTTCTTATTTATAACCAATCATCACTGACTGATAGTCTAAAATAACTGTTATTTATTAACCGTTATAATTGTGCTTTAACACCTAACTTTTCTAATACTAACTTAAAGTTGGCTTGACGCTCTTTAACGTTATGTACTTCACCACTTTCACAAACGGTGTCAGGACAGCCACGGTTTACAATACCTGAAACGTCATCAATAAATTGCGTACCTTTCAGGCCACCATCAACGTATTTTTTAATTTCGTTGTAGTAGTTCCAATCGGCATATTGACCACCTTCATTTGAGTATTCTTGTACTGATGTTACCCAGTAGAATAAACCAGCAATCCACTTAATTTCTTTGTTCTCTTCAGAGCTACAAATCAAGCCTGGGTTCGAACATAAATCAAGATCTGCATATAATGGATTCACCGGTGGTGCTTCAACCGTTACACCATCAATTGTTTTACCAATCGTTGCAGGATCAACGTGTGAACGGCCTAAGTAATGGTTAAGGGTACCAAAGTTCTGACGACCCGTAGTTTGAATTACACCACGACCCCACCAGCCACAACCTTCAACACTTTCTTGACTGCTACCATCCCAAAGGAATGTACCCGCTTTTTGGCCAACGTAAGTTTTACATTCATCACGTTCCCATACTTGCTTCGACGTATCTATATTTTCTGGCACATCATTACAGTGACCACTGTTCGTCCAACGACCAACATGACCATTAACCAGCAAGCCACGCTCTTCTAATACAGCGTTAGGCGCTGCAAAGACTGGAGCTGGCGCGCCATACCATTTAGCATGTGTTAACGCACTGACTTCCATCTTATTATCACGAGGACAAGAATAAGCGTAATCTAAGCCTGAATCAGGGTTTACACCGTAATCTGCGTATTTCTGACCTAACTGACCACAACTTGCTGACATTGGATAATCGGCTGGTGCACCATATTTTACTTCAGACCAGTTATTTTCATCACATGCGTTGTAACGAATGGTTTCTTGCATACTTTGTGCTAAGAAAGCAGCAATCGCAACTTTGGCATAAGTGATGTTAGTTGCATCATCTGCTTCATCATTTAATAGCCAGAACTTATTGCCTGCAACACCAATGTTATGCATCGCATTTAGGCCATCAAGGAAGTCATTCCACTTATAAACAGTCGATGGGATCCACTGTGATTGTGGTGTTTCATATAAGAATGCTTCATTGTCCATCACGTTTTCTGCATTTGCTAACGCTTTGTTCAACGCTTCAATACGTGTTAATGAACCTTTTTCTAACTCTTCACCCACATAGTACAGTGGCACTTTCGCCGCTTGATACTGTTCAATTTTACCGGTTAAAGTAGCCGTATCTTTATTAAACAAAATAGCAAAAATATTACTGAAAGCCGCTTTACGAATTTGCGCATTATGCGTGCTATCACCCATAAAGTAGTTAGCCGCTTGATCTGTTGGCATATCCGCTAGCATCGCAGGAACTTTTGCATAATCAGTTACTTGCTTAACATATTCTAGTGCGTTATGCCATTGATCATTTGACAACGCTGCCGTTGTTTCTGACTTAGTAAATGTAATAAAGTCAGCTTTAGTTGCACTGTCTGCTTTATAAAGCGCAAGCTTATTTAATAGATCTGCTGTGTAATTAGACGCCGCATTCCATACAGATTGACGACCAGAATGAATATTATAAGCAAAATCGCCAATACTTAGAGACCAACCAAACGTCGCTTCTGGTGCAAGTGTCGATATAATCAGGTTATGAGCTTGTGCCCAACCTTTTAAATCATTGCTAAGTGCATTGATCGCATCAATATCAATTTTGCTGCCAGTACTATCAACCGCTTTAATTAGGGCTTCTTTAACGGCAATCTTCTCTGAAGACAATCCTTTATCTTGCGTTGCTTTATCAAGCACATCACTATTAATAATAATAGATGAAGAACTTGCTTGTGTAGCCATTTCAATCATTGATACAAATGTAGCGGTTAGCTTATCTACATCAGCTAAATCTGCACTATTACTTGTTTCAATCGTTAATGTTGCAGGAGCCGTTAAAGATGGGCTTGCAACCACAAAGGTATTTGGCCAACCAGCGACTTCCAGACGTACAGGATCCATCGGGTTTGGTAATGAAAGAAGCGGCGCCGTGCCAGGTTCTGAACCATCACAATTTAGATGTAAAGCCCATGTACTGTCACTACCTGGTTTGCTTTGTGTCCAATACATTGCAGAATAAGCAATATTGTTATTAACCATAATATCACCAGTGGTTGCATGATCGCCACGCGTCCAGTCTGGATAAACATTAAACTCTTCACACAATCCACCTGGTGGTGTCACTGGTGGCTCAATCGTTTCTTCTTCAATAGTGATATTTAAACTGGCCGTAGAAGAAAGATCTTGTGCATCAGTTGCGATAGCGCTCAGTGTTACGCTACCTGTTTGAGTCGGTTGCCAATCACAATTAAATGTATTTGCAACAGCCGCATCAAACGTACAAATTTGTTGGTTATTCGCATTAACAACCAATGTCGTTAAGTCTTTATCTGCATCTGATGCATTAATAGAAATAGAGACAGTGTCAGTTTTATTAACGGTTGAACCATTCGTTGGTGAAGTAAATGTCACCACTGGCGCCGTAAAGTCGTCATTACCTTCAGCTTCTACTTTTACAGAAACAGATTTTTGTTCGATTTTTTGGTTGTTTTTATCGAACACAAAGATGTCAATCGCTGCACTACCCGCTTCACTTGGCGTCCAAGCTTGCGAATAAAGTAGATTACTTTGATCAATCGCTTTTTCAGCTAATTTAGTGTTATTAACCCAAAACTCAACTTTAGCTGCCGATTCGCCATCAATGCGGGCTTTGATTACAATCGCTTCATTAACTTTCAATAACTGGCTAGCTACTGGAGATAAAATCGATACTTCTGTTACATCCGGTTCAGGTGACGGCTCACCAGAACATTCAGTCAACGCCCAGAACCATGAACTAGCACTTGGTGCTTCCCATAGACCAGGATTATTTTGAGCAATAAAGCACTGTCCGTCATATGACACAACATCGCCATTTTTGACTTGGGTTGTACCTGGAATGAAAGGAATAATACCGCCTAAATCTGGGTTCGGCTCTGGCTCTGGATCAGGTTCTGGATTTGGATTTGGATTTGGATTCGGTTCATCTGAACATTCAGTGGCATCCCAAAACCATGAGTCAGCACTTGGTGCTTCCCATACGCCTGGGTTGTTTTTAGCAATGAAACAAGTGCCATTATAAGCAACCATGTCTCCATTCTGAACTATTGTCTCTCCCGGAATAAAAGAAACGACATTAGTATCTGCTGCATATAGATTACCGCTGAGCATTGCGCTAAATAGAGCAGCTGTTATTTTATTTATTTTTTTCACTTTACTTCCTAAATATGTCCACTCGTTTCAACTAACCTAAAAATCTCATCCTCATAAGTATTGATAGTTGCATTCCATACAACCAACTTATATTTAGCGTTTTGTTTTCACTAACGAAGTGTTACTGACCAATACGATTCATCTATACTATTAAATTATACTTTATATTAAATATACTAATAGATTGATGTAACAAATAATTAAAAAACGCCAATATGTGTAACAAAATATTAGGAACAGTAAGGATTTGTAAAAAACACAATAATTACCCTTTTTATCATGGCAATGACGATGCAAATTCAATACTTAATATCATGCCGTCATCAATAGCTGATTATTTAAGATTAAGGCTTTTTGTCAGTCGTAAATAAGGTAATATAGCGTCATTACTGCTAACGCATTAGATAGAAATTTTCTGAATGAGATGAAGGTAAAATCAATGGATTACCAGAATTACTATGAAGCGATGATTGAGATATTGGTTGATAATTTTGATACAGACATTGGTGAGTACAATGGTAAAATCGAACTGTCTGTTGATGAATATAACGACAGTTGCACCATTGCCAAAGAATTTAATGTCGCTTATAACCCAGAACATACAGTATTAGAAGTGTTACAACAATCAACGCCTGAAGTCGCTGAAATAACATCTTATATTGTTTCAGCCCCTGCATTAGGTTGTCTTATTGATTATTTAGAAGATGAATTGATTGTTGATTTTGAAGATTAATCCTCTTCGCTAACACCTTATTTTAAAAAGCTAACAGTTATTGCTGTTAGCTTTTTTATTAGCTCAATACTTATATAGCCACATTAACTATCCTTAGGCACATAGTTAATGTCTTACAGATAAATTTATCATTAAAGGTCTTAATTATTATAAATATCAATTGAAGATTAATTTTTGTTCGATACCATAAGACAACCAACTATTCATAATTGCTATCCCATGACAAATAGCATAAGGCAAAGGATGCAGCCCAAAATCTATATCAAACTAGAAGGTATTACTTGGAAAGTGACCACGAATGGCCAATGGCTACCACTGAGTCCATCTGAAACGATTGATATTGAGTTACCTTTCATTTGTGAGCATATACATTTTAACGATATTATCAGTATTCATTTTAATGAAAGCGAGATCTTGACGGACTAAGGCTAGCACATTTCCCCTAACTATCACTCAATATTCATACCGTACTCGCTGTTACTACAGCGGGTTTGAAAAATACCTTTCGCTCGTAATGTCTCAATAATTAATGTAATAAATCCCTTTATAGCACTAATAATGTAACTAGCTTCTCTATTCACATTCCGAAGCCTAATATAAAAAGCTCACGGCTTATAATTACCATGACTTTCACATTTTCATGGATAAATTAATGCTAGATTCTGATCTTAAAATATCTCAATGGCGACAACAACGTAAAAAAGACTATTTCGTTTAATCATAAACCATTATTTTCTAGAATATTTAGGCGTATTAGAAGGGAAAACACAATCCACATACCACCAAAAAAATCATGATTAAAAAAGGAATTTAATAATGAATACCCGACAAAAAATCGCTCTTGGATTAAGCTCTGGATTGCTTATTGGTTCGGTTGCGACAGTATTGCCCACGTTTCAGTTTGGCTGTTTTGTACTCGGATTAATCTTACTTAATTACGTTATTATTACTAAGAAAAACTAACGCTTAACCATTTCAGAAAATTTATATTGGCACAACAAGATGACAGGCATAACGCAGACAGTGGTGGTAATAATATCAGTTAATGTATGGTACTTCTGATGCATCATTAAAGCAGCATAACCTACCATTGAAAGTACCATCACTCCCCTTAATTTGGGGCTATATACAAGAAAATAACCAATAAAAACTAAAGCAATAGCAGTGTGGGTACTGTAATCCAAATTAAATGCCGGCCAAATCCCGACTGAATTATCGAGAAACATAACCACATAAATAAAAGCCGTTGAGAGCAATACACCACTCAGCGCGAATAACCCACTTCTCATCCCCTGCTCACGTCCTAATAACACCATGCAAATAACACACATAACGACAATCATTGGGGTATAAAGATCAGCAATAAAAGCCCATTGTTCAAAACTCATTATTATTATTGTCCAAACAAATAACGTCTATATTCACATAGATAACAGGTTATTTCATCTGTTTTAAGTGCAAGGTGCAAGGTGCAAGGTGCAAGGTGCAAGGTACAAGGTACAAGGTACGAAAATTTAGGCCCACTTTATAGTACCAGTCAAATAACAAAATTATTTGGCGGAGATGATTTGGGTATTAGAGGATGTGAACCCACTTTTATTGCACCAATTAAATACATCACTATTTTATTCAGACAAAAAAACGCTAAATTCTTAACGGCTTTCTTAAATTTGGCGGAG
>NZ_PYOO01000007.1 GCF_003026395.1 Photobacterium iliopiscarium | reverse complement strand
CAGTTGCAACGATGCGAACTAATACTTCGCCAGCGCGAGGTAACATTACATCAATTTCTTCAACAGAAAGAGGTTGTTTAGGACCCCACGCGATAGCCGCTTTTGATTTGATAAATTTGTCAGTCATCGTTCACTCTCTTAAAATATAAGTGACCCATGTTTAAACATGGTGCTCGTTGTTAATTATGTCACAGGTTTAATACCATCATTGTGACTTGATGCAGCTATTATATTTGTTTCTTAAAAATTGATAATCCCTAAAATTGTAAAATCATTATTACTGACGGGTAATAATGAGCCTGTCTTCTTACTATAAATAGGATATTACGTATATTTATTCTTGCTTTAGGCGTTACTGCCTATTGGTGTCGATTGTCTAGGATGAGTATTTTTACTATTCAAGATAAAATTTAGGTAAAAAAAAAGCAATATCAAAAGATATTGCTTTTTAAAGAATAAAATAATTCAGCTATTTATTATGCTTATTTTTGGCTTTGAGCATAAACGTGTGCTGCAATTGCATCCATTAGTGCTGGAGATAGGCAATCGTATGTATTAAGACCTAGTTCGTTAAGACGAGCACGGATAGCCGTCATATCTTTAGGATCAGTACCTGTTTCAATGATAGATGAAACAAATGCAGCAAACTCAGGTGCAGACCAACCTTTGTCAGTTGATAGTTCTGTGTGAACAAAATCTAAACCGAAGAATGGGTGATTAGCATTCTCGATACGACCGTACATGTGAACGCCACATTCTTTACAAGCATGACGTTGAATTGCTGCTGATTCATCGATAATAACAAGCTTTTCTGCGTTAGCAATGACTTCAACGTTGTCACGAGAGATAACAGCGATTTGTGAAAATACTGCGCCTTCAGGTTTCCAGCACTTAGAACAACCACAAGCATGATTATGTGCAGTTTGACCAGATAGTTTTACGCGAACTGTATTTGATTCACAGTTACAGTTTAATACGCCACCTTGGAAGTTTTCTTTAGTTGCTACGAAACCGTTATCAATTGCAGGGTGTAGAGATATAGACATAATGTTTCTCTTATTGGATTGTTATTAGATGATTTATTTTTAGGTTTATTATAATTAAATATAAATACCATTTTTGAATATTATATTTATTTGTATAAGTACAATTAAAGGTAATTAAAATAATAATTAACAAATAGATATTGGGTTGATGTAGTACATTCTATGCTTAATTTTATTTTCCACAATAACGAATACTGTAATTGATTATTACCAAATAGGAACAATCAAAAATAAAGGTAGATAGCCCTAGTAAGGCACAACTTAAAAGGGCGTTCTTATGAAAATAAATTAGCGGTTATTTTATTTGTTTTTACTAATGTGAGTTGCAATAGCATCCATTAAGTCAGGTGATAAGCAATCATAAGTTTCTAAACCTAATGATTCAAAGCGTTCACGAATTGCTGGCATTGATTTAGGATCAGTACCTGTTTCAATAATTGATGAAACAAACGCAGCAAACGTAGGAGCAGACCAGCCTTGCTCGCTTGATAGTTCAGTGTGAACGAAGTCTAAGCCGTAAAATGGGTGGTTGGTGTCTTCAATACGGCCATACATATGAACGCCACAATCTTTACAAGCATGACGTTGAATGGTTGCTGTTTCATCAACGATGATTAATTTTTTAGCATTTGCTATTACTTCAACATTATTTTTTGGAATAACGGCAACTTGTGAAAATAATGCGCCTTTAGGTTTCCAGCATTTAGAACAGCCACAAGCATGGTTATGAGCAGTTTGACCATTTAATTTAACGGTGACTTTATTTCTTCGGCACTGACAGCTAATTAAACCACCTTTAAATGTGTTTTTAGTTGGTTTAATTCCATTATCTATTGCTGGGTGTAATTTAATAAAAGGTGTCGTTGAACCTTCGGTATTATTACCGAATAACTTAGCAAAGAATTTTTTCATTATATTAATCTTAATATGTAGAGTAGGATAAAGTATTAAATATTTTATGATAAAAAGAATTTTACCAATAAAATATTAGGTATTAGGTATTAGGTATTAGGTATTAGGTATTAGGTATTAGGTATTAGGTATTAGGTATTAGGTATTAGGTATTATATTCGGCTAATAATGATTAGCCGAATATTTATTAGGTTTGTTTATTACATGCCGTTAGGCTGAAATAAAGCTTTTAAACGTTTAGTTATAATTAAACGTGACACGGTAAATAGGCCTTCAACGGTACGTTGGTGAAGACGGAAAATCGTATCATAAAGACGACGAATAAGGCGTCCTTTAAAGACCAATTTGTCTGCCATTTTTGAATGAGGCGCAAATGAACCGACCGCAAAATGGTGACCAACAGCGACAACCATGCCACCATCTTTAAATTCAAAATCAGTAAGCTCTTTACCACGTAATAAATTGGTTAAGCTTTTCGTTAAATGCACAGCTGCACGGTTAGCTGCCTGTGCTTTTGGTGGTACGAAACTACCATCAGCCTGTGGAATTGATGCACAATCACCTAAAGAGAAAATACTATCATCAACAGTTGTTGTCAGATTGGCATTAACAAGAATTTGGTTCATGCGGTTATATTCTAAACCACCGACTCCGTTTAACCAGTCAGGTGCTTTTACGCCTGCTGCCCAGAATTGAATATCAGCGTCTAATGGTTGATTATCCGCTGTAACCATACCGTGATCTGATACTTCACTTATACGTGTATTTAGAAGTACATTAATATTGGTACGTTGTAATTCTTTTAATACTTTTGAAGACATTTTCTGTGGGCTATTTGGTAGCACACGATCAGCCGCTTCAATTAAGTTAATAGTCAGTTTAGCAGCATTGTAACGTTGTAGCTTGTGGCTTACACGAGCAAGCTCTGCTGCAAGTTCAACACCTGTTGCACCTGCACCTACAATATTTACAGTACGATCATTACCTTCACGGAGTAATTGACTGATCTTATTCCATGCGTGACGAGCTTGGCTTGCTGAATCAAGGAAAATACAATTATCACGTGCGCCTGTCGTATTAAAATCATTACTTACAGCGCCGACAGCAACGACAAGGTAATCATATTTAACCATTGCTTGTGTGCCATCATTACGGCGAACTACAAGCATTTTATCTTCACGGTTAATATCAGTCATTGCTGCTTGATAATGTTGGTAACCATTAATTGCGCCATGGGTAAAATAGCAAACTGAGTCTAGTTCGCGATCAAAAGTACCCGCAGCAATTTCATGTAAACGTGGTTTCCAATAGTGATCTGTTTCTGGTTCAACCAGAATTATTTCATGTTTTTTATGATTAGCTTTGGCCAATAAAGTAGATAACTCTATACCGGCAGCACCGCCACCAACAATAACGATTCGTGACATAACGAATACCTCAAAAAGTGAACCCTAGATATCATTCTCAGGGGATGGTCTTTCCATCATTAAAGCTATGAGCTGATCCGTTGCTACAAAATGACTTTTTATTAGCCACAACACGCAGGGCGGCTACCTGATATCTTATATGTGATGAATTTCTTTGATATAAGACAATTAAATCAGTCAAAATTCAAGTTCTGTGAACTAAACACGGGTATTTATTTTAAAATATCTTTGTTAAGTTGATAGTGACTATTATATTGTGAACTTTTTTAATAACAATAACCAAAAAAACAAATAACCTTTACTGAGGAGTAACAATCAAAGACGGAAATAGATTCTTTAAAAGGATAGGGACAATAAATTGCGTGTAAAATTGCATGGATTAGACGTGCGGATTATATGCATAACTATATAGTTAGAGCGATAGAGATAGGTAAATTGAACAATGCAGGGAATAGGGTGGATTCTTACATTATAAGAATTGTAAGGAGATGATGAAATTTAGCATGAACAGAAAGATGCTCATGCCAAATAGAAATTATTTAAAATGATTCAATGCTAGTAAATTGGCCTTGAAGCCAGTGAATTGCAGGGCTTAGCTGAGAACCAATAGGGTAAATAAGGGATGCAGACCATACATTACTGGTGATTTTACTAAATGAAAGGTTAAGCTTTTGTACTAACTTATTTTTAAGATCGTGTTGTAATACGAAATCAGGTAAACAACAGATACCAATATCTTCACGACATAATGATAAAATAGTGTGGATATCTTCAACATGCCATAATTGTAATGCGGCTTTTGCTTCTTCAAATGGTAATGAATCTAAAGATGCTGGAATGAGTAGACGCTGTTGACAGAAATCTTGATAGCTTAATGTTGTTGCGCCATCATTAAATTTGTCGAGATAAGATTGCGTCGCAACCCAACTGACATTGATATTGAATGCTTGGGTATATTCTAGATTCATCTTATTTTCATGGTCAAAAATACCCAGTGCGATATCAAGGTTTTTAGCTTTTATCTCTTCAGCCAAGCGTTTACTATTTTGTTGCATAATAAACAATTCGATATTAGGGAGATCTGACGATAATTCTTTGATGATAGATAGAATCTTATCGTTGCAAACTAATGGATCAATACCCACTTTTATTTTTACATCATTCATATGATATATAGATAATGAGCGCTCAAGAAATGTTTGATATTGTGCCATCATTATTTTTGCATTTTTCAGTACATGCTCACCTTTTTCTGTAAGGCGAGGGCATTTACTTGAACGGTCAAATACTTGAAATCCTAAGTCAATTTCAAAATTTTGGATAGTTAAACTGACTGCCGCTTGGGTTTTATTTAGTTGTCGTGCCGCAGCACTAAACGAACCATATTCGGCAGCAGCAATAAATGAGCTAAGAGTTTCAATCTTTATATTCATTTTTTAACGATTCATCTTAATTTATTATGGATATAAGCCACATCTTATCGATCTACATAAGAATGACATCAATGGTGTGTCTTTACTATAACTAAAACCTATACCTAATGACAACCTTTAGTACGTTTTATATTGATATTTATTATGGTTGTGATGAAACTATCATTAGCTTAGATTGAAAAATATGAATATAAAATATTAATTAGTCTAAATATTTTATAACGTTATCGACATATAGCATTCTAATTATAAATTAACCCATAAATTTAGAAATAAAATTACTAATGTTAGATAAGCTAGCTAAGCTCATGACGATCACGATAGTGATGCCTATAACGGTTAGATAAAGTGGATGTTTATAATCACCAACAATATTTTTCTGTCGTGTTGCGGCAAGCATTGTCGCTAATACGATAGGGAGAATAATACTGTTAACTAGACCTGCTAACATCAGTAATAGAATCGGCATGTTCATTAATACTGTGCCTAAGGTTGTGAAGATTATAAATCCGACACACCATGCTTTTTCATTACGGGCAACAACCGGGAACAGGGTTTTGATGAGTGATATCGCCATATATGAGTTGCCAACTACTGACGTAATTGAGGCAACAAATAATACGAGTCCAAAGATAAAGTAACCAATATCTCCAGCGCCATGGCGAAATGCGTCAGCGGCTGGATTAGCAGGATCTAATGTTACGCCTGTTGTAATAATACCTAACACTGCACAAAATAATAAAACACGAATAATAACTGCAATCGAGATACCAGCCCATGCGGCTTTAGTGACGATTTTAGTATTTTCTATTCCTTGTAGGTTAACATCAATTAAACGTTGAGCTCCGGTGTAATAGCCACCAACAGCACCACCCACGATGGTTAATGTTGGCAACAGTAAATTAGAAAAATCTGATGGTGCGACGGCCGCTAAGATTGTTGGTGCAAAAGGGGGTAAATTGGTGAGGGCGACATAGGCAATAAGTATGATCATTAATAGCCCGAGGTAACGCGCCATTTGATCCATACGTTTTGATGCATTATGAATAATAAAAAGTAAACTACCAATCATTCCCGTAAAAATAGCGCCCCAAGTGGTATCTAGTCCCGTTAGAACATTCATACCGAGTGCTGAGCCACTAACATTGCCAAAGTTGAAAGCAACGGCTCCAAGGGCTAATAGAATACCAATGAAGTATCCCATACCGGGTGCAACTTTATTGGCAATATCCTGAATTCGTAAGCCTGAAACACCAACGATGCGCCATAAGTTCATTACGATACCAAACGTAATAAACATTGAAGCAAAAACAGGAAAAGCCATATCAATGTTATAAATATTGGTAAATACGGCCGTTTGCGTTAAAAAACCAGGACCGACAGATGTTGTGGCCATTAAAAAAGCAACACTTAAAATAGCTTTGTTTTGCCAGTTGTTGTTACGCGGGGAGGTGTTGGTAGTTAATGTGTTAGTTTGCATAATCAATCCCAAAATTAATGTCTCTCATATTTATAAAAATAGAAAGACAACTGATGGGGATCAGCTGTGCGATTGTTGCGTCTTTTTTTGTTAAAAAGCAATATGGTGTAATCGATTGCTTTAGTTGGCGCGGATAATAAAGAGAGTCTTAGACGTTGTCAATAATGTTTTTTAAAACAGTAAAAAAAAGCTCTATCCTTAAAAAGAATAGAGCTTAGAGGAATATTTTTTAGTGCTTATTTTTCAGTGGTATGAATAGCCGCTTTAAGATCATCAGGATTTAAATCGGCACGATCAAATTCTTGAGATGCAGGCATACGTAAATGGAAATCTTTAAATATTTCAACTTCAGCGGTGCCTTCTGTCAAAATGAAGTCACTGACATGACCACCTTGAGTACGATCATCACTAATAAAATGGAAATGGAAGCCAGGAACATTAATACCGATCATGTATTCAGGAATCTTAAAGCCGATCATTACGCCTGAGACATGGGTCATTTCTGCAATAGGTTGATGTTTTACGACTTCTACCATTGGCGGATAAGGGCGATGTTGTGCTGGTACGGTACGTGTTTTAACGTATGAAAATTTACCCGTTAAGCGAATCGCATTAATGGCATTATTAGCAACAAAATCATTTTCTAAGCACGTTTCGAACTCAGCTTTAGTTTGTTCAATAAGACTTACTTTTTCAGTTGGTTCAAAATTAACCACTGAAGCAAAGGGCGTAGTAATATCATGATTAACTAAATGTACTTCACCAGTACTGGTTAGTTGATATACTTCATCACCTAAAACAATCATTTCACCGTCAAGGTCATTAAAGGTACCAATACCAAAGTTACCATGGTCAAGTAGTTGACCAATTGTAAAATCGCCTTGGTATAAACCTGCAATTAAAGCACTCATCATTGAGGTTTGGTAAAACGTCTTTTCGTTAGGTTGCTGACTCATGATGTTGTCCTATTAATCTTGTTGGCAAGGATGAAGTTGATCAAGTAGACGGCTATTATCACGGTAGTCAATATTAACGTTAACTAATACAGGACCGCTTAATGCCATTGCTTTACGTAGTACTGGTTCAATATCATCAGCAGTATTAATCGCTAAACCATAAGCACCAAAACTTTCGGCATACTTAACAATATCTGGGCCCATAAAGCTCACTGCACTTTCACGACCATATTTTTTAAGCTGCTGAATTTTAACCATGTCATAACTGTGATCTGTCCAAACAAAGTGAACAATATTACATTTATGACGAACAGCGGTTGCTAATTCCATTGATGAGAATAAGAAACCACCATCACCAGACATTGAAATAACTTTTTCATTCGGTGTTAGTAGAGATGCGGCGATAGCCCAAGGTAAAGCAACACCTAATGTTTGTTGGCCGTTACTGAAGAGTAAACGACGTGGTTCGAAACTATGGAAGTAACGTGCCATCCAAATGTAGATAGAGCCTACATCACAACATACAGTGGTATCATCACTCACAAATCGACGAAGATCATGCACAAAACGTAATGGGTGGACACCCATTGATGATGTTTTGTTTACACCCATGCGCATAATTTGTTGTAAGTCTTGACGTAAATCTTGAAATTTTTGATTATTTTCAAGAGATTCACGTTGATCTAATTCAGCAGCAATAGAAGCAACTGAAACGGCCACATCACCGACGACTTCTGAAATAGGATTATAGCTAGCTTCTAAATCAGCTTGTTGGTAACCCACATGAATAATGGGTGTTTTACCGTCTTTATTCCATAAGATTGGATCGTATTCAATTGGGCTATAACCAATAGTAATAATTAAATCAGCATTGTTTAATGCAATATCACCCGGTTGGTTTTTAAATAGACCGACACGACCAAGAAAACAATCATATAAATTATGAGAAATGACACCCGCAGCAGCAAAAGTATTTACCACCGCAATTTTAGTTTGTTCAAGTAATTGACGAATAGCACCTGTAACAAAAGGCTGACTCGCATCCATACCTAATAACAAAACGGGATTTTTAGCGGCGTTAATAAGATCAGCTGCTTGACGGATTGCTTGTGGGTGCGCGCCACCAAATAAAATTGGTTTAGGTTGTTGTACTGGAATAAAAGGAATTTGATTGGTTAGTACATCCTGAGGAAGGCTAACAAAACTTGCCCCTTGAGTAGGTTGTTCTGAAATACGAAATGCTTTATGCACCACATCAGGTAAAGAAGCACTGTCCATTACTTCAGCGGAAAACTTAGTAATAGGGTTAAACAGGGAACGTGTATCCATTGATTGGTGCGTATTATGGGAATACATCGAAAGTGGAACCGCACCAGCAAGTGCAACAACGGGGTCACCTTCACTGTTTGCGGTAGCTACACCTGTCACAAGGTTAGACGCACCAGGACCTGATGTCGCAAGACAAACACCAGCTTTACCTGTTAAACGACCTGTTGCCGCTGCCATGAAGGCTGCATTTTGTTCATGGTGGCAAATAATGATTTCAGGGCCGTCATCACATACTGCATCAAATACAGAATCTATTTTAGCACCAGGAATACCAAAAATATGGGGAACATCATGTGCTTTTAGGGTTTTAACGACAAGTTCTGCACCTGAAATGGTTTTATTTAACATATAAACCTCATGGTTATAATTATTTATAGGCTCAGGACATGTTTTCGTTAAATCGAATTTTATGTAATGAGTAATCTAAAATCTAAATTATTTATCATACAAATTAAAGGGGGTAAAATTGGAAGTTAATATTACTTATTTAATTAAGTGCAGTGGAATGAATCGTATATTTAGTGAAAAATAGAGGTTGTAGGCTGGGATGAACGGTTGAAGATGTTGATTCTTATATAATTAAATGGCAGGGCTTAATAAACCCTGCCATTGATTGATACTGCTATAGCATAATGTTAGCAATCAATGCTGATAAAATACTAACTAAGGTTGAGCCATAAAGTAGGCGTAAGCCAAAGCGAGCAACCATATTACCTTTCTCTTCGTTCACACCTTTAACCGCACCAGCAATAATACCGATAGAGCTGAAGTTTGCGAATGACACAAGGAAGATAGAAACGGTACCAACAGTGTGCGCTGATAAACTACCGACTTGTTTTTGAAGGTCCATCATTGCAACAAATTCATTAGTTACAAGTTTGGTTGCCATAATACTACCAGCTTGTAATGCCTCGTGAGCAGGTACACCCATTAGCCATGCAACAGGGTAGAACAAGTAACCAATTAGGTTTTGGAAGCTGATACCAAAAGCGGCACTAAAGCCTGCATTGATCATTGAAATTAGCGCAATAAAACCGATAAGCATAGCCGCAACAATAACAGCGACCTTAAAGCCCATTAAGATGTATTCGCCAAGCATTTCAAAGAAAGTTAATTTTTCGCCACTTTCTGCTGCCATCATTTCATCGATATCCATTTCTGCTTCATGGTCATAAGGATTGATAATGGAAAGGATGATGAAGGTACTGAACATGTTTAAAAACAATGCTGCAACAACATACTTAGGATCGACAAGCTTCATGTATGAGCCAACGATAGACATGGAAACTGTTGACATTGCCGTCGCTGCAAGGGTGTACATACGACGCTCAGACATACCACCTAGAATGTTTTTATAAGTGATAAAGTTTTCAGACTGACCAACCATTAATGCACTGATTGCATTGAATGATTCTAGCTTACCCATACCATTTACTTTAGATAATAAGAAGCCTAACCCTTTAATGATATAAGGTAATACTTTGATATGTTGCAGAATACCAATTAATGCAGAGATGAAAACAATCGGCATTAATACATTAAGGAAGAAGTTGAAATCATTGTTATTCGATAGGTTACCGAACACAAAATTAGTACCATCACTTGCAAATGAGAGTAAACCATTAAATGCGTCTGCAAATTCTTTCACAATGCCTGTACCAGCAGATGAATTGAGAAGGAAGTAAGCAAGCGCTAGCTCTATTATAAGCAACTGAATAATATAGCGATATTTGATGTTTTTTCGGTTATTACTAGCAAGTAAAGCTAATACTGCAATAACAACTAACCCGAGTATAAAGTGTAAATAGACCATATTGGATTGTGCTCAGTGTGATTATTATCTGTTTATGTGTGTATGCTGAATGATTTCATTCTTCGATAAAGTGATGTATATCGCATTTTTAATCCAGTAATTTTTTTTGCAATTGACAAGAACTAATTTTTCACGTTTGCGCAATCGCTTGCTATTTGTTTGAATATAGTGATAAAAATAATAATGACGATGAAGCGGCGTGATACGGTTCACTCTGTTTTGTGATTTCACTCAAGTTATTTGATTGAAATGTTTATATTTATTTAAATAATATGGCTTATTGTGGGTCTAATTGTTTACATTAAGTGTTGGCTGTTTTGTGGGATATGCAGCGTTGTTAATCTAACGTATTAATTCAATATATTAATATTAAAATGTAATATTGGAAATATGAGCAATGATTGCGACTGGCATTAATTTACATTATCAATAGATAATAGAACAATCTCTAGTCTATTAATCTTATTTCAGGTGTTGTAATGAAAAAATCATCTAAAAACCGAAAATTATGGTATTTCCATAAGCATGATCGCCGTACTAAGCATTTATCACTGCCTAATTTAAAATCATAAATCACCATAAGATATGTAAATCATGGTGATTTATGATTGATCGATAGTGATAAGTGAGCTATTTAAATAACACTGGAGCATCAAATCTATACGGTGGAATGAAGGGACGAATACCCGAATCACGAAAACGTTGCAGTTTCATTATTTGTTTATAAACAATGAAATAGCGATTAATATTATTCACATAGACAATCGGTTGTGATCCAATATGTTTGCGGGTAATAAGCTCAACATTATTAAACCAGACGTTAGGGTTATAACCTTGTTCTTTGGCATAACGACGCATTTTATTGATATTACCCGGTCCTGCATTATAAGCCGCTAAAGATAAATAAATTTTATTATCATAATCTATTTCTGTACCACTAAAATATTGATCTTGTAGATAGCGCATATATTTCACACCTGCGTGAATATTATTTTTTGAGGTATATATATTAGGAATATCCACACTAGGATCACGTGCCGTGCTGGGCAATACCTGCATAATACCGACGGCCCCTTTGTTTGATACTTTATGCTGATTAAGCCCTGATTCTTGAAAACCTTGTGCCATTAACATTAAATAGTCAAAGTCATATTGTTTTGAATAGCGAAAGAATATCGGTGATAGACTTGCCATTTTATCAATATTATTAGGATCAAGTAGCGTATTAAGCCAACGATGATTTTTAATGTATTTACTGTAAATAATATTACCGATTAATGTTCCTTCTTTCACTGTATCAATATAGTGATTAACCAGCGCCATCAGTTTAGGGCTGTCTTTACGCATGGCCCAAGCAATTTGACCATCATTACGTAAAACAAAACGGTCATTAACGCGGATGTTTTTTAATATGGGTTTCCAGATTTTTATTTTATGGTTATCAATGACGGTTGCATTGAGAAGGTCTAAATTAATAAGTTCTAATAATTCATAGTCTTGTAGTGTTTCATCTATGAATAATATTGATGCTGGGGGTAAGTTTTGCATCCGTAGTTTATTATTAATTTTGAGTAAACTTTGATGATAACTTGAACTTTTTCTGACCCAGATTGTTTGACCACTTAAATCGGTGACTTTATTAAAGGGCGGTTGTTTATTATTGTTAATGAGTACTTCTGAAATATTCGTAAGTACAGGTTCACTAAAAGCGACCTGTTTTTTACGATCAGCCGTCACGGTAATATTAGCAATGGCGATGTCACCTAGGCCATTAATGAGATAAGGCAGCAGTTTATCTCGGTGTACAGGAATAATTTGTAAATGTAATGTTGGGTGTTTTTTACGAATATCTTGCTCAAAATGTTGCAATAAGTCTGCAATAATACCTTTGGTAATACCATCTTCTATATAGTAAAAACCGAGATCTGCTGCAACTAATACACGTAATACTCGTTTTTTTTCTAGATCAGCTAAGTCACCAACATATTCAGCACCGTTAAGAGGAGCAAGTTGAATCGCATGAGTACAGAAACTTATTAATAGCAAACATAATGCAGCAAGCTTGTGTTTATATTTAATGAGGTGTGGAATATTTATCATTATTTATCTGCCATACCGAAGTAAATGTAAATTAATAGGTTTGGGATTAATTATGGTTGGTAATGATGAAAATTTCCTATTTATCTCTTATTTTTGTATGATTTATTCGAATTTTTCATCTGTTAAATATAATGATAATATAGTGATGTAACTATTTTTAATATTGTAATGTTTGTGAGTAAATATTTGAAAAATAAAAAAATAATAACAATTTCATTAGTGGCCTTATTACTGTTGTCATGTGGTGTGGCTGCCACTCATTTTGTGCGTAATACTCTTTATGTGGATATTTTGGCATATATGCCTAAAAAGATAAGCGAAACGTCAGGTTTAGCGATTCTTAATGGGGACGTTTGGACTCACAATGATACTTATGGTGATAATAAATTGTATCGGTTAAATCATGATTTAACTGGCATTGCACAAATCGTAAAAGTTAATAATAGTCATAATTTTGATTGGGAAGATTTAGCTCAAGATCAGCAGTTTTTATATATTGGCGATATTGGTAACAATTTAGCATCACGTAAAGGCGGTGTGATTTATAAAATAGATCGAAAAGGACTCAATCAAAAGCAAACAGTAAAACCCGCTGAAAAATTACAGTTTGAATATAATGATTTTGTAAAAGGGTGGTTTAATAAACATAATTATGACAGTGAAGCCATAACGGTTGTTGGTGATCAATTATGGCTATTTACTAAAAAATGGAAAAATGAAAAAACCAGTCTTTATCAAATAGATAAATCAAAAATAAATGAAGTACAGCACTTAAATCCAGTAGCAGAATACCCAAGTAAAGGCTTAATTACGGGGGTAGACTATAATCCTAAAACAGCGACATTGGCTTTCATTGGTTACCGACGAAATAAATATTTAGGGTATTCCTTTATCTGGCTTGTAAAAGTGAAAGATAATAAACCTGATTGGTCGACAGGTATTTATAAACGGTTAGGTATTTATTCTCAATGGGAAGCTATTCATTGGTATGGTACTGGAAAGTTGTTAATCACAGCTGAGCGTAATCCCTTAAATAAAGCTGTTATTGGTATTGTTGATGTACAAAAGCTGCTAGATACGGGTGAATAGCGATGAATTATCTGTTATTCTGCGCTGATAATTTCGCTGTGATTATTACAACCACAGCATACTAAATTGGATAAATTGTGACTAATAACGATGTTTTGCGCCGTGTTCGCTATACTTTTGAATTAACTGATAGTGAAATGATCGCTATTTTCGCTGCTGCTGACTGTGAAGTAACACGTGAGCAAGTATGTAGCTGGTTAAAAGGCGATGAAGCGGAAGGTTATAAAAGTTGTTCTGATGAGCAAGTAGCTACTTTCTTAAATGGCTTTATTAATCAAAAACGTGGCAAAAAAGAAGGCGTTCAGCCTGCGCCAGAGCAGAAAATCACAAATAATATTATTTTCAAAAAATTACAAATTGCACTAAATCTAAAAGCAGAAGAAGTGCTTGATTTATTGAAGTTAGTTGATTTTCGTTTAAGCAAGCATGAATTAAGTGCTTTTTTCCGTAAAGTAGATCATAAACACTATCGTGAGTGTAAAGATCAAGTATTGCGTAACTTTTTACAAGCACTACAGATCAATCTTCGTGGTGTTGAATCACTAGAAGAAACGACTGACGAGAAGTAATTGTCTTCGTTGTAAATAAATATTAAAAGCAGCTTCTATTGAAGCTGCTTTTTTATTGGCTGGGATTATTTTCTTCGTTATAACGTATTTTGTTACAACGTAATTGCTTTCGTCATTCCAGCTTCTGCATGACCAGGCATATTGCAAGAAAGTTCAACATTTTTATCGCCGTGGAAATGCCATAGAATATGTTTTGCTTTGCCTGGTGCAACGGTGATACTGCTGCCATTATCGTGATTATGTTCATGATTACGATGATCCATTTCAACCATCATTTTTCGATGTTTTACTTGTTCTTTTGCTGAGCCGATAGTGAAATTATGATCCATTTTCCCTGTGTTCATGACCACAAATTGCACCACGTCGTTAGGCTTGATATCAACGGGTTTTTTAAAGGTGATTTTCATGTCATCAGAAAGAATAACGTATACCACTTTATCTGGCTTTGACCCCATTGCGGGCATTCCCACATCAGACATATTTTTCATGTTCATCATTTGATGGTCCATTTTAGTGGTATCCATTTGTGAATGATCCATACCACTATGATCCATTGCTGCGTGATCCATGGTTGAGTGGTCCATTGCAGCCATCGCTGTTGTGGTTGTTAAGGCTAGTATTAAAGTAAGCAGTGTTTTTTTCATGACTCATTCCTTTGTAATTGATGATGAATTTAATGATGTTGTGGTCTTGGTATTAAGCTCGCGACTTTTCCAAAGCTTGAAGGTGGCTGGTAATACTAATAACGTCAGTAACAGTGCAGATGCCATTCCGCCAATCATAGGTGCGGCAATGCGTTGCATGACTTCAGAACCCGTACCTGAGCCATACATTATTGGAATCAAACCAATGATAACGGTTAAGACAGTCATCATTACTGGGCGTACACGTAATCCAGCCCCTTCACTGATCGCTTGTTGTAAATCAGCAGCGGTTAATGCACGTTGTTGCTCTTGTGCATCCTGTTTTTTAAATGCCCATGACTGATTTAAGTACACCAACATAATCACGCCAATTTCAACCGCGACACCAGAGAGCGCGATAAAGCCAACGCCAACAGCAATTGAGAAATTAAATCCAAGCATGAACATCAACCATAAACCACCCACCATCGCTAATGGTAGGGTAGCCATAATAATGAAGACTTCTTGCACGCGGCGGAAACTGAAATAAAGCAGCAGCATAATAATGGCAAGAGTAATTGGGGTAACAATACTCAAACGGGCTTTTGCGCGTTCCATATATTCATACTGACCAGACCATGCTAATGAATAACCTGCGGGCAGTTTTAATTGTTTCGCTACCACTTGCTGTGCTTCGGTAACGTAAGAACCTAAATCTCGTTGATCAATATCGACAAAAACCCATCCATTTGGACGTGCATTTTCAGTTTTGATCATTGGTGGTCCATCTTCGTAACGAATATCTGCAACATCAGCCAGTGCGATACGGGCACCATTGGGGGTAATTAATGGCAGATCTTTTAATTTCGCGGCTGAATCACGGTAGGATTGCGGATAACGAACATTAATCGGATAACGTTCTAAGCCTTCAATGGTTTCACCTACATTCATTCCACCAACCGCGGTAGAGACTATTTGCTGAATATCTTTAATGGCTAATCCATAACGTGCAGCTTGGCGGCGATTAATATCAACCGTGATATAACGCCCACCTGCAACACGTTCGGCATAAACCGAAGTTGTTCCCTTAATGTTTTTTAGAATAGGTTCAAGTTCTGCACCGATCTTTTCGATAACCTTTAGATCTGGACCTGCGATTTTGATCCCAATAGGAGTTTTGATGCCCGTCGCTAACATATCAATACGGGTTTTGATCGGCATCACCCATGCGTTAGTTAATCCTGGGAATTGGATCAATTTATCTAATTGTTTGCGTAAAGACTCAGTGGTAACACCTTTTCGCCATTGATCTCGTGGCTTGAATTGGATCACTGTTTCTATCATGGTTAATGGTGCAGGATCGGTTGCTGTATCTGCTCGACCCACTTTGCCCCAAACCGTAGCGACTTCTGGAACTGTTTTAATCAGTTTATTGGTTTGTTGTAATAACTGACGAGCCTTACCGATAGAGATCCCCGGATAGGTGGTTGGCATATACATCAAATCACCTTCGTCTAACGGTGGAATAAATTCACTGCCAAGTTTCGTTAATGGGTAGTACGAAGAAGCCATTAAACACACCGCAATAACGATGATTGTTTTTGGAAACTTAAGACTTACATTCAATAATGGACGGTAAAGTGCAATCACAGCACGGTTCACGGGGTTTTTATGTTCAGGTAAAATTTTACCGCGAACAAAATAGCCCATTAATACGGGGACTAGAGTAATCGCTAAACCAGCCGCTGCTGCCATAGCGTAGGTTTTAGTTGATGCTAATGGTGAGAACATCTTGCCTTCTTGTCCTTCGAGCGCGAACACGGGAACAAAACTTAAGGTAATGATCAGTAATGAGAAGAACAAGGGTGTACCAACTTCTTCTGCCGCTTTACCTATCACTTGCCA
The DNA here is from genome assembly GCF_003026395.1 of Photobacterium iliopiscarium. GTDB lineage: Bacteria > Pseudomonadota > Gammaproteobacteria > Enterobacterales > Vibrionaceae > Photobacterium > Photobacterium iliopiscarium. Next base: position 160,704 of record NZ_PYOO01000007.1, on the reverse strand, counting down.
ACGGTTTTCATCGGTAAGTGGGGTACGTTCAATGTGTTTATGCACGTTTTCTATCATTACAATTGCACCGTCAACCATTGCACCGATTGCAATAGCAATACCGCCTAGTGACATGATATTGGCATTAATACCTTGCCAATGCATGATGATAAAAGCAGATAAAATACCAATCGGTAAGCTAATCGCTATTACTAATGAAGAACGAATGTGGAATAGAAATAGTGCACAGACGATGGCAACCACAAGGAATTCTTCTGCGAGTTTTTGCCACAGATTCTTCACCGCATGGTCAATTAATGTTGAGCGATCATAAGTGGCTACAATCTCAACACCTGCTGGTAAGCCTTGTTGTAACTGTGCCAGTTTAGTTTTGATGTTGGCGATGACTTGACTGGCATTTTCGCCAAAGCGCATCACAATAACACCACCGACAGCCTCACCTTCACCATTAAATTCAGAAATACCCCGGCGCATTTGCGGACCAATGTTAATATCTGCAATATCCCCGAGTAACAGTGGCGTACCATTTTCGGTTACTTTTAATGGCAGTGATTTTATGTCCTCGATATTGGTTAAATAACCTGTAGTACGCACCATATGTTCGGCTTCAGCCATTTCAATAACGGAAGCACCGGTTTCTTGGTTACCGTTTTGAATCGCCATATTTACTTGCTGTAACGTGAGGTTATAGGCCCGTAGTTTGGACGGATCGATTTGAACTTGGTATTGTTTGACCATGCCACCAACGGTTGCAACTTCAGAAACACCTGCAACAGTTTGAAGTTCATACTTTAGAAACCAATCTTGTAAACTACGTAATTCGGCTAAATCATGCTTACCTGTTTTATCTTGTAATACATAACTATAAATCCAGCCAACCCCAGTCGCATCTGGGCCTAAGGTTGGTTTTGCATTGGCGGGTAACTTAGGTGCAACTTGGCTTAAATATTCAAGTACACGAGAGCGAGCCCAATACATGTCAGTCTTATCATTAAAGATAATATAGACATAGGAATCGCCAAAGAAAGAATAGCCACGGACCGTTTCAGCGCCCGGTACGGCTAACATGGCTGTTGTTAATGGGTAAGTGACTTGATCTTCGACCACTTGTGGTGCTTGACCTGGGTAACTGGTCTTAATGATGACTTGAACATCAGACAGATCCGGCAGGGCATCGACGGGGGTATTTTTAACGCTGTATAAGCCAGCAATGGTTAAAAATAAGGCCGCAATTAATACCAATAAACGGTTATTGATTGACCAACGAATAATAGCAGGGATCATTATTTATTCTCCATTGGTTTAATATCTTGCAGAGTGTAATCACTGCCATTTTTAATCAGCTTAAACCGAATCGATTGCCCCTGTTTAAGATCGGTTAATGCAATACTATCGTCGACAGTAAAATTCATTTCACCCGCAGGCCATTTCCATTCAGGTACTGCTTGGTGGTTAACCGTGATCATATTAAATGCAGGCATTAACATTGAGATATCACCGTTTACCCATACTTCATTAGCTATATTGTGCTTCTGTTTTTTATAATCAATGATGTTATATTGATTATCTGCTGTTTTTTGTAGCTCAAATTTAATCTGTTGACCAACTACTAAGTCTTTAATTTTTATATTTTTATCAATATTAAAATCCATCGTCATCGCAGGCCAATTCCAAGCACTGACGGGCTGGTGGTTGATGGTTAATATTGTTTGATCAGCATTGATCGCAGTGATCTCTCCTTGAGCCCAAGTGACGGCGGTTGCTTTATCGACACCATTAATACGTGAGAGATCAGCCGTTTTATTTGATTCTGAATCAAGCATAAATTGTGCTGACGTGACAATACGATCTGCGGTCGTTAATCCTGCGATAACTTCCACGAGATTATCGGCTTCACGACCAATACGGATCTTTACTGATCGGTATTTTCCATTACCTTCAGCGAGTACAACGCGGGTCATATTGCCTGATCGAATCACGGCTTGAGTCGGGATAGTGAGAACGGCTTTTTCGGTTATCGGGGTTAGGGTGATGTTGGCGAACATATTGGGTTTTAATTGCTCATTATGGTTAGCAAACTTTAACCGCATCCGTAATGTACGTGTTTTGGGATCTAGAATAGGGTAAACATAATCAACTTTGCCTTGCCATTGTTGGCCGGGGATCGCATCTAATGTCATGGTGGCTTTACTGTCAGTGGTTATCCAATGTGCTTGGCGTTCAAAGATTTCAGCATTAACCCAGACTTCATTAAGAGGCCCAGCACTAATAGCGGCTTGTGCGGGTGATAAATACCCACCTTCACGAATATTTAAACTTGCAATAACACCATCAGCGATAGCTTTGACTTCGATGGTCTTCGTTGCTTTCCCCGTTTTGATAATGTGTTTAATTTGTTGTTTGTCGACCCCAAGTGCGGCTAAACGATCACGGGCACCTTGCATTAAACCACTACGACCAGTGCGATAAGCATTAAGTAATTCTTGCTGAGATTTAACTAATTCAGGCGAATAAAGGGTAAATAACACATCGCCTTTATGTACCTGTTCACCGACAGCATTGACGTATAATTTTTGAACCCAACCACTGACTCGAATATTAGTTTGCCAAAGATGACTTTCATCAAAAGCAACATAACCGATGGTATTTATTTTGGGTTCAAGTTTTTGCTTAATAACTGCTGCTGTTTTTACACCTAAGTTATTTTCAACCGCAGCATCAATAATTACCGTACCTGCAACATTTTCTTTTGCTGTGGTTTTTTCCGCATAAACAGGAATGAGATCCATGCCCATTGGTGATTTACCCGGTTTATCACGTTGGTAATTAGGATCCATTGGGGCCACCCAATATAGCGGATCATTATTGGTCGTTGTTGTTTCAGCTGTGGTCATTGATGTTGAATGACGCGATAGATAATGTGTAATAGTTACACCAATAGCAGCACCAATAAGTAAGGCAACTGTCGCAATTTTGAGCGTATTTTTTGACGTCATGGTATTACCTACTTATTGATTATTATTATTGATGGTTGTTGAATGCTGAAGCTGCAACGATTGTGGTTGAACATCAAAACCATTGATTAATGAGGCTAAATTGCTGTTAGTAATGTTTAAGTCGGTAATAATCCGTGCTTGTTCAATGACTAAGGAAAGCTCATCAGTGGCTGCGGTGATCACATTATTAAACTGCGCCGTATTATTTTGATAGCCCCGTTCTACAGCTTGTGTACGTGCTTTAGCTTGAGTCAGAAGGGTGGTTGTATAACGCGATAAGCGCTGGCTTAAATTATCACGTTCAACCAATAAGGCATTTACCTTGGCGTTCATTTGATTGAGCAATAGATCACGTTGTGATTTTGCCGCTCCCACTTGATATTGCGCAGCCGCATAATGGTGATCTTGACGGTTATCTGTAAACAGCGGCAGATCCATGGTGAGATAGGCACTCACCAGATCAGAGGCTGGTTTGCCAGACATACCATTGGCTTGGCGAGAGGCATACATAACTTCAATGCCAAATTGAGGTTTATAGGCTTGTTGGCTAATGGCGACTTGGGTTTCATTTGCAGAAATAGCACTATTGGCAATAAGTACCAGTGGGTGTTGTTTCAGTAATGAATAATGTTGGGTAGTGGCGGTTAAACGCGGCATTAATTGGTTAAGATGTTGCCAAGATAACTGGTTTGATGCTTTGATTATTGTTTGCGTTGTAAGCCAATCAGCGCCCAGCCATTCAGACAACTGTGCCATGATACGATGTTGTGTTTGTAGGTTTGTTTGTAATTTGTCTTCTATTTTGACGACTTGCAGTTGAACTTGGAGTAAATCTTGTGCTTCACCGCTACCGATAGCGTAGTTAGTCTTGGTGAAGTTGGCTAATTCCGTTACAAGGCGGTGGTTACGTTGTAAGGTGCGATAAACGGATTGTTGATAGCCTAATTCTAACCATAATTGGGTCATTTTATTGGTAATATCAAGTTCACGAACCGCATGTTGAATACCAATAGCTGTTGCTTGGATATCACCTTTTTGTTGTTGTAAATCAAGGGTGTCGCCACGGTCAAATTGTTGCATTAAACCAATCGATAATGTGGTCATTGGATCAGTGTTTAGAGAAAAACTGTCCGTTGGCAAACCACCGACCCCCAGTTTTAATTTGGGATCAGGTAAGCTGTTAGTACCTAAACTGGTTTCTTGCATTGCACGCTGTTGAGCACTAATTTGCGCCATATTGGCATCGTTTTTAATCGCTTTAGTGATCAGTTGTGTCAATTGTTGCGATTGCTCAGTTTTTTCCGACGCAGTTGTTAATGGTGACGCAAGCAGTGTTACCGGTGTTATCGCGCTAGCACTGGCAATCAGCACTAACATAGAAGTTGTAACGTTCATAACGTAATCCAATCTTCCACAAGCGAATATAAAACAATATAAGTGATGATCTAATTATTATTACGTAGTTAATTAAGTAATAACGGTTTAGAACAGTCATTGAATTAAATAAGGCTTATGGTGATCTTAGATCTGCTGCAAAATAATTAAATACAGATCATAAGATACAATTAATCTATCACGGACAATAATGATGTCGTGAGTAAAAATAGATTAAACGGATTTATGCTATTGGAGGGCGATATAACGTTGGCGTGGTAGTATTTAATTGGTGTGTTTTTTCTATAGCGATGAGCGTCAGATTTGATGGCTGGAATAAGTTTTCAAATTGGCTCGGGAGAAAAGCAATATTACTTAAACATGCGATAGAGCAACAATTATCAACGCCACCCATTTTATCGCAATGTGCTGCCGATTGTTGTGCTTGATGATGTTCATGAGATGTCATTGATTCATCATCACAGCAATCCATCGTTGATGACATTACCATCATTGAATTATTCATGCTGAGCATTTTTATCGACATTAAAGGCGCACTGGAAGCAACACTTGATAGCAATAATGCTATAAGCGTAAAGCTTGTAATCCAAATTGTGCGAAGACGTTTAATATACATCTTGAGCCTTTAATTAAAGTTAAGTTATTATTATATGCGATAATTGTAGTTTGAGGTCAAGTATTAATTGTTATTTAACGGGGTAGTTAGCGCATAAAATGACAAATATAGTGCGTTAATATGTTTACTATATTGCTCAGTGCTTTTTTTGTGCTGTATTATTAACCGTATTTATCATAAATAGTTTGATAAATTAAGCTGCGGTTTATTCACCCCACTGGTTTTTCTTGCTAATCTGTAATCATTATCGATAGCATTTATTATTTTTGGCTATTGTTCACTCAGAAGGTAATCTTGTTTGAATCATTTTGTTTGGGATGTTAATCCAATACTAGTGTCATTCTTTGGTTTAAAGATACATTGGTATGGCGTGCTATTTGCGCTCGCTATTACGTTTGGCTTCCAAGTTATGAAGTCAATTTATGAACGTGAAAATAAGCCAATTGAAAGCTTAGATTCATTACTTATGTATGCCGTGGTCGGTATCATTGTTGGCGCTCGATTATTTCATGTGGTGTTCTACGATCCAGATTACTACTGGGCACATCCAGCGAAAATCTTTGCTGTGTGGGAAGGTGGACTTGCCAGTCATGGTGGTGGTTTAGGTTTAATCATTGCGGTTTACTATTATAGTAAAAAGTATGCTATTGACCGTATGTGGCTTCTTGATCGATTAGCAATAGCAACCGCATTGTTTGGTTTCTTTGTCCGTTTTGGTAATTTCTTTAACTCGGAAATCTTAGGCACCCCAAGTAATTTGCCATGGGCGGTTGTGTTTGAACGTGTTGATTTAATACCACGTCATCCAGTTATGCTTTATGAAGGCTTTTCTTACTTAGCAATATTCTTCTTATTATTTGCTTTATATAGAAAAACCGATATCGGTAAGTATAAAGGATTGCTGTTGGGTTGGTTCTTAGTCTTGGTGATGACAGTACGATTCTTACTAGAATTTATTAAAGTACACCAAGCGGATTACTCAACCGATATGGTGATTAATACCGGTCAGTTATTAAGTATTCCATTTATTTTAGTGGGCATCTATTTGGTGATTAAAGGCCAAAGAGAACGTCGTTTACAACACGCTAAAAATAGCTAATCTAATACTTTAAAAATAGACAATAGAAAGCCGATCAGATGATCGGCTTTTTTTGTTTATACGATGGCGGATCTTTGTGGTGTTTTTGCTACTGGTGCTGACAGTAAACGTCGACGCTGATTTTGAATTATTATTCCAAATAATAATATTGCAGGTAGCCAAAACCATTCTTTACGCCAGCGTTTTACTGGGACTCTAATGTCGAGAATCTGTTCATCAAATTGTAATTGTTCTTTAGCGGCAGGGCTGCCAAAAGTTACCATGTCAATCAATGTCTTGCCTTGGCTTTGATAGGTTTCAATGCCAATATTTGTCAGTTTTTGTTGGCCAGTATCCCCCTTAGGAACGGTAAATAACACGCTAAACTCTCGGTGTTTACCAATCGCATCTTCACCAGCCATTCGCATTCGAATAACATTGCCAGCAGGTAGAGTATCAAGGGTTTTTACTAAGTGTGTTGGCGCGATATTTTGAAAAGGATCCACTATTAAGTCTTGCCAAAAACCGGGACGAAATAGAGTAAATGAGATCAATAATAACGCGATATTTTCATACCAACGATTACGAGTAATAAACCAGCCTTGGGTTGCCATCGCAAAAATAAGCATCGCAATGGTTGCAATAATAAAGATAATAATGCCATGGGTTACAGTGACATCGATCAGTAATAAATCAGTATTAAAGATAAATAAAAACGGTAATGCGGCGGTTCGTAAGCTGTAATAAAACGCTGTGATACCGGTTTTTATTGGATCGCCTTTTGATACGGCAGCAGCGGCAAATGAGGCTAACCCAACTGGAGGAGTTACATCGGCCATAATGCCAAAGTAGAACACAAACAAATGTACAGCGATTAACGGTACAATTAAGCCATTTTGCTGACCTAGCGTTACAATAACGGGCGCTAATAAGCTTGAGACCACAATATAGTTAGCGGTAGTTGGCAGTCCCATACCAAGTATAAGGCTTAATAGTGCAGATAAAATTAGCATCAGCATTAAATTGCCCATTGATAGCATTTCAACTAAATCTGCTAGAATTAACCCCACACCTGTTTGAGAAACAGCACCGACTATAATTCCCGCGGTAGCAGTGGCAATACCTATTCCGATCATATTACGTGAGCCTGCAATTAAGGCTTCAATCAGATCATTTTTGCCGTCATTGAAATTGCCATAATGATAACCGTCTTTACGTAATAAACTTAGTAGCGGACGTTGAGTGATGATAATACCAACCAACATTACCGAGCCCCAAAAAGCTGATAGTCCTGGAGATAAACGCTCGACCATTAAACACCACACTAAGACCACGACAGGTAAAATAAAATGTAACCCTGCTAATAAGACGCTGCGTGTTTTTGGCAATTCATCCAAGGGCGCATCAGGATCATCAGCCGGTAATGGTGGGTGAGTGGCGGCTACTTTGAGTAAACCGAGATAAACTGCAATTAATAATCCGCCAATGGCATAAGCTGCATAATTACCTAATAACGGTTTGATCCATCCTAAGCCATAATAGATAGTTAACGAAAAACCACTGACCAACAAACACCCAAAACTAAAACTGGTTAAACGCACTAACCATGGTTTATGGTGCTTAGGTTCAATTGCGGTCATTCCTAACTTTAGGGCTTCTAAGTGAACAATATAAAGCAGAGTAATGTATGAAATAGCCGCAGGTAAAAATGCATGCTTAATAATGTCGATATAAGGAATGCCGACATATTCGACCATTAAAAAAGCCGCAGCGCCCATAACAGGAGGCATAATTTGCCCGTTTACCGAAGATGCAACTTCTATTGCGCCTGCTTTTTCCTTGCTAAACCCGACTTTGCGCATCATTGGAATAGTAAATGTGCCCGTTGTAACAACGTTAGCAATTGATGAGCCAGATATTAAGCCTGTTAACCCCGATGCGACCACGGCAGCTTTCGCTGGTCCGCCTCGAAGGTGACCTAATAAACTAAACGCTAATTGAATAAAATAATGCCCAGCACCTGCACGCTCAAGTAAAGCGCCAAATAGCACAAACAAAAAAACAAAGCTGGTGGATACCCCAAGTGCGATTCCAAATACGCCTTCAGTGGTGATCCATTGATGATTCGCAAGTGAAGCAAATTGTACACCGCGATGGGCGAGTAATCCCGGCATCCAAGGGCCCGCAAAACTATAACCAATAAAGCCCAGTGCAATAAGAGGTAAAGCTGGGCCTAAGACTCGTCGGGCAGCTTCTAGTAATAACGGTAAGCCAATACACGCAATGACTAAATCAAATTGGGTTAAACTGCCGGGGCGCTGGGCTAATTCATTATACATAACAAATAAATACAATGAGGTAGCTGCCGCAATCATCCCTAAAGCAATATCACTATAAGGCACTCGATCTGTGGCTGAAGAGTGTCTGGCAGGAAAGACTAAAAAGGCAAGAATAAGCGCAAAGGCTAAGTGAATAGCGCGAGTTTCGGTGTCATTAAAAACCCCGAGACCAATAATAAAAGGCAGTGGGGATGCGATCCACAATTGAAACAGTGACCATGAAATAGCTAAAAAGGTAATAACTTTTGCCATCATTCCAGTCGGTAAACGCGCGCCGACATCTTTCGCAATCAGATCTTCTGTTGAAAGTGGGTTATCGAGTATTAGATTATGTTGAGTCATAAGTATTCACTTACTTGTTAACACTAATGAAAACAGAAAACGTTATTAAAGCAATGGCATGCTATGTATTTTCATTAGTAAAAAAGAAGGGTAAGCGAGATAAGTGACTATCTCGCTTGGCGGTGGAATTTACATCCAGCCACGTTCTTTGTAGTAGCGAATAGCGCCATCATGTAGTGGCGCGGTTAAACCGGCTTTTATCATGTCGGTTTCTTTTAGTTCAGCAAAAGCAGGATGTAAGCGTTTGAAACGATCCATGTTAGTAAAGACTGACTTCACTAATTGATACACCATTTCGGGATCAGTATCGGCATTGGTTGATAACACCGCTTTACCACCAATAGAAACGGTATCATTTGGGTTACCACGGTACATACCACCAGGAATAATTGCTTTAGTGAAATAGCTCTTTTCTTTTAATAGTGCATCAATCTCATGGCCTGTAACCGCAATTAAACGGGTATCTGTAGTCGTAGAGGCTTCTTGAATCGCGCCGTTTGGGTGACCAACAAAGTAGCTCATCGCATCAATTTTATTATCACTCATTGCAGGCGCTTGTTCGGCTGGTTTGAGATCAGAAACCAGACTGAAAATATCACTATTCCAATTTTTAACCGTTAAAATCTGCTCAAACGTATCACGTTGTCCTGAACCGGGATTGCCTAAGTTTACGCGTTTATTTTTTAAATCATCAAAGGTTTTAATCCCTGAATCTTCACGAGCAAGAATGGTAAATACTTCACTTTGTAGAGAGAAAACCGCACGAATAGCGGGCATTTTGCCGTGATCTTGAAAAGGGGCTAAGCCGTTAAGCGCTTTAAACTGATGATCGGATTGCATAATGCCGAAGTTGTATTCATGGCTACGTAAACCATTTACGTTAGCCACACCACCACCACTGGTTGGAGCATTACATTTGATGTGGTGAGTATCCGTTGTGCGGTTTACAAATCGACAAATAGATTGTCCTGCAATGTAATAAACACCCGTCTGACCACCCGTACCTATCGAGATAAAAGTGTCAGCGGCCATAGCGAAGCTTGAGCAAAGTATTCCGCCTAATGTGCTAATAATAGCGAGTAATTTCATTTTAAAATCCTTTTAATGATTATTACAGAGTGATAATCGTTGTTTTCTTTATCACTGTGGTATTTATGTTATTTTTGTATTTATTAGTCTGTGTGTTGTGTTTTTTAATGATTTTTAGTTATAAAAACGTGACTGGTTGTTTGACTAGTAAGCGTTAAGTTTATTTTTTGTTAATTTAAAGTACGATTTAATTAATACGCTGACAATAAGTAAAAAGTTACTTTTCTTATAATTTGAGAAATAGAGCAATATTATTAATAAGAGATGGAATAAAAACAAGGATAACAAGAAGGTAATGAAGAGAGGAATTACAGCGAGTTAAACGAAAAAACCGCCAATAAATGACGGTTTTTCATTATGCTTTAGAAGCAGTCTTAATGAAAAGGATACCAAAATAACGTTGCAGATTGATAACGATGCAGAATGCCAAGCCCAAGTACAAGAGCAATAATAACTAGCGCAATGACATCATTTTTTGTCATTGGTTTTAAGCTATACCAACTACGTTTTTTATTACGACCAAAACCACGTAATGTCATCGCATTGGAGATCACATCAGCGCGATCTAAACTTGAAAAAATCAGTGGGCCGAGAATTTTGGCAACGTTACGAATACGTGTCATCACTGGCGCATTTTTTGAAATATCAACGCCACGTGCTTGTTGAGCATGCATGATATTAGTGAAATCTTTCATCACTTCAGGTAAATAACGTAACGTTAAACTAACCGCATAAGCAATACGGTAAGGGACACCTAATTTATTTAAACTGGCTGAAAATTCCGTTGGATGAGTAGTAAAAACAAACACTAGCGCAATTGGGAACATACTAAAATATTTCAGCGTGACGGTTAGTAAGTAAAATACCGTTTCAAGAGTAATATTATAGTGACCAAAAAGGTGCACGAGTACAGTGGTCGAATGCATGTAATCGGTGCCTTGTTGAGGGGCAATCAAAAACATAAATAATGCATTCATTAATAGTACGACCGCGGTACCGACTAATAACGGTTTATAGACAGCAAAAGGGATTTTAGTGGCTTTAAGTAGCAATAAACCCACGATGATTAATCCACAGATAACGCGTAGATCAAAGGTGAGTAACACCATTGTTACCCACGCCATAAATAGCACAAATTTAGTAATGCCGTTTAAGGCATGAAGCCAAGAATTGGTGTTGACATAACTGATGCCAAATTTTAAATGTTTGCTTTTCATGGTTATTTATTTTTTACTTCGTGGGCGATAAAACAGCGAATAAATTGATCAATATGCTCAATACCCATCGCCTGAGCTAATGAATATAAGCTAGTAACGGTTAAGTTTGCTTGATCCAATAATGCTGGTTGGCTAAAGATATGATTAACTTTATCATCGGTAAGTAAGCGATTATCGGCAATGACAATCGCGCGTTGGGTATATTCAAGCACTAAGTGCATGTCATGTGAAATAATCACAATGGTTAGCCCAAGCTTTTGATTTAGTTCTTGAATAAACGCCATCATTGCAGTGTAGTGATGATAATCTTGTCCCGCTGTTGGCTCATCGAGGATCAGTAATTCAGGCTCAAGCACTAACATTGTCGCAATTGTAACGCGTTTTTTCTGACCAAAACTTAATGCATCGACAGGCCAGTGGTGATAGCGACCTAGGCCACAAAGTTTAAGCGTTTTTTCTACTTTGATTTTAATCTGTGTTTCATCCATGCCACGGTTACGTAGCCCTGATGCAACTTCATCAAAAATCATATGATGTGAGATCATATGATTCGGATTTTGCATTACCACCCCAATGTGCTGGCTACGCTCAAAAATAGATTGGTTCGTTAAGTCGTTACCATTAAGGGTGATGATACCGTCATCGGCTTCTAACACGCCCATGATTAAACGGGTGATGGTAGATTTACCCGAGCCATTTTTACCCATAATGGCAACAAATTCGCCTTTATGAATATCAAAGCTAACATCGTCTAACGTCTTGCGAACACCATCATAAGAATAACTAAGGTTGTTAACGCTTAATAGCACATCTTGTACGGGATCTAATTGAGGTTGTTTAACTTGATGGAACCAATCTTCTATTTGAGGTTTGAATTTATCAAGATTAATGGTTGAAAAATATGCAGGCTTATCTTCAGCTGTGATCGTACATCCGGCTGCTTTTATGGCAGAAATATATAATGGTTCACGGATACCGTGTTGCTGTAATAACGGGCTGGCTAAAAGATCATCCGGTGTCATATCTGCAATGATTTCACCACGCTCCATCATAATAATACGATCAATTGGACGGTGTAATACGTCTTCTAAACGGTGTTCAATAATGATCACCGTTTTGTTTGAATCTTTATGTAGATTATCAATGATCTCAATTGCTGCTTTACCCGTTTTGGGGTCAAGGCTGGCTAGTGGCTCATCAAATAATAAAATATCAACGTCATCCACCATGACACCCGCCATAGAGACACGTTGTTTTTGACCGCCGCTTAGTTCAAAAGGAGAGTGATCTAAAATACTGTTTAAATCGACCATATCGGCGGTTGCTTGTACGATTTCACGCATTTGTTGTTGCGGAATCATTTGGTTTTCAAGTGCAAAAGCAATATCTTCGCCTACACTTAATCCCACAAACTGACCATCGGTGTCTTGGAGTACCGTACCGACCATACTGGTACAGTGATCAAGATCTAATGTGCGGGTATTCTTACCATTAATATATAACTCGCCGCTACAATCACCTTTAATAGCATGTGGTATTAGTCCGTTTAGGCATTGTCCTAATGTTGATTTTCCACAACCACTTGGACCAATAAGCGCAATTTTTTCGCCTTTGTTAATTGTCAGGTTAATATTTTTAAGCGTTGGCTTTTCAAGCGCCCAATATTTGAACGAAAAGTTATTAAAGACGATACTCATTATTAATAAGCCTCTTTTAAGTTGAAGCTTTGCTGCTTACGCTTAGCGACCGATGTCAGGATTAAATGGCCAACAAGGGCAATAATGACGGTATTACTTAATGCAATAATCACTAATTGCACTAATACTTTGGTAAATGGTTCTGCATAGAGGACCGCATCAAGAAAGGCGGAGCAGCCATAGCCCACGACATTGGCGACAAATGCAAGTGCCACAAATAGGCTAAAATCAAGTTTAGAAAAAAGTCCCATATCTAAACGGCCACGAGTAAGAATAGGGTAGAGTCCAATAATCAAACCAACAATGCCTGAGCCAAGTTCCCATGTAAACCATACTCCCCAACCGGCAAATAGGTCTGTTACCCAGTGACCAATAATGCCAACAAGAAAACCGACAAGAGGACCAAAAAGAACCGCAAATAAGGCTAATACTGCCATGGCTGGTTTTAAAGTGGTGTTAGCAAAGACAGGAATACCGAACATAGGCAAACCACCGATGCCATATAAGGCTGCACCAATTGCAATAACAACAACTGTTTTAGCAGAAAGACTCATAACTTAACCTTGTTAACTCAGTCATCGATAAGGGACGTTATCGATGCAATGCAATAATTGGATAATAGATACTAATGGTTATAATTGTCGTGTTACAGATTAGATAGACTATGCCAATCAGCAGAGTACCGTGATAGTAGTCACTATCATTTATGGCAACTCAGCATTAATAATCCATTATTAAGCAAGAGCGGTTTAAGTCTTTTTAATGTGAAAACGTAGTATATATAGAATGTGAAACCAAAAGCGGCGCTATGATAACGTAATCTCTTACGGAAAGGAACGCTTTACATCTAGACGGCTAAGGATTAAACAGTCGTAACGTATTATTATCAAAATAAGGTTAATAAAATGTTATATCCTACTGATTTGGCTGTTTTTTATCGTTGTATAGCACACATATAGAGATAGGTATTTTTTGGGGCTTTATTTTTATTATAAAATAGACAATAATCGAACAACGGTCATTATTTTACAGCGCGTAAAAAATAGATAACCGTAAACTGTCAAGTCTTAACTTCATGTGAAACTTTGCGCTGATACACAGAATCAGTATGAGGTTCATGATTAAGTTAAGGTAGAATTATAAGTATTAGTGAGTTAGCTGTCCCGCCATTGTGGCAGGGTGCAGAGCCAAATCATATTGGAGATACAGCTTGATTAATGTATTCCTTGTAGATGATCACGAACTGGTTCGCACAGGGATCCGACGTCTTCTTGAAGATGTCCGTGGTATTAAAGTGGTAGGGGTTGCCGTCAGTGGTGAGGAAGCCGTAAAGTGGTGTCGCAGCAATCATGCTGACATTATTCTTATGGATATGAATATGCCAGGTATCGGTGGTCTTGAAGCTACCCGTAAAATTTTGCGCTTCAACCCCGATGTTAAAATTATTGTATTAACCGTACATACTGAAAATCCATTTCCAACCAAAGTTATGCAGGCTGGTGCTTCTGGTTATTTAACCAAAGGTGCTGGGCCGGATGAAATGGTGAATGCTATTCGTATGGTTCATAGTGGACAACGATATATTTCATCTGAAATTGCTCAACAAATGGCTTTAAGTCAGTTTGCGCCAGATTCAGAAAACCCATTTAAAGAGCTGTCTGAGCGTGAATTACAGATCATGATGATGATCACCAAAGGACAAAAAGTAACGGATATATCAGAACAATTAAGTTTAAGCCCTAAAACCGTAAATAGTTACCGTTATCGTTTATTTAATAAGTTAAATATTAGTGGTGATGTTGAGTTAACACATCTAGCGATTCGTCACGGCATGCTTGATACTGAGACGCTATAGTGTCTAAGCATGGTGATGATTCCGTTTTTGATGCGCAAAGCTTTCTCAAAACGGTCACTCACCAACCTGGCGTCTACCGTATGTATGACGCCAGTGGTGAGGTAATATACGTTGGTAAGGCGAAAGATCTCAAAAAGCGTTTATCCAGTTATTTTCGAACCAATGTTGCGGGTGAAAAGACGCGCGCGTTAGTTAAAAATATTTGCAAAGTTGATGTGACAGTTACACACACTGAAACTGAAGCATTGATCCTCGAACACAATTATATTAAACAGTATTTACCTAAATATAATGTCTTGTTGCGTGACGATAAGTCTTATCCTTATATTTTGTTAAGTGCCAGTAAACATCCTCGATTATCTATTCATCGTGGCGTTAAACGCCGTAAAGGTGAATATTTTGGTCCCTATCCTGATGTTTCTGCTGTCCGTGACAGTTTACATTTAATGCAAAAAATATTTCCTATTCGTCAATGCGAAGATTCTGTTTACGCTAATCGCAGTCGTCCTTGTTTAATGTATCAAATTGGACGTTGTTCAGGCCCTTGTGTCACTGGACTGGTTTCTGATGATGATTATCAACAGCAAGTGCAATGGGTGCGTTTATTTCTTCAAGGTAAAGATCGACAAGTGATCAATACCATGGTGGAAAAAATGGAGCAGGCAAGTATGACACTTGATTTTGAACGTGCCGCTGTTTACCGCGATCAGATTCAAGCGTTACGTCGTATTCAAGAACAGCAATTTGTTAGTCAAGATAACCACGATGATTTAGACGTTATTGGTATTGCACATCAAAACGGTATGGCGTGTATTCATGGGTTGTATATTCGTCAGGGTAAGATTTTAGGTAGTCGCAGTTATTTTCCTAAAATGCCGGTTGATGCATCGTTAACCGAGGTGCTATCAAGTTTTGTCACTCAGTTTTATTTTAATCAGGCTGAAGGACGCGTCATACCGAGTCTTATTTTATTAAGTGAAGAATTGGGTGAGGACAATGACGCTATTTTAACCGTTCTGTCTGAACTTGCTGGTCGTAAAATCACGATTAAATATCATCCACGTGGAACACGAGCAAAATACCTACAATTAGCACAAACAAATGCAGAAACCGCGTTAACCAGTAAATTAAATCATCGAATGACGATTCAAGAGCGTTTTTTTGCACTGCAACAAGCGTTAAACTTAAAACCTATCTCTCGAATGGAATGTTTTGATATTAGTCATACCATGGGTGAAAAAACCGTGGCATCTTGTGTCGTTTTTAATCAAGAAGGGCCGTTTAAGCAAGAATATCGTCGTTATAATATTACGGGTATAACGGGGGGGGATGACTATGCTGCGATGGCACAAGTATTAGAACGTAGATATAGTAAGAATATGGAATTAGATAAAATTCCAGACATAATTTTCATTGATGGGGGTAGAGGTCAGCTGTCAAGAGCGTATGATGTTGTAAAACCTTATATAGCTGATTGGCCGAAACGTCCCATGTTAGTGGGTGTAGCAAAGGGAACGACGCGAAAACCTGGGTTAGAGACGCTAATTTTCGTCACAGGTGAAGAAATGTCTATGCCAAGTGATTCTCCCGCGTTACATTTAATCCAGCATATTCGTGATGAAAGTCATAATCATGCGATCAGTGGTCACCGTGCCCAGCGAGCAAAAGTAAGAAAACAGAGTACTCTTGAAGATGTCGAAGGAGTTGGACCTAAACGACGTCAGGCTTTATTAAAATACATGGGTGGAATGCAAGAACTGAAAAAAGCGAATAAAGAAGAAATAGCTAAAGTACCTGGTATCAGTTTAGCTTTAGCGGAAAAAATAGTCGATGCATTGCAACATGGTTAGTCTGTCGCTTTGAAGGTCATCATTGCTACAGTACTTTATTGGTTAAATTTACATAAAAGGCACACTCTTTTACTTTTTTTAGAGTAGTCTAGATTGTATGTTAGACCCAGATCTTGAACATAAGAATAAAATTATGCGTTTATCAATCCCAAATATTTTAAGTTTCATCCGGCTCATTCTTATTCCATTTTTTGTTATTACCTTTTATTTACCTTATGAATGGTCGGCGTTTGCTACTGCGTTAATCTTTTGGGTGGCAGGTGTTACCGATTGGTTTGATGGTTATCTTGCGCGTAAGCTTAATCAAACAACCCGTTTCGGTGCCTTTATTGATCCCGTTGCCGATAAACTAATGGTTGTAACCGCAATGGTGTTGGTGGTTGAACATTACCATACCCTTTGGGTGACAGTGCCTGCGATTACGATGATTGGTCGTGAAATTATTATTTCAGCGTTACGTGAGTGGATGGCAGAACTTGGTAAACGAGCAAGTGTAGCCGTTTCATGGGTTGGTAAAGTAAAAACCGCATCACAAATGTTCGCATTGTTATTATTACTGTGGCATCCGCACCAATACGTTGTATGGTTAGGTTATGCATCGCTTTATATTGCAATGGTGCTAACTTATTGGTCAATGGTACAGTATCTTAAAGCGGCAAAAGGTGATTTGTTAAACGCAGACAATCACTAAATATGTCCTAAGTATTGGCCAGCAAATAAAAAAGCGAGCTTATTAGCTCGCTTTTTTGTTACTGTTTTTTTGTTACTGCTTATTTGGTCAATGTATATTGATTAACCATAGCATTGTATATCTTGTTCTCGTTTAGTAATTAAATCTGGTTGTTGATTAAACCAATTTAGCTGTTGTGATAATTGGGTGACGCTACCGATAATAATTAACGCAGGACTCTCTGCTTGTTGGGCGAGTGTCTCTATTTGGGCAAGATCACCTGTTAACACGCGTTGGTGGATCGTTGTGCCTCGCTCGATGATTGCGATTGGTGTTGTCAGCGGCATTCCATAAGCACTCAATTTATGGCGAATAACACTACTCTGATTGAGTCCCATATAAAACACGAGTGTATGTTTTGCGCGAGCAAGTGATAACCAGTCAATTTGATCTTGGCCTTGTTTTAAATGTCCGGTAATAAATTGGACACTTTGTGCATAATCACGATGGGTCAATGGAATACCTGCATATGCAGCACATCCAGATGCAGCAGTGATGCCGGGAACAACTTCAAAAGGAATATTAAAAGGCAGTAATGCTTCTAATTCTTCACCGCCACGACCAAAAATAAACGGATCACCACCTTTTAAGCGTACGACTTGTTTACCCGCTAAGGCATGTTTAACTAATAGATGATTAATTTGTTGCTGAGGTACACAATGATTGCCCGCTTCTTTTCCCACAAAAACGGCTTGGCAGCGTGGAGGGAAAAGTGCAACGATCTCTGTTGAGACTAAGCGATCATAAATAATGACATCAGCTTGTTGAATTAAACGCAGTGCTTTGACTGTCAGTAAGTCAGGATCACCAGGACCTGCACCAACAAGGATCACTTTACCGATCTTTGATGGGGTAGATAACGCATATAAAGTGTCTGATGGGTGCATAAGTTTACTCCAAGGCTGTGTCATTATGGTCGGTATAATTATATTGATTGCTATGCTTGAGTATCAGCGGTTGCTTTAATTATTGGACGTTGTGTTTTTGGTGTAGTAAACCAATAGCCAAGGCCCATAAATACCACCCCAGAAATAGTATTACCAATAGTTACCCATAGTAAGTTATGACCAATTCCTGCAAGCGTAAATGCTTCTTTATGAACGCCAAACCAAGATAGAGCAAAGATTGTCATATTGGCAATTGAGTGCTCGTAACCTGAAGCAATAAAGGCTAATAAACACCACCAAATAGCAATAAATTTCGCAGAGCCTTCAACCCGCTGACACATCCAAATAGCTAAACAAACAAGCCAATTACAAAGAATACCTTTAAATACTAACACTGAAGCGGGTGCGGCCGTTTTTGCCATCGCGACATTGTTTAATAAGCTATTGCCGTCATTTAACAGATGACCACCGCCAGCATAGAAGAAAAGTAATGCTACGCCTACAGATCCTAAGAGGTTACCCATCCATGTTTGAGGCAGTACCTTTAGCATGTCTGTGACGGTGATTTGACCTGTTTTTACACCAAAAGTTAAAAACATAGTGTGTCCAGTGTAAAGTTCAGATCCTGCAATAATCACCAAGACTAAAGCGATACCAAATGTAGCACCCATAACGAGGGGTCTAATACTGGGATCAACCATATTACCGAGAGTAAAAATTAAAATAATGGCCAAACCAACGTAAGCGCCAGCCATGGCAGAGCTTATCCAAAAGCCTAGTTTCTCGTTTTGTGCAAATTTAACAATACGGGCCGCATTGGCGGAGCATTTTTTGATTGTATCAGCGTACATATATTTTCCCTGTAGAAATTAAAACTGTTTGTCATAAGCTAATAAGGAAGTGTTTACATTAACTTATGGCAAAAAGAGTTTGGCAATATATGCCAAACTCATTACTGCTTTAATTACAAGCGAACCTGTACTTGACCTTGGTGAACTTGAATCTGATAACACGTGATTTTAATATCAGGTTGTTCTAAACAATGACCATCAACTAATGAAAAGCGTTGTTTCTTTAATGGACTTGCGATCCATAGTTGATCCTGATGTTGGCAAATAATCCCACGAGAGAGGACATTTGATTGCGCAAAAGGGTCTTTATTATTGAGGGCAAATAGTTGCTCACTATTATCGGGACGGAAAATCGCCACTTGTTGATCGCCAACTAATGCGCAAACACCGGTGCCGGGAATTAAATCATCAAGATTGCAGACAGAAATCCACTGACTCATGCTTTTTCCTCCAATGAAATAATAAAGGTTGTATCTTGTTCATGACTCATTGCTTTTTCATCAACAGTTGCTGGACGATGCTGTTCGCGTGTAGGAACAAAAACAACGTTGTCATCATGCTTAGAACTATTAATGAAGTGTGCAAAGCGCTTTAATTGTTGCTCATTGCTGAGTGTGGCTTGCCATTCACAATGATAAGTTGCAATCAATCGTTCTGCGTCAGCTTCAAGCTGTTGGTTTAGGCCTAATTTATCATTGATGATGACGTCTTTAAGGTAATCAACGCCACCGTCTAAGCTTGTTAACCATGTTGAGGTACGTTGTAGCTTGTCGGCAGTACGGATATAGAACATCAAGTAGCGATCGATATATTTAATTAAGGTTGCAGTATCAAGATCTGCCGCAAATAAGTCGGCATGACGTGGTTTCATACCGCCATTACCGCCAACATACATATTCCAACCCGCATCTGTAGCAATAATACCTAAATCTTTACCTTGAGCTTCAGCACATTCACGAGTACAACCAGACACGCCGAACTTCATCTTATGAGGAGTACGAATACCTTTATAACGGTTCTCAAGCTGGACGCCTAAACCGACACTGTCTTGCACGCCAAAACGACACCAAGTGCTACCAACACATGTTTTTGCCATGCGGAGTGCTTTGGCATAGGCTTGACCTGTTTCAAATCCGGCATCAATCAGACGTTGCCAAATTTGTGGTAAATCGTCTTTATGAGCACCAAATAAACCAATACGCTGTGCGCCAGTTACCTTGGTGTAAAGTTTATAGTCACTTGCAACTTGGGCTAATGCTAATAATCCCGCTGGTGTCACTTCACCGCCAGCCATACGTGGAATGACAGAATAGGTGCCATCTTTTTGCATGTTGCCAAGGAAAATATCATTGGTGTCTTGGAGTGGTGTATTTTGAGGTGTGAGTGCGTATTCATTCCAGCATGAGGCTAGGATTGAGCCAACAGCAGGTTTGCATATTTCACAGCCGTAACCTTTACCATATTTAGCCAGTAACGCCTCAAATGACGTAATTTCTTCTATACGAATAAGGTGTAAGAGTTCTTGGCGAGAATATTCAAAGTGCTCACAAAGGTGATTTTTAACTTCAACGCCGGCTTTCGCAAGTTCAGCATTAAGAACTTGGGTTATTAATGGTAAGCAACCGCCACAGCCTGTACCTGCTTTTGTTACTGCTTTAATCTCACCTAGCGTTGTATAACCATCAGCGACAGCTGCCGCAATTTTACCTTTAGTAACATCAAAACATGAACAAATGACAGCACTATCAGGTAATGAATCAGCGCCCATTGCAGGTTTTTCTGCACCCGCATGAGCTGGAAGAATTAGAGAGTCAGGATTTTCAGGTAATTCAATATTGTTCAATTTAAGCTGTAATAAATTACCATAATCAGCGGTATCACCGACCAACACGGCACCTAAAAGCTGCTTTCCGTCTTCTGAAACAATAATACGTTTATAAACATCTTGCTGTTCGTTAAGGTAAACATAGCTTTTACTGTTGGGAGTACGACCATTCGCATCACCAATACTGCCAACTTTTACGCCTAATAATTTTAATTTGGCGCTCATGTCAGCACCTTCAAAAGCATGCGACTCACCCAGTAAGTGACCGACAGCAATTTGCGCCATTTTATAACCAGGAGCAACGAGGCCAAAGAACATGTTATTCCATGACGCACACTCACCAATGGCATAAATATCATCATCAGATGTTTGACAGAAATTATTAATCGCAATACCGCCACGATTACCTAGCGCTAAATTGCAATGGTGAGCAAGTTTATCTTGAGGGCGAATACCTGTAGAGAATACGATGAAGTCGACTTCGAGAGATGTGCCATCAGCAAATGCTAATGTATTGCGAGCATGTTCACCTTTAGCAATAATTTCTTGAGTATTTTTACCTGTATGAACTACAACACCGAGTTGTTCGATTTTTTTTCGTAGTTGCGCACCACCATGGGGATCCAATTGTTCAGCCATCAGTACAGGGGCAAACTCAATAACATGAGTATCCACACCTAATGCTTTTAGTGCACCAGCGGCTTCTAATCCAAGTAATCCGCCACCAACGACAACACCACTTTTACTGTATTTAGCCGTTGCTTCAATCGCTTTTAGATCTTCAATAGTACGATAAACAAAACAATCTTTTGAATCATTACCTTTAATTGATGGCACCCAAGGATATGATCCTGTTGCCATAATTAACTTATCGTAATGAACTTCACGGCCGCTACTAGAATAAATGAGTTTTTGATCTCGGTTAATAGTAATCGCACGTTCACCTAAGAAGACGT
Source organism: Photobacterium iliopiscarium (assembly GCF_003026395.1). GTDB lineage: Bacteria > Pseudomonadota > Gammaproteobacteria > Enterobacterales > Vibrionaceae > Photobacterium > Photobacterium iliopiscarium. Next base: position 138,981 of record NZ_PYOO01000007.1, on the reverse strand, counting down.
TAATACCGTGTTTTTGATAAAAACCTTGTTTAACGAGAGATAATTCTTCTGCGGTGTGATGAGAGAAATAAGATGAGAGGTGAACTCTATCATAAGCAACACGTGGTTCTTCACAAAAGACTGTAACATCATAGTTATTCATGTCAGCTTTATCGACTAGTTCTTCGATATAGCGATGGCCAACCATACCGTTACCAATAATCGCTATTTTGACTTTGCTCATAAATCCTCTTAACAACATCGTGAATTACGACAAGCTTATTGAGAGTTAAACCGAATGGATATGATGCAAATCAAATGGAACTTTAAATAACCCTAAAGGGGTATGCTTAAAAATCAAATCATTAGAGGCAAAAAATAACTCTTATATATGGGTATGTAACAATAGAGTAGAGGATAATAAAAGAATGAGTGAAAGGGGACGTATAAATTTAATCGTAATAAAACGAAATGTTGATATAGAGGATATGTAAAGGCAGTTAAGAATGTTACTGATTAATGAGAAGATCAAATTCAAAGTAAACCTTATGATTTCAAGGTGGCTGGATTTTGATCAGAAATGGGCTGATTTTTAGGTTGATGTAACGGAAAATGACCACTTAAATAAAAAGTCATAATTTTTCGTTGACTCAGTCCGTAAAATCAGTAAATTACACCACATACCGCAGCGGGGAGACTTGCTAAGGTGAGTGAAGAATGACTTCTTTACGAGATGGCGCGTTGGCAGAGTGGCTATGCATCGGATTGCAAATCCGCGTACCTCGGTTCGACTCCGGGACGCGCCTCCATTCTCTTTGAGAATATGCGACACTAGCTCAGCTGGTAGAGCGCAACCTTGCCAAGGTTGAGGTCATCGGTTCGAACCCGATGTGTCGCTCCAAATTAAAAAATACGGCTTAGGCGGTATTTACAGATGGTGTCTTACCCATCGCAAGAAATTGCGTGCCCTGGTGGTGGAATTGGTAGACACAAGGGATTTAAAATCCCTCGGCGTTCGCGCTGTGCCGGTTCAAGTCCGGCCCGGGGCACCATCTATTAGGTTGTTAAGTAATTAACAGCAGGCTAGGGAAACCTAGTAACGTTGGCGCGTTGGCAGAGTGGCTATGCAGCGGATTGCAAATCCGTGTACCTCGGTTCGACTCCGGGACGCGCCTCCATTCTCTTTGAGAATAAAATGCGACACTAGCTCAGTTGGTAGAGCGCAACCTTGCCAAGGTTGAGGTCATCGGTTCGAACCCGATGTGTCGCTCCAAATTAAAAAATACGGCTTAGGCGGTATTTACAGATGGTGTCTTACCCATCGCAAGAAATTGCGTGCCCTGGTGGTGGAATTGGTAGACACAAGGGATTTAAAATCCCTCGGCGTTCGCGCTGTGCCGGTTCAAGTCCGGCCCGGGGCACCATCTATTAGGTTGTTAAGTAATTAACAGCAGGCTAGGGAAACCTAGTAACGTTGGCGCGTTGGCAGAGTGGCTATGCAGCGGATTGCAAATCCGTGTACCTCGGTTCGACTCCGGGACGCGCCTCCATTCTCTTTATGAGAATAAAAGCCCGAGTGGTGAAATTGGTATACACGACGGATTCAAAATCCGTTTCCTTCGGGAGTGTCGGTTCAAGTCCGACCTCGGGCACCAATTCAAATGATAAAGCCTCAGCTCACGCTGGGGCTTTGTTGTTTCTAGCCTAATCAAAAACGTAGCGCTGTCTTTTTCTGGTCAACTTCCTGTCCTATTCTGTTAAAACCCCTTAGTAAAGCGGCTGTTCCTGCTGATATTTACGCGAACAATTTATTTGATGGTGGTATTGTTAATAACAGTAGTAGCACAGTGAATCGAAGCCTAAATTATCACTGTACTATTACTGTTAATATTATTTTGATTTCTTTAATCTAACTTTGATAACACTATGCTCAGTTGGTACGCCTAATCGAAAAGGAAAGCCATAATGCCCAGTACCTCGATGTACATATAACTTGGTATTATCAATTCCCCACAAGCCATGATCTGGCGATTTTGAAAATAGACTGATTACTGTCGTTTTTAATCCTAAACTGACTAATCCCATAAGACCACCATGTGTATGACCACTTAAGAATAAATCTGTAGGGTGGCTCGCTAGAGGCAGATCTGAAAGGTGAGTTGGATCATGAAGCATAGCAATACTTGCGATGATATTCTTTTCATTAGGTAAGCTTTTGATTGCGTTACTGAGTTTAAGTTTTCTATCTTTAGAGTGAGAATCAAAGCCAATAACTTCAACTGGGCCAAGTCGAGTTTGTACTATCTGGGCTTCATCTATCAACAAAGTAATATTATTGTTAGCTAAGGCTACCTTTACTATTTCAGGCGCTTCGTAATCATGGTTGCCCATACAAGCAAACACCTTGCTGCTATACTCCTTTAATGGTTGGAGTGATTGTGAAAGTGTTTGTACTGATCCTTTTGACTCCATGGTCAAAAAGTCGCCCGTTAATAAAATAAGATCCGGTTGTTTATCGACTGCGTTTTTACAAATATGCTGAAGTCGGGCAACAGACATATATGGGCCTAAATGCGGATCGGTTAACTGGATAATTTGCAGTGTGTCGTTATTATTTGAATTTGGTGGCGCTAATTTTAAGCGGCTCAGTTGTGATGGCTGTTCGTTATCATTCAAATCGATAAAAATACATTCTTCAGTGATACGGAAATTTTGTAATATACCGATTAAGCCAAGTATATAAGGGATATACAAAAAATCAGCACTCTTAAACAATAGTACCCATATTGCCCAAGGGAAGGCGATTATCGTAGCACCTAAAAACCATTGCCCAGGCCAATTTATCAAAACTCGAACCCAAAGAGGTTGCATCTTTGGTCGAATAAGAAGCAAGGTGTCTATAAATACCAAACTATATAAAAGTAATATAATCAAAGGGGGGATGAAACTAACCAAAGTGTCAAATAAAGTAACAAAAACTAAACTATAAACAGTTAAAATAACGCCTCTAATGATAGCAAACTCTTTAGAGCGAAATAACCAACTAACAACAAAAGTAAACAGTAATAAAAATAACGTTACTGTGCCGATATTATCTAAAACAAAATTCAATGAACTAATCCTATACAGTGATGATAAATAGCATTAAATACGCTATAACTTTCAAAACTGGATTTAAGTAAGATATATAAAATAAGTATTATCTTAATACAGTATTCTTAGTTTTTGGTCGGTATTACAAAAATACAAACCTCTTAGTATTTTAGCTAAATATATGGCTGGGAGTCTGCTTTTATATAGGTTTATCAGTAAAAACAGTTTTACTTTGAAAGATATATTCTGGTTTATGTAGATCATTGCAATTAGTAATGAACAAACGTAGAGGTAAATCGCAGGTATAAAAAATGCTGGTCATAGCCGGCATTTTTATTATTTATCAACGGGGATAAATTAGATAGCGACAACGTTTGCAGCTTGTAGACCTTTTTGGCCTTGTTCTACTTCAAAAGACACTTTCTGGCTTTCAGTTAATATCTTGAAGCCTTCAAATAGTGAAAGTAAATTTTATTGTTTAATAAAGTGATTGTTGCATCATCAGTAAATCTGTTATATCGTTAATCGACGATTAACGGTTAGGTGTGAACAGATGAATAATAAATGCTCGAGTTTTTGTGATGTTTCCTTTACAGCCACAGCGCAACAACTTAAAGATGAACAAACATTAGCAGCGCAAGCTAAAGCATTATCACATCCTGCGCGTTTGCGTATTCTCCACATTCTCCATACCTTAGATGCTATAGATAGTTGCTTAAACAGTGATCTAGTGTCTGAGTTGGGGTTAGCGCAATCAACGGTTTCCGAGCATTTACGGATACTAAAACAAGCTAATTTTATTAAAGCTGAACCAAATCCACCTAAAGTGTGTTACCGAATTAACCGTGAAGCACTAAATACATTTAACGCTAAATTTTCAGATTTCTTGTCTTAATATTTTATTAAGTACTTTATAGACAAGATTGTATTTTTTCATAACCATTAATCGTTATTCGACGATTGACGATTGGTTGTTGTAAATAATAAAAATTGGAAGGTTACTATGACAACAAAGGTTTTAAATAGCCCAAATAATAAAATGCAGTTTCTTGATCGTTACTTAACGGTATGGATTTTTGCTGCAATGATCATTGGGGTGGGGATCGGCGCTATTTTTCCTGAAGTGTCTCAGTGGAATCAAGCGATGTCGGTTGGAACAACCAATGTTCCGTTGGCGATTGGTTTGATTTTAATGATGTATCCTCCTCTTGCAAAAGTAAATTATGGATTAATGGGAAAAGTAACCAAAGATAAACAAGCCCTTACGTTATCTTTGGTCATGAATTGGATTGTTGGTCCTATTTTAATGTTTGTTTTAGCATTAACCTTCCTTGGTGATCATCCCGGTTACATGGTGGGGATTATTCTTATCGGCTTAGCTCGTTGTATTGCGATGGTATTAGTCTGGAATGATATTGGTGGTGGAAATAAAGAATATGGCGCTACATTGGTTGCATTAAACAGCGCATTTCAAATTCTGACTTACAGTGTTATGGCGTGGTTGTTTATTACGGTATTACCACCATTATTTGGTTATCAGGGTTTTGCTATTAATATATCTATTATAGATATTGCAGAGAGTGTTCTTATTTATCTTGGTATTCCTTTCCTTGCGGGTTTTATTAGTCGTAAATGGTTGGTCGCTAAAAAAGGAGATCAATGGTACAACGAGGTGTTTATTCCTCGTATTTCACCTATTACGTTAATTGCGCTACTAGCCACTATTGTGCTGATGTTTAGCCTTAAAGGCGATATGATTTTAGCCTTACCTATGGATGTTTTCCGTGTTGCTGTGCCACTGGTTATTTACTTTGTTCTAATGTTTTTTATTAGCTTCTTTGTTGGTAAGAAAATGGGTCTTCCTTATGACAAGAATGCCTCTATTGCTTTTACAGCCACAGGCAACAATTTTGAATTAGCGATTGCAGTGTCTATCTCAGTGTTTGGATTGAGTTCAGATCAAGCATTTGCAGGGGTAATTGGTCCTTTAGTTGAAGTGCCAGTGTTAATTGCTTTGGTAAATGTCGCGCTTAGAATGAAACAAAAATATTATCCGTAACTTTTAAATTAATGTGGATATTAAAATAATAAATTGAGAATAATCAGGGTGTTTATTGATGGATTTTATAATTTGTATTGCAGATAATATGTAATCCAGTATAACCATTATCTACTTGATAAATTTATTCATACTAAACATTAGGATTGCAAGCATGCTAGATCATGTCGTAACAACCTACACCCGATCTATATTTGATGATGATCTTGAAGATGGTTCTATTGATGATTTTTCAGAAGAATCAGCATTGGTAATGGACGTCTCTTCTGAGCGAGCCGACATGTTATCGATGTTGATTGAAAAAGGAATAGCGTTGGCTGATGGGGGCTATCATTTGATCGATGATGAAAATCGAATAGGGTATCGTGCAACCATTGATTCGAAAGATACCAATATTATACGCTTTAATTTAGTGCACATTACAGATCAAGACTCACGTCATTTAAATGCCTATGATATTGAAGTGATCGCTGCTGCTGATGATAAGAAAGTGTATATTTCAACAATGCCTTATATGCCCTTTTTTACCACTATTCTTGATATGTATAATGGTGATGAAGCGCAAAAGATAGACGCATCGATACAGCAAGCCATTGAAGATTTATCGTTAGGTTGGTTATGTCATCATTTAGTGGATAATAATGTAAATTAATTCTTATTGATTATCGACGTTGAGTTAATTTTTTAGTATAGAATATCAACAGCGATTATTTAAAGAAGAAGCTTCATTCAAAGAGTGAGGCTTTTTTGCTTATGGGCCGGATAGTAGCGTTAACGTTGGTTACTTCTTTCTGGAAAGTTACTATTTTAGTATAATGACATCTTTATTTATATTTGTTGTTAATCTAAACAATAAGGTATTCCTGACATGAAAGATGCATCAGTAATCATTGGATTAAGTAATCCTAAAAGTCCAACCAATATCGGTGCTGTACTCAGAGCTGCTGGTTGTTATAAAGCAGATGCTGTTATTTATACGGGAACCCGTTACGATAAAGCCGCAAAATTTCAGACAGATACTAAGAAAATGGCACAGACAATTCCATTATCTGGTGTTGAATCTATGCTTGATAATTTGCCGAAAGATATGAAGATTGTTTGTGTTGATTTTGCTGAGGGAGCAACATTATTGCCTCATTTTCAGCATCCAGACAAAGCGATTTATATTTTTGGTCCTGAAGATGGTTCCATTTCACAAGATGTAGCAGACAGAGCCGACCATGTTGTTTATGTACCCACGGTTGGTTGTATGAACTTAGCAGCATCCGTTAATGTTGTTTTATATGATCGTCTTGCTAAACAAGAAAATATTATCCAGAGTGATGAACATATTCGTCAAAATCGTGATAATAAAAATAACTTACGTGTAAGCACTAAATAAATTTTTAATAGATTATCGCCGTTGTAAATACGAACGGCGGTAATTTTATTAGGTATTATATATTACGCAGATTGTTTAAGATCCCACACAGTATAAAGCCCTAATGTAATTAATATTATAGCTCCGCCTAAAATATCGTTTATTGATGGTTGTTCGCCAATCACTAAAAATACGTATAGTGGACCTAATAAAATCTCCATTAGTAAAATTAAGCTTGTTTGAGCGGCTGGAATATAAGCAGCAGATTTTGAAATACATAGATAAGAGCCGGGTACAACAATACCACCTAAAACCAATAAATATAACATTTGGAGATGGGATAACGAAAAGGGTTGAGCACCTTTAATATAAGCAAATACGGCAATCATAAAGCCAGCGACAATAAGAATATTAGCCGCTTGTTCCCCTTTCGTTTTACGCATAGCAACGAGATAGATAGCAGTGGCTAATGCCGTAACCAATGCTAATACATTGCCTACCCACTGACCGCCAGCTGGCGCAAACGCAAAGATAATCCAAATGCCACTGGTTGCAACACCAATAGCCAATAGTGTCGGCCACTTCAATTTTTCTTTTAATATTAGAAAACCTAAAATTGCGGTAAAGAAAGGGGCGGTATTGATGATAACTAGCGTACTTGCAACTTGGGTATAATGTAATGACTCAATAAAGCAAATGGTAGAGGCGGCAAAAATAACCCCTAGTCCGAGTGATGGTAATGATGGATGAGATATTTCAGCTGTAAATTTCTTTCGATTATAAAGTAATTGAAAAATCACTAACGCAATGCATTGAAATGCACCACGCCAAAAAAGGACATTCCATGCAGTAGAATTAGATAGTTTAACGAATAAACTATCAAAGCTTAATATCATTATGCCAATAAAAGCCAATAATAATCCGCGATTTTTATCGCTCATAATAATAGTTTCCTATAAATCTAGTTCAGTGAATTAATCTTTTTACCAATATTAGATGCTGAATACGTGATGAGTGTCTAATAAATATTATACCTATAATGTATTAGTTACTATTTTTGAGGATTAATCAATCACTGAATCTAATATTTCCTATGATTAGGGGCTGTTTAAGCAGAAAATTTCATAGTTATGATGATTTTTGCGATTTGTCGTAAAGTATGTCTGCCTTTATAACGTTTTTTTCTTCTTTTAGATTGGAATGATTATGAATAGCGATAAACTGGTTGATGCTTTATTTACCCAAGGGTGGTTTGTCTGGGATGATTTTTTAACGCCACATGAAGTCAGTGAATTGAAAGCATGTATTCCAACAGATTGGAGTCAAGCTGGCATTGGTCGTAATGATGAATATATGACTAAAAAAGCAATTCGAAGCGATAAGATTCAGTGGCTACAATCTGATATGGGGCCGCCAGTGAGCGATTTTCTACAGCGAATGAACGACGTTCGCCTTGAAGTAAATCGTCATTTATTCTTGGGTTTATTTGAATATGAATCACATTTTGCTAAATATGAACAAGGTGATTTCTATCAAAAGCATGTGGATTGTTTTCGTGGTCAAGAAAATCGCAAATTGACGACCGTTTTTTATTTAAATGAAGATTGGCAACCTGAGCATGGTGGTCGTCTGAAGATGTATGATCTTGATGATAATGAATTGGCAACGTTGGATCCAAATGCGGGTAGACTAGTCGTATTTTTATCTGAACTGTTTCCTCATGAAGTGCTTCCTGCAACACAACAACGATTTAGTATTGCGGGTTGGTTTCGAACCAATGGTGTCAGTGGAAATCAACTTGATATTGCTCGCTAATAGATAATGATAACTATCGTAGTTATGTAAGCGTAATTATTTGAGCTTGTTATATATGCCTTATCGTATATTCTAATGTTTTTAATGATAGTCATAAGGTTTTTACTGTGAAACGTATTTTGTTTCTTTGTTCGGGAAATTCAGCACGGTCGCAACTTGCAGAAGCATTAATGCGTCATATGTGTCTAAACAGTGAAACTACCGCCGATAATTTTGAAATTATAAGCGCAGGGATGGCACCTGAAACTATCGATCCTCGTGTGTATGAAGTGCTTAATTATCATAATGTTAATTCCGATAATTTAACCTGTGTATTAGCATCGAGTTTACAAAATCAACATTTTGATGTTGTGATCACGTTGTGTGATAAAGCCAGTAAAGAATGTGCGCTTTTTCCTGATTCTGATGCATTAATACATTGGGATTTTAAAGACCCTAAACCGCAAGCTGGCTCTCAGGGATTTTACGATGTATTTGATGGTTTGAAAGCCAAGATCGCATTATTTTTGATGCTTAATGGTGATAATCAATCTAATACAATTGGAGCGGTTGAATTATTCAAAATTATGAGTGATCCATTACGATTACGTATTTTGATGCTGATTCATGATGAAGTTGCTTTATCTGTTGGGGATTTAACCAAAGCATTGCAGGTTAGTCAGCCTAAAGTTTCTCGTCATTTAGCATTGTTACGAGACAGTGGTGTATTACAAGACCAGCGTGAAGGTGTATGGATCTTTTATCATTTTCCTTGTGATTTACCTGTATGGATTCGGCATACGTTTGATACAGTGAGAAATGGCCAACCGGCATTGATAAATCAAGAAAAAATACGTTTAAGTGCAATAAAAAACAGGAAGAAACCAGCATTAATTTATTAATGCTATAACACGCTAGGAGTTGTTACTTTTATGGATAATCAACATCCCGTATGGACATTACCGTTAAATGAAGGAGCCTCTTTAAACGGTGGTTTATTATTAACACCATGTCCTGGGACTAAAGGGGTTAATACGATCGCGAGTTTACGTCAGTTAAAAGCGGCGGGGGCAACAGTTGTTTTAACTGCATTAGAAGAAAATGAATTGCCTGATCAAGGCGTTCAATTATTAGCAGAAGCGTGTAAATTATTGGGTATACAATGGTTTCATGTTCCTATTGAAGATGATTGTGCGCCAACTGCTCACTTTGAAGAAAAATGGAAACGTGCGAATGATGCAGCACAAATAGCACTTAATAATGGTGAATTTGTAGTCGCACATTGTAAAGGTGGCTCTGGCCGTACTGGTCTACTTGCTGCTCGTCTTTTACTGGCTCGTGGTATGCCTTTTGATACAACAATAGCCTCTATTCAGGCGCAACGACCAAGTGCTTTTACTCGCCAATCACACATTGAGTATATAAAGCAGTGGAATGATGACGCTAAGCACTAATTGCTATCAATAATAATTTATTACGAAACCTCGCAGATGCGGGGTTTTTTGTTATTGGAGGTTGTTGAACGTATTTTAGGCAAAAAAGGTTTATTTATTTTCTTACGGCTGATATATTTGTTTTTCCACATATATGGATATTCATATGTTTGTTATTAACAAGGTGAGGAAGAATAATGGCTATTAAAGTAGGGATCAATGGATTCGGTCGTATTGGCCGCTTAGTATTACGTGCTGCATTTGATTGGCCTGAGATTGAATTTGTATTAATTAACGATGTTGCCGGTGATGTTACTGCTTTGTCCCACTTACTTGAATTTGATTCGATTCAAGGACGTTGGGGGCATGGCGTCACCGTTGGAAATGATCAAATGATAATTAATGGCAAAGCAATTCGTTACTCTCAGCAGCAACAGATCGCGGATGTTGATTGGTCTGGTTGTGATGTTGTATTAGAAGCCACAGGTGTTCACCGCGATACGTTGTACCTTAATCAATATTTACAGCAAGGGGTAAAGCGGGTGGTCGTTTCTGCACCCGTAAAAGCTGAGGGAGTATTGAATATTGTGGTTGGGGTTAACGATCATTTATTTGATGCAAAGAAACACCGTATTGTTACTGCCGCATCTTGTACCACTAATTGTATTGCCCCCGTCGTTAAAGTGATTCATGAACAACTTGGTATTAAACAAGCTTCATTTACCACCATTCATAATTTAACCAATACACAAACTATTTTAGATGCCCCGCATAAAGACTTGCGTCGAGCGCGTGCGTGTGGAATGAGTTTAATCCCAACAACAACTGGTTCAGCAAAAGCCATTGTTGAAATCTTTCCTGAGTTAGCAGGAAAAATCGATGGTCATGCGGTGCGTGTACCCCTTGCAAACGCATCATTGACGGATATTATTTTTGATGTTGAGCGCGATACTTCTATTGATGAAGTTAATCAACTTTTAAAAACGGCATCAGAAACTGACTTGAGAGGTATTTTAGGTTTTGAAGCTCGGCCTTTAGTGTCGGTTGATTACCGTGGCGATCAACGATCTACTATTATTGATGCCTTATCAACGATGGTTGTAAATCAACGGATGGTGAAAATTTATGCATGGTATGACAATGAAATGGGTTATGCGACACGGACAGCAGAATTAATTCGTAAAGTTGGTTGTTAATCAGCTAACAATAAAAAGTGATAATAAGTTAGAGAGTATTTTTATGTTAGCAAAGCTGAGCCAGTTACCCAATGATGTACGTCAATATATGTTGGTGACATTTAATTATTGGAATTTCACTCTAACGGATGGCGCATTACGCATGTTGGTGGTTTTACATTTCCATCAACTGGGTTATAGCCCGTTAGAGATTGCCTCATTATTTTTATTTTATGAATTTTTTGGTGTTGTAACCAATTTAATTGGTGGCTGGCTTGGTGCGCAGTTGGGTTTAAATAAGACCATGAATATTGGTTTATTTATGCAGGTTGTTGCATTATTAATGTTGGCTGTACCTTCCGCAAATCTTACTGTTATATGGGTAATGTTTGCCCAAGCGTTATCAGGTATTGCTAAAGACTTAAATAAGATGAGTGCTAAAAGTGCGATTAAAACACTCGTCCCAAATGATCAGCAAGGTGCATTATATAAATGGATAGCATTACTTACTGGTTCAAAAAATGCGCTTAAAGGTGTCGGCTTTTTCTTAGGAGGGGCATTACTGGCATTGATTGGTTTTCAAGGTGCAGTTATTGCGATGGCTGGTGTGCTTGCCGTCGTATTTATATTTAGTTTGTTGTTACTTGATAAAGATTTAGGTAAAGCAAAAAACAAGGTGAAATTTAGTCAGATTTTCTCAAAAAGTAGAAGTGTAAATATACTTTCCGCCGCAAGAATGTTTCTTTTTGGTGCTCGTAATGTCTGGTTTGTGATTGCATTACCGCTCTATTTAGGGCAAGTTTTTGGATGGGATTACTTGCTGGTTGGTGGCTTTTTGGCTGTTTGGGTGATTGGTTATGGCTTTGTTCAAAGTATCGCACCTAAAATTACGGGTAAAACAAAAGGCATAGTACCTGATGGTCGAGTTGCGTTCGTATGGGCAATGATACTTGCTGCTGTAACGGGAGTAATTGCATTAGCATTACAATTTAATTGGTATCCACAATTAATTATTGTTATTGGATTAATGATTTTTGGTGCTATTTTTGCAATTAATTCCTCATTACATTCTTATTTAATAGTAAGTTATGCCAAAGATGATGGTGTAAGTTTAGATGTGGGATTTTATTATATGGCAAATGCAATGGGGCGTTTAATTGGTACGTTGTTATCTGGTGCGATATATCAATTATATGGTTTGTCTATGTGCTTATGGATAGCATTTGTTTTCATTATGGTGACAACAATAATTTCATTATGGTTGCCCCGTAATAATATAAATTCTATTTGATATTATATCATTATTTTTTAGCGATAAAGTGATATTAATCTGAAAGATATTAAATAAACCTTATTATTAATACTGACGTTCTTTAATTATGCGACAACATACGGTATATTGGTAAGTGATTATTTATATAGTATTAAAAATAATTATTTTTCAAGATATATTGCTTAGGCTACTGATTATTTATGGTTACAACATTAAAAGCACTAAAACGAAACAGTTATGGTAGCGAGTTTATACAAGAAGCCCTTCATACTGTGTATGAAACGCTACAGCCTACCCATTGTTATATTGCTTATTTTGATAAAAATCAGCATAAAGCGACATCTTTAGCTTATTCTATTGACGATTATTTTTCGAATACTGTATTCACGTATTTAATTAATAACTCTCTTTGTGAAAAGATGATATCTTCTGGTAAGCCTTATTATTTTTCTAATAATATTCCACAGACATATCCATTTAATCAGATAATTACGTCTCATTTATTACAACATTATCTCGGCATACCTATATTTTCTAGGCGTCGAGAAATTGTGGGTGTTATCGGATGCTTATTTGAACATCCTTATTTTTTCTCTGAAGAACAGCATGGAGAGTGGTGTCAAGTTCTTGGCGATATTCTTGGTTCTGATGTGCAATATTTAGCATTGCTATCAGAGCAAAAAAAATTGCTTTGTGAAATGGAAGAATGTCAACGAGAAGCTCAACTGGGTAATTTTCATGTTGATATCGTCACGGGTAGTGTTTATTGGAGTAAAGAAATTTATCGAATATTTCAATGTGAGGCTGAGAATTTCACACCTAACAAGACAACGACGAATCAATATATTCATCCTGATGATCGTACCCGCGTTATTGAACTAAGACGTGACATGCTAGATAGCAATAACATGAGTTATAATGTTATTTATCGCATTGTTTTAGCTGAAGGTAAAAATAAATACTTACGCGAACATTGCCATATACTGCGTGATATAAATGGTATTGCAACCTTAATCAAAGGTATTGTACAAGACATTACCGAGTTCTATTATCTTTCAAATAAATTAGATCAAGCATCTGATAAATTAAGCGTGACATATAATGCCGTTACGGAAGGTATATGGGAATATAATTTAGAAACACAAATATTATTAACGTCACCTAAATTTTGGGATATTTTAGGTATAAATGAAACTAATGTTAATAATGTTTATGATTGGATTATCATGATACATAAAGATGATCGATCTGCTGTTATTGAATGTTTTTCCAAGTTACGAAATGGTGATGCAACCTCTATTGATGTTGAATTTAGATTACAATCAGGAAGTAACGATAAAATTTGTCGTTGGTTTAATTGTAAAGGTAATATTATAGAATCTAGCAGTAGTCATCATTATAACCGTGTTGTTGGTATTTTGATTGATATAACAGATACCGTCATTGCGGAACAACAATTAACCCTTGCTAAAACAGTTTTCGATAATACGTCTGAATGTATTGTGATAACTGATAAAGATAATAATATAATTTCAGTTAATAAAGCTTTTGAAAAAGTAACAGGTTATTGTCATGCTGATATTGTTGGTGAAAATCCACGAATTTTGGCATCAGGGTGTCATAATACTGCTTTTTATGAACAAATGTGGCATAGCCTTGAAACAACGGGGTCATGGCAAGGTCAATTAAAAAATCGCCGTAGTGATGGTATTATTTATCCTGAAGAAATGACGATTAATAAAATTGAAGATGATCATAATGTGATTAATTATGTCGGTGTTTTTCATGATATTAGCTCTCGAAAGCAAACTGAAAAGAAATTAAAACTATTAGCAAATAATGACACCCTAACGGGGTTAATGAATCGTCGCCGTTTTATTGAAAAAGTAGAAAAATACATCGCTCAAATTAATGATGTATCAACCGATGATTCAGCGACATCAGTATGCTCACTTTTATTTATTGATCTTGATGACTTTAAGATTTTTAACGATCTTTACGGGCATGATTTCGGTGATAAAGTGCTACAAAAAGTAGCTGATATTCTTAGAGCAACAGTGTGTGAGCACAGTGTTATTTGTCGTTATGGTGGTGATGAATATGCGGTGTTAATCAAAGGGCAAAATGTTAATTATGCTCTGCATATTGCTAATCAATTAGTGGATATTATTTCACAGCCAATTAAATGTAATGATATTGATATAAATCTAACCATTAGTATCGGTATCTCATCATATCCCGAAAGTGGTACCACACACCAAGCTTTGCTCAAAAATGCTGACTATGCCATGTATGAACAAAAGTGGTTAGGTCGTAATGGTATTTGTGTTTATGACCAACAATTACAACATGAATATATCCGTAAATTAAAATTACGCGATAAGTTAAAACAGGCTATCAGTGCTCAACAAATAGTCGTTCATTATCAACCTATTGTGGATAATAAAACAGGGAACGTCTGTAAATTTGAAGCATTAGCGCGTTGGTATGATGATCAAGAGGGTTTCATCTCTCCGGGGATCTTTATTCCTATTGCTGAACGCTACGGTTTAATTGGCATGTTAGGTCAACTAGTATTTGAAAAAGCGTGTGCTGATTTAGATCGTATTCATCGCAGTGGTTTTACCGATGTTGTCTTTTCAATTAACCACTCAGTGAAAGAGTTTTCACAGCATAATCAAGAATATATTTTTGAAACAATCAATAACTATAATTTACCTTATAGCGCCATAATGATTGAAATTACTGAATCAACAGCCCTTGATGACGGTAAGAATATTATTGATATTCTTGCGGCATTTAGATCGCGAGGCATTGCGATTTCATTGGATGACTTTGGTACAGGTTATTCGTCGTTAGCCGCTATTATTGATATAAAGCCAGATATTATTAAGATAGATCGTAGCTTTATTGTGGATATTGAACACAGTAAAGAGAGTCAAATGTTGGTGTCATTGGTTATCGATCTTAGCCGAAAATTAAAGGTCGAAGTTGTTGCTGAAGGTGTTGAAACACAAGCGCAATTAGATATTTTATCTGAGATGGCTTGTCATTATATTCAAGGCTTTTATTATAGCCCTGCGGTAGCGATTGATGATGCGATTACTATACTTAAAGAGCGTAATGGCAATGCAATTGTATTGTAAATAATAGCCCACTGTTATTTGTTAAATTAGGGTGTTATAAAGGCCATTCTTTTATGTGAAAAATTATTATTTGGTAAAGAATGCAAACTCTTTTTTTTGATTTTGATGGTACGTTAGTTGATTCTGAAACGTTTCATGCTAACAATTGGAGTACCTATTTAGCGACATATGGTGTCACGTTAACAGCCGACGATTTTATTGAATATTATGCTGGGGTTACGTGGCCAAAGATAGCCAAACATTTCATCGATAGCTACCAACTTAATGTGGATGTGGTCACAATTACCACTGAAATGGAAGCGTTAACAGATACAAAAATTCGCCAACAAGGCATTCCGGCATTGCCAGGTGTGGATGCTGTACTCCAAGCATTTTCAGGTAAAGTGCCTATGGCAGTTGTGACAGGGGCTCCACGTGATTACGTTGAAGGCGTTTTAAAATTGCATGGCTGGCTAGATTTATTTGATCAAGTCTTCAGTGGTTATGAAGTGGTAAATAATAAACCATCTCCTGATGTTTATTTACAGGCTTGCCAAGCAATGAAGATTCAACCTGATCAAGCTGTTGCTATAGAAGATAGCCGAACTGGATTACAGTCAGCAAAAAGTGCTGATATTTATTGCTTATTGATTAATGCTCATCAGTCATTAACCGCCACTAATGCTGACCATACATTTTTCTCAATGGTTGAAGCTAAGCCATTATTAACGTCGTTATTTAAAAATAAGTTATTGTTTGAGACTGTATGAAGTAAGCAATTATTTTGCAGTAACAATGCGCTATGTTAGATTATGCACGACTGAAATAACTCAAATAGGTTTATGATGGAAAACGAAGAAATCATGACGGGTGATATGCTAGTTGAAACGGTTGAAAATCAACTGGCTGACGGCAATCCATTAGTGGTTAAAGAAACATTAATGCGTTTAATGATGACAGGTACTGCACGTGATGAAGCGGTACAGATGATTGCCTGTGCATTATCTATCGAAGTCTTTGATGTAATGAAAAATGACGGTAAATTTGATTTAAAACGTTATCGTGAAAATTTAGTTGCTTTGCCTGATATGCCTTGGGAAGATGATATCTAATCCATATCTGTAGTGAGTGATTTCAAGAACCGTGATTTTTATCGCGGTTTTTTTATGCCTGTTTTTTGTGAATTATTATTTTATATTTCTATCAATAACTAGTGATAATCATTTATATGGGATTAAAAAACAGTGAGAAATATCTATTATTGTTGACTATTGTCTATATATGACTAGTGCATATAGGCAGGAAATAATAATGAAAATTGGAATTCCTAAAGAAATTAAAGTTCATGAATATCGTGTTGGTATGGTGCCAGCCTCGGTAAAAGAAGCGGTATTACATGGACATACTGTTTATGTTGAAACGCTTGCTGGTGTGGGTATTGGATGCAGTGACGAGGATTATATAGCGGTAGGTGCACAAATTGTAAATTCAGCACAAGCGGTGTTTGAACAAGCCGATATGATCGTTAAAGTGAAAGAACCACAGTCATCAGAACGAATGTTATTACGTAAAGGACAACTATTATTTGCTTATCTTCATTTGGCTCCTGATAGAGAACAGACTGAAGATTTAATAAATAGTGGGGCTGTTTGTATCGCTTATGAAACGGTAACTGATGATAATGGACAACTGCCATTATTAGCGCCAATGTCAGAAGTGGCAGGCAGAATGTCATTACAAGCGGGGGCTTTTGCGCTTGAAAAATCACGGGGTGGTCGAGGTATTTTATTAGCCGGTGTTGCGGGTGTTGCTCCTGCTAATGTTGTAATTATTGGTGGCGGTGTTGTTGGCATGAATGCGGCACAGATGGCTGTTGGTTTACGGGCAAATGTGGTTATTATTGATCGAGATTTAGAAGTATTACGGCAGTTAGATCGTCTTTTTTCTGGCGCTGTAACCTGTATTTATTCTACTAATGATGCGATTGAAAAGTATGTGCTAGCTGCGGATCTCGTGATTGGTTGTGTGCTAGTTGCTGGTGCAAAAGCCCCTAAATTAGTCACAAAAGAGATGATTCAACGTATGAAATCGGGGGCGGCGATTGTTGATGTTGCTATTGATCAAGGTGGTTGTATTGAAACATCACACCCAACCACCCATGATAATCCAACATATATTGTTGATAATGTTGTGCATTATTGTGTCGCTAATATGCCCGGTGCCGTGGCAAGAACATCAACTTTTGCACTTAATAATGCAACTTTGCCTTATATTCTACAATTGGCTGATTTGGGTTATAAAACAGCACTAACGACCAATAAACATTTACTCAATGGCTTAAATATTTATCAAGGGCAAGTAACTAACTATAGTGTAGCTCAAGCACTAGGTTATCCTTACATATCAAGTGTTTTAGCTTGATGTAACGTGGCAATTCTTGACAACATCGCTAAAGAACGTTGATGCTCTTGTTCTGTCGCCGATGTACATGCATCACTAATGATATGGGCACAATAATCACGATCATGGGCATCTCTGACTGCAGATTGAATCGCCCAACAAGTACTTACACCACAAAAATAAATATCAGTAATTGCATTAGCGCGTAAGACGCTATCAAGTGCTGTGTTATAAAAAGGATTGACGCGTGATTTTGTAATCACCATATCGTGCTGAGTTATCTGAAGATCAGGGTGAAATTCAGTGCCCCATTGACCTAATTCTAATGCACGGTATTGTTGGGCTTTACCAAACATCGGAGATTGATGGGGTAATTCAAGGTAACTAGGTTGAAAGCCAACTTTAACAAAAATACAAGGCAGGTTATTTTTTCTTGCCCATTGAATGGCAACATTAGCGTTATGTATGACATGATTGGCACTGACTTGTGCAGCACAGCTGGGGATTTTTCCATTCTTATCAACGATGTCATTAATGAAGTCAATGATAACTAATGCTTTGTTCATATTGGTTCCTTTGGCGCAATATTTATAGAGTCGTATTAATAAGCATACGATTAAATGCCAAAATTAAATGTGGTGAAATCTTAGATATAAAAAAAGCCTCTAGTCTTGCAACTAAAAGCTTTTTGTTAAAATCGAGGTATTAAATTATTTAGCGTATGCAAAAATCACACTACCACCTTTAATGGTATCAATAATTTTCTTGGTTAAATATGTTGGTATAGCCGGGCAGCCCCAACTACGACCAAGATAACCATTACGTTTTATGAATGACTCAGACACATACTTAGCACCGTGAATAACAATAAAGCGTTTTAATGCGTTATCATTTTCGCCACGGGTTAAGCCATTCAGTTTTAAGGAATAACCATTTCCGCCATGGTAGGTTCCTTCTGTTAGAAAGGTTCCTAGCGATGTTTTATGTGAATTAACACGATTAGAGAAATCATCAGCTATTAAACGGCCACTGTTTTCACCATGTGATACATAAGTACGGTAAAGCAATTTATTCGATTTTAAATCAATAACATAAAACCTTTTTTCTGTAGAAGGCATACTGTAATCAATAATGGTTAATAAAGATTTCTTCTTTCCACGGGTTTTATTGTAAGCAATAAATGCTTTTTTGAATACGTTATAACCAATTTTGCCTTTTAAATCAGCTTTTTGATAGACATAATCAGCGACAATGTTTACATTCTTACGTTCAGTATGGATAACATGCGCAGATGCATTTAATGGTAAAAGACACACCATTAATAGAAATAGGTAAATAAATTTTTTCATTTAGTTCGTTCTATTCTTAAACAAGTTGCAAAGTTGGTTAGCAATTAAGCGAGGGTGTACTTTATCATAAATAAGAATTAAAAAAGAAGATTTAAATGGAGTCGTAACCGGAATTTTAGTGTTTTAAAATATGATAGTTGCTAAATGAAGGATTAATTTAATTATGTATAACAATAGCTTATTAATATGAACATCATTTAATTAAGTAAAGCAAGTTAGATTAATCTGAAGCTAAAAAAAGCTTGTTTATACAGCGAGTAATTCCTATAAGTATTTGATTTAATTTAATATTTTTTCTTTTTCTTTTTCTTTTTAAATATTTAAAATATATTATAAATAATAATAGTCGTGGCGTATTAAACGGCATTATTTTAATCAAAAATGAAATGAAAACAAATAAACATGAATCTAAGATGAAGAAAAATAAATAATGGCTATTTATATTGCTTAATATAAAGGGCAGTATCGGCACTATTAATAATACCGATACTGTTTTATAGATTAAATATTACAAACTTTACTCCAACTGCCATCACTTCCAGGTATTGATGAGGTGTACCAGTTAGCTTTGTAGATTACGTCATTATAAATGATTTGATCACCCGATCCAGCATGGCTAGGATTTCCTTGCCAGTCAGTTTGCGGCCAATTAGGGTAGGTATTGACGCCATCAGATGAACAGTCACTGCCTTCACCACCGCCGCTATCACCCCCTGTACTCAAGTCACCAAGAGGCAGATTGGGTTGTTCAAATTTAAAGGCATATTCTTTACCATTGATAGTGACAGCATAGTTAGCCGGACCTGTAATTGGTAGGTAGTACACCATGTCTAGTTCATACTCGCCACCAGCCGGAAGTGCTTTCCATGCAGGTAGAGAGAAAGCGACGCGGTGCATAACACCCTCTAAACCACCGATATTATCACTACGGCTATGGCCTGATGAAATGACTGTTAAGCCACCACCGGATTGATCTTTTGCATTGTCAGGTGCAGATACAGGTATATCGAATTGGAATTCAGTGCCTCCTGGAATATCAACGCCAGTATTGTTAGTGAATGTGATTTTTGGATTAATGGGGTAATTCTGGTCACCAACTTTAAAACCAGAAATGGCTATACTAATATCAACGGCTTCTGTTGGAATTGCCGTGACAGCAATAGTATTACCGTAAGGTGCTGCTGATTTAAATTTATCGTAAATGGCTTTGGTCATGGTGTTACCCATGTGGTATTCACCGTTACCTGTTTGACAGGACTGTTCTGATACATCGATACCGGCGCGATTACCATTAGCATCAAATTGATAGCAGTTATAATCACCTGCTAATTCCCAGAACATGATGCCACCAATTTCTTTATCTATAATGTAGTCGGCTTTAATATTGATAGATTCTTTATCTTCAGTTGATAAGAAGACTTTTTTATCCGCATTCCATAACCAAGGTGAAACTGCGATGTTATCAAAGTGACGTTGGTAGCTTCCCACAAACTTATCTTGTGGGTCATTAATCGGATCAAGACCATACGCCGCAGTATATGAACCATAGATACCATTGGCTAAGTTCATCGCATGCCACATTGGGTTTGAGCCAGCGCCCATCTCTTGACCTAATGCGTTTTTATCATGCCACATGTTATCGATACCGACTGCACCATTACCACAGTTATTTTTCTCTCCTTCGCCAGTACCCGCAGCACATTCAGATTGGTTAGGTAAGGCAGCTTTACCCCATAAACCATTTTCACCTCCGGTTACACCTTGCCAGCCACGAGTATAATAAGGCACACCAATGTTAATACGACCCGCAGGCATAGAACCTCGGAAATAATGATAAGCCCAATCGGTGTTGAGATACCCTATGCCGCCATAAGCTTCTGTGCCGTAGACATTCCATGCCGCCAGTTCTGAATCTTTACCTGTGTCATAGAGTGCTGCGTTATGCCCAACATGATCGTTCCATGCACCATGAAGGTCATAAGACATAATGTTAACGTAATCGAGGTATTGGGTGATTGCCATCGTTTCCATACCACGTAATAAATATGCAGATGATGGTGCTGCAATGGTTAACATATAATGGACGCCATCAGCAGCACTTGCCGCATCGACTTTAGCACGCAATACACGCATCAATTCATGGTAAGAACGCATCAGATATGGGCGACGCGATTCAGAAAAGGCTTTATCGTCTGGATTACCAGCACCTGCCATTGAGGTTGGGTATTCATAGTCAATATCAAGTCCGTCAAACTTGTATTTCTTCATCATGTCTACTGCTGAGTTTGCAAATTTTTCAATAGCAACATGGTTAACACTGCCATCTGCATTGGTGGTCATAGTATAGAAACCACCATCAGCGACACGATTACCTTCAGTATCGAAGTGACCACCCGTTTCAGCCCAACCACCAATGGAAATTAATGTTTTAACATCATATTTTTCTTTAGCTGTTGCAAGTGCACCAAAATGGCCTTTGAAACCTAAGGCTGGATCAACCTCTACATCTGGCCATTGCTGACCTACCGCTGGGTTTTTAGGATCATTAACATCACCAATATTGACTTTACCATCTGCGCCAATACTCACAAAAGCGTAGTTAATGTGCGTTAATTGCTCCCATGGAATATCATTGACGAGATAGCTACTTTGCGGATCATCACCTGCACGCCAACTTGTAAAGTAGCCTATAACACGACGCGGGTGATCGGCGCCCATTTTCTCACGGCCATCTTGATCGTAAATTGTGCAGTATGGAACATTAATACCTTCTGTTTGATAGAGCCCATCTGGACGACAGTCTTTTGCCGTTTCACCACCATTAACTGTAATGGCAGTAACCGCAGAATCTGTTGTTTTATCTAAATCATCAGTCGCACGCGCATAAAGGCGGGTTGTACCAGCTTGGGTTGTGGTATATGCAAAACTGTAAGGGGCGCTAGCAACGGTGCCAACTAATGTACCATCAGCAAAGAAATCGACTTTATCAACCTGACCATCGCTGTCTGCGGCATTGGCAATGATCGTCACTACATCACCTAACTCAACAGTGACGGCTGAAGTGGTAATGTCAATTGTAGGTGCTTGGTTTACTGGACCACTATTTGCTACGGTAATAATGACAGAGGCTTCATTACTAACGGTATCGTCATTATCATAAGCAATGGCGGTTAATGCATGTTCGCCTGCGGTAGCTTGCCAAGTTAAACTATAGGGGGCTTGGGTGTCAGTACCAATGATTTTACCATCAACGCTGAATTTAACGTTGGTTATTGTGCCATCACTATCAGCGGCATTAGCACTAATCGTAATACTATCACCTGTTGTAATTTCAGTGGTTGCGGTTGGGGATGTAATGCTAACGGTGGGGGCAATATTATCGACTGGAGGCAGTGTATCAATGCAGGTATCAAGCGTTAACCAATTACTGTATTGGCCGCTGTTAGTTGCAGGGCTGTTATTTTGCGTCCAATAATTAGCTTTATAAGCGGTTTTATTTTGCTGTACTTTGTCTCCTCCGTTATAGACTTTACTACTTTCCCATTCAGATATATTAGTACAATCAATGGCAGCTTGTGCATTAAAGGCTAATAAGCAGGATAAGCTAAGGGTACTTAGCGTAAAAATTCCTTTTCTTGCTATTCCATGTTTCCCACGGTTCATGTGTGATCCTTTAGTTTGATTATTGAAATGACACTAGTAATAAATCTATGTTTATTTACTTTTTACGTGGCATAAAAAAACTATAAGTGCTGTTTTGTTATTTGTACGAAGCAATGTTTGTATATTCATACAAAGTCGCGAAAAAATGTTATTACTATGTAAATATTTATTTGTTTATTGAATTAAGCGCACTGTATTGAGTCATTCGTTAATGCTAATAATGTAATGGCGTCATTATTTTGAGGGATTAAATAAAATATTATAAATGGGGGAGTAAGGAGAAAGTGGTTGTGATTAATAAGCGGTAATGCTTACTTCCCTTATTTTTACTGTTGATATTAAAGATAAGGGAAGGAAGGGCTAAATAATTAAGCAGGGTTTATTTACACAAGATTAATTATTAAATGAAAGATCATTATTTATTCAGACTTGCTTTGAAACTTTGTTGAGTTGTAGTGTCTGCTTTGTTATACCAATAATTCAACATCTTAGTGACGTAAGCTTGATCGATTTTATTATCTTTCGTCGCTGGAATAACAGGCTGCATCTGCTGTATTTCACTTGCTGTAACAACCGCTGCTAATGCCGCTGGAGCTGTGCTTAAATTATACTTTGCAATTTCTTGTGGGAAGTCGCGGCTAATTTGAAAGCCATTTTTAATTAATACATCGTGTTTAAATGGAATGTCGCTTCCATCAGCCGAAAGCAAAGACATTGTTGGCTGATTATTGAATTTCTGCGCTTGGTAAGCACTTGAAATATTAGGAAGTTGTAATGTATATGTTGCGTCATTACCAGAGAATGTCATTACCACGACTTCAGAACGAAATAAGTGAGTATCGCCATTTTCACGGTAATTTTTATCATAGCGAAAAGCGATTTGGTTGTTACCATTATTTAATGTTTGAGGTGCATTACCTTCAGCATTAACGCCATTAACGAGAACCAGCTCAGCAGATTGGGGTAGGTTAAGTGTAACATCTGCAAATGATGAAAAACTGATGCTACACGCAGCGAAAGAGAGAAGGGCTGTACGTAGTTTCATGTCGATTCCTTTTGAGTACGTAGAATGAATAATGTGAATTAGGGATAGTGCCGTTATTGTATTCTGAACATTACAATATTGACAAATAACTATCAAAATTAATATTTAATAACAGTTTTATTTGTGTAAAAAAACCCAGCGTCGGCTGGGTTTGATATCTATCTATGCTAAATCGCGTATTACTTTACGTAACAAGCAAAACCTTTAAGGTAGAAACCTTCAGGATAAGCACTGTCTAGTGGGTGATCGGCGGCTTGGCTGAAACGCTCGATAAATTGTACTTCGCGATGCGCGTCAAGAGCAGCGTCAGCAATGATTTTTTGGAATAAGCCATTATCCATTAAACCAGAGCAAGAGTATGTTAATAGCATGCCACCTGGTTTTAGGATTTGCATCGCTAACATATTGATGTCTTTGTAACCACGACAAGCACCGACTAATTGAGATTTAGACTCAGCAAATTTAGGTGGATCCATGATAACAACATCAAATAGCTCGCCACGTTCACGGTATTCACGCAGTAACTTAAACACATCAGCATTTACAAACTGTGCATTTTCAACCGGATAACCATTCATTTCTACGTTAAGTCGTGCGGTATCAAGTGCTGGTTGAGAAACATCAACGTTAATCACTTCACTTGCACCGCCTTTGAGCGCGTATAAACCGAAGCCACCAGTGTAGCAGAAGCAGTTTAGAACACGCTTACCGTTAACATATTTAACCGATGCTTCGCGGCTATCACGTTGATCAAGGTAGAAACCTGTTTTGTGACCACCAATGATATCAACGTTAATTTTAACGCCATTTTCTTCGATAGTGACAAACTTAGGTGGCTCTTCACCATGTAGAACGCCTGTACGTTGCTTTAGGCCTTCTTTTTTACGAACAGATACGTCAGAGCGTTCGTAAATATTACAGCTTGGGTAGCACTGTCGTAATGCTTCAAGAAGTACTTCTCGTTGTGCCTCAGCACCTGCGCTTAACAGTTGGCACACTAAGTAATCTTGGTAACGATCGATAGTAATACCTGGAAGGCCATCAGATTCAGCAGCAATTAAGCGGTAGCCTGTAAGACCATCGCGAGCAGCTAGAATATCACGCAGACTTTGTGCGGCATTAAGGCGGTTAACAAAGAAGTTAACGTCAATGGCTTCATTTTTGTTGAATGTCCATACGCGAACGCGAATTTGAGACTGTGGAGAATAAGCACCACGTGCTAGCCATTCGCCTTTGTTATCGTAAACATCAACGGTTTCGCCAAGTTCAGGTTTTCCTTCAACGCGATCAATACCGCGAGAAAAAATCCAAGGGTGGCGACGGCGTAGTGATTTTTCACGGCCTTTTACCAAATAAATAGAAGCTGTCATGACATGCCCAGTATGGAGTTCGAGTGGGGGCGTATTATGTTGCTCTGGCTAAGTAAAATCAAATAAAAAAGTCTCAGTTGGTATATAAACCTAATATTGCAGACTAAATAAACCTTGATAGATAAATAGTTTTTGCAGGATGACAATCAGAATCTCGCAATAATGCCACTACAATAGAATCAAGGTTAACATAAACAAAAGAGGAATAATGATGACGCGATGTTGTGTGAAGACGCGAATAATCGGGCATGTACAAGGGGTGGGTTTTCGTTTTCATACTGCTCATCAAGGGTTGGTGCTTGATTTGACGGGGTATGCTAGAAATTTGGCTGATGGGAGTGTTGAAGTTTTAGCGTGTGGGGAGCCAGAGAATATTGATAAGCTCATTGAATGGTTACAGCATGGGCCTAAAACCGCAACGGTGGAGTGGCTGACAACAGAAACCTTAGCATGGCGACATGTAGATGGATTTAAGATGAATTAGGGGGAAGGTTATTATAATAACTAAACCAAACCAAACCAAACATACAGGTAAACATCGCCAGTTATGTTTGGTTTGCTATATTATTATTTAGATACACTTAACCGGCTTGGGTAATCCAGCGAGCTTAGTTGCTTGCTTTGCCGGCCCTTTAGGAAATAAGCGATAGAGGTAACGTGAGCTACCTTTTTCTTCACCATATTGTTTAGACATGGCTTTTACGAGCATACGAACAGCGGGTGAGGTATTAAATTCAAGGTAAAACTCACGAACAAAGCGAATCACTTCCCAATGGGCTTCTGATAATTCAATATCTTCTTCTGCTGCAAGTTGTGTGACAAGATCTTCTGACCAATCGTCCACGTTCTTTAGATAACCTTGGGCATCGGTATCGATTTGTACACCATTAAATTCAAGCATAGTAGACCTCTCTATTTCTAACGCAGCAAGAATAGTGATTCGTTTGTCTACCTGCAAGTAAAAAACAAAAAGCCTGCATTATGCAGACTTTTTTAGGTTGTTATGACTCACTATAAACGTATTATCCGTGAGTTAATTAATCGTTTTGATTAATTATCGCTGCTGTTCACTACACCTAGAATCTGAAGCAAGCTTAAGAATAGGTTGTAGATAGATACATACAAGGTAACCGTTGCTGAAATGTAGTTTGTTTCACCACCACGGATGATTGACTGTGTAGTCAATAAGATAGCCGCTGATGAGAACAATACAAACATACCGCTAATTGCAAGTGATA
Organism: Photobacterium iliopiscarium; assembly: GCF_003026395.1. Taxonomy (GTDB): domain Bacteria; phylum Pseudomonadota; class Gammaproteobacteria; order Enterobacterales; family Vibrionaceae; genus Photobacterium; species Photobacterium iliopiscarium. The sequence continues at coordinate 112,625 of NZ_PYOO01000007.1, read as the reverse complement.
GCATTGGCATCTTTAAGAAGATGTTAGCAACAACGGCAACGATAATTGCAATAAAACCAGCCATTAACATACCGTTAAGGAAGGATAAATCGCGTTTAGTTGTTAATGCGTAAGCAGAACAAGCAAAGAATGTCAGTGCGGTACCACCAAGCGCAGTCATAACGACATGCCCCATGCCTGCACCCACATACATATTTAAAATCGGACCAAGGGTATAACCCATAAAGCCAGTTAATGCGAATACAAACATGATACCAAGGCTGCTATCACGGTTACGTTCTGTTAAGAAAATTAGGCCATAGAAACCGACAAGAAGAATGATCCAATGGACAGGTGGAACATTCATAACCATTGCTACGCCAGCTACAGCAGCAGAGAACAACAACGTTAGCGATAGTAAGAAATAAGTGTTACGTAAAACCTTATTGGTTGACAGCACGCCTTCGTAACCATTGTCACGATTGACCATACGTTCGTTCATAAGTGTTCCCCTTAGGGTAGTTATGTTAATTCTATTAAAGCTATATATGAGGCTAAACAACATGAATTGCAAGCGTAAACTTAAGCTTTAAACTGATTTGTCTGCCATCAAGCATATTATAAGTGTTTGAACATTAAAATACTTCGTTCACTAATCTTCATTTATGGTTAAGTTGTAACTAAGTATTACGTCGATAATGCTTACATTAATGGTGGCAGTTTCAGCCATTAGTGCAATATTTGTTGTAAAAAAAGTTGAGTCCGATCTGATTTAGGGTTATCAAAAAAATCTTGAGGGGTATTTTCTTCAATGATTTCACCTTGATCCATAAATATAACCCGATCGGCGACTTGGCGAGCAAATCCCATCTCATGTGTTACACATAACATTGTCATACCTTCATTAGCCAGTTCTACCATTACATCAAGTACTTCACGTACCATTTCAGGATCGAGTGCTGATGTCGGTTCATCAAATAACATCACTTGTGGGTTCATACATAACGAACGGGCGATAGCGACGCGTTGTTGTTGTCCTCCTGAAAGTTGACCGGGGTATTTATGGGCTTGATCTGGAATTTTAACCCGTTCTAAATATTGCATAGCCAATGCATTAGCTTCTTTCTTTGACATTTTCTTAACCCAAATAGGGGCTAAGGTGCAGTTTTCAAGCACAGTTAGATGAGGGAAGAGATTAAAATGCTGAAAACACATGCCAACTTCTTTACGGATCAGCTCAATATTTTTCAAATCTCCGGTAATGTTTTGACCGGCAACTGAAATTTTTCCTTGTTGATGTTCTTCTAAATAATTGATACAGCGGATCATGGTTGATTTACCTGATCCAGAAGGGCCACAGATAACGATCTTTTCACCTTTACGCACTTGTAGATTAATGTTTTTAAGAACGTGAAATTGACCGTACCATTTGTTTACGTCGGATAATTCGATCACCCACGGGGTGTTATCAGAATTAGTGGTGGTGTTATTGGTCTTTGTCATTATGCAATCCTTGCTAATGTTAATGTCCAGTATGTAGTTTGTTTTCTAGGTAGATACTGTATCTCGACATACTAAAACAAAAAATCCAGAAAACGAAAGCGACAAAAACGTAGCTTTCAGTGGCAAAACCTAACCATTGAGGATCGCTGGTGGCGGCTTGTCCAACGCCTAAAACGTCGAACATACCAATAATCAATACCAGACTGGTGTCTTTAAATAAGCCAATAAAGGTATTTACGATTGAAGGAATAGTAATTTTTAAAGCTTGGGGTAACACAATAAGGTATGTCTTACGCCAGTAACTTAATCCTAATGCATCAGCCGCTTCATATTGACCCTTGGGTATTGCTTGTAATCCACCTCGAACGACTTCTGCCATATAAGCGGCACTGAACAGTACCACCCCGATTAAGGCACGGATCAGTTTGTTGGTTTCTAATTCTGAGCTCAAAAACAATGGCAACATCACTGATGCCATAAACAATACTGTGATTAATGGTACGCCACGCCAAATTTCAATATAGACGGTACAAATACTTCGAATGATCGGCATTTCTGAACGTCGCCCAAGCGCTAATACAATACCGATGGGTAACGATACGACAATGCCAACAATGGCAATAACTAAGGTGATCAGTAAGCCACCCCATAAGTGCGTTTCTACAATAGGTAAGCCTGCAATACCGCCATATAAAAGAAAGCCTGCCATAAATGGATAGATATTAACGAAAAATAACCAAATCCAACCTCGATGAGGGGTTTTTTCGTAAGCCAGTAAAGTAATAAAAATGGCTAAAGTGGCATAAAACAGTTTAGGCCGCCATAATTCAGCACTGGGGTAGAAGCCAAACATGAATTGATCAAACCGTACTTTAATAAAGGTCCAACATGCGCCAGTGAGTGTACAAGCATCACGAGAGTCGCCTTGCCAATTGGCATTAATCAATGCCCAATCAATGATCCCCCATAAACCAATAATGGCAAAATAGCCTAAAAGTAAAGTGATAATCGTATTGAGGACAGAAGAAAATAGATGTTGGCGTAACCATCCACTAATACCCACCGTGTTTGCTGGTGGGGGTAAATCAGGAAGAAATTGATGCTTACTCATGCTTACCTCTCAACCAGAGCCATTTTTTTGTTATAGATATTCATCAACAGTGATGTAATTAAACTTAGACTTAAATAAACCGCCATTGTCATCGCGATGATTTCAATCGCTTGTCCTGTTTGATTGAGGGTTGTACCTGCGAAAACAGAGACTAAATCAGGATAACCAATCGCCATTGCCAGCGAGGAGTTTTTAGTGAGGTTTAAATATTGACTGGTAAGGGGCGGAATAATTATCCGCATAGCTTGTGGGATAACAATTAAACGGAGAGTTTTATTTCGGGTTAAGCCTAATGCTTTAGCCGCTTCTGTTTGGCCATGGTTAACCGCATTAATCCCTGATCGTACAATTTCAGCAATGAAAGCAGCGGTATAAATACTCAGTGCCAGTAAAAGTGCGGCAAGTTCAGGTAACACCGTAATACCGCCACTGAAATTAAATCCTTGGAGAGTGGGATAATCAATACTGATCGGTTTTCCACTAATAAAGAATGCCAATAGCGGCAATAAGGTAATGATGGCAATATTAACAAGAAGTACTGGAGATTGTTTGCCCGTATTTTGTTGTTTTCTCTTGGCATAATACTGATAACTCATTGCGATGATTAGAGCGATAAGCAGTGAGATAAAGATAAAGCGAGAGCCTTGTTCAAAAATAGGGCTTGGGACGGATAACCCACGTACATTAAGGAAAATACTCTCGCCAAATTGTAGGCTTTGTCTTGGTGAGGGTAGAACCTGCAATACAGCAAAGTACCAAAAAAATATTTGTAGTAATAATGGAATATTCCGAAAGATCTCAATATAAAGCGCTGCAAAGCGACTGACTAACCAATTAGGGGATAAGCGGGCAATCCCAATAATAAACCCTAAAACGGTCGCGAGAATGACACCAAGAACGGCAATTAACGCGGTATTAAGCAAGCCAACAAAAAATGTTCGGCCATAACTGAAGGTTTCATCATAATCGATAAGCGTTAAACCAATACCAAATCCTGCCTCTTGACTAAGAAAATCAAAACCAGTCGCAATACCACGTGTTTCAAGGTTAGTTAATGCATTATTGATGATGCTATAAAAGAAAAAAGCCAGAGCCGCTACCGCAACAATTTGAAATATTACGGCGCGGAAAGTAGGATTATAAAACAGGTCTTTATGACGAGATTTTGTCTGTGATCTATTCGTCTTTGAGGGGACTTCCATACAACATCCTCATATCCATTGAGATGTACAGAGGGAGCTATGACAGCTCCCTTTTGTATTTGTTAATAGTTGTTATTAACGAATCGGTGGCGCGTATTGAATACCACCATTGGTCCACAAGGCGTTTAATCCTCGTTCAATTTTAAGTGGGGAGCCTAAACCCACGGTACGGTGGAAGCTTTCACCATAGTTACCGACTTGTTTAATTATCTGGAAACCCCAATCATCATTTAATCCTAGTCCTTTACCTTTAGGACCATCAAGGCCAATTAAGCGACGGATATTAGGATCTTTTGAGTCTTTTTTAAGTTGGTCAACATTGGCAGAAGTCACATTGAATTCTTCAGCGTTAATCATAGTAAATAATGTCCAACGTACAATATTGAACCATTGGTCATCACCTTGACGAACAACAGGGCCAAGGGGCTCTTTTGAAATGATTTCCGGTAGAATGATGGCGGAGGTTGGATCTTTAAGATTTAAGCGCAGAGCATATAAACCAGATTGGTCGGTAGTTAATACATCACAACGTCCAGAGTCAAAACCTTTTGATGTTTGAGGGGCGGTGTCAAAAACAACAGGTTTATATTTCATGCCATTGACACGGAAGTAATCAGCTAAATTAAGCTCGGTAGTGGTACCTGATTGCACACAAACCGCGGCACCATCAAGTTCTTTCGCACTTTTTATACCCATGTCCTTTTTGACCATGAAGCCTTGACCGTCATAATAGCTCACACCAGTAAAGTTAAGGCCAAGGGAGGTGTCACGGTGCAGTGTCCATGTTGTATTACGCGATAAAATATCAATTTCACCAGATTGCAGAGCAGTAAAACGTTCTTTAGCGGTTAACGGTATATATTTAACCTTGGTTTTATCACTTAATGTGGCAGCAGCAACCGCTTGACAGAATTCAACATCAAGACCTTCCCATTGACCTTTTGCGTTGGGATTTGAAAATCCGGGTAAGCCCGCACTAACACCACATTGGACGTAACCTTGCTTTTTAACTTTATCAAGAGTGCTGTCAGCAGCATTGACATTAATGGTAAATAGCGTGGCAGATGCAGCAAGTATAGCTAATACACCTGTTATTTTTTTAGCCATGAGTATCTTCCTTGTTTAGTCAATAGTTAAAGCAATATGTTGTAAATAGCGTAATACTTATATTTTCCAACAATAAGTTAACAACTCTAAGTATAGAAAAATATAGATAAAGGTCTAGTTTTGTTGGAAATAAAGAGTTTGAGATAATAGTTTTGAGAGATTAGACCAATAAGTCTGTAATTGCTAAGCGTTGCGAGGAGGGTATTTGAAGGAAAGTAAAGATCTTCAGAATAAAGTAAAATTGTTATTATTCTGTAATGTAAGTGGTTATTTATCAGCTAAAAATGAAAAAGAGAAGATATACAATATCTTCTCTTTTTCTTTATGATAATTAATGCTATTTAGTGGCCAAGAAAACTAATGTACCCTTGAAGAACAATAAGGTTAGTGATATCGATAAAGAAAGCACCAACAATCGGCACAACCATAAAGGCTTGTGGTGATGGACCATTTCGAGAAACTAATGATCCCATGTTCATTACCGCAGTAGGTGTCGCACCCATGCCAAAACCACAGTGACCACCGGCGATGATTGCTGCGTCATAATTACTACCCATAACACGGAAAGTAACGAAATAGGTAAACAATCCCAGCACCAAGGTTTGCACGGCAAGGATAATCAACATCGGCATTGCCAGATCCATAAGCTCCCATAAATGCAAGCTCATCAATGCCATCGCTAAGAATAATGACAAGGATATGGTACCAAGGGCATCGACTGTTTCTTTGTTGATTTTATAGCACTTCGTACCCTCACAAATATTGGTAATAAAGACACCAATAAAGAGTGCATAAACGAATTCAGGAATACGTAACGCACTGATACCAAGACCATCAATAAAATCTTTAAAATGTGAAGCGCCAGCAACACAAGCTAATAAAATAAATAATACTTCAATGGTGTTTTTAGAGGTAATACGGTCTTCTTCACGATCGCTATAAGTGATCAGATCAGGGTGTTCAATGTGATGGTTACCACTTTCACCAAAATCAGATTTTAGCTTATGCTTATTGATCAATCGTTGTGCAATTGGACCACCGATGATACCACCCATGATCAAACCAAATGTTGCTGCAGCCATTGATAGTTCAAGTGTGTTTAAACCATAATCGGTGGCAAAAGTTTGAGACCAAGCAGCACCAGTACCGTGGCCGCCTGAAAGTGTAATTGAGCCAACGATAAGGCCAAGTAACGGATCTAAACCCAAAGCCTTACTCATACCTACGCCAACAGCATCTTGGATAATGATAAATACTGTTGCGATTCCTAAAAATAGGAATACACGTGAACCGCCTTTCATTAGTAATTTATAGCTAGCGGCAAGACCAACGGTTGCAAAGAACATTTGCATTAATGTGTCTTGCATCGTTAGTTTGAAGCTAATGTCAAAACCTTGAAAATGGAAAAATGTAATAATAAAGGCAATGACAAGTCCACCGACAATCGGCTCAGGAATATTATATTGTCTTAAAATCTTGACCTTAGTATTAATAAAGTAGCCAAGAAAAAGCACGATTATTGCAATAAGCAATGATTCGAGCTCATTAACATGAATAGCTGTTGTCATTTAGAATCTTCTTTTTTACTTCTTTGACGCTAATTTTAACTCCAAAAAGACATTCTTACCATATTGCTATTGTTTTAGACTTGTGCTAGGTGTTGCGTATTTTAAGGTCTTAACTATTTAAATATTATTGCAGAGTCGTTTTTTTATATGATTAATTGTTAAATTTATGCGTTTTATTGTTAATTGTTAGTGTTAACTGTGTTTTGTTATTTATTGATGATCTTAAGGTCATTAACGGTGCGTTTTTTGGTTTTTTTTGCAGGGTTAATTTTTCAGAATCAAAGCGTTATATTTTATTATGCGAGCTTTTTAAGTATAGGGTACAGCATTCTTTTTATTTAAAGGCTGTAATACAAAGGTTAAATTGAAAATTTAGTTGTTGGTAATGTAATTAAAAAAAAAGCCTTAATTCTCATAATTTGAGAAACATTGGTAATTGGATAAAGTGCTATAATTTGTCCTTTGAAAAAAAAGTATAAAAATGAAAAAAAAACTTATGAAACGTTGTTCAAAATAGTAAATAGAGGCTGTTTTTGTCTTTATAGAGCGTTAAATATGACTATTTGCTTTCTTATTAATGAATATTTTTTTGATTTATTAATGATGAGCTAAATAAATTATCAAAAACATAGCCTGTTGCTTATAACGTTGTATCTCATATTATGAGAATAATATTGCTACATTATTTTTATTGTATAGCGCTCTTATGGCGAGAGTGGATACAAACAAGTCTTGTGGGATGGAAATGTAGAATATTAATGGTAACGATAATAAAGTATCGCTACCACTAAGTTGAAATGAACGGAGGTATTAAAGTCGTATGTTTTAGTGAGTTTCTCGTCGAAAGTTACTCAGAGTGGTATTTTTTTAACTTTAGATCTTTTTTCAGTTGTTGAATGTAAGCGATACGATCTGGGTCTGCTGGGCGAGTATCACTTTGACGCTCTTGTTGAGCTTGAGCCTCGCTAGGGAGTACACAGCGGCCACGAATACGCTGATGATATTGTTTCGTTTCTTGCTCTGCACGTAATGTGGCGTGTTCTTGCTCTTTTGCCATAGCTTCACGTGCTTTGCTCTGATCGGTTGCATCAACCACAATATAAGAATTGCGCTTTTGCATTCTATTTGGTTGCTGACCAAATTGTTCCCGTTGTTTAATAAAGTTATCTAAGTGATCACTAAAACTCATTGTGACGTCCTACTAAGTAATCAAAAAAGAATCCACTTATGATTAACAATAAAATGGCATATGTCTTTAATGATAAGCTACAACGTTGAATAAGAGAACCTCTTATATAATGTTCTCTGAGATTTGTTGTTTTTGATGTAAATATTGGCGATTAAAATGATCACGAGTAAGGGGCTTATTGAAATAGAATCCTTGAAATTCTTCAACGCCAAGTGTTTCAAGAGCAGTGACTTGTTCAATATTTTCAACACCCTCGGCAACGACAGTTAAGCCAAGGTTGTGAGCAAGGTCAATAATAGCCTCAATGATAGTTATACTGTCTTTATTGGACGGTAGTGCTTTAACGAATTCACGGTCTATTTTAAGAATATTGATAGGGAAGCGACTGAGATAAGCGAGTGAAGAATACCCGGTACCAAAATCATCGATAGCAATTTTAATCCCAAGCGTTTTGAGTTCGATTAATTTTTGATAAGCCAATTCAATATCTGTCATTAACACACTCTCTGTGATCTCCAGTTCTAGGTATGAAGGGTCACAATCAGCTTTTTTGATGGCTTGCTTTACAATAGCGGTTAAATTTGATTCCAGCAATTGTTGTGCTGAGATATTAATAGCCATACTGATAAATAGCCCGTGTTGTTGCCATTGTTTAAGTTGGTAACAGGCTTTTTCAATGAGGAATATACCGGCTTCAATAATTAACCCCGATGACTCTAGTAACGGAATAATATCAACGGGGGCTTGATAGTGGCCATGCTTATCACGCCAACGGAGTAGTGCTTCAACGCCAGTGAGTATATGTGAATGAGCTAAGACTTTTGGTTGATAGTAAAACTCGTAACGATCAGTATTTATCGATTTTCGTAATTCTGATTCTAACTCTAATTTATACGTTATTTCTTTTTCCATTTCAGGATAAAAATAACAATATTGATTTTTAGCTTTATCTTTAGAATAGCTAAGAGCGATATTCGCATCTTTAATTATTTTTTCAGCGGTGATATCTGTCTCGGGTTGTACTGAAATTCCAATACTGGCTGAGACTGAAATAAGCTTACTATCATAACTAATTGGGGCGTGGATATTGTTAAGCAATCTTGTTGCAAGATGAGAGATATTTTTCTTTTGTAAATAAGATTGTATAATAATACCGAATTGATTGTTATTTAATCGAGATAAAACATTTACTTCCCTTAAATTAGATCGAATACGTTTTGATATAATAAGAAGGATTTTTTCTATTTTTTCATTTCCTAAAGAATTATGTAATTTTTTAAATAGATCAATTTCAATGACTAATACTGCTATTTTCGATTGATTTATATTTGAATTACGTAGGGCGTCATTTATTTCATTAATAAACATATTTCGATTTGGAAGTGATGTTAATGGGTCATAATGCGCTAGATTATGTAAACGATGTTCGTAATTTATTCGATCAGTAATATCTTTGCTGGTTGATATATAATTACTTATTTTTCCATTATCATCACGAATAGGAGAAATGGTATTATCAAGGTATTGAATACTGTCATCATCATTTTTTTGAGAGATAATACGTTGAATAGTCTTTCCTTGATTAAGTTTTGATTGAATATCATCTATTTTCCTTTTGTCATTAGTATACCGTTTAAATATGGTTTTACTGTTTAAACCAATGATGTTTTGATTATCATCTCCTGTGCTTTTTTCATATGAACTATTCACATATTCAATAAACCCAAATTTATCAGTAATAATAACGGCTTCTTCACTTTGTTCTACTGCACGTGATAATCCTTTAAGTTGTTGTTCTCTTTTAATCCATGATGTTACATCTATTATATGTAACATGATGTTATCATTGCCATTGTTGTTTATTTTTGTGGCGATGATTTCTATATGTTTAAACTGAGTGTTATTTATCTTTGTTTGTGTTTTTTCCTGATTATTGTATGCCATATTATCAGTGTTTTTTAAGAGTTCGTTTATATCTGTTTTCGTTTCTACTGATGATATGTGTGAAATTAAATCTTCATTAATAACATTACTGTTTAAATCTAAAATAGTGAGCGCGGCAGAATTTATTGTGATTATTTCTCGTTGTTTGTTAATGATTACAATACCTGAATCTGTATTTTCAAAAAGAGAATGATACCGACGATTGTCAATATTTCTGATATGGTTAATTCTTTTTATTTCATTTTTTTGTTTTCTGATATGATTAATTGTTGATATGAGAATTAAACTAATCGTGATAAAAAACAAAAATATAGTAATGTGACTATTTAATGGTTGTTGTAAATATCCAAAAACAGAGCTTTTATGTATTATTTTTATTTTTGAAACAAGAACCCAAGGTGATAAGTTTCCATATTTCAAATCTAGTTTTTCTTTTAATGAAATAGGGATAAATAGGGGTGAATAAGTATAAATAAGGTTATTTTTTGTTATTTGTTGGTGGTTGTGATTTTGTATTTGTTGCCATAATAAGTAATCTTCTGTTTTAATGTTTTTTTCATTACTAGTGGATGGGTAATTATTGTCATTAATATTTATTAATGTTTGCCCTTGATTGTTGATAAGCCAAAATTGTTGAGGTAATGAATGATCTGTTGTTGATGTTGTAAATATATGAGAGAGATTTTGTTGGTCTATTTTTATAACCCATTGGTGACCATTTATATTAATATGTTGATAATAAGCAATATTATTAATAGGTTGAGTTGATGGACTAATATAGGTTTTATTTGATGGTAGTGAAAAAGCATGATCAATATCAATCAATTCAGCCGCTGAAGTGATCGGTTGATTACTTATTATTGTTGTTCTTTTGTTAGTTGTAGTGTGTATTTTTAAGCGATAACTGTTTTTATAATCAATAAGGCTAATACTCTTTAATATTACGTTATTGGTGAGTATTTTTTTGGTGAATTGAATGAAATCATCACGTTCTGCTGTGGTCAGTGTTTGTTGCCATGATTGTTGTTTTAAGTAAGTGGTGAGTTGATTAAAAGAAGAGACAGTATTGTTAATTTGTCGTGCAATAAGTTGGTGTTGTTGATGCTGTTGTTGACGTTGTATTTTTTTTATTTTATTGACTGTTTGGTCATTATTTTGATGGTTATACATTGTGCCGCTAATGACCGTTACAATCAGTAAAAAAACAGTAAACAGTAAACTCATTACTAGCGTTTTTTTCATAATGTCCTTATTTAAGTACCGTATTTTTTATTTAATAATTTAACTATATGCTATTAAATGTATATGAGTAAAGTTGTGAAGATTAAAATGTGACGCTTATGTAAGAATAAGGTTAAATTGGCGGCATTTTTATAAAAAAAAACCTTGAGATGGCTCAAGGCTTTAAAGATAGTTGTTGATATCTAATTGTTAATTCGTTTCTGAGGCTGTTTCTAATGCCGTACTTTCATGGGCAGCAAGTTGACGTTCATAACGATTGTATTTCCACCATGCATAGCCAAGGAATATCACGATTCCACCGACATTGTAGAAGATAATAGTCATGATATCGGCACCTGTTGGAAAGGTAGATGCTAAGAAACCGACACTGAAGATACCAATTAGGATTGATACCATTACGATACCCGTTGTACGTGAACCCATTTTAAAGTCGCGTGGTAGGTGGTCTAATTTGAGACGTAAGTTTAAGTAAGCAATCATAATAAACAATGGTGGTAGCATAGAAGCCGCCGCTGTCATGTTAATAACGGTACTCATTAGTTCTTGTACTGAATTAGAACCTAACATTGGTACGATAAGTAGCGGTATTACAATAAAAAATTGTGCCCATGCTGCACGTGCTGGAACACCATTTTTGTTTAACTTAACGGTTTTCTCACCAAAAATACCCGCTGGAATTTCAGAGAAAAAGATTTTAACCGGTGTTGCTGTCCACATCAGTAGTGAACCTAACATTGCCGTAAATGAAACTACACCCACAAAACGGTTCATTATAATTTCAGGTAAGCCGTAATGACGCGCTAAGCCTTCAAATACTTGTACTGAACCACCGGTAAATTTCAATGCATCGCGTTCAACAAATACGTTGATAAGTACAGATGAAACACAATATAAGCCACCGATAAAGATGCCTGCAAAAATAATCACTTTTACAAATGCGGTGTGACCACCTTTAATATCATTAACGTAAACGGAGACGGATTCAGCACCACCTGCTGCCATAAATATCCATGCAGTTACACCAAAGAAGGCCCAGTTAATTTGCGGTGTTAATGCTTCTACTGTGATCGGATCTGCGGGTTGAATACCGCCCATTACCGCCGCACCTGCCAATATAATGTATGACAATGTTAGCACTAGCATAAATGACGAGGTGACAGAAGTGATTGGCCCCAACATCTTTGCGCCATTGGTTGATACATACGTAGCAAGGGCAAATAGCGCAATACTTAATAGTGTGGTCGTGGTTGGGGTAAATATATATTCATAGCCAAGGAACGCATAGGATGCATAAGCAATAACGCGCGGCAGTAATGAGGTAAAAAAGAATAGATTAACAAACCAATAGGTATAAGCGGCGAGGAATGCCCAGCGTCCACCAAGAGAACTTTTAACCCACGCATAAACACCTGCTTCTGAGTCTTTATTCAGTGAAACAAATTCAGCAATGATTAAACAAAATGGGATGAAATAAAGCAAGGTAGCAATAAAGAACATAGGGGTAGAGGATAGACCAATTTCGATATTGTTATTAATAACGTTATTGAAACTGTATACCGCAGCAAAGGTCATCGATAGTAGACCAAATTTCCCTATGGTATTACGTTTGGATTCAGACATGAGAATCTCCGATGGATCACGTTTAGTATTGTAGGATGTCTATGTATTTAGCGACTAAACCAAATCATAGGTTATTGTTTTTATGCTTTTGTTGGTATTTTTGTTGATGTTTTAGCTGTTGGCGATTTTTATTAGATAACCGCCAGTTATTATTCACTGGCGGTTAAGTGTGGTTATTTATTAAGGAAGTATCCGTCCTCAATGGTGACACGTAAAACCACTTTCTCAAGGTTGTCAGCGGCACTGAAGCGGTGTGCTTGGTGGTTTTCAAATATCACCATTTGACCTGCTTCTATGCGGTGGGCTTGAGCTGTTCCCTCAAAATATTCACGGTCAGTTTCATCGCTGTATGGATGCACTTGCGTTAACGTGTCTTTATCTGCACATTCAATAGTTTCACTGCCTGCAAGGTAGTAATGAACATCAAAATAACGGCGGTGGCCGACAAATTGTTCATTCGCGTTTGAAGGGCCATGTTGAAGGCGGTAAGCCAGTGAGTCACCCACAGAATGGAAGACATTTGGCTGAATATTACCGATGTTCTCAATCGCTTCTACACAACGATTCCATTTACGACCATCGCGGTAGAGGCTTTTGAATTGATCCAGTGATGCTAAAATAATCATTATTTATCTCCACCGATGCGTGTTGTGGTAAATGTTTGACTCGCTAAGTAACGGCTATCGCAATCTGCTTTACTAAATGGCACTAAGCTCACTTGATAGCTAAAGTCATTAAAGTAAACACGGTATGAATCAAGTACTTCTGAACCCCATGAGTTAGAACCTAAGCCCATAACTTGATGATCAAGATTGACCGTAATGTAGCCACTTGGCTCAAGTTCATTAATGTGTTGTGCTTGATGGATATGTTGATTGGTGTAATGCCATGCGCTGAAATTAATTTCTTGCTCAGGTTTAACCAATAAACCCACACCATGACGGTTAGTTAAACTTGCCCAACGCACATGCTGGCGGTTGCCATTATTTTGTGGGAATGGGTAGTTCTCAAACATATTACTAACGGTAGTACTGTAGATATCGATGATGTTGCTTTGACGGCTATCTTGGTAACTTTCTTCAGGCCCACGGCCGTAGTATTCAACCTGATCAAATTGATTATTAATCCCTAAATCTAAACCGATAACAGGAATGACATGTGGGTAATCACCGTACTTATTGCCACTTAACGTCATGTTGACTTGACCTTGAGGGCAAATTTCAAAACGGTATTGGCAACGCATACCAAAATCTAATACTGGTGGTGCAACAATACTGTTGGTGGTAACAATTACTTTACCTGCCATTTGCTCGACATTGATGCTACGGAAATGCTCTTGCATAATGTGTAGGTGAGCTGGGTGCCATAAACCTTCATATTCTTGCTTATGGTTATCAATCATCGGCTTGAAGAAACTCATTGCAGGTGATGATGCAATCAGTTCATTATTTTGGCGTAGCCATGATGTAAGCTTGCCATCAACTTTAGAGAAACGCAGTGCAAAGTCATAACCGCTAATTTCCCAATCAAGACGGTTTTCAATAACGGTTAGTGGTATCGCATTGTTATTTTCAAATTGTTCTTTATATGCAGTATTGGGTTTGGCTTGGTATTGGAATATGCCAAGTTCATGGTTAGCTTCGCTATATGCGGTGCGAGATTTTTTACGCATAGAGACATTCACAAATGTTTCACGCTGATCCATAACTGGTAGCACTAATTCAATATCGCGTGATTCACCCGCAGCCAAGCCTGTAATAGTAATTTGATTAAAGGTTAGCGTGTCACCTTCAGCACGTACTGCGATATCAAACACAACGTCATCTAAAGTAGAGAACCAATATTTGTTAGTAACCGTAATGATGCCTTTCGCGTGATCTTTAACGGCAATTTTTACCGGACAAATAACTTGTTTGTATTCACGTAATCCCGGGCCAGGTGTTTGATCTGGGTAGACTAAGCCATCCATGCAGAAGTTGTAGTTATTTGGATAGTCACTGTAATCACCACCGTATTTGTACACATCACGGCCGTTTTCATCTTGCTCGTAAATACCGTGATCACACCATTCCCATACAAAGTGACCTTGAATATGGTCATGTTTGTAGAACACGTTTTGGTATTCAGTCAGTCCACCAGGACCATTACCCATTGCGTGGGCATATTCACAAATAATCCGTGGTTTTGCATGTGGGAACTCACCAAACTCATTCATCATTTGAGCGCGAGAGTACATCGTACTAATAATATCAACCACTTCAGCATCACGATCTTCTTCGTAATGGACTAAACGGGTATTATCAATCGCTTTGGTTGCTTGGTACATTGAACGAATATTACAACCGTAGCCAGATTCGTTACCCAGTGACCACATAATGATAGAAGGGTGGTTTTTTTGCGCATGAATATGACGTTCAATGCGCTCAACAAATACTTGTTCCCATGCCGGATCATCAGTGATCATGCTCAGGTTACCAACGTTAGCAAAACCGTGCGTTTCAACGTCGGTTTCAGCCATTACAAATAAGCCGTATTGATCGCATAGTTCGTAAAAACGTGGATCGTTAGGGTAGTGCGCAGTACGTACTGCGTTAATATTATGCTGTTTCATAAGCACGATATCTTTTTCTACGCGATCCATACCGACAGCGCGGCTATTTAGGTGATCGTTATCGTGGCGATTAACCCCGTGTAACATTACGTATTGACCATTAATCTCAAACAGGCCATTACGCACTTTAATATCACGGAAGCCAATCCGTTGCGGGATCACTTCCACCACAATGCCATCCGCATCTCTTAGGGTTAAGAATAAGTGGTATAAATGTGGATTTTCAGCTGTCCAATGAACGGGTGAATCCATTTTGATTGCAAAATTGGTATGCGTTGTATTTGCAATGGTTAGACTGAAAACGTTTCCACTAGCAACCTGATGTTGACCCTCATAAAGGGCATAATCAATGCTATAATCACTCACAACGTGACCACTGAGATTTTCCAAATCAACGTTACAGTTTAATGTTGCACCTTGATAATCTTCGTCAAAATCAGTACGTACAGTGAAATCACGCACGTGAATGGGCTCTTTACCGACTAAGTAAACATCACGGAAAATACCCGCCATCCACCACATATCTTGATCTTCAATATAGGTTGAATCGGCCCATTGCATCACGCGTACAGAAAGTAAGTTCTTGCCTGTATTAACAAAAGCAGAAATATCAAATTCAGCAGTTAAACGGCTGCCTTTGCTAAAGCCAACATATTGACCGTTAACGTAAACTTCAAAATAGGTTTCAACACCATCAAACTTAATAATCGTTTGTTTTTCATTCCAATTATCACCTAAGAAGAAGGTGCGCTGATATGCGCCAGTTGGGTTATTTGAGGGTACAAAAGGTACATCAATCGGGAAGGGGAAGCCTTCGTCTGTGTATTGTAAGTTACCGTGACCTTCCATTTGCCACATGTTTGGCACTTGAATGCTGGTCCAGTCGCTCATTTCTTGATGATAGAATTCTTCAGGAACAAGCAATGGGTTAGTGAAGAAATTGAATGTCCACTGCCCACTTAGCAACATGAAATGCTGACTTAAATCACGCTGAAAGCGTTGTGCTTTATTTAATGCGTTGTAAGAGAAAAAGTATGCACGAGGTGCCAGTCTATTTTCGCTAAGTAAGTTAATGTTTTCCCAGTTATTCACGATGCCTCCGAGACATGTTTTAATTATCTGGGGTTATTATTAAGTAAAGTTTTACTAAAAAATACAGGTAAAACTTTGTTGTATTAACTCGATCACATTCTGTTTTTTGCTTTGTGAGGTCGACGACAAAAAAACGCCTATGGGTGTTTATTTGAGTGATCTTGCTCGTGTTTTAAACAGATTATGAATTAAACGACAAAAAAAACGACAAATAAATTGTCGTTTTTTATTTATTATCAATTGGTTATGTTATTTTTTGGTTGTCTCGCGCAAAATGAGCTGGCTTGGAACAAATACCCGTAATGGAATTGTTCTATTATCGCGGCTGCGTTCTAATAATAAATTAACCCCTTGAGAACCCATCAGCTCAGAGTGAATTCTAAAGGTTGATAGTGGCGGGTAAGTAAATTTTGCGGTTGGAATGTCGTTGACACTAATTAAGCTAATATCATTTGGAATATTAAGCCCACTTTCATGTATTGCACGTAATACACCAATAGCGATTGAGTCCGATGCGACAAATAAAGCACTTGGGTGATTGTGAGCCAGCATTTTCTTAGCTAATGAATACCCAGATTGACTACTAAAATCACCACGATAAATATCATTATCAGATACGACACCTTTAAATTTTCCATATTCAGTAAAAATTAATTCACGAATATCATATTTATCAGGGTTATCTTGACCACCAATAAATCCAATGCGCTGGTAACCTTGCTGAGTAAAGTGGTTAATAACTTCTTTACTGATCCGCTCTAAATCAATATCAATACAATCAATATCAAGTTGGTGATCGGTGTAATCAATATAAACCGTGTTACTCGAAAGGGCACGTGCTGCGGCAAGGTTGTCTGCGCTTACTTGTCCTATTAGCAATATCCCATCTACGGCTTTAGGCGCTGCGGCAATATTGCATTCATAAATATTGGTCAGTTTAATGCCGAGTTTCTCGCATTGGGTGTCAATACCATGTCGAATTGCGAGGTAATAAGGGTCGTCAACTTCAATATCTTGTTTGTAGTTATACAACGCAAGGAAATGTAGGGTGTGTTTTTTTGCTGTTTTTCGAGATTGGCTGGTGGTGTATTCAAGTTGTTCGGCAATTTCAAAAATTTTGCGCTTAGTCTCATCTTTTACGCTAAGGGTTGGATCATCGTTTAACACTCGAGAGACTGTCGCTAACGAGACACCAGCTTTGGTTGCTATTTCTTTTAATGTTGCCATTTGTTCTCCGGCAATCCCTGCAACCTGAATTATGTTTGCTGTGTGCTTAAGGGACATGTGGTTATATTTTATAGAATTATACTATCTATTTTTAGTCAAAAACTCGAATAAATTAGTATCTGTTGATGAATATTTTATCACCGAAATTAGACGTTATGAGTAAATAAGTGAAAAGTATTGAGTGATATGGCGTAAATAAGCAATAGCAATAATTTGATCCTGTGACGATTAACACGAATTATTCTTTTTATGGAAACGTTTACACAATGAGTCTTTGATCACGGAAGTTAACCTGAAATCACTTTAGACTTTTTAACATTACAGAATCACAAGAGTTGAATCACTATGTCTGAATGTTTTGATCCGATTGACCATCCTCATCGTCGTTATAATCCGTTAACAGGGCAATGGGTGCTAGTTTCACCACACCGTGCTAAACGTCCGTGGCAAGGTGCGGATGAACAGCCACAACCGGAATCGAATGTTGCTTATGACGGTTCTTGTTTTCTATGTCCAACCAATACCCGTGTATCTGGCGATAAAAACCCTGATTACACTGGCACTTATGTTTTTAGTAATGATCACGCTGCATTAACTGCCGATACGCCAAGTGCGCCTGAAAACAGTAACCCTTTATTTCGTTGCCAAAGCGCTCGTGGTTTAAGCCGTGTTATTTGTTTTTCACCTAACCACAGTAAAACCCTGCCGCAGTTATCTGTTGGTGCAATTCGTAACGTGGTTGATACGTGGAATGAGCAAATTGAAGAGTTAGGTAAAGATTACGTTTGGGTACAAGCGTTTGAAAATAAAGGCTCAGTAATGGGGTGTTCACAACCACATCCCCATGGTCAAATTTGGGCGAATAGCTTTTTGCCTAATGAAATTAGCCGTAAAGATACTTTGTTACGTGAATATTATGCACAACATGGCACGAACTTATTAGTTGATTACGTTAATAGTGAGCTAGAAGACGGTTCTCGTACTGTGGTTGACACTGAACATTGGTTAGCCGTGGTGCCTTATTGGGCGGCATGGCCATTTGAAACCATGTTATTACCCAAAACACACATTCGTCGTATGGATGAGTTAACTCAAGCCCAGCGTGATGATTTAGCGCTAGCGATTAAAAAATTAACCAGCCGTTACGATAATCTCTTTAAATGTTCATTCCCTTATTCAATGGGGTGGCATTACGCTCCTTTCTTTGAATCTGATGCCAATTTTAGTGATACCTCAACCGATCATTGGCAGCTTCATGCCTTGTTTTATCCGCCATTATTGCGCTCTGCAACAGTGAAAAAATTCATGGTGGGTTATGAAATGCTAGCGGAAAGTCAACGTGATTTAACCGCAGAACAAGCGGCTGAAAAGTTATGTGCTGTGAGTGATGTGCACTATTTAGATTAAGTGCTGAATGGCACGAATAAAAATATGTTTCTTGATCATCTTTGGTAATAGTAGGTAAAAATAATGACAACAAATCGTACTCAACACCTTATTGATAATGTATCAGCTGTTTTTTCATCAGTATTCGGCTATGTCGCCAGCCATATTATTCAAGCTCCTGGGCGTGTAAATCTTATTGGTGAGCATACAGATTATAATGATGGCTTTGTGCTTCCTTGTGCGATTGATTACCAAGCAATCGTCGCTGCTGCACGTCGTGACGATAATATCGTGCGCGTGGTTGCGGTTGATTATAATAATGAAATAAGCGAGTTTGATATTACTCAGCCGTTAGAATTTGATCAGCAATGCATGTGGGTAAACTATGTTCGTGGTGTGATTAAATATTTACTTGAGCGAGGCTATGTTCTTGGTGGCGCCGATATTGTTATTAGTGGCAATGTTCCACAAGGTGCAGGTTTAAGTTCATCAGCAGCGCTTGAAGTCGTCATTGGTCAAACATTTAAAACATTATTTGATCTTACTATTAGTCAGCAAGAAATTGCACTGAATGGTCAACAAGCGGAAAACCAGTTTGTTGGTTGTAACTGCGGCATTATGGATCAATTAATTTCAGCGGAAGGTGAGCAAAACCACGCACTATTAATTGATTGTCGCTCATTAGAGACAACGGCTGTTGCTATGCCTGAAGATATGGCGGTGGTGATCATTAACTCTAATAAGAAACGTGGTTTAGTCGATAGTGAATACAACACGCGTCGTGCACAGTGTGAACAAGCTGCTGCTTTCTTTGGTGTGCCAGCCTTGCGTGATGTGACATTAGCGACGTTTATCGCGCATGAAACAGAGCTTGATCCTATGGTTGCTAAACGTGCACGTCATGTGATCACTGAAAATATGCGAACTGAACAAGCTGCAATCGCGTTAAGTAATGGCAATATGACGTTATTGGCCGAGTTGATGGCTGAGTCACATGCATCAATGCGCGATGATTTTGACATTACAGTGTCTGAGATCGATACGCTGGTTGATATGGTGAAAGGCGTTATTGGTGATCAAGGCGGTGTGCGAATGACTGGCGGTGGTTTTGGGGGATGTATTGTGGCACTGGTACCACCAACATTTGTTGATGCCATTACCGCTGAAGTGAATGCGAAATATCAGGTAGCAACAGGCTTACAAGCCACTATTTATGTCTGTAAAGCAATGACGGGCGCTGGTGTTATCAGTGAACAAAACTTAGCAATAGCATAATTTAAGGCGACTGAATATGTTAACTCACTTACCTCAACATGCGATTGCGTTACACCAATCTATGACTGTGGATATGGCTGCCGATGGTTTACCCGCTAAATTGATTACGCTTGTTAATCAACAGGGTATGTCGGTTACGCTAATGGATATTGGTGCCACATGGCTTAGCTGTTGTGTGCCTGTAACCGTGGATCATCAAACCCAATACCGAGAAGTGTTGCTAGGGGTAAGTACCCTGAACGATTTTTATCAGCAGCAAGCTTATTTAGGTGCAACCGTTGGGCGTTATGCTAATCGTATTGCAGCTGGTAAATTTAGCTTAGACGGTGAAGATTACCAATTATCAATCAATCAAAAGGGTAATTGTTTGCATGGTGGCGAAAGTGGTTTTAATCATCGTCGTTGGCAAATGCAGCAAGTGAATGCGACCGAAGCGCAATTTAGTTTATTATCCGCTGATGGTGATATGGGCTTTCCGGGGAATTTGCAGGTAATCGTTACTTATACTCTGACTGAAAATAACGAGTTATCTATTCGGTACAGTGCAGAAACAGATAAGCCAACTGTGGTTAACCTTACTAATCATGGTTATTTTAATCTGCTAGGGGCTGATAGCGGCAAAGATTGTTTATCACATCAGTTAATGATCAACGCTGATCATTATTTACCGACCGATTCGAGCGGGATCCCGCTGGGTGAATTTAAGACGGTTGAGGCAACAAGTTTTGATTTTCGCGAGCAAAAATTGATAAATCAAGATTGGTTAGCGGATAGTGATCAACAACAAGCGCAAGGGTATGATCATTCGTTTGTATTACGATCTGATGTACGTCGAGCCACAACAGCTTGTGCAACGATAGTCGCGGCTGACCATTCATTAACGATGGATGTGTTAACCACTAAACCGGCAATACAATTGTACACAGGGAATTTTTTGGCAGGCAGCCCTAATCGTATTGGTGGCGAGTATAAAAATTACAGTGGTTTTGCTTTAGAAACTCAGTTTTTGCCTGATTCACCAAATCACCCTGAATGGCCGGACAATGATTCGATATTACTCCCCAGTGAGCATTATCATCATTTGACCTGTTATCGATTCCGATAGCGCTTAATAATGACAGAGACCCACAACCTTAACGTTGTGGGTTTTTTATTGGTGCTTAGTTATTATAAAAAGCATTCAGTTGCTGAATAATTTCATCTTTACCGTCAACGTTGTGTAATTTCTTCACACTCTCATCAGGTATTTCAAAGATATGTTTAATTGCTTCGGCACTGGCATTAGAAATACCATTAGTACGGTATTCTAAGCGTTGGTGAATTAACTTATCTGACGTTGTTACATAAATCATATCGATATTATCAACAGACTGGCGAATATAATCACGATGCTTTTTTTTGTATGCCCCTTGGGTGATCACGAGACGTGGATAGAGGCTACGGTAGTCATTAATTTTATCAACAATGCGGCAGAAAAATTGGTCACGCATTGCTTCAGTAAAAGGCTGTTTCGCGGCAATAATCTGACGCATTTCATCAGTAAGATCATCATCAGCATGATAAACAAACCAGTCATGATGTGCCCCAATGACGTCACCGACAAATGACTTTCCAGCACCCGATAAACCAAACAAAAACAGCACTGATGGGGCAGACGTTAGTTGAAGGCGATGGCTCATTAAATGCTCTCTGTAAATGACGATTAGGTTATGGCAACTGCATTTAACATACAATTACTCGTTAAGGGCGTTAATGTGCCAAATTATTGCAGTAGTTAAAAGTTTAAAATTATAAAAAATACGGTTAGAGAATAAAAAATAGACATTAGGTGCGGTTTACATTCATAAATGACTACTGGCGATGTGTTTCATGGTAAAACAGAAGTCGAAAAATCAGATAGAGATAGGAAAATAATGCAAACCATACTGATAATAATTAATGATGCTCCTTATGGATCTGAGCGTCCATTTAACGCACTACGTTTAGCCATAAAACTGAATGAACAAGATGCTGAGCCTGTTGCCGTGAACGTTTTTTTAATGTCTGATGCGGTAACGTGCGCACTTGCAAAACAAGCGCCAACAGAAGGCTATGATATTCAACAAATGGTTGAGATTGTTTTAGCGCAAGGTGGTGAAGTTAAGCTGTGTAAAACTTGTTGTGCTGCACGTGGATTAACTGCGTTGCCTTTAATTGAAGATGTTGTAATTGCAACATTGGATGATTTAGCAGAATGGACGCTTGCCGCCGATAAAGTGTTTACGTTCTAAAGTAGTAGTATTAAATATTAATCACACAAGTGACACTGTCACTTGTGTGATTGTATAGCTGAGATATAGAAATAAAACCAGAGAGTAAACTACTGAGGAGTCATTACTGATAAACGTTTAACCAAGGTTGGCACAAACATATGTGTGATACTTGAATCAGGTTGAGTGGTATCGAGTATTGGTTGTTTAGCTGCCGTTGCTAATTGAAAAGCCAATTGTGTCGCTTGTTCTGCCATGATCTGAATGGGGTAACGCACCGTCGTCAGCTTAGGATGCAGATATTTAGCAATTAATCCATCATCAAACCCAATTAAAGACATTTGATTTGGCACCGTTAAACCATTACCTTCAAGTACCGATAAACATCCCGCCGCCATATAATCGTTATAAGCTGCAATCGCTGTTATTGGTTGATTTT
The DNA here is from genome assembly GCF_003026395.1 of Photobacterium iliopiscarium. Classification (GTDB taxonomy): domain Bacteria; phylum Pseudomonadota; class Gammaproteobacteria; order Enterobacterales; family Vibrionaceae; genus Photobacterium; species Photobacterium iliopiscarium. The sequence continues at coordinate 89,881 of NZ_PYOO01000007.1, read as the reverse complement.
TAGCGAGTAGGTTAGTCATTGCAACTTCACCACCATCTTCATCTGGCGTGCCATATTCAATATAGCTTTGTGGTGCAGTTAGCTGATGTGCTTGTAACGCGTCTAGATAACCTTGCTTACGCTGAGTGGTATCTTCAATATCATGATTAGAACAAATATAGCCAATATGCTGGTGGCCATGCTTAATTAATAGCTCTGTCGCTAGATATGATCCTCGATGGTTATCAAGCGCAATACAACGATCAGCGATCTCAGGAATAAGGCGGTTAATGAGCACCATCCCCGGTACTTCTTGTGCATAAGCGATTAATTCATCATTAGATAAACTCTTACTGTGAATAATTAACGTATCACAGCGGCTATTGATCAATAGCTCAATAACATCACGCTCACTGTCAGCATTATGGTAGCCATTACCGATCAATAAATGCTTATTGTGTTGGCGAGCGATATTGTCGATCGATTTGATCATCGCGCCAAAGAAAGGATCAGAAACATCACCCACTAACACCCCAATAGTATTGGTTGATTGGCTGACTAATGCTCGAGCATTGGCATTGGGACGGTAGCCTAGTGTTTTCATTGCTTGTGTTACTGCGGTAATCGCTGCTTTACTTGCTTTGGGGGATTTATTGATCACCCTTGATACGGTTGCGACAGATACTTCGGCGAGTTTCGCCACATCTTTGATTGTTGCCATGATCACCTCTTTACTGTTAAAGCTATTAAACTACGGTTGTGTAAATAACGCAATTTAACTGTGTGATATAGCTAACTAATTCGAAATGATACTCTTTGTAAATCAATATTTAATTGGTAATGTAAACGTTAACATTAACATATTGTGTGTATATATCACTATTAACAATAAACTTAATTGAGTATTAAGTACGAAGGAGATTCCATGGACACTATTTCATACGCAGATTTCGCTAAATTAGATATTCGTGTGGGTAAAATCGTTGATGTTGTTCGCCATGACAATGCTGATAAGCTTTATATTGTTCAAATTGAAGTGGGTGAAACTAAGCTTCAAACCGTCACTAGCTTAGTGCCTTACTACACCGAAGAGCAATTATTGGGTAAGCAAGTGGTAGTGCTATGCAATCTAGCCAAAGCCAAGATGCGCGGTGAAACATCAGAGTGCATGTTGTTATGTGCTGAAACGGATGATGAATCTGAAAGTGTACTGTTAACCCCTGAACGTTTAATAGCAACGGGCGTTAAGATTGTTTAATTGCTGTTTGTAATATGAAAAGCAGGGTAGTGGCGAGGGTGGCTTGTATTATTTACGTGGCTATAAATCACTTATTCGTCACTATAATTATCTGCCGCGATATGTAAGCCAACCCCCGTCATTCCCTACAAAAAGAATAAAAGAATAATGGACAGCCATAACATTGCGTATCAATTATAAGTAACTACACTTAAGCTTCAAGTTGCTTATGGTGGAACGAATGACAATCTCAAGACGAAAATTGATAGAGCCTCAAATAACGCCTTTTTATCATGTAATTAATCGCTGTGTACGTCGTGCCTATTTGTGTGGCGATGATCCGTATAATGGCAAAAACTATCAACATCGTCGTGGTTGGATAGTAAATAGAATCAAACAATTAGCTTCTGTATTTTGTATTGATGTGTGTGCTTATGCCGTGATGAGTAACCATTATCATTTAGTGCTAAAAATAGATATAGAGCAGCAACAAAAGTTAACCCCAGAAGAAGTAATATCACGTTGGTTACAGTTATTTAGTGGTCATCCTATCGCGGTCGATTTTTTAAAAGAGGGTCAAATAGCCGCAGATAAACAACAAGCGCTATCAACATTAGTGGCTGAATGGCAGCAACGATTAGGCAGTATTAGCTGGTTTATGCGCTGTCTTAATGAAGAAATAGCACGAAAATCTAATAAAGAAGATCAATGTAAAGGGGCGTTTTGGGAAGGACGTTTTAAGTCTCAAGCATTACTTGATGAACAAGCATTATTATCGTGCATGATGTATGTGGATTTAAACCCGATAAGGGCTAAAGAATAATGGACAGCCATAACATTGCGTATCAATTATAAGTAACTACACTTAAGCTTCAAGTTGCTTATGGTGGAACGAATGACAATCTCAAGACGAAAATTGATAGAGCCTCAAATTACGCCTTTTTATCATGTAATTAATCGCTGTGTACGCCGTGCGTACCTGTGTGGGGATGATCCGTATAATGGCAAAAACTATCAACATCGTCGTGGTTGGATAGTAAATAAAATCAAACAATTAGCCGCTGTATTTTGTATTGATGTGTGTGCTTATGCGGTGATGAGTAATCATTATCATTTAGTGCTAAAAATAGACATAGAACAGCAGCAAAAGCTAACCCCTGAAGCGGTGATATCACGTTGGTTACAGTTATTTAGCGGCCATCCTATCGCGGTCGATTTTTTAAAAGAGGGTCAAATAGCCGCAGATAAACAACAAGCATTATCAAATTTAGTGGCTGAATGGCAACAACGATTAGGTAGTATTAGCTGGTTTATGCGCTGTCTTAATGAAGAAATAGCGCGAAAATCGAATAAAGAAGATCAATGTAAAGGGGCGTTTTGGGAAGGGCGGTTTAAGTCTCAAGCACTACTGGATGAACAAGCATTATTATCGTGCATGATGTATGTTGATTTAAATCCGATAAGGGCGGGTGTTACACCGTCACTAGAACAGTCTGATTTTACCTCTATTCAGCAACGTATTCGTGAACATTATCAAACGAAAACATCGACACAACAATCATCATCAAACACCTCTCGTTTTCAATTATTACCCTTTGTTGGCGCAGAACATCAAGCTAAAAAAGTAGGTATAAACTTTGTTTTTACCGATTACCTTGAGCTGATTGACTGGACTGGTCGGTGTATTCGAAATGATAAAAAAGGTTTTATTGCACCTAATCAACCCAAGATTTTACAACAAATGGGAATAACAGTAGATGCTTGGATTGAGCACAGTGAACAATTTATGGAACATTATGCCAATGTAAGTGGTAGATGGTCTCAAATGTGTGCATTCAAACAACGTATTGGTGGGCATTGGTGTAAAGGAAAGTTAGCGAGTCATCAGTTACATCCTAGTTAGACATGGTTTCTTAGAATTAGATAAAATACCGCAATAACTGTCAATATTGTGGGTTTTGTCGATCCTGAAATATAGAAATAGAATCGATTTAACGAAGAATTCAAATAATAAGTTGTAAATTTTAGATTTGAGAGTTTATTGCTAGTGGAATAATTTATTTTTTAAGGGCGTTATTTAAGAACGAAAATATATGGCTGTCCAAGATTAAGCAAGAGGTAGGATAATGAACATAAAAGAGTTTTCTAGTTTAGTGGGCTTGTCGTCTCATACTCTTAGGTATTATGAAAAAATAGGGTTACTAAAAAATATCCAGAGAAATAGCAGTGGTCATCGAGTATATGCATCTAAAGATGTAACGTGGATTGGTTTTGTAAAGCGTTTAAAAGAAACAGCGATGCCGCTTGATGAGATTTTGGTATATACAAAACTCAGAGAACTTGGTGCTGAGTCGTTACTTCAGCGTCAAATTTTATTAGAGCAACATCAGAAAAACTTGAGACATCATATAAAACAGCAACAAAATCATATGGCTGCTTTGGAAGAAAAAATTAATCTTTATAAAAGTGGAAAAGTCGGTTGACTTAGAGTTGACTCTAACTTGTATGGTGTTCCTATATTAATTGAAGAGGAATATCACAATGAATAAATCACGTTTTGAAAATGGTGTAGAGTTACTTAATAGTATTGATGGCGAAGCTGGGCGTAAGGTTATTGAAAGCTTACAAGATATTTGTCCTGATTTAGCTAAATATACAATTGAATATCCCTTTGGTGACATTTACGCTCGTTCAGGTTTGGATTTAAAGTCTAGAGAGATCGCAACCGTTGCTGCATTAACTGCGCTAGGAAATTGTGTCCCTCAGTTGAAAGTACACTTAAATACAGCACTCAATGTGGGGTGTTGTGAGAACGAAATAAAAGAAGTGATACTTCAAATGTCAATTTATGCGGGTTTTCCTGCGGCTCTAAATGCTATGTTTGCTTTCAAAGAAGTGCTTTTTGATAGAGCTGCATGATAAAAAAATCAGTGAAAACATTAACGTTGTAATACTTGGTGAGTAGATTTCCTATCCCGTTCGTAACCTCATTGTCGGGAATGATAGGGTGAAGATTTGGCATTGATCACAAATTAATATATTAGTGATTAAAATCCAATTTAGTGAACTAATATTGGCGATATTAAGCCGTTATAATATTTATTCGGCGCTAGTGTTACAAAATATTAGCTGTACTAAAGAGGGAGTAACAATATGCCACATTGTATCGTGGAATATGCCAAGGATTTAGAAACAGACATTGATTTAACTGAATTAATGACCACCGCGCATTTTTCTATTTTTAGTTCAGGTATTTTTGAAGAAGAGGATATAAAAACCCGCCTTATTCCTTATGAAGTTTATCGAACGGGAACAACAGCAAAGCCATTTGTGCATATTACGTTACGTATTTTACCAGGACGTTCTGATCAACAGAAAGACACGTTGTCAGAATTGATTTTGCATAATGTTGCTTCTATGTTCCATTCTGATATTGCTCTTAGTGTAGAGATTGAAGATATTAATCTCCAATCTTACCGAAAATATGTAGTGTAAATTTGCAAATTAATCTTTTTTTTCAATTTTATTTGCAATGAACACTGTTTTTATGTTGTTATAGAGATGTCTACTATAAATAGGAAAAGTCATGAATAAGAAACTTCTGGTTGTTGCTTTGGGTTCATTAGCGTTAGTGGCGTGTAGTGCACAAGATGTTAAAACGACTAACAAGGCAAATATGCAAACGGGCTGTGACTATACTCACGCAATTCCTGGCGGTTGGCAGCAAGGTGAAATCACCCCTGAAGTGATGGCTGCGGCACAAGCGGCAGTAAAAGATATTGCTGGTGATCATCAGTTAAAAAATGTTATTCATGTTACTCAACAAGTTGTTGCTGGTATGAATTACAACGTTACATTTTCAATCGAAAATCATGACGTTTACACCGCTAAAGTTTTCCGTAGTTTGAAAAACACTTACACTGTTGACTCTGTGAACAAGAAAGTTGGTTCAGCTTCAAATTGTGACGTGCCTAATAATTTATAGGGTATGGTTGTTATTTAACCGTATTCTTTAGTGAAAAAACAGCTGCTGCTATTGATTATATTATCAATACCAGTGGCTGTTTTTTCATATCTATTTCTAGCCCCCTAATAGCCCCTGTATTAAGCGGTAATAAAAACAATAAATGTTCATACTTTTTCTTTTAAATAATGCGACTAGCACCCCTTATAGACGCTATATTTGGCTATTTAAGTCAATGTGAAAAAACATTTATTAGTTCACTGTTTTCACTGGTAATTAATGGTTTATTGTTATTAATATAGGGCTGTTTTTAGACTTAAATAGAGTAATTATTGATGCATGTTGCAAAAAAACAATTCGACGGTGACGTCTTTTCTCATCAAGATTTAAGTGAAGCAACGTTTGAGCAATGTCAGTTTTATCGCTGTGATTTTTCACGAGCAAACTTAACTGATGCTTGTTTTATTGATTGTAGCTTTATTGAAGCAGGAGAGACTGACGGTTGCAGTTTTGCTTATACGAAATTAAAAGACGCCAGTTTCAAAGGTTGTAATTTGGCGATGGCAAATTTTCGTAACGCACAATGCTTTGGTATTGAATTGCACCAATGCAATCTTAAAGGTGCTGATTTCCATTATGCGTCTTTTGCTAATTACATTACGCATAATTCTTTCTTTTGCTCGGCATTTATTTCTGGATGTGATTTAAGTTATGCCAATTTAGAGAGCGTGATGCTTGAGAAATGTGAGCTATTTGAAAACCGTTGGCGTGGTGCTAATTTAATCGGCGTGTCATTTAAAGGTTCTGATTTAAGCCGTGGTGAATTTTCAAGTGAGCAATGGCAACAAGCGATATTTAACGAAGCTAATTTATGCCATGTTGATCTTGATCACGTTGATGTTCGCCGAGTGTCTTTGGAAGGGGTTCAAATTTGTGATTGGCAGCAAGAACAATTATTGGGAAATTTAGGCATAATTGTTTTATAAATAGTTATGTTAATTAATGATTGCCACAGAAATACCATCTATGCCTGTGGCAGTGTTGATTACCCCGTTACCACTCACCAATATTAGCTTGTGAAATCCACGGCTCAGCAGGGGATAGCGGCTCACCTTTTTGCAGTAATTCAATTGAAATACCATCAGGCGAACGGACAAAAGCCATATGACCATCACGGGGTGGGCGATTAATCGTCACGCCGCTGTCTTGTAAGTGTTGGCACAATTGATAAATATCATCAACACGAAATGCAAGATGACCAAAATTACGCCCACCAGTATAGGTTTCAGTATCCCAATTATAGGTTAACTCTAATAGTGGCGATTGGGTTGTTGTTGCCACTTGTGCTTGAGTTGGTGCAGCTAAAAACACTAATGTAAAACGTCCACGCTCACTATCTTTTCTATTTGTTTCAACTAACCCTAATTTATTGCAGTAGAAGTCCAGTGAGGCATCTAAATCACTGACACGTACCATTGTATGTAAATATTCCATTGCTTATCTCCTGATCAAAAAAATCCCCGCAGTTTAGTGCTCTAGAATAAATCAAATAAGCACGAAAACGAACGGGGATTATTGTTAATAGCGGTTGGTGTTAATTAGTCTGTGTTGCTAGAACGAGTTGTTGTTTTTTATCTTGACGTATATGGTAAACACAACAGCCAACGAACCATACAGAGCTTACAGCGATACCCATAATTGTTGAGCCTGTAATACCCATTGCAAGGTAGCCAAGGAAAGCACCAAAAGCGACAGTTAATGCATAAGGTAACTGCGTCATAACGTGATCCATGTGATGACTGCCTGCACCTGTTGCTGACAAAATACTGGTGCTTGAAATCGGTGAACTGTGATCACCAAATACAGAACCTGCTAATACGGCTGATAGCATTGGCATTAATAAGTTAACGTCACTTGCAATTGCCATATCACCCGCTAACGGCAGCATGATACCAAACGTACCCCAACTGGTGCCGGTTGCAAAAGACATACCACATGATAATAAGAATACTAATGCAGGCAGTAGCTCAACAGGCAAACCATACTTAGTTAATGATGCTAAGTATTGTCCTGTTTGCATGTCGCTTACAACAGTACCAATTGTCCATGCAAATAACAGGATGATAATTGCTGGCATCATTGCTTGAACACCTTGAGGTGCTGCTGTTAACCATGTTTTTAGTGGTAACTTTAAGCGTAGTGCTAATACAATGGATACCGCAAGGCTACACAATGCTGCATAAACTAATGATGAACCCACATCGGTATGTTCTATTGAACCGATTAAGCTAAATGCCAGACCTTTAGCGGCTAAAACTTCTGCACCACTGATGATCATAAACACAACGCTAGAAACAGTCAGGGTTAGAATTGGTAATACCATATCAAGCATGGTGCCATTACCTTCACCTTCGGTGGTGATTTCTAGTCCTTTAGGGTGACCTTTTGATTCATCCCACAGTTGACCTTCACGAGCACGTTCTTCGTGTTTACGCATGGGACCAATATCAAGTTGGAATGTGATAACCACAAGTACCATTAATAAGGTGAATACCGCATACAGGTTCATTGGAATCATTTGTACAAACAATGAAATAGGACTAGTTTCTGTAATATCGTTGGTTACCAAAATACCACCAAGGATCGCAATGATATAAGCGCCCCAAGATGAAATAGGGGTGATAACACAGACAGGTGCTGCGGTTGAATCGAGTAAGTAAGCCAGTTTTGCACGTGAAATTTGAAAGCGATCTGTGACGGGACGACAAATAGGACCTACAGATAAACTGTGGAAGAAGTCATCAATAAAGAAGGCAAATACCATCATACCCGTTAAGATATTCGCACTGCGGCGATCTTTACAGCGACGAACACCCCATTCAGCAAAAGCTTTAGTTGCACCCGTTGCGGTCATTAAACTGATCAAACCACCGAGTAATAACATAAATAATAACATGTTAACGTTACCGGTGTTGATTGCGCCATCTGCCCAAACTAAGCCAAGAATTTGATGTGAAAGGTATTGTAGTGCTGCGAGTGGGTTATAATTATTTAGAAGGATTGATCCTGCAATAATGCCGACGCCTAAAGATAACAATACGCGACGGGTAGTAATTGCAAGAATAACTGCCAGTAGTGCGGGAACTACTGATAACAGTGAATCAGAATATTGGATTAAATTCATGGATCTCTTAAACACCTATAATAAGGTGGAGATCTACCGAAAGGATAGAGAAACAGATTTCTTTAGAAATAATACTTCTTATCCCTATAGGGTAGCGCTCCATAGACAACATAACTATGGCAGTTCTGTACTTATTAAATACAGAACCAGCGATTATTGATGACTCAATAATTACTTCGGCGCTGACTCCTTTCTTCGGCTCTCACAGGGGATCTCCCTCCAACCGAATACTCTTAGGCAGCGCGCCTCTACTCAAAGGATTAAGATCTGACTATACCTATATATTTCTCACAAGCAATAAAAAAACACGCTAAATTGTGTAATAGGTTTAAAATCCATCATTTACGCTAACTGATTATAGTTTCAATCAGTTAGCGCATATCTGTTCTGTTATTGTTGCATATTGTTTCGTTATTCGAGAGTGTTATTTGGTGACTGAGTTAAATTATGAATATTGCCAGCAAACCCTGCCTTAATAAGATCTTTGCGAATTTTGGTGACTTGACCCTCTGTTACCGGAGTGTTTCTATCACCTAATTTTTGACGAACAAACGTAATTAATTGAGCTAAATCTGCATCATTTAATACCGTATTAAAACTGCTCATTGGCATAAAGTTTGTTTCTTGATCTAAATAATTAGGGATGAGTCCTCGAATGGTGACAGCAATGGTGTCATAAGGATCTTTGTGCATAATAATGCCGTTATTAAGTAACGTGGGGGCAATACCTTCGCGACCTTTACCATCAGGACCATGACAAGCGCCACAGGTTTGAATATAAAGTCCGTAAAGTTGTTGGTCTTGGGTTTGTGGATCGGCAGTGTTTTCGGCTAAGTCAGGGGCCTGAATATTGATCTGTGCCGGAATTAAATTGCCAAAACCTAATGGTGTGAGTTGACCAACTGATTTGTCCAGTATGTTATATTTATCGCCAGTAATAAGGTATTCAGCGATAGCACTGACATCGTTACGAGTTAAATAGCGGGTACTGTTTTTTACCACTTCCGCCATTCCGCCAAATGCCGTCCCTTTTTCAGAGTGACCTGTTTTAAGAAAATCAGTCAGTGAATTCACATCCCAACGATCTTGATAAAGCTCGGTGGTGGTAATATCAGGTGCCATCCAGCCATCAATTAAATTACCTTGAAAGAGCTTATCGGCAATTAAAGCTTGAGCAATATTTCGTGGTGTATGACATTCAGAACAGTGGCCTAAGCTCATGGTTAAATATTTGCCTCGACGCCAAGACTCAGTGCTGTTGGTAGGATATTCTAATGGGTCGGTATCAAGAAATGCGATATTCCAGCCTAATAACCCTAAGCGAATATTACTGGGAAACATCATTTTATTATCTAGATTTTGAGTATTAACGTAATTGAGTGATTGCATGTATACCCACAATGCTTTGGTATCGGAATCAGTAATGTATTGATAAGAAGAATAGGGCATTGCAGGGTAAAGATAGCCGTGTTTGCCTTTACCTTTATGCAGGGCATCATAAAACTCAGCATACGTATAATCGCCAATGCCAAATTCAGGATGTGATGAAATATTAGTGGAATATAGCGTCCCAAATGGGGTTACAAAGCCAAGACCACCGCCAAATAATTCACCACCTTCACCGGTATGACAAGCGACACAGTCCCCTGCGTAAGCGAGATATTGCCCTTGAGTAATTTGTTCTTTATTTAATTGGGCAACCTCGGTTTTTCGACGTGTATTTTGATGACGTAGATAAGCGCCTAATGCTTGAATTTCAGCGTCCGAAAGTTGCTGCGCAAAGGCGGGCATAACATTATTTAGACCATTATTTATGGTATGCGTAATGCCCTCAATACTACCGTCATGTAACCAGATATTATCGGTTAAATTGGGAGCGCCAAGTAATTGATTGCCTTTTGCATCACTACCGTGACAACTGGTGCAATTTTTATTGAAGACTGTTTTACCTTGTTGTAATGCAAAGCTTGATGCCGAAAGAATACGATCAGTTTGTAACGAGGCAATATAGGTGGCGACATGAGTGATATCTTCAGCAGATAGAATATTTTTCCAACCCGCCATAACACCATTACGGCCTTGAGTAATGGAGTGATGAATATCTTTATCTGTGCCGCCATAAAGCCACACGTCATCGGTCAGGTTAGGAAAGTGAGTTTGACCTTCCGCTTCACTTAAATGACAGGCTGCACAATGGGTTTGAAACAGAGCTTTACCTGCGGTGACGATGGTGTTGTCTTGACTCAATTGGAGGTATGAACTGTCGCTTAGTGTTGCTTGTGTGATTTGTGTTTCTAAATCGCTCGCATGTGGTTGGGTGGCTTCGCTGGTTGATTTCCATGCCATTAAGCCTTGCCAGTTGCCGAGCCCAGGATAAAGCACTAAAAACACAGCGGCTAATAGAAACGCAATGCCATAAGAGAACAATAATAATTTAGGTACTGCGGCATCGTTTTCTTGAATATTATCAAAACTATCAACCGTTTTATTTTTATCTGCGGTATGATTTTTTCGCCAATAATAAACCACGACGATAAGCATAAAAAGCAAAAAGAGTAAGGTTAATAATGTGACCCAATGACTCCAGAAAGTGTTCATTGCTGTACTCCCTGCTCGTGTCCCAGACTTTGTAAATAAGCAATCAGTGCTTCAGCTTTGGTATGACCCTTTACGGCAAGGCGTGCTTGTTGTATTTCTCTATCATTATAAGGTACACCCAGTATGCGTAATGCTTTGAGTTTAGCTTCAGCGTCTTCGCCATCAAGCACGTATTCAAATAACCATGGATAAGCGGGCATAATAGAGGTTGGCACTACATCGCGTGGATTATTTAGGTGTATGGCATGCCATTGATCCGAGTATTTTCGTCCAAGATTAGTAAGATCAGGGCCAGTACGTTTTGAACCCCATAAATTAGGAAACTCATAAATATCATCGCTTTCTCGGCTATAGCGGCCATAACGTTTTATTTCTGCATCTAAAGGGCGCACCATCATGGTATGGCAAGTATGACAGCCTTCACTGATGTAGATATCACGGCCTTCGACTTCTAGTGCTGTCAGTGGTTTAGCACTGGATTCTGCAATCAGTTTATCTTGATAAAAGAAGGCAGGTAGCACCCAAACAAGAAAAGAAATACTGGCAACAATGACGGTGGAAATAATTAAGATAAACACCGATTGTGTGAAATCTTTATTAAACATGATCATTGATCTCCTCTGTTGAGGATGGGGTTATTAAAGGCTGTTTCAGGGTTCGATAAAGGTTGTATATCATCAGTACTAGCCCAAACACAAAACTGACACCACCAATGAAACGCGCTAACATCCATGGTGAAGAAAAATTCATCGCATCCACAAAACTATAGGTTAAGCTGCCATTTGGCTCTTGTTGTAACCACATATAACCTTGACCAATACCTGCGATCCACAGTGCAACCGCATAAATAACAATGCCTATATGTGCAAACCAAAAATGCCATTTAACTAAACGATTTGACCATAATTGCTGGTGGCCCCAAAGGCGAGGAATAAAATAATAAAATACTGCGATGGCAGACATTCCTACCCAACCGAGTGCGGCTGAATGCACATGACCAATGATCCAGTCAGTGTTGTGCGCAATCATATTAAACCAACGAATAGCCAATAATGGGCCTTCAAAAGTGGCAAGGGCATAATAGATAATGGCGGAGAAAAAGAACCACATAATGTAGTCATGTTTGAGCTTCGGTTTATTGCTCAATAAGGTCATAATGCTATTAAAAGCACCACCCCAAGAGGGAAGCCATAAAATAAGCGACATTACGATCCCAAGGTTTTGTAGCCAATCAGGAACAGAAGAATAAATAAGATGGTGCGTGCCTGCCCATGTATAAAAGCCGACTAATCCCCAAAAATGAATAATAGATAAACGGTAAGAGTAGATAGGACGATCGGATATTTTAGGAATGAAATAGTAGTTCATTCCAATAATACCAGCAGTAAGAAGAAAGCCGACCGCATTATGTCCCCACCACCATTGTACGATTGCATCTTCAGCGCCGGAATAAATGGAGTATGATTTCCAAAATGTTACGGGTAATTCAAGATTATTGACGATAAAAATCATCGCGATAACTAAAATAAAAGCACCATAAAACCAGTTAGCGACAAATATATGCGTGATGGTTCTTTTTGCAATCGTGCCAAAAAATAAAATGGCATACAGTACCCAGATAACGGCAATTAAAATATCAATCGGCCATTCAAGTTCGGCATATTCTTTTGAGGTGGTAAAACCAAGTGGAAGGGTGATGACCGCCAGTATTAATACAAGTTGCCAGCCATAATAAACAAACCACGATAAACTGTTGTTAAACAAAGGTACTTTACAGGTTCTCTGAACGATATAAAGCGAAGTGCCCATTAGAATATTGACGACAAAACCAAAAATAACCCCGTTAGTGTGTAATGGACGTAAGCGACCAAATTGGAAATATTCTGAGTTTAAATTTAAAGCGGGCCAATAGAGTTGTCCGGCAAGAATAACGCCTATCGACATTGCAATTAATCCCCAAATAACACTGGTGATCATGAAGTATTTAACAACTTTATAATTATATTGAATATCCATATTTAAAACCTTTGACTGTGTTATTTGTCAAAACAAAGCACATTATTAGATGCATAGCGGTATTTATTCTTTTCAATATAAGGCTATTAGTGATCATTTTTTATAGGTTCTGATTTAACATGATGAAAATAATATGCAATATCCAGCATGTCTTGATCACTTAATACATCGGCTTGTGAGTGCATTAGAATGGCTAGACCATCATTACGTTGACGCAATTTATAAGCTCTTAATGCAGCGACAAAGTAAGCTTGTTTTTGACCTTGAAGGTTAGGATAAGTATCAATAGCTGAAATGCCATCAACCCCATGGCAAGTCATACAGACCACTGATTTTTCTTTACCTTGAGAGTATTGTGCTTCAGTAATGGGCTCAGCTGCCGTTACTGTTATTGAAAAGAGCAAGGCATAGATTGTAAGCATGAATTTAACAAGTAAATGTTGTGTCATAGTCGATACTCAATTTTATTGTTATTACTGTTTATTAAAATAGGGCGTGATTAAACGTTGTTATTTAAAGATAGAGTAAATGGTGCTTTTTTGAATATTAGATCGATTGATTTTAAGAAAGGAGATTCTTAAATATAGGAATAGGGGGAGCCTGTTTCAATGATGGGGGTATTAATGATAATGAATAGCATTATTGTGTTTTCTTTATAAACAGTTGCTTAGTACATTTTAATTGGAATAATAACCGTTGATATAAACAGTATATATTTACACTAAGTGAGCATTAGAATAAGCAATGAATTAAATTATTTTCATATAATATATTTTTGTTTATATCGCTAATAGTTATAAAATGTAGCTATTATTATAACTAGTTAATAAATGTTAAATTATTTGATGGTATTTGTAGGCATAATCTAATACTTTATAGGTGTTTACAAAAAATAAGGATATTTAGTATGGATTTCTTCTTTTTTCGTTCAAAGAAGGTAACAAAAGCAACAACAGCATTACAAGCAAAGGAAAGGCTTGTCAGTGAAATTACCCGTCATAGAACGTCACGTCATTTGCAATTGATGAAAGATGAATTGACGCTGCTACTAACGCAATTTTCCCATATTAAAGAGAATAAAATTGACGTAGTTAAAAATACTAAATCACAATTAGTATTAAAAATTAATGCCAAATTAAGTCATTAGATTATGATGAATTCTATTGTGTTTAGTGATTAAAAAGCCGACATAATATCGGCTTTTTAATCGTTTAGATTGTTAATAATAAGCGTTAACGTGCAGCTTCAAAGGCCAGTGCTTTTTTCTCAAACACTCGAAACAGTAATGTCAGTAAACCATTAACCGCAAGATAGAATGCACCCGCCACAGCAAAGACCGTCAAAGTATCATAAGTTTGTGCATTAATACGTTGTGCATAACCCATAATATCCATAATAGTAATTGTGCTTGCTAGTGATGTGCCCTTAAAGACTAAAATCACTTCATTTGAATAAGCAGGAACCGCACGACGAATCGCAAAGGGAAGTAATACACCCAATGTTGCTTTGGTATTCATGCCTAATGCACGGCAAGCATGCCATTGACCTTTAGGTATTGCATCAAATGCGCCTTTAAATAACTGGGTACTATAAGCGGCAGTATTTAACGCTAATGCAAGCATGGCACAAAACCATGGTTGACTTAACCAATCCCATAAAAAACTCTGACGAATAACCTCAAATTGTCCTGGACCATAATAGACTAAAAATATTTGTACTAATAATGGTGTCCCCGTAAAGAGGGTAATAATGCCACGGCTGATCCAATGAATAATGGGTGTACGTAATATTAAACTGGCTGTCATTAATAAAGCCAAGCTACAACCGACTAATAAAGAGGCTGCTGTTAATTCAAGGCTGGTAATTAGCCCTTGCACCATCAGCCAAAAATTTTGTTCATTCATGCGGTTGCTCCTTGGCTTTTATGAGGTTGAGTATTAGAGCCATCTTGCTCGCTGAATTTTCTTTCGATTATTTTAATAATACGTTGAGTAATCAAAGTAATAATTAAATACACGGCAGCGGCGGTGGCATACCACGTAAAGCTTTCATGCGTTGCCGCTGAAGCTAATTGAGCTTGTTTTAATAAATCAGTAACACCAATTAATGAAACCAATGCGGTGTCTTTTAATAATACTAACCACTGATTTGTTAAACCGGGTAATGCATGACGCACCGCTTGCGGTAAAATAATACTGAAAAAAGTACGTTGTTTACTGATGCCTAGTGCGGTTGCTGCTTCTTGCTGACCTTTAGGAACGGCTTTTAATGCCCCGCGTATCGTTTGAGCAGCATAAGAAGCAAAAATAAGTGACAGTGCAATGACACCCGATAAAAATGGGCTGATCTCAATGAATTCGCCAGTGATGTAAAAAATAATTTCGCCTGAACCAAAAAAGATAAAAAGTACGACTAATAGTTCAGGCAGACCACGGAGGATAGTCACGATAAATGTTGTTGGCCATGCGATAGCACGATAACGTGACATTTCGCCACCTGCAAATAACATTGCTAAAACTAACCCTACCGCTAAACTGACAAAAGCAAGCTGGATTGTCATCCAGCTAGCCTCTAGCAGGGATTGTGAATATCCCGTTAATATCATAAGTTACTTACCAAAATACTGTTCGAAGATGACTTGGTACTGACCATTTGCTTTAATGGCCGCCAGCGCTTTATTTAATTGTTCTACTAATGCTTGGTTATTTTTATTTACGGCAATACCGAAACCATTACCAAAATATTTAGCATTGGTAACAGGTTTTCCGACATAAGACAGTTTGTCGCCGTTGTCTTTTTTAAACCATTCAGCAACAACCGCAGTATCACCAAACACGGAATCAATACGACCATTTTGCATATCAATAAATGCATCTTGGTAACTGGTATAAGGTACGGCAGTTACGTCAGGCATTTGATCGGTAATATAGCTCTGGTGCGTAGAACCATTTTGTACGCCTACACGCTTGCCCTTAAGTGCCGTTTGATCTGCAACATGGTCTTTTAATGATACAAACGCAGCGGCATTGTCATAATAGGTATTACTAAAACTGACTTGTTGTTGACGTGCCTCGGTGATGTCCATTGCTGAAATTGCGGCATCATAACGTTTGAATTTAAGTGCTGGAATAAGGCTATCAAATGCTTGGTTATGGAATGTACAGGTTGCTTTCATTTCTGAACACAAAGCTTTAGCTATATCAATATCAAAACCTTGAATTTGATTGTTAGCATCCATGTATTCAAATGGCGCATAAGTTGCTTCTGCTGCAAATTTAAGATCTTGTGCCATGGCATGACCAGATGCTAAGCCAATTATTGCCGCTAATAACATTTTTTTCATCGCTATACTCCATGCGGGTGTGTTACGTAGTTTTCTATCTACGCCGTTTTTAAAAAGATACCTATCAATGATTAAGGTATTCTGCAAATTGGGTTGTTTGTGGAGCAGTAAAAGCACCATGGTTACCATGTTCAATTACACGACCGTTTTCCATGTATAAAATGTGACTTGCAATTTTTTTTGCAAAATCGACTTCATGGGTAACAACAACTTGGGTTATTCCTGTACCACTAAGATCTTTTATGATCTTAACGATTTGGCTGGTGATCTCTGGATCCAGTGCTGCGGTTGGTTCATCAAACAGCAGTACATCGGGTTTCATCATTAATGCACGCGCAATCGCTACCCGTTGTTGTTGGCCACCAGACAGTTGTAATGGCCATGCATTTGCTTTATCTGCAAGATGTAATTGCGTCAAAATATCTAATGCTTGTTGTTTAGCGACAGCTTTATTTATGCCTAATACTTTTGTTGGTGCTTCAATTAGATTTTCAATCACTGTTTTGTGGGGCCAAAGATTATATTGTTGAAATACCATTCCCACTTTTTTTCTTAACGCTAAGCCTTTTTGTTCTGAAATAGGCTTTGAAAAATCAAACAGATCATTGGCAATCGTTAATTTGCCATCAGTGGCATTCTCTAACAGGTTTAATACCCGTAGTAGCGAGCTTTTACCTGCGCCACTTGGACCTAACAAAACTAATGTTTCGCCTGTGTTACAAGTAAAGCTGACATCATGCAGTACTTGGTTTGGACCATAAAATTTATTGATATTACTTACTTGAATACTCATGCTTTAATACTGCATTAATCGTCACTTAATTTATATACTACTCATCACGATATCTTATGCAAGGAAAATGTATAAAAAAATAATATGTTGTATATTTGTTTAATATCGAATGATTTAACCGTTTAAATTGCTTGGTTTTAATACTTTAAATTAACAATTAACGAACATGGAATAAATCTTCGATACTGAGTGCATATTGATGACAATAAACGGCAGTGATGCTGTTTTAATGGAATGATTAATTAGTCACTATGGTGTGAGTCGTTATGTAAGCGGATTTATAGTTGGACAGTAGCGATATTGTTGTTTTTATTTATGCTTAAATAGCACATGGTGCAGTAGTAATAGAAGAATAAAGAGGATGTGTTTACGTCAGAAATTGCTGTCGATAGAGATAAAAAAAGCAGCCATAAAGGCTGCTGATTATAACATAATAGAGGTATGTGAAATTAAGCGGTTGCCATTACAGATTGTTGGCGTGCTTGTGTTACTAAAATGAAACCGATAACCGCAATAAAACCAGTAATAAACATTGCAACAGTTACCGTTAATAAACCATATCCAGCAAAGGCAGAGACTAAACCACTTGCTGCAAAACAAACCATTGTTTGCATAAAGTTAAGTAGACCCGCAGCCGTTGCACTACAGTTTCTGAAATCAGAGAGTGCTGCGCTAATAACTAATGGGTAAACAGCACCATTAGCAACCGCAAGGAAGCAGAATGGAATTAGAATTGGCCAGATAGTTGTTACATTCATTGAGATTGAAATAACAAACATGATCAATACGCTGGCAAAGAACAATGCCAAAATCCATGGTAGAAGTTTCTTACTCTCAAAATGATTCAGCAAAGTACGACAGCCGTAACCACCCACAATAAAGGCAACTGTTTGTGGTGCATAGCTTAAACCAATATCAGTACCTGAATAACCCATTGCTGACATAACAAAGGGTGAGCCTGTTAAATAAGCAAAGAAAGCGGCTGAACATGCGGCAAAAATTAGCATGTTACCCCAGAATTTCTTTGAGCTTAGAATTTGGCTGTAATCATTACGCAGTTTTACCGTTAACTTTTGTTGTTGTTGGCTAAGGTTAGCGCTTTCTGGTTCGCACAGTGTCATGATGGCTAATACTGCACCAAAGCCCACTAAGGCGATGAAGATACTACGCCAGCCTAATTGATGCTCAAGCATCGCGCCTAACAAAGGTGCTAAAGCAGGAGACAATGCGACTAAAGGCATGATTGTTGCGAATACACGCTCAGAAACTTTACCGTCATAACGGTCAACCACAACCGCTTGCCAGATAACTGTAGCACTACATGCGCCTAATGCCTGTACAAAACGAGCAGCAAGGAAGACTTCAATATTTGGTGCAAATGAACATGCAATAGAAGCAAGGCTGAATAGCACCATACCGCCAACAAGCACTTTAATGCGTCCTACACGATCAGATAACGGACCGTAAACAACTTGTCCTAATGCCATACCAAGTAAAAAGACACTGAGCGAAAGGCCGATAAGAGATTGGGTTGTTGCAAAGTCGGCACGAAGCGTCTCAAATGAAGGTAAATACATATCAGTAGCAAGGAAGCCAAGCATACTTAAACATGCAAACCAGAATAGGGTAATTTTAGAAGGTTGATTTTTCATTTTATACTTTTAGTCAATATTACAATTGGTACTAGTGTAATACTGGTTTTAATGGCTGTGAAACGCTAAAATTTAAACCATGCTTTCAAAAAATTTGATGTGATATGTTTTCTTATAATGATCTCCAAGTTATAGACGTTGTTGCCCGTCGTGGCAGCTTTTCAGGCGCTGCGGAAGAATTGCACAAAGTGCCTAGCGCCATCAGTTATACCGTTAGATTGATAGAAGAGCGTTTAGCTGTCGAATTATTTGTTCGATTGCATAGGCAGGTTAAACTAACGCCAGCCGGGGAGTATTTTGTTGAAGAATCACGCAAAATAATCAAACAGATGCAATTAATGAAATACCAAACACAACGGGTTGCCAATGGTTGGTCACAAAATGTATCGGTTGCATTAGATACCGTGGTACGCCAAAGTCGCGTTAATATGCTGGTAAAAGATTTTTATGAACATTTTCCTGATGTGGAATTACATCTAACAATGGAAGTGTTTAATGGGGTGTGGGATGCGCTTGCAGATGGACGGGCTGATATTGCCATTGGTGCAACAGCAGCAGTACCGGTAGGTGGCAGCTTTGATTATCGAGATATGGGCACATTGACATGGAAATTTGTGATTGATCCACAGCATCCGTTAGCGAGCTGTGATCACCCATTAGAGCCTCATGAACTCGCGCAATACCCCGCAATATGTTTAGAAGATACTTCTCGTACGTTACCGAAACGGATCACATGGCTGATGGATAACCAACGCCGAATACTGGTTCCTAATTGGCACAGTGCTATGCAATGTTTAAAAGCCGGGTTAGGGGTCAGCGTGGTGCCTAGCCACATGGCCATTCCCTTAATTGAAACGGGTGAGCTAATTGAAAAAGAGTTAGCGATTAAACCCTCAGTGAGCCCTTGTTGTTTAGCATGGAGCACTGAAACCATGAATCCCGCAGTAAGTTGGTTGTTAGATTATCTCGGTGATAGCGAACAGTTACATCATCAGTGGGTACGTTGATTCGCAGTTTATTTTGTGAAAAGAGGTTGCTGGATGTAGATGTGATATTTACATCCAGCCGCATTAATTTAATTTTTTAGAGTGTGATAACCTGCCCAGATGCGAGTCGCAGTGGTGATCCAGCATAAGCTACCAAAAATCCACGCAATAACGTCAAAGTATTGTGGTAAAAGGCAAAATAGTACAAAACAAGCAATCGTTTCAGTACCTTCAGTCAGCCCCCCAATGTAATACAACGATTTTTGTTTATATACTGGGCTTTCAATATTACGTTTCCCCGCCATGATTGCAAATGCAAGAAAGCTTGAACCCGTGCCAATAAAAGAAAAAATTAAGAATGCACCCGCAATGGCATTTTGTTGTGGATCGGCCAATACAAAGCCAAACGGAATCAAAGAATAAAATAAGAAATCTAACGTAATATCAAGAAATCCACCGCAATCGGTAATACCTTGACGGCGAGCAACGGCACCATCAAGACCATCAAATAATCGATTCACGATAATAAAAAATAAGGCTAATCCATAATGTTCAAATGCCAACGCTGGCAATGAAAATAGGCCAAGAATAAAACCACCAAGAGTGATTTGATTGGCACTGATACCATATTTTTCAGGTAATGTAGCCAGCTTTGCTAATGGCTGACGTATAAGAGTAATACTGTAACGGTCGAGCATGGTATGTCCTGCTTTATTATTTTTATTGCCAAGGCCAGTTTAAAACATCGCCATTTGTTGGTATATCATCGTCATCATGGGTAACCATTAGCGCGGGGATATTACGTTGTTGAATTTGATCAAATACAAACTGACGAAATGCAGCCCGTAGAGTTTTATCTAATTTACTAAAAGGTTCATCAAGTAATACCGCTTGGGGTTGTGATAGTAATAATCGCATCATACTGATCCTCGCTCGTTGTCCTCCAGATATCTCATGGGCTTGTTGATGTTGTAAATGGAGTAAATCCAATTCATCCAATGTTGCTAATGCTTGGTGCTTACGTTGACTGCCTTTAATCTCTTGTGGCAATCCGAAAGCAATATTTTGCCAAATATTAAGGTGAGGAAACAGTAAATCATCTTGAAAAACAATCCCTATATGCCGCATGTTAGGGGCTAATGAGGTTATCGATTGTTTATTAAGCTGTATGTCACCTGTTACGGTGAAATCAGGGGCGAGATGACCCGCAATGGCACTAAGAATTGTGGATTTACCACTGCCACTTGGCCCCATGAGTGTCATTATTTGTCCCGCTTTAACCTCAAAGGTTAACGGCCCTACAATTAAATTATTATGACGATGACGCAAGGTCAGTTGTGAAACAGAAAGGGCCATAAGATTATCTGCTTATTCGAGTTTGAGCGGGTGATGTTTTGCGTTGTGCCAACATCATCGCGATAGTAAAAAAGACCAAAGGTAATAATCCTTGTAATAACCCATAAATTGCACTGATGCGTCGGTCCTGACCACTGGCAAGTGTTACCGCTTCCGTGGTCAAGGTTGATACGCGCCCTGCACCTAGCATTTGTGTGGGTAAATATTGTGCCAAACTGACACTGCACCCAACCGCAAAGGCTAACCATAATGCAGGTTTTAATTGTGGAAACTTCACCCGCCACCATGTTTGCCAACCATTTAAGCCTAAACTTCTCGCGGTTTGATCTAAACGTTGATCGTAACTACGCCATGGTCCATCTAAAGTAAGATAAATATACGGGAACACATACAGCCAATGGCTCCAACTTACCCATAACCAAAAATATTGACCGGGAATAAATGATATCGCGGTTTGCATACCAAATAATAATGATAGTTGTGGCGCGACCATTGGAATCGCAATTAATGTCGTTGGGATTCCGCGTTGATATTTTTGACGATATTCAAGACACAGGATCACCATAATTAAGGCACAAAAACTGCTGATCAGCGCCAGAAAAATACTATTACTTATTAATTGTTGCAACGGTTCAAGTTGTTGTTGCCAAAAACGAACACTATAGCGGCTTGGGAGTAAATCAGGAAAACGCCACCGTAATGCAAACGACCAGATAACTAAAATAGGCAGCATAACGAGTGGTAACAATAATAAGCCGCGACTAAAAAAAGCAGCAATAGGCGAGGGGATACGACGAGCGGGGTGTTGAATCGCGCCACGATATTGCCATGATGTTGAGTATGATAATCGCCACCATTCTGCTAAACGTAATAGTCCAAAGGTGATGATTACAATTCCAAATAATAGTAATGCACCTGCTGCTGCGCGAGGTAATTGCGTTAAGTCACCATCAGTAAACCATTGCCAAATTAACATTGATAATGTGCTGGGATGTGTTGGACCAATAATCAGCGCCACATCAACAACCGCTAAACCATAACCGGCTACGGCAAAAATCGCTAAACGTAATTTTGGTAACCATAGTGGCAAAATAACCATATGCCATGTTTGTTGATGATTGTAGCCAAGACTGATAGAAACTTGATATAGACGTTTTATATCAAGTTGCTTGAGTATGCTAATACTCATTAACAATAAAAAAGGCGTTTCTTTAATGGCTAACGCGAACAATAATCCTAAACCAAAATGGTCATGAATGAGATTAGGATAAAGAGTATCGGCGAAGCCTGCATGATGCCAAATACGGGCTAACCAACCTGTTGATGAAAACATCAAACCAAAACCAAGTACAAACGCAATATGAGGAAAAGCGAGTAATGGTGCTAATAAACGTTCAATTTTGTGCCATTTAGGGCTAAGCCAATAGCGGCGAAGTATTAAATAGCACCACCATAAAGCAAGCAGTGTACTGCCTAACCCTGATAGTAGTGTTAGACAAATAGAATCAATGAGATCAGGCCAGGCAAAGAGTTGCTGCCAACCTAATAATGATGGTTGATGCATGTTTAATGCGGGTAGCCATGCAAAAGCTGGGGCAAGCATGCCAAGAAAGCCAATGACCAATGGACTTGCAAATAGCAATAATGTGACAACAAATATAATGGCTAACATAAGGCTCAAATAAACATCAACGAGGAAAGCTAACTTGCTATCATAATGCAAGTTAGCTTAATTTATAATAACTATAACAGCGGCTTAGTTACCGTATTCTAGTTGCCATATCTTAGTTGCCATTGATGCTCAATTGCCGCTAACCATGTAGGGTTTGGCTCGGCAATGGAAGGATATGGCGTAAAGTTTGGTTTGTTATACGCTGCTGGCAGTTGTTTAAAAGCCTGCGGAGTTAAGATTGTAGGATCACCCCACAGATTAGTATCGGCTTTACGTGCTTGTGCTTCAGGGCTTAATAAGAAATTAATCGCCACTAATGCACCCGCTTTGGCATTTGCGTTCCACGGAATAGCTAGAAAGTGGATATTGGTTAATGCGCCAGCACTAAAGGCATAAGTTTTTGCTTTATCAGTTAAATTACCATTAGCAATGGCTGCTGCGGCAGCGTTCGGGTTGAACGTAATCGCTAATAGTAATTGCTGATCATCAAGTAACTGTATAGTTTCTGCACTCCCTGATGGAAATTGTTTACCTTGATGCCATGCAACTTTATGGAGTTGATCAAGATAGTGCCACAATGGTGCTGTTACGCGATCAAACAGCGCTTGATCTTTTGGTAACTCCAAGGGTTGATATAACGCTTTCTTATCAGTGGTTAGTTCTAACAGTGCAGCTTTTAAAAAACTAGTGCCATGAAACTCAGGTGGTTTAGGGTAGCTGATTTTTCCCGGATGTTCTTGAGCTAAAGCCAATAATGCCTTAAAGCTTTTGGGTGGGTGCTTTAATGTTTCTGGATCATAAATAAAGACCAACTGACCAACACCCCATGGCGCTTCTAATCCTTGCGTTGGTTCTGAAAAGTCTTTATCAATAGGTAATGATTTATCAACATATTTCCAGTTTGGTAATTGCTGCGTAAATGGACCGTATAACAAACCATTTTGCTTCATTGAACGAAAGTTTTCGCCATTGATCCATACTATATCAACACTGCCACCGCTGTTTTTGCCTGCGGTTTTTTCTGCCAATAAACGTTGCGTGGTTTCAGCAATGTCAGTCACTTTTACTTGTTTTAATGTCACACCGTAACGATGTTGCAACTGAGTATTCGCCCATAGCAGATAATCATTAATTTCTTGACTGCCGCCCCAAGCATTAAAATAGACAGTTTCACCTTTAGCCTGAGTAAGGGTTTGTTTCCATGTTGGTATAATATTAACGTTTTTGTGCTGCTCACTAGCATGTACCGCGGTACTGCTAATTATCAAGGCTGCGGTTAGCGTTAGCTTTTTTAAAGTAGAAAATGATGTTCTCACAATTGATGTCCTTATTGACGTCATTATTAGCTACGCATCCACTGATGATATTTTTTCACCCAAGCCAGCAATTTTTGAGGTGCATGGGCTTTTTTCCATACGCCAGCGGTGTATTTTGCGCCTTCGCTCATGGTTGGGTAAGGGTGAATAGTGCCTAAGATTTTATTTAGCCCTAAATTATGACGCATGGCTAAAGTAAATTCTGCTAATAAATCACCAGCATGATGACCTACAATGGTTGCACCAAGAATTTTATCACTACCTTTAGGGGTTAAGATTTTAATAAAACCTTCATCATAACCATCGGCAATAGCACGATCTAAATCATCCAATCCATAACGGGTGACTTCATAGTCGATACCTTGTGCTTGAGCTTCTTTTTCATTAATACCAACACGTGCTAGTTCTGGCGCTGTATAAGTCACGGCAGGGATCACGGAATAATCGACTTTGAATTTCTTAACGGCACCAAATAAACTATTGACTGCGGCATACCATGCTTGGTGAGCGGCAACGTGGGTTAGTTGGTAAGGACCTGCAACATCACCCACGGCATAAATATTTGGATACTGAGTTTGTAGGTATTGGTTAACAGCGACAGTGCCACGCTCTGTTGTGGTAATGCCGAGTTCTTCTAAACCAAAGCCTTGTACATTCGCAACGCGCCCTAAAGCGACCATTACGGCATCAAATTCTATGCTCACTTGTTGGTTGTCATGTTCAACAACAACACGTTGGATACGTTGGCCATTGTCATCAAGAGTAGATTCAAATTGGACCGCATTATGTTGCAGTAAGATGTTTACACCATCGTGAGCAAGAGACTGCTCAACTAACTGAGCCGCATCGCGATCTTCACGGTTTAGTAGTTGGGGTGATCGTTCAACAATCGTGACTTCAGCACCTAATCGGCAGAAACTTTGGGCTAATTCACAACCAATAGGGCCACCACCAAGGATCAATAATCGCTTAGGAAGGGCTGTTAATTGCCATACAGTATCAGACGTTAAGTAATTAACCGTATCTAAGCCAGGGATCGCAGGCACTAATGGACGCGCGCCAGTTGCAATAACAATATTACGGGTTGTAATGCGAGTGCCATTCACTTCAACTTCCCATGGCGATAGGATAGTTGCATCACCTGTAACACAGTTGACACCTAATTGACTGTAACGTTCGATGGAGTCATGGGGTTCAATTTTTGCGATAACATTATGGATACGTCCCATCACTTGAGCAAAATCGATGTGATTAATTTGAGCATCGATACCAAGCGTTGATGCATTTTTAATATCTGCGGCAGTATGTGCTGCGCGAATAAGTGCTTTTGACGGTACACAACCGGTATTTAAACAATCACCGCCCATTTTGTGACGTTCAATAAGAGTAACTTCTGCTTTTACTGCTGCTGCAATATAGGCACTAACTAAGCCACCAGAACCTGCACCAATGACAACTAAGTTTTGATCAAAGCGAGCGGGTTTTTGCCATTGTTGGTATTGTTTTTTCATTGCCATTGTTTTCATTATCCATTTTGTAAGTAATGGGAAGAGGCCGAGTAGAACTAAAGAGAATAAAACCGGTGCTGAGATAATACCGCTGAGTGAATCTATTTTTCCAAGTTGAGTACCCGCATTAATATAAACCGCAGTACCCGCTAGCATGCCTAATTGGCTAACAAAGAAAAAAGTACGGGTTTTAATGATGGTTAATCCCATTAAAAGATTAATAAGGAAAAACGGAAAAACTGGAATTAAACGTAAACTCAGTAGATAAAAGCCACCTTCTTTTTTAATGCCATTATTTAATGTGGTTAAGCGATTACCAAATTTTGATTGTACCCAGTCGCGTAATATAAAACGACTAGATAGAAATGCTAATGTCGCACCAATCGTACTGGCAAACGACACCATAATCAGGCTTGTCCAAAAACCAAATAATGCAGCACCTAATAAGGTTAATATTGATGCTCCTGGAATTGAAAGGGCAGTGACTAAAATATATAAACTAAAAAAGCTAATATAAGCCGTAATTGGATTATCAATAATATAATCTTGGAGTGTTAATTGTTCACGTTTGGCGGCTTCAAGTGTCAAATATTGGCCGAGGTCAAAATAAAACCAAGCGCCGATAATTGTTAGGATAACTAAAAGCAATAAAATTTTATTATTTTTCATTATGGCTCCTTAGTTGTTCTTTATCTGCTGTTGATGTTGTTGGCACTGTGTTTTGTTGAGTCTGAGGTTGAATTGGTAATGAACAGAAACCTTGCGCGGGCACATCTAGCGCAGTATTAAACTTAGCGGATAAATTTTGAAAACTCACTAATGCGGTTAATTCAATAATATCATCGCTGCTATACCACGTTGCAAGTGTCGCTAGCATTTCATCACTGACTTGTTGGTCATTAAGGGTCATTGCTTCTGTATACGTTAATACCGCTTGTTCTTGTTCTGAAAAATGTTCAGAAGTTTGCCAATGGGCTAATGCTTTAATTTTTTCTAATGAATGACAGCGTTCGGCTAATTTCATTCCATTAGCATCAACACAAAAAGCGCAGTTATTAAGTTGTGATACGCGGACGCAGACTAACGATCGCATAACGGCATCAATGGGGGATTTTTTACGATCAAGATAACCAAAGAACAAAGCCACTAACCAGAAAAGTACAGGTTTTCGTCCCCATAATTTAGCTGGATTGAGTATGTTGCCGAAATGGCGTTTTTGCAACCACAGTAACGGTTTGACCCACAATGAAAATGTTTTTTTGGTTAATATACGCAAGGTATGTCCTTATTAAATGAGAATCACATCGACTCTTAAGTAGCAAGACCGAGGTAACTAATATTGTATTTCATTTAATGACAAAAAATTTTTTTATTCAAAATATTATTGGAAATAATAAATAGCAAATAATAATAACGAAAGTCGTAATCGATACATTAAGAGCAAAATGTGACATGTATATGTTATTTTTTGTGATTGATAATAAAAAAATAGTTAATGAAAGGTTTTGTTTTGTGGTTATAACGGGGTTTATGGAAATTAATGAATAAATATTTTATTTTCTTATTCTTTTTGTATTTTTAATTTACTTGTTCAATAAATGTACATTTTTGTATGCGTTTATCATGTTTATTGATTTGGAATGGGTAATGTAAGGATTGTGTAGGGAGAGATACGTGTATTTGTTGGATAAATTAAAGAGGCATAGAGCCTCTTTATTCTTAAGCGTCACTTAGCCAGTTGACGGATATATTTATTATAATTTAGCGAGCAGTTCGTTACGTCTGCTTTCTGGTATTACTGACCAATGTTGGCCATGTATGGCACCTTCTAGTGCCCATAATAATTCTAAACTTAATGATGCCTCTTGTGTTTTTTGTAATGCCTTATAAGCGTTGAGTGCACCAAGATCGTATAATTGATCAATTGTTTGAATACCTGCTTTTTTGAGCATTCTTTCATTTGAAAGTCGCAAGTTAGGTAAATCTTTAATCCTAGCTGGCGAACAACATTCTTTTGCTTTTTTGTCAGCTAAGGCTGCTTCAAGAGAATATTTTGCTTGCTCTATTATTTTTTCAGGTTCTTCCCACCATTGATCAAGAATAGCGTAATGTTTCGTTATGACCGGAAACCCACGTTTTTTATAAATGTACGGTTTTAAGCCTGCTTGTTTAAACTCCTCTTCAGTTTTAGTGTTTGCCCTAAGATGCAGTTTATTATTCACCACGAGTGCGAACATTGCTTCGCCTGCGAAAATACCAAAGCCACCAAACATGGAGCGTGATCTAACGTTGCCTAAATGATCTAATAATCTTAATGAATTTTTTAATATTGGTTTGTCCATACTTCTACTCGGCGAATAAAAATGAGTGTCACCTAACATTAAAGTAGTCGTAAATTTCCTCTTATTATTAAAGTTATTTACGAGATAATTTTTCTACTTTAAATCATCCATGTATTACTTTATAAATAATATTATCAATATAGAAGTATTATTTATAATTTGTAAGTCTTTTGCTTACTATTATATGTAATTACAAGGTTCATTATATTCGATTTTTTTAAAAGGTAAGTTTTAATACGAACAAAAGCTGGTGAATCTGTGAGGTTGTTCATATTTTTGATAATAAGCGTTGCTTGGAAGGTGCGTTAAGTCGGGATAATTAGCCGTAGAAGAAAAAGCCAATAGGAATATTGGCTTGATAAAGAGTTAACAGTATTAACGTAAATCTTTTACAGATTTACGCTCAACAATCGCAGGTGCCATTTCAAAAATTTGACGTTCATGATCTTTGTTCTTCATTCGGTCCATTAAGATTTTAATGGCGGTTTTACCTAAACGACGTTTTGGCTGGTGGATTGTCGTTAGTGGTGGCGCGAAGTAAGGTGCAAGATCAATGTTGTCATAACCAATAATTGAAATATCACCAGGAACACGTAACCCAGCTTGTTCAAAGGTACTGATCAATGCCATTGCCATGATGTCATTAAAGCAAAAAATAGCCGTTGGGCGATCGGTCATTGCAATATATTGTTCAGCCGCTATAACCGCTGAATCACATTCAAAGTCACCTTCAAGGATCCAGTCTTGGTTAACGGTTAGGTTTGCTTCTGCCATCGCTTTGTTGAAGCCTTTTAAGCGTTCGCGACAAGTCGATTTATCATTATGACCAGATAAGCAACCAATACGACTATGACCATGGTCAATAAAATATTTAGTAGCAAGATAGCCACCTTGTTCAGCGTTATCCTGAATTTTATCGGTATGTGGGCTTTCTGGGCCCCAGTCCATAACAACCATTGGTAGGTCTTTTTGACGCTCAAGTAGATCCAGTAATTTCTGATCAAGATCAGAACACATCACTAATAAGCCATCGACACGCTTTTCTGCCAGCATGCGTAAGTAATCATATTGCTTAGAAAGGTTACCTTCTGTGTTACATAAAATTAATGTGTAACCTTCACGGTAGCAATACTCTTCAACACCATGTACAACTTCAGCAAAAAAAGGATTGGTTGACTTAGTAACGAGCATGCCAATTGTACGGGTTGTATTACATTTAAGGCTACGCGCAACAGCACTTGGGGCGTAGTTAAGCTCTTCAACAGCAGCAAGTACTTTTTTTTGTGTTGCTTCTGCGACAAAGCGCGTTTTATTGATCACGTGTGAAACTGTTGTGGTTGAAACGCCAGCCATACGTGCAACATCTTTAATGGTTGCCATATTTATTCTTCTAATAATGAGCGCTAGAGTTGTTTCTAGCTAATTGTGTGGTACCAAATTGAGTAACTACTGAGGTGTATATAATTCAATGTGCTTTTGAGATATATCTCATTAATTATTCAATTTGGCACCGATAATGTGTCTATTACATACTTAAATAGTATTAACGCAAAAATCCGCATTTATACTGCGGCTTCATAATTATGGCATATTTTTCAAGTGTAATCGCTTGCGTTCACATTTTACTGAGTGTTACGCGTAGTGCAACGTTTCTATTGTTTCGGAGTAAATTATTTGATAACTATCAACAAAAAAACGTAAATTTCAGTAATATTATGGCTAAATTACTGAAATTCACAAGATACGATCAAAAAAATAGCGCGCTTTAATATTATGTTAGTAGGTAAGGATAACCATGAATAGGATGGGGATGAACGGAAATGTTCCAACCGTATACATGGTTAATTATGTCAGGTTGTAATGCTTGCCATGGTGTGCCATCAGCGTGAATTTTACCGTGTTGAATAATAACCATACGTTGAGCATATTGCGCCGCTAAGTTGAGATCATGCAATACAATAATAACCGCCGCACCTTTAGCTGCCATTGTTTGTGCCATTTGTAAGGTTTTATGCTGATGGGCTAAATCTAATGCGGATGTTGGCTCATCTAACATTAGAATGCATTTATCATTGGCTTGACTGAGTTGGGTTAAAACGCGCGCGAAATGGATCCGTTGTTTTTCACCGCCAGATAAGGTTGGATATAAGCGTTGAGCAAGATGAAGAACATCCGTGTCACACATGGTTTTAGTCGTGATGTGGTCAATTTCTTGACGTGATAAACAAAGCGGCATTGTGCCTAATTCCACGACTTCTTTACAGGTAAAGGCAAATGAGAGCGAACTGTGTTGCGGCAAAATACCTAAATGACACGCTAGTTCAGATCGTTGCCAACTATTTATATCACGATCAAAAAATGCAACTTGACCACTTTCAGGCTCTATTTCACCGCACAGTATTTTAAGAAGGGTACTTTTACCTGCACCGTTAGGCCCGAGTAGTGCCGTTATTTCTCCTGCTTTTATATCAATACTAAAATTATCTAATAAGACTTTACCCGCCAGTGTTAACTGTAAATTACGTGCTGAAATTACCGTTGAGGGCGCAGAGGTTACCGTCATGCGATTCTGCCTTTTTGTTTATTTAATAGATAAATGAAGAATGGAGCGCCTAAAATGGCGGTAATAATACCTACGGGGAGTTCTTGTGGTGCAAACGCACTACGGGCGATCATATCGGCAACGAGTAAAATCAATGCCCCTAAAATAGCTGAAATGGGTAAGAGGGTTTTATGATTAGGACCTGAAATCATGCGTCCTAAATGGGGGATCACCAGACCAATAAAGCCAATCGGACCCGTAATGGCAACCGTAATACCTACACCCGCAGCACAGACAATAATTAAACTACGCTTTAGATGCTGAACATTCACCCCCATATGACGAGCTTCAGCTTCGCCCAATAAAAAGGCGTTAAGTGCATTCGCTTGGCGATAACAATAATAATAAATGATGACGAGGCTCACAAAGGCGAGGCCAATATTCGGCCATGTCGCTCCTGCTAACGAGCCCATTGACCATAAAGAAAAATCACGTAGCGCTTGATCATTCGCAATATAGTTAAGTAACCCAAGACCTGCACCCGAAATCGCTCCAATTGCCACACCCGCCAATAGCATTACCACAACAGAAGTGCCGTTTTTATCGGTGCCAAGGTGATACACCAAATATGTGCTCAGCGCGCCACCCAAAAAAGCGAAGAAGGGCACAGCGCCAATGTTCATTAATAATGGATATTGCGTCATTAACGGGGCAAACAAAATGATCGCAAACGCCGCGCCTAGGCCTGCACCTCCTGAAATACCAATAATACCTGGGTCTGCGAGGGGGTTCCGAAATAAGCCTTGTAGCACCGCTCCACAGATGGCAAGTATGGCACCAATCGCAATACACAATAATGTTCGTGGTAGACGTATTTGATGGATCACGAGATCAATATGAGCGGCAAGCTGATGGTCTCCAGGTAATAACGCTATAAAACTATCTTTATAACTGATATCCATCGGTCCAATCGCAATTGAGCTTAATAATGCAAAGAGCAATGACCCAATACTGATAGCGTAAATAACATGGGGTGAAATACGGCTGTCGTTCATGATGGCTTTATCTCAGATTACGATTGTGGGTAGAAAATATGATTAAGGCGCATGGCTTCATTAATACTATGAATGCCTAAGCCACCAATTAATGCCGTCCCGTCAATCACGGCAATCGCATTATTTTTTGCCGCAGGGGTTGCCTCTAAGACGGGCATTTTTTTGATAAGTTGTGCCATGTCTTTGATGGAGGCTGTTGTACGGTTACTGAGTAAAATAATGTCAGGTTGCATTTGTAAAATAGCCTCTGTTGAAACCGGTTTATAGTTTGCGACAACGGCTGCCGCTGGGTTTATTGCCCCCGCTAAAGTGATAATACTGTCGGCGGTGGTATTTTTTCCGGCAACGCTAATTGGTCGTCCATCATGAATCATTAAGAACAATACTTTTTTAGGCTGAGTCTGGTGTGAATTGTTTTGTTTAATTGTTTTTACTGTGGTGGTTATGGTCTGTTTAAGCTGCTGCGCTTGTTGTGAATGTTGGGTTAAGGCTGCCACTTGATCGATTCGATGCAGTAAATCAGACACCGTTTCGCCACCGTTAACAATATCGACCTCAATTCCCGATTGCTTTAACAATGTTAATGTCTTTGGTGGACCCATTTCATCGGAGCCAATAATGCGAGTCGGGGCTAAAGCAATCAGGCTTTCTGCTGACAGTTGACGGTGATAACCGACTTTAGGCATATCATCCGCCACCAGTGTTTTACTGGTTACATCGACGGCAATTAATTGTTGCTCGGCCCCTAATGCATTAATGATTTCAGTAATAGCCGCACCAGCGCTAATAACTCTTGCTGTATTTGAATTTGTTTGTGCATGGGCTAAGGGACTAAATAAGCTTGATGCGGAGATAAACAGTGTGGTTGATAACAGTATTTTTTGAGAAATATGTCGTAAAAAAGGTGTAGTTATAAAAGGTGCAGTTATAAAAGAGGTATGACGGTCCATTATTGTTGATCTTCCATTAATAGTTGCGTGGCTTTAATGTCGTTTTTTTGTAGAAAAGCTAATAACTTGAGCATCTGTTCGACGGAGGCTTTTTTATCAGCGCCAATAACGACGGGTTTATTTGCATGTGCTTTTACAGCGGCTAATAGTTGTTGTGAAAAGTTATCCCAGTTGTCGACCGATTGACCATCTAATGCCCAATAAGGTTCAGCGGCAACGAGATTTATCGTGATCGGATCGGCTTTGGTTGTTTGTAATATTTGAGTCGCGGTTTGCGGTAATTCCACATCTAATGCTTTAATTTTTACTGTTGCGGTAAGTAATAAAAACACCATCACAATAAAAATAATATCCAATAAAGGCGTTAAATCAGGGGTAAGTTCATCTGCATTTTGCTGATGATTATTGATACTAATCATGCTGATTTGCCATTGTAAGCCGGGTTTTCTTCACAAGTATCACATGGTTTTACTGGGCTATTACCAACATCAATGTTCATGCCTTCTAACCATAAATTACAACGATTTAGACTGTGCTCTAATGTCGCCATGATGCTATCGGCCCATAAGCCTAATAATTGTGAGCCTGTAATGGCAGGCAGGGCAATAATCAAGCCAGCTGCGGTAGTGCGCATTGCTAAACCTAGACCATCAGCAAGATCACTGGGAGTCACAGAGCCTGTTGATAAGGCAATGCCTTTAAACATTTCAATTAAGCCCAACACCGTACCAAGTAAACCTAATAGCGGACTAATCACACCAATTAAACTCAGTAATCGTAACCCTGAACGTAATTGTTGACGTTTTTGAAGTAGCCAAATGCTTGCGGCATCTTCACGTAATGGTTTCGTAAAATGACGATGGGAAATCAGCATCGAAATGCCTTTACATAATAATGGCCGTTGGTGTTTCAGTTGTTCTGCTAACTGATCAAGCGCGCGATCATCATGGCGATTTTGTTTATCCAAAAGGGCGGTGACTTTGGTTTTTCCAACGCCAGTACAGAGTAATACTTGTATAAACCGTTCAACTAAAATCATGACCGTTAATGCTGAACACGTAAGCAGCGGCCATGTCATAAGGCCAAATTGTTGGGTGAGGTTGTCAATAACAGTCATGGTTTAGTCCAGTTTAAAACGTACAGGGATCTGTACTCGGTGGGCAATTGCCTTACCGTTTACAATATGAGAAGAAAAATGCCATTTTTTGATCGCCGCGATTGCCGCGTTATCTAAGATCTGTGCACCGGATGACTTGATCAGTTTTTGCTTGAGTTGTTGTCCTTTTATATCAATCCAGACTTCAATCAGTACTTGACCTTCAATGCCACGACGTTTGGCTAATTTGGGGTAATTGACAGCGCCAGGTCGTGTTACAAAGGTCGGCTTTGATACCAACTGTAATGCTTGTGTTCCTGCGTTATCGACAGCGGTGGCTGCTGTTTTATTCGCTTGATTTGACGGTGCTTTTGTTGATTTTAGTGCTGTTTTTGTATCTGTCGTCGTTGTTGGTGTTACAGCTGATGATGTCTGTTTTAAAGGTTTTGTATGCGTAAGCTGCTTTTTCTTTACAGGGGGGACAGTTTTCTTTTGTGTTGCTGCTTTCTTTTGCGCTATTGCTTTATTCGACGTTCGTGCTTTTTTAGATATCGCTTTATCTACTGTTGTGGTCTTTGTTAAGCGCTTCATGGTTGATGCAACAGGGGGCTTTACTGGCACAGACTTTGTTGGTACCGATTCGGTCGGGGTGGATACTGGCGTTACCGTTGGCGGTGGTGTTTTCACTACAGCAGGTGGAACAGCAACAAAGGTTAAACTGACACGTGGCGTATCGGTTCCTATCGTCAGTGTGATTGGATCCTTGGTAGGCATCGCAGCAAGAAACATACTATGAACCAACAATGATACCGCCCCAGCGGCAACGTAACGTTTTGTATTCACTATTATTACCTAAAAATAACACTAAAAAGAACGTCGTCAATAGTGATTGAATATTGATGCAAAATATCACTCCCTGTATATATTGTCCGTTTTGTTATATTTTTCATGAGGTTAGTAATATTATAATTAATATTAGCACTTTATTTTTAGCTATTATCCACGAAATGCGAATAATATCAATTATCATTTGCAATATTATTCAATGACAAATATCATGGCCGCAAATGAGATTAAGAATCATTGATGGGAATGGCAATGTACCGTTTCTGCATTGAAATCTTGAAATAAGCAGCTTAAAAAGTGATAGCAAATAATCATAAATGATGTGATGTGGGTCGATTTGTCGCCAACCTTATCGAAGTTACACGTGACAAGTTACTAAAGAGGGGCTAGTGGATATAGCCATTAATATGATAAATGCCGAACAACCTATATTGCCTATAAGTACGCCAGCTAGCTTGGATATATCTAGTTTTGGTGGTGATATTCTTGGAGAAAATACGCCGGATCCGTTGCGATTTGGTTTTCGACGTAAATTATCGGCACATGCTGGTGGTGGTAGTCACAATCCTATTGAATCCAATCAAATACAGCCGCTAGTACAGCAAATTTTACAGCGGACAACCCCGCCTTTTAATAAGCGTTGTTTATACGTTCATATTCCATTTTGTCGTGTACGTTGTACTTATTGCAGTTTTTTTGAATATGCATCGAGCCAACGTCTGATTGATGATTATTTTGCGGCATTAATGGTTGAGCTTAAATATAAAGCCGCCCAGCCATGGACGCAGGCGGCACCTTTTCAAGCGGTCTATATTGGTGGTGGTACTCCGACTGATTTAACCGCAGCACAAATTAAACAACTCGGCACCATGATCCGCCACCACTTTCCGTTAGCCTCTGATTGTGAGTTAACCCTAGAAGGGCGAATTAATCGTTTCAGCGATGAAATGTTTGAATCGGCACTTGAAGGCGGGTTTAACCGTTTTTCTTTTGGTGTGCAAAGTTTTGATACGCAAGTTCGTCGTAAAGCAAAACGCTTAGATGATCGCGACGTGGTGTTAAAACGTGTCAGTGAGTTAGCGGTAACCGATCAAGCGCCTATTGTGATTGATTTACTCTATGGGCTGCCTTATCAGAATCTTGAAGTATGGCAACAGGATTTGAACGATTTTCTTGATTCTGGTGCCCATGGTGTTGATTTATATCAATTGATTGAAATGGGTAATACGCCAATGGGGAAAATGGTCGAACAAGGTCGTTTACCTGAGCCTGCTGATACCATGACTAAAGCCTCAATGTTTGAAATGGGGGTAGATTTTATGGCTAAACATCATCTACGTCGTTTAAGTGTTAATCATTGGGCGCGTGATAATCGTGAACGAAGTAGCTATAACAGCCTTGCTAAAACTACCGCAGAAGTCTTACCACTAGGGGCGGGTGCTGGTGGCAATGTTGGCGGTTATGGTTTTATGCAACATCGTAAGCTTGAACATTATATGGATGATGTTAATAACCAACGGATCCCACTGGCGATGATGGTTAAATCATCACCCCATGCTGCGGTTAATACGGTAATTAAAGCAGGCTTTGATCGCGGAGTGATTGTAGCCAAACAACTCGATAAGCAAGCAGGCTGGTCATTGTTCAGTTATTGCATGCCATTATTTCAACAGTGGCAACAACATGGCTTTGTTGAAATAGAACAACTAGGGCGGCATCGCTATTTAAATCTGACACTAGCAGGGCAATTTTGGGCGGTAACGCTGGCACAAGCATTGATTCAAGTAATAACCACCGCAACGGTAACAGTTCAATCTTAACCGTGTGAAAATTAAATATATTAGCTAATTGTAATTAAAAGGATGATAACTGTGTTTACTCGCTATTCTCATGATGAATTAAAAACGAGGGTTGCTCAAATATTGCAGCAGGATGAAAAACTTCATGCTGGCGCTATTGCTGAACAATTACAGGTTACAGAAGGTGAAGTGGCGTTATCGCTGCCATCTGAGTTAGTTTTTCCACTGGCTGGCAATGTGGCACAAACTATTGTCGAGGCATTACCTAGCTGGGGGCCTGTTACCACTATCGTGCATTCAATGGGGTCTATCTTTGAAGTAAAAGCGCCGTTTCCCAAAGGAAAATTGGCCCGTGGCTACTATAATTTAATGGGTAAAGATGGCGAATTGCATGGTCATTTACGGTTAGATCTCGTTAAGCATATAGCATTAGTTAGTAAGCCATTTATGGGACAAGAAAGCTATTTTATTGGCTTCTTTGCCGAGCAAGGCGAATGTGTCTTTAAAGTCTATTTAGGTCGAGATAAACAGCGTAACTTATTCTCAGATCAAATTGAAAAGTTTCAACAGCTCAAACTATTAGCCAATTAAAGCCATTAGTTTGTAAGACGCTGCTATTAGCCTAAAACTAGTCGGCAGCTAAAATATAACAACACATAAAAAATAGAATGTTAGTCAGCCGGAATTAAAAGGAAATAAGGGAATTATTCATGAGTGAAGTAAAACAACAACGATTGCAAAGCCGCTTAGGGCCAGAGATTAAAGAATTTCGTGAAGGATGTTTAACACTGCAACTCGCCACCGTTGATATCAATGGTAAACCCAATGTCAGTTATGCTCCGTTTGCGTTACTTGATGATGGGTATTATGTGTTAATTAGCCAAATTGCTAAACATGCGCGTAATTTACTGGAAAATCCTCAAGTCTCTCTAATGATGATTGAAGATGAAACGATAGCAAAAACATTGTATGCCCGTAAACGATTAACGTTTGAAGCGGATGTGAGTGTGGTTGAGCGTAATAGTGATCGTTGGACATCGGCAGTGGTAGCGTTACGGGATCGCTTTGGTGAGATTATTGATGGTTTAAGTGGCTTAGAAGATTTTGTCTTATTCCGTTTAGCACCAACACAAGGGCTATTTGTAAAAGGGTTTGGTAAAGCGTTTCAAGTCAGTGGGGATGATTTAGTGGATTTCGTTCATTTAGAGCAAGGCCATCGTCGTATTAAAGATGGTTCTGAAATTGAATCCCCTGAAGATACACTATAATAATGTCTAACGTGTAATCATTAACCGTTAATCATCGTATTGCCATGCCTGTCTATTTATTACAGGCATGTGTTCGTTTAGGGCGTTATAGCAGACTCTAGCGACAGCAATAATGGATAAGTTGATCCCGATCATCGTAATTTAGAGCGAAACTTGAACTCAGGCAAATATCAGTGATAATTAGCGTATACATTGCTTATTTATTCGGATTAATAAGATGACAGAAGAACATAAAAAGGGTATCTGGTTTGCGTATATAGCCAGCTTTCTAACCCCATTTACTTTACTATTATCAGGAATTATCGCTATTATTTATGCGGGTTATAAACTGGATAAAGGCGCTGATGATATAACCTATAGCCATTATTACACCATTATTCGTAGCTTCTTTTTGTTTCTCACTTTTTTTGTGGTATTGGGTGTATCGGCGGCAACAACAACAGGTATGATTGCGGGAGCTGAATATTGGGTCCACAGTGACATTCTGGCTAAAGCATTAAATGTACTACCGTTTATTGGTGGTGCAATTGCGATTGTTGCAATAGCAGTGTGGTTTGCAAAAATCATTAATGGCATGAAATTGTTAAGCCAAAATAAAGCCGTTAAGTTGTAAGTTATATTTGTTTTCTATGTATTAGATACAAAAGTTCAGATATAAAAAAAGGATAATCGTTTGATTATCCTTTTTTTTTGAATAAAAGATTATTCAGTTTTTGTGACGTTATTATTTTTTAAATTGCATTACAAGTTGATCAAGCTGTTTTAGTAGATCCGTTGTTTTTGAATCTTGCTTTTTCATTGCATTGATAACGTCATCTTGTACTTGCTTGTCTTGTTTGCTGATTGCAGGATCATTCAAGATTGAACGTTGTTGCTTCTCAAGCGTAGTACGAATAGTTGTAAATTCTTTAATTAGCGCGGTACGCTTATCATTTGAAATGTCTTTCTTCGTTGCTTCAATTTGGATTTCTTGAGCACGTTTAATTAGTTTTTCTGGTTGGTAGCCCATTGCTTTAACTTTATTGTTAAATGCAGTTTCGTAAGCTTTCATCTCAGTGATTAGTTGAGGATTTGCTTTTAATGTTTTCACACGAATAGCGGCAAGTTCTTGTTGAATTTTACCAATTTTACCTGCAACTTGTTGTTGCTCTGCGGTAATCTTTTGAGATGCCACCATAGAGGCATTCGGAGCATCTTTAGCCATTGCTACTGTTGGCGCTGCTGCAAATGCACAAGCTAACGCTACTGGTACAGCTAATTTAAGAAACTTGGTTTTTAAGCTAGATGTTTTTGTTTGCATTATGGTTTCTCTTTTGTTCGATGAATAACATTATTATTCAAGAAGGCGTGAGAGAGCGTAAAAGCAAGTCTCAACGTGATTAATCTTGAAGCGCTTACGATATAACATACGCGCACAAATTTAGGGTTATGTCAGATTATTGTCATTAAGTCTGAAGCTAAACTGAATCAAGAATACATATTTTATCAGTTAGTCAGTAAGGACGATATATATATATAATCAATCTAATGATCCGCTAAATAAATCATCACACAAATTGCTTTATCCTCTTAAAGAATAGATAATCAATACTTATAATTATCAGAATTTGAGTGTTCAATAACCTGAACTGAGTCCTGTTTAATTTTCCTACCGTTTATCTATTTTTTGATTAAAACGATAGCTAAAAGTCCCTCTATGCTGGAGTTCATATGTGCCAAGATTGCGGTTGTTCATTACCGAGAGGTGATCACCATCATCACCAACTACAAGCAAACCCACAATTAAATGATAAAAAAACACTATCAGTTATTCATAAAATTCTAGATAAGAATGATGTGGAAGCAGCACATAATCGTGCTCATTTTGAAGCACAGAATGTGACAGCATTTAATTTGATGAGTAGCCCAGGTAGCGGTAAAACCACATTACTGGAGCATTTACATCAACATACTGATTTAAAATATGCCGTGATTGAGGGTGATTTAGAAACCTCACGTGATGCTGATCGTCTAAAAGCACACGGTATTGATGCTTACCAAATTCAAACGGGTTCTGCTTGTCACCTTGATGCCTTTATGGTTCACGGTGCATTACACCATGTTGATCTTAAAAATCTTGATATTTGCTTTGTTGAGAACGTAGGTAATTTGGTTTGTCCTGCAAGCTATGATGTGGGTACACACAAAAATATTGTGTTGGTTTCTGTTCCAGAAGGCGACGACAAAATTGAAAAATATCCAGTAATGTTCCGTCGTGCTGATGTGGTATTAATTACCAAGTGTGATTTGTTACCGTATTTTGATTTCAGCATTGAAGAAGCGAAAGCGCAGCTTAAAAAACTGAATCCTAATATTGAAGTGATTACGCTATCAACCAAAGATGAAGCAACGTTTGCCCCTTTAGTTACATGGCTAACGGCTAATCTACGTCAACAGGAAGCGTAATTATGTGTTTATCGATTCCATCGCAGGTTGTAGAAATTCACGAAGATAATACAGTCACTGTTGATACCATGGGCATGAAGCGTCGAGTAAGTTGCCATTTATTAATGGATCCGCTTGTTCTTGGTGAATATGTATTAGTTCATATTGGTTTTGTAATGAGCAAAATCGATGACAAAGATGCACAAGAAAGTCTTGAAATGTATCAGTTTATTATGGATGAATCAGGGCCACTTCCAATATGAGTTTCGATCTAAAAAAACTGTATGAAGGCTTTCGTGATGCCGATACAGTATTGAGCTTAGCTGAACAGATTAAGCAACTTGCGGTTGATTTACCTGAACCAATGCAAGTAATGGAAGTGTGTGGTGGTCATACACATACCATTATGAAGTATGGTTTAAAGCAGTTATTGCCCGATAATATTGATTTTATTCACGGCCCCGGTTGTCCTGTGTGTGTCATGCCTAAAGAGCGTATTGACCATGCTGCGGCATTAGCCTGTCAGCCAAATGTGATTTTAGTAACATTGGGCGACATGATCCGTGTTCCAGGATCTAAAGGCAGCTTGGCACAATATCGCGCTAAAGGGTGTGATATTCGACCAATTTATGATCCGTTGGATTGTTTAGCCATTGCGCTTGATAACCCAGATAAAGACGTGGTTTTCTTTGCGATTGGTTTTGAAACATCAACCCCAATGACGGCGATTTTGATTGAATTAGCCGAGCAACGTCAGGTCAATAACCTTTATTTCCACATTAACCATGTATTAGTGCCACCTGCGATTGATGTAGTGATGGCTGATCCTGCGGTGAAAGTGAATGCGTTTATTGGTCCGTCACACGTGAGTGTTATTGAGGGCGCTAAAATTTACCGCTCAGTGGTTGAAAAATACCAAACACCCGTTGTTGTGGCAGGGTTTGAACCCGTTGATGTGATGGAATCTATTCTGCGCTTAACCAAGCAAAGAGTCGCAGGCATTGCTGAACTCGATGTGCAATACACACGCGCTGTAACAGAAGAAGGTAACACGGTTGCTCAAGCGGCGGTTAAACGTTGTTTTGATATTCGTGATAGTTTCCGCTGGCGTGGTTTAGGGCCGATTGCTAACTCAGCATTACAACTTAATGCAAAATATCGTCATCGTGATGCTGAAATTAAATTTGCTGCTTGCTTGCCAATGACACCGATTGATGACCACAAAGCGTGTCAGTGCGGTGATATTCTGCGTGGTTTAGCAAAACCAAAAGATTGTAAAGTCTTTGGCCGTGGTTGTACGCCACAAACGCCACTTGGCAGTTGCATGGTGAGTTCAGAAGGTGCGTGTAATGCGTATTTCCGTTACCGAGGTGTTAAATGAGTGAACAAGATTTCTCCGCTTTATCGACTACAAAATCCATTCAATTAAGTCATGGCGGTGGCGGTCAGGAAATGAATAAGCTGATTAAAGGCTTATTCTTTAAAGCGTTTGATAATGCTATTTTACGTAGCGAAGAAGATGCTGCGGTATTAACCCTTGAAGGTAAAACCGCCTTTACCACTGATTCATTTACAGTGTCACCGTTGTTTTTTGCTGGTGGTAACATTGGTAAATTAGCCATTGCAGGCACCGTGAATGATTTAGCGATGATGGGCGCACAACCGCAATATTTAAGTTGCAGCGTGATTATCGAAGAAGGTTTTGAAATCGATAAGCTTAAAACTATCGTGAGTAGCATGGCAAAAGAGTTAAGCATTTCAGGTGCTAAAATCGTTTGTGGTGATACTAAAGTGGTGCCAAAAGGTTGTGCTGACGGTATTTTCATCAATACCACGGGTGTTGGCAAAATCATGCAAACAGGCATTTCAGTGCGTAATCTTGCTGATGGTGATGCAATTATTGTTTCGCGTGATGTGGGTCGTCATGGTGCCGCTATTTTAATGGCGCGTGAAGGCCTAACCCTTGAATCTGAGCTTATCAGTGACTGCAATACGCTATGGCCTGCGGTTGAAGCATTAATTGCGGCAGGGCTTGATATTCATGCAATGCGTGATGCAACCCGTGGTGGTTTATCTGCGGTATTAAACGAATGGGCGCAAGCATCTGATGTGGGTATCAGCCTTGTTGAAGATGATGTACCTGTCAGTGAAGAAGTGCGCGGATTATGTGAATTATACGGGTTTGAACCGTTTGATTTAGCCAACGAAGGCACGTTTATTATTGCATTGCCTCAAGCACAAGCGCAAAAAGCATTAGAGGTGCTTGA
Source organism: Photobacterium iliopiscarium (assembly GCF_003026395.1). Taxonomy (GTDB): domain Bacteria; phylum Pseudomonadota; class Gammaproteobacteria; order Enterobacterales; family Vibrionaceae; genus Photobacterium; species Photobacterium iliopiscarium. Next base: position 47,688 of record NZ_PYOO01000007.1, on the reverse strand, counting down.
AGCTTTTGCTGCCTGTGACAACGCCTGTGTGATTGGTTCAGTTAATAATGAACATACGGGTCGTGTTATTCTAACCAGTGGTTGGGGTAGTCGTCGTTATCTTGACCTTCCTCAAGGTGAATTATTACCGAGGATCTGTTAATGCACGAGTATTCCATTGTTGGCGCTTTAATCGAACAATGCGAACAACATGCTCGTGATAACAATGCAGACAAAGTTACCCGCGTTGCTATTAAAGTCGGCATTTTAAGTGGGGTAGAACCAGCCTTACTTGAAACGGCTTTTCAGACTTTTAAGCTGGAAGGCATTTGCCATGACGCTGAGTTTGAAATGAATATTCAGCCGCTGGTGTTATCCTGCCTCGAATGTGGACAAGAAACCATTCACACCGAGCGCAGCATTATTTGTCAGCATTGCGGTAGTAATCATACTCAGGTACTTGATGGCGAAGACTTAATGCTCATGCAGCTAGAAGTCGAGCAAAGCAAAGACGCATAAGTAGCGATTATCGCTAAAAAAAAGGCCATATCAGTTAATGCTGGTATGGCCTTTTTTATTGGAGGAAAATCAGGTTCGAGTTATCGGGTTACTTTACCTCTCCGTCATTCCCTACAACGAATGCCAACTTAACCCCGTCATTCCCTACAGTGAGGTTACGAACGAGATAGGGAATCTACTAACCATGCGTTGTAGAGTTGCTGTATTCGTTGGTGTTTAGATATAACAGATGTCATGGGTAATTGCGTGGATATTGGTGAAGTTGGTTGTGCAACAAAACAACGAGGGTAGTTTATTGTTGCGTATGATAGTCAGTTATCATAATTGTTATTACTGACTATGATGCTTACAGCACCTGTTTGATGGGATACTACCTGCGATTTGCTCACCGATATAGACTATCTTAATAATAGTATCAAATCCAATTACGCTCCTATCAAAAAACTCATTGTCGCCACCGGTGGTTTAAAATACGAAAACGTGCCTGATTAACGATGCCACTTCAAATCATTACGGATGTTGAACAAAGGACAGTTTGATTTTTGGTTACGTAATGATGAACGAAAAACCCTTGTACGGGAGAGATCCGCCTTCATGAATCGTCTCTTCAATGTTGAGGTGGTTTACCATTAATAATTAGTCAATTGTAAGACTCATTTACCTATTCAGCTTATTTGCAACAAGCCCTGCGATATATGGATGGAATTGTCTATTCTTTATACGCTTACTTCTGATGTGTATTCATTATATTGTATATGTGTGATGATATCCTACTTATTAACATAAAATACTAGAATGCAGTATGTTGCTTATATAAGATATTAACCTTAGTGAATAATAACCCCATTTTGCTTAGGGATCTAAAGTTGAAAATTCTGTTTATAAATGTATCTAAAAACTGGAACGGCAGAGTTTATGCTGAGTACCCGATTGGTGTGGGTATATTAGGAACCATCGCACTAGAAGCCGGCCATGATGTTAGAATTCTCGATCTCGCCGTTGAGAATGTCGATGCAGTGAACGTTATCGGTGAGTTTAAGCCTGATGTTACTGCCATTAGCTTTCTTTCAACTTCTGCTACTACCGCTTTTAATCTCATCAAGCAGCTAAACATGGTTGATTGTGGAACTATCGTCTCTGGTGGAATTCATACATCAATATTCCCACAAGATATGGTATTAAGAGGTGTCGATTTTTCTTTATCTGGTGAAGGTGAACTAAGCTTTATACCACTAGTTAATTACATAACTAAAAATGGGTTAAATAAAGATTTATACGCTGAATTAGCAGAAATTCCAAGCATTTCGTACATGAACTCTTTAGGAGTAGTAGTAAGTACGCCAGCATCAAAGTTATCTGTAGATTTGAATAATACGCCAGCAATCAATCGTGATATCTTTAATTTGGATCTATATCCTCACCACACAATAATCACGAGCCGTGGTTGTCCTTATAAGTGCAAATTTTGTTGCTCTTGGGGACCGGGTGGCAAGAAAGGCCGCATGGCTAGCCCTGAAAAAATTCTTTGTGAAGTAGAAATGCTCGCAGAGAAGTACGGGGAAATCAGTTTGTATTGGGCTGATGATATGTTTTTCTTTAATCGCAGGGATCGTCTCAAATTTTGTAGAATGCTTTCGGAGAAGAATCTACCTATAAAGTGGATTGCTCAGCTTAGAGCTGACAGTATTGACGTAGAGTTGGCACAGGCTTTAGTAGAAGCTGGCTGCGTTAAGATATGTATAGGTGCCGAGTCCGGTTCTGATCGCGTATTAAATGACATTGGTAAAAAGACCAAGATTGAGGATATCAAAAAAGCCATCAAAATTTGTAGGACTGTTGGTCTGAGAATAAAAACATGGTGGATTACGGGGCTTCCTGGTAGCTCTTTAGAAGAAGAATACGCAGCGCTTGATGCCATTACACATAGTATGCCTAACGAGGTGGCTATACACACCTTTGTTCCTCTTCCTGGCACTGAGTATTGGGATAGAGCGAGCGAATTTGGTATTCATTTACCAAGTATGGATCAACTGGAAAAGTTATTTTACTACGGTCTTCCTGGTGATATTAAGCTTGATTACATTTCACCAAGTGACATGACTGAAGTACTACAAACATTTAATACTGAACTTAGAAGTCTTGGATACGTGGCAACAGACGAAGCAACAGATTCTAGTGAATTTGTATTTACCTCACCGATACAAGATAAAACGTTTAATATTTGAGGTAATTATGCAAAAGTTAACCAAGTATTTCCGAATGTCGATTACCGATCAGTGCACGCTGTCATGCTATTTTTGCCATAATGAAGGGCAATGTCAATCCGCCAGCGCGGAAAAGCTTACTGCTGAGGACTTTATTTGGGTATGTGGCCACATGAAATCCATTGGATTCGAAAAATTCAAAATTACTGGTGGTGAGCCAACGTTACGTAAGGATTTGCCTGAAATAATTAGGGGCATTAAAAAACAGGGTATTGATGATGTGTCAATTATTACTAATGGCACGCTACTAAAGAAATCACTTCCGAAGCTTATGGATGCAGGCTTAAAGCGCCTAAACATAAGTCTGTACAGCCTCAATAAGGATAAGTTTAGTAGAGATAATGGCGGCAGTTCTAGACAGCTTGAGTCAATAAAAGCAGGTATAGATAATGTTTTGGAAAATGGTTTTCATGACACCAAGTTGAATTATGTTTTTCACGGTAGTCGTGATATCGATGAACTAGAGCGTATGTTGTCGTACGCTAGCGATAAAAACCTGATACTAGTCATTCTGCCGTTAATACCTATTTCAATTAGAGTGGGTGATGAGAGTACCTCCCTTCAAGAACTTAGGGCGATCTTATCTATATGGGGCATAGAGAAGGAAATTGTATGTCAGGACAAAGAAGGTATATCAAAACGTTTCATTACGATGAAGTCAGGTGCGACGGTTCTCCTACGTGATGATGAACTATCTGCTAAGTTGCCATATAAAGACTGCATAACTTGTAGTGAGAAATCTGAGTGTCGAGAAGGGATTTTTCCTTTGAGAATGACCTCAGTAGGTGAATTCATACCTTGCTTAGCTGGTGGCGTTGCAAGAGTTTCTGCAAGAACAGTCATTAAATCAAGGGATTCTAAAAGTTTACTTAAGTTAGTTAAAGGCGTCATGGAGAGATGATATGTATGTATGTCTAGAGGGTTTGGATGGTTCTGGTAAGACTACACTATTTAATGGCTTAAAGATAAAATTTGACGAACACTGCAAATTGCACGGGTTAACTGCTGAAATTGCCTGTCCTACACATAATTCAAATCCAGATAGTCTTTTAGAAAAATTGTATAACCGTAATTCCAGACTAAAAAATTCAAGCCTATTTAGAGCATTAATTTACTCACGGCGATCAAATTTTGTTGCTAAAAACACCAATTGGAATTCTGATTTTGTATTGGGCGATAGAAGTATTGTTACAAGTTATGTTACAAGGTGGCGAAAATATAGAGGAAGCGCAAAATTATCCTCATTATTCGTTGATATTATGGAATCAAAAATTCCGGCTCCTGACTTTGTCATAATGCTTGATGCATCACCTGAATTACTTATAAGACGTCTGAAGGCAAGAAATCAGGATATTGATATTGATGAAACGCCGAAGAGATCTATGGAGATGAGGGCTGCATATAAGGAAATTAGGGATTCGGCGTTGATAAGTAGACTTGGTAAAGCTCTCTGGGTCACTGTTCCTATATATGATGAGGATGAGCCAGTCGACGTTTTAGACAGAACGTGGAAAATACTAGAAGAAAATGTTCTGCAATTATCTTTAAAGGAATAGGTCCATGAGTATAAAGAAAATTACAAGTAATGGTGAAAGCCTAATTATAGATAGAATCAAAAAACTAGACTCTGAAATTACAGCTATAAGAGAGGAGAAAGCCATCGCCTATACAGCAAGCGGAGATACTTGGCACGATAACCCGGGCTTCAACTCACTAGAGCAGGCTGAGCATCGAAAAGCAAAGGAAATCGTTGAGTTAAAAGATTTATTAACTACATCGCATAAAATAGATATAACTAAAAGAAATACTACATTTGTTGACGTTGGTTCAATAGTTAAGTGTGTAAGAATAAGTATTGATGATCCTTTGTCGACCGAAGCAACTGAAATCTGGGAAATTGGTGGTTTTGGAGAGTCTGACCCAAAGAAAAATGTATTGAGTTACGAAACGCCTGTTGGAAGCGCTCTTATGGGGTGCAAGCCTGATACAGAGACAGAGCAAACAGAAATTGCTGGAAAAAACTACATTTTTGAAATTGTTGATTTATACAATTCATGGAACGAATGCAATGATAAAAGATAATTTGTTTTTTTACATCATAGGTACTCATTGCTGCGGTAAAACATCAATAATTAATCGCTTAAAAAGCGAAGGGCATATTGAATTCTCAGGATCTGAGATCGGCAAAGATTTGTATTATAAAGAAAAATTTCTGACCTCTAGCCAGGATGTTCATTTTGAGCATAGAGTGGCAGGACTTGAATTAGATCGCGATAAGTCTTTTGATGATTTTCAGGGGATAGTTGTAGTGGAAACTTGGCACCCGGGCAATATTGCTTACGCTCTTTTAAGGAATAAGGATGGCTGTGGTGATTTATTAGAATATTATAAATCATCTCCTTTTAAAAAGAATGCGATTGGTATTTGGCTGGTTCTATCCAACCCAGCAGAAACCATAAATCAGCGAACAAAAACATTTATCGGTGATAAGGATTGGGCGGTAGAGTTTTATTGTGCTATACAAAATTCGATTAATGATGCCGTAAATATGATGGGCTTAAAAAACTCTATAATAAAGATATCGGCTGATGATGATGCTGATACAGTATATAAAAGTGTTCTCGATACGATAAAGGCAGCCAAGCTATCTAATCACAATTATGAATATACAGATTCACATACCATAGTATGAGGTGATTCTTTATCCCTAAGTGGTTATTTCAAACTTAAAATAACCACTTGTAGTATATTTAATGATTTATAAGACCCTGTCCCAAAATCTGTGTAATTGCCTATCATTAACTTAATCATATTAAGGATAGGTAATTATGACCAAGCAAGAACTTGAAGCCTTTGCGAAGGAAGCTGCAAAAGGTTTGAAATCTCATCAAGATCTCCTCGATTTCAGCCAAATGCTCACTAAAATCACAGTTGAAGCTGCTCTTAATGCAGAACTTGATGAGCATTTAGGTTATGAAAAAAATCAGAAAGACGCCTCAATAAACTATCGAAATGGTTCATCAACTAAGACTTTAAAAACAGAAGATGGGCAATTTGAACTCGATACACCAAGAGATCGTGAAGGTAGTTTTGAACCACAATTGGTTAAGAAAAATCAAACACGTTTTACATCGATGGATGACAAAATTCTAAGTCTCTACGCTAGAGGCATGACAATACGTGATATCGTTGATTCGTTTAAAGAAATGTATAATGCAGACATTTCACCAACACTAATATCCAAAGTTACTAACGCCGTCATTGACGAAGTCAATGAATGGCAAAATAGACCATTAGACAGTCTTTATCCCATTGTTTATTTAGACTGTATTGTGGTTAAAATCCGTCAAGATAACCGTGTAATTAATAAAGCGGTTTTTCTCGCTTTAGCAATTAATCTTGATGGAGAAAAAGAATTATTAGGTTTGTGGTTCGCCGAAAATGAAGGCGCTAAGTTTTGGCTTAATGTCTTAACTGAGTTAAAGAACCGAGGCGTTGAAGACATCTTAATTGCTTGTGTAGATGGCCTTAAAGGCTTTCCTGATGCAATTAATACTGTTTATCCAGAAACACATATCCAACTCTGTATCGTCCATATGATAAGGAACTCACTACGATTTGTATCCTGGAAGGATTACAAAGCAGTGACCGCAGATTTAAAACGAATCTATCAGGCAGATACTGAAGAAATAGCACTTATGGAGCGAGATACTTTTTCAGAACGTTGGGATGAAAAATATCCTCAAATATCAAGGTCATGGATAAATAATTGGGAAAATTTAAACACGTTTTTCAGATATCCAAAGGATATCAGAAAAGCGATTTATACAACGAACGCTATTGAGTCACTGAATAGTGTTATCCGTAAAGCGATTAAAAACCGAAAAGTATTTCCAAGTGATGACTCGGCTAAAAAAGTCATCTATTTGGCAATTCGTTCCGCATCAAAAAAATGGTCGATGCCAATTCATAATTGGAAAGCAGCGATGAACCGTTTTATTATTGAATTTGAAGACCGTTTAAAAGATCACCTGTAAAAGGTAATTACACAGAATTATTTACAGGGTCTCGTGAAATGCACTTTGGCTAATTACGTTGATCAATAACAAAAATAACCCCCACAAAAAAGCCCCATCACTAACAGCAATGGGGCTATTTAATTCAATAGAATAAACCTTAACGGCGGCGCATTTTTAAGAACAAGGCACCAGCACTTAGGTTGCTGCCATCAAGTTCTAACTTGCGGTTTGTTACGATAGGGAAGTTCTTACCTACACGTAAGCAAACGCGATCTGCTAGCACTTCATTAGCAAAGTCACTACCTGCAAGGGTAACGGCTTTAATACCTGTGGTTTCGTCCATACGTTCGATCCAGTTAGCAATATAGTCTGCTAGTGAGTCCATTACACCAAAGGCGAGTTTGTCATAATCGACTTCATCAACCACTAAGCAGAAACTCATTAAACTGCCGACCATTTGTGCCCAATCAATCGTGCGTTTGCCATCAACCATATCTAATGAAAAATCGACACGGTGGCCTTGATTACTCTCATTGTGGAGTGATTTGGCGATCAACGCATCATTAAGATATTGAACACTGTCATGACCTGATTTTGATAAACCAAGTATGGTAGCCGCTAATGCAAATAAACCTGACAGTTGGTTGTTACATTCATTTAAAATTAACTTATTGAGTGCGTTATAACTAACCGGTATTTGATGCTTAAATTTAGCTAATACTTCAGCTTGTTCACCTGCGGCTAATACGGCAATCATTTCAGAGCCTGAATGCGGCAGGGTAGGCATGGTTAAGAAGGTATCTGTACGGGTGAATTTATCTTGGCTGACAATTTCACCTGCGGCATAACGACCAAAATAAATAGCAGCACTATGACGACCGACACCTGATTCTAACATTCCACCATGTAGCGCACAGATAGGAAGAGTCTGCGCTGGCGCATCATTAGAGTGATGTGGCTGGTAATCAAATCGAATGCGGCGTTTGCTCCAATAGGCATTTAAACCATTGATACAAGCTTGATCATGTAATGGTTCAACCGCTTTGAATGGTGCTAAAGGGTTAATCATCGGATCGCTACAAATTTGACTCCAACCTTTGTTAATACGAGCAATTAACGGTTGCTGATGATTGGTTTCAATGTGTAAATAATCAATGCCACGCACACGTAGTATTTCAGTTAACACGGTTAATACGCGATTATAGCTAAAGCAGAGATCATACAAGGGTTGATCAAGCTGAGCATGGTGGCGTTTAGCGCGAACGGTTACGCGCGGTTTTTCTAAGCTCGATAACGCTAATACATGCAGCGATGGCACGATAAAATGCATTGGTACATTGTTAGGGTTACAGATAATAACTTGCTGACGCTGGTGTTGTGCGGCTGCAATTGGTCCACGGCTTAAATGAAATTCGTGTTGTTGGTTATCAGCAAGCGGTAGGCTAAAACTAACATGACCGGTATTCATTACCGTTTCGGCCCACTGCTGAATTTGCTGGCAAGTAATTGAAGAATCAACCAGTTTTTCACCATGGCAATGTGAGCAGGTAATACCAATTTCACCAAATAATTCAGATTGGTTATCACCAAGAGCTGGCTCGCAATAACTACAGAAAGGCAGATTATGCGCAGTTGTTATTAAGGGAACAATACGACCTTCACGGTGACGAATTTCTTTAATTGAAGAGTCAATCAACCAAATAGATAATAAGAAATCTTTGGCTATTTGATCAGCTAATGCTTCCAGTTGTGCTTGGGTGCCAACCGCTTCAATGATATAACGATTTTTTTCATAACCAATGGTAATTTCTACCGGTTGGTTTGCTAAATAATCGTTACATAATTGCGCGTAAAATGGCACTGGGCGTGAACAAGTAAAAGAAAACTGAATTAATTTCATTGTTCAATACCTCGTTTGTAAGCCGTTGGAATCAGGCTATTAATATCAATGTTATTTACTTTTTCGCACGTTATATCGAGAGCGGAAAGGTGGTTAATTAATGCAGATTCCATAATTGGTATCGCGGCATTAATTTTAGATGTTAAACCCATATACATAGGTTCTAATACGGTGGGTGTTACGCCTAAAACATAGGTTTTGGGACGATCGCCAACCAGTTCCATCATGATCAATGTTTGTAGCATTTCAACTTCGTGAGCACTGCCTTGCCAATCGATTTCAGCAGGGGCTTTATCAAAGTCAAAGAAATACACTTCACCAGCATCTACATCAGCGGCATTCACTGTATCAACCACAATAAGGTGGTCGTATTGGGTTAATGTCGGAATAAGACAATGTGCTAACGTACCGCCATCAATAAGATCTATCTGATGCTCGGGGTGCGTAAAGCGGTAATTTTCTGTGAGATAATTGACGAAATGTACGCCGACTCCTTCGTCGGCGTACAAGACATTGCCAATACCAAGCAGCAATATCTTCATTTGCGCTAGTGGCCTTTATTTTTTGAATGACTATTGTGGTGAGCATGATGCTGGACTGGATGATTGCCTTTATCTGCTTTTTTTACGTTTACCGCGTGGTAATCGTAACCAGACATAATGGCATCAGCTGAACCGTTACGGAAACGGATCCCTGTCCAAATCACCATATACACGTGGATCAATACAAAAATAATGAATGCCCAAGTAATATAATGGTGCCATTTACGCACTTCATCTAACCCGCCCATCGCGTATGCGACCCATTGAGCAGGTTCCCACATCATGCCACCAATACCTAAGTGGTACACATTAGCATATAGCGTTAAGCCAGTCACACACATGAAGATGGCAGCGATAGAAATCCCTGCATAAACCATGAGTTGCAATGGACCATAAGCGCCGTGGTGGGGTGCATTACCCATCCAAAAATAGGCTTTGATCTGTTTTACCCAGCTTTTGGGACTGATGATATCTTGAATCGAGCGCCGTTCAACATTGCTACGACTGAAAAAGAACAGATAGACACGAATCAGTGTTACGGCGATTAAAATAAAGCCTAATACTTCATGTGCTAAACGGATCCAGCCTTGTTCAAGCACATTGGTGCTATTGGGTGCGACTAAAAACGGCCAAGCAATATAAAAACCAGTAACAACTAGTCCAAAAACTGCAAAGGCACGTAACCAGTGGCATAAACGGATAACGAATGAAAATACATAGGATCGTTTATACAACACAGTATCTGTTGACATGATAAATCCTTAGTTACATTGCCTGAGCTGGAATACGGAATTCACTAAGAGATTGACCTTTATAATCCATTACGTGTACTGAACACGCCATACAAGGGTCAAATGAGTGAATAACACGTAACACTTCTAATGGTTTTTTAGGATCTTCAAGGTGCAAACCCACTAACGATGCTTCGTAAGGACCAACCTTACCGTTACCATCAATAGGGCCTGCGTTCCATGTTGTTGGAACCACTGCTTGATAGTTTTCAACTTTCGCGTCTTTAATGCGTAACCAGTGACTTAATAAACCACGAGGTGCTTCAATGATACCTACACCTTTGTATTCTTTCTCAGGATCAATGGTTGGTTCAATGTAAGTGGTGTGGTCTGAATTTAGGTTATGCACCATAGATTCAAATGTTTCTAAGCCATAACGAGAAATCGTTAAGGTATGTAACATACGACCCGCAGTACGACCGAGCGTGGTAAATAAAGCGCCCGCAGGGAGTCCTGTTTGTTTTAGGAATTCATTAACAATCGGTGTTACGCGAGGGTTGCCTTTCGCGTAGTTAACGACCATTGTTGCCAGTGGACCTACTTCTACAGGATCGCCATTATAACGTGGTGATTTAACCCAAGAATATTTACCCGCTTCATTGATAGTTGGACGCTTACCAACAATGGTATCGCGCTCAATAAACGGAGTATGTTCTGGAATAGTCGTACCATCGTATGGATGTTGAGGCTTATTCGCGTCATACCATGAGTGAGTTACATCTTCTGCAATTAGATTAATATCAATTTTTTCTGCTTTAGATAAATCTTTATTACGGATAATGCCACTTACGAACAAGTGCTCATCTGGGTTAAGTAAAATAGATTCACTACACATGAAGGTATCAACGTTACAACCACCAAGAACACTTGGCGCTGTACCATAAGCCGCTGCGGCCATTAAGATATCAGCTTGATATGCACGCTCAACAAAGTTAGCAACATGTTGGTATTTTTGCTTAAATTCTTGTAAGCGAGCAGGGTCTAACATGTCACGTACACACGTTACGCCACCAACAACAATCGATTGTGGATGTGGGTTTTTACCGCCCCAAACTGCCATACATTCTGCGGCAATACGCTGAACTTCAAGTGCTTTAAGGTAGTGGCTTAAACCGATCAAGTTCTGCTCTGGTGTGAACTTGTAGGTTTTATTACCCCAATAAGCATTAGCAAATGGACCTAACTTACCAGTGTTGACTAAGCCCTGTACTTTTTCTTGTGCAGCACGTAAATCACCTTCACCAGCAGCAATTGGCGTTGCTGAATACTTCATTGCTTCAGCGGCAGCTTTAGCAGGATCGGCACTCAATGCTGAAACAACATCTATCCAATCTAGACCATGCAGAATGTAGAAATGCACAATATGGTCATGCAATTGTAGAGTCGTTAAGATCAAGCTACGAATGTATTTCGCATTGAGAGGCACTTGGGCATTGATTGCATCTTCAACAGCCAACGTACCACATAAGTAATGTGATGATGTACATACACCACAAATACGTTGCATTAATAGGCCAACATCATACGGTGTACGGCCTTTCATTATAATTTCAAGACCACGGAACAGGGTAGATGATGCCCATGCCTTGTTGATCACGTTATTCGCATCAAGTTCAACTTCGATGCGTAAGTGGCCTTCGATACGAGTAATGGGATCGATAACGACGCGCTTGCTCATGAATTATTCCTCGATTTTTTTAGCAAAAATACTGCTGACTGCGTGTGCACCAATACCAACGGCAGTGACACCTAAAATAACCGCACCAATAGTATCGGCGGTGGCATCTAAACCATGAACAGGTTGACGACTTAATGGTTTTTCGAAATCTGCCATGTCATCCCAGAAATCAGGTTCTGAACAGCCGATACAACCATGACCTGCAAGTACTGGCCAGCTAGTGTGAGCATTAAAACGCTCTGTTGGACAGTTGTTGTAGGTGTAAGGACCTTTACAACCCATTTTGAATAAGCAGTAACCTTGCTTAGCATTATCATCGCCAAACTGTGTTACGAACTCACCCGCATCAAAGTGACCACGACGTTCACAGTTATCATGAACACGTGCGCCATAAGCCCATTTAGGACGGTTGAAAATATCTAATGCAGGTAAGCGACCAAACATGATGAAGTACATTAATGTACCGGTAATGTTGGCTGGGTTAGGTGGACAACCTGCAACGTTAACCACCGGGCGATCAATGATTGTACCGACACTTTTCGCGCCAGTTGGGTTAGGGCGCGCGGCTTGTACACCACCGAAAGATGAACATGTACCGACACAAATTACTGCGGCTGCATCTGCGGCAACGCGTTTAATCAGTGAGACACCTGTTTCAGCTTTGCTACCTATAGTAAGGAAAGTACCGTTATTCGCTGTTGGTACTGCACCTTCAGCGGCAAGTAGGTATTGGCCTTTATAAGCTTTCATTGCGTTATCAAGGTTTTCTTCTGCTTGATCGCCAGCGGCGGCCATGAGTACTTCTTGGTATTCAAGCGACACATGTTCAAACAATAATGTACTAATATCTGGTGTAGTACTACGGACTAATGATTCAGAACAACCAGTACATTCGGCAAGGCTCAACCATATAAGTGGGACACGATCAGAAAGCTCAGCAGCTTCAGCAACCATGGTACTAAAAGGTAAGGGTAGTGCCAGTAATGAAGTGATGGTTGCACTCCAAATCATGAAGTCACGACGGGTAATGCCATTTTGTTCAAGTTTTTTCTGAAAAGAACCCTCACGAAGAGGTTTCATTTTTCGAAGCTCAGCAAGACGTTTCTGGCCGAGTTCAAAAAGGGCTGCATGCGAATCCATCTATCAACCTTGTTAGCTATGATTAAATATACTTTAAAAGTATTACTCGCTAATTCTATGACTTAAATCAATACAATTAATTGATCTGAATCAGATTTTGAAAATTTGTGTGACAAAATAAAAAATCAAAAATGAGGCTATGCATAAAATAACGATCGGTAATGATAATTGCTATTATTTCAATATGTTATGATATTTTTTGGCATGTTAAGCTTATGATAATTAATGGTTTTATTTATCGCGATTATTGGGTTGGTATATCAACCTGATGCGTGGTTATGCAATATAAAAGCAGATTAAAATATAAATATTTTGAAAGGGTTATTTGTTTAGTTCTAAAATTAGAATTTTTTAGTAAAGCAGTATGAAAAACGCTCTTATTGGATTAAATAAGAGCGTTTAAAAACAGCTGTAATCGCTAAAAATACTTACTCGCCAATAAGAAATTTCTTATCCAGTTCACAGAACGCAAGTAATAGGTTAGCAGCCGCAGCATAGAAGCCAAATTGGTCACGTAATTGACATTCTTTGGTGAATAACGGCAACCAATTTAACAGCATGGTGTTGATGAATGACAATTGTGATTGCATAAGTGCTTCACGTTGTTCTTCGGTTTGTTGCTGATTACCTAAAATGATTAAATTACCCATAAAATCTAGTTCAATCGCAAGGTGATCGGCTGGTTCATTGAACTCTTTGCGCTGTGCAATATCAAATGATGCCATAAGCTCATGCATTTCTTGTGCGGGCTTATCGTTTAGTAATCCTGTTTTACCGACATACATTGAAGCGTAAGGCAACGCTCCTGATTTTGGTGTGCTTAAAAATAAACCACAAAAATCAGCTGCAAGTTCTAGTTGCTCGTCACTGCGAGCATTAGACTTTGTAATGGCTGCTCGAAAGTTATCAACGGGTGCTTTTAATTCCTCAGTCATACCAAGACCTGACAGGAATGTATACATCTCACCGCCATGGTATTCATGTAGATCTGCATCACTTAATTCACGGGCGAAAAGTGAAGACATCCACCAATAGATTTCAGCTCGTTGTTCATTGAATGCGATAAATTCTTGCATGGTCACTCCAGACATAAAACATATTCAAATAAAGCAGTTAAGTAGAGTATACCTAACGGTTATTAGAATAGGTTCTAAAAAATGAAATAAAGGCGATGAAAATAAGATTCATCGCCTTTATGGATTGATTTATTCGGCTAACAATGGATTAATTATTTATCCATTGCAGGGAATAGTGGATCAATGCCAGTTTCATACGTAGGGCCGTTAAAACCAGTTACTTCAGGTACTGGGCCTGTGTATTTCTCAATATCAACCACAGCGGTGTGCGCTGATGTTGCTTGTGCTAGTTGAGAAGTACCGATATCTAACGTTAATACGTTTGGATCGCCGTAAGTACAGATTGTACCTGCTTTGCCGCCTTCTAATGGGCTATACCAAGCACCTTCATGAATACGACAAACACCTGGTGAGTAGTCTTCTGTAACAACCGCACCCGCTAATACTTGACCACGACCGTTAAAGACACGTACCAAATCACCCGATTTAATATTACGAGCAGCAGCATCTTGAGTGTTGATGTAAATCGGCTCACGATCTGCAACAGCGTAAGTTGCACGGAAGTCAGTTGATGAACATAACTGTGAGTGCAAACGGTTATTGGGGTGACAGCTTTGTAAGTGAAGCGGGTAGACATCAGAGCGAGGGCCGCCGTGACTACGTTCTTCTTTTTCAAACCACATTGGGTGACCTTGACAGTCGTTATAGCCCATATCTGCGATTGTCTTACAGTAGATCTCAATCAGACCTGACGCTGTACCTAGTGGCTCAAGATCCGGTTCGTTACGGAATGACTCGTGACGTACCCATTCTTTGCCCGCTGGGAATTCAATGTAACCATCACCTTCCCAGAACTTAGCGAAGTTTGGCATACGAACGCCAATACCACGGCCTTGTAAACGTGCGCCGTTGTAGATCTCTTCGATGATTTCCATCTTCGTTTTGCCGCCAGTAAATGCTTCTTCACGGTTGAAGCGCGAACATAGCTCACGGAAAATATCGAAATCATCTTTAGATTCAAACATTGGCTCAACAATCTTACGTAATGCAAGGATACCTTTGTTGGAGTGGTTACCAAACTGCTCGATATCATCACGCTCGTAAGTGGTTGTTGCAGGTAAGACGATATCTGCAAAACGACATGTTGCTGTCCATTGGTGCTCGATAGAAACAACCGTTTCTAGTTTCGTCCACGCTTTGATCATACGGTTACGATCTTGGTGGTGAGCAAATGGGTTGTTACCACTGAAGATCGCCATCTTCATGTATGGGAAGGTGATTTCACTACCGTTCCATTGAATTTTCGTACCTGGGTTAGAGATACAATCTACAAAACGTGCCACAGGGATCGTTTTTGCGTAACCTTTAAATGAACCGTTGTAGATTGGCTCTACGCCTGTTACACCGCTAAAGCCTGACATTAGTGGGCCAGCAGAAGTGATAGTACCAGCATCGTTGTAGTGCCAGCCGAAACCGAAACCACCACCAGGTTGACCAATCTGACCAAGCATTGCTGCTAGAACAACCAGCATCCACGCCCATTGCTCGCCGTGTTGCATACGCTGTAGACACCAACCGCCCACAAGCTGAGTACGACCACCCGCCATTGTGCGTGCTAGTTCACGGATCTGACTTGCCTTGATGCCACAGATTTTCTCTGCCCATTCAGGAGTCTTAACGATACCGTCAGTTTCGCCCATCACGTAAGGCATGAACTGCTTAAAGCCTGTGGTGTAGTTAGCGATGAATTCTTTGTCGTATAGATTTTCAGTGTATAGCGTGTGCGCAATCGCCAGCATCAACGGAATATCTGATTGTGGGTGGACAGGTAACTGCTCACCACCAACAAACTTCATGGTTTGGTTACGGACAGGATCAATGTGAATAACTTTAATTTCTTTGTTTTTCACTTTTTCAGCAAGTTGCTGGTATGAGCCGTATACGCTGTGATCAGGAACCAACCAACCTACTTGAAGGTTTTTAACCGGGTCCGTACCCCACATTACGATGGTATCTGTGTTTTTAAGCACGATATCCCAAGAGGTTTGTTGCTCGTAAACTTCCATTGCACCCGCAACGTAAGGAAGAATAACTTGTGCAGCACCTGTTGAGTAGTCACCCATTTTACCAAGGGTTGTACCGTGTAGGCTGATACCACGTTTCATCATCGTACCGGCGTTGTGTAGTTTACCTACAGACTGCCAGCCAGTATGACCTGCGTATAACGCACTTGGACCGTAAGTTTCTTGAACACGGTTTAATTCGTGCTGGAAGAAATCTAACGCTTGTGACCAAGGCACACGTACGAAACGGTTGTTACCACGTTGGCTTGTATCAGACTTGTAGCCTTGTTTTAGCCAGTCGATACGAATCATTGGGTATTTAACACGTGCAGGGTTGTATACCACTTCACGTACAGCATCGAGCATTACTGTTGGGTGTGGGTCTTTCTCAAACGGTGTTGTTTCAGTCCATACGCCGTTAACAACTTTGGCACGGAAAGCGCCCCAGTGAGAGCCACAAAGCACTTCACCGTTAAAACCAGTTACAGCATCTGTTGCTGCCATCGCTTTACGAGGAGCAAGCAGGCTAGTACCGACGACTGATGCAGCACTTGCAATCGCAAGACCAGATAAGAAGCGGCGGCGTGTAATGCCTTTATGATTGTTTTGAGTCGCCATAGTTGGAGAATCCTTAAACTTTAATTTTTATCGATGGGGCGGGGATAACAATTATCTCCCGCCTATCATTTAATCGTTTATTGGAGCGCAGGATTAATGCGCGCCAGCACCACCTGTATCACTGCCATGGTTCTGAAGATATTTAAGTAGTGTGCGTTCTTCAGTCTTAGTCAGACGGTAGTAAGAGCTCATGGCTTTCAGACTTGCGATCCAGCCATTTGCAGTAAAATGGCCAGGATCTGGCGCCGCGTGACAAGCATTACATGTAGACGCGTACATATCTTCTGCATAGTTCCAGATTGGTTTAATACTATCAATCATGTCTGATTTAGTAATCCAACCTTGAACGCTGATGTTCTGCCACACAATGTTAGTTGCAGGATCAGTTTCTTCTTTAATGATTTTTTCGTTCGCTTTTACTTCGCCACGGATAGTTGCCTTAAAGACACGCTTGCCCATGTACTCAGTCATTACGCGACCTTTACCTGCTTTCTCTAGCCAGCCGTTTACTTCAACTTTTAGCATGTCGCCTTTACGTTCAAGTACCGTTACTTCAGAAGCTGGTAGTAATTTACCTTCTGACTTACCTTTAGCATCGTCAGTGGCAAAAATGTCTTTCTCACCTAGAGAGTAAAGCTTTTCAGCGGTTGCACCTTGAGAGGTTGCTTCAGCTTGTAGACCTTGGAAATCTTTTTGGAAACCGCCAGCCATGTTAGGTAATTCGTGTGCAATACCCTTGTGACATTCAATACAGTTCATGTCTTTTGACGCGGCTTCTGTCATTGCAGCAGCAGCGGCAGGTGATTGCTTAGCATGGTCCATAGCAGAATAGTTATGGCAACTCTTACATGTGCTTGAGTTTTGTTTTTCCATGCGTTTCCAAACCATCTGAGCTAATTCTAAACGGTGCTCTTCAAATTTTTCAGGCGTATCGATTTTCTTGGTAATAAACTGGTTATACACATCTTTTGATGCCATTAACTTGGTTTCTATCATACCGACTAAATCTTTCGGTTGGTGACAGTCAACACAGTCAGCACGAACACCTGAAGCATTTTTGAAGTGTACAGATTGGGTATACTCTTCATAGTTTTGCTGCATGGTATGACAACCAACACAGAATTCATTGGTTGATGCATGTTCAAAACCTTTGTGCACAGCAAAAATGCCACTCACGGCGATACCAATACCAACAAGCACCAGAGCAAGAATTGAGTACTTGCTGCTTGGCTTCGTCAACATCTGCCAAATTTTCTTCATTTTGAAAGATTCCATTTAAAAAGAATGCCCACCGTAGGTACGGTGACGGTTAAAATTTTATGGGGTAATCTTATTGTTACGATATGAATAAGGTTAACGCTTCGAATGAATAGCAAAGGCAGAGTTATGACAAATTGTGAATGGTCTTAGTTTGTGCTACCGTTCAGCTAGAAAGCCAAAAACTAAAAAGAGAACGACATGACCCATCACGTACTTGTTGTAGAAGATGAAATTGTTACCCGCACAAAATTGGTTGGGTATTTTGAGAATGAAGGATACAAGGTAAGCCAAGCAGACAGTGGCGCACAGATGCGTGAAGTCATGGCAATGGAAAAAATCGACCTTGTAATGCTTGATATTAACCTGCCTGGTGAAGATGGTTTAATGTTAACCCGTGAGCTTCGTAGCCGTTCTGAAGTGGGTATTATTTTAGTGACTGGACGCACTGATAGTATCGACAGAATCGTTGGTTTAGAGATGGGTGCTGACGACTATGTAACGAAACCTTTTGAGTTGCGAGAACTATTAGTTCGAGTGAAAAACTTGTTATGGCGCATGACGTTAGTCGAAAAAGCGCGTGATGAGACGATGGTTGAAATGCAAGAAGATAACATCATTCGTTTTGGTGAATGGCAGTTTGATATTAATAAACGCGCACTGACTCACAATGGTCTTCCTGTGAAGTTAACTAAAGCTGAATATGAGCTGTTAGTTGCCTTCTCATCACACCCAAATGTTGTCCTTAGCCGTGAACGTATTTTGAATATGTTAAGCCACCGCGTTGAAGCGCCGAATGACCGTACGATTGATGTTTTAATTCGTAGAATGCGCTCTAAGATGGAACTTGATCCAAAGAATCCACAGATTTTTGTTACCGTTCATGGCGAAGGATATATGTTTGCTGGTGACTAATATTGGTCTGATTTAGGTTAATAAAGATTGTTTCAATAAAATAGTTATGACATAAATTGACATAAAAATGCCCTATTTGAAAAGAATAGGGCATTTTTTTTGAGCTTCATTTGGGGCGTTTTTTGATTTAAATCATGAATTAAGTTAATATTTTTTTGAGTCAAAAAGGAACAAATAGCAGTATTGAGAATCATTATTAATAACAGCTCTATTTTTTAATGATTTTGCAATATTTATCTCTCATTCTTGTTATCATTTTTAACTTACCGGTAACACTACTGTTGAAAAATGAAATCTTATGAATATGCATTTTGCGCTATATTTTCTTGTAAAATTAATTTTAGCCAAATTTTAGCTGAAATAGTGGTTTTAAGGTATCGACGATGAGGTCTTTTTGACAGTAAAACGGGCTATTTTATGATGCTATTCATACTGCAATCATCCACTGTTCATAGTTAAGTCGCGAGTTATTCATAAAATAGCCATATATTGAATGTTATTTTTATTGTTATGAAACATACAAAATGAACAACAAAATGCGGTATGCGCCCAAATTACAGAAAATACCGTATAGACATATGCGCGTTATGTGTCGGTTTTAGTTCTTTTTTTCTGTTATTTCTGCCGTTAATTTAATGATTTCGGGTAAGCTAATTGTGCTTTGTTGTGCCAGTTGTTGTTGTTCTATGAGTACATTTTCTAGAATGTCAGTGGTGGTAAGTGGGTTTGCAAGTACAACTCGAAATACTGTTGTTGCTTTTCGTTGCCACTTTTCAGGGGTAATACGTGTTCGTGATACAAATGATTTACCTGATTCTCGTTGGCGTTTTTGAATAAATTGGGTGAGATCATTTAACAGCTCTAGCAATATTTCACGCTGTGCGGGGGTGGCTTGTTGTAATGCTTGTTGTGTCTTTGCGGGAACAAAGCGGTAAGTCAGTAGGCACAATTCAGGTTCAGTAACTAACTCAAAATTAGGGTGCTGTTTAATACATTGTGCAAAGTAAGCGGCTTTTTCAATGCTATTATTGATCAATAATTCATAGCCAGGGCGACTAATAATATTCATACTCGCAAACAGTAACATCGCCATACCACTGCGTGATCCTTCAAGTGTATGGCTGCCTAAATCTTTTGAACCTTCTCGAAGAATATATTCAGCATGATGCTCAATTGCACTCATTAATTCTGGGTTTTTAAATATCACCATGCCAGCACCCATTGGAATATAGAGCTGCTTATGGGCATCGATAGTAATTGAGTCTGCGCGTTCAATCCCTTTCAATAAATGGCGATATTTATTCGACATTAAGGTTGCACCGCCCCAAGCTGCATCAACATGGAAGTGGCATTGGTGTTCTGCGGCAATGTCTGCCAATTGATCGAGAGGGTCAATATTACCTGTTTCTGTGGTACCTGCGATGCCAATAATAGCAAAGGGTTTGATGTTTTTATGTTCTAAATTTGCTAGCGTGATTTGAAGTTCATTGAGGTCGATACGGTTATTATCATCGGTTTTAATCGCAATCAGGCTATCGCGGCCAATACCTAAAACATCTGCGGCTTTCTTTAAAGAATAGTGACCACGTTCTGATACGAGAATCGCGAGATCATCATAACCATAGTGCTTCATTGCGCGCAGTAAACCTTGTTGGCCTACACCTGTGAAATCACCGTCTGGTCGTAAAGCGGCATTACGAGCAACCCATAATGCGGTGATATTGGCGATGGTGCCACCCGAACAAAAAGCCCCTAAAGAATGGTCAGCACTGTGCATCCATTGTTGGTAGAAACTTTCTTTTTGATTAAATATTAATTTATGCAGCATGCCTAATACTTGGCGCTCAAGTGGCGTAAAGGCTTTTGATGTTTCTATTTTTACGAGGTTTTGGTTTAGCGCAATCATGATTTTAGATAAAGGCATCATGAAATAAGGCAACGCTGAGGTCATGTGGCCGATAAACGTTGGTGCTGCGGTATGAACCGATTGAGCAACAAGTTTATTTAATAAAAATTGAGTGTGTTCAGAGACAAATGAAGGAACTTCAGGAATATCCGCATTAGAGAAATCTTTTTCAATTTCAGCGAGTGGTTTTTCGATTACGGCGATATGGGTTCGTAAAAACTCATTAAGGTTTTCTGACAGTTCTTTTTCGATTAAGCCTAAAGTTGAATCAGGTGCTTCTGGTATTGTAAAAATGCGATGCAAGGATTCTAATGAGGCATCTGCGGTACGATTATTAGCCGACATAATTTATTTAACGTTTCCATAACGTTGGCAAAGTACAATTAATCTAATCGATATTTTGAGCGATGTCTCGAATTATTTCGGTGTAGTTAAAATATAACTACCCGAAATAAAATCGAGGGTTTGGCGTGTATGGGTATTTATTGCATTGTTATTAGAATTTGTAGTTTAAACCTGCACTAACAAAGAGATCGTTGCTGTCATAGAAATCAATATTTGATTGGGTTGAGCTATAGCCAATCAGTGAAACTAAGCCCCATTTTTTCCAATTAAAGGGCTGGTTATATTCATAGGCGAAGAAAGCACTGTATTTATTATCTTGTTGTTTTTGATTAAATACAGGGTTAGCTAAGTCAAATAGTGCACGCTTATAATTTACGGTAAAGGCAAAACTAGATTGAGGTAATACCTGAATAATCGTTGCCGCTACACCATAAATATTATTACTCATGGCATTACCATCAGCATTTATATTGGTGAAGTTAATTGCGGTACGTAAAATTAAGCTACGACTAAAAGGTTGTGAATAAGCGCCTTCAGTATAAAGAACGTTGGCATTACGATTGAGTGACGATTTTTCATTGGGCGTTAGTGCCAGTAATGGATCGTTGCCACTGAGTTCTTGATCAACACTAAACTTGCCATAAGCGAGTTGGCCTGAAAAACGAGAACCACGAATATCGTTAAGCTTGACGCTAAATGCATTAATACTGGTTTTTGTTTTGCTGCGTTCTACATTTTGTAGGTAAGGATCTTGCCATGTTTTTTGAGTCAGTACTCCGGGTATATAGCTCAGGATTAGCATGGAATTATCAGCAAATTTTTGTCGATAACCTATATCAACATGAAATCGACCCAGAGCAATATCAGAACGGTTCGTACCAAAATAGAGTTGCTTATCACCATCATTAAAGGTGTAACTGAGGCTACCAATAGGGGCAACGAACATTTTATCTTGTTCATCACCATGATGGTTTAAGTTCGCGGTAGTGTGATTGTCACTATTAAACTGTGAGTTTGATCTGTTGTAACCAACCACCAATGAAATATCACCGCCAATGCCAGGGGTCCAATCGACGGGTCTAGCGTGTGCCGTGGTGGAGATTATTGCAGTAGCAATTAAGCCGACAGTGAGTAATGGTTTCATTATTTTTCCTATAAAATAATCCGTTTAATCGTATAGATTATAAGGACTAATAGAAGATAATTAAGACGTTAATATACATAGTGTAGCACTATAAAATAAGTCTTTTATTGATGATAATGAATCGTATGAAATTACAATAATAATGTGATTAATCGCATATAAAGCATACTGTGAAGTGGTGATGATATGGGTTATGAAATCAAGATAGGAAGAGTGTGATAATGGTTGTAATTATGATGATTGATGTTGATTTTATGCATAAGTTGACCCTACACTGAAGTTAATATCATGTTACTTAATAGGTGTGTTTATGATGAATATCGAATTCAAAATGACGTTAATAACCGTAACGGTCATACTCTTTACATTAGTAAGCTACGGGCTTATTGCTTTACATGCATAGTTATTATAAAGAGTAATGTTAGATAAATAGAATAGTATTTTCTAACATTATTTCCTATTGGTATGAACAAATTGTATATTCGACTCTCTTAGATATATTAATGTATGCCCATGTGCATATTTAGCAGGGAGAAGAAATGAATTATCTTCCGTTTAGTTTACGTGACGTTAATGAGAAATCTATTGCTGATTTTTCTTCGGTTATTCACACTGCATCCAATAAAAAAATAGCATTAATTGTTCAAGGTGGCGGCCAGCGCGGTATATTTTCTGCTGGCGTGCTTGATAGCTTCCTTGAACATCAATTTGATCCGTTTGAGCTGTATATTGGTACTTCGGCTGGTGCGCTTAATTTGTCTTCTTTTATTAGCCGCCAACCGCGATTTGGTTATCATTTTATTCGTAATGTATCGATGGATGATCAATTTTTTAATTTATATAAATATCTTAGTAAACAACAACCGATGAACTTGGAGTGGGCATTACAGCAAGTGTCAGCTTCTGGTTTATATCCGCTTGATATTGCCACCGCCCATAAAACATTAGCGCACAGAACGGCTCTTGCATGTGCTACCCGTAAAGATACTCTGCAAGATTATTATTTACCGATGTACCAACAAGATTGGCAAGAGGTGCTGTTAGCATCGTGTGCAATTCCGTTGCTCTACAATCAACCTGTCAATATGGATGAGCTACAATGGGTTGATGGTGGGGTGAGTGCGGCAATCCCTGTTAAAGAAGCATGGCGACGTGGTGCTGATCTTGTGGTTGTTATTCGCACTGAGCCATTAGAAGACAGTGTCACTGAAATGAACCGTGGTGAAGATCGGGGGATTTTAGATGATTGGCGAGAAAATATTGAAACCCAATTACCGTATTATATTGATAAATTAAGCTTAAATGAGTCGGTTGATAAAATTAAGAATATTCATCAAGAGCTAAGTCAACGGTTTGAACAATGGCGACAACAGCATTGGGAAGATAAAGAAGACAATGCTCAAAATACAGCCAGTAAAACGAAGACGATACCAAAGAAAAGTTGGTTCTCACCGTTAAATGTTGAACGATTATTAGAGATCACCGGGCAAGGAACAAATTCAGAAATATTAGAAATGCTGGCACGCTATCATCATACTTATCGGGATGTGAATGATTTCTTAGTGAATCCACCGCAAGGGTTACAAGTTATTCAAATTGCCCCTGAGAAATCATTGAATAGTAGTGCGTTATTAAGTAACTATGAAGATTTAGAGCTAGATTATCAACAAGGTAAACAAATTGGTGAGCAGTTTGTGACGTCTTTTTCACAGTTATTGAATCAAAAAACCAGCTTAATGCAGCATTTACGTTAGGCCTAGTATATAAAAAAAGCACATAAAATAAAGCCTTGATAACTTGCGTGGAATACACAAGATTATCAAGGCTTTTTGTTAGGCTAGGTTATTTATTTAAAAAATCAGCCATATCTTTTTGCATACTCTTTGTTGTTGCTTTAGACGCATCAATGGTAAAGCTGTCATTTGCTGTTGGCATCGTGACACCGAGTAATGATGTATGGCTGCCTGGTGTATATTCTTTCCAACCTTTAGTTGCATTGTTTAATGTTAAATCTAATTGCTTAATCAGTGGTTCAGTACCTGTGAACGGTGAGTAAGGCAGGTTGTTTGGCGTAGTAATATTTGGAATCGTACTATCACCTTTAACCATTTGCACATAGACAGGGACAGAAGATGGAATACCATCAGCAAGGTTAATCGGATCAACGGGATCCATTACCGTTTGTGCTGCATAGGCAAACTTAACGTAAGTCTGCGTCCATGTGGCGAATAGGCTAGGGTTGTTATTTTTAATCGCTGTAATGTTATCAACATAACACTTGTTCAAATCTTTGTGCTTATCATCTTGGGCGATATAACAAGCATTCAACGATTGTAGAAATTTACCTGTTTCAATGACATCTGGCGTTATTTGTGTTGGATTAGATACGGAACTTTGTAGAACCCCAGCTTTTAGAAGACCACCAAAACTGCCTGAGTTTAATAATAGGTAAGGGATCTCGGCACCTGGGTTCGCTAACGCCAGTTTATTAATCGCAAAGTATTGTTTATCAAACGTTGGATCAAGTGTTGGGCGGTTGGCAATATTGCCGACATTAGTACCGACAATCGCACCTAGTGAATGACCTGAAAAACTCACCCCATTATTAGGATTTAACATGTCTAACGGTGAAACAGTGCTGGAAGCTTGACCTTCTTTTTGTTGTTGCTGAATATGAGTAAATAATTTACCAATAGCAGCACGTAGGTTGATCACATCAATCGTACTTTGACGCAAGTTATCGCGTGCAACGGTTAAGTTTTCAAGATTTAAATACATTGATGGATCTATTGCGGCATTTTTATATTGGCTATTACCTTGGCTGTCGATGGTATGAATACCACGATCTTCACCATGTAGTGGTTGGTTTATAGCAAAGATTGCACGACATTGATCGCCAATTAATGTTTCAGCTAAAGAGGGTAGACCATCACTGTGCGCTGTTAATACACTCTTATCTGCGGTAATACCATGTTGGAAAATAGTGACATCATTTGCACCAAGAGTCTGACATTTTTTACTGTTTGGTAAGACTAAAGTGTAATCAATCGTCTGTACTGATTTAAGTTCAGGCACGGCACTGTAGCGGGTAATTAGACGCTTAGGATCGAGTTGATTACCATTGGCCAAATAGAGTGTTTTACCCATTAAGCGAGTGAGCACTTTAATTTGTACTTGTGGGTTTGTCGCCACTTGCGCCATGTCTGCTAATGTAACTTTTGCATCCGCCAATTGAGCTAAAATAGTCGCTTTATCCGCATCACTACCATTGCTTAATACATATTTAATTTTAGCAAGGCTTGGCATGCCACTTTGCCAAGGGGTATTCATAAATTTGTTAGCGCGAATATCGAGGTAGTACGGTAATGAAACAGTGCCTTTATAGATTGTGACATTACTTTTTTTACTGACTTTATTTAGGTCGTCAACTTGTACGGGTTGAGAAAACGTAAATAATGTTGAAAGTTGCTCTGGAGTCACAGTTTTGGCAATAGCAGAACCTTGCCATACGTTGTGAGCGCCAGCATTTATGGCTTCTTCAGTTGCCATCTTCGCTGCAAATAACACATCACCAGATGATAATGTCGTAAACCATGATGAGAAGATAATATCGCGTTTTTGCACAATACCATGGAAAGCTTCTTCAGTGGCATGGGTGATCTTTTGTGCAGGTAACAATGCAGGTGCTGGTGGCAGATTATTCGACTTTAATAATGCGTATGAGTTACTCATGCCTACAGCTTGGCCGTTTACATCTTTTAGATCGTCAGTAACGGCATACATGTAGTTACTTGCAGGATCTAACGGTTTTAGTAATATAACAATTAAGTTATCACCTGAAACCGTTACCATAAAATCACCTGCTTGTTGGGTTAAGCGGGTGGGTTTTGTGGTATCTGCTGGGTTAGTTGGATCGCCTGATTTAAGTAAATAGAACCCACGCGCAGCGGTTGATGGGTCTAAATTCTTACCTGTAAAATTAATTGTGATCGGCTGAGTTGTGCTCCAACCGTCGGTTTGTCCCATGGCAACCAAGGGATCTGAAGTATTGGTTTGATCTTGCGCCATTGCTTCTGTTGCAAGGGTACCGTCTTGTACATCCATCGCTAAATAGGTTGGTAATATTAGCGTCTTATTGGCTGACAAAAGGTCAAAGTTTATTTTTGTTTCAGCATTTAAACTGGTCGCTATATTAGGATCAATCGGTGATTGATTTTCTAAGGTACCGTTACTTTTACAGCCAATTATACTTAATGCTGATGTTACTAATAATGCTATTGAACGTATTTTCATTGTTATTCCTAATGATTTTATAGTTTAGTACGCACTAGAAGCGGTAATTAACCTGAGCGGCTGCAAGGTAAGCTTTACCTGATGAAGTAAAATTATCATTCTCGCCTGTTGGTGTTTGCTCGATAAAATCAGCTTTTTTACTGTGAATATAAGCGACGCCTAGATCGACAGATAAAGCAGGGTTGTAATGATAAGTTGCACCGGCTGAATACCAATAACGATTAGTATCAGGAATACTTAATGTTGCTTGTCCTGCGTGTTGATCAATGGCAAAACCGTAACGTAATGTCCATGTTGGGTTTAGCGTATAAGTGGTACCTACAGCCCAACGATAAGTATCTTTGAAGTTCTCTTTTTTAACAAAACACGTACCTGTTGCACACTGAGAACTTGTTGCTCTAATTTCTTTAAATTTATTGTACTGCGTCCATTGCACACTATAGCTAATTGCCCATTGTGAATTTAGCTGGTGGAAACCTGAAAATTCAGCAATGGCTGGAAGAGGAAGAGCGAGTTGTGCGAGAACGGTTTCATTTGGTCTTGATGTTGCTTGACCCAAGTAGTCAGTAAAATGGCCATGAAAATTGAGATCTACTTGTGAGCGATAGCTTAGTCCAAAACGGTTATTGTTATCGAGTTCGTATAACGCACCAACATTCCATCCCCAGCTCCAATCTGTACCTTCCATATTAATAAGATTATGACTAGGGGCAGCGTAAGATAAAGAGCCTAAACGACGGTTAAATGTGGCTGTACCGTAAACAAGGCTAACACCTGCGCCAATACTTAATTGCGGTGATATACGGTAAGCAATATTTGGATTGAAGTTAACCGTTTCTAATGCGGTTTTACCTGCAAGGCTACCTGCTTGCATTGCTGTAGGG
The DNA here is from genome assembly GCF_003026395.1 of Photobacterium iliopiscarium. Lineage (GTDB taxonomy): Bacteria > Pseudomonadota > Gammaproteobacteria > Enterobacterales > Vibrionaceae > Photobacterium > Photobacterium iliopiscarium. The sequence goes on along the minus strand of NZ_PYOO01000007.1, from coordinate 20,355 downwards.
TAATCTGTTGTCACGCCATAATTACTAAAAATGGCTAAACCAACGGCTGTTTTATCGTTGATTGGTTGAATGTAATAAGCCGCAGGTACAACACTGATTGGTGAAACATCTTTTGCCGTTTCACCATGAGTATGATCAATAATATTAATTGATGGATTAATGACACTCATTACACCTGAAACTTCAGCATGTTTAAAGCGTGTCATCGCGGCAGGGTTACGGGATAGTACAGCAGCAGTATCAGCGACAGCAGCCTCACCAGCATATGCTCGACCAAGGCCAGCGGCAGCGTGCTCTGATACTTGGTAGCCAGCGGCATGTGCTTGGCTTGAAAGTATGGATGTAATAATGAAGGCGATATGTTTTTTATTTATGGACATTATACTGTCTCTCTATAATTTATAGTTGCTTCTTGTATTTCACCCTCAACGAAGGCTGGATATTAAAGAGAGAGAATTATAGTTATACCTCAAGAGAATAATAAGCAAAGATAGATAAATATCACAATAAAAGGGTTTGTTTGCTTATACTTTGTTCATATTGCTGCTTTATAGATATGTTTAGATTGATAATAAATTTAAAGTATTTGCTCTAATGTCAGAAGTTTTGTAGTGAATATTTCATTAATAGGGGAGTATTTCACCGTTGCTGGAGGGATTTTTTAGTGATTAAAGCAAAAAAAAGGCTCTAAAAAGAGCCTTTTTTATTATCAATAATTAGTTGAAATAATTATTTTGCAAGTACTGTTTGTAGCCAAGGCCAGCCTTGCTTTTTACGGCTTAGCGTATTTTCCATCATTAATACACCGTCTGTTGCGTGTGTATCAAGAATGTGATTCCAATCACCAGTGTAAAGTAGGCGAGTAGTACTTGTTGTGATATCTGTTAGCATCAATGCCGCCATACCTAAACCGTCTTCGTCGCAACGACGCTGAAGATCAGCTTGAAGCTCTTCAATCATGCTATCTACTTGCTCAAGAGTCGCAAGTTCGATTTGACCAACAACAACATCACGGTTGTTGAAAGGGTAACCTTTAAGGTCTTTTTCAACTAATTGTGCAGCTGTTAAGCCTTCGATATCAGTTTTAGCAATCAATAGTGCTTTGATGAATGCTTCTAGATCTTGTACGTCAGCAATTTGAGCAAGCTCATGTACTGCGTCTTTATCTTTTTGAGTACACGTTGGAGAAGCGAAACCGACAGTATCAGACAGAATAGCTGACATCATTAGAACCGCTAGTTCACGTGTGATTTTGTGATCTTCGATTTTAAATAGGTTAAATAGAACAGTACAAGTACAACCTACAGGCCAGATCCATGCTTCCATTGGATTGATTGTCATTACATCACCTAGGCGGTGGTGGTCGACAATACCAACAACTTCAGCTTCAGCTAGGTCATCAGGTGCTTGAGCAAGATCTGAGTAGTCAACTAACCATACTTTTTCGCCAGCAACGCTTGTACGTAGCTCAGGAGCTGTAACGCCAGCTAGCTCAAGAATATGTAGTGTTTCGCGGTTCATTTCGCCTTGACGAATTGCTGTCGCTTCAAGACCACGAGCTTTAAGAAATGCTGTACAAACTAGTGCAGAACAAATGCTGTCACTATCTGGGTTTTTGTGCCCTACAACTTGGATCATGATATTTCCTTTACTTTATCTGTAACAGCATGGTGCTGTGTAACATATATAAGACTGACTTGGTTCTTTGCTGATTATACCTTGAAGATTAATTGTTTTATAGGGATAAGCGAGATCAAGAACTTGGAATGGGGGAAGATTGTAGAGTATTTTGCAGAAATAACAATTACAGACAAAAAATAAAGGCGCAAGTGTCTAATCTTGCGCCTTGTTCGTTATTTGAAGATAAATTCTTTTTTAACTATAGCTTATGCTTTTTGAGCTTGCTCAATAGCAACGGCAACAGCAACAGTTGCGCCAACCATTGGGTTATTACCCATACCAATAAGACCCATCATTTCAACGTGAGCTGGTACAGATGAAGAACCTGCAAACTGAGCATCAGAGTGCATACGACCCATAGTATCAGTAAGACCGTAAGAAGCTGGACCCGCAGCAACGTTATCAGGGTGAAGAGTACGACCAGTACCGCCGCCTGATGCTACTGAGAAGTAAGCTTGACCTGCTTCTAGACGTTCTTTTTTGTACGTACCAGCAACTGGGTGTTGGAAACGTGTTGGGTTAGTTGAGTTACCAGTGATTGAGATATCAACGTTTTCGCGGTGCATAATTGCAACACCTTCACGTACATCATCAGAACCGTAACAGTTGATGTCACCACGTTGTGTTTTAGAGAAACGACGCTCAGAAACAACGTTTAGATCGCCAGTTACGTAATCATATTTAGTTTCAACATAGTTGAAGCCATTGATACGTGCGATTAGGTAAGCAGCATCTTTACCAAGACCGTTAAGAATAACGCGTAGTGGGTTAGTACGTACTTTGTTAGCGTTTAGGGCAATTTTGATTGCGCCTTCAGCTGCTGCAAATGATTCGTGACCTGCAAGGAATGCGAAACATTGTGTTTCGTTGCTTAGTAGACGAGCACCTAGACGACCGTGACCAAGACCTACTTGACGTTGGTCTGCAACAGAACCAGGAATACAGAAAGTTTGTAGACCAAGACCTAAGAATTCAGCTGCTTCAGCTGCTGTTTTTGCGCCTTCTTTAAGTGCAATAGCAGCACCTAAAACGTAAGCCCAAGATGCGTTTTCAAACGCGATAGGTTGTGTTTCTTTAACGATGTTGTATGCATCAACACCATGTTCGTTACAGTAATCACGTGCTTCTTCTAGTGAAGCAAAACCATATTGTTCTAGTACTGGAGTGATTTTTGCAATACGACGATCAAAACTTTCAAATAATGCAGCCATGATGGAGTTTCCTCTAATTCGGTAAAAACAATTTCAGTGACGCTGTAACTCTTGAAAAGTTAAAATAAATGCGTCATTTACTTGTGTGATATAGGTCTATGATTACTCGTGACGAGGATCGATAGTACGAGCTGCTTCATCAAAGCGACCGTATTGACCCGTAGCTTGTTCCATTGCTTCTGTAGCAGGAACGCCTTTACCGATAGATTCCATCATCTTACCTACGTTTACAAAACGGTAGCCAATGATTTCTTCGTTGTCATCTAATGCAATTTTAGTTACGTAACCTTCAGCCATCTCCATGTAACGAGGGCCTTTAGCAAGAGTACCGTAGTGTGTACCTACTTGGCTACGTAAACCTTTACCTAGATCTTCAAGACCAGCACCGATTGGTAAACCGTCTAAAGAGAATGCAGTTTGAGTACGACCGTAAACAAATTGAAGGAAGATTTCACGCATTGCAACGTTGATAGCATCACAAACAAGGTCAGTGTTTAATGCTTCAAGAATAGTTTTACCAGTAAGAATTTCTGAAGCCATAGCAGCAGAGTGAGTCATACCAGAACAACCGATAGTTTCGATTAGTGCTTCTTCAATGATGCCGTTTTTAACGTTAAGCGTTAGTTTTGCAGCACCTTGTTGAGGAGCACAAGTACCAACACCGTGGCTTAAACCAGAAATAGCAATAACATCTTTAGGACTAACCCAGCGACCTTCTACTGGAATTGGTGCTGACTCGTGTTGTGGACCACGAGAGATAGGACACATGTTTTGAACTTCACTTGAGTATTGCATTGCTCTGCCTCATAGACACCGCTTTATAAGTAATAAAAGAATACATATTGTAAGTATTAATCTATTACAGTGAGCAGTGTAGAATTGATAATTCGTTATCGTGCAGATAATAAGAAGAGGACGAATACGTAAACAACGCGACGTGTTTGAAAATGAACATCTATCGTTAGATATTCAATAGAAAATAACACGGACCTCAACTATTAAAAGCCGAATGTTGTCAGACGTCATTATCCTTAAAGAAAGTCATTAAGGCGGTTAAAGGAGGAACATCATCTCCCGCTATAAAGATTATTATAATAATTTATCATTTATAGCAACAAAATAGATTTTATTGCCCATTTTGTTAATGGAATAAATATACGCCTTTTTTTATAAATAATGTTATTTAAATTTTGGAAAAAAGATTTCAAATATGAAATCATTAACTGATAATTATTCTTATTAATATTTATGTATTGGGGTGGGAAAAGTAAAAATACATAACATATTGATAAATATTGATTTTTGTTTTTTATTTTAAATAGGTAAAAACACGAAATAATATTATATTTAAATGTATTATTATTTAGACAATGTTAAATGATAATTGTTTTTATTATTGGAAGGGGAAAGACCATTGCAAGACTTTATTAAGAGTAATGAACTTTGTTTTCGAAATATAAATATTAATGTACCTGTTAATTATGAACAAATAACCGACGGTGTATTGACTCTTTTTGCTCGAGAAGTTGTACATAAATCAAACATGAATGCAGATTTACCATGGTTGGTTTATTTACAAGGAGGACCTGGGTTTGCAGCACCACGACCTGAAGCAAACAGTGGTTGGTTAAAAGCGGCATTAAAACATTATCGCGTGCTTTTACTTGATTAGCGAGGTACTGGTGCAAGTAGTGCCATTACTCATCAAACGCTCGCTTCAAAATCACCGCAACAACAAGCTGAATATTTAACCCATTTTCGAGCGGATAATATTGTTCGCGATGCTGAGCAGTTACGTCAACATTTAGGTATTGATCAATGGGCATTGCTAGGGCAAAGTTTTGGTGGTTTCTGTGCTTTACATTATTTGTCTTTTTATCCGCACAGTTTGTCGCGTGTTTTTATGACGGGCGGAATACCATCGCTCACGGCAACAGCTGATGAGGTGTATCAGGCAACGTATAAAAGAGTTGCTGATAAGAACAAAGCATTCTTTAAGCGTTTTGCTGGCGTACAACAACAGTGCAATGCTATTGCTGAGTACATTGTAAACAATAAGGTCTATTTACCTAATGGACAACTATTTACGGTTGAGCAATTTCAAACATGGGGCATAACGTTAGGGGGAACAGGGGGTGATTTAGCGATGTATTATGCGCTAGAAAATGCATTTGTTGAGATAGAAGGGCAACAAGCGTTGAGTTATGACTTTCTTAATATCATGCTTAACCAGCAGAGTTATCAAACAAATCCCATTTACGCGATTTTACATGAAGCTATTTATTGTCAGCAGCAAGCATCTCAATGGTCGGCTGAACGAGTACGCCAACAATATCCTCAATACCAATATCAACGCGGTGGTGATGTAAGCTTTACGGGAGAAATGGTTTATCCGTGGATGTTTGATCAAATGACATGTCTGCAACCATTATGTGAAGCGGCACATTTATTAGCAGCTAAAGATGATTGGCCTCTATTGTATTGTGCCGACCAATTGGCTAAAAATACCGTACCTATTGCTGCTGCGGTGTATGTTGAAGATATGTATGTTGAGTATCGTTATAGTTGTGAGACGTTAGCTTTATTAGCGAATGCTAAATCATGGCAAACAAATCAATATGAACATAATGGCTTACGTGTTGATGGTGAACATATTTTAGAGCAACTTATAGTATTAGCCGATAGTCTCTAAATATGGGCTTAACGTGTATTTATTTTGTTACTTTTTCGATAAAACGGATTATCAGTAGTAAATGTTATAATATAACATTTATATTTGCGGTACTAAGTGGTAATGTATCGCATTCAAAATTGATGGGGATCAACGATCCTGATTGATTTAGGATATAATTGTTGTTAGTACCCTAATGTCGGTATTATTTAATCATAATTAAATGTCCCTCTACGGCAGGGATATGAAGAAATGCTTAGGAAGAATATGGTAAATGTTAGGGCAAGAGTGCCTTTTAAAGTAGGTCTTAACAGCAATCTCCCAGCTGAATTGCTTTCGTTTAATGGCCTTGAATCAGGCAAAGAACATGTTGCTATTATTTTTCAAGGTGCAGATAAAACGCTAGCCCCATTGGTTCGTATGCATTCAGAATGCTTAACCGGTGATGTGTTTCATTCTTCACGTTGTGATTGTGGCGAGCAACTTGATGAAACCATCGAAAAAATGGGTAAAGTTGGCGGTATTATTCTTTACTTACGCCAAGAAGGGCGTGGCATTGGTTTATATAATAAAATTGATGCCTATGAATTACAGACTCAAGGTATGAATACCTATGAGGCGAATAATCATCTTGGTTTTGATGATGACTTGCGTGAATTCTCTGAAGCTGCACAAATGTTGAGAGCGTTAGGCATCAATGAAGTACGCTTAGTGACTAACAATCCGAAAAAGATTTGTGATCTAGAAGAGCATGGTATCAATATCATTGAAGTGGTTGGTACAAAAGCACACGTCAAAGATGGCAATGAAAATTATTTGAAAGTGAAAGCCTCACACGGTAAACATCGCTTAAAATTTGACTAGCATTTATAAAACAAAATAGCCTCATAATATTTTTTCTTTAGTTGAAAGTATTATGAGGCTTTTCTTTGACTAAAAAATAAGCCTAAATACCCAAATTTACTAGCTATTAGTTTTTCTAATGTATTTCATAATAAACTATCGTGCGTTATCAACAAGATTCACTTGTTAGTTATTAATCAGAAGACTACTATTTGCGCTGATTTTACAGGCATAGATACTATTTAAACGAACATGCTTCGTCTTCAATAGCAGAGATACTCGATTCTATATTTTTCTTCTTATTTGATATGTTGATTATTAATAATTAACTAACAATATTAATTTTTTTGAGGGTGATGGTTGTGATTAAGCAATCTTCGGCTAGTAATATGAGTAAGTTGTTATTATTACTCATTATTTTAGTTGCTGTAGGACAAATGACACAAACAATGTATGTGCCAGCTATTCCTGAAATGGCAACATTTTTTACTATTAAGTCAGCATATTTACAAGCGGTAATGGCTGTATATCTTATTCCGTATGGATTATCACAGTTTATTTATGGTCCATTATCTGATCGTATTGGTCGTCGTCCGGTGATTATCTCTGGAATGGTGATTTTCCTTATTGGTACTTTCGGTACATTATTATCATCCAATTTCCATTGGTTCTTGTTTGCGACCTTTATTCAAGGTTGTGGTACGGGTTGTAGTGGCGCGATGTGTCGTACAGTACCTCGAGATAGTTATGATGGAGATGATTTACACCAAGCTAATAGTCTAATTAGTATGGGGGTTATTTTATCGCCATTAATTGCACCTGTTTTAGGCGGTTATCTTTCTAAGCATTTTGGTTGGGAATCGGTGTATGCGTTTCTATTAGTATTTGGTGCTGTTGTCACTATCGCTATGATGAAATACTTTAGTGAAACATTGCCACCAGAAAAACGTCATGCTGAACGAGTATTGGTAAGTTATCGTTATGTATTAAGTAATCGTCGTTTCCAAGGTTATGTGATTTGTCTTATTGCTACCTTTGCGGGTATTGCTGTATTTGAAGCATCAGCCGGTGTTTTACTGGGTAGTGTGTTGAAATTAGATCCGATCACTGTGAGTTGGTTATTTATTTTACCTTTACCCGGTTATTTAGGTGGCGCTTGGTTATCAGGACGGTTAGTTCGACGTTTAGGTATTGATCGCGTATTAGTTGTTGGCATGATTGCACTTGTGCTGGGTGCGGTGACGATTATTATTCCAGGTTTTGCGGGTTTAGTTACCATTAAAAGTTTGATTGGCGGTGCATTTTTGTATTTTGTAGGAACCGGTATGCTATGTCCTGTTGCAACAACAGCAGCCGTACAACCATTTCCTAATCATGCAGGAACAGCAGGGGCTGTACTGGGTGGTTTACAAAATGTGGGCGCAGGAGCGGCAACATTAGCGGCATCATTTATGAGTGCGCAAAGCCAATTTAGCTTAGGTGCGGTTATGAGCGTAATGGCGATTATCGTTATCATGAGTTTATGGTGGATCCGTTACAGTAAACAAGATACGACAATTCTTGCACGTTAATAATATTTGGTTGTAAGAATATTGGTTAGCGAATCGCGAATTAATAATAGCGATGAGTAAAATAAAAGGCGCGGAATACGACTTTCTAACGAGTGAATTCTAGTTGAAAGTATATTTCGCGCCTTTTTTATGGGGAGCGTATTGACTTAGTCACGCTTCCATAAAATATGACAGCCTTTGTTTTCAGGATCGCGACTGATCAATAAACGAGCGAAAACGTCATCAAGTTCGTCATTTTCTTCGTTAACTAGACCTACACAGACTTCTGCGTAAAGATCTTTATCGATTTCACACGCTAAATGCTCTTCCCAATCATCACGGGTTTCAACAACTTCTGCTGCGCCACGCTCATCAAATTGTAGGGTAAAAAGCAATACGTCAGCAGGCTCTAAGTTATCTGCTGCCATTTCTAGAAAAATATCGTATGCAACGTCAATAACATCATCGTATGAAATAAGGTTTTCTGTTTCCATGATACTGATTGATCTCTATCTGTGTTTAGTAGTGTTATTATACCGAAACCCTTGGAATATGCGATATTTAGCGATAATCGTTAGTTATGTGGATGATTGTTCTGTTGAATCTCGACATAGTTAGGGGGAATTAGTATTTATTCGGTAAGTTAATGACCCAGATCGATAATAAAACGTCATTAATATGTGTTGGTTGATGTAATGAGTATGTTTTGTGGCTAAGTTTTTACCTCGCTTGAATGATCAAACCGCTTTTCAATTAGATTTTATGCCATTGTTGATGGCTACCGTTACCGATTTACAATCTCACGTGACGGCATTACACAGTATTTATCTTAATGGCAGTATTGCTTATCGGCAGGCAACGAGCGGTATTTCTGATTTGAATTTGACGGTGGTGCTCACGGCTCCGTTGACGATGGAAGAGCAACATCGAATAGCCAGTGTGTCACAGACGTTACGCCGTGATTATCCTGTGATTTCAACAATTGATATTACATGGGTATTGCTTGATGAGGTGCTGTCTATTACTGCTATCTTCAAATGGGGCTTTTGGTTAAAACATTGTAGTGTGTGTTTATATGGTACTAACCTCAGTGAACAATTTGGTGATTTTGAACCTTGTTGGGAAATAGCTAAAGCCTTTAACCACGATATTGCAGCAGCTTTAGTAACAATAGAACAACAGATTAGGCGCACTAAAAGTATTAGCGAATATCAATATTATTGTCGGTGCGCGGGTAAGAAAATGCTAAGAAGTTGCTTTATGTTGGTGGCTATCTATGTTGATGATTGGGCATATACTGATCAACAATGCGCGAATTTTTTCCTGACGCGTTATCCAGATAAAGCGACAGAAATTGAACGATTATTTGTATTAATTAATGGCCCACAAGTACCCAAGAAAGCGTCTCTTTTTATGTTGTCGCAATTTGGCTCATGGATCGTGAATGAGTTTAATAATATTGAACGAAAAATCGGCTAACACTTATTTTATCCTATTAAGATCAGATTGAGGTTTCTTTGCAGTCAAATTCAACCGGGTTTGTATTAACTCGTCAAAGTCGAGATATAAAAGGACAAACGGAAATTGTTCTGTGGGTAAAAACCGCCACGGGTCCTTGTCGATTATCGATTGTTGGCGATAAACCTGTGTTCTTTATTTGTGCAGATCAGCAGCAACAAGCCATGGATATTATTCGCGCGATTAATATTCAAGTACAGTGGAAACCGTTAACGCTCAAAACATTTCAGCATCAGAATATCGTTGGTTGCTATAGCGATACTATTCGTGATAATTACGCCATTAGTAAAAGTTTACAGGCTGAAGGTATTCAAGCATTTGAAGCGGATATTCGATTAGCTGATCGCTTTTTGATGGAACGTTTTATTCGTGGCGGGCTAGTTTTTTCTGGGGATGTAAACCAGCGTAATGGTTATCAAGATGTATTGTTTACCAAAGCCAAAGCCGCTGATTATATTCCAAATCTGACCTTGGTCTCTCTAGATATTGAGTGTTCAGAAAAAGGGGTTTTATACTCGATTGGTTTTCATAGCCAGATGGACAGTCGCGTCATTATGGTTGGAGAGCGCCCCTTTGATTATCATGCCAATGCTGAACTTAATATTAAATGGGTGGCTGACGAAAAAGCATTATTGTTGGCGTTAGAAGCATGGTTTATTGAGCATGATCCGGACATTATTATTGGGTGGAACGTGATTGATTTTGATTTTCGATTATTGTTGCATCGCGCAGAGTGGAACAAAATTAGTCTTCGTATCGGTCGAGGTAAACAAACCCCGCATTATCGACATTCTACCCAAAATGCCAATCAAGGTTTTATCAGTATTCCTGGTCGAGTGATCATGGATGGCATTGATACCTTAAAAACGGCTTCTTATAATTTTCGCTCGTGGTCGTTAGAAGCCGTTTCGCAAGAATTATTAGGTGAAGGTAAAGCGATTCATAATGTGCATGATCGTATGGCGGAAATTAACCATATGTTTAAGCACGATAAATTATCTCTGGCAACATATAACCTACAAGACTGTAAGTTAGTGACACGCATCTTTAAACAAACACATTTGTTAGAGTTTGCGATAGAGCGAAGTCGTCTTACGGGGGTGGAGCTTGATCGTATTGGTGGTTCAGTTGCGGCATTTACCAATCTTTATATGCCGCAATTACACCGCGCAGGTTATATAGCCCCTAACCTTGAAAGTGAAAATTGGATCGCCAGCCCTGGTGGTTATGTGATGGACTCTAAACCTGGATTATACGATTCAGTGTTAGTTCTCGATTTTAAGTCACTGTATCCCTCTATTATTCGATCATTTAGGATTGATCCAATGGGGCTGGTGGAAGGTTTATTGTTAGAAGAGGGAAAAGCTGAACACCAAGCTATTGCTGGTTTTCGTGGTGGTCAGTTTCATCGAACGCGTCACTTTTTACCTGAAATGATTGAATCATTATGGGCTGCACGTGATCGGGCTAAACGTGAGGGAGATAAAGCCTTTTCGCAAGCGATTAAGATCATTATGAATTCGTTCTATGGTGTTTTAGGTTCATCAGGGTGTCGTTTTTTTGATCACCGTTTAGCATCGTCAATTACTATGCGCGGTCATGAAATTATGAAATTAACCCGAGATCTGATTGAAGCAAAAGGTTATGAAGTCATTTATGGTGATACAGATTCAACTTTTGTATCACTTAAAAGTGCGCACTCTCAGCAAGATGCCAATCATATTGGTAATGCACTGGTTGAGCATATCAACCAATGGTGGCAACAACACTTACAACAACACTATGGTTTAGTGTCAGCATTAGAAATTGAATATGAAACGCATTATCATAAATTTTTAATGCCAACTATTCGTGGTCAAGAAACCGGCAGTAAAAAACGTTATGCAGGATTAGTCTGGCGTGGTGATAATGAACAAATGGTATTTAAAGGTTTAGAAACCGTACGCACAGACTGGACACCATTAGCGCAACATTTTCAGCAAACATTATATTCAATGGTCTTTCATGATCAGGCTGTTGATGATTACATACGTGATTATACCAATCGAACTTTAGCGGGGGAGTTTGACGATCAATTAGTTTATCGTAAGCGTTTACGCCGTAATTTAGAGGATTATCAGAAAAATATTCCGCCTCAAGTGCGTGCGGCAAGGTTGGCAGATGAAATGAATGCTAAACTAGGACGTCCTTTGCAATATCAACAAAAAGGGGCAATAGAATATGTGTTTACAACCTCAGGCGCAGAACCCGTTGAATATCGTCAAAACGCTATTGATTATAATCATTATTTAGAAAAGCAATTAAAACCTGTAGCTGACGGCATTCTTATTTTCATAGGAAAATCGTTTGATAATATAACCGCGTCACAGCTAGGTTTATTTTAATAAATAATAATAATTATGTATCGAGCGATATATATTCATTAAATCTATTTTTGATTGTTTATTTATAATAATTTATTTTTTTTTAAACTATATGGTATTACGTTCATATATAATCACCTTGATTTTTAATTGGTGATAACTATGAAATTTAGACATGATATAAATGGTTTAAGAGCAATTGCTGTTATAGCAGTTGTTCTTTTTCATTTTAATACTCCATTACTCTCTGGTGGCTTTGCTGGAGTAGATGTTTTTTTTGCAATATCTGGCTTTCTAATGACAAGTATTATCATTAGAGGAATAAATAATAATAACTTCTCAATTCTTTCTTTTTATAAAGCTAGAGCTATTAGGATTGTACCTGCATTACTCGTTATGAGTGTAACGGTCTTATTACTGTGTTATTTTATATTAATACCATTAAAGTTTGAACAACTTGGTCGACATGTTATGGGTAGCCTTAATTTCATGTCAAATATAACATATTGGAAAGAATCTGGTTATTTTGATACATCATCTCAAACTAAGTGGTTATTACATACTTGGTCGTTATCAGTAGAATGGCAATTTTATTTACTATATCCTATTTTATTAGTTCTACTAAAAAAAATCTTCTCGCTAAATGTGATTAAAAAAATATTAGTTATTATGACCATGCTTGGTTTTATATTTAGTATTTATGCATCATATTATTGGCCTTCACCTGCATATTATCTATTTCCGACGAGAGCTTGGGAAATGATGATGGGTGGGTTAGTCTTTATATATCCTATTAATATACAGGCATCTAAAAAGAAATATGTTGAATATAGCGGGCTATTTTTTATCATTGTCAGTTATTTCTTTATTTCAAAAACAGACATGTGGCCGGGATATTTAGCCTTTATACCTGTTTTTGGCGCTGCATTAGTTATATTAGCTGCAAATCAAGATAGTATAATTACGAGTAATAAATATATACAAAAAATTGGCTTATGGTCTTATTCTATTTACTTATGGCATTGGCCTATTGTTGTTCTTGGTCGTTATTTAGATATTCAATATTGGGCTGTAATTGGTATTCCAAGTTCTGTTTTATTGGGCTTTTTAAGTTATACCTTGATTGAAAAGAAACGGTTTGAATTAAAAGCTATTTTTATTCCTTATTTGTTTGTGTTGCTTCTATCATATATTGTTTTATCACATGTAAATATCTTTTATAATATCCCTAAATCAATATTTAAAGCTGTTGTGACTAATACGAAAACTGATCATAATGGTGCTTATACGTGGAGTAGGATTCGAAAACTGAATAAGAAAATAGACTTTATTACGCATATTAAAAATAAAGTGTTAGTGATTGGTGATTCGCAAGCGGGTGACTTCTTAAATGCTTTTTATGATGCGAAGTTAACTAAAAATGTTGAAATAGTTACTCGTGTGGTAGAAGCAGATTGTGGATTCTTCTATTTAACACCAAATGAACAAGAAAGCGCATATTTACAGTCGCCAACAATCAAAAACAGTACAATGTGGCAGAATAAATGTAAAAAATTCATAAAGCATGTTGATGATGGTAATGCGTTAAAAGATGCAAATGTGATTATTCTTGCTATGTATTGGCAAAATGTAAATATGGATTGGATATTTAAATCAATTGAAAATATTAGAAAGAAAAATCCTAATGCAGAAATATATGTAGTTGGTGGAAAGTCTTTTGATACTCAGGTATCAACACTTGTTTATAATGCTTATCGTAAAAAAATAGATATTGGTTCTTATGCTGCGAAAAATATCGCAAGTAATAATAAAGAGAACAGGGTATTCCAAAATAAATTATTTGAATCAAAATCGGTTTTAGCAAAATATAATTATCATTTTATTAATATGACTAAGATTATGTGTCATAACGATAAGTGTGATGTTATTGATAGTGATAATAATATTTTCTATTCTGATCGACGTCATACAACTCGTGCAGGAACTAAATATATAGGGATGCAGTTAAATAAAATGCATGTATTTCCCAATACAATAGTAAAGCCGATGTAATTACAACATGATTTAGAGCGCGCTAATGATATTTAGCGCGCTTTATTTTGACCAAAAACGGTTAGTCAAAGTAAGTGACATGTTTTACATTATCACTGCTTGCTAAGATAGGATCAAAATTAATAACACCACGATTTTGAGTACAAATCTTATAAACATGATCACATTCAAAAATCGCTAAAATTTCGTCATTAGCACGGAAAACCTCAGGAGGTAATTTTCCTATTTCACCAATACATTCAACGCCTTCGTGAGTCCAGACTAATTTTTGAATACGTTTATCATTCGTTGGTTTTGGTGCTGATACATGTTCTGCAATTGATGAATAAACAGATTGTGCTTGATCAACATTTTTAGCCAATGGTACGAAAAAATCCATGGTTCCCTCCAGTTAATGTCTTTATTTTCTAATCAATGAATAAGCATTTTTAAGTGATAGATTATTATCTATCCGTGACAATGCTAATAACCTTAGCAGAATTAGTGACTAAAAATCAACACACAAATATAACAATTAATAATGACATTAAATACAATATTGTCACATTAATTGTATTGTTTGACTCTATGTAGGATTTAAGTACGGGTAGGCGAGAATGGTTTATGATCAAAGAAGGAAACTAAAATCATTAAGAGTGAAGTAACATGGAGCAACTTGATTTTTTTGATGTGCCAAGCCCTTGTATTGGCTGTTGTCAGGTCAATAATCGAGGTTATTGTAAAGGATGTTATCGAAGTCGGGACGAACGTTTTCATTGGCAGCAGATGACGGCAGATCAAAAAATTAATGTCATAAAGTTATGTCGACAGCGCTATTTACGTATTATGCGTCGTCAGCGGTATACCGCTGATCAAGAGAGTAGCGCTCCGTCACCACAGCAACAATTCATTTTTGACGATATTCATAAATCGCAGTCATAAAAAAAGCACTCCGAAGAGTGCTTTTTTGAAGAGTTTTATGAACCCGCAATTAGATGCGTTTAAAGTCCATGTGCTCAACCTTTGGCTTGTACACGTGACGTTGGATGTCTTGAGGCTTAACCTTAACTTCCTGGCCATCGATTACAAGAACAAAACCTTCGTAGAACTCAGGCTTATCCATTTGGTTGATAACATCACTGTGCTTAAGAGCGATAGCTACTGGTGCAGCTTCGCCACCGTAAACGATTGCTGGGAAGTGCTCAGTAAGACGAAGGCGGCGGCTCGCACCTTTACCAAGGTCTGTACGTACAATTGCATTAAATTTCATAATCAATACTCTTTGATTTAATAAATTTACTAAGTAATGCGACCTTACTTAGCATCGTAAAACGAGCGCGCATACTAACAATCAAAACAAGTACATGCAAGCACATTAAACGTAATGGACTTTTTTTTATTGGTTAAGGTAATTATTGATTATTATACCAGCGTTTAACGTGTTTTTTATCTCCTTAAACAACGGCTTATTTATAAAAAATAATAATGAGATCGCAAGCACGTAAATACACACGATAATGATAGTAATTCTCATTCGTATATGTATAATCATCGGCGAACTATATTGTTGGATTATTGTTAAAGCAGGGAATTATGAACAAACAACTGACACTTATCGCTAGCTCTCTCATTATGGCATTTTCTTCACCATCACTTTTTGCGCAAGATAGCGTTTCTCAATTTGATGAAATTGTTGTTTCAGGAACTCGAACAGAAGAGTCGATAAAAAATATACCTGCCTCTGTGGCTAAAGTTACCTCTGAGCAAATGAATAAAAATTTAGCCACAGATGTAAAGCAAGCATTGAAATATGAACCCGGAGTGTCGGTTAATGGTAATGGTCGATTTGGTATGGAAGATATTACCATTCGAGGCATGAAAGGTAGTCGCGTTAAAGTGTTAGTTGATGGGGTTGAACAGCCAGCATCTTATAATCCTGGCGCTGATGCAATGCGTAAGAATAGCAATAACTATGAGATTGATACGCTCAAAGCAATTGAAGTGAATAAAGGACCTACATCAACCTTATATGGTAGTGATGCTTTGGGTGGCACTGTGATCATGCGCACTAAAAATCCTGAAGACTTATTAAACGGTGAATCATCACATGTTGGTTTAAAGAGTGGTTACGCAAGTGCTGATGATCAATATAAGCTAGGTGTTGAAGCGGCTAAGCAAATAGGTGATTTAGAGACAATGATCATCTACACCTATCGTAATGGCCATGAGACCGATGCTTATGATACTCATGATAACAGCAAAGGGGTAACGCGTAAGTCAGCTGATCCGTTGAATATTGAATCGCACAACGTGTTAGCCAAAGCGTTCTATCAGATAAACAACGCTAACCGTATTGGGTTTACGGGTGAGTATTATACGCGTAGTGCTAATGGCGATATTTTGTCTCGTGATGGTTATAGCGTTATGCCTGGGTTTACTTATACTAAAACACGCGGTGTCGATGAGGATAATCGTAAACGATTTGGTTTTGAGCATGAATGGCTAGCGAATAATGCCGTGTTTGACTCATTAAAATGGCAAGTCAATTGGCAACAACAACATAGCCAACATGATAATTATGATCATACCGATATGTTTGGTAATCGTAACCGTTATCGTGAAGGGGAAGATACCAGTAAGCAATTTGATATTCAGTTTGCTAAAGCCATTGAGTTGACGCAATCACGCCACAAACTGACTTACGGTGCGACGATCGTCAATGATGAGTTTGATTTAAATTACATTGATTATAATGTAGATAATGGCACTTCTAAGCCTGGGCCGACGGAAGTGCCTAAGGCGAAATCTGAAAAACGTGGCGTGTTTATTCAAGATCAGATCTTCATGCTTAATGATAAAGCCGTGGTAACAGCTGGCGCACGTTATGATGAATTTGAAGCTAAGCCTGATTCAAATTCTGGTTTGGAAGATCATAAAAGTGAAGCGTTTACTGCCCGTTTAGGTGCGGTATACCATTGGAACGATAATTTCAGTACTTATGCTCAATACAGTCAAGGGTTCAGAGCGCCGACACTGTATGAAATGTATTACGATAAAAATAATATTGCGCATGGGTACATTATTAAATCAAACCCTAATCTTAAACCTGAAGAAAGTAATTCTTATGAGTTAGGATTACGTGCAGAAAATCGTATCGGTAATGTAACGGCATCTGTTTACTATAATGATTATTCTAATTTTATTCAGAAAGTGACAACAAACTCTAATAATATCGATATTACGACCAATGAAAATATAGATAAAGCCCGTATTTACGGTGCAGAACTATCGGTGAACGTGTGGTTAGATGAAATTATTAATGCGCCAATGGGGACTTACGCAAAAGTATCTGTTGCATACATTGATGGTGAAGATAAACAAACAGGTAAAACACTTGATACGATCGCACCGTTAACCTCAGTGGTTGGTGTCGGTTATGATGCCCCTAATGAAGCGTGGGGAACGGCCTTAGATGTTAAGATGGTTGCAGCGAAAGATAATTGGCAAGATAAAAGTAATCTGAATGTTGCTGGCTACACCGTGGTTGATTTAACGACGTATTACCACCCAGTAAAAAACATGACAGTGCGTGCGGGACTGTTTAATGCATTAGATAAAGAATATTGGCAGTATCAAGATTTGGCTGGTACGAACCAAACGACAGATGGAATTGATCGTCGTAGTCAACCTGGACGTAACTTTGGTATCAATCTTAACTACGATTTCTAAACTTTTATCGGCTAAAAAACAGTAAAAATAAAGCCGTGTTAGGATCTTTTTAATATAAAGATCATTAACACGGCTTTTTTGATTTAAATAATTAAAGCGTTATAGATTTTTTAGAAACGCATTATCTTCTAGAACAATTAATGGTTCAATATCACTGTCTTTTTTGATGACCAATGAATTATCAGAACGCAAACAAACACCACCGTAATTACCATCAACAGTAAAAGTACAGACTTGAATATATTTATTAGCGACTTTTGGTAAACACCATAATTGCTGATAAATGTCCTTCTGGTCGTTAAATTGACCATCGGTTTTATCTAACACAGATTCATTATGGCTGACTAAATCGATATTACTGCCACAACGTCCTGCAATTGGTTTAATCGCATAACCTGTTTGGCTGAGTTCATCAGTGATACTAAAATCGGTATCCAATAAGTAATGATGATGAGGGAATAATGACCACAATACAGGCAGAATCGCTTTATTGCTTGGGATCACCGTCCATAGTGGCTCAAATACTTTGATTTCAGGGCGCAATAACACGTCAATTAAACGTACTTTTGTATCTGGATAGCCAGTATGAATCGGCACTGCCGCATATTCGGTAGAGCTAACTTCACGCACTTGATCTATGGCTGTTTCCCATGCCCATGTTTTCCAAACGCATTCAATTAAACGTTCATTATCATCAATTAATTGGCCGGCTGGATTCCAATGAATACCGTCTAATCCTTTAAGTATTTTGCTTTCAATGCCTGCTAAAGTAAGGGCTTTTTGCATGAATAAAGCGTGATAATCTTCTTCATCATCATCGTCTTGCATGATATGAACGAAAGAATATTTCTGGCTGTATTTCCATACACTGGCAAGTTCATTCAGTAAATCTTCTGCTGGGCTATTTTCGGTAATATCACCACCTTGTTCTGCCCACTTTTGAATGATTAAACAGGCTTCAGTATGGCAAGAAGCTGAGTCAGCATTGTATTCATAAACCTTTAAGCCTTTTTCATCCATACAGAAATCTAAACGACCTGTTAGCATGCTATGGCGGTGTTTTTGCCATGATAAACGCAACCGTGGCCATAGGATTTCTGGAATATCAAACAGTGCTAATAAATTATCATCTTGCAGTACTTTATCTGTTGCATGTAAGTACATCAGATGCAATTCATTGGTTGCTTTAGCTAGCTCTTGTTCTGCACTTTCTGAAATAGTGAAATAGCGGTAGATATCATCATTGAGTAACTTGTCGGCATTAACGCGTGAGTACGTTTGTTCTAGCTCATCATTACTATCTAACCAATTGGTTTCAAACTGACTGCTATTTAATCGCCAAGCTGCTTGAATATTAAGTAATTCAGGGGCAGGAGAGGGTTGGGGTAGGCTATAAGTTGCATCTGCATTGTAAGCCATCCAACCTAAAATTTCGGTATCATCAAAGGTATCTTCAATGGTGTAACCACCATCTTCAACATGTAATGTGAGTTCACGTGTCCATTGTTGACCTAATGGTAAGGGGGCAAAAGTCACATTTTGTTCGGCAATCATTACTTTATCATCTTCAATATGAGTAATAATTGCAACGTGGCCTGTGTCTTGAAATTCCCCCCCTTTTTGCCAAATTAATAATGATCCGACAACAGGTTTTTGGCGTGAACCATTTTCAAAAGCATATAAAGGTAAAATTTTATCGTTAACCACTTGGCGTAAGAACCGTAACGAGAAAATTTCATACGCCATTCCTACATCAGTAAAGACTAATCCATAGTTGATGTATAAAAAACGACGCGCAAATTCAACACATTGCCATTTATACCCCATGTATTCACCATGAATATAACTTCTCATTGCAGAGTCATCAGCATATTCATCTTCATCGATGGTGCTGTAATCAGAAGAATAAATAGCGATACCCCCTGCGGCATAACCAAGTAAAGTACCGAAAGGAGCATTATTGGGATTATCTATATTCATGTTTTTGGCCTAATTGATGGTTTAACCTTTTTCGACCGATGATGTGGCTCAGAATAGTGAGCGTTATTGAATGCATACGCATCAGGGGAGTGTTGAAAATAAAGGCTTTTCTATAAGCTAAAACTTTTATGGAGCGTTTTCAATACAGAACATAGGCTTGTGAATATATTTCAATGATATGGGCGTTTTACGCAACGCAAAAAAACAATGGACAGCCATAACCTTGCATAGAAAACAATGGACAGCCATAACATTGCACATCAACTATGAGCTACTATAGTTAAGCTTCAAGTTGCTTATGGTGAAACGAATGACAATCTCAAGACGAAAATTGATAGAGCCTCAAATTACCCCTTTTTATCATGTGATTAATCGCTGTGTACGCCGTGCGTACCTGTGTGGGGATGATCCGTATAATGGCAAAAACTATCAACATCGTCGCGGTTGGATAGTAAATAAAATCAAACAATTAGCCGCTGTGTTTTGTATTGACGTGTGTGCTTATGCTGTTATGAGTAACCATTATCATTTAGTGCTAAAAATAGATATTGAGCAGCAACAAAAATTAACCCCAGAAGAAGTAATATCACGTTGGTTACAGTTATTTAGTGGTCATCCTATCGCGGTCGATTTTTTAAAAGAGGGGCAAATTAGCTCGGATAAACAACAAGCATTATCAGACTTAGTGGCTGAATGGCAGCAACGATTAGGCAGTATTAGCTGGTTTATGCGTTGTCTTAATGAAGAAATAGCCCGTAAAGCCAATAAAGAAGATCAAT
>NZ_PYOO01000006.1 GCF_003026395.1 Photobacterium iliopiscarium | reverse complement strand
TCAGTTGGTTCGACTTTTTATTGAGAAGCTTAGCGGCCAGTCACGACTATTATTTGATGGAAAATAGCCGCGCTGATGCTCTGGTTGTAATGCTAGTCATGGCAAGTCCCGTCCACTTCACATTATTAAAGAAACCTGAATTTAATGATTCAGGTTTTTTTTGTCTGTAGAAAACTACTTTAATTCATAGAGACCGGTGTGAAAAATTTCACGTTGTTGTTGGTCATTAATATCTCGACGATGTGCTTGATAGCGTGAAATAAAATAAGTAATAGCGACAGAGAAAAGGGCGTAGGCAACCAGAAAAGTAATCGGAGAATGAATAATATTGGCTGAAAATACCCAAATAACCCCCGTAACAGTAATTGCTAATTTAGTCAGTACGGCGACAACTAAAAAACTCATTGTATATTGTGGTCGACGGATGGCTTGGTAAGCAATGAAGTAGCTACAACTGACAGCGATAATAGCCAGTGTAAATCCGACTGAGAATGAATGAAAATGTTCGCTAAATAAAATGGCGAGCGCGATCATGGTGATAGCAATGATGGCCTTTTTCATAACAACTCCTTACCTTACGCAGAAAGTTTTATTTGTTGAGATAAGCATGGACCTTAATTAGCTAATTGTATGTGACGTGATGCGTTTTTTGATTAATTGATAATATTAATAGTGTGGTTTGTGACCAATGATTGGTTATTGTTAATTGGAGGCTTTCAACGTTGTAACAAAGAAAAGGGTAGCCAGAAGACTACCCAGTGGCAAAGATCATAACAACTGATCTGCACAATGTAACAGCTATAAGGCGTGTTACTAGGACTTAGCAATGAAAATAACTAACTGTTATATCGCAAGAAATTTCTTAAATTGCAGTAAAACTGCTTCTGCTTGAGTTTGATCTTCCATTTCTACAAACAAACGTAGTAATGGTTCTGTGCCAGAGAAACGTGCAATCGCCCAACCACCATTTTTAAAGTAAATCTTGGCGCCATCGGCGTAACTGACTTTTTCGATGTCATAATCAAATTCAGGCAGTGATTTTTCAATATAAATTTTATTATAAAGACGTTCACGCTCTGCGGCTTTAAAGGTACAGTCACCTTCGGCGGTATAGGCATAACCAAAACGGCCATAGATTTCATCTAGTAACTCAGATAATTTTTTACCGGTTGAGCTGATCATTTCAACGAGTAAGCTTGATGCGAAGATGCCATCTTTACCCTTGATGTGACCACGAATAGTGAGGCCTCCAGAGCTTTCACCGCCAAGTAATGAGTCATCAGCTTCCATTTGAGAACTGATATGTTTAAAGCCAACCGGTACTTCAAAGGATTTTTCGCCATAAGCCGCAGCGACTTTATCAAGTAAATGGGTGGTGGCGATATTACGTACCACGGAACCTTTCCAGCCTTTGTATTCTAATAAGTAGTAATACAGCAGCAATAGCACTTCATTTGGATGAATAAAGTTACCTTTTTCATCAATGATGCCTAAACGGTCAGCATCGCCATCAGTACCGATACCAATGTCATAGCCTTCTTGAGCGACTAGGTGTTTAAGGCGGTAAAGGGTTGCTGCACTTGGTGATGGCATTAAGCCACCAAAGCCTGGATTTTCACCATCGTTGATAACATCAACATCACAACGACCGGTAATTAATACTGTCTGGAGGGCATTTTTTGCAACACCAAACATTGGATCAATAAGTACGCGTAAGTTAGCTTGTTTAATGGCTTCTAAATCAAGTAAGGCAATAACCGAGTCAACAAACTCGTTCATTGGGTTGATGATTTCAATTAACTTATCATGTTGTGCTTGTTCAAAATCAACGTGTTTGACATCAGCGGCAGTTAAAACTGCTACTTGTTGCTCAATTTTTTGAGTAATGATTTCATCAGCATCACGTCCGCCTTCGATAAAGACTTTAATGCCGTTATAGTCCGCAGGGTTATGCGAGGCAGTAATACAAGCAGAGTAAGTTGCACCTGTTTGTTTAGCTTTAAACATCACAATGGGTGTTGGCACAAAGCGATTGATAAAACTACATTTAATATTATTTCCCGCTAATACTTCAGCAAACCATGTCGCGGCTTTATCTGATAAAAAGCGACGGTCATAACCGATAATAAAACCATTTTCTGTTACTGATTCTGTGATCATGATGTTAGCAATAGCTTGCGCTACTAAACGTACATTAGCTTGAGTAAACTCTTCACCAATAAAGGCACGCCAACCACCGGTTCCAAATTGAATCATGGAGGAACTCCTTTTTCTCTCGCAAAATAAATGGGGAGTATATTGACTCCCCGAAAAGTGATTAGCCCATTACTACCGTAACAGTATTTACAGAGCCTTCAGCTTGAGGGACTATTGCGCCCTCTACTGATTGACCGTTGATCATAATAGATTTGATGCCTTTGCTAATATGATCTGGGTTAGTAACGTTAATATGGTACGTTGCCCCACGCCACTCACGCGTTACTTCAAATCCTGGCCATTCAGTTGGAATACATGGATTAATAGTTAAACCATCAAAGCCTGTTTGAATACCTAGAATAAAGTTAGTCACGGCAAAGTAAGCCCAACCAGACGTACCAGTTAACCATGGGTGGTTTGCTCGACCATGATCTTGGTGATCACGACCCATGATAAATTGCACGTAAGAATAGGGTTCAGCCAGACGTGTTTCAATCATGTCGTTTTGGTTGTATGGGTTGAGTGCATCATAGAATTTCATTGCACGGTCGCCACGACCTAGTTTTGCTTCTGCTACCCATGCCCAAGGGTTTGGATGTGAGAAGATAGCGCCATTTTCTTTAACACCTTGGTATACACGGGTTACAAAACCAATGTCGTCGTTAGGGGTTGAGAATGATGGTGCATTAAGGTGTAAGCCAAATTCTGAATAAAGATTTTCATCAACTGCGTCCATTGCTTGTTCACCACGATCTTGTGATGCCATGCCAGATAGAACAGCAAGAGTATTTGACTCAAGGTGAATACGACCTTCAGTTTGTTGCGCGGTACCTATCTTGTCGCCATTTTTGGTTAAACCACGAATGTACCAGCCACCTTCGTCATCCCATAAATGGGTTTCACAGGCTTCACGAACATTGGCAGCCATTTCAGTGTATTTTTCAATATCGGCTGTTTTACCTTGGTATTTAGCCAGTTGAATAAATTCTTGTAGTGCCCAGAAATGCAGGAACGATACCATTGCTGATTCACCGCCACCTAAGTTTAGGCAGTCGTTCCAATCGGCACGTAGACCTTTACAGATACCCGTTTGACCCACATATTTAGCGGAGAAATTAAGTGCTGCTTTCATGTGATCATAAACAGTTGCATCGCCACCATCAGCAAATGGGATCACTTCATCAAGGAAGCTTTCTTCACCTGTTTCAGTGACATATTTACAGATAGTGGGTACTAGCCATAAGTGATCATCTGAACACGTATCATCAATACCGTGGATCTTATCGGCATCACTTGGGGTTGGAACAACCGTTGGTGATTTTGATGGTTTAACATCGGCCATTTCAGGATCGAACCAATCAGGATCAAATAGGTGTAAACCGTAACCTGCTTTAACTTGACCACGAAGCAGATCAACTAAGCGTTTACGTGTCATTGCTGGGTTTGAATGCGGTACTGAGATAGCATCTTGAGCGGTATCACGGTAACCAAGACCTGTACGGCCACCGACTTCGATAAATGAAGCAAAACGAGACCATACAACACATGTTTCAGCTTGATATAGCGTCCAAGTGTTGATCATGGTATCTAAGCCTTCGTTTGGCGAGGTAACCTTGAACTTGTTACAACGGCTTTCCCAGTGGTGTTTGATTTCAGCAAATGCAGCATCAACAACAGCGTTATCTTGGTATTTTTGACGTAGACGTTGGCCTTCGTTTTTACCAATACCTAGAATGTAGTTAAAGCGCACTTCTTCACCCGGTTGAAGGGTAAATTGCTTGTGCAGTGAGCCACAATGGTTGTAACAGGTTTGCACGTGATTAGAACAACGGCCGTTTTCAACCGCGATTGGGTTTGACTCATCACGGTATGCACCAATGAAAGTATCACGTTGACCATCATAGCTATCAGGGTCGAAACTTGATGCTAAGTAGTAGTAACCTTCTTTAGTGTTAGTGTTGTAGTAAAGATCGTATTCAATCACACCATTTTGGTAAGAAGTGCCCGCAGAGTAAAGGCTCATCTGATGGTTTTGGTTATCAGATTGAATGTGACTGAAAGAGAATTCAACAAAAGAGAATGCACTAATAGTACGCACTTCATCGGTGGTGTTTTTCAGGACAACATCCCAAATTTCAGCATCTTCACCAATTGGCACGAATAAGGTTTTCTGAGCTGAAATGCCGTTGTATTCACACGCAAATTTTGAGTATGACAAACCGTGACGCACTTCATATTTCGCTTCATCAAGACTTTTAGCGACTGGCTGCCATGAAATAGACCAATAATCGCCTGTCGCATCATCACGTAAATAAACATAGTGTCCTGGGCGATCAAATGTCGCGTTGGGACGGAATTTAGTAACGCGATTATATTCTGGTGACTTATAAAAAGAGTAACCACCTGCATTTTGTGAAATCACCGTACAGAACTTTTCGGTACCAAGGTAGTTCGTCCATGGTGCTGGGACATCAGGTCGAGTGATAACGTACTCTTTGTTGCTATTGTCAAAATAACCGTATTTCATTATTTCTAATCCTTAAAATATTCACTTTACTGTGTGCGTGGTTATTCACAGTGGCGGTAATTAATACCCGCCTTGTCTAGATAGTTAAGTTGACCTTTCAAGCGAGCTTTAAAGTCATCCCAGTTACGATGTTGTGGTTTGCTCCAGCAGATCTCCGATACCGCTAATAAGCGCGGATAAATCATATATTCAAATCGACTTTGGTTATTTATTAATTCTGACCAAAGTGCTGTTTGAATACCTAAAATGTGCTGTCGCTCAGAATTTTCCGCAGCGATCATGCTAAGTGGGTGATAATTGTAAACTTTATCCAGTGGTAATTTACCTGCCCAATCGACACCTGCTTCATCTGCTGAGTAACCTTGGGCTAGATCGAGGTAAGTAGATTGTGCGGGTTGCATTACCACATCAAATCCATTTTTAACGCATTCAAGGCCGGCTTCTTCACTAAGCCAAGAATAAATTACGGTGTTTTTGCTGACTTTATTACCATGGGTCGCTTCTTCCCAACCCATCATCCGTTTGCCTTTTTCGCGTAATACTTGTTCAGCAAAACGTAATATATGCCCTTGGAGTTCCATGGGATCGTGGTAGTTATTGTCGGCCATTAATTGTTGACAAGCAGCACTGTCAGACCACACACCTTTTGGTACTTCATCTGCGCCAATATGTACAAATGGGGCAGGGAATAGAGCACAAATTTCATCTAATACTGTTTGAATAAAGGTGTAAGTACCTGCCAATGCTGGTGATAAAACATTGTCAGGGTAGTTTTGAATGCTGCGATATACCGAATGATCATCAGGATCTTTTAATAGTTCAGGCAAGGATAAAATGGCGGCGCGGCAGTGACCGGGCATATCAATTTCAGGAATAATAGTGATACCGCGATCGCTGGCGTAAGCAATCACATCGCGAATGTCTTGCTTGGTATAGAAACCACCATAACGTTGATCAATATGACTAAATTGTGGGGCGATAATTTCATTAGGGCCACGCCATGCACCAATTTCTGTTAATTGAGGGTAGGCATCAATTTCAATACGCCAACCTTCATCATCAGTGAGATGCCAATGGAAAGTATTAAATTTATAACGCGCAAGATGATCTAATAGATGTTTAATACGATCGACGGGGTGAAAATGACGACCACAGTCAAGCATCATGCCACGATAGCCATAATGTGGCTGATCGGTGATTTCTACCATAGGCACGCAATAAGTCGCATTGGCGGTATGACTGGGACTGTTAGGTAACAATTGTAATAATGTTGAAGTCGCATGCACAAATCCTGTTGAGGAACTGGCTTGGATCCAAATATTATCGGTTTCGATCAATAACTGATAACCGTGTTCGATAATGTCATTACTGACTTGATAATGAATATTTCCCTGAGGGTGAATAGGCATTGTTTCATTAAAATGTTTTTTACATTCAGCACTTAACCAATTAATCGCCCCTTGTGCTAAAGCTGGCGGGGTTTCAATTGCGGTGGTTTGATTAAAAACGAATTCACCGTGAAGACGAGTTAACTGGTTAGGTTGTGGGATTAATGCAATATCACAACCGACGTTAGGTAATGGGGTACAGTAACGCTCGATCGACTCTTGATCTAAGTTAATCGCGGTGGTGTAAACTTTTAATGGCGTAATCTGATGCTGATCATTATCAAGAGCAATAAAGGCTTCACGAATACCATCATCATGAAGATTAAATGGCATGGTTTTCATGGTGAATTCAGTGTAAAAGTGCCCATTAGCCGCTAACGGCGGTAATTGTGATAGGCAACTGTAACTACCTATTTGGCTAATATTACCCACAGATATGGAGGCCGGATCAATGCAGCGGCTTATAAAAAAATACAGTGACCATCCATGCAGTGCTTGGTCGGTTAAGTTATGTAAACTTAATGCATAGCGGCAATAGCCTTCATATTTTTCTATTACTGTAAAATCAAGACGATAAGTCATTTATACTTCCCTAACGTACAAATAAATTGTGATTGCTGCGCGCCATTGCAATGGCACCATCCATTGCATCACCCTGTGGTGTCGCTAGACGATGTTGCATTGGTGGGGTTAGCCATGCTTGAATATGTTCACCAATGCCTCCCATTAGGCAAATGTTGTGCGCGCCACGGAATATTAATGCTTGCATCCACATTTCAATATCAGCAGCTGTTTGTTGTAGCAGTGAGATAGCGAGTGGATCATTGCGTTCAGCAAAGCTAAAAATAGCCGGTGAAAATTGACCATAATCACAAGGTCGAGCGGTTTTTGACCAGCTAACAATGGCATCAATATCATGATCAAAATGGGTTAATACATGGTGGGCTAATTCTGTTTTTGGCACGATACCATCAACACTGAGTAGCACTTGTTGGATTAGGTGCAACCCCATCACTGCACCACTGCCTTGATCTGAAATAGGAAATTCACGTCCGCCGACAATATGTTGGTTGCCATTCAGCAGTAAAATGCCGCAAGAGCCAGTCCCTGCAATTAAAATCGCGCCATCTTTACCGCCCCAAGCCCCTAAACAAGCACCGTAAGCATCAGTATTTAATGTGATCGCGCCATAAGGGTGAGGTTGTTGCATGAAAGCATGCCAAGCTTGTTGTTGTTCCGCGCCAGCCAGTGCTAACCCGACAGACATCGTTGGATAATCAGCGGTAGTTAATTGTGCTTGTTGAGCCGCAAGGGTAATCGCTTGTTGAATTGATGCCATGGCGATGTCACTACCAAGCAAAATATTAGCGCTACCCGTTTTGGCTTCACCTAAAATATTGCCATCTAAATCACAAATACGAGCGCGACAAGAAGTGCCACCACCATCAATACCCACGAGATAACGATAAGGGAAATTAACCATGGTGACGTTCCTTAAATTGCAGCGTAGTAGCTAATAAATACCAACCACCATGAGGGATCCATTGCTCTCCCCAACGCCAGTTTTGCAACATGTCATCTTTTTGTGCTGCTGGATTAAAGGCAATATCTTGTTCATTTTCAAAGCCGGATGTGATGCCATTACACACTCCGCCTTTAGCATTGCTAAAACCAAGCTGTGGAAGGTAATTAGGGTTATTGTGACCATGGCCGTCTAACATGCACATATCAAAAGGATTTAAGCCTAAAATCCAATTCATTAACTGTTGGCCATAGTCCATTAGATGCTGTTTTAATTTAGGATCGGTGAGGTGATCTTGTGCCATAAATGCCATGCTTGCTAAAGAGGCGATTCGAGCATTTTCACCTTGCCACCAATAGCCTGATTCATTGTTATGGGCAACAAAGAAAGCGGTTTGTTTATCGCCATCAACAGCTTTCGTGTATTGGCGTGGATAGCCAAACGGGTTGTTAACTTCATCGGTTAACGTTAATTCAAAATTAAGTGTATTCACCAGAACTGGATGTAACTGTTGCTGCTGTTTTGTTTCTGGCTCTGCGGTTAAATATTGCATTAAGGCAATCGCAGGTAAGCCTGCTTCTGCGGCATGGAAATAAGGACGGCTACCATCAGCGGTTGCTGACCAGTAGTGATTAATGTGTTGATCCGACATTTGACGTTGGCTTAAACGGTGCGCCCACTCACGCATTTCCGTTAAGTAACGATCCTGTAATGTAGTTCGGTAAAGCTCAACTGCGGCTAATAATGCGCAGTATTCATCAATGATATTTTCAGTATCATCATTGAGATAATTGATATTGTGTTGTTTTAAATGCCAATAGCCACGTTCTGCTGCTTGTAAATATGACTCACTTTGTACGTTGTCATTATGGGGAATACGGTTACAAGACGGTAAGGTTGTTATTCGAGCGGCTGCGGCTAATGCTGCAATTGTAACGCCCCCACCTTGGCGGAAACCGGCTTGGTAGTCATCAGTTTTGACGCCATCTTGGGTTGCATAAGCGCAGATATCACGTTGTGCTGGCGATTTGCTCCATTTATCAAATACTGTCATATAGAAGAAACCGTCATCACTTTGCATACGCATTAAAAAGTCAGCGCCAAATAACGCTTCTTCTAATAAACGTACGCGGGTGAAATCGGCAACATCAGGTTGATCTTCTGCGACTTCATAAGCTTTGAGCATGTTCCAAACAATCATCGGTATCTGCTGGGGATTGAGATAATTAGCGTAAGAAAGGTGACTTAAATATTTACTGACATCACCTGACGCATCATACCAACCACCACGAACATCAACGAGAGTCTCGCTATTGAGTAATCGCGCTTGGTTGTCTGCGTGATCATAAATGCCGCTACAACGTTGTGATTTGAAATAATGTAGAACATCACTGAAAGTACGTTGCATTAATAAGCCTTCAGCAATGCTGAAAACCGTTGATTCAATATTGGCGTAACGAATGCGATATTCACCTGCATCTTGGCAAGCAGAAAAATCAATCTGGTAAATATTACCCGTATGCCATTGTGCGGTGGTGCCACATGCAGTTAATGGCAGCTGCATAATAGTCTGGTTAGTATGATTGCACACTAATTCGGCTTGGCCTGACAGTGTTTGTGATGTTGTTTGTAGTAATGCTTGCTTTGTATTAAAGCACTCATAACCAAGATGATTAATTAACAGCTGCATAGGGCCTCCAATGTCGCTAATAAGTGATGGCTCCTTGTGGGAACCATCACTGAACGGCTGGTGCGACAAATAACATGGAAATAAAAGTAAAAGTGTTATTAGTGCTTAATTTTGTAGCTTAAGTTTTATTGCTTAGTTTTCGTATAAGTAACAACGGACAAAGTGGTTGTCAGATAACTGCGTTATTTCAGGTAATTTTTCGCGACATTTCTCTGTTGCCTGCATACAACGACCCGCAAACGGGCATCCAAAACTGTCAGGCGTCCATAATGGAATTTCACCTTTATTACCTTTAAGTTTGGTGTGAATTGATTTGCTTGGATCGGGTACCGCTGAAACTAATAGCTGGGTGTATGGGTGTTGTGGGTTATGGATAATTTGTTCAGTATCACCCCATTCAACCATGTGACCGACATACATAACTGCAAGATCTTCAGCAATGTAACGTGCTGTTGCTATATCGTGTGTGATGTAAAGTAGCGCCATTTCACGCTCAAATTTCATCTCTTCCATCAGGTTAAGAACACCCGCACGAATGGAAACATCCAGCATTGAGGTTGGTTCATCAGCCAGTACCACTTCCGCGCCGACTGCGATATTACGGGCTAAGTTAACACGTTGGCGTTGACCACCAGAAAGCTGGTGGGGGAATTTTTCTGCTGTTGCTTTTGGCGGAATCAAACCCACTTGCTCAAGTAAGCTGTAAACGGTTTCTTCAAGCTCTTTTTTATTACCGGGTGAGACTTTATTGTGGATCAGTAATGGACGTGCAATATGGTGAAAAATAGTATGAGTAGGGTTTAAAGATCCAAACGGATCTTGCCATACCATTTGTACCCCTTGACGGTATTTCATTAGATCATCACGACTAGTAATGGTCTGAATATCACGTCCATAATAATCAATTTGACCGCCGCTAGGGGCGTACATTTTAGCAATCATTTTAGCGGTGGTTGATTTACCAGAGCCTGATTCGCCAACCACGGCCAAGCCACGGCTTTTGTACATTTTGAAAGACACATCGTTAATTGCACGCATCTTTGATTTTTTAAGTGAGTTACTGTTTACCGAAAAATC
Organism: Photobacterium iliopiscarium; assembly: GCF_003026395.1. Classification (GTDB taxonomy): domain Bacteria; phylum Pseudomonadota; class Gammaproteobacteria; order Enterobacterales; family Vibrionaceae; genus Photobacterium; species Photobacterium iliopiscarium. The sequence goes on along the minus strand of NZ_PYOO01000006.1, from coordinate 167,692 downwards.
TTTAATTAGATTTATGCCTTCGATAATCGGTGTTCCAACAGGCTTGCTCATAGTGTCTCCTAAATACTGCCTATAAATGCGATGTGTTGCTGCTAATTACCTGTATTGGTAAATAGGTGGCAGTTTGATAAACGTCCTGGTTCAATCTGACTTAACTGGGTTGGCGTGCTAAAACAGGCTGGGTGGGTTTTCCCACAGCGAGCTTGAAAGCGACAACCTTGTGGTATTTCAAGTAAATTCAAAGGATTACCTGGAATACCTGTTAAACGTGTTTTAGGGCCTGTTAATGGTGGGAATGAACTTCCCAAGCCTTCGGTATATGGGTGGAACGGTGTTTCAAGAATTTGCTTAGATGGTGCTACTTCAATTAATTCACCTGAGTACATGATGCCTATACGATCAGAGAACTCGACCATCAGTGATAAATCATGGGTGATAAATAAAATTGAGAAGCCAAACTCTTCTTTTAGCGCATAAATTTTTTGTAGAATTTCACGTTGTACGACTACGTCTAATGCCGTGGTTGGCTCATCCATGATGATCATCTTTGGATTTAGCGCTAGTGCAATGGCGATCACTAAACGTTGACGCATACCGCCTGAAAACTGGTGTGGATAATCACGTAAACGACTTGGGTGAATATCAACAATTTCTAATAATCCCTCAGCACGGCGAATAGCTTGCTTACGGTTCATATTGGTGTGACGCATGATCACATCACAAAATTGCTCTTCCATGGTTAATACAGGGTTCAAGGCATTCATCGCACTTTGGAATACCATTGACATTTCGCTCCAACGGAAGGCTGACATTGCCATATCCGTTTTCTTCAAAATATCACCATGACCGTCAAAGATTACCTCACCACCAGTAATGAATGCTGGTGGCTTATGCAGACGCATCAGAGAGAAAGCGACGGTTGATTTACCACAGCCTGATTCACCCGCAAGACCAAATATTTCACCTTTACCAATGTCAAAGCTAACATTATTAACGGCACGGACATCGCCAGCATCAGTAATATAATCAACACATAAATTACGAATTGAGATTTGTGGATCTGTCATTATTTAGTCCCGCCTTCTAGTGCTGGTTGAGGAATTGCTTCAACCGGTTGTGCTTGTTTTGCTGTTTCTTGTGCTAGATTTTTCCAGCGACGCATGCCTTTGTGAGAACGTAATTGTGGATTAGCAATTTCATCAACAGCAAAGTTCAACATGGCAAGGCCAATCGCGATAAATATCAGAGCGATACAAGGTGCTAATACTTCCCACCAAGCGCCGACTAACATTGAAGATGATGTTTGAACGTTGTATAGCATCACGCCCCAGCTAATGCCGTTTGGATCGCCTAGGCCTAAGAATGAAAGCGTTGCTTCTACGTTAATTGCGTACATCACCGAACCGATAAAGCTCGCACCTACGATTGAGATAAGGTTAGGAAGGATCTCAACGAAAATGATACGAGGAGATGATTCACCTAATACTTCAGCCGCTTTTACAAATTCTTTTTCTCTAATCGATAGGGTTTGTGCACGTACGACACGTGCGCCCCATGCCCAAGAGGTGACCGCAATTACGATGGCAATGGTTAATGGTCCTGCTTGGCCAACAAACGCTGCGATAACAAATAGAATCGGTAGTTGTGGCATTACCAACATGATATTCATACACGCGGTGAGGAATTCATCGACTCGTCCACCAAAGTAACCCGCTGAAATACCGATAATCGTTGCAAGGAAACATACGAGTAGACCTGCACCAAAACCAACAGCGAGTGAAGTACGTGCGCCATAAACAAGTTGAGACCAGATATCACGACCCATGCGAGAAGTACCGAGTACGTGATCAGCATCTTTTGACATTAATAGCGTACGTTTGTTGGTTGCCAAGTTTTCAGCGATCCAACCTTCTGGATTATCTTGTGCTGCTTTTACAACAAAAGCCGGGTATTCATGGGGGTTACCCGTTCTTTTGTCGGGTGAATATTGGGTAATAAAAGGTGCAAATAGCGCTGTTAGAATGAAAATGATAATAATGCCAAGACCAAACATTGCTTTCGGGTTGCTAGAGAGTAATTTAAATAAGCCTTTCATGATTACTTGCCTCCTTTACGTAGACGAGGGTCTAGCGCAACGATTAGGATGTCGGCCATAAAGTTAAAGAACAACATAAACATAGTCATAATCAATAACTGACCTTGCAGTACTTGGTAATCACGCGAATGAATAGCGTTTAGCATGACTGTACCCAAACCAGGATAGTTGAAAATCATTTCGATAATTAACTGACCACCAATCGCCATACCTAATGCCATTGATAGTGCGGTAACACTTGGTAGCATTGCGTTACGTGCTGCGTAGTTGAATACCACACGGTTTTCACTGAGGCCTTTGCCTTTTGCCATCGTGATGTAGTCTTCATTTAGCAAGTTAATCATGTTGTTTCGCATGCCAATTAGGAAACCGCCAATTTGAATAATCGTGGCACAGAAAAGAGGTAGGGCGGCATGGTAGAGCACATCTTTATAGAATGCGAAGCTGCTCCAATCCGGCGTTAAACCTGCGGTATATGCGTTACCTGTAGGGAACCACTGTAAGCCGATAGCAAAGGTAAACATGACTAACATCGCGATTACAACGGGTGGAACGGCTTGTACCACTAACATTCCTGGAGAGATGAAAGTATCGTAGCTACTGCCACGTTTCCATGCTGCAAAAATACCAAAGATAGAGCCAACACAGAATGAAATAATAACGGCAGAACCCGCTAGAAATAGTGACCAGCCAATTGCACCACCGAGTAAATCATTTACTGATAAGGGATAAAATTTGATTGAAGTACCAAGGTTCCACGTAAATACGTTAGCTATATACGTGTAGTATTGCTCGTACCAAGGGCCATCAACAAAACCTAATAGTTTCTGCATAGCAGCGATACGCTCAGGGGTTACCTGTGCAGTTGCGTTTGCGAACATCATGGTAACTGGGTCACCTGGCATCGCACGCGGAAGAATAAAGTTTAGCGTTGCCGCGAAAATTAACGCGATAAAATAAAACGATAAACGACGTAAAAATAATCCCATAACTCACACCTTACACATCCAGCTTGCCTTCCTGAGCTGAATTCAGGACGTAAAACCCCCTGACGAAAACGCCATACCTTTGATTGCAAAAAGGATTAGAGGGAAGAGGCGGTGCACAAGGCGTGCACCGCAAATTTAAGCAGATATTACGCTTTTGGTTTTAGGTCTAGAACTTGAAGTAGACGCTCTTGAACACCAGCCCATACCATTGGACGGCCTTTAGGGTTCTTCTCGTTCCACCAACCAGTGAAGCGAGCTTCATTGTATTGGAAGTTGTTAGCACCAGAAATTACTGGGATTGTTACTTGGTTCTCAGCAATGATTTTCTGAATGCTATGAGCAATCTTGATTTGCTCACCCTTATCAGCTGTTTTGTAGAAGCTGTCTAGTAGCGAATCTAACTGTGCATTTTGGAAGTAATGCATAGCGAAACGTGGCATACCGTCACCTTTCTGTAGACGTGAGTTGTACGCACTGTCCCAGTATAGGTGTGGATCTGCACCATGGAAGTAGTTGGTAAATGCTACATCGTAAGTGCCTTTTAGCATTGATTCGTTGTAAACCGCGAAGTCAGGCGTACGTGCTTTAGCATTGATACCTGCTTCTTGAAGCTGCTCAACACCTAGTTGTACGGTGTTGTTAAAGTCAGTCCAGCCGTTTGGTGATTGAACTTCAAGCTCAATTTTTTCACCTTTTGGTGATTCAACAAATCCGTCGCCATCAAGGTCTTTAAAGCCCGCTTTGGTAAGAAGATCTTTAGCGCCTTTGATGTTGTAAGTATTGAATGCTTTGTACTTATTATGTACTGCTTCGTCAGACCATGACTTGAAGCTATCACCTAGACCTGAAGCGTAATCGTTTGGTGTACCCGCACCGTAGAACGCGATGTCGATGATAGTTTGACGATCAATTGCCATAGAGAATGCACGACGGAAATCCACATTATTGATGGCTTCGTTGTTGCCTGCTTTTGGCGATTTATAGTTCAACATGAATGACATTGTGCCAGCAGCAGGGTACCAGTATTTGTGGTTAGGATTTGCCGCAGCATAAGTGCTGTCAATATCAGGAATGAATGATGACGTCCAATCTAGCTCAGAGTTGATGATCTTAGTTAGTAGTTGGTCGTTGTTTGCAATTTGAGGAACACGTAAACAATCAACGTCTAGGTTGGCGTTATCCCAGTAGTTAGGGTTACGACATTGAACGTAAAGTTGAGGAGTAAATGTTTCGATCTCAGTAAATGGACCAGTACCTACAGGTGTTTCGTTAGTGAACGTTGTAGGGTTCTTTACTTTGCTCCAAATATGCTTAGGAACAACTGGCACTTTAGAAATTTCAAACGGAACGTTTGAGTTCGCAGCTGTTAGTTCGAAGATAACCTTGTTACCGTCTTGCTTAACTGATTTAACCCACTTATTGATACCAATTTGATCAAGTTCTGGTTTGTTTTTTACTAAGTCAAAAGAGTAAACAACATCATCAGCTGTAAACGCTTTACCGTCAGACCATTTTACGCCATCACGAATTTCAAATGTTACCTTCATTAGGTCGTCAGACATGTAGTAGTCTTTTGCCAAACGCATGACAGGCTCGTTACCTTGCATTTGGTTAAAGATTACCAATGGCTCATAAACGAACTCAGTTGTTGTACGAAGGTTTGTTGCTAAAAACGGGTTAAAGTTACGCACCATTGTAGGGTAGAAATCAGGTACGATTGTTAGCTGGCTTTTTTCTGATGCAGTAGCAACGGGTGCTGTAAAAGCGGTTGCTGCAGCAACAACTGCAAGTGCTAACTTAGTTTTGTTTATATTGGCAAGCATAGCTGTTCCTTACTCTTAGCTCTGTTTCACTAATGGAAATAAAAATTAGCTCCGTCATTGGAGCACTGTAAACCTACTTCATTGGAACTGAGTAACGCTGAACCATTGAATGGCCTTGTAGGCTCTCAGTGGCTTCAATATTGGCTGGATTGGTTAAATCGTCAATGTGGTCGCCCGTCAAAAACGTCAAAAAAAGTATCGTTGCCGTCAAAAGTGTTAATTTCATTGTTTTACGTGATTGAGCATTTAGTAAATAGCGTGCTTAGTATCACAAGTGAGAGTCAGTGTTACATTTTAAATGTTAGTGCTTACTATTTTCTTGTTGCTTATTTTTATTGGTTTTTAAGTTGGATTGATATCGGATGTGATGTAACGCATGTGCCTTTTTATGCTTATTTTTATACGGAAAATTTGACGTGTTAGTTTGTTGTGATTCGGTTCTCATAAACTGAAAGAATTTATTCTGAGAGCTAAATAAAGGTGTTTTTTAATGAATGTGATTCAATTTTAACCATTAATGAGAGTGTGACATTGATCATTTATACGGATTTAACAGTGATTATTTCGAGTATTAAAAAAGTGATTATGGTTAATCGTTAGTGCGGATAATGTAGCAATCAGTACGTGGTGATTGTTTTTCTCATGATTATGTTTAGTTGTGTGGACGTTATTTAATACGGTATCTTCAGGTATTAAAAAAGGCTCTTAGAGAGCCTTATTTAATGCGATGCTAGATAAGTGTCTTTATCTAATTATGACTAATGATGTGATGCAATTTATCGCGTATGGCGACCAGTTCTTGGCGCGCTGTATTTGATTGTGGGCAGCGTTCTAATACGTAATCCATGGTATTTATTACCGTCCGCCAGCGGGGTGTTTTAGGGAGTGTTTCAAGTTGAAGATATTTATCTAAGGTACGTGTTTGAAGGGTGCTACGGTCTAAATAAACACGCCATAAGCCACTTTCTTCGGCTAATTCAAACTTACTTTTGTGTGATTCAGCTTCCCAGAATACCAAGGTCGCTTTCATGGCATCGACTAATAATTGGCGAATTATTTCGGTCTTATTGTGTTCACCATCACCTAATTTATCGGCTAAACGGGTGAATTCCCCCCCTAACTCTCGCAGTTGTTGAAGATTGTTTTTGTCACCATTAAATGCAAATTCAGATAATACATCAATCGCATTTTCAAGTAGATTAATGCGATGATCCGCTGAAGGTCCTTGGTTATCAAAGACAAACATTTGTTTAAGGCCTGATTCAACGGGTAAATTGATCACATCAGTCATTAATTGTTGTTGTTGGTCTGCGATATAATAATTTAAATAGCCATTAAAATGATGATTATCCGTGATAGCTATCGGTTGTGGTGTTACCAAAATATCATCAATGGTATAGCGCTCTAGCAGTTCAGGCGCACGTTTAAATAGTTTACCTGCGGCACTATTGGCATAACGAATTCGACCTTCCTGTTGAACACAGATAATCGCCTCGCTGGTGGAGTCTAGTAATCCAAGTAAACGACTTTGGGTTTCAATCAGCCCTATTTCAATTTGTTCACGGCGATGAATCTCTTGTTCTAGATCTTGGTTTTTCTGACGCTCAATTTCAGTTTTACCCGCTTGAAGGTAAGCACGAATACGGGCAATTAACTCTTCTTTATTAAACGGTTTGGTTAAGTAATCGTTAGCACCACATTCAAAGCCTTTTAAGCGATCTTGTATTTGTCCAAGAGCCGATAACATAATGATAGGTAGCGCTAACAGGGAATAGCTTTGACGTAGTTTTGTACATACTTCATAGCCACTCATCTCTGGCATCATAATATCGAGCAACACCAGATCGGGTTGTTGTTTGGCGATCAATGCTAATGCTTGCGGACCACTTTCCGCTGTTTGAACACGGTAGCCTGCAATCCGTAAAAAGCTGGTTAATATTTGTAAATTTACCGGCTCATCATCCACAATCAATAATAATTCACCATCGGGGTTTTCAGGTAAATCAGAGGCATCATAATTAGCGGTATTTAATAACGGAGCTTTAAAATGATTTTTATTCGGGTTCGCCGCCATTGCTGCTATTTGGTTTGCATTGGCTAAATTAAGCGTAAAACTGAACGTCGTTCCCACCATTTGTTGACTACTGACATATAACCGTCCGCCCATCAGTTCGATCAATTGACGACTAATTGACAGCCCTAGCCCCGCACCTTGACGATAGTTAGCGGATCCAGTGTTGGCTTGAATGAGCGGTTCAAAAATATGTTCCAGTTGTTCACTGGGAATACCTTGCCCTGTATCAACCACTTGAATTCGTAATTGATGCTCTAATACGGTTGCGGATAAAATAATTTTACCTTCAGAGGTATATTTAATCGCATTACCGACTAAGTTATATAGCACTTGTTCTAGGCGTTGTTCGTCAGCATCGACTAATGGTAGATCCGTTGGAATTTGATTAATAATTCGAATTGGTTTGTTACCTAATAAATGGCTAGATAACTCCAGTACTAATCGAATAGCGACCGACATATCAACCGCTTGATGGTTGATATCAAGATCGCCATAACGCATTTTATGGTAATCAAGCAGATCATCTACCAGCGTGGTTAGGCGTTGACCACTGTTGATGATCATTTCTAATTGGCGTCGTTGTGGTTCATGTAATGTACCGTTAGCGCCCGCTAATAAAGATTCAGCAATACCGATCATGCCATGCAGTGGTGTACGTAATTCGTGTGAGGTGGTTGCTAAAAACTCATCTTTCATTTTATCTGCGGTTTGCAGTTCATTATTTTGTTGGCGAATAATGGTCAGGTTATGTTCTAACTCCTTATTTTGTTCACGAATAAGTCCAATTTTTTCACGGATTGAACGTTGCATACGGGCAAAACTGATCGCTAAGCGACCAATTTCATCTTGCCGTTCGGTGCCATCAATTTTTTGCTCTAAATCACCACCAGAGGCTTTTTCAGCCGCCCATGTTAAGCGTAATAGCGGTGCGGTGATCGAGTTAGATAACCAATGTGAAGTAATGATGACTAAAATAATGGCGGTTACCATTGCGGCAACAAATATTTTTTCTAGTTCAACGATACGGGCAAAGGCTTCTTTTTCTGGAAATTCGACCACTAACGCCCAGTGATGCCCCAGTATATTAAGTGGTGAATATGCACCTAAGACAGGAATATTATCGTAGTTGATAAAACTACCAATCCCTGATTTGCCAGCTAAAGCTTGATCGATACTTTGACTTTGTAGTTGTGTTGGTAATGGTGTTAGCGTTTCAAAGCGCAATTGATGATCACTACCGACTAATAACGTTTGAATATGGTTAGTATTATCTTGAATAAGTTCGGTGATTTTTTGGTTGCTGAGTTCCATAAACACATAACTATGCAGATAACCTTGCTGGATTATTGGTGCTGCAAACCAAGCGGTAGTATCGCTATTAAGGTTATTCGTACTAAAGTCAGTGAATACCACAGGGACGAGTTCTGGGTTATTGGGGGTTTGTTGAGTTTTTTCTTTAATGGCTTTAAAGGTTTGCTGCAATGCAAGATGTGATGTGTTTTTGGCTAATAAATTAACCCCAAAAAAATCATGATTTTTAACGGAATAAACCACATCACCTGAAATATCAACCAGCATAATATCTTTAAAATCAGATCGTTTTAGATACTCATTATAAACGGCATTATAACGTTTAAACATTAATCGGTAACGTTCATGACCGATATAACCACTATTGGCGGCTTGATCACTTTTGGTGGTGAGGGTTGAATTAAAATAATTAGCGCGGCCTTGAGTATCAAGTTGTGAATCAATATTGCCGAGCTGGTGGAATGCACCGACTAACCCATAAAAGCGTCCACCACTATTGGTTGATAATTCTGAACGCGCAAAACTTTTCACCTCAGATTCTTTAGCTGCAAAGAAACTCTGTAATTGTTTTTGTTTATTATCACGTAATGAAGCAAGGTGATTGATGCTTTGTTCGGCTAAATCTTTGGTGTGAGAATTAAGAAAATAGAGGGCTGACAATATCAAAGGGGTGATACTGAGTACTAAAAATGCCAGCATAAGTGTGTGCTGAAGACGTTTGAAGCGTTTAGTATTCTGCATTCCGGTGCCTGAATAAAATAATGATATTTACGGTTTTAACGATAAATATAACCACGTTAAAATGAACATTAAGATTTTAACGATTGTCCTTTATCGTTTTAACTCAACGTGATGAATTACCGTGTTTATACTGGATTTTTATTATGAATCAAGTTACTAGAAATAGAATCGTGTCAACAGGCACAAAATTAACAAATTTAACGTCATAAAAAAGGGCAGTATTGACTGCCCTTTATAAAATTCAGTGGTTAACGATAACCTGTTGGTCGTTATTTTTTCGCAGTATATACATTGAATTTATTGGTATGAGAACTAATCTCACACTGGCCAAGGCTGGCTTCAATCAATGGTGGATATTGTAAGAAGCAGTTAGCTACAATCACTAATTCACCACCATGACGTAAATATTGAGGGGCTTGGTTAATGAAGGTTTCTGTCGCGGTGTAAAATGTTTTTAAACCAGCATGGAATGGCGGGTTGCTGATTAAATATTGATATGGGCCATCAAGGTTTTTATAAACATCCGTTGCGATAAAATTGGCATCGAGTTGATTAACCTTAAAGGTTTCTTTCGCTGACTCAATCGCTAGCGCGCTAATATCACATAAATCTAGTTCAATCTGTGGATATTTTGCTTTCATTACTGCGCCAATAACACCTGCACCACAACCAAAATCGAGTACGCGCCCCTTAAGTGATGGTAAGTTATTGAGTAAAAGTTCTGAACCTTTATCAAATTCACCGTGGCTAAATACACCCGGTAATGAACGTACCGTCAGGTTTACCCCTGCAATACTTATTGGGTAACTACGGAACCATTTATTGATATCAAAAGTGGGAGCGGGAGTATCGCAACGTCCCCAATAGAAACTACAACGACGCGCAGAGTCGTATTTAGTTAGTGGACCGTATTGCGCAAACATTTTTTCTGCACTTCTGACGCCACAGCGGTTTTCGCCTACGATACAAATTTCAATGCCAGCCGCAAACTTACTCAGTAACATTGATAATAAATAATCCGCTTCAGCTTTCGCTTTTGGCCAATAAAGCAGAATCATATCAATATCGAGATCCGCATTCAGTTCAGCGCCAAAATGGCAGTCAATTGCTTGATGGTGCTCAATATCACCTAAATAACCATAATTGGTCGTAAATACCGTTACTGATTGTGCCGTTGTAAGTAATTCTGAGGCAAAGGTGTCATTTAGCTCACCAGCAATAAGGACGTTACGATTTTCAAAAAATTCAGATTGACGAGCAACCACTTGGCTCGCGGCGGAATAAGACATTTAACTGGCCTCAAAATAGACATCATGGTTCAGGAGCGCGGATTGTTCCATAAATAGTGACAGATGGAAAGTCGCTGCGAAGAGAACAATGACAATCGAAAGCTGCCGTTATTGTTATTAATAATAACGGCAGTATTGTGTGAGGGATTATTGGCGGTTAATTATCATCTTGTTGTTGAAGGAATGATTGAAATTCAACTTCATACATTTTAAACAATACTAAAGTCACACCAAAAATAATTGGACCGTAGATCATGCCAATTAAGCCAAATAATTGAATACCACCAATGATTGAAAAGAAGATCAATAAGGTATTCATACTTGAGCTGCCTTGCATCAATAACGGACGTACGATGTTATCGATAGAACCGACAACAAGAACGCCCCAACTTGCAAGGAATAATGACCACTCCCAATCACCCACCAACAGTAAATACAATGATGCTGGAATCCAGATCAAAGCGGTACCAACAACGGGAATTAATGAAGCAAAGGCCATCATTGAACCCCAGAATAAGCCTTGGAATCCGCATAGCCACATGGCGAATCCTCCGGCAAGTCCTTGTGCTAGTGCTGTTAAGAAAGAACCAAGCACGGCAGATCGTGCCACTTGCTCTACCTCATTCATGATGGTGTCTTCTTGACTGCGAGATAATGGAATTACGTGGCGAATAGCCGCAATCATTTTGTCGTTATCGCGTAGTAAGAAAAATAGGACGAACAACATCATCATAAAGTTAACTAATAAATTCGTTGCATCGCCTAATATTTTGGCGCTGATATTCAGTGCTTGAGAGCCAACTTGAGACGCTGTTGTCGCTATTTTTTGAATGATCACTTGTGGATCAAAATCATGGAATGGCGAGTATTTATCAATTAAAGCCAATGTTTTTTGGGCAAAAGGATGAGCAAATAATTCTTTGGGTCCGCCCGTTGTTAGCCAAGTATAGCTTTCTTTTGAAACCGTTGTTCCTTGATGCACGATCGATGAAAACACGATTAACAGAGGAATAACGATAATTACTGTCATAATAAAACATGACAGCATTGCCGCGGTATTTTCACGCGTTGGCATTCTGGCAAGTAAGCGTTTATGCATTGGCGTGAATAACAGGGAAATAATAAATGCTAATACAATCGGACCAAGGTAGGGTTCGATTAATTTATAACTTGCGTAAGAGGCGACAAAGAGTGCCACTATCAGCATCCAATGGCGTGGTTCTACCTTAAACGGGTGAGGCACGATATTTATCCTTTTAAAATCGACCAATAAATACTATTCTCGCTGTAATTGATAAAGATTATCATTATAATCATCACAGTTATTGAGTGATTATAGCCTTTATCGTGGAGATAGCTTATGGGATGTTGTAATTGTGGTTGTGATGACAAAAAAAAGCGTAAGCCACCGTTAGTACTAATCATTTTAGTCGTAGTTGTTGGGCTTGCCGTTTATTTTTGGCAGTAAATAGTGACCAATATTAATTATAATTTATTGGTTGTGTATGAGCGATGTAATGATAAACGCTCGTCATAAAAAAAGGCCACAATGAGTGACCTTTCTTTTATGATAGCATTAATAAAATAATGTTTTTAATAACATTGAATTATTTCTTTTAAAATGATGCTATTTCGCTTCAGCAGCCAGCGTTGCAAATGCAAAATCGGCGGCTTCTAATGTGGCATCAATTTCTTTATCATTATGTGCGAGTGAGGTAAAACACGCTTCATAAGCAGAAGGTGCTAGGTAAACCCCTTTATCTAACATCAAATTAAAGAAACGCTTAAAACGTTCAATATCACATTTAGTGACATCGTCGTAACAAGTCACACTGTCTTGATCAATAAAGAAGAAGCCAAACATTGCGCCGACTTGGTTAACGGCTAATGGAATACCGTGTTTATCAGCAAGGGCCTTAAAACCTTTGGCTAAACGTTTTGTGGTATTTGCCAAGCGCTTTTCATTGCCGTCTTCTGTTAATACGGTTAAACATGCATGACCGGCTGCCATCGCGACAGGGTTGCCTGATAGCGTGCCTGCTTGATATACAGGGCCTGTTGGTGCGATAAATTCCATCACATCACGACGACCACCAAAAGCACCCACAGGCATACCACCACCGATGATTTTACCTAACGTTGTGATATCAGGTTTAACATTGTAATACGCTTGAGCACCACCTTGTGCAACGCGGAAGCCTGTCATTACTTCATCTAAAATTAATAGTGCGCCAAATTCATCACAAATTTCACGTAGACCTTGAAGGAAACCGGGTACTGGTGGAATACAGTTCATGTTGCCAGCAACAGGCTCAACGATAATACAAGCGATTTGATCTGGCTGCGCTGTAAAAGCTTCGCGAACTGAATTCAGATCGTTGTAAGTTGCGGTTAGCGTATGTTTAGCGAAATCAGCGGGAACACCCGGAGAGCTAGGTTGACCAAGTGTTAGTGCACCTGAACCTGCTTTTACTAATAGGCAATCAGCATGGCCATGGTAACAACCTTCAAATTTAAGAATATTATCACGACCAGTAAAGCCACGAGCCAAACGAATAGCACTCATGGTTGCTTCTGTACCTGAACTTACCATACGTACCATTTCCATCGACGGTACAAGTTCTGATACTAATTCAGCCATGGTGATTTCCATTGCTGTCGGTGCGCCAAAGCTTAAACCTTGCTGGGCTGCATGAATAACGGCATCACGAATTGCCGCATGATTGTGGCCGAGAATCATCGGTCCCCATGAACCAACGTAATCAATATACGCATTGCCATCAGCATCAAAAATATAAGCACCATCAGCACGTTCAATAAATAATGGTGTGCCACCTACGCCAGCAAAGGCGCGTACCGGTGAATTAACACCGCCAGGAATTTTTTGTTGTGCTTTAGCAAATAAATCAGCTGACTTGCTCGTTTTGCTCATGTTTTATCCTATAGAAAAAGTAAGGCGATGATCAAATCCACAGAAATTTCGATCCTAATTTGTTATAGGCAAGAGAAGTGTGGAGAGTGAAACTGTCTTATTGTACCTAAAGTAATGCTGAATATAGAGTCATTTTACTGTTTAAAATGAAGCTTAATCTAAAAACGAACTCACTATTTTTGAGGGACAAGTCACAGTTGCAAAGCTATTTTTCAACATTGGCAGTATAAATCATAACCACATTAGATTAGTCTATAGTACTTACTCTATCTTCATCCTTGCGCTGTAATAGCGCTATCTTTATATAATACGGCTCTCTAATGACTGAAAAATCGCGCGGTCTTCATATGCCTTTCCATTTACAATCGAGTGGTTTGGTTCGGCGTTTCCTGACCAAAGATAAAACACCTGCATCTGTTCTTTTCCTTTCTGCTTTAGTCGGTACTCTTGCTGGCTTAGTTGGTACACTCTTTGAAATTGGCGTTAGGTGGGTTAGTGAGCAACGTACAGTTTGGCTGCGTGATGAAATTACTAGTGTGCTGCCATTGTGGTTAGCGGCATTTCTTGTCAGCGGTATTTTAGCCTTTATTGGTTATTTCCTTGTATGTCGTTTTGCCCCTGAAGCTGGCGGTTCTGGTATTCCAGAAATTGAAGGCGCGATGGATGAAATGCGTCCCGTTCGTTGGTGGCGAGTTATTCCCGTTAAGTTCTTTGGCGGTTTAGGTGCATTAGGTTCAGGCATGGTGCTGGGTCGTGAAGGACCAACCGTTCAAATGGGCGGTAATATCGGCCGCATGATTTCAGATATTTTCCGTTTAAAAGATAAAGAAGGTCGCCACTCATTACTTGCCGCAGGTGCTGCTGGTGGTTTAGCGGCTGCATTTAATGCCCCGATGGCGGGTATTATGTTTGTTATTGAAGAGATGAGACCGCAATTTCGTTACAGTTTAATTTCGGTTAAATGTGTAATGATTTCAGCCATGATGTCGACGATCGTATTCCGGTTTATTTCGGGTCAAAGCGCGGTTATTACTATGCCGCAATATGACGCTCCTGCACTTAATTCGTTATGGTTATTCTTGGTGCTTGGGTTGTTATTCGGTGGCTTTGGTGTCGTTTTCAATCGCTTGATTATTTTTACATTAGATTGGTTTGTTACTATTCACCATAATAACCGTACCCGCTATTTAATTACGGGGGGCTTATTAGGTGGCTGTTTTGGCTTATTATTACTTTATTTCCCTGAATTAACAGGGGGTGGTGTTTTCCTTATTCCACCAGCCACTAATGGCGACTATAGTTTAAATATGCTATTGCTGTTGTTCTTTGCCCGCGTAGTCACAACGTTACTCTGTTTTGGCTCTGGTGCGCCCGGTGGTATTTTTGCGCCGATGCTAGCATTAGGAACGTTGTTTGGTACATTTTTTGGTACAGTAGCCCTCGATCTTTACCCTCATTTAGGGATTGCACCCGGTTTATTCGCTATTGCTGGAATGGGAGCGTTATTTGCAGCGACAGTGCGCGCACCGATCACGGGTATTTTATTGGTGATTGAAATGACCAATAATTATCACTTAATTTTACCTTTAGTCGTAACTACATTGGGCGCAACGATGATGGCGCAAATGTTAGGTGGTCAACCTATTTACTCTCAATTGCTTCACCGTACGATTAAAAAAGAAAAATTAGGTCACGATTCACCACATGATGCTCCAGTTGAGACGGCTAATACTTGAACACAATAGTCAGGTATTAGATAATCACCTTTAATTAATGGAAGTGTTTGAGAGGTTTTGTAATGAGCGATGTTAATTTGCCGCTGACTTTTTCTGATGTGGCTGCGAATAAAGTGAAGACGCTTATCGCTGAAGAAGAAAACCCTGAATTAAAACTACGTGTATATATTACAGGTGGTGGTTGTAGTGGGTTTCAATATGGCTTTACGTTTGACGAAAAAGTCAATGATGGCGATATGACGATAGAGAACAATGGTGTGACATTAGTTGTTGATCCTATGAGCTTACAGTATTTAGTCGGTGGTGTTGTTGACTATACTGAAGGCTTAGAAGGTTCACGCTTCTTTGTTAACAACCCGAATGCAACCACAACATGTGGCTGTGGTGCATCATTTAGCGTTTAACGCTATGAGCTTCTGCATTATAAAAAAGCCGTCTTCTGACGGCTTTTTTTGTTTGGGACGATCAGACGCTATATTCGTTTTGAGGCAACTTAGTGTTGAGGCAACAAAATATCATTTTTAGCCAATAAGTGGCTGTAGCTTTTTACTTGATCAAGCTGTTTATTTGCTTGTTGCTTAAAGACTGTTTGAGCGGATCCTGAAAGTGAATGCGCTTGGGGTAAATCGACTGTACGCGGATTTTGATGATTGCCATTGACTAAAAACTCATAATGTAAATGCGGCCCTGTAACGCGCCCCGTTCCACCTAAAGTACCAATAGTTTGCCCTTGTTTAATTCGTTGACCATTTTTGACCATCCGTTTCGTCATGTGCAAGTATTTAGTAACATAGTTGCCATTATGGCGAATAAAGACATAGTTACCATTAAATTGGTTATAACTTGATTCCATTACTACACCATCACCTGCTGCCCAAATAGGTGTACCTACAGGGGCGACATAATCAGTACCACGGTGGGCTTTTACTTGTTTTGTTACTGGGTGTAGGCGGCGTGGATTAAAATTAGAACTCACATAACGGAAGTTAATCGGGGAGCGTAAAAAGGCTTTGCGCATGGCTTGGCCATCTTTATCGTAATATTTACCGTCGTTATGGCGTACGGCAGTAAATGTTTGTCCCATATTGGTAAATGTAGCGGCTAGAATATAGCCGTGATCAATTGGATTACCATCAATATAGTGTTGCTCAAAGAGAACTTCAAATTTATCACCCGCACGAATATCGAGTGCAAAATCAATATCCCAGCCAAACAGTGCCGCTATTTCTATTATTTGATTGGCGGTTAATCCTGCTTTATCTGCTGCACTCCAAAAACAAGAATCAATGGAAGCTTGAGCATAATTAGTTTGGGTTTCAATTTTTTGTTTAGTTATCGTCGCGGTAAAATTCTGATCGGGACGAGTACGCTTTATGACTAATGTTTCAATATTATTTAATGGTTGGTGTAATTCAAGTAATTTACCTGAATCATCAAAGCCAAAATTTAAATTATCGCCAGGACGTAGTGAGATCAGTTGTTGGGTTTTATTACTGGTTGTAACAATTTGATGTAATAGTCCGCTATCTAAACCGACTTTATTAAATGCTATCGCTAAGCTTTCACCATTTTTGATGGTGTGTGTTTTCCATACTAACGCTGAGTCTGTTAGCGGTTTGGTAGCTATCACTGATGTTTGAGACAAAACGAGCGGATAGTGTTGGCCTAATTGATATTTAAATTCAGTTTTAGCGGGTGGCTCTGCATAAATGTCAGGTGCCACAATCAAAGCAATAACCGCACAACTGATTATCCCTATCAGTATTTTATTTATTCTAGGCATACGAGGTAATGAGCTTCCATTCATGATTGTATTAAATAAAAAATAAATAATATTAAGTGTAACGGCTTTCAATATAAGGCGCTATTGAAGTCAAATTATTCAATATTGTTTTTTTTAAATTTGTCGTAGTGACCATTAATGGTCATTTTTACAACAGTGGTAAACAACCCAGAGATGTTGTTGTAAAAGAAATTCTTATCTACTGAGAGCTATTTTTTTCATATAAGTTCATTTTAGTAAGCTTAATTTTTAGCTTTGATCGTTAGGGTCTCTGTTAAATTCGGTCTATCATCACAAATCAATCTTCATTTTTCTGACATAGACTGGCCATGGAATCGATTCAACATATTATTACTGAACTCACGCCATTGCTGCAGCAATATGGCTATTATATTTTAGCACTCGCGATTGCGGTTGAAGGAATGGGGATCCCTGCTCCTGGACAGTCATTATTAGTAGTGGCAAGTTTATTAGCGGCATCTGGAAAAATGTCATTACCAGCAGTATTAATGGTTGGCTGGAGTGCCAGCTTTATTGGTAATAGCATTGGTTATTTTATTGGGCGTCAGTTTGGACATGTGCTAACTCGCAAGCAATGGATTAAGCCTAAAACACTCACTAAACTGCATGGCTTTATCGACCGTTATGGCATGTTAGGGCTAATTATTAGTCGTTTTGTCGAAGGTATTAAGCAATTTATGTGTATTGGCTGCGGTATTGCAGAAATGCCAGCAAAATTGTTTTTTACCGGTAACTTTTTAGCGGTGACAGTGTGGTTATTGGTATTTGGTGTTGCGCCTGCTTATTTACGTGATGAAATCGCACCTATTTTGGCGTTTTATCATAAGTATCAAACCCAGTGCTGGGTCGTTGCTGCGGTTATTATTGTTGCTATCATTTGGTTGCTTTACCGTCGTTTTCAACGTAACCGTATGGTTATTGAAAAATAACAGTTTGCTATTTGAATGATAAAAAACCGCTATTGTTTAACTCAAAAGAGTATGGCATGGCGGTTTTTTTATAACTTATTGTTATGGCTGGCTATTTAATTTCGCAGAGCAAATGTGGGTAAGGAAAGGTTCCAACGAATAGCGGCTAAACGAATTGAAAGGGTGGTGATAATACCCATAATGGCAGCCATCGACGGTAGGACACCCAGAGATAAACTAAGGGTATGAATGGTACCGCCAATAATACACGCAGTAGCGTAAACTTCAGTTCTGAAAATCATCGGTACTTCACGACCTAAAACATCACGAATAACACCACCGCCACATCCAGTGATCACCCCCATAATAACGGCCACTAATGGTGATGCACCATAGCGTAATGATTTCTCAACACCGATAGCAACAAACACAGCAAGTCCAATTGCATCGGCTACGGGTAGAAAATACCATGGCATTCGTTGTGGTCGTTGAGAGGCTATCATAGTGATAACGCAAGTAATAAAAATTACCCATAAATAATTAGTATCGTGAATCCAAAAAACTGGTGTTGCCCCTAATGCCATATCTCGAATAGTACCACCGCCAATCGCCGTTACACTGGCAAGCACAACGACACCAAAAGGGTCCATGCGTAGCCGTCCGGCCATAAGTACACCTGATGCAGCAAAAATGGCAGTGCCAAACATATCGAGAAAATAAATAAGCATCTCTGTTCCTGCAAGAATAATGAAGTTGAGTTAAGCGGCAGAGATTGTACGAATAAATACGTAACGCACAACAGTAATAAAATGCTTTGTGACGTTATTCACAGGCTTTATATCCATACTGTGATTAGTGATCATCTCGTACTTGATTGAGTAATCCACAGACTTGTTTAATTGCAAGTAATGTTCGTGGTGTTGGTCTATTTAACCAATTAGTATTAAGTTGGTAAATATGGTGTTGTTTTATTGCAATTAGTTGGTGTTGCCATTGCGCCCATAATTGTTGAGTGTCAGCGATTGGTTGAGCACTAAATATCACTTGAGGTTGACGAACAATCACTTGCTCTTGGTTAACTTGTGGGTAGGCCACACTGCTATTTGCAAAAATATTTTCGCCACCACAAAATTGAAAAATCTGACTTGGCCAGCCACTATCGGCAACGGTCATTAATGGCGTTGAACCTAATTGATAAAAATAGCGTACTTTAGGTTTATTGTGATTGGCTATTTTTAATTGTTGTAACTGATGTCTAAATTCAGTGGCAGCTTGCTGTGCAGGCTGTGGTGAATCGGCATATTGCCCCAGTTGTTCTAATGTATTGGGAATATCGGCCAATGTTTTTGGGTTTGAATAGAGTATTTTAATCCCCAGTTGTTCTAAACGGGCTAATTCTCGGCTAGGGTTGCCGCCTTGCCAAGCTAAAATCAAATCAGGTTTTAGCGCTAAAATACGCTCCATTTTAAGACCGCGATAATTTGCCACTCGCTCTAATTTTTCAGCTGCGGGAGGGTAATCACTGTAAGCACTGGCTGCTATCAGCTTGTTTCCTAATCCAGCCGCATAAGCCATTTCAGTGGTATGAGGCGATAAGCTAATTATACGTTGGGTTTGTTGGGCTAACGTTGCCGCCACGCTAGGTGTAATGGTACTTATAACGAATATAAGTAAACATAAGAATCGCACTATAAAACTCCATAAAAAATATATAGTAATAAACTTTCAACTGCGATCCACACATAAAGGCGTTGCGTTATGAGTTGTTGTATTTGTGCAAGATGCAGTGCTGATGGTGTTATTCTGCCGCCAAGGCGAGGCCGTTCCATTTTGACATTATTGTAAATAGCTGGACCGCCGAGTGATAATGTTAGCTTGTGTCCAATAATAACAAGTAGCCACCCAGGCCCAGGTAAATGCCAGTTTTCACCTTGGTTACGTAATCCTTGTAGCGCAACACGACTATTGCGTCCCAGGCTCAGTAATAAAGCAAATAACCGCAGTGGTAGAATATCAATTATTGCTGCGATACGTATTGCTGGGTATCCAAATACCGCATACTGAGCACGTGTCGGTGACCATGCACGAGCAAGACCGATGGCTAAGCGATATAAAATAGCCGCAATACCACCGCCAATCATATACCAAAATAGTACCCCAACCACATGTCTGCCATAGCTTAAAATAATGGTTTCAGCGCCAGCTTTACCTAACCCAAGCAGTGATAAGACGTCGGTATTTCGATTGAGATGAGGTGCGAGCAATTGGCGACATTGATCTTTATCGTTGCAGTTATAAGCATGATTAAATTGATGGCTAAGATGGGCTGTTTGTTGCCAATCGAGAGCCAGCCATAATAACGTTAGTTGAAATATAATTGGATACAATACTAATTGGCTCATCGCGAATAATAAGATAAATACAGTAAACCACATTAAGCTCCAGGCTAAATAACCCGCTAATTGTCGTTGAGCGTAATTGTCATAAGGGTGGTTGACTCGTGCGGCAATTAATAATGCTAGACGGTGCCAGATACGCAATGGATGCAATGGAGAGGGGATGGGTAATAACCAATGTAATAATAAAGCTCCCCACAAAGCCAGCAGGGAGCTATTGGTTGTTAATGAGGCGATAAATGCCGAAGTTGTCATCAGTAGTTATCATCTCATTGATGTTATTAGTTTAACAATTCAACCATTTTAGCAACCATTACAGAAGAACTCTGTGCTGCAAGTGGCAGGAACTCATCAAAGCTCATTGGTGATTCTTTGTCAGCAACATCAGAAATTGCACGAACAACCACAAATGGAACCTTGAATTGGTGACAAGCTTGCGCAATAGCAGCGGCTTCCATTTCAACCGCAACCACTGTTGGGAAATGGGTACGGATGAAGTTTTGTTTCTCAGCTGAACATACAAAAGCATCGCCAGTACAAATCAAACCACGAACCGCGTGGGGTGGTTGTGGCAATGCTGCTAGTGCTTGTTCTGCAACAGACATTAATTTTTCGTCAGACAGGAAAGCGGCAGGTTGTTGTGCCATTTGACCGATTTCGTAACCAAATGCTGTTACATCAGCATCGTGGTAACGTACTTCAGTTGAAATAACCACATCGCCTACGTTTAAGCTTGATTCAAAACCGCCAGCAGAACCGGTATTAATCACTACATCAGGCTTAAAGATTTCAAGTAAAATAGCTGTACCTACTGCTGCGGATACTTTACCAATACCTGATTGTAGTAATGCTACGTTCGCACCGTTTAGTTTACCAGTGTAGATAGTACAACCTGCTGTATTATGGGTTTCACAGTCAGTAAGTTGATCTTTAAGGATGGCAACTTCTTGTTCCATTGCGCCAATAATGCCGATTTTCATGAATGGTATCTCTTTATTGATGAGGTGCACTTGCCGTGCTGATATGGCTAAGATTGTAGCATGAGCCATAATCATTATTCCAAAACTCTCGTCTAAACACTGTTAACCGTTGTAACGACACAGCAGTTATTAGAGATAACTGCTGTGTTGATAACACGTGTTAATGGAGAGGTCAGTTACAGGTTTAAATAATCGAGAATACCATCTGCGGCTTTTCGACCTTCATCAATGGCGGTGACCACCAAATCAGAACCACGCACCGCATCACCACCCGCAAAGATCTTTGGGTTTGACGTTTGGAAAGCAAATGCAGTGTCAGCTGCTTTAATTCGACCCCATTGATCGAGCTCGACATCATAAGGCGTGAGCCAAGGCATGGCGTGTGGTTGAAAACCAAATGCCATAATCACCGCATCAGCCGCTAAGATATGTTCACTGTCGGCAACGGGTTCTGGGCGTCGACGACCCGCAGCATCAGCGTCACCTAAGGCGGTTTTTACGACTTTAACGCCAATGACGTTACCTGAACTATCGACCTCAATGCCTAATGGTTGCAGGTTAAACATAAAGTTAACCCCTTCTTCTCGCGCATTTTTCACTTCACGCTTCGATCCTGGCATATTGGCTTCGTCACGACGGTAAGCACAAATAACGTTGTTTGCGCCTTGGCGAATTGAGGTACGAACACAATCCATCGCGGTATCACCACCACCAAGGACGACAACCCGTTTGCCTTGCATATCAATAAACGGTTGTGGTTGTGTAAGCGCCATCACTCGATAAGTGTTAGAGACTAAGAACGGTAGCGCATCGTAGACGCCATTTGCATCTTCGTTCGCGAGCCCTGCACGCATATTTTTATAGGTGCCGACACCTAAGAAAACCGCATCATAATCAGCGAGCAGAGTGTCAATGCTGATATCTTTACCCACCTCAGTATTAAGCTGGAACTCAACCCCCATTTCGCTAAAGACACGACGGCGATTGACCATAATATCTTTTTCTAATTTGAACGAAGGAATACCAAACGTCAGTAAGCCGCCAATTTCAGGGTAGCGATCAAATACCACCGGTTTTACGCCGTTACGCACTAGAACATCAGCACATGATAATCCTGCTGGACCTGCGCCAATAATGGCGACTTTTTTATCTGTTAGTTCAACGCCTGACATATCGGGTTTCCACCCCATTTCAAACGCTTTATCAGTAATGTATTTTTCAACATTACCGATAGTGACTGCACCAAAATCGTCATTAAGGGTACATGCCCCTTCACATAAGCGATCTTGCGGGCAAACCCGACCGCAGACTTCTGGGAGGGTATTAGTTTGATGCGATAACTCTACCGCTTCAATAATTCGGCCTTCATTAGCAAGCTTTAACCATTGTGGAATGTAGTTATGCACGGGGCATTTCCACTCACAATAAGGGTTACCACAATCGAGGCAACGGTCTGCTTGTGCTCCTGCTTGTTGCTCTGTAAAGGGCTCATAAATTTCGACAAACTCGATTTTTCGAATTTGAATCGCTTTTTTAGGTGGGTCGATACGCTCGACATCAATAAATTGGTAAACATTCTGGCTCATTCGGTTTCCCTCCCTTATTGTGCCTGAAGACGCAGTTCAGATTCTGAACGACTTTGGTGGCCTAACAGCGTATTGATATCCGCTGACTTTGGCTTCGCAAGATAGAATTTTGGAATCCATTGGTCAAAGTTAGCCAAAATTTCATGCGCACGGGTTGAACCTGTTTCTTGCAGGTGACGATCAATTAATCCGCGTAAATGTTCTTGATGGATTTTGAGTTGATCAAGTGCGACTGCTTCAATTAACTCAGGGTTTACGCGTCCTGCAAAATCACCATCTTCATCTAAGATATACGCAAAGCCACCCGTCATTCCGGCGCCGAAGTTGACGCCAGTCTTACCTAAAATAGCGATAATTCCGCCCGTCATATATTCACACGCGTTATCACCAGCCCCTTCTACTACCGCAATCGTCCCTGAGTTACGCACCGCAAAACGCTCGCCTGCTTTACCTGCGGCAAACAACTTGCCGCCTGTTGCACCGTATAAACAAGTATTACCGATAATGGTGGCATCACTGGATTTAAACGCTGAGCCGAGTGGTGGACGAATAGCAATCTTTCCTCCCGCCATGCCTTTACCGACATAATCGTTAGCATCGCCGGTTAAATTAAGGTTTAAACCGCCCGCATTCCAGACCCCAAAGGATTGCCCCGCCGTACCGATAAAGTGGAGCGTAATCGGTGTTGAAGCCATGCCTTGGTTACCATAACGGTGGGCAATTTCACCGGATAAGCGCGCGCCAATTGAACGATCGGTATTATAGATAGGAAAGTGATAATCACCGCCGCTGCGCGTTTCTATGGCGCTTAGCGTATGCTCTAGTAATTGCTGGCTTAACTGTGCATCATCAAATGGACTATTGGTTTCACTGCAATATACGGTTTTGCCAGCATGTGGTGTTGGTGCAACTAATAAAGGACTTAAATCCAGTTTTGATTGTTTGGCAGTAAGACCCTCAAGTTGTTGCAATAAATCAGTGCGACCGATTAAGTCTATTAATTGTTTAACCCCAAGTTGAGCTAACAATTGACGAACTTCTTCGCCGACACCGATAAAGTAATTCATTACCTGTTCTGGTAAGCCTTTAAAGAAATCTCGGCGCAGTTTTTCATCTTGAGTCGCCACACCTGTTGCGCAGTTGTTTAGATGACAAATACGCAGATATTTACATCCAAGCGCAACCATTGGCGCAGTGCCAAAGCCAAAGCTTTCTGCCCCTAAAATCGTTGCTTTAACGACATCTAGCCCTGTTTTTAAGCCGCCATCCACTTGCAGACGAATTTTATGACGTAAGCCGTTTGTCACCAATGCTTGTTGGGTTTCAGCTAATCCAAGTTCCCACGGGCTACCTGCGTATTTCACTGACGTAAGTGGACTTGCACCCGTACCACCGTCATAACCTGAGATCGTGATTAAATCGGCATAAGCTTTGGCAACACCTGTCGCGATAGTGCCAACGCCGGGTTCTGATACCAGTTTGACAGACACCAACGCTTTGGGATTGACCTGCTTGAGATCGAAAATTAGTTGCGCCAGATCTTCAATCGAATAAATATCGTGATGCGGTGGCGGTGAAATTAAGGTCACACCAGGTACGGCAAAGCGTAACTTGGCAATTTCTGTGGTGACTTTATGCCCCGGAAGCTGACCGCCTTCACCGGGTTTTGCCCCTTGCGCGACTTTAATTTGGATCACATCGGCATTGATTAAATAATGCGGAGTGACGCCAAAGCGACCGGAAGCTACTTGCTTAATGCGTGAGTTACGCTCAGTACCAAAACGGCGTGGATCTTCACCACCTTCACCTGAGTTAGAACAGCCGCCTAAACGGTTCATCGCAATCGCTAAGGCTTCGTGTGCCTCTGGGCTTAGCGCGCCAATCGACATCGCTGCTGAGTCAAAGCGCTTATACAATTCCGTTGCGGCTTCTACGTTCTCAATCGCAATTGGATTGTGGTTATCCGTTAAGGTCAATAAGTCACGAATAGCGGCCACAGGGCGATGATTTACTTGGTCTGCAAAAACAAGGTAATCTTGATAATCGCCAGATTTAACGGCTTTTTGTAACGTTGAAACCACATCCGGGTTATAAGCGTGGAACTCGCCGCCATGAACATATTTAAGTAAACCGCCGTGATCAATCGGTTTGCGTTTTAGCCATGCTGTACGTGCAAGGTTGTGCAAGTCTTGTTGAATATCACTAAAATCAGCGCCAGCAATACGGCTTGAAACCCCTTTGAAACACAGTTCAATAATGTCATTACCTAAGCCAATCGCTTCAAATAACATTGAACAACGGTAAGAGGAAATGGTTGAGATGCCCATTTTGGACATGATCTTAAACAGGCCTTTATTGATCCCGTCGCGATAATTAGTCATCACTTCGCGGTATGGCTTATCAATCACCTTACTATCAACCATTTTTGCTAATGATTCATAGGCAAGGTAGGGGTAAACCGCCGTAGCGCCAAAACCAAACAGCACTGCAAATTGATGCGGATCGCGTGCGGTAGCGGTTTCAACCACAATATTGGTATCACAACGTAAATTGTTATCGACTAATCGGCGTTGAATGGCACCCACTGCCATCGCAGCTGGAATGGGTAGAGTATCTTTGCTGATGGTGCGATCGGATAACACAATCAGTACCGCACCTTGTTCGACTAACAGCTGAGCTTTATCACAGAGGCTGACAATGGCTTGCTCAAGATCCGTTTGTTGCGGGTCAAAATTAATATCAAGCTGGTTGTTAGCATAGTATTGCTGATCGAGATCGAGTAACTGTTTGAAATCAGAATAGAGTAAAACGGGTGATTTAAATGCCACTCGCTGAGCATGACTATCGGTTTCACAGAACACATTAATCTCACGGCCAATACAGCTCGCAAGGGACATCACATGTTTTTCACGCAAAGGATCGATCGGTGGGTTAGTCACTTGCGCAAACATTTGACGGAAATAATCGGTGATTGGACGCTGTTGCGATGACAATACTGCCATTGGTGCATCATCACCCATAGATCCTGTGGCTTCTTGACCATTTTCACCAATAACCCGCAGCACTTGATCGAGTTCTTCACGGCTGACATTAAATTGTTTGTGGTGAGTATTAAGCTGATTGTCATCCAAACTACGTTGGCTTATATGGCTATCATCTAACTGTTCAAAGGGCACTAAATGTTGAACATGAGTATCCATCCATTGCTTATACGGATGGCGGCTCATCAGTTCGTTATCAATATCTTGTGAATGCCAGATTTTGGCGAATTTTGTATCGATAACCAATAACTCACCGGGGCCGACACGGCCTTTTTCTGCCACTTCATCAGGGGTGTAATCCCAAATGCCGACTTCAGAAGCGATGGTGATCAGTTTATCTTTAGTGATCACATAACGCGCAGGGCGTAAGCCATTACGATCAAGGTTACACGCCGCGTAACGACCATCTGACATTACAATGCCTGCGGGGCCATCCCATGGTTCCATGTGCTTGGAGTTAAAATCATAAAAAGCACGTAATGCGGGATCCATATCAGGGTGATTTTGCCATGCTGGTGGCACGAGCATTCGCATCGCACGAAAGAGATCCATACCGCCGGCTAAAAACAGCTCCAGCATATTATCAAGGCTGGATGAATCAGATCCGGTTTCATTAACAAATGGCGCCGCTGTTTTTAAATCAGGTAATAGTGGTGAACTAAATTTATAAGCGCGTGCGCGTGCCCATTGACGATTACCGGTAATGGTATTGATTTCGCCATTGTGGGCTAAGTAACGGAAAGGCTGCGCTAATGGCCATCGTGGCTGAGTATTGGTTGAAAAACGTTGGTGGAATAAACAGATTGATGACTCTAATCGAATGTCCCCTAAATCTTGATAAAATTTAGGCAGATCAGCGGGCATGAATAACCCCTTGTAGACCGTAACTTGGGTTGAGAGGCTACAAATATAGAAATCTTTATCGTCTGTAATCCGTTTTTCAATTCGACGCCGAGCAATATAAAGCCGACGTTCAATGTCCCGTGGTTTCCATCCTGCTGGAGCATTGATAAACACTTGTTCAATGGTTGGCAGTGATTGTTGGGCAATCGGACCGAGAACACTGGCGTTGATCGGCACTTCACGCCAACCTGCAATGGATAAGGTTTCGGTGATCAACTCTTCGTTGATAATTTCACGTGCATGTTGAGCGAGGACAGGATCTTGACTGAGGAATATCATTCCTACTGCAAATTCACGCGATAAATTCCACTGCTTTTCTGCGGCAATAATACGATAAAAATTATCAGGTTTTTTAATTAATAAACCACAGCCATCGCCAGTTTTCCCATCCGCAGCAATTCCTCCTCGGTGGGTCATGCGATCGAGGGCAGATATTGCGGTACGAACAAGTTTATGGCTAGTTTCGCCTTCAATGTGGGCGATAAGACCGAAGCCACAGTTATCTTTTTCTAGTGATGGGTTATACAGTGACATTGCAATTCTCCCTTGCTCCTGTTTGCTATAAACAGTTTTACTGCAAAATGGAAATCAAGATTGATCGCGCATTTTGCCTCCTACGATATTTCAAATTAACGACAATTTACAAAAAGGTCAAATATTGCTAACAAATGATATTTATACCCATTAACTGGTTTTTATTAACCTTAACTATCTGAAATAAAATTATATTCATTACAGCTGTAAGTTTTTTTGAGTGTTAATTAAGGGTTGGTTACTGTGTTTTTAGATTAAAAAATGGCTAAATTTGGTGGATTACGAGGGTGGATGTTATAAATTTGTGTAATAAAATAATCGTCTGAGCTGTAATCAATAAAAAGCCAGCAGTAATGTGCTGGCTTTACATTTTTCAGTTGAATCAAATAATAATAAAGTTTACGAAAGCATCAAAGAATTCGCTTTCGCTTCGAGATGGGAGTTACCCATCAAGTAGTTATCAATTGACCGTGCTGATTCACGACCTTCGTTAATACAACGAACCACTAATGATTGTCCGGTTCGCATATCACCTGCGGCAAATACGCCAGCTTGGCTGGTGGCGAAATTCTGAGTGGCAACATTACCGCGATCATCAAGTTTAATATTCAATTGTGCTAACACGCCTGTTGGCTCTGGGTGTAAAAAGCCCATTGCTAGAAAGGCCATATCACAAGCGATGATGCGTTCAGTTCCTGCCACTTCTTCAAAGTTTGGTCTTGCACCGGGTTTTGCTTCTTGCCATGCAATATCAGCGATTCGTAACCCTTTAACATTGCCATTACCATCATCAATAAATTCTTTGGTAAGAATATTCCAATAACGATCACAACCTTCTTCATGCGATGTCGAAGTTTTCATGATCATCGGGTATGACGGCCACGGTTGGTTGGCAGGGCGTTGCTCTGGCGGCAATGGCATGATTTCAACTTGAGTAATACTTGCCGCACCATGGCGGTTGGAAGTACCGACACAATCTGATCCTGTATCGCCACCACCAATGACAACGACATGCTTATCTTGCGCATGCACTTCAGCTGTTTTGATATCCATATCATTTGCACGGCGGTTATTTTGGGCTAAAAAGTCCATCGCAAAATGAACCCCATTAAGCTCACGCCCAGGAATAGGTAAATTACGCGGGACAGTTGAACCACCGGTTAGTAAAATAACATCAAATTCTTGGCGTAACTGTTGGGCGTTAATATCGACCCCAATATGAGCATTGACTTCAAATTTCACACCAGCTTGCGCCATCAGGTCAATTTTACGATCAATAATATCCATTCCAAGCTTAAAGTCAGGAATACCAAATCGCAGTAAACCGCCCACTTTTTCATCGCGCTCAAACACGGTAACAGTGTGACCTGCACTGTTTAATTGTTCAGCGGCAGATAACCCCGCAGGACCAGAACCGATAATGGCGATGGTTTTACCCGTCCGCGAACGTGGAATTTTAGGTTTGGCGTAACCGTTACGATAAGCGGTTTCAACAATGGTTTTTTCAATATTACAGATGGTGATTGGATCTTGATTGATGCCAAGCACACAACCACTTTCACAAGGGGCTGGGCAGACGCGACCGGTAAATTCTGGGAAGTTATTGGTTGAACTTAAAATGTTCCACGCTTCTTCCCAGCTATCACGATAAACCGCATCATTAAATTCAGGAATAATATTACCAATCGGACATGCGTTATGACAAAAAGGTACACCACAATCCATGCAACGTGATGATTGCTCTTGAATTTTGTCACCAAATTCTTCGTTAAGAACAAATTCTTTGTTGTCTTGAATACGAACACTTGGATCTAACTTACTTGGCAGTTCGCGGCCAAATTCTAAAAATCCCGTAGGCTTACCCATTGATGGCCTCCAACGTTTCCTTGTTGTGAGCGGCAGCTTGACGCTGTTGTAATACGGCTTTGTAATCCCTTGGCATCACTTTCATCATCTGTTTGAGATTAGCCTCAAAGTTAGACAAGAACAGTTCTGCGACCGTACTACCCGTTAATTCAATATGTTTGGTTAACATATCGAGCAATAGTTCTTTATCTTCAGTTTCAATAGGATCAAGGTCGACTAATTCAGCGTTGAGTTTGGTTTCAAAATCCCCAAATTGATCCCACACATAAGCGACCCCGCCACTCATGCCTGCGGCAAAGTTACGTCCGGTTTGACCCAGAATAACGGCTACACCGCCTGTCATGTATTCACAGCCGTGATCGCCAATGCCTTCAACGACAACGTTGGCTCCTGAGTTTCGAACACAGAAACGTTCACCTGCAAGGCCGCGAATATAAGATTCGCCAGAAGTAGCGCCATAGAAACAAACATTACCGACCACAATATTATCTTCGGCAATAATATCGGATTGACGATCAGGGTAGAGCACTAGCGTACCGCCAGAAAGGCCTTTACCCCAGTAATCATTGGCATCGCCTTCGACGGTAAAGTGGACCCCTTTTGCAAGGAAAGCCCCAAAACTTTGACCAGCAGAGCCGTTAAACTTGACCGTCATTGGCAGTGGTAAGCCTTGGTCTTTATAGACTTTTGATATTTCATTAGACAGCATAGTGCCGACACTACGATCAGTGTTGATGATCGGTAGTTGTGCCGTTATCGCTTCACCATCACTTAATGCGGATTGTGCTAATCGAATCAAGGTGCGATCCAATACGTTTGCTAAACCATGATCTTGTTGGCGTTGGTTATAAATGCCATCTTCAGCACGTGGCGGTTGAATGTGCAGTACTGGGCTAAGATCGAGGTTTTTGTATTTCCAGTGGACGATATCATCACGCAATTTAAGCTTCTGCGCTTGGCCGACCATTTCATCAATGGTACGGAAACCAAGTTCAGCCATCACTTCACGTAAACCTTCACCCATGTATTGGAAGAAGGTGACGACATCTTCTACACGGCCATCAAAGCGCTCACGGAGGGTTTTATTTTGAGTTGCAATCCCAACTGGACAGGTGTTTTTATGACATTTACGCATCATGATACAGCCTTCAACCACCAGTGCTGCGGTTGCTACGCCCCATTCTTCAGCGCCGAGTAAGGTCGCAATGGCAAGGTCACGTGGGGTTTTCATTTGCCCATCAGACTGCACCACTATTCGGTTACGTAAACCATTTTTAAGCAGTGTTTGGTGGGTTTCAGCTAAGCCAAGTTCCCATGGTAAACCGGTGTGGCGAATTGATGACATGGGTGATGCACCAGTACCGCCATCAAAGCCTGCAATAAGTACAACATCGGCTTTGGCTTTGGCAACGCCTGAAGCAATGGTTCCAACACCCGCTTCTGAGACTAATTTGACATTAACGCGACCGTCACGGTTAGCATTTTTTAAATCAAAAATCAGCTGGGCTAAATCTTCAATAGAGTAGATGTCGTGGTGAGGTGGCGGTGAAATCAAGCCGACCCCAGGGGTTGAGTGACGGGTTGCGCCAATCCAGTCATCGACTTTGTCGCCGGGTAGTTGTCCACCTTCACCGGGTTTTGCGCCCTGTGCCATTTTGATTTGCAGTTCAGCAGCATTGGTGAGGTAATATGAGGTAACCCCAAAACGACCTGATGCCACCTGTTTAATCGCTGAACGTTCCCAATCGCCGTTATCTTTTTTATCAAAACGGGTAGGGTCTTCACCCCCTTCGCCTGAGTTAGATTTAGCGCCAATGCGGTTCATGGCTACAGCTAAAGTAGAGTGAGCTTCATAAGAAATCGAACCAAAACTCATTGCACCTGTTGCGAAGCGCTTGAGGATCTTCTCAAGTGATTCAACCTCTTCCAGTGCAATTGACGCAGTTGGATTGTTGACAAAATCTAACTGACTACGCAATGTCGCAGCATTGTCACCTTGATCATCAACCGCTTTGGCATATTGCTTAAATTGAGCATAATCTTTGTTACGGGTTGATTGTTGTAATAATGAAATCGTTTCAGGGTTAAACAGGTGCTTTTCACCGCGTTGTTTCCACTGATAGACGCCGCCCACGTCAAGGATTTGTAATGGGATTTCACGGGTTGGGTAACCAACACGGTGACGTACTAGTACTTCTTGAGCAATATCATCGATGGTTAACCCTTGAATACGGGTAACAGTACCGGTGAAGTATTTATCAACCACGGATTTGCTAATACCCAGCGCTTCAAAAATCTGTGCGCCATGGTAAGACTGCAACGTTGAAATTCCCATTTTAGAGAAGATTTTTAGCAGTCCGCCATTAACCCCTTTACGATAATTATCAAATAAAGTATCGGTTGGCAGCTCAGGGTCAAGTTTACGTTTATGTTGTAAATCAACCAGTGTTTCCGTGACCAAATAAGGGTTAATCGCATTGGCACCATAACCAATAAGGGTCGCAAAATGGTGGGTTTCACGGGCATCACCAGTTTCAACCACAATGTCACATTTAGCGCGTAAACCTTTGCGGATCAGGTGATGGTGAACAGCACCCACGGCAAGCATCGCGGGGATGGCGGCATGGTTAGAATTAACCGCACGATCCGTTAAAATAATGATTGAATAACCATCAATCACCGCATCTTCAGAATACTGACAGATACGCTTTAAGGCGCGATCAAGTTTGCCTTGTTCACCACTGGCTCGAAACACAATATCTAATGTTTTTGATTGCAGATGTTCGTTATCAATCGCGCGAATTTTTTCTAACTCAGCGTTTGATAGTACCGGTGATTCAAGTTCGACTTTATGGCAATGCTCAGAGGTTTCTGTCAGTAAATTCTGATCTTTACCAAGGTAGGTATTGAGTGACATCACCATGCGTTCACGGATAGGATCTATCGGTGGGTTGGTTACCTGTGCGAACAGTTGCTTAAAGTAATTCGATAAGTGTTGTGATTGGTGTGATAACACCGCTAATGGCCAGTCGGCACCCATTGCGCTAAGTGGTTCATAGCCTGTATTGGCTAACGGTACGATAATATCGTTAACTTCTTCTGAGCTAACGCCAAAAGCTTGTTGATGATGCAATAAACGCTCAGGGGTTGGCTGGTGGTACATGTTGTCAGCATCTGGCAGTGTTTTTAGTGTCAATAGATTATCTTTGATCCATTGCTCATATGGCTGTGAGGTCGCGATACTATCTTTGACTTCTTCGTCTGAAATAATACGACCTTGTTCAAGATCGGCAACGAAGATACGGCCAGGTTGTAAGCGGCCACGGAACTGCACATTTTCGGGGGCAATTTTTACTACCCCTGATTCTGATGCCATGATCAGAAAATCATCTTTAGTGACGGTATAGCGTGATGGTCGTAACCCGTTGCGATCTAATGTAGCACCGACTTGTACACCATCAGTAAAACAGACAGACGCAGGGCCATCCCACGGTTCCATAATATTGGCGTGATACTGATAAAAAGCGCGCCGCTTAGGATCCATGCTGGTGTTTTCTTGCCATGCTTCAGGGATCAACATCATCAAAGCATGCGGCAAACTACGGCCAGAAAGCACTAATAGCTCAAGTGCCATATCAAAGTTGGACGAATCTGAACTGCCTTCCTGACAAATTGGCAGTAGCATACTAATTTCTTGGTGGCTAAATAAGTCAGATTCAAGAATGGCTTCACGGGCTTTCATCCAATTAAGATTGCCGCGCACGGTATTGATTTCACCGTTGTGGGCAATGTAACGGAAAGGTTGTGCTAATCGCCAGCGAGGAAAAGTGTTAGTTGAAAAACGGGAATGAACTAACGCTAAGGCGGTGACCATTGCTGGATTGTGTAAATCAAGGAAGTATTGTGGCACTTGGGCAGTCGTTAACTGGCCTTTATAAACTAATGTTTTATAAGACAGTGAGTTGATGTAGAAATCATCACCAATATTGGACACGCTTTCTAAGCACACGCGTACGGTATAGTTACGTAATACGTAAAGTTTACGTTCTAATACGGCGGGATCTAAATTGACGCCACCGGTAATAAACACATGTTCAAATTGAGGTTCAGTACTAAGAGGATCTTCGCCGATCATTGAATTATCAACCGGAAGTACACGGTAACCAATAATTTCTAGATCAAGACGTTTGGCATTGCGCTCAAGAATATCACGACATTGCTGACGTTTATGTTCGTCTTTAGGGAATAACACCACGCCCACACCATATTGTGCAAAAGCGGGTAATTTCATCCCTAGCTTAACGGTTTCTTCTAATAAAAATTCGTGGGGTTTTTGCAGTAAGATGCCTGCCCCATCACCACTACTAGGGTCACAACCTTGACCACCACGGTGCTCCATACGCGCGAGCATATCGAGAGCTTGAGTGACGATCTGGTGAGATTTGCGGTTTTTAAGGTGGGCAACAAAGCCGATACCACAGGCATCGTGCTCTAATTCAGGCACATAAAGTCCCTGAGCGTTATGCTCTTGAGCTGTCATAGATACATCCTTCCAGTTACATCAAGCCATATTCCTAAGGCTTGGTTATCCCTAATTTATTATCACAATCAATTCGCATTGAGATGGACTCCTGTCCTGCATCCTTGATGTGTGTTTGTAGTGATGACACCGTATCATTCACAAACTTAATGCTGTTGTATTACGATTATGAATAACAAAACACGTTATTCCTGCCAAAATAGCCATATAAACCACACTAAAACAGCGTGATTTTAGTGTTTTTTTTGTTTATAAATTGCACACAAGTGTAACCATCCTACAATTTTGATACATTAATTACCAATAAAAACTAACATAATAACTGCATAAATGAAGCATTTAGAGCGTCGGTTTTGTTGTTTAAATAAGTCGGTTAAAAGTGGAGTCGAATCAACCTTAGAGAAGGGGTTCTTTGTCTTAGCACAATCTACGTTAGGGTGATTGATGATATGTTGCGGCTCTTTTGTCTCTTGGTCTGCGTTGACGGAGATTATTCATTGTTTTAAACGTTAGGTAATACCATGCAATTGCATCAACTCGTCAATACATTTGGACAAGACCTTCAACATCGGTATGGTGAAAAAGTGCATAAACTCACTTTACATGGTGGTTTTAGTTGTCCTAATCGTGACGGTACTATTGGTCGTGGTGGGTGTACATTTTGTAATGTAGCTTCATTTGCGGATGAAAATAATCAGTTTGTACCCATCCAGCAACAATTAACTGAGCGTGCGGGTGAGATCCATCGTGCAAAACGTTATTTAGCCTATTTTCAGGCTTACACCAGTACTTATGCTGAAGTTCAAAGCTTAAAAACGATGTATGAACAAGCATTAACTGCGGTTGATATTGTGGGTTTATGTGTCGGTACTCGCCCCGATTGTGTGCCTGATGCGGTATTAGAATTACTGGCTGGCTATGTAGAACAGGGTTATGAAATTTGGCTTGAACTTGGTTTGCAAACCGCGAATGACAAAACCCTTAAACGGATTAATCGTGGTCATGATTTTGCTTGTTATGCAGAAATTACCCAGCGTGCGCGTGCATTAGGTATCAAAGTTTGTACCCATTTAATTGTAGGTTTGCCTGGTGATACTAAGGCTGATAATTTAATGACATTAAACAAAGTGGTTGAGGTTGGGGTTGATGGTATCAAACTGCATCCATTACATATTGTTGAAGGCAGTAAGATGGGACAAGCCTTTAAAGCGGGGCGATTACAGCCGATCAGTATTGAGACTTATACCGATATTGCGAGTGAAATGATCCGTTTTACGCCGCCAGAGGTGATTTATCATCGTGTCGCGGCAAGTGCACGTCGACCTACATTACTGGCGCCAATGTGGTGTGAAAATCGTTGGTTAGCGATGATGGATATTGAACATCTTCTTAATAAGCATGGCGCTCAAGGTAGTGGCTTAGATAACCCCTTCGTGTATCAATTACCAATATTGCATAATAAGGGTTAACTTTCTTTAACGTTGGCTTTTTTGTGCGCCACAATAAAACTTTACAGCTTTCACTTAGGCACTAGTGGCGAGAGCGATTATTATAAACAATAGTATTCGCCATCATGGCGAGGTTATTTTTATTGGTATTCATTGATGAAGCAAGTCAAAATTTTAGCCCAATTTTATGTCGATCTATTAGTGAAATTAGGTGTTTTCCGTTTTAGCTTATTATTAGCGGCGGCATTAGTGGCGTTAGCATTGGTTGTGCAAATTAGCGTAACGCTTTTATTGCAAGGCACTATGCGTGACGTTGAAATTATTCGCTCAGTGACGTTTGGATTATTTATTACTCCTTGGGCGGTGTATTTTTTATCGGTGGTGGTTGATCAATTAGAAGATTCTCGCCAACGATTATCGCAACTAGTCACGAAGTTAGAACAAATGCGCGCGCGTGACATGGAGTTAAATCAGCAGCTACAAGCGAATATCTCGCGATTAAACTCTGAAATTGAAGAGCGGGAAAAAGCTGAAGAAGCGCGCGAAGAGGCAATGCAAGATCTGGAAAATGAAGTGTATCAACGTGAGAATGCGCAATTGGCGGTAGCTGAGAAAAGTGCATTATTAAAATCATTTTTAGATGCTTCACCCGATTTAATTTACTACCGCAATGAGAGAAACCAGTTTTCAGGTTGTAACCGTGCGATGGCTGCATTGGTGGGTAAAAGTGAAAAAGAATTAGTCGGATTAACGCCATGGGATGTTTATCCTGCCGAAGTTGCTAAGCATGTTCTTAAAACAGATCAAGAATTGTTTGATGATAATACCGCCATGACTGATGAGCAGTGGCTTGATTATCCTAATGGCAAAAAAGCATTATTCGAATTACGTAAAGTGCCTCTTTATGATCGTAATGGAAAACGTTTAGGCCTGATGGGGTTTGGGCGTGATATTACTGAACGTAAAAAATACGAAGACGCACAAGAAAAAGCCAGTAGTGATAAAACCGCGTTTATTTCGACGATTAGCCATGAATTACGCACGCCATTAAATGGTATTGTCGGTTTAAGTCGTATGTTATTAGAAACTGAGTTAACCGATGAACAACGTGGTTATTTAAGAACGGTACATGTTAGTGCGATCACCTTAGGTAATATTTTCAATGACATTATAGATTTAGATAAATCGGATCGTCGTCGTTTAGAATTGTTACCGCAACCATTAGATTTTCATGAATTTGTTGATGATATTGGTAACATCTCGCAACTGATGGCCGAACAAAAAGGGCTACGGTTTGATTTAGAGTGTTTGACTGAACTTCCACGAAATATTGAAGTTGATAGTACTCGATTACGACAAGTGTTATGGAATTTGATTGGTAACGCGACCAAATTCACTAAACAAGGTGGGGTGGTGCTATCGGTTAGCAGTGAAATACATGACTTTGATGCGAATATTATTTTTGAAGTGGAAGATAGCGGTATTGGTATTCCTAAAGCTGAAATAGATAATATCTTTGCGATGTATTACCAAGTTCAGCAAGGTGACGATAATTTACATGCAGTAGGTACAGGGATTGGTTTAGCTGTTTCTCAGCAATTAGTTCACCTGATGGGGGGAGATATTCACGTTGATTCTGAAGTCGGGGCTGGGAGTACATTTACGGTTAATATTAACGTGCCATTAGTTGAAGCTGCTGTTGAACAACATGTGGTGACTGAAGTCCGTCCAGAAATGACGGGTTTAAGTATTTTCATGGTAGAAGATATTGAACTGAATATTGTGGTGGCTAAATCATTGCTTGAGCGCTTAGGGCATGAGGTGACGGTAGCTATGCGCGGTGATCAAGCGTTAGCGATGTTTAAACCAGAAGATTATGATTTAGTGTTATTGGATATTCAATTACCGGATATGACTGGGTTTGATGTTGCACAAAAATTACGTCAGCAATATCAAGATCTGCCAGCGTTAGTTGCACTAACGGCCAATGTTGTTAATGATAAAACAGAATATCTTGCGAAAGGGATGGACGAGGTACTCAATAAACCATTAAGCGTGAAAGCCATTACCAATGTGATTGAAAATCTTGTCTTAAGTTGTAGCCATGAAATTCAGGCAACCGATGTCGATGATGATAGTTTGGAAAGCACTAATATTGCGCAAGCCAACGTAATCGACACATTATTAGATTTAGAGATGTTGATCTCATACGTTGAAATTGTTGGTACTGAGCCGGTATATACCAGTATTGAGATGTTTGAGAAAATGATGCCAGATTATTTGGCTATTTTAGATTCCAATATGACTGCCAAAGATCAAGATGGAATTAAATTTGAAGCGCATAAGATTAAAGGCGCTGCGGGTTCTATTGGTCTTAAACATATTCAGCAAGTGGCGCAGAAAGCCCAATCGCCAGAATTACCTGCGTGGTGGGAAAATATTAATGATTGGGTTGATGAAATTAAATATAGCTATCAAGATGATATAAATGTATTGAAAACATGGTTAAAGCAACAATAAGCGATAATAAAAAAGGCGACCATTGGTCGCCTTTTTTTGTTTTATTATTTGCTTGGAAAAGAGATTACTCTTCGCCTAGATCACCACAAAAACGGTAACCTTCACCGTGAATAGTTGCGATGATCTCTGGAGTATCTGCAACTGATTCAAAGTGCTTACGGATGCGACGAATAGTTACATCAACAGTACGATCATGCGGCTTAAGTTCGCGGCCTGTCATTTTCTTTAGTAAATCAGCACGTGTTTGAATCTTACCAGGGTTCTCACAGAAGTGCAGGAGAGCACGGAACTCAGAGCGTGGTAATTTGAATTGCTCGCCACTTGGGCTTACTAAAGAACGGCTGTTAATTTCTAGAGACCAACCATTAAATTCGTAACGTTCAACCAATTTTTTATCTTCAGTTGGAAGACCTTGGTTCATTGCACGAGTTAATAGGTTACGAGCACGAATAGTTAATTCACGTGGGTTGAATGGTTTTGTGATGTAATCATCAGCACCAATTTCAAGACCTAAAATTTTATCAACTTCGTTATCACGACCGGTTAAGAACATTAGTGCCATATCACCTTGTTCGCGAAGTTCGCGCGCAAGTAAAAGGCCGTTCTTTCCTGGAAGATTAATATCCATGATAACTAGGTGCACAGGGTTTTCAGAAAGCATTTGGTGCATTTCTGCGCCATCATTTGCTTCGAAGACAGTGTAACCCTCTGCTTCAAAAATACTTTTCAGGGTGTTACGTGTTACGTGCTCGTCTTCTACAATCAGAATGTGAGGGGTTTGCATTTTGGCAGTACCTAAT
This sequence comes from Photobacterium iliopiscarium, assembly GCF_003026395.1. Lineage (GTDB taxonomy): Bacteria > Pseudomonadota > Gammaproteobacteria > Enterobacterales > Vibrionaceae > Photobacterium > Photobacterium iliopiscarium. The sequence continues at coordinate 129,376 of NZ_PYOO01000006.1, read as the reverse complement.
ATCAGAAACTAAATCTGGTTAATCACAGAATAGTCAAATTCTATAAAAAAAATTCACATATAGGCAAAATGTTTAAATAAACACTTTATTGTTACAACCTATGTGGTACACCATCCTTTCATTCAACATGCATTAGATGTTGAAATCCCCCATAAAGCTTGGGGTGCTGGCTACAATCTCCCTGATAATGCGACAATTGTATTCACTTAACAGCTCGCTAACAATGTGGAGAGCTTATTTGATGTCGATTATTTATATATTTGTTGATTTATATCAATCAGCAAGAAAAACAGTTGTTATATTTCGAGTTTAGTTAACTTTATATCTGAGTCGATAAAAATGTCATGGTAGTAATCATAATATACAAAACACAATACCATTGACTAATATTTAATCGTAATGATAATAAAAAACACAACATATAGTTCATCTTTCTCTAAATATTGTAACAGTATCAGTTAGGGTTGACACTCATTAAGGTTGATATATTTGAGTAAAAAAGATCTATTAAATTAATATAGTGATAATTGTTAAGAAATACGGTCAAATTTGCCTTTTTTTGTTGGTTTTACCGTGAGAGGAAAAGAATAATGAAGGATTTATTACCAGATTTATGTGATTACTATGCACAAGATATTCGTTTTTTACCGTTAATATTACGTGATTATGGTCGTAATACGCCATTCTGGGGACAAATAGTGACATTGCGCTGTTTTGAAGATAACAGTTTAGTGCGTGATTTATTATCAACAGACGGCAGTGGTAAAGTCTTGTTTATTGATGGTAATGGTAGTTGTCGTCGCGCATTATTTGGTGATCAATTAGCACTATTAGCTATCAAAAATAATTGGCAAGGGATCATTGTTAATGGTGCGATTAGAGATGTTGCAACCTTGGCACAATTAGCGTTAGGTGTTAAAGCGTTAGCGGCGTGTCCTATCAAAACAGATAAGCGTCAAATGGGGGAACATAATGTTGTATTGAGTATTGTGGATACTTTAATTTATCCCAATGATTATATTTATGCCGATTTAAATGGCATTGTGTTGAGTACGACAGAGTTAGATTTGAGTGTATTAGAAACTGAATCCTAATCCTAATTCAATGATTTTTTCAAGTTCAGCATAATCAACGGTTGCCCTGACATTTACTTTTTGTGATACATCATATTGGCTACTCAGTTCTAGCCCTAATGTGGTGTGATTATTAATGGTGTCTGATGTAATGGCACTATTAATACTGATTCGTGGTGATACGGAATATTTAACCCCAGACGTTAAGCCACTTGATGCTGGTTGATCGTTGGTACTGGTGGTTAAATGGGTGCTGACATACAGTTGCGTATTGTCTGTGACTGAATAAGCGTAGCCGCTGTCTATTTGCCATACATCAAAACGTTGTTGGCGTGATTGTGATGATAAAAACCACCCAGATGTGAGTTTTTCACCCCCATTATAAGTTAGGTTGGTTTCTATTATTGCGGCTGCTGATGCTGTTGGCATGTTGAACACGATAAGTAATCCCACAATACTTATGTAATATTTAATCATGCTCACTCCCATCACATCGACATTATTCTAAATCATAGGTCATATTACGTTGAGAGTAAGTGTTATAAGTAATAAATATTCATTAGGTAGCGTATTGTATGAGCGTTGCCACAACTTAGGCGTAATATCGTCTTATATTACAATTGTTCATTATCATTGTGGTTTGTTGATATTAATATGGAGCCGATGACGAGCATGATAAGGAAAAACATCAGGATACAATTCTTGGCTTATATTATTTTGTAAATGTTGCCAATAACTGGCTTCAAACAAATCTTGATGTAACTCATTAAACAATGTTTTTACTTTAGGATTGATCAATAAAAAAGTGCGAAACTCTTCTGGGAAAACATCATTAATCCCAACGCTATACCAAGGTTCAGCGGCCATTTCATCTTCAGGGTAACGTGGTTCTGGAATGGTACGAAAATTCATTTCATTCATATACGTAATTTCGTCATAATCATAAAATACTACGCGTTTATGACGGGTAACCCCAAAGTTCTTAAAGAGCATATCTCCTGGAAATATATTGGCGGCGGCTAATTGTTTAATCGCGTTGCCATATTCATTTACCGCGTAACGTAAATCGGCATCATTGGCGGTTTCAATGTAGATATTAAATGGGATCATCCGCCGTTCCATATAAAGGTGTTCAATAATCACATCATCATCGGTAACAGTAACAATTGATGGAGCGATGGTTAATAACTCATGAATTAATTCGTCGCTAAATCGGTGGCGAGGAAAACTGAAATGACGGTATTCTTGCGTGTCCGCCATTCTGCCGACGCGATCATGCTCTTTTACCAGTTGATATTTTTGTTTAACAACGTGAGGGCTAATGTCTTTTTGTGGTGCAAATTTATCTTTAATTATTTTAAATACAAAATCATAAGAAGGCAGAGTGAAGACTGACATCACCATGCCTTTGATGCCCGGTGCGATAATAAACTGGTCGTCTGAGTGTGCTAAATGATCTAAAAATTGGCGATAAAATTCTGTTTTCCCATGCTTTTGGCAGCCAATTGCCGTATAGAGTTCGGCTAAATTTTTATTGGGTAGAAGTTGGGCTAAAAACCGCACTAAGGCAGCAGGTGCGGGACTATAAACCATAAAATAAGAACGGGCGAAGCCAAAAATAACACTGACATCATTAACGTTACAGATACCCGCATCCAGTAATAACTGTCCCTTATGATTGAGTATGGGGAGCACTAAAGGCAATGACTCACCGTTTGCAAAAGTCAGTTTTCCAACCAGATAAGCGGCTTTATTACGATAAAAAGGTTCGCGAATTTGCTCTAAGGTTAATTGTTGATCAAGCTTATCACCTAGTTCTGCTGCTAAGTGGGTAACCAATAATTGAATATCACGCTGCTTATCATTCCAATTAAGTGTAAACGGTTGATCATCAAGCATTCTTTCTATCATTGCCGCTACTGTTGTTTGGACACGATAATGACGGGTTAATGTGCTTGGGTAAGTTGGAATGCGGTGCTGTTGTGAGCTATGAACAAAGATATTATCGCGGTTGATATTACGGTGTTTAAAGATACGGCAATAGACTGAATTAAAAAAACTTTCAGCAATATCATAACGTGGGTAATCAACCAATAAATTCTGATAAGCCTGTTTTACGGCGGTTAAACAAATCTGATTAGCATATTGGCCACCAAGCATAATTTGAATTTGGTTAGTGACTAACTCAACATGATGATCATAAAAACTGATGCGGGTTTTTAATGCTTGGTGTACTTGTGACCATTGTTGGTGTTCAAAACGTTGTTGCGCTTCGGCAGTGACGTCAAGAAAGCGGCCAAACATGGCGTCAGAGCCTTGTAAAATAGTATGTGCTATTAGTGACTCCATGGCTGCACTCATCAGTTTATCCTTAAATGATGACAATATTATGGTTCGTTATTTATTTACTATGCAACGCTCTGTAGTGGACTGCAAATATTATTGTTGTTTTTTTGAGCATTAAACGGCTTAAGATAGCAGAATGCGATAACGTAATTATTATGTGATAATTGTAAAAACTTTATTGACTCTATATTGTTATTCATGCAATCGTAAGGTAACAGTATGTAAATAGAGATGACAATAATGGTAAATCTATCCCGTATCACTATTACCACAACCACGATTATGACCATTACCGGTGTTGGTGCGGGCTGATATGTGCAGAATTACAACAAGCCCGCAACTCATAAAGAGCTGCGGGTTTTTTTTTAATTTAAATTCATCAATTGAGTAATATTTGTCGACAGGCAAGTAGTTCAGGATAGTCACTCGGGAGTAGGGAATGCGAGTATTTAAATTTGGCGGATCGTCACTAGCAGATGCAGAGCGATTTTTAAGAGCAGCAGATATTATTGCCAGTAATGCCAAACAAGGTGAAGTTGCGGTGGTGTTATCAGCACCGGGTAAGGTTACGAATAATTTGGTTGCTGTGATTGAAAGTGCGGTAACTACAGGCGTTGCTACTCAGCAAATAGCGACATTAGAAACCGTTTTTAATGATCTTTTTAATGGACTTAAAGCACTTGAACCTGCTTTTGATCAACCATTATTAATGGCTAAATTAGCAACGACTATTGAGCAATTACAGCAATATGTTCATGGAATTAGATTGTTAGGATTATGCCCTGATAACGTGTACGCCAAAGTGATCAGTAAAGGTGAGCGGTTATCGATTGCAACAATGAAATCATTATTAGAAGCTAAAGGTCAGGCGGCAAGTTTGATTGATCCGATACAGTATTTACATGCTGACGGTGATTACCTTGAAGCGCATGTTGATATTGAAGTTTCAACACAGCATTTTCTTAATAACCCACTACCCGCGGGTCACGTTTGTATTATGCCGGGCTTTACTGCGGGTAACGCTCAAGGTGAGTTAGTGACTTTAGGTCGTAATGGTTCTGACTATTCAGCGGCAGTGTTAGCGGCTTGTTTACGGGCCGATTGTTGTGAAATTTGGACTGATGTTGATGGTGTTTATAGCTGTGATCCGCGTTTAGTGCCTGATGCTCGCTTATTGAAATCATTAAGCTATCAAGAAGCGATGGAGCTCTCTTATTTTGGCGCGTCAGTATTACATCCGAAAACCATTGCTCCGATCGCTCAATTTCAAATCCCGTGTTTAATTAAAAACAGTTTTAATCCTCAAGGTGCAGGTACGCTCATTGGTCAAGATACAGGTGAAGATCAGCTCGATATTAAAGGCATTACTACTTTAAAAGATTTGACCATGGTTAACGTTTCCGGTCCGGGAATGAAAGGCATGGTTGGCATGGCTGCGCGTGTGTTTGGCGCGATGTCGACGGCGGGCGTGTCCGTCGTTCTGATCACACAATCCTCATCTGAATATAGCATTAGTTTTTGTATTGAAACGGCCGATAAGATTGTGGCAAAAAAAGCGTTAATTGCCAGTTTTGAACTTGAATTAAAAGAAGGTTTATTAGAACCAGTTGAGTTCAGTGATGATTTATCGATTGTAACGTTAGTCGGTGATGGTATGCGAACGTCACACGGTGTGGCATCGCGATTCTTTACGGCATTAGCGGAAGTCGATGTCAATATTGTGGCGATTGCACAAGGTTCTTCTGAACGCGCTATTTCTGCGGTTATTCCTCAAAATAAAGTATCAGAAGCGGTTAAAGCCTGTCATGAGAATTTATTCAATAGCCAACATACGTTAGATGTGTTTGTTGTCGGTGTTGGTGGCGTAGGGGGTGAATTGATTGATCAAATTCACCGCCAGCAACAAAAATTAGCTCAAAAAGGGATTGTGATCCGTGTTTGTGGTATGGCGAACAGTAAAGGGTTATTACTTAACAGTAATGGTTTTGTATTGGATAGCTGGCGTGATTTGATGGGGGCGGTTAATGAGCCATTGCAATTACAACGCATGGTTGAGTTAGTGCGCCATAACCATATTATTAATCCGGTTATTATTGATTGTACGTCTGATCAAACCATTGCTGAGCAATATGCTGATTATCTAGCAGCGGGTTTCCACGTTATTACACCGAATAAAAAAGCCAATACTGCCAGCATGGCGTACTACCAACAATTGCGTCAAGCTGCGCGAGTGGGTCATCGTAAATTTATGTATGACACCACGGTTGGTGCAGGTTTGCCTGTGATTGAAAATCTGCAAAACTTGCTGGCTGCGGGTGATGAGCTAATGCGTTTCTCGGGTATTTTATCGGGCTCTTTATCTTATATTTTCGGTAAGTTAGATGATGGCATGAGTTTCAGTGAAGCGACCACGGTAGCGCGTAATAATGGCTTTACTGAGCCTGATGCGCGAGATGATCTTTCTGGTATGGATGTTGCGCGTAAGCTACTGATTTTAGCTCGTGAAGCCGGATTAGAATTAGAGCTTGACGATGTGGTGGTAGAACAAGCATTACCACCAGGTTTTGATGCTTCGGGTTCTGTTGATGAATTTATGGCTCGTTTACCCGAAGCGGACGCGTATTTCTCTGAGCTGGCTGCGACTGCGGCAAAAGAAGATAAAGTATTACGTTATGTGGGTGAGATTGAGAATGGCAATTGTAATGTCAAAATCGTTGCAGTTAATCCTGATGATCCGATGTTTAAAATCAAAGACGGTGAAAACGCATTAGCCTTTTATAGTCGTTATTATCAACCAATCCCATTGGTATTAAGGGGTTATGGTGCAGGTACTGAAGTGACAGCGGCCGGTGTGTTTGCTGATCTAATGCGTACTTTAGGTTGGAAGCGAGGTATATAACATGAGTGTTGTTGTTTATGCGCCAGCATCTATTGGTAATGTCAGTGTTGGTTTTGATGTGTTAGGTGCTGCAGTTTCTCCTATTGATGGTTCGTTATTAGGGGATCGGGTTGAAGTTGCAGCGGGAACGTCGGCATTTAGTTTGCGATGTATCGGCGCTTTTGTGGATAAGTTACCGCCACAAGCACAAGACAATATTGTGTATCGCTGTTGGCAAGTGTTTGCTCGTGAATTGGATTATAAAGGTATTACGTTATTGCCAGTGGCTGTCACATTAGAAAAGAACATGCCGATTGGTTCTGGCTTAGGTTCAAGTGCATGTTCCATTGTGGCGGCGCTTGATGCTTTAAATCAATATCATCAACAACCATTAACCAGTAATGAATTGCTGACCTTAATGGGGGAGATGGAAGGTGAAGTTTCTGGCAGTGTCCATTACGATAATGTTGCGCCTTGCTTTCTCGGTGGGTTGCAATTTATGGTCCAAGAAATGGATATTATCAGCCAAGAGATCCCTTGTTTTGATGATTGGTATTGGGTGATGGCATATCCGGGGATTAAAGTGCCGACCGCAGAAGCGCGGGCAATTTTACCTGCTCAATATCGTCGCCAAGATGTGATTGCACATGGACGTTATCTGGGGGGGTTTATCCATGCTTGCCACTCACAACAACCCTTGTTAGCCGCCAAAATGATCCATGATGTTGTGGCTGAGCCTTATCGTGAAAAGTTATTACCACGTTTTAATCAAGCTCGAAAATATGCGCTAGAAGCGGGTGCGATTGCGAGTGGTATCTCAGGTTCTGGACCAACGATGTTTAGTGTTTGTACTAATCTTGAGGTCGCACAGCGGTTAGCTAAATGGTTGGCCGATAATTATATTCAAAATGATCAAGGATTTGTGCATGTTTGTCAGCTAGATAAACAAGGTGCAAAAGTCACAGGGAGTACATTATAGCGATGAAGTTATATAATTTGAAACAACACCAACAGCAAGTGTCATTTGGTCAGGCAGTGCGCCAAGGTTTAGGTCGTCAACAAGGGTTATTTTTTCCAGCACAATTACCACAACTGGGTGACATTGATGCGTTGCTCGCGATGGATTTTGTGAGCCGCAGCAGCAAGATTTTATCGGCATTGATTGGCGAAGAGCTAAGCTGCGAAACTGTGACTCAAATGGTTGATAGTGCGTTTCAGTTTCCTGCGCCAATTAAACAGGTTAAATCTGGTGTGTATGCATTGGAACTGTTTCATGGTCCGACATTAGCTTTTAAAGACTTTGGTGGCCGTTTTATGGCGCAATCTTTAGCGGCGGTAACCGATAGTGACGGTAACATTACCATTCTAACGGCAACCTCTGGTGATACAGGCGCTGCGGTTGCTCATGCTTTTTATGGTATGGATAATATTCAAGTGGTGATTTTGTACCCCAAAGGTAAAATCAGCCCACTGCAAGAAAAGCTATTTTGTACATTAGGTCATAACATTACCACTGTGGCGGTGAATGGTACTTTTGATGATTGTCAGGCATTGGTAAAACAAGCTTTTGATGATGCAGCGTTACGGGCTGATATTGGTTTAAATTCCGCAAACTCAATTAATATTAGTCGTCTAATGGCACAAATTTGTTATTACTTTGAGGCGGTCTCACAATTATCAAAAGCAGAGCGTGAACAACTCGTTATTTCCGTACCTAGTGGTAATTTTGGTAATTTAACTGCGGGTCTATTAGCTAAATCATTAGGTTTACCGGTTAAACGCTTTATTGCGGCGACGAATGTTAATGATACGGTTCCGCGTTATTTACAAACCGGAGAGTGGACACCAAAGGCGACCGTTGCCACGATTTCAAATGCGATGGACGTTAGTCAGCCCAATAACTGGCCCCGTATTGAAGAGTTATGTCAGCTTAAAGGGTGGGGATTAGACGAGCTAGGCTATGGCATGGTTGATGACCAACAAACGGCGGTGACATTAAAGCAAATGTATGCCGATGGTTATTTGTGTGAGCCACATGGTGCGATTGCTTATCATGTTTTAGAGCAACAATTAACAGAAGGTGAAACGGGTCTGTTCTTGTGTACCGCGCATCCGGCAAAGTTTAAAGACGTGGTTGATGACATTCTTGGTACTGATCTGCCATTGCCTGCGCCACTCGCTAAACATAATGCATTGCCGCTATTATCTTTAGATGCTGCTAATGATTTTACTGCAATTAAGGCAATTTTATATTCAGCTCAACCTAGTGTATAAATATATTTAAATAAAAAAGCGACAAAAAAGGAGCCATAGGCTCCTTTTTTATTACAGCATCTTGCTCAAATCAAGACACTTACACTAGGCTGAAAATTATAGGCTGCTAGTGAAAGTACGAGCGATAACGTCTTGCTGTTGTTCTGTTGTTAGCGAGTTGAAACGTACAGCGTAACCCGATACACGGATTGTTAGCTGTGGGTATTTTTCTGGGTGTGCAGCAGCATCTTGTAGTGTTTCACGCTTAAGAACGTTAACGTTTAAGTGTTGACCACCTTCGATCTTAGTTGGTGCTTCGATAGCTAGTTCACGGTACTCAATGTCACCAAGATCTGCTTGTGCGATAATTTGGTCAGCATCGTAGCTGCCAGGTGCACAAACACAACGCGCTTCATTAGACTCGCTATCTAGGATCCAGATTGAGTTTAGTAGATCATCGTTTGCTGCTTTAGTAATTTGAATACCAGTAATCATAACTTTTCTCCAAGAAAATTGTTGTTAATTTATTCGTTTTTGTAGTGAGCTACATATTATATAACCTTCAATGCACTTTTGTGTATTGATGTAGATCAAGTTACAACGAAAAACCTTAAATATAATAAGGCTGTTTTATTGAGCTAGGTCAATCTAACTGCATTTTACTGGGGAATCAACTAAAAATATCAAATTTAAAAAATAAGTTGAATGTTATTTTGTTGTAAAATAACAACATTATAGTATGTGTTTATATGTTATTGGTGAATAAAGTGTCACTTTTTGTGAGTTTATATGTTAAATATCGCCAGTATTATTGGTGTTGTTAATATGTTGGTTGGCGGTTATTTTAGGACGTTATTATGAAACTAATTGGTGCACATGTGTCGGCAGCTGGTGGTGTGTTCAATGCCCCTTCAAATGCTAAGGCTATTGGTGCAAATGCATTCGCATTGTTTACTAAGAATCAACGCCAGTGGCAGGCGAAGCCATTAGAGGTTGATACTATTTTGGCATTTAAAACGCGCTGTCAGCAGTTGGGCTTTGATGCTAAATCTATTTTACCGCATGACTCTTACCTGATTAATTTAGGTGCGCCAGAGGCGGAAAAATTACAAAAATCACGCCTAGCTTTTGTCGATGAAATGCAACGTTGTCAGCAACTAGGATTGCATTTATTAAATTTTCATCCAGGTAGTCATTTAAAGAAAATATCAGAAACTGCGTGTTTAACCTTGATTGCTGAATCCATTAATTTAGCCCATCAACAAGTTGATGATGTGGTGGCGGTTATTGAAAACACAGCGGGTCAGGGATCTAATTTAGGTTGGCGTTTTGAGCATTTAGCTGAAATTATTTCACAAGTTGATGATAAATCACGTATTGGTGTTTGTATCGACACTTGTCATACTTTTGCCGCAGGGTATGACTTACGAACAATGGCCGCAACAGAGGCTACTTTTTCTGAATTTGATCAAGTAGTTGGAATGCAATACTTGCGAGGGATGCATTTAAATGATTCCAAAGGTGACTTAGGTAGCCATTTAGATCGCCATCATAGTTTGGGTGAAGGAAATATAGGTTGGGATTGTTTTCGATTCTTAATGCAAGATCGTCGATTTAATAATATTCCGTTGATATTAGAAACGATTAACCCCGATATTTGGCAGCATGAAATTGCTACTTTACGTGGTTTTGAAATAGAGAATTAAGTAATGACAGCAAGTTGGCAAGTATTTATAGAGCAGCAACAACAATTACCGTACTTTAAAGCAATTGAGCAAGCTGTGGCAACCGCTCGTGCAGAAGGTAAAATTGTTTTTCCTCCTCAACGTGACGTACTTAATGCATTTTTTAGTACGCCATTAATGGAGACTAAAGTGGTGATTTTAGGTCAAGATCCTTATCACGGACCACATCAAGCTCATGGACTTAGTTTTTCGGTCTTACCGGGTATTAAAACGCCACCATCATTAGCTAATATGTATAAGGAATTAGCGAGTGATATCAAAGATTTTACTATTCCTGACCATGGCTATTTACAACCGTGGGCACAGCAAGGCGTCTTATTGTTAAATACGGTATTAACGGTTGAACAAGGACATGCACATTCTCATGCAAAAATAGGCTGGGAGATATTTACAGATAATGCGATTGAGTATCTTGAACAGCATACACAAGGGGTGATTTTTTTATTGTGGGGCGCACATGCTCAGAAAAAAGGTAAGAAAATTGACCTTGAACGACATCATGTACTAACGTCTGCTCATCCATCTCCATTGTCTGCTTATCGTGGTTTTTTTGGTTGTAAGCACTTTTCAGAGACCAATGCATTATTGATCTCGATGAATAGAGCACCTATCGACTGGCAATTATAATTAAGAGTAGTAAGCATCCTTCTTAGGAATAAAATGGCCAGTATCAATGCTGGCCATTTTAAAAGTATGTTTAAAAATCAAAATCATCGCTATTGAAACTACCGCACATGTCCATATCTTGTAGCTCTCGACGTAGTCTTTGACGATCTTTCAATGCTTCAATTTCACGCCATTTTCGTTTTTCTGGTTTAGCTCGAGAGCGACGAGAAATAGTATCTATTGTCATCATTTCATCAAATGCAAAGCTATCCATAAAGCACCCATCCCTACTTTTCGCTTGATGTAAGCGATTTGAGTATTTATTACCATAGAACGACTCATAATAAAATTGAACAGTTTCTCATTTGTTATAAAAGTATGAATTTTTTGTGTGCTTAATATCACAATTGTTGATTGAGAGATTAAAAAAGAAACCAGGATTAGTGTTAAATAGAGTCTTTATCGTTTTAGATATCAGTATTTAGTTAAAAAGGTTAATTATCTAAATTTAATTAATTTTTAAAGGATAATAATCAGTGAATTTTTTTAGTTGTAAGTTTTGTAACTCACTGTAAAAATAATGATAATTATATGATTATTATTTTAATAACAGTTTTGTACCTTATGGCTAAAATTATGCGTTAAAGTTTATAAGGTTGAAATAAATACCTGTAACGTATTGTTGCCATGTTTAGCAATATTTTTTGTTGTATTAATCTCGGTATTAATAAGGGCTTTGTATCATTAATTATCGATTTTTAAGGTGTAAATGTGATCAGTCAGATTAATTTTATCAACGATTTGTTGTGGGGATCGGTATTAATATATTTGCTGATTGGTATTGGTCTTTATTTCACTTACCGCCTCAACTTTATTCAGTTTCGTTACTTTAAACATATGTTTGCCGTGATGAGAAATAGCCGTAAATCCGATGCATCTGGTATTTCATCTTTTCAAGCGTTATGTACCAGTCTGGCAGCGAGAGTTGGTTCCGGTAATATGGCAGGAGTAGCGGTTGCATTAACACTTGGTGGCCCTGGCGCTATTTTTTGGATGTGGCTTATCGCTATGTTAGGCATGGCGACCGCTTTTGCGGAAAGTGCATTAGCGCAATTGTATAAAATCCGTGATGATGAGGGTAATTATCGTGGTGGGCCTGCCTATTATATGGAGCGAGGCTTAGGTATGCGGTGGATGGGGGTGATATTTTCTATCTGCCTGATCATTGCTTTTGGTTTGGTTTTTAATGCGGTACAAGCAAATTCGATTAGCCAAGCAACGTATGTCGCTTTTGGTTGGCAACCTCATTATATCGGTTTTGGCTTAGTGGTATTAACCGGCCTTATTATTTTTGGTGGCATGCGCACGATTGCCCGCACGGCTGAAATTTTAGTACCAACAATGGCATTATGTTATCTGGCATTAGCTCTATTTATTATGCTCAATAATATTGAACAGTTACCGCATATTTTAATGCTTATTTTTCGAAGTGCGTTTGGGTTTGAAGAGGCGGCTTCTGGTGCCTTGGGGTATACCATTGCTCAAGGAATGATTAATGGTTTAAAAAGGGGATTATTTTCTAATGAAGCTGGCATGGGATCGGCTCCCAATGCTGCGGCATCAGCAACGCCTTATCCTCCTCATCCTGCGTCACAAGGTTATGTGCAAATGTTAGGGGTATTTATAGATACCATTGTTATTTGTTCTGCGACAGTTGCGATTATTTTAATGTCTGGTGAATATGAACCACATAGTAGTATCACCGGGATTGAATTAACCCAAAAAGCAATCAGTTCTCAAGTCGGTGATTGGGGTGGGATTTTTATTGCGATCGCCATTTTCTTTTTTTCATTCACGTCACTTATTGCAAACTATTCTTATGCTGAAACCAATCTGATTTTTTTAAAGCATAATCATAAATTAAGTGTGAATATATTTCGAATTATCGTGTTGTGTATGGTGATGTTTGGCGCGATGGCTGACTTACCAACCGTGTGGGCGATGGCTGATATATCAATGGCAATGATGGCAATGATTAACTTAGCGGCAATCGTACTTCTTTCTGGAACGGTGGTTAAGTTGGCTCAGGATTATAATAAGCAACTGGGATTAGGTAAAATACCGATATTTGATTGTCATGAATATCCAGAATTACATGCTCAGTTAGATGCTGGTGTTTGGGATCAAACATCACCCTTGGCAGTTAAACCTAGTGTGCATTAACGGTTATTATATCTATTAGTGAAATAGTAATAACCACGGCAGTTATGCGTGGTTTTTGCAATTGATGGTGGTAGTCTAAAGCTGTCAGACTTTAAAGGAAAAAGCCTTATGTTAATCGTGGTATCACCAGCAAAAACACTGGATTATAGTTCTCCATTAGCAACAACAACCCATACGTTACCTGAATTGATCTCTGATTCAGCTGAATTGATTGATGTGTGCCGTGAGCTGACACCGATGGATATTGCGAGCTTAATGAAGGTCAGTGATAAAATCGCCGGATTAAATGCCGCTCGTTTTGCTGAATGGCAGCCACAGTTCACTGTTGATAATGCTCGCCAAGCAATTTTAGCATTTAAAGGTGATGTCTATACGGGTTTAGCCGCTGAAACCATGACTGAAGCTCAGTTTTCTTATACACAACAGCATTTAAGAATGTTATCGGGGCTTTATGGTGTGTTACGGCCGCTGGATTTGATGCAGCCATACCGTTTAGAAATGGGCACCCGTTTAGCTAATCCTCGTGGCAGTAATTTATATCAATTTTGGGGTGATATTGTTACCGATAAACTTAACATTGCGGTTGCTGAACAAGGCGATGATATTGTAGTTAATTTGGCATCCAATGAATATTTTAAAGCGGTTAAGCCTAAAAAACTCAATGCGCAATTAATTACCCCTGTTTTTAAAGACTGTAAAAATGGCACCTATAAAGTGATCAGTTTTTACGCTAAAAGAGCCCGTGGAATGATGGCCCGTTATATTTTAGATAATCAATTAACGTCTATCGCCCAATTACAACAGTTTGATAGTGCTGGCTATTATTTTGTTGCTGGTGAATCAACATCGACTGAGTTGGTTTTTAAACGAGAACAGCAATAATTAATACCGTAATGTTTATTGTAATACTAAAAAAAGGCCAACGTATTAAACGTTGGCCTTTTTTTTATAGGTGCTTTTTAGATGCGAAAATTATGATTTAGCTTGGCTTTTTTTCGCCGCTTGTTTGATTTTCTTTTTCGCTTTCGCTTCTTTTACTTTCTTATCAACTTTTTTCTTTTTCTTTGCTGTATTTGATTTCTTTGTTTTTGGACGTAGGCCATGAATAAAACGCTCAGGCACATCTTCTTGCATGTAACGGCTAATACGTTCCATCATGCCTTGGTCATGCGCTTCAACTAACGCTATTGCGGTGCCTTTTTTTCCAGCACGAGCAGTACGACCAATTCGGTGTAAATACACTTCAGCTGTACGTGGCATGTCGAAGTTAATCACATGGCTAATATCGGGTAAGTCAATACCACGCGCTGCAACGTCGGTAGCAATTAATACGTTTACCACACCATCACGGAAACGGGTGATCATGTTAGTACGCGCAGCCTGTGCCATTTCACCTTGAATCCAGTTACAAGGGATGCCCATTGCGTCTAATTGACCGCGAAGGATACCTAGGCGCTCACGTGTTTTCACAAAAATGATGGTACGTTCAGCTTGCTCGGTAATGATATTCGAAAGTAGAGCAAGTTTGTGATTCATGTCATCACAACGAAGGTACATCTGTTGAATCTTTTTGCGTTCGCGACGAGATGGATCGGCATTCACTTCAAGTGGTTCATTCAGAATTGTTTCTGAGAATTCACGTACGCCTTTGCCTTCTAGGGTTGCTGAGAATAATAAGCTCTGACGACGCCAGCGACATTCATGATTGATGCGCTCAACGATCTTACCAAAGCCCATATCCAACATACGGTCAGCTTCATCAAGAATAAGGCACTCAATTGCGCGGCAATCAAATTTCTCAGACTCAATGTATTCCATTAAACGACCAGGTGTTGCTACGACGATATCTTGCGTTTTGCCCAGTAGCTCAGCATGTTCATCGTAAGAAATACCACCAGTAATGGTAAATACTTTTAAGTTAGTGTACTTAGAAAGCGCTTTTGCGTGATCAGCAACTTGAATCGCTAACTCACGGGTTGGCGTTAAGATTAATACACGTGCAGGCCCCGGCTTTTTGCGTGGAAAATCCTGCAAGTGCTGAATCATTGGAAGCAGAAACGCAGCTGTTTTTCCGGTCCCTGTTGGTGCAGAAGCCATGACATCTTTACCGTCAAGGGCATGAGGGATAGCCTGCGCTTGAACTACGGTTGGGCGGTTATAGCCGATCTCGTCAATCGCTCGTAATAGCTCGCTATCTAACTCTAATTCGGAAAAGTCTTTCACCAGTTATCTCTCCCAAGACAAATGCTAAATATGCTCTCGTTACGGTGCTTGTGCAATATAACCAGAACATGGGTATTTATATTAAGGGGCGGCATTATAGCCACTCTTGGCGTAAGTAACACCGATTAAAACATAAAAACTTCAGATAATACTTAATATTCGTTATTGTTTGATTATATTTTATGCGGTGGCAGATTACATTTTTAAGTAAAAATCTTTAGTAAGTCTAATAAAATCAGACGAGTAAGTATTCTTAGTATGAATGAAAAGCTGCTGTTGCTTAGTAATAGAACAATTTTTAGTTAATTCGATTAATATGCGCATTACGGGTTTGTGCTCTGTGGTATGAACATCACAGCGACGGCGGCAGTATAACCCGTAAGTCGGTGCTTGGGTGATCAATTGTTGGCCTTCATAAGCGGGTAAAATAATATTGGCATTGCCCATTGGCGTTAATAAATAACGAATAGTCTCAAGCAGTTGTTGATGGCTTAAATTATCGGTATGACGTGCTGTTGCTCGATGCTGCTGTTGTGCTTGTTGACCCGCGTTAAAGTAAGGGGGATTACAGATAATACTATTTATTGTGGCTGGTGGAATATGCTGACACCACTGGGTTATGTCATCTTCTATACATTGCAGTCGTGATGACCATGGTGATAATGCAAAGTTAGCTGTTGCCGCTGTTACTGCTGTTGAGTCTAATTCAATAGCCGTAATGGTTGTGGTCAGTGTTCGCTGTGCCGTCATTAATGCTAATAAGCCACTCCCAGTACCAATATCAACAATATGTCCTTGCTGCGGAAGATCTGCCCATGCTCCTAATAATACGCCATCGGTACTGATAGGCATGCCGCAGCCATGATCATTAATGGTGAATTGTTTAAAGTTAAAACTGCGACTCATTATTGTTTTCCTTGGTTTAGACTTGTTATTAGGTTGATAAAACAAACAAAAATATATAAAACGAATGTTATACAACCAAAATAAAATTAATGGCTGCTATTTTGTTAAAATTCTGTTTTTGTAGCAGCATTTAAGTGTTATATCTTTTTTGTAAGTATGGCTATTTTGCTTAGTGTTGGTTTTTTATTTTGTTTTGGTTTTTTATAACAGTGATTGATTCTGGTTATAATGCTTTCAAACTGGATTATATGGTGTTTTGGGCTGCTCTATTGCTAAGATTACTCTTTTTGGTCATTATGCTGTAAGGCACGCAATTAATAGCAATATATAACCCGTGCTACTTATTATAAAAAATGCAGACACAATATATAACCCATTAGAGACTGGAAGGTGCAGTTTGAAAAAAACGCTCAAAATAACAGATATCATTGCGCTTGGTTTTATGACTTTTGCGTTCTTCCTTGGTGCAGGTAACATCATTTTTCCACCGTTAGCAGGACAGCTTGCGGGTGAAAATATGTTACCCGCAATGTCCGGATTTTTGGTGACTGCGGTAGGTTTACCTTTAATTGGTATTATCGCCGTTGCTATTGCGGGTGGTGGTTGGGCGGGATTAACCCGTGATTTACCGTCAAAAGTTGCAACCGTCATGGCTGTTTTGATTTTTATCATTATTGGTCCAGCGTTCGCCGCTCCTCGTACTGGTCTTGTTGCCTATGAAATGGCCGTTAAACCTTTTATTACCGATGCAAGTCAAACCAGCTTAACTATTTTTTCTATCCTCTTTTTTGCTGTAGCGCTGTTCTTTGCTTGGT
Organism: Photobacterium iliopiscarium; assembly: GCF_003026395.1. Taxonomy (GTDB): domain Bacteria; phylum Pseudomonadota; class Gammaproteobacteria; order Enterobacterales; family Vibrionaceae; genus Photobacterium; species Photobacterium iliopiscarium. Next base: position 112,308 of record NZ_PYOO01000006.1, on the reverse strand, counting down.
CTCGCGGTAAATTAATCGACATGATTGGTAAGTTTTTAACACCCGCTTTATTTGTGGTGTTAACGGTGTTGGCGATCGCGGTTTTTGTTAACCCTCAAGGAACCATTGTTGCCGCTCAAGGTGATTATGTTACTCAAGCGTTTACGACAGGTTTCCTTGAAGGTTATAACACCATGGATACCTTTGCTGCATTGATGTTCGGTATGCTGATTGTGGATGTTATTCGTAGTAAAGGTATTACAGATGATAAAACTACTTGTACTTATCTTATCTATGCGGGTTTGATTGCTGCTACTGGTTTGGCTTTTGTTTACGTATCATTATTTTATCTTGGTGCAACCAGTGCGGGGATTGCTGCTGGGGTGGGTAATGGCGGTGCGATATTAACCACTTATGTGATGGCGCTGTTTGGACCTACTGGACAGATTATTTTATCAGCAATTGTATTGTTAGCATGTTTAACGACGGCGATTGGCTTAATCAGTGCGTGTGCCGATTATTTTAGTACGCTAACCCCCATGTCTTATAAGAAATGGGCAGTATTATTAGCAGTAGTGTGTGCCGTTGTTGCTAATGTTGGTTTAAATATGCTGATTACGTTATCAGTACCAGTATTGTTTGCATTATATCCGGTTGCTATTGCATTAGTGGCATTAACGCTTATTCGTAAGTGGTTGCCTAATCCATGTTTGGCATACCGAGTTGTACTATTAGTCTCATTTGTTTTTAGTATGATTGATGTTGCTAAGTATCTGAAATTTGATATGTCATTGTTTAGTTCATTACCGCTATTTAATTACGGCATGGCATGGGTCTTACCAACGCTAATTGCTTTAATTATTACTCGTTTCGTTGGTGGTAATCAGCCGAATGATGATGATAAAAATAGTGTTAAAATATAATAGTTGTTTGATTTGACAAATTAAAAAAGGGATGCGCTGGCATCCCTTTTCTATAAATAGAATAATATCAATTATAATAGTTGAGCATATTCAAGCATGATTTGTTCACACCACTTCTCAATACGAGCATCACTTAATTCATACTGGCTGTCTTCATCTAACGCGAGACCGACAAAAAATTCTTTATCTGCGGTTAATGCTTTTGATGCTTGAAATTGATAGCTGTCATCATTAGGCCAATAACCAATAAATTGGACCCCTGTAGCACTAAGCTGATCATGCAACATACCCATCGCATCTAAAAACCATTCGGTATAGCCTTCTTGATCACCTAAACCAAATAGAGCGACTGTTTTTTGTTGTAATTGTAAGCCATCAAGTTGTTGCCATACCGCTTCCCAGTCTTCTTGAATTTCACCAAAGTCCCAAGTTGAAATGCCTAAAATTAACATATCATACTGGTTCATTTCAGCTAATGGCGTATGTTTAATATTGTGTAATTCAATAATATCAGCGCCGAGACATTCACGAATTTTTTCTGCTGCTATTTCGGTATAACAGGTTGTTGAGCCATAAAACAAACCAATTTTCATGCTGTGTATCCTACGTTTTTATTTTTAATCAAAGTGTACTCGTTATTGATCGCCAAGCTCAAGGTTAGCATGGGCTTGAAAGTCATAATATTCGATTGGATACATGGATAACGAGGTTACTTTTAAGGTTAAATATCCTATTATGCGCTGAGCACTGTGTTTTTATCCATGTATTTAAACCGTCTTATGACACAGCTTATGATGAGGTAAAAATGGTAACCGACGATGTTATTATTGAGCGCTTTCTTGATGCGATGTGGATGGAACGAGGATTATCTGATAATACTCTCGCCTCTTATCGTAATGATTTAAAAAAACTACAACAATGGATGCAACAACAGACGATTGTTGTCTCTCAAGCATCTGTAGATGATTTACAACGTTATCAATTATGGTTGTTTGACCAAAACTATAAGCAAACATCACGCGCTCGCATGGTGTCGGCTATTCGACGTTTATTCCAATATTTGTATCGTGAAAAAGTACGGATTGATGATCCTAGTGCGATGTTAGTAACGCCTAAGTTGCCAAAAAGATTGCCAAAAGATCTTAGTGAAGCGCAAGTAGATGCATTATTAGAAGCGCCAGATGTTAATGATCCACTTGAACTTCGTGATAAAGCGATGTTGGAATTATTATATGCCACTGGGCTACGTGTAACTGAATTAGTCACCTTAACCATGGATAAAGTTAGCTTACGCCAAGGGGTGGTAAGAGTTACGGGTAAAGGTGATAAAGAACGTTTAGTACCAATGGGGGAAAATGCGGTTGATTGGATTGAGCAGTTTATTGAAACCGGACGGCCAGTGTTATTGGGCGAGAAAAGTTCGGATGTATTGTTTCCAAGTCGACGCGCACGTCAAATGACACGTCAAACATTTTGGCATCGAATTAAATATTATGCGGTATTAGCCGGTATTGATGCTGATACGTTATCACCCCATGTTATGCGCCATGCTTTTGCAACCCATCTGTTAAATTATGGTGCTGATTTACGCGTGGTACAAATGTTGCTTGGTCATAGTGATCTTTCTACTACCCAAATTTATACCCATGTTGCAACAGAAAGATTGAAACAATTGCACCAAAGCCACCACCCTCGTGCATAATTATGAGATATTATTAATTAAAATTAACGATAATATTTGTATTTAGGAATACTTCATTTATGCTGCGAAGATAAAAATAATAGCGTAATTGAAATTATATCGTCGATATCTCGGTCTGTAGTTATACCGAGGTTGTCATCATTATAAAAGGGATAACAAGATGCATTTTATTCATCGCACCATGCTAGCCACTGCTGTTGCACTTACCGCTTTTTCTGCGGTAGCCAAGCCTGATGTAACGGCTATTACCAAGCAATTGTCAACCATTGGTTTAACACCAAGTTCAATTACGGCATCGCCAATGGCGGGTATAAATGAAGTGGTGACTGAACGTGGTGTTATTTATACCTCTGATGACGGCCAATATTTTTTAGCAGGTCATTTGTACCAAAATACAGGTGCTGAGCCAGTGAACTTAACTGAGCAAAAAATGGCGCAGTTAAATAAAGCTAAATTAGCCGGTATGGATAAAGACATGATTGTTTATCCTGCTAAAAATGAAAAGTATGTTGTTACTGTGTTTACCGATACCAGCTGTGGTTACTGCCGTAAATTGCATAATGAAATGCAAGGCTATAACGATGCGGGCATTACAGTACGTTACTTAGCTTTCCCTCGTGGTGGTGAGCGTTCAAGTAATTTCAATCAAATGAGTGCAATTTGGGGAGCCAAAGATCGTGTTAAAGCAATGCATGATGCGAAGAGCGGCACGTTTGATGAATCAAAAATCACCCCGCGTCCTGATTTAGTGATGGAGCAATATCAGTTAGGTGTTGCGATGGGTGTTAATGGTACGCCAGCGATAGTGCTAGAAGATGGCACTATGATTCCAGGTTACCAACCGCCAGCGGCGTTACTGCAATTATTGGATAGCAAAGCGAAAAGCTAATCACGACCATTTATCAACATCGGTCATCGTGTATAAAAGCCTGATATTATTATCAGGCTTTTTTGTTGGCGGTGATTTGGTTAAGATGAAAAGATAATCATTCCACAAAAGAAGCCGTTACTATGATAGAAATTAAGCGTCGTCCTGTTGTCGATCCTCAAGGCTTCTCGAATGAGATCCCTGCTATTTTACAACGTATTTATGCTAGCCGTGGTATCACTAATGATGCTGAACTTGAACGCGGCGCGAAAGGATTACTTAATTATAATCAGCTTTATGGTATGGCTGATGCTGTAACACTATTAGTTACCGCACTTACCAATAATACTCGCATTATTATTGTGGGTGATTTTGATGCCGATGGCGCCACCAGTTCTGCGTTATCGGTACTGGCATTGAAAATGTTGGGTTGTCGTAATGTTGATTATCTGGTGCCGAATCGATTTGATGATGGCTATGGTTTAAGCCCAGAAGTGGCGCAACAAGCGATTGATCGTGGTGCAGAACTTATCATGACGGTCGATAACGGTGTCTCGTCTATTGATGGTGTTGCAGCCGCAAAAGCGCAAGGAGTACAAGTGTTGGTAACCGACCATCACTTGCCCGGGGATTGTTTACCTGCCGCCGATGCGATGGTCAATCCTAACCTTGATCAATGTGGTTTTCCCTCAAAAGCATTATGTGGGGTTGGGGTCGCGTTTTATTTGATGCTGGCTTTACGAGCAGAACTGCGTAATAACGGTTGGTTTGAACAACAAGCATTGGCTGTGCCTAATTTAGCTGAACTGCTTGATTTAGTGGCACTGGGTACGGTTGCTGATGTGGTGGCTTTAGATGGTAATAACCGCATTCTCGTCCATCAAGGTTTACAACGTATTCGTGCTGGTAAATGCCGCCCTGGTATTCAAGCATTAATCGAAGTTGCCAATCGCGATCCTGCTCGATTAGTCGCGAGCGATCTTGGCTTTGCTTTAGGTCCTCGAATTAATGCCGCCGGGCGGTTAGATGACATGTCGTTTGGGGTGGAATTGTTGTTATGTGACAATATTCAAGCCGCTCGGCGGATGGCAACAGAGCTTGATGCACTTAACCAAACCCGCAAAGAAATAGAACAAGGGATGAAAGAAGAAGGTCTCGCTATTTGTGAACGGTTACAGTTTAATCAGCAGGATATGCCTTATGGCTTAGTGCTGTTTCAACGTGATTGGCACCAAGGGGTGATCGGTATTTTAGCCTCGCGGATCAAAGATAAATATCACCGTCCTGTGATTGCTTTTGCTGATGCGGGTAATGGTGAAATTAAAGGATCGTGTCGCTCTATTGTCGGATTACACATGCGCGATGTGTTAGATGTGGTTGATACACAACATTCTGGTATGATTTTAAAATTTGGTGGTCACGCGATGGCGGCTGGATTGACCATCCCTGAGTCTCAATTGGACGCCTTTAGTCTCGCTTTTGATGCCGCAGTACGTAAAGTGTTAGATGAAGATGCATTGCAAGGTGTATTACTCAGTGATGGTGAACTACAACCCCATGAACTAACGCTTGATACCGCTGAAATATTACGCGCTGGTGGACCGTGGGGACAACAATTTCCAGAACCGACGTTTGATGGCTCGTTTCGATTATTGCACCAAAAATTGGTGGCAGGAAAGCATCTTAAAATGATGGTTGAGCCCTTGGCGGGGGGGAGTATTATTGATGCGATTGCGTTTAATGTTGATCTAAAACGTTGGCCTGATGCTTCCGTACAACAGATTGAATTAGTTTATCGCCTCGATGTAAATGAATTTCGCGGTAATCGTAGCGTGCAATTGATGGTTGAACATTTAACAGCAAAATAAAGTTAGTGTGCTTTGTGAAAGGATTGTGGTGAAGATCTTGGCGTTGACAGCCTAGATTGTCACCATATTTGGATTAATTTTCTGATAACCTTTCTCTCCCCCTGTATATTCTATCTACAATTCGATAGAATCTTGCTGTTATATCTATTTCGGTAATGAAGTGTGGCGATGTTCGAAATTAATCCTATTAAAAACCGACTTGAGGATGTGTCAGCACGAACTGACATCCTTAGGGGGTACCTTTGACTATGATGCTAAAAAAGAGCGTCTAGAAGAGGTAAATGCAGAGCTAGAGCAATCAGATGTATGGAGTGAACCTGAACGCGCACAAGCGTTAGGTAAAGAACGTGCAGCACTGGAAGCGGTAGTCGAAACCATTGATCTATTAGACCAAGGCGTTGAAGATGTCGCTGGCCTACTTGAGTTAGCGGTTGAAGAAGACGATCAAGAAACCTTTGATGAGATTGAACCTGAGTTAGCTGAGCTTGAAGCTAAGTTAGCTAAGTTAGAATTTCGTCGTATGTTTTCTGGCGATCATGATAGTTCTGATTGCTATCTTGATCTTCAATCGGGTTCTGGTGGTACTGAAGCACAAGATTGGACATCAATGATGCTCCGCATGTATTTGCGTTGGGCTGATGCCAAAGGCTTTAAGAGTGAGATCATTGAAATCTCTGCTGGTGATGTTGCCGGTCTTAAATCTGTTACAGTCCGTATTAGCGGTGAGTATGCTTATGGCTGGTTACGTACCGAAACAGGTGTTCACCGTTTAGTGCGTAAATCACCGTTTGACTCAGGCGGTCGTCGTCATACTTCGTTCGGGTCAGCCTTTGTGTATCCAGAAATTGATGACAATATCGTTATTGATATCAATCCTTCTGATTTACGTATTGACGTATACCGTGCATCAGGTGCGGGTGGTCAACACGTAAACACCACTGAATCTGCGGTACGTATTACACACTTACCAACAAACCTTGTTGTACAGTGCCAGAACGATCGCTCTCAGCATAAGAACAAAGATCAAGCAATGAAGCAATTAAAAGCGAAATTGTTTGAATATGAAATGCAGAAGCAAAATGCTGAAAAGCAAGCCAGTGAAGATACCAAATCTGACATTGGTTGGGGCAGTCAAATCCGTTCTTATGTATTGGATGACTCCCGCATAAAAGATTTACGTACTGGGGTGGAGAATCGAAACACCCAAGCAGTATTGGACGGTGATTTAGACCGTTTTATTGAAGCTAGCTTGAAATCAGGTCTTTAACCGAATTTCAGTAAAATTTTAAGGGATACCCCATGACTGACCAAGTACAAGATGAGAATAAACTGATTGCTGAGCGTCGTGCTAAATTAGACATGATCCGCAAAAATTGCAAAGCAAATGGCCACCCAAATGATTTCCGTCGTGATAGCTTAGCGGCTGATTTAGAAGCAAAATACGGTGAGATGACCAAGGAAGAGCTTGAACAAGCCGGTCATGTATATGCAATCGCTGGCCGTGTTATGGCTAAGCGTGGTCCTTTCCTTGCTATTCAAGATGTATCTGGCCGTATTCAAGCTTATGCATCTAAAGATGTTCAGAAAGAACTAAAAGAAAAATATTCTGGTCTAGATATCGGTGACATCATCGGTGTTAAAGGGGCGCTACACAAATCGGGTAAAGGCGATCTTTACATCGAGATGGATAACTATGAGCTGCTTACTAAAGCATTGCGTCCATTGCCAGAAAAGTTCCATGGTTTAACTGACCAAGAAATGCGTTACCGCCAACGTTATGTTGATCTGATTGTAAATGATGATTCTCGTCGTGCATTTATCATCCGTTCAAAAGTAGTTTCAGCGATCCGTAATTTCATGGTAACTAAAAACTTCATGGAAGTTGAAACACCAATGATGCACGTGATCCCTGGTGGTGCAACAGCACGTCCATTTGTAACACATCATAATGCATTAGACATCGACATGTACTTACGTGTTGCGCCTGAGCTTTACCTTAAGCGTTTAGTGGTTGGTGGTTTTGAGCGTGTGTTCGAAATTAACCGTAACTTCCGTAACGAAGGTCTATCTCCACGTCATAACCCAGAATTCACTATGATGGAATTCTACATGGCGTATGCTGATTACCATGATTTGATGGATCTTACTGAAGAAATGCTAAGCAGCGTTGCGATTGACGTTCTAGGCTCTTCAAAAATGCCTTACGGTGAGTTTGAAGTTGAATTTGCAGGTCCTTACGCGCGTATTAGCATGTTAGATGCGATCAAAAAATACAACCCAGAGCACGCAGAAATTCAAGCATTAACTTACGAAGGTGTTGCTGATCGTGAGCTAATGATTAAGATTGCAAAATCTGTACATGTTGAAGTTGAAAGCTTCTGGACATGTGGTCAGCTACTAGAAGAGATCTTTGGCGAAACTGCTGAAACTCAACTAATGCAACCAACATTCATTACTGAATACCCAGCAGATATTTCACCACTTGCTCGTCGTAACGATGAAAATCCATTCATTACTGACCGTTTTGAATTCTTCATCGGTGGCCGTGAAGTAGCGAATGGTTTCTCTGAGCTTAACGATGCTCAAGACCAAGACCAACGCTTTAAAGCACAAGTTAATGCTAAAGATGCAGGTGATGATGAAGCAATGTACTATGACGCAGACTACATTACTGCGCTAGAGCATGGTTTACCACCAACAGCGGGTCAAGGTATCGGTATTGACCGTTTAGTAATGCTATTTACTAACACACATACAATTCGTGACGTTATTTTGTTCCCGGCAATGCGCCCACAACTAAATAATTAATCGCGTTGTTATATAAAAAAACCATCGCCTAGTGCGATGGTTTTTTTTTGTCTCGAAAAAAGAGTCAAAAAAGCGACAAATGTCAGCTTTCTGGATAATAATATGAGTAACATCAACAGATTATATTAGCTTAATTACATTATACTAAACAAGTTGCATTTGTTCGTATATTATTAATAAAGCAATTGTTACACGCCATAAGAGAGATAATTGCGTTATTAATGGAGGGATGAATGACAATTGGGATGGTCAAAAAAACGCAGACGGTTATTTCAAATACCTTAGTTATTTTTGGCGGTAATAATCAAAATTGGTTACCCTCAATGGAAAGCGCAGGTTGGTTATGCCATCGTTGTTATGATTTACGAACAGCAGAATCATTGCTGTTAGAAATCGGTCCTTGTATTGGTGTTGTTGATTTAAGCCATGATGATTTTAGTATTCATAGTTTTTCAGCCATGGTAAACCGTAATAAACAAGTCCGTTGGATTGCGATTGTGCGTGATGAGCAACTAGCTAATGAAGCGATAGGGCAATTTATCGTTAATTTTTGTCTTGATTATTTTTCGGTTCCTATTCCATCAGATCGATTATTACAAACGATTGGTCATCAGATTGGTATGCTTAATTTAGAGCGTAAGGTGTGGCCACAATTAGGTAATTTTGGTCAACAAGGCTTACAAGGCTCAACGACGGTCATGAAAAAATTACGTGATCAAGTTAAGCGAATCGCATTAAGTGATGTTTCCGTTGTTATCAGTGGTGAAATCGGTACGGGGAAAATATTAGTGGCAGATGCTGTTTTTCAAGCGTCAGCGCGTGCGAAACAACAGGTCGTACGGGTTAATTGTGAAACCATGACCGCTGATTGGATAATCGAGACGGAACACGGGGCTCAATCTGTTTTTGAAGCGGCTAATAATGGGGTGTTAGTGCTTGAAGAGTTTACTGCATTAACGGATGCTTGCCAGCAAGCACTGTATCAGGTGTTGGTTGATGGCAGTTATTGTGACCCTAAAGGTAAGACTATTGTTGTTGATATGCGAATTATTTCAATAACCCATCATTCGCTTGATAATCTGGTGACATTAGCAACGTTACGACGTGAGTTATATTTCCGCTTAAATGTTGTATCTCTAACCGTACCGCCATTACGTGAACGCAGTGACGATATTATTTTATTAGCTGAGTTTTTATTATTAAAATATGCCCGTCAATATAATAGCGTTGCAAAATCGTTATCGGAACAAGCTCAAGCAATGTTATTACAGTATCCATGGCCGGGGAATGTGCGGGAACTTATTTGCCAAATCAAGCGGGCTGTTTTATTAGCTGAAAATAAATGTATTGAAGCGGATCAGTTAGATATTCCTCGCTTAATTGACGATAAATTAAGTTTGAAAAAAGTACGTGAAGAATCTGAACGTAATGCATTATTAACGGTGTTAGAGAATAATAAAGGTCAAATATCAGCGGCTGCGCGAGAATTGGGGGTATCGAGAGCAACGATGTATCGGTTGTTAAACAAACATCAGTTAATTCCACCGCCACGTTGTTTTCGTCAAAGCCATGCATGAGTTATTGGATAGAACTTTTATGACTAAATAAAATGTCGTTGCAATAATTGTGCAGTGAATTGTTTTTTTAAGTAGAAACCACGTGGCAAGGTTTTAATCGGTTGACCATTTGCGCCATAAGCTTCGGTGAGGACTTTACTGTTTGCCGCTTTTGGACGTAATTGCAATACTTCGCCATGACGAGCGGTAATGTTTTCTACTTGTCCTAATACGATCATATCCATTAACTCTTCCCAGTCTTGCTGTAATTGTGCTTCTTCTTCTGCCGTTGGACTCCATAATAACGCCGATCCCACATGGCGATCCTCAAGCGGTATATCACGTTCTCCCTCAACGGGCACCCACAATACTCGTGCTAATTTTTGTCTAATATGGCTACTGCGCCATTGCAAACCTTGGACGCCAATTAATGGGGCAACACAGACAAATGTGGTTTCTAATGGTTTGCCCTGATAACTAATTGGGATTGTTTTAAGCTCAATGCCAAGATCAATAAAGTCAGGGACAGGTTTACTGCCCGCCGTCGCGCCTAAATGCCATTCTAATAATTGACCAACCCAACCTTTATCACGTTTAAGATCGGGAGGCGGAATGATTCCTGCGATCGCGGCTAATTCTCCCAGTGTCATTCCAGCCAGTTGTTGGGCTCGATTGAGTAGTTCCGTTTCTGTTTTTGGTGTTGATGGTAGTGTTTTTATATTCATAAAGTGTCGTAATTGAAAGTGATAACGAATATTTTAGTACGCTGCATATTAGCATGATATCGTAGATGAAGATCGTTATGGATCATTGCGGCGTAATGATGATTATGAAGGATCTTTTTATTAGATTGAACGATATAGCCCATTATGTTGATTTAATAATCGGTCAGTGAATGGTGTTATTTATGGTTATATTTAAAATAAAAGATATCCACAGCTTTTTTTTTAAAAATATTTTATTACAGCATAACTGAGTATTCATACAGTGATTAGCTGTAAAAATAACCATTGTGGTGTGGTGTTATTCACCGCTATGGTGGCGATATTGTGGGTAATGGCATTATTGGTTGATATTTAACCGATCGTTTTTTAGTTATGTGAAAGTTATATTTATTTTAATTTATTATAGATAATTTTTTATTTTATCCTTATGTTTTATATGTGGAAAACATTTTTTTACCTAACGATTATTATTGATTTATAAAGATGTGTTTATTGTCGAAATCGGCTTTTTTTAGGTTTCTGCACAAATCTATCCACAGAAAGAGTGAATAAATGTGGGACATGTCTCACTTGACTGTTGGTAAAGTAGCCATTGTGCAAAGTTATCCAGAATAGTGTTTAAATTGGGTAAAACTCTGCGATATTGATGAATGTTTGTTTACCGATCACGTCTACTATGAAAAAATCACTATTAATAGATATTTATACTTGAGGTCGTCCAGTGATTGATGGCGATGGATACCGCCCTAATGTAGGGATCGTTATCTGCAATGGCCATGGCCAGGTATTTTGGGCTCGACGATATGGACAACATTCTTGGCAATTTCCGCAAGGTGGCATTGATGAAGGTGAAACCCCTGAACAAGCTATGTACCGTGAATTGTATGAAGAAGTAGGATTAACCAAAAAAGATGTCAGGATAATTGCGTCAAGCCGACACTGGTTACGTTATAAATTACCGAAGCGTCTTGTGCGGTGGGATTCAAAACCTGTTTGTATCGGTCAAAAGCAAAAGTGGTTTTTGCTGAGTTTGGAATGCGATGAGTCCAAGGTCAATATGCAGCGTGGTGTAACACCAGAGTTTGATGGTTGGCGCTGGGTAAGCTATTGGTACCCAGTAAGGCAAGTTGTCTCTTTTAAGCGTGACGTATATCGTCGAGCATTAAAGGAGTTTGCTGCTGTTGCTATGCCATTTAAAGAATGGAAAGAACGTAAATTTAAGCGCATTAAAAATAAGCGCAGCTAGCAAATAGAGGTTATTGGCTCACAGGGAACAATTAAAGGCTCGTTATGCTGACACAGCTAAGAGAAATTGTTGACAAGGTTGTCAGCGCTCACACATTGATTGATGCATTGGATCAATTGGTATCAAACACTACTCAGGTAATGAAAACCGACTGTTGTTCGGTGTACATTGCTGATCATCAGCGTCAGGTTTATACCTTGATGGCGACACAGGGGTTGAATAAATCTCGGCGACGTATCAGTTTGCGCTTTGATCAAGGGTTAGTGGGATTAGTGGGTCAACGAGCTGAGCCATTAAATGTAGCTGATGCTCGAATACATCCCCGCTTTAAACATTTACCAGGGATCGGAGAGGAATCTTTTCGATCCTTTTTTGGTACTCCTATTATTCATCAACGCCAAGTCCTTGGTGTTATCGTTGTCCAGCAACGCGAACAACGTGAATTTACTGAAAGTGAAGAATCTTTTTTAGTTACGCTAGCGGCTCAGTTGGCGGGCATTTTAGCGCATGCTAAAGCACAAGGAATGTGGTTTGAGAAAGGTAATCGACTTCATTTAACGGGTTCTGCTGCATCAACTGGGGTCGCGATTGCAAAAGCGTGGTGGGATGACACTCAGCCATTATTAGAGCATGTTGCGCCCGCATCATGTTTGAATATCAATGCAGAGCAAGAACGATTAACTATAGCGATAGATTCAGCGGGTAAAGAATTTCGGCGATTACGAAAACGTTTTGATAGCGACTTACAAAAAGAAACCCTCGCTATTTTTGATTTATTTAGCCATTTACTGAATGATCCGTTACTACGTACTGATCTTAAAGCTCACATTGATGGCGGTGATCAAGCTGAGTGGGCGGTGCGACAAGTGGTCGAGACGTATTCTAATCGCTTTGCCAACATGAAAGATCTTTACCTTAAAGAGCGTGCTCGTGATATTCGAGAGTTAGGGCAACGGCTGTTATATTTTTTATGTGATGATAAACCCAATGAACAACAATGGGACGAACCAATTGTCTTGTTGACCCGTGAATTAACGGCAGCAATGTTAGCCACTGTACCCGCAGGTAAATTGGCAGCAGTGGTTGCTCAAGAAGGTGCGGCTAACTCTCACGCTGCTATTTTATCGCGCGCATTAGGTATTCCTACCATCATGGGGGTCGATTTTACACCTCAAACTGTACACAACAACCTGGTGGTGGTGGATGGTTATCGCGGGGATTTATTGGTAAACCCTAATCGTCATGTGTTGGCTGAATATCGCCGTTTATTACGTGAAGATGATGAGCTTGAAAAGATCGTCGAATGCGATCAACAGCAACATGCCGTCACCAAAGATCAGCAGCGAATCATGGTACATATTAATGCCGGATTAAGTGCTGATTCACATTTAGCATTAAACAAAGGCATTGATGGCGTCGGTTTATACCGCACTGAAGTTCCGTTTTTGCTCCAACGCAGCTTTCCCTCTGAAGAAGAACAAATTAACCAATATCGCGCAATTTTGCACACTTACCCCGATCAACCCGTAGTGATGCGAACGTTAGATATTGGTGGAGATAAACCATTGCCTTATTTATCCATTGAAGAAGATAACCCGTTTCTTGGTTGGCGTGGGGTTCGGTTTACGCTTGATCACCCTGAAATATTTATGATTCAAGTACGTGCGATGCTGCGAGCCAGCATTGGGCTGACTAATTTAGATATTTTGTTACCGATGATTTCGGGAATCAATGAACTTGATGATGCTAAAGCCATTATTGAACGGGCGTATACTGATGTGGCTCAAACGGCATTAGCGGCAGGACAACAGCTGCATAAACCTCGAATTGGGATCATGATTGAAGTACCGTCAATGTTATATCAATTGCATGCTTTAGTTGGACGAGTTGATTTTATCTCTGTTGGCAGTAATGATTTAACCCAATATTTATTAGCGGTTGATCGTAATAATGCGCGGGTTGCGAATGTTTATGATGCATTGCATCCGGCAGTTTTACATGCGTTAAAGCACATTGTTGATAGTGCTAAAAAATATCAACTGCCTGTGTGCGTATGTGGTGAATTGGCGGGTGATCCTGTTGGTGCTTTGTTGCTCGTTGGGATGGGGTATCGCTCGTTAAGTATGAATGCGCGTAATGTCGCTAAAATTAAATATATTTTACGGCATATTAATGGTGCTGATATGACATCATTGGCCACTCAAGTGTTACAAGTCGATGTTGCTGATGACGTCCGTAAATTAACAACATTGTTTATCGAACAACATCAGCTTGGCGGCTTTATTCGTGCTGGTAATAAATAATGGCGGTTTATTGTGAAAGAAATAATGGGTAATTATCATGCATGAAAGTGTAATGTGGCTGTTTTCGATGTGCTTAATTTTAGGCTCGGTAGTGGGTTTATTAGCTGGATTATTGGGTATTGGTGGTGGTTTATTAGTTGTGCCAGCTTTGGTGTGGTTGTTACCCCAAGTAGGTATTGAGCCATCAATGTTAATGCATATTGCGCTAGCAACGTCACTAGCGAGTATTGTTATGACCTCAATGGCTTCTGCTCGTAATCATTTTAGATTGGGTAATGTTGATTTATCCGTGGTTAAAGTGCTAGCTCCCGGGATTATTATTGGTGGACTCAGTGGCAGTGTGGTGGCTGAATTAGTACCTGCGCAATATTTACCCAAAGTGTTTGCGGTAATTGTGTTGTTATTAGCATTACAAATGATGTTATCACTACGCGTAACGCATGCTCGACCATTGCCTAGTGCATTGGCATCTGCTGTTGGTGGTGGTGTGATTGGATTATTATCAAGTTTAGCGGGTATTGGCGGTGGCTCATTAACGGTACCGTATTTGAGTTATTTTGGGGTTGAGATGCGTCGTGCTATTGGCTCAGCATCGTTAGTCGGTTTTCTGATTGCTATTTCAGGCATGATTGGCTTTATTTTTGCGGGTGTGGGTAGTGCGAATTTACCCGCATACAGTGTGGGCTATGTTTATTTACCCGCATTAGTTGGGATTGCTGCCACCTCAATGATCACCTCTCGCTATGGGGCAGCATTGGTGACGCGTTTACCTACTGCGACGCTGAAAAAGTTGTTTGCGGTACTGCTACTTATTATCAGTATTAAAATGTTCTTGAGTTGATATCGACTAGATTTAAGTGGGCTATCTTCTGATAGAATTAAGAGTAACGACTTTAGACGCCTAGCTTTTGCTGGGCGTCATTAATTTAACGGGTAGGACAAATGAAACAGTACTTGGCGTTGTGTCAGCGGATCGTTGATGACGGTGTGTGGATTGAAAATGAACGAACTGGCAAACGTTGCCTGACAGTGATTAATGCTGATTTAACCTATGATGTTGCGAATAATCAGTTTCCTTTAATTACTACCCGTAAAAGTTTTTGGAAAGCTGCGATTGCGGAATTGTTAGGTTACCTGCGTGGTTATGACAATGCCGCTCAGTTTCGTGCTATTGGCTGTAATACGTGGAATGCCAATGCCAATGATAACCAAGCATGGCTGAATAATCCGTACCGTAAAGGCGCCGATGATATGGGGCGCGTTTATGGTGTTCAAGGTCGTCGCTGGCAAAAAGCCGATGGTACCGTCATCGATCAACTAAAAAAGATTGTTGATGATTTAACCAAAGGTATTGATGATCGTGGTGAAATTCTGACGTTTTATAATCCAGGTGAGTTTGATATGGGTTGTTTGCGTCCATGTATGCATACCCACACGTTTTCATTGTTAGGGGATACCTTGTATCTCACCAGTGCTCAACGTTCTTGCGATGTGCCGTTAGGGCTTAATTTTAACCAAGTTCAAGTGTTTACGTTGTTAGCGTTAATGGCGCAAATTACGGGTAACAAACCGGGTCAGGCTTACCATAAAATTATTAATGCCCATATTTACGAAGATCAATTGCCATTAATGCGTGATGAGCAATTAACTCGAACACCGTTTGCATCACCTCAATTGATTATTAACCCTAAGATCACTTCATTAGAAGATTTAGAAACATGGGTAACGTTAGATGATTTTGAAGTGGTTGGTTATGAGCATCATGCGCCAATTCAATACCCATTTTCAGTCTAGTTTTAAATTAAAAGTGTAATAGTTTGATCTGATTAAGGTTTAATTATTAGAACAACAAAAAGCCCCACACAATTGCTTGTGTGGGGCTTTTTAGTTAACGGTGCTTTATATTTTGTGCGTTACGATTAAACCGTAAACGCTAGGATTGAACCTGGAATAGCAATGAATACTAGGCCAAGGTAACCCGCAACAGCCGCTTTGTTCTTCGTTGCTAAATCGCTAAGGAAGAACGCGCACTTAAGTGGAATTTCACGTAAGAACGGTACGCCGTAAATCAATACTGTCGCTAACACGTTAAAGCATAAGTGTACCAGTGCAATCTGTAGTGCAAACACTGAATGATCACCTGATACTGCGGTGGCTGCTAGTAGTGCGGTGATACACGTACCGATGTTTGCACCAAGGGTAAACGGGTAAACTTCACGGACTGTTAATACACCTGTACCCACTAGCGGTACCATCAAACTTGTTGTTGTTGATGATGACTGTACTAGAACCGTTACCGCTGTACCTGAAGCAATACCATGTAGTGGACCACGACCGATTGCGCTCTTTAGAATATCACGTGCACGACCTACCATTAGGCCTCGCATTAGGCGACCCATTAGCGTGATAGAGACAAAAATTAACGCAATACCTAGAACGATTAGACCAAAACCACCGTTATGACCAAATACTTCTAGTGGACCTTTTACTAAATCAACAGCGGGTTGCGTTAACGGCTTCATGAAATCCATGCCGTTCATGCTCATGTCACCGGCTTTTAAAAACGGTGAAACTAACCAACCTGATAACTTATCAAGAATGCCAAACATCATTTCCAATGGAAGGAAAATGGCAACCGCTAATAAGTTAAAGAAATCGTGTACCGTCGCACTTGCAAATGCGCGGCGGAATTCTTCTTTACAACGTGCGTGACCTAAACTAACTAATGTATTTGTTAATGTAGTACCAATATTGGCACCCATCACCATTGGAATTGCTGTTTCTACAGGTAAACCACCTGCAACCAGACCAACGATAATTGAGGTTACCGTACTTGATGATTGAATAAGCGCGGTCGCAATTAAACCAATCATTAAGCCGGCTACGGGGTGAGAGGCAAATTCAAAGAGTGTTTTTGCTTGCTCGCCTACAGACCATTTAAAGCCGCCGCTGACCATCGATACAGCAACGAGTAACAAATATAGCATGAACGCTAGGTTGGCCCAGCGGACCCAACGCATAGAGCTGAACTTAGATGCAGCAGTAGTGGCTTGGGTTGTCATAATCATTTCTCCATGACAGGAATATGTCGTTTTGGTGTCATTTTGTTGAAATCTGCGTGAATAGTAGTTTGGTTATATTTCAGAAATATTACACTGAGTGTCATAAATGAATATTTGTTTGGGGTTTGTCAGGGAAATGAGAAGGCAACCGATTAAATTACACAATGTCAGGTTGCATTAATATGCCCTAGTAGATTGTTTCTAATTGGTTTTTAATAGATTTTGTTTTTAGCGATAAAAATTATAAAAATATGCGTATTAAAAGTAAAATTTTACGTTTTATTTTGTTTTTAGTATAAATTTAATGTATTCAGATAAATTAACAGTGCGGATATAGTAGTGCTATTTCTATAACTCTTCGGTTTTTCCGAGTATTTCTATCCATACAAACGATTTTTCAGTTTGTTAGTCTGACGTTTACACTAAATTTAATTGAGATGACCAAGTATTTAGCTAACCTATAAGTTAGGGGTGCTTGGATCGCGTGAATAATATAGTTAAAGGAGTAACGGTTGATGACCGATGCTATTCGTAAATTTCTAAAATTAGAATCTGCTGGCGGTATTATTCTTATAATCGCGGCATTAATAGCAATGGTTATTGCTAACTCGCCATTGGCATCGTTATACACCAATACGTTACATAGCTATATTGCAGGATTATCAGTATCACATTGGATCAATGATGGTCTGATGGCTATTTTCTTTTTCTTAATTGGATTAGAGGTTAAGCGTGAACTTATTGAAGGCGCGCTTAATACCAAAGAAAAAGCTATTTTCCCTGCGATTGCGGCCGTTGGCGGCATGATTGCTCCTGCATTAATTTATACCGCATTTAATTACGGCGATCCGATGGCGGTGAAAGGCTGGGCGATTCCTGCGGCAACAGATATTGCTTTTGCGTTAGGTGTTATGGCGCTATTGGGTAACCGTGTACCAGTAAGCTTAAAAGTTTTCTTATTAGCGTTGGCTATTATTGATGACTTAGGCGTAATTGTGATCATCGCTTTATTTTATAGCTCAGATTTATCAACACTCGCGTTAGCCGTGGCATTTATCTCGACAGCGACATTGGTCGTTATGAATCTGAAGAACATCACTAGTATTCCATTATACTTAATTGTTGGTGCTATTTTGTGGTTCAGCGTACTGCAATCAGGTGTTCACGCCACATTAGCGGGTGTGGTGTTAGGTTTTGCCGTGCCATTAGCCGGTAAAGAGGGCCGTGCAGATACTCATTCGCCCCTTAAAACGATTGAACACGCATTACATCCTTATGTCGCCTTCTTAATCTTGCCATTATTTGCATTTGCTAATGCGGGTATTTCATTAACAGGTGTGTCACTAGCCAGTTTATCATCGATGTTACCTGTTGGTATTGCGGCGGGATTATTTATTGGTAAGCCTGTTGGCATCTTTACTGCATGTTTTCTTGCCGTTAAAACAGGCGTTGCAAAACTACCTGATGGGATTAACTTTAAACATATTTTTGCCGTATCCGTGTTATGTGGTATCGGTTTTACAATGTCGATTTTCATCTCATCACTGGCGTTTGTTGGTGCTGATGAAAGCTTTGCGACTTACTCTCGACTTGGAATCTTATTGGGTTCTACCGTCGCGGCGATTGTCGGTTACATCATGTTAAGTAAAACATTACCTAAATCAGAGGTGTAATATGAAAACGTTGCTAGTTATTCTTACGTGTTTATTTTCACTACCGAGTGTTGCTGCTAATTATCCGCAGTGCGTTAATGGCGAGCGTTCTGAAGTATGCCAAGCATATTTGCAAGGCATTAATGATGCTAAAGCCGCAACTGTAGATACGACGACAGTACAAGAAAGCACATTTCGTCAACGAGCTTTAGAGCAACGAGGTGGCGAGCGAGTACGTAATTTAGAACGACAGCAACGTTAAGTATGGTTTAAATACGATCTCGGTTTGATTTTATTGTAAATTATGTAGCTAAGCATTGAACAGCCCAGAGGCACAGCGTAAGCTTTGTCGCTGGGTTTTTTTATTTAAAATAGCGGTAAATGTCTCACTTAAATTATAACCATCTTTATTATTTTTGGATGGTCTGCAAGCAAGGCTCAGTAACAAAAGCGGCTGATGCATTATTTCTGACGCCACAAACGGTGACAGGCCAAATTCGATCATTAGAAGATCGTCTTAAAGGTAAGTTAACTAAACGTGTTGGCCGTAATATTGAACCAACAGAGCTTGGTCAATTAGTGTTTAAATATGCGGATAAGATGTTTGATTTAAGCTATCAAATGCTCGATCGTATTAATTATACTCAGCGTGATAACCAATTATTTGAAGTTGGGGTTGCTGATGCGTTGTCAAAACGGTTAGTGAGCCAAGTATTGTTAGAGGGAATTCCTAGCGATCAACGGATCCAATTAAGCTGTTTTGAATCGACCCACGAAATGTTGTTAGAGCAACTATCACAACATAAATTGGATATGATCTTATCTGATTGTTCAGTTAGTTCGACTCAAAATCCTGGTATATACAGTAAAAAGCTGGGTGAATCTGCAATGAGTTTCTTTTGCACTGATGATTTATCTGATGCTGATTTTCCTGCTTGTATTGAAGATTATAAGCTATTGGTGCCAAGTCGACGTTCTGCAATGGGACGCAAATTGCATCAATGGTTTGATCAACAGGGTATTACGCCAAATATATTGGGTGAATTTGATGATGCGGCTTTGATGAAGGCGTTTGCTTGTTATCATAAATCGATGTTTATCGCGCCGTCTATTTATGCCGATGAATTGACTAGCAATAGTCGCCTTTATGAAGTAAAGCGAGTGACGGATATTTGTGATGAATATTTTGTTATTTTTGCTGAGCGAATGATCATGCATCCAGCCGTAAAACGTATTTGTGCCGCAGATTTTAGTACGTTGTTTTAATATTTATCACTTATCAACGCCTTATATATTTTTAGCGAGAAAGAATAATAAGGCGTTAATCGTTGTTTCTATATATTACAATTCAATTGTTTGTGTTCGTTTGTCGCGTGGTCTGTTGCTTACTTCTCTTTCTCTTTCTCTTTCTCTTTCTCTTCTTTATCTTTTGCTGATACTGAAATGCCTGCGGTTAAGTTATAACGCATTGCATCTTCAAATGACCAATCAACGATGGTTAAGTCTTCCCGTTTTACTAGCGTTGTAATGCCTGCTATTTGATAGCTAAGTGGAAATAGCACCGGAACCCAATCTCCGTCTGGTAATGCGTTTGATAGTGGCTCAGGAGTCTCGTTAGCCATAATAAAGCCAACGACGTAAGTATTATTAGCTTGATGCACTAGCACGGTTTGCTGACTTTTATTTTTATTGTCACTACTCATTAGTGAGGCAATATCATTAATACTGCTATAAACCGTCTTAAAAAACGGAAATCGCATCAACTGACGAATAACAAAATCATAGAGCCATGCGATAGGACTAACAGAAAAAAGTAGCCCAGCCACAAACAATAAGATCAGAATGAGTAAAAAACCAGCACCTTTAAAGAGTTCGGTAATGTGAACTAAACCAAATAAAAAATTGCCGACTTCATCTAATGACTCAAAAAGTGACCAGAATAACCAAATACTTAATACTAGCGGCAGGACATTGAACAAGCCGCGTAACAGCGTTTTTTTCATTTTATGCTCGAAGATGTAAAATAAAGTCAGTTATAAAATTAGTAATATTCAATATTGAAATGCTAGTTTTATAGGCAATGGGCAATGAATAGACATAAAAAAACCGACCCTAAGGTCGGTTTTTTTTAATCTAGACTCATTAATTAAAATTAAAGAGCTTTGATTTTCGCTGTTAGACGAGCTTTATGACGTGCAGCTTTGTTCTTATGGATCAGGCCTTTAGTAGCCATGCGATCTAGAACAGGTTGCATTTCAGCGTAAGCTAGTGTTGCAGCTTCTTTATTACCAGCTTCAATAGCGATAATTACTTTCTTGAAGAAAGTGCGCATCATAGAACGACGGCTAGCGTTATGCTGACGACGTTTTTCTGAAGTTAGTGCACGTTTCTTAGCAGATTTGATATTTGCCAAGGGTGTAACTCCCAAATCTTGGTATGGTGACAATTTAAGGCCGAGGACTATGCCCTTAATCTTAATCATTGTCAAATGATTCGTGCAAATAACCGCCATACCAATCTAGTTGGCACTTGCGGATTAACACGGTTAATATGGCGACAGATTTTACCAGTATTTCGATTCAGAAGTCACCTTTCTGAACATCTTTTATGAGGTTTTTTTGTGAGTAAGCGTCTTTTACGCTCTGGAATGGTAGTTAGTGCCATGACTTTAGTGTCTCGCGTGCTAGGTTTAGTGCGCGATGTGGTAGTTGCTAACCTAATGGGAGCAGGGGCTGCGGCCGATGTTTTTTTCTTTGCCAACAAAATTCCCAACTTTTTACGTCGCCTTTTTGCCGAAGGGGCTTTTTCACAAGCCTTTGTGCCAGTTTTAACTGAATACCATGCTGCGGGTGATGTTGATCGAACTCGATTATTGATTGCGCGTGCCGCAGGTACGTTAGGCGGTATTGTCACCATCGTGACATTGTTGGGTGTATTAGGCTCTGGTGTCGTAACGGCATTATTTGGTTTTGGTTGGTTTTGGGATTGGATGCATAACATTTCGCCTGGCGCTGAAAAATTCGAATTAGCCAGTTTGTTACTTAAAATCACTTTTCCTTATTTGTGGTTTGTCACCTTTGTGGCGTTATCTGGCGCAATTTTAAATACGCTCGGTAAGTTTGCCATTTCATCGTTTACACCGGTGTTTCTTAATATCGCCATTATCGGGTGTGCGGTGTTTATTGCTCCTCACTTGGCTAAACCTGAAATTGGTTTAGCGCTTGGGGTATTTATCGGTGGTTTAGTGCAGTTTTGTTTTCAATTGCCATTTTTATATCGAGAAGGGTATCTAGTTCGTCCACAGTGGGGCTGGAATGACCCTGGGGTGACGAAAATACGGAAACTGATGCTACCGGCTCTGTTTGGTGTTTCAGTGACTCAAATTAACTTATTGCTTGATACGTTGATTGCGAGTTTCCTAATGACAGGTTCAATCAGTTGGTTATATTATTCTGATCGTTTATTAGAGTTTCCTCTTGGTCTGTTTGGTATTGCGATTGCGACGGTGATCCTGCCTGCTTTGTCGCGTAAACATGTTGATAAATCACCCCAACAATTCGCAGATACCATGGATTGGGGTGTGCGAATGGTGTTGATCTTGGGTATCCCTGCGATGCTCGGCATGATCACCTTAGCCAAACCGATGTTAATGGTGATGTTCATGCGTGGTGAGTTTGACCTGTATGACGTTAATCAAACTGCGATGTCATTGTGGGTTGTGTCTGCTGGCCTACTTAACTACATGTTGATTAAAATTTTTGCGCCGGGTTATTACGCCCGTCAAGATACCAAAACGCCAGTAAAAATTGGTATTATTGCCATGGTTAGCAATATGGTATTTAACGGTATCTTTGCACCATTTTATGGTTATGTCGGTTTATCGATTGCAAGTGTATTATCAGCATTGCTAAATGCAGGGTTATTATACCGAGGTTTACATAAAGAAAATATTTACTGTGTTAGTCGTCAGACATTGTTGTTTGTGTTGCGATTAGCCATTGCTGGTGTGGTGATGGTGAGTGGTTTATTGTGGTTTAGTCCTACAACGGATCAATGGTTAGCATTCCACTTGCTTGAACGTATTCTATGGCTATTTGGCTTGATTTTAGGCGGAAGTGGTATTTATTTGTTATGCGCCATTATTTTGGGTGTTCGTCCGCACCATCTTCGAGCAGAGAGCTGATTGAAACCGCTGAGTAGTATATAATTCACCAGCTTTACGCTAAAAAGATATTTTTAACCGTAATGGTGGTGGATGAGTTACCGCAGTTATTAATTTTTTGGCTGTTATTGGTCATCATATGAACAAGTAACCTGATTGTAGGATGAGCGCATAGCCTTATGAGTACTGACATAGTTAAATTACCTATGGAATTAATTCGAGGTATACCCAATATCCAGTCTCGCCATCATGGTTGCGTGCTGACAATTGGCAATTTTGACGGTGTGCATCTTGGTCATCAAACGTTGCTTAAACAAGTGATTGCTAAAGCGCATTCAATGGGATTAGCAGCAACGGTAATGACGTTTGAACCGCAGCCACAAGAGCTTTTTGCGGGTAATAAAGCGCCCGCAAGATTGACCCGTTTTCGCGAGAAATATGTAGAATTGAAAAAAGTCGGCATTGATCGATTATTGTGTGTTAATTTTAATCATCATTTTGCTGCCATGACTGCTGAATATTTCGTCGAATGCTTGTTGGTAAAGCAATTGGGTGTTAAATTTCTGGTTATTGGTGATGACTTTCGTTTTGGTCAAGAACGACGTGGTGATTTTGCAATGCTGGTGGCCGCTGGTAAGAAATATGGATTTGAAGTAATCAGTACGACAAGTTTCTGTGTTTCTGAGCAGCGAGTAAGCAGTACAGCAATTCGTCATGCTTTAGCGAATAATGAATTAGATCAAGTAGAACAAATGCTTGGTCGACCATACAGTATTCGTGGCCGAGTCTCACACGGAAGAAAATTAGGCCGTACCATCGGCTTTCCAACAGCTAATATTCCGCTAAAGCGTCGTATAGCACCTGTCGCAGGCGTCTATGCCGTCGAAGTATTGGGTATTACCGCTGCGCCTATTGCTGGTGTGGCAAATGTTGGCCACCGACCAACGGTACAAGGTGTACGACAACAACTTGAAGTACACCTATTTGATTATCAAGCGGATCTTTATGGTCGCCAGCTTGAAGTCGTGCTGCGTCATAAGTTGCGCGACGAAAAAAAATTTGAATCATTCGATGCGCTGAAATTACAAATCGAACGAGATGCTCAAGCAGCACGGGTGTGGCTGTCTGAGCGTAATAATGTCCAACTTCGCCCAAGTAACGGAATCTAGAATCCATGAGTGACTATAAAGATACCCTGAACCTACCGGAAACAGGGTTTCCGATGCGAGGCAATCTAGCTCAACGCGAGCCTGCAATGCTTAAGCATTGGTATGATGAAGATCTTTACGGTGAAATTCGTAAAGCTAAGAAAGGTAAAAAATCTTTCGTATTACACGATGGCCCTCCTTACGCTAACGGTGATATTCACATCGGTCACGCGTTAAACAAGATTCTTAAAGATATTATTATTAAATCAAAGACGCTTTCTGGCTTTGATTCACCGTATATCCCAGGTTGGGATTGTCACGGTCTACCGATTGAATTAATGGTAGAAAAGAAATTTGGTAAGCCGGGTCAAAAATTAACGGCGGCTGAATTCCGCGAAAAATGTCGTGCTTACGCTGCTGGCCAAGTTGAAGGTCAAAAAGAAAGTTTCATGCGTCTAGGTGTACTAGGTGAGTGGAACAAGCCATACCGTACAATGGATTTTGGTACTGAAGCGAATATCATTCGTGCACTAGGTAAAATCGCAGATAAAGATCACCTACTTAAAGGTTTTAAACCTGTTCACTGGTGTACTGATTGTGGTTCTGCATTGGCTGAAGCTGAAGTTGAATATCAAGATAAAGTATCGTTATCTATCGATGTTAAATTTAAAGCAGTAGACGAAGCCGCAGTATTAGCGAAGTTTGGTTGTGTTGCTGACCAAGGTGAAGGCGATGTGTCGATTGTTATTTGGACAACGACACCATGGACAATGCCTGCTAACCGCGGTGTAGCTGTTAGTGCTGATCTTGAATACGCATTGGTACAAACACCTGTTACTGACGTACATACTCAACCACAACGTTTAATCGTTGCCGCAGAGCTTGTAAAAGAAGTAATGGCGCGTGTTGGCTTTGAAGAGTCAGAAATTCTTGGTTTCTGTAAAGGTGAAGAATTAGAGCTAATGCGCTTTAATCACCCATTCTACAGCTTTGATGTACCAGTAGTACTTGCTGATCACGTTACCACTGAATCAGGTACGGGTTGTGTGCATACTGCACCTGGCCACGGTCAAGAAGACTTTGTGGTTGGTCAAAAATACAACCTTGAAATTGCTAACCCAGTAGGTAGCAATGGTGTTTACTTACCTGATACTGAGATCTTTGCGGGTCAACATGTATTTAAAGCGAACGAAGTGGTTGTGGATGTATTACGTGAACACGGTGCATTATTACATTTCTCTAAAATTACCCACAGCTACCCACACTGCTGGCGTCATAAGACACCAATCATCTTCCGTGCAACGCCACAATGGTTTATCTCAATGGATAAAGCTGGCCTGCGCGCAAAAGCACTAGCAGAAATCAAGAACGTACAATGGATGCCAGAATGGGGCCAAAGCCGCATTGAAGGTATGATCGAAGGTCGCCCTGAATGGTGTATCTCTCGTCAGCGTACTTGGGGTGTGCCAATTGCCTTATTTATCCATAAAGAAACTCAAGAGCTTCACCCGCAAACCTCTGAGCTAATTGAAAAAGTAGCTCAGCTTGTTGAGCAAAAGGGTATTCAAGCTTGGTGGGATCTAGAACTGACTGACGTAATGAGCGCAGAAGATGCCGTTATTTACGAAAAAGTATTAGATACCCTTGATGTATGGTTTGATTCAGGTGTTACACATTTCTCTGTGGTTGATAGTCGCCCTGAGTTTAATGGTCACTCAGCTGATCTTTACTTAGAAGGTTCAGATCAACACCGTGGTTGGTTCCAGTCATCATTGATTACATCGGTAGCGATGAAAGACAAAGCCCCGTATAAGCAAGTGTTAACACACGGCTTCGTGGTTGACGGTCAAGGCCGTAAAATGTCGAAATCAGTGGGTAACGTTGTTGCACCGAAAGATGTCACTAACAAGCTTGGTGCTGATATTCTTCGTCTATGGGTTGCATCAACTGATTACACGGGTGAAGTTGCGGTTTCTGACGAAATTCTTAAGCGTTCAGCTGATGCTTACCGTCGTATTCGTAACACTGCACGTTTCTTCTTAGCGAACTTAAATGGCTTTAATCCTGAAACGGATTGTGTGCCTGTTGAAGAAATGGTGGCGTTAGATCGTTGGGCTGTTGGTCGTGCAATGGCGGCTCAAGAAGAGATCGTTCAAGCATACGAAGACTACAACCTACACACAGTAACTCAGCGTTTAATGCAGTTCTGTTCAGTTGAAATGGGTTCTTTCTACTTAGACGTTATTAAAGACCGTCAGTACACAGCAAAACGTGGTGGTCATGCACAACGTAGCTGTCAAACGGCGCTTTTCTACATTGTAGAAGCACTTGTTCGTTGGATGGCACCTATCATGTCATTCACAGCAGATGAAATCTGGAATGAAATGCCAGGTAAACGTGATCAATTCGTGTTTACGGGTGAGTGGTTCGAAGGTTTATTTGGTCTTGCTGAAGATGAAGAACTAAACAACGACTTCTGGACTGAAATCCAACAAGTTCGTGGTGCTGTGAACAAGTTACTTGAAACAGCACGTAGCGAAAAAGTGATTGGTGGTTCATTACAAGCTGAGATCACACTCGCTGCGAATGCAGAACTTGCGGCTAAATTGAATAAGCTAGAAGACGAATTACGTTTTGTATTGCTAACATCAAAAGCACAGGTTGTGGTTGCTGATAGCAAGCCTGAAGGCGCACAAGACACAGATATCGAAGGATTATTTGTGACAGTGAAAGCTTCTGAAGCGGTGAAATGTGAGCGTTGTTGGCACCATGTTGCTGATGTAGGCACTATTGCTGGACACGAAGAAGTGTGTGGCCGTTGTGTAACTAATATCGATGGCGCTGGTGAAGAGCGTAAATTTGCCTAATGACTAATTCAGCACCTCAACAAGCGTTGACGCTTAAGCAATCAGGCATTCGTTGGTTATGGTTAGCGATTGTGGTATTTATTATCGACAATGGCACTAAGCTATTGGTGATGGACTCGATGGGCTATGGTTGGCCAAACCGGATTGAGATCACGCCCTTCTTTAATTTACTGTATGTGCACAATACGGGTGCTGCATTTAGTTTTTTAAGTAGTGCGGGTGGCTGGCAACGATGGTTGTTTGCTGCGATTGCGTTTGGTGTTTGTGGCTTATTGACAATGTGGATGCGTCGTACACCTGTGACCAATAAAATGGCCAATATAGCGTATGCACTGATTATTGGTGGCGCATTAGGTAATTTATTTGATCGTCTTTACCATGGTTTTGTGGTCGATTTTCTTGATTTCTATTACGGTAGTTATCATTGGCCTGCATTCAACATTGCCGATTCAGCCATTTGTTTAGGTGCTGTATTGTTAATTCTTGATGGCTTTAAAGCGGATCAAACCGTTAAAGATCACTAAGTTTTAATTCGTTATTAGAATGAAACGCTGCTTGTATTTACAGGTGGCGTTTTTTTTTGATTATTATTGGGTGCACGTTATGTTTGATGACGACAGAACTAACATTATAACGATGTAAGTTATACTGAGTCGTTATTTATAGCTGCTAAAGGAAGGCTTAAAGTGAAATTTGAACAACGGTCAGGTCTACGCTGGTTGTGGCTAGCGATGATTATTTTTATGATCGATTATCTCAGTAAAATCCTCATTATGGGAACAATGATAGCCAATGGATCAGCCCCAATTAGGGTGTTGCCATTTATGAACTTTTATTATGTTCATAATACCGGTGCGGCTTTTAGTTTTCTGAGTACTGAAGGCGGATGGCAACAAGGGTTGTTCGCCCTGATTGCAGTCATTGCTTGTGGTTTTTTAAGTTATAAAATGCGACAGGCTTCAATCATCCAAACCGCACATAATATTGGTTGTGCGTTTATTATTGGTGGTGCGCTAGGCAATCTTTTTGATCGAGTCCAGTATGGGTTTGTCGTTGATTTTTTAGATTTTCATTATGAAAATCATCATTTTGCTATTTTTAATTTAGCCGATGTCGCTATTTTTTGTGGCGTATTATTATATCTATTTAGTAGCCGAAAAAAGGTAAGTTGATGTTTGAGGGTGGATTATAATTCGTTGGTGTCTATAAAACCCTAGTGTCCATACGTTGATACCCGCGACACTTTGTTGTTAAATAGTCGTAACTAAGAGTAGGGAATAATATATGTCAGTGATCAAGGATAATAGTGAAGTGTTGATGCACTTCTCAATCAAATTAGCTGATGGGACGGTGGCTGAATCGACGTTCGCTAATGCTAAACCCGTTATTTTTCGTATCGGTGATGGTAGTCTAACTGAGAACTTTGAAAAATGTTTATTAGGGTTAGCGGCGGGACAAAAGAAACAATTTGATTTAGCGCCTGAAGATGCCTTTGGTCCTTCAAACCCGAATAATATTCATTATGTCGAACTGAGTAAGTTTAGTGCCGATACGCCCGCAGAAGTGGGGCGTATTATCGCGTTTACTGGCCCTGATGGACATGATATTCCTGGAATAATCACACAAGTAATGGGTGATTCTGTCACTGTTGATTTTAATCATCCATTAGCAGGCAAGACTGTCACCTTTGAGGTCGAAGTTGTCTCCATTGAACGTTAAGAGCCATTATTGATGAAAATCTTACTCGCAAACCCTCGTGGTTTTTGTGCTGGTGTTGATCGTGCAATTAGCATTGTTGAGCGTGCATTAGAAATGTATCAGCCACCTATTTATGTACGTCATGAAGTGGTTCATAACCGTTTTGTGGTTGAAGGGCTTAAGCAGCGCGGTGCTGTTTTTGTTGAGCACTTAAGTGAAGTCCCTGACGATAATATTGTTATATTTTCAGCTCATGGAGTATCACAAGCGGTTAGAAATGAAGCCAAAGCGCGTCAATTAACGGTATTTGATGCCACCTGCCCATTAGTGACTAAAGTTCATATGGAAGTGGCACGTGCAAGTCGCAAAGCAATGGAAGTGGTATTAATTGGTCATGCGGGTCATCCTGAAGTGGAAGGCACGATGGGACAATATGCTAACCATGATGGCGGTATGTATTTGGTTGAAAAACCAGAAGATGTCGATATGCTCGTCGTAAAAGATCCGTCAAACTTACATTTTGTTAGTCAAACCACGTTATCGGTTGATGAAACCGCAGATGTTATTGATCGTTTACGCCATGTGTTTCCTGATATTCAAGGACCACGTAAAGATGATATTTGTTATGCAACGCAAAATCGTCAAGATGCGGTACGTGAAATGGCCGCAATGGTTGATGTAATGATTGTTGTTGGTTCTAAAAATTCATCAAATTCAAATCGATTGAGTGAGCTTGCGGTTAAATTAGGGACATCTAGTTATTTAACCGATAGTGCAGAAGATATTGATCCGTTATGGTTTGAAGATAAAGCAACTGTGGGTATTACTGCGGGGGCATCAGCGCCAGAAGAGCTAGTGAATCAAATTATTACGCGAATTAAGCAGCTCACAAATGCCACTGATGTTGAAGAATTATCCGGTCGTGAAGAAAATATGTTTTTTGAAGTGCCACGAGAATTACAAGTGAGAAATATCTAATACGGTGTTTGTTCATGATCAATGAGCCTCAGTGAAGACTGGGGCTTTTTTTATGATAGTCAACAAGCTACAGTGGAACATATTATTATGAATAGTGTAGGAGATACACACTAATGGTCAGAATTGCGATAGCCGGTGCAGCCGGACGAATGGGGCGTCAGTTAATTAAAGCGACAGTATTATCAAATGCGACGACATTAACCGTTGCGACTGAACGTGTAGGTTCAAGTTTAGTCGGTGCTGATGCGGGCGAGTTAGCTGGTATCGGTTTAGCGAATGTGGTGATTATTGATGATCTTAGCCAAGCAATTGATGACTTTGATGTATTAATTGATTTTACTGCGCCTATAGTAACGCTAGCGAATCTTGAATTATGCCTGCTACATCATAAAAAAATGGTTATTGGAACGACTGGTTTTAATGAACAGCAACGTCAAGTGATTGATGTTGCCGCGGAGCAGATTGCTGTCGTTATGGCACCTAATTACAGTGTTGGTGTTAATCTGGTGTTTAAATTACTTGAGAAAGCCGCCAAAGTGATGGGTGACTACTGTGATGTAGAGATCATCGAAGCACATCACCGTCACAAAGTTGATGCGCCATCTGGTACGGCAATTGGTATGGGTGAAGCGATTGCAGGAGCGATGGGGAATAAGCTCAGTGATGTTGCCGTGTATTCACGTGAAGGCATTACAGGTGAACGCAGTCGTGATGAGATTGGTTTTGCAACTATTCGAGCGGGTGATATTGTGGGCGAACATACGGCAATGTTTGCTGATATTGGTGAGCGAGTTGAAATCACCCATAAAGCGACTGACAGAATGACATTTGCCAATGGTGCAGTACGTGCAGCAGCATGGTTAAACCAAAAATCAGCGGGTTTTTATACTATGACAGATGTACTAGATCTGGATCGATTATAAAAATCAAATGCTATTATAACTGTCGATAACCTGCCTAATGGCAGGTTTTTTTATGCCTGAATAAATAATAAAGTGATTATTTTTATGCGCCATTAGTGGTTTTTTATGCATAAATGAGTGAGCGATCGGTAAGATTATCGCCTGTAATGTTAACCATAATGAAAGCGGTAAAAAAGACAAAGTTTTATTGTTTTTATTTGTCTTACGTGTGGTTTTTGTTGTTAGATTGCCATTTGTTTGCCATAACTCTGTCTATTTTATCGTTTGCGTTCGATTTTAATTTCAGTTAACGATATTGCAACCTTGGCAATCGATTACATTTTTACTAGCGCTATCAAATAGTCTTAAATATGTAATTAAAGTTATCATTTACAGCGTTTGAATTGAAATATGGTGTTTTGATGTGATTTTTTAAATTTAATTACGGTTAAATGTTGACAGATTGCTAACTGATCCATAGAATTTGCGCAATTTGTCAAAAATCAGTAGTTGAGGTTTTTTGATATTAAATGGAATGGGTAGTTGCAAGTTTATCTGTTTTAATTGCATTTTTATTTTTTGGAGGTTGTCTTGAGCAAATCTGCGCTGTTAGTCCTTGAAGATGGGACAGTGTTCCGCGGCGTGTCCATTGGGGCAGATGGTTCGGCTGTTGGTGAAGTTGTTTTTAATACCTCGATGACGGGGTATCAGGAAATTATCACTGACCCCTCTTACTCACAACAGATCGTAACTCTTACCTATCCCCATATTGGCAACACTGGCACTAATACTGAAGACGAAGAATCAACGGCAATTCATGCTCAAGGTTTGGTAATTCGTGATCTTCCTCTTATCGCTTCTAATTTCCGCAATGAACAATCCCTTTCTGATTATCTTAAATCGCAAAATATTGTCGGTATCGCTGATATTGATACGCGTAAACTAACGCGAATTTTACGTGAAAAAGGTGCTCAAAACGGATGTATCGTTGCGGGTAATCATTTAGATGAAGCTGCGGCACTTACTCAAGCTCAAGCATTTCCTGGTCTTAAAGGAATGGATTTAGCGAAAGAAGTGACCACAAACGAAACTTACCGTTGGAAACAAGGTTCATGGACATTAACCGGTGGCTTGCCTGCGGCGAAAGATGACAGTGAACTACCGTACCATGTTGTCGCTTATGACTTTGGTGCGAAAAGAAATATTCTACGGATGTTGGTTGATCGTGGCTGCCGTCTAACGGTTGTTCCTGCGCAAACAACAGCAGAAGAAGTGTTGGCATTAAATCCAGATGGTATTTTCTTATCAAATGGCCCCGGTGACCCAGCGCCATGTACTTATGCGATTGAAGCAACCAAAGTTTTCCTAGATAAAAATATACCGATTTTTGGTATCTGTCTTGGACACCAGATTTTAGCCTTGGCGAGTGGTGCTAAAACAGTGAAGATGAAATTTGGTCATCATGGTGCTAACCATCCAGTAAAAGATCTTGAACGTGATGTGGTGATGATCACTAGCCAGAACCATGGTTTTGCCGCTGATGAAGCAACATTACCTGAAAATCTACGTGCAACACATAAATCCCTGTTTGATGGCTCTCTACAAGGTATCCATCGTACCGACAAGCCTGCATTTAGTTTCCAAGGCCACCCAGAAGCTAGCCCTGGTCCCCATGATGCAGCACCACTGTTTGATCATTTTATCGAATTAATAAAGCTTTCTATTAATGAAACATGCAACGCCTAAGCCGGGAGTAGTAAAAAATGCCAAAACGTACTGACATTAAAAGTGTATTAATCTTAGGTGCTGGTCCGATTGTTATCGGTCAAGCGTGTGAATTCGACTACTCTGGTGCACAAGCATGTAAAGCGCTGCGTGAAGAGGGTTACCGCGTTATTCTGGTTAACTCAAATCCTGCAACGATCATGACCGACCCTGATATGGCGGATGCTACATATATAGAGCCTATTCACTGGGAAGTAGTACGCAAGATCATCGAAAAAGAACGTCCAGATGCAGTGTTGCCAACGATGGGTGGCCAAACTGCACTTAACTGTGCCTTAGATCTTGAAAAGTATGGCGTATTAAAAGAATTTAATGTCGAAATGATTGGTGCGACAGCTGATGCAATTGATAAAGCTGAAAATCGTTCACGTTTTGATAAAGCAATGAAGTCTATCGGTCTTGAGTGTCCTCGTGCTGATACTGCAACTACCATGGAAGAAGCCTATAAAGTGCTCGATATGGTGGGCTTCCCTTGTATTATTCGTCCGTCATTTACGATGGGCGGTACTGGTGGCGGCATTGCATACAATAAAGAAGAATTTGAAGACATCTGTTCACGCGGCTTAGATTTATCACCAACAAGTGAGTTGTTGATTGATGAATCACTGATTGGCTGGAAAGAATACGAGATGGAAGTGGTTCGTGATAAAAACGATAACTGCATCATCGTGTGTGCGATTGAAAACTTTGACCCGATGGGTATTCATACGGGTGACTCAATCACCGTTGCTCCGGCTCAAACACTAACGGATAAAGAATACCAATTAATGCGTAATGCATCGCTAGCGGTGTTACGTGAAATTGGTGTTGAAACGGGCGGTTCAAACGTTCAGTTTGGTATTAATCCTCAAGATGGCCGTATGGTTATCATTGAGATGAATCCTCGTGTATCACGTTCATCAGCATTAGCCTCTAAAGCGACGGGTTTCCCGATTGCTAAAATTGCGGCAAAACTGGCGATTGGTTTTACCCTTGATGAACTGATGAATGATATTACAGGTGGTGCAACGCCTGCGTCATTTGAACCGACCATTGATTATGTTGTAACTAAGATCCCGCGTTTTAACTTTGAAAAGTTTGTGGGTGCTAATGACCGTCTTACCACCCAGATGAAGTCTGTCGGTGAAGTAATGGCGATTGGTCGTAATCAACAAGAGTCATTGCATAAAGCATTACGCGGTCTAGAGGTTGGTGCAACAGGTTTTGACGAGATGGTTGATCTTGATGAACCGAATGCAATGAGTAAAATTCGTTATGAATTAAAAGCCGCGGGTGCTGAGCGTATTTGGTATATCGCGGATGCTTTCCGTGCGGGGATGTCTGTTGATGGTATCTTTAATCTAACCAATATCGACCGTTGGTTCTTGGTTCAAATTGAAGATATCGTAAAAGACGAAGCGCGTGTTAAAGCGGCGGGTTTTGCTGGTTTAAATGAACAAGCACTGCGCAGTCTAAAACGGAAAGGTTTTGCAGATGCGCGTTTAGCGAAAATATTAGGCGTTGCTGAAGCTGAAATTCGTAAGCTGCGTGACCAATTTAATATTCATCCCGTGTACAAGCGTGTTGATACTTGTGCCGCTGAATTTTCATCAGATACCGCTTACATGTACTCATCATACGATGACGAATGTGAAGCAAATCCAACCACCAAAGAGAAAATTATGATTCTTGGTGGTGGCCCTAACCGTATCGGTCAAGGTATTGAATTTGACTACTGTTGTGTACATGCATCACTAGCATTACGTGAAGATGGTTATGAAACTATCATGGTTAACTGTAACCCTGAAACGGTATCAACTGACTACGATACTTCTGACCGTTTATATTTTGAACCCGTCACACTGGAAGATGTATTAGCGATTGTACGTGTTGAAAAACCAAAAGGTGTGATTGTTCAATACGGTGGTCAAACACCCCTTAAATTAGCGCGCGCATTAGAAGCGGCTGGCGTACCGATTATAGGTACTAGCCCTGATGCTATTGACCGCGCTGAAGATCGTGAACGCTTCCAGCAAGCTGTTGACCGTTTAGGTTTATTACAGCCAGAAAACGCAACCGTTACAGCGATGGAGCAAGCGATTGAGAAGTCAAAAATCATCGGTTTCCCATTAGTTGTGCGTCCATCATATGTACTTGGCGGTCGCGCGATGGAAATTGTGTACGATGAGCAAGATTTACGCCGTTACTTTAATGAAGCGGTGAGTGTTTCAAACGAATCACCAGTATTGCTTGACCGTTTCCTTGATGATGCAATTGAAGTTGACGTTGATGCGATTTGTGACGGTGAGCAAGTGGTGATTTGTGGCATCATGGAGCACATTGAACAAGCGGGTGTTCACTCTGGTGACTCTGCATGTTCATTACCTGCTTATACGCTAAGCAAAGAAATTCAAGACGTAATGCGTGAGCAAGTGAAGAACTTGGCATTTGAACTTGGGGTTCGCGGTTTGATGAATACCCAGTTTGCCGTTAAAGATAACGAAGTTTATTTAATTGAAGTTAACCCTCGTGCTGCGCGTACAGTACCGTTTGTTTCAAAAGCGACAGGCGTACCGGTTGCAAAAATAGCTGCGCGTGTGATGGCTGGTCAATCTCTTGATTCACAAGGTTTTACTAAAGAAGTTATTCCACTTTATTACTCAGTGAAAGAAGTGGTATTACCGTTTAATAAATTCCCTGGTGTTGACCCATTGTTAGGCCCTGAAATGCGCTCAACGGGTGAAGTTATGGGGATTGGTAATACGTTTGCAGAAGCGTTTGCTAAAGCTGAGTTAGGTTGTGGTAAAGAGTATCCATCATCAGGCCGTGCATTGCTTTCTGTACGTGAAGGGGATAAGAAACGCGTAGTTGATTTAGCGTCTAAGTTAATTAAACTAGGTTATCAACTCGATGCGACTCATGGAACAGCGGTTGTGTTGGGTGAAGCGGGAATTAACCCTCGCTTGGTCAACAAAGTTCAAGAAGGTCGTCCTCATATTCTTGACCGTATTAAGAATAATGAATACACCTATATTGTGAACACGGCTGAAGGTCGCCAAGCAATTGAAGATTCTAAAGTTCTTCGTCGTAGTGCATTGGCTGAAAAAGTGAATTACACCACGACCTTGAATGCAGGTTTTGCGACTTGTCTGGCACACACAGCGGATGACCGTAATACGGTAACTTCTATTCAAGAGCTACATGCAAGGATTAAATAATCGCACTTTAAGACGATTATTAGTAACACCATAAGTAAGAAGTCGGTCATGAAAATGATCGGCTTTTTTGTTTTTTATGGCGTTATTTTATTCGGCTTATTTGTGATTATAGGGCGGGTTATAAATGACTGTGATGTAAATAATGTTGTTATTAAGCGTGTTAAAAAAGCCCGTGTTATTGATGAGTACTGTTTTTGTTCTCATCAATAACGCGGGCTTTTGGGTTGTTGATATTAATTAACTAACAACCGTTTTAATCAGTAATTATTATACAGCGACGTATAGTATTGTTTTTCAAATTGATTGATTGGCGATAACGGGCTGGCTTTTAATTCAGCAACGGTTGGGTAATAGTTAGTTACCAGCTGTACAAACAATAATGGTTGGCCTGATTTGGTTTTAATAATACCGGCAAGGTTATAAGTACCAAATAACGATCCTGTTTTAGCAATAATATGATCTTTTAACGGAGCATTACGGACACTTTTACGATATTGAAGAGTGCCACTTTTACCTGCAACGGGTAAATCAGTGATTAATCCTAGTTTAGGATGATGATAAATGTAAGTAAGCACTTCCATTAAATCATGGGTATTTAAACGGTTATTGCGTGATAAACCTGAACCATCAACCATGATAGTGTTAGATAAATCAATATTGGCTTTTTGTTTTAGAATTGCCTTAATAGCCGCAACACCATTGGTATAACTACCTGCTTGATTAAAGTATTTAGCACCCATGGTTTTCGCAAGGTTATCGGCAAATAAATTATCTGAGCGTTTTAGCATAATATACAGCAGGGTGGTTAACGGTGCTGATTGATGGGTGGCAACAATCTTACCTGTAATGGTGTCATTACGTAAAATTTTGCCATCTAAACGTATACCAGCACGTTTCAATTGTTGTTTGATGATTGCTGTAGAATATAGGGTGGTATTTTGAACCGCAAATCGAAGTGGTAGTGGATCTTTCTTTGGTTGAATACAACCCGTGATATGGTAGTGATTGTTATCATTCGCTTGTAATGATAATTCACAGAATTGTTCTTTTTGCTGAGATTTCGTTACTACAATCGCATCATTTGTTGCCGTTACTGGCTGGTGGCTAGGAATATTTAAGCGTGTTTTAGCACCAAAGGCCATATTTGAATATAACGCACCTTCAAAACAGTTGTGCTCTAAAGTAATACTACTTGATGGCGCACTATAGCACTGTGTCAGCATGTCCCACGGTGAACCAACGGCATGTTCAAATCCAGTAAAGTGGCCGCCATTAAGATAAAGATTACCTTTAATGGTGCTAACGCCTTGTTGTTTGAGTTGACGTAACAGATTGGCAATATCACTACTTTTTAGTGTTGGATCACCATTAAAATCTAAAATAACATTATTACCTTGGGTTTCAAGGTTAGTGCTAAAACGGAAGTCATTACCTAAATACAATTTAGCCGCAAGTGCGGTTAATAATTTTTGCGTGCTAGCAGGGGCTTGAAGATGGCTTGCCTGATGCTGGTAGATAACCTTATTCGTCGTAGGGTTAACAACCAATAGTGAGGCGTCACTGCCTGTTGGCAACTGCTTGAGGGCTTGCTGAGGCGCAAATGCAGCAAATGAAGGCATGCTTGTTAGTAGCAAGGCAGAACAAATAAGTCGTTTAAGCATATCAGAATACAATTGTATAAATAGGGGTAGTCGTAATAATAGCTTTTTTAATGTCTTTAGT
The DNA here is from genome assembly GCF_003026395.1 of Photobacterium iliopiscarium. Taxonomy (GTDB): domain Bacteria; phylum Pseudomonadota; class Gammaproteobacteria; order Enterobacterales; family Vibrionaceae; genus Photobacterium; species Photobacterium iliopiscarium. Next base: position 75,157 of record NZ_PYOO01000006.1, on the reverse strand, counting down.
AAAAATGTACCGTCTAAGTGTTCAGTTGCGATTAAATAACAAAAAGCGCCGACCGAAGTCGACGCTTTTTTAGTACACTTTTAATTATTAAAATTAGAAGTCGTAACGAGCACCTAGAGCGAATTGGTCGTCATATAGAGATGCTGAAGGATTTGCTGTAATCTTCTCTGCATTTGCTTTGTTTAGTAGGTTAATAGTGTAACCTGCGTAAGCGCGGAAGTTAGGAGTAAAGAAGTAGGTAGCATCAAAGTCTAGCGCATTTGCCATCTTGTTGTTTGAATCTGTGTTTTCCATAAAGTTATATGTAGAACGTAGAACAACTTTATTGATTGTGTAAGCAGAAGCTAGAGAGAAACCTTGGTAATCAGTATTTGTAGCATCGTCTGCTGAATATAAGTAACCTACGTTACGTGCGTATTGGTATAGACCTGCAACGTATAAATCACCCATAGTGTAAGATACTGATGCGAAAGTTTGGTTTGCATCTAGATTGTTTTGAATGTTGTCGCCTTGGTTTTTCTGTTGGCCGTAACCAACACCCATAGCTAGACCGTTATTGAAATCATATTTAGTTGCAACAGAATAACCAGTAGTATTTTTCTGGCTATCGTCAGTTTTACCATTAGCAACGTAGTTAGCTTTAACAGTTAAACCACCGAAAGTACCTGTGTAAGCTAGGTTGTTTGATGTACGGTCAGCAGCAGCAATTTTATTACCTGCTTCGTTACCATAGTATTCCATGATATCGGTAAAGTCAGTTAGCATACCTAGAGAGCCGTCAGCCTTACCGTAAACGATTTGGCCGTAAGTATTGCTCTTAACACCTACATATAGGTAACGGTTGTAATCAGTTTCGCCATCAGCTGAGTTGCTGTCGTTATGTTCGCCATCAGTTGCTGATTGGTCTGTTTTGTATTCACGCTCCCAGAAACCAAGTGCAGTAAGGTCATCGTTGATTTTTGTTTTTGCATCGATGTTTGCACGAACACGTGAAGTATCTTGAATATTACCATTTAAGCCTTGAGCGCGAGCTTCTACACGGCCGCCGATAGCTAGGCTAGAAGTGTCGTCTGAATAAACTGTTGCCGCTGATGCTGCGCCAGAGAAAGTCGCTGCTGCTACTGCTAGAGCAATTAGGTTCTTGTTCATTGCCGAATCCTTTATATATAGTTTTTTTATAGGTTGCATTTCAATGCCAAATGCTATGGCGTTCTTTTTACTTGTGTCATTGATAATATGTTAGTAAAAAAAACTGAAAAATAGTTTATATCGAGTGTGTTTATGTTTTTTATTGTATTTATAGATAATATTATCAGTGTGTTATAGTAATAAGTAAAAGTTCTGTTTATTTTTTGTATTTTAGTTATATTTAGAAAATAATATATTTTTTATACTTAAAATAATTGTTTTTATTTTTAATAGTGTGATTTGACGCTCTTTTTAATGTTAATTATGCAATACGTTTTTTAATGTATTTAGCGGTTAAATTAAGAAAGTAAGTAAGCACTAACAATAAAGCTGTGTTAATTATTGTTACTGTCAATATTCCGCACGGAGATTTTTTGCGGTATAACAAAATAATTAGCAGAAAAATAACAGTTAAATGCGGATTATCATTTATCGATGATGATCTCTGGGTCATCTTTGTTTAAAATAAACCAAATCATTTTTATTCTGTCAGGCTAGCTATAGGCTAGGTTGACGCTATTTACCTGAAATTGGCGAGCGCTATCAGGTTACAGAGGCTATTTATTTATGGAAAAAGTACCAATGACTGTTCGCGGCGAACAAAAGCTGCTCAAGGAACTTGAGGTATTATTGAAGCGTCGTCCACTTATTTCTCAAGCAATTGCTGAAGCGCGTGAACTTGGTGACTTAAAAGAAAACGCCGAATACCATGCAGCACGTGAAGAGCAAGGTATTTGTGAAGCACAAATCCGTGATATTGAATACAAATTATCAGTAGCACAAGTGATCGATGTAAAAACCCTAACGAATACAGGTAAAGTTATTTTTGGTACAACTATCAAACTATTAGATTTAGATAGTGATAAAGAAATGATCTATTGTATCGTGGGTGATGATGAAGCGGACATTAAGCAAAACTTAATTTCAGTAAATTCACCGATTGCACGTGGTTTAATTGGCAAGTTGGCGGGTGATGAAGTACAAATTACGACGCCTGGTGGCTTAAAAGAATTTGAAATCATGGATGTACAATACGTTTAATGATTAATTGCAGTTTGTCGTTCGTAGAAATGTAGACTATGTTTGATAAATTAAGCGTTAACTTATTAATAACGGTAGAGTTTGTCGTTAGCAAAAAGAAATGATTGCCAACGACAGCTATAAAAAAGGCCGCTAGGCGGCCTTTTTTATTTGCGAGGAAGTTCGATTTTACGCGCTTCGCTTGGACGGTAAAGTACTAATGTTTTACCAATCACTTGTACTTTTTCCGCTTTAGTTTCGCGAATAATAGCATCAACGATTAATAGTTTAGTTTCACGATCTTCAGATGCTACTTTTACTTTAATCAGTTCGTGGTGGTTAAGAGCAAGGTCGATTTCGGCTAATACTGCTTCAGTAAGACCATTCGCACCCATAAGAACAACCGGTTTTAGGTTGTGAGCTAGACCTTTTAAAAATTGCTTTTGTTTTGTGCTTAGATTCATTATGACTCTATTTTTTTAGTTACAAGGGTTGAAAACGCGACATTCTACCGCCATCTACTCTAGAAGACTAATTTGTTTAATAGATGAGAGTCGGAAAATTTACAGTGATTATGTTGCACTGCACATTTTTAGGGCGCAATCTAGTGAATTAGGTGCGATAAAGTCTTTAGCCGACGTATACTTACTAAGTATGGCAACGCATTAGGTTTAGCATGAGTAGAAAAAAACAATCCGCTAGCTCCGGCCGGTGGTTAAAAGAACATTTTGACGATAAATATGTACAAGAAGCACAAAAACGGGGTTACCGTTCACGGGCTTTCTTTAAAATTGAAGAAATTCAAAATAAAGATAAATTATTAAGACCAGGCATGACAGTGGTTGACCTTGGTGCTGCACCAGGTGGTTGGTCACAGTATGCGGCAGAAATTGTAGGTGATGGTGGTCTTGTCATCGCTTGTGATATTTTACCAATGGATTCACTCCCTGGGGTTAATTTCCTTCAAGGTGATTTCCGTGAAGAAGCAGTATTAGAGGCTTTATTGACTCGCATTAGGCCAGAAATGGTTGATGTGGTGATGTCTGATATGGCACCTAATATGAGTGGTAACCTTGCATCCGACCAACCTCGAGCGATGTATCTTGTTGAACTTGCATTAGATATGTGTCGACAAGTACTTGCCCCGAATGGCAGTTTTACGGTAAAAGTTTTCCAAGGCGAAGGCTTCGACCAATATCTTGCTGATATTCGTAGCATGTTTAAAGTGGTCAAAATTCGTAAACCAGATTCCTCGCGAGATCGTTCGCGTGAAGTCTATATTGTGGCTACAGGTTACAAACTGTAGTAATCTACATTCATCTTTTAGTTATCGCGAGGTTAACACCTTGAGTGACATGGCAAAAAACTTGATTTTATGGCTGGTCATTGCTGTTGTTCTTATGTCTGTATTCCAGAGTTTCGGAACCAATAGTAATAGTACCAAAGGCCAAGTCGATTATACGACATTTGTCCGTCAAATCGGTCAGGATCAGATAAAGGAAGTACGATTCAATGATCGTGAAATCACAGTAACCAAACGTGATAATGCGAGCTATGTAACATACTTACCTGTCGCAAATGATCCTAAACTGTTAGACGATCTTATTAACGCAAACGTAGCGGTTGCGGGTACTCCACCTGAAGAGCCAAGCCTTCTAGCTTCAATCTTCATTTCGTGGTTCCCAATGTTATTGCTTATTGGTGTTTGGATTTTCTTTATGCGTCAGATGCAGGGCGGTGGTGGCAAAGGTGCCATGTCGTTCGGTAAATCTAAAGCACGTATGATGGGTGAAGACCAAATCAAAACAACTTTTGCTGATGTAGCAGGTTGTGATGAAGCCAAAGAAGACGTTAAAGAATTGGTTGATTACTTACGTGATCCAAGCCGTTTCCAAAAGCTAGGTGGTAAAATCCCAACAGGTGTGTTGATGGTTGGTCCTCCTGGTACGGGTAAAACTTTATTAGCAAAAGCAATTGCTGGTGAGGCTAAAGTACCGTTCTTTACTATCTCTGGTTCTGACTTTGTTGAAATGTTCGTTGGTGTGGGTGCATCCCGTGTCCGTGATATGTTTGAACAAGCGAAGAAAGCAGCGCCTTGTATTATCTTTATCGATGAAATCGATGCGGTAGGTCGTCAACGTGGTGCTGGTGTTGGTGGTGGTCATGATGAACGTGAGCAAACACTAAACCAGATGTTGGTTGAAATGGATGGTTTTGAAGGTAATGAAGGTATTATCGTTATTGCCGCAACTAACCGTCCCGACGTACTTGACCCAGCGTTACTTCGTCCTGGTCGTTTCGACCGCCAAGTTGTTGTTGGTCTTCCGGATGTACGTGGTCGTGAGCAGATTCTTAAAGTTCACATGCGTAAAGTACCGTTAGATGGTGATGTTAATCCGTCATTGATTGCACGCGGTACACCTGGTTTCTCTGGTGCAGATCTTGCAAACCTTGTTAACGAAGCGGCATTATTTGCAGCTCGTGGTGATAAACGCACTGTTTCAATGGTTGAATTTGAACTAGCAAAAGACAAAATCATGATGGGCGCTGAGCGTAAATCTATGGTGATGTCTGAAGATCAGAAAGCATCAACGGCATACCATGAAGCGGGTCACGCAATTATTGGTCGCTTAGTACCGGATCATGATCCTGTGTACAAAGTATCCATTATTCCACGTGGTCGTGCACTGGGTGTGACAATGTACTTACCAGAGCAAGATCGTGTAAGTCATTCTCGTGAATTCTTAGAATCTATGATTTCAAGTCTTTACGGTGGTCGTCTGGCTGAAGAACTTATCTATGGTCGTGAGAAAGTATCTACTGGTGCATCGAACGATATTGAACGTGCAACTGATATCGCACGTAAGATGGTGACTCAGTGGGGCTTCTCTGACAAATTAGGACCATTATTGTACGCAGAAGACGAAGGTGAAGTATTCCTTGGTCGTTCAGTAACACAAAGTAAGCATATGTCTGATGACACTGCGAAGCTGATTGATACTGAAGTTCGTATTCTAATTGATCGTAACTATCAACGCGCACGTCAAATTTTGGCTGATAATATTGATATCATGCATTCTATGAAAGATGCATTGATGAAATATGAAACCATTGATGCGGGTCAGATTGATGACTTAATGGAACGTAAAGCTGTTATCCGTCCACCGAAAGGTTGGAGTGATGAAGGTGATACGTTACGTAATGCACCAGAAACTGAAATTGCTCCTGATGAGCCAATCGGTGATGGTATTGATGCACTATCTGAGCAAGACGATACAGATAGCAAGCCTCAAGCATAATTGCTAAGTGAATAGAAAACCCTGACTTAGGTCGGGGTTTTTTTTTGTTGAAATTTGCGGAGTCATAGCATGATATTACGCAGTAAAAGTAAGACGCTTGATCTTACAACGCCTCAGGTTATGGGCATTGTTAATATTACCCCGGACTCATTTTCTGATGGGGGTAAATATCATCAATTAGAGCGTGCATTGCGGCATGTTGAATCAATGATCAAAGCGGGTACCGCAATCATTGATATTGGTGGTGAGTCAACACGTCCTGGTGCCGCTGATGTTAATGTTGAAACCGAGCTTGCCCGCGTTATTCCCGTTATTGAAGCGATTCGACAACGGTTTGATTGTTGGATCTCGATTGATACCAGCAAAGCGCAAGTAATGACTGAAGCCGTTAATGCGGGAGCCGATTTAATTAATGACGTGCGAGCATTACAAGATATCGGTGCATTGGAAGCTGCGGCACAAGCAAATGTTCCTATTTGCTTGATGCATATGAAAGGCCAACCGCGTACAATGCAGTCCGATCCAAGTTATGTCGATTTGATTGCAGACGTAAATCAATTTCTGATTGAACGCATTCAAGCTTGTGAGTCTAATGGTATTTCTCGCCATCAATTGATATTAGATCCTGGTTTTGGATTTGGTAAAACAATGGCACATAATTATCAATTATTAGCGCAACTTGAACTATTCCATCAATTTGGTTTACCGCTATTGGCAGGAATGTCTCGCAAATCAATGATATCGAAATTATTGAATAAACCTGCTGTTGATTGTGTTGCTGGAAGCTTAGCATGCGCCACTATTGCTGCAATGAAAGGCGCACAAATAATTCGAGTTCATGACGTACAAGAGACAATTGATGTTATTAAAATCTGTAATATAGTGGCGAATTATTCTAAATAATATAAATGTAACTTTATTACAGTGAATGATTGTAGCTAAAAGCACTATGCTAATTACAATCAATATACTTATAAAATAGAGCTAGGAGCGTAAAATGGCTGAACGTAAGTTCTTTGGTACTGATGGTATTCGTGGTTTTGTTGGTGAAGGTCCGATCACACCTGAGTTTGTAATGAAACTGGGTTGGGCTGCGGGTCGTGTATTATCACAAACGGGTACTAAAAAAGTACTAATTGGTAAAGATACTCGAATTTCAGGTTACATGTTGGAGTCTGCATTAGAAGCTGGTCTTGCAGCAGCAGGTTTAAAAGCGGCTTTTACAGGTCCAATGCCAACACCTGCTGTTGCTTATTTAACCCGCACATTCCGCGCTGAAGCAGGTATTGTGATTTCTGCATCACATAACCCTTATCACGATAACGGCATCAAATTCTTTTCGGCACAAGGTACTAAACTACCCGATGACGTTGAAGCGGCAATTGAAGCTGAAATGGAAAAACCATTAACATGTGTTGAGTCTGCATTATTAGGTAAAGCTTACCGTATTGATGATGCTGCTGGGCGTTATATTGAATTCTGTAAAGGCACATTCCCTAATCATTTGAGCCTTGAAGGGTTTAAGATTGTTGTCGATTGTGCGCATGGTGCAACTTACCATATCGCACCAAAAGTCTTTACTGAACTAGGTGCTGAAATTATTACTATTGGTTGCGAGCCTAACGGTGTCAATATTAATGATAAAGTAGGCGCAACAGATGTTGCTGCATTACAAGCTAAAGTATTAGAAGAAAAAGCTGACTTTGGTATTGCCCTTGATGGCGATGGCGACCGTGTGATCATGGTTGATGAGCTAGGTAATAAAGTTGATGGCGATCAGATCGCTTACATCATTGCTCGTGATGCATTACGTTGTGGTGAACTGAAAGGTGGCGTAGTTGGTACATTAATGACCAATATGGGCATGGAAGTTGCACTTAAAAATCTAGGCATTCCTTTTGTACGTGCAAAAGTGGGTGACCGCTATGTAATGGAAGAGCTACTAAAAAATAATTGGCTGATTGGTGCTGAAAATTCAGGTCACGTAATTCTGCTTGATAAAGTAACAACTGGCGACGGTATTGTGGCTGGCTTACAAGTAATGGCGTCTATTGTATCAAGCAAAATGAGCCTAAAAGAACTTAGTGATGGTATGACTATGTTCCCACAAGTATTAGAAAATGTTCGCTTCAAAGGCGAGAACAATCCTCTACTGTCAGAGGCTGTTATTGCAGCGACAAAAGCGGTTGAGAAAAAATTAGGTGATAATGGTCGCGTATTATTACGTAAATCAGGCACCGAGCCATTGATTCGTGTTATGGTTGAAGGCCAGAATGCAGTTGATGTTAAGCAATATGCATTAGATATTGCAAAAGCAGTAAAAGAAAACTGCTAAGTGCAATTGTTGATAACTACTTAATTTTTTAAGTATTATTCAATATGGTGAAGGCTGACTAATAAAATAGAGTCAGCCTTTTTATTTTGATGACTTTGTTTTTGGCTAAATGTTGTGCAAGTGGTTTGGAATATTCACTTTTTGAGTAAATATTACTTGTCACTGTCACGGGGTTTCGCTAGTATTCATTCGCTCTCTAGATAAGAGGAATGCGCTGGCACTGCTAATGCAAAGTCGGTATAGCAATTTTACCATAGGTGGAACCCATGTACGAAATTCTACTTGTGATTTATCTTGTCGCTGCGCTTGGTGTAATTGGCCTAGTAATGATTCAACAAGGTAAAGGCGCAGATATGGGAGCTTCATTCGGGGCTGGTGCATCAGGAACTTTGTTCGGCTCTAGCGGCTCAGGAAATTTTCTAACTCGAATGACAACACTTTGTGCAATCATTTTCTTTGCAATTAGTCTTGTACTTGGCAACATAAGTACAAAGAAATCAGCAGAGACAAGTGGTTGGGATAATCTTTCAGCTCCTGCTGCAACACAAACTGTTGAACAACCAAAGACTGTGACAACTGATAAAGTTATTACAGCAGAAAAAACGACTGAGAACACTGCTGAAACAACACCAGCAACAAGTGAAAAATCTCAGTAAGTAAAGATTTAGCCGAGATGGTGAAATTGGTAGACACGCTAGCATGAGGTGCTAGTGCCGCAAGGTGTAGGGGTTCAAGTCCCCTTCTCGGCACCATTATACTGGTTACTTGTAATAGTAACATCTGAACGGTATACTCTGTTCAGAATCGGACGCGGGGTGGAGCAGCTTGGTAGCTCGTCGGGCTCATAACCCGAAGGTCGTTGGTTCAAATCCAGCCCCCGCAACCACTTTCCTGAAAATAGACTATTCTTATTTTGAATGTTTGTTTTCTTACTAAAATACTTGCTTGCATGATTTTAGTAATCAGGGTCCAGTAATAAAAAACCCCGTATTCGGGGTTTTTTATTATCTGAAACATGACCATTCAGGTATTTACTGGGCTTTATGCCCTTTTTTTGTTTCCGGGGGGTTGTCTTGACAGCTTTAGAGACACAATTAACCGACTTACTTGAGCCTTCAGTTCAAGCTATTGGCTTTGAACTGGTAGGTTTAGAGTTTATCCGTGCTGGTGAGCACTCCACACTTCGCGTGTTTATTGACCATGAAAATGGTATTAATGTAGACGGTTGTGCTGAAGTGAGCCGCCAAATTAGCGCTGTAATGGATGTTGAAGATCCAATTACTGTTGCTTACCACTTAGAAGTGTCTTCCCCTGGATTGGAAAGACCACTATTCAAAGCTGCACATTACCAACAATTTATTGGTCATGAAGTTAGCTTAGTATTGAAAATGGCGATGGGTAACCGTCGTAAGTGGAAAGGTGACATTGTCGCTGTTGATGGCGAACTGATCACACTTAACGTAGATGGCAATGACGAGTCCTTTGCACTTAGCAATATCTCCAAGGCCAACCTAGTTCCAAAATTCTAACCGCTAAATTGGGGCATTAGAAATGAACAAAGAAATCTTGGCTGTCGTAGAAGCGGTATCCAACGAAAAAGCTGTTCCTCGCGAGCGTATTTTTGAAGCGCTTGAAATTGCATTAGCAACAGCTACTAAAAAGAAACATGAAGCAGAAATTGAAGTTCGTGTTGTTATCGATCGTAAAACAGGTCAATTCGAAACTTTCCGTCGTTGGAAAGCAGTCGATGAGGTAACTCAACCAACACTTGAAATTACGTTAGAAGCGGCACAGTATGAAGATCCAACAATCGTTCTTGGCGATTACGTTGAAGACGATATTCAATCTGTAACGTTTGACCGTATTACTACACAAACTGCAAAGCAAGTGATCGTACAAAAAGTACGTGAAGCTGAGCGTGAGCAAATTGTGGCACAGTTTATTGACAACGAAGGTGAGTTAATCACTGGTATCGTTAAGAAAGTAAATCGTGATGCAGTAATCATTGATTTAGGTAGTAACGCAGAAGCGGTTATCCAGCGTGATGATCAACTTCCTCGTGAAAACTTCCGTCCAGGCGATCGCGTTCGTGGTCTATTGTACAAAGTTGCACCTGAAGCACGTGGTTTCCAGTTATTCATGACGCGTTCTAAGCCAGAGATGCTATCTGAGCTATTCCGTATTGAAGTGCCAGAAATGGGCGAAGAACTGATTGAACTTATGGGCGCAGCACGCGATCCTGGTTCTCGTGCAAAAATCGCAGTAAAAACTAACGATAAGCGTATTGACCCAGTGGGTGCGTGTGTTGGTATGCGTGGCGCACGTGTTCAAGCTGTTTCTAGCGAGCTTGGCGGCGAGCGTATTGATATCGTATTGTGGGATGAAAATGCTGCACAATATGTTATTAATGCAATGGCACCTGCGGAAGTTGATTCAATCATCGTTGATGAAGACAACCACACAATGGATATTGCTGTACAGAAAGATAATCTGGCACAAGCAATTGGTCGTAACGGTCAAAACGTACGTCTAGCATCACAGCTTACTGGCTGGGAACTAAACGTAATGACAGTTGAAGACTTACAGAAAAAACACCAAGCAGAAGCACAAGCATCAATTGAAGTGTTTACTAAACACCTTGATATTGATGAAGATTTTGCAACTGTATTGGTGGAAGAAGGCTTTACTACACTAGAAGAAATTGCTTACGTTCCATTAAGTGAATTAATGAATGTTGACGGTCTTGATGAAGAGACTATCGAGCAATTACGTGGTCGTGCAAAAGCTGCATTGACGACATTAGCGCTTGCTAAAGAAGAAACGCTTGATGGTGTAGAACCAGCAGAAGATTTATTAAGTCTGGAAGGTCTTGAGCGCGAGTTAGCGTTTAAGTTTGCAGCTAAAGGTATTTGTACGCTTGAAGATCTTGCTGATCAAGGAACTGATGACTTGACCGACATTGAAGGCGTAGACGATGCAAAAGCGGGTGAGCTAATTATGGCTGCGCGTAACATTTGCTGGTTCAGCGACGAAGCGTAATCAAAAAAAATAAAGCAAGGGAGGAGCATTATGTCAGAGGTTACAGTTAAAACATTGGCGGAAGAAATTGGTACGCCAATTGACCGTTTAATTCAACAGCTTTCAGATGCTGGGATCGCTAAGAACGTTGATGAAAATGTAAGCCAAACCGAAAAACAGGCGTTACTTAATCATCTCCAAAAAGAGCATGGTAGTGACGGCAACACTGACGGCGCTCCAACTCGTCTGACTTTGCAGCGCAAGACACGTAGTACATTAAGTGTCTCTGGTAATGGTGGTAAGAGCAAAAATGTTCAAGTAGAAGTGCGCAAAAAGCGCACCTACGTGAAACGTTCAGCACTTGAGGATGAACAACGTGCAGCAGAAGATGCTGTTAAGCGCGAAGCAGAAGCTGATGCGCAACGTGAAGCTGATATGATTACTCACCAAGCCGCAGAAGAAGCAGCCAAACGTAGCGCACAGGAAGCTGCCACACGTCAAGCTGAAGAGCAACGTAAAGCAGATGAAACTGCTAAGCGTGAAGCAGAACAGAAATTGAAGCGTGCCGCTGAGGAACAAGCGAATCGTACCGAACAGGATAAGCGTAAGGCTGAAGAAAAAGCTAAGCGTACCGTCGCTGACAAACAGGCTAAGTTAGATGCTGAAGTACTACAGCATCGTCTGGAAGAGGAAGCCAAGCGAAAAGCCGAAAAAGAAAGTCAGCGTCAGCTAGAAGAGGCCCGCAAAATGGCAGAACAGAACGAGAAAAACGGGGTAAAACCTGAGCAAGCAGTAAGTATGGAAAAATCTGATTACCATATAACGACATCTACATATGCTCGTGCTGCAGAAGATGAACAAGACCGCAAAGAAGAAACTTCTCGCCGTCGTAAAAAGAAAAAACCAGCGGCTAAGCAAGACGAACGTGGTGGCCGTGGCGGTCGTAACCAACGTGGTCGCGGTAAGCCACAAATGAACAAACCAGCATCAATGCAACATGGCTTTGATAAAACAGCGCTAGTTGCTAAGCAAGATGTTGTGATCGGTGAAACGATCATTGTTTCTGAATTGGCTAACAAAATGTCTGTTAAAGGCGTTGAAGTTATCAAGGTAATGATGAAGATGGGCGCTATGGCGACTATCAACCAAGTTATCGACCAAGAAACAGCATCACTTGTTGCTGAAGAAATGGGCCACAAAGTTATTCTACGTAAAGAAAACGAGCTTGAAGAAGCTGTGCTTTCTGACCGTAATGCCGCAGACTTATTACAAGTTTCTCGTGCACCTGTTGTTACTATCATGGGTCACGTTGACCACGGTAAAACATCAACACTTGACTACATTCGTAAAGCACACGTTGCTTCAGGCGAAGCAGGTGGTATTACACAGCACATCGGTGCTTACCACGTTGAAACTGACAATGGTATGATCACGTTCCTTGATACTCCTGGACACGCAGCGTTTACCGCTATGCGTGCTCGTGGTGCTCAAGCGACAGATATCGTTGTACTTGTAGTTGCAGCAGACGATGGCGTAATGCCACAAACAATCGAAGCGATTCAGCACGCGAAAGCAGCTGGCGTACCTTTGATCGTTGCGGTAAACAAGATCGATAAAGAAGATGCAAACCCAGACGGCGTGAAGAATGAGCTAGCTCAATACGGTGTTATGCCTGAAGAGTGGGGCGGTGAGAACATGTTTGTTCACATCTCTGCGAAACAGGGTACTAACATCGATGGCCTACTAGAAGCTATCTTACTTCAGTCAGAAATTCTTGAACTTACAGCAGTTGAAGAAGGTATGGCATCAGGTGTCGTTATTGAATCACGTCTTGATAAAGGCCGTGGTCCTGTAGCAACTGTACTTGTTCAAGAAGGTACATTGCGTAAAGGCGATATCGTTCTTTGTGGTCTAATGCATGGTCGTATTCGTGCAATGCGCAACGAACAAGGTCAAGAAATCGAATCAGCAGGTCCTTCTATTCCTGTTGAGATCCTTGGTCTTTCTGGTGTTCCTGCATCAGGTGATGAAGCAACAGTAGTACGTGATGAGCGTAAAGCACGTGAAGTTGCACTTTACCGTCAAGGTAAATTCCGTGATGTTAAACTAGCACGTCAACAAAAATCTAAACTAGAAAACATGTTTGCTAACATGGAAGCTGGTGAAGTTGCTGAGCTAAACGTTGTGCTTAAAGCTGACGTTCAAGGTTCTGTTGAAGCAATTGCTGATTCACTACGTAAACTTTCAACTGATGAAGTTAAAGTTAACATTGTAGGTTCAGGTGTTGGTGCAATCACTGAAACTGATGCAGTACTTGCAGCAGCGTCTAACGCTATCGTACTTGGTTTCAACGTTCGTGCTGATACATCTGCACGTCAAACGATTGAAAACGAAAACCTAGATTTACGTTACTACTCAATCATCTACCAACTAATCGACGAAGTTAAAGCGGCGATGGGCGGTATGTTGTCTCCTGAGTTTAGACAAGAAATCATTGGTCTTGCTGAAGTTCGTGACGTATTTAAGTCTCCTAAGATCGGCGCAATCGCTGGTTGTATGGTAACTGAAGGTACTATCAAGCGTAATAACCCTATTCGTGTTCTACGTGAAAACGTAGTTATCTACGAAGGTGAGCTTGAGTCACTACGTCGCTTTAAAGATGACGTGCCTGAAGTTAAGAACGGTTACGAGTGTGGTATCGGCGTTAAGAACTACAACGACGTTCGCGTTGGTGACCAGATCGAAGTATTCGAAATTATTGAAATCCAACGTACACTTGACTAATAGTCAGTGTAGCTAGTTGTTTTTCAACATGATAATGATAATGGGGAGCTTCGGCTCCCCATTCTTTCAAGAGCATTATTCTTAGAGAGAGCAAAATAATGGCAAAAGAATTTAGCCGTACCCAACGTGTAGCTCAACAGCTACAAAAAGAATTGGCTGTGATTTTACAACGTGAAATTAAAGACCCTGCGATTGCAATGACAACAATCTCAAGTGTTGATGTCTCGCGTGATATGAACTACGCCAAGATTTATGTAACGTTTTTCCCTATCGGTGAACAAACGGCTGAAGGTAGTTTAGACGCGTTACGTGAAATGGCACCTTACATCCGTTCATTACTAGGTAAAGAAATTCGCCTACGTGTAACACCTGAACTTAATTTCATTTTCGATCAATCGTTAACTGAAGGTATGCGTATTTCTAACCTAGTATCTAAAGCGGTACGTGACGATGAAGATCGTCGTGGTGATGAAGACGAAGTAGAAAAAGGCGAGGAGTAAACATGGCACGTCGTCGTAAAGGTCGTCCAATTAACGGTGTGATCTTGGTTGATAAACCAACCGGCATTAGTTCTAACGATACCCTGCAAAAAGTGAAACGTATCTTTTTTGCACAAAAAGCGGGCCATACAGGTGCGCTTGATCCTTTAGCGACGGGCATGTTACCGCTTTGTTTTGGTGAGGCGACCAAGTTTTCACAATTTTTATTAGACTCAGATAAGCGTTATCGTGTGGTTGCTAAATTGGGCGAGCGTACTGATACGTCTGATTCTGATGGTGAAGTGGTTGAAACCCGTGCTGTTAATGTTGAACGCGATCAACTTGAAGCGTGTATCGATAGCTTTCGTGGTACGACTGATCAAATTCCATCAATGTACTCAGCATTAAAGTACCAAGGTCGTAAGCTGTATGAATACGCTCGCGAAGGAATTTCTATTCCGCGTGAATCACGTAAGATTACAGTGTATTCAGTTGAATTATTACGCTTTGATAACAATGAAGTTGAGATGGAATTGCATGTGTCAAAAGGCACATACATTCGCACGATTGTTGATGATCTAGGTGAAAAGTTAGGTTGTGGCGCTCACGTGACTTATTTACGTCGTACAGGCGTATCTAATTTTCCTTATGAGCGCATGGTAACGATTGAGCAGTTACAAGCTTTACTTGATCAAGCTATAGCAGATGAAGTTGAACCTGGCACTGTCTTAGATGCATTGCTATTGCCAACGGATACCGCAGTACAAGACTTACCTGAAGTGAACATTACCGCAGAAGCGGCTGTTCATGTACTTCATGGTAACCCTGTTGCTGCCGAGGTTGTACCCGCTGAAGGCACATTAGTGCGTATTACAGTGGCTGAAGCCGCCGAATTTATTGGTGTTGGTACCATTGATGCTAAAGGCATGTTGGCACCAAAACGCGTTATGGCTAACGAACAAGAGCAATAATGACGCCAAGGAATCATAGGTAATTCTAAGTGATAAATCAGTTTGATTATTACACATGAGTTGCTTGAGATTAAAAATAAAGCTGGTTAATTATTCGCTTGTAGTTAGTTCCGCTGATCAGTATAATCCGCGGCTTGGGTGTCGGCTGAATCAGAGATTGGCGGCACAAATTAAAACATCTTGTATTAGGAATAAGTTATGTCTCTGAATGCAGAAACTAAAGCAGCAATCGTTGCAGATTACGCACAATGTGAAAATGATACTGGTTCTCCTGAAGTTCAGGTTGCACTTTTAACAGCGCAAATCAACCACCTTCAAGGTCACTTTGCTAACCACAAGCATGACCACCACAGCCGTCGCGGTCTACTACGCATGGTTTCTCGTCGTCGTAAGCTTCTAGATTACCTTAAAGGTAAAAATCTAGATCGTTACCAAGACCTAATCAAGCGTCAAGGCCTACGTCGCTAAGATTGCTTTAAGAAAGGAGCCCTAGGCTCCTTTCTTTTTATCTGTTCTTTATTATTGATACCGCTATTATTGATTCGTCCCCCTGTTATCTTTCGCAATTTCGTCTACTATCTGTACCGGAGTTAAGCTCAAGTTTGTTGTATGAATGCTTACGCAGAGATATGATAGGTGTCGAGTAAATAACTGCACATATCTACTTGTTATGACTTCGCGAGTCGTTTTCGTCGACCTTCAGGTCGCGGCTAATAAAAGTTTTTCTTTATATAAGAACTTTCATTAGTCGCGATACGTGAAATCACTACAAAGTAGGCATCATTACATGACGCTTATGTTTGTCTTGGTTATAATTGACCGGCAAATAGAAAGCGGAATATATTTAAGGAAATTCACGTGAATCCTATCGTAAAAACTTTCCAGTACGGTAACCACACGGTTACTCTAGAGACTGGCGTTATGGCACGTCAAGCGACTGCTGCAGTAATGGTTAGCATGGACGACACTTCAGTGTTCGTTTCTGTTGTTGGTAAAAAAACAGCTGTAGAAGGTCAAGACTTCTTCCCACTAACAGTGAACTACCAAGAGCGTACTTACGCCGCTGGTAAAATCCCTGGTGGTTTCTTCAAGCGTGAAGGTCGTCCTTCTGAAGGCGAAACACTGACTGCACGTCTAATTGACCGTCCAATTCGTCCACTATTCCCTGACGATTTCAAAAACGAAGTACAAGTTATTGCAACAGTGGTTTCTGTAAACCCTGCTGTTAACCCTGATATGGTTACAATGATTGGTACTTCTGCTGCACTTGCTATTTCTGGTATTCCATTCAATGGTCCTATCGGTGCTGCACGTGTTGGTTACATTAACGATCAATTCGTTCTTAACCCAAGCAATGTTGAACTAGAAGATAGCCGTCTAGATCTTGTTGTTGCTGGTACTAAAGACGCAGTGTTAATGGTTGAATCAGAAGCTGATCGCCTATCTGAAGAGCAAATGCTACAAGCTGTTGTTTTCGGTCACGATCAACAACAAGTTGTTATCAATGCAATCAATGAGTTTGCTGCTGAAGTTGCAACTCCTGCTTGGGATTGGGCTGCGCCTGTTGAGAACACAGCACTTAAAACTAAGATCGCTGAGTTAGCTGAAGCTAAGCTTGTTGAAGCTTACCAAATCACTGAAAAAATGGCTCGTTACGATCGCATCCATGAGATTGCTGCTGAAGTAAACGACGCGATTCTTGCTGAAGATGTTGATGCAAACGCGAAAGAAATCCACACTATCTTCCATGATCTAGAGAAGACAGTTGTACGTGGCCGCATCATTGCAGGTCTTCCACGTATCGATGGTCGTGAAAAAGACATGGTTCGTGCGCTAGACGTACGTACTGGTGTACTTCCACGTACTCACGGTTCTTCACTATTTACTCGTGGTGAAACACAAGCACTTGTTACTGCAACGCTTGGCACACAACGTGATGCACAAATCATTGATAGCATCATGGGTGAGAAGAAAGATCACTTCCTTCTTCACTACAACTTCCCTCCATACTGTGTAGGTGAAACTGGTTTCGTTGGTTCGCCTAAGCGTCGTGAAATTGGTCACGGTAAGTTGGCTAAGCGTGGTATTGCAGCTGTAATGCCATCTGTTGACGAATTCCCATACACAGTACGTGTAGTATCAGAGATCACTGAATCTAACGGTTCATCTTCAATGGCTTCTGTATGTGGTACTTCACTTGCTCTTATGGATGCTGGTGTGCCAATCAAAGCGTCTGTTGCGGGTATCGCAATGGGTCTTGTGAAAGAAGGCAATGATTTCGTTGTTCTTTCTGACATTCTTGGTGACGAAGATCACCTAGGTGACATGGACTTTAAAGTTGCGGGTACTAACGACGGTATCACTGCACTTCAGATGGATATCAAGATTGAAGGTATCACTAAAGAGATCATGGAAATTGCACTTAACCAAGCTAAAGGCGCGCGTAAGCACATCCTTAGCGTAATGGATAACGCAATTAATGCTCCTCGTGATGATATCTCTCAGTTTGCTCCTCGTATTCACATGATGAAGATCAACCCTGAGAAGATCAAAGATGTTATCGGTAAAGGTGGTGCTGTTATTCGTGCACTTACTGAAGAAACTGGTACTACAATCGAAATCGAAGATGATGGTACAGTGAAGATCGCTGCGACTGAAGGAACTGCTGCTCAAGAAGCAATCCGTCGTATCGAAGAAATCACTGCTGACGTTGAAGTTGGCCGTGTTTACACTGGTAAAGTAATGCGTATCGTTGATTTCGGTGCGTTTGTATCAGTTATCGGTACTAAAGAAGGTCTAGTTCACATTTCTCAAATCTCACAAGATCGTGTAGAGAAAGTGTCTGATTACCTACAAATGGGTCAAGAAGTTCAAGTTAAAGTACTTGAAATTGACCGTCAAGGCCGTATTCGTCTAAGCATGAAAGAAGCAGTAGAAGCGCCAGCCGCAGCTCCTGCACAAGACGAACAGCCACAAGGCTAACCGTTTTGCTAATATCATGATATAAAGGGGCTTAATAGCCCCTTTTTTTGATCTAAAGATTATCATAGACACCGGATCGTCATTAATGTAACAAGGAGAACTGAGTTGATAATATGTCATATTCGATATGTTGTAATGGCTACTGTACTGGCGATAAGTGGATGTTCTACGACATCAACGCAATGGACTCAGCCGCCCATGGCGATCCCTTATCAAGCTAATTTTCAACAGCAGATTCAGTTGGCACGGATTGAGCAAATATTACAACGGCCCAATATTCCGCCAACAACGTTAGCCACTATTTATTATGATCGTGGTTTATTGCATGACAGTTTAGGTTTACGTGATTTAGCACGACTTGATTTTAATAAGTCACTCACGATCAATCCAAACCAGCCTGATTTATTTAATGTGGCAGGCGTGATTTTTACTCAAATGGGAATGTTGGATTCTGCTTATGAATCGTTTGATTCAACCTTAGATTTAGCCCCTGATCATCCTTATGCTCACCGAAATCGTGGTATTGCGCTGTATTATGGCGAGCGTTACGATTTAGCTAATGACGACTTATTACCCCATTATCAGCAGGATATTGATGATCCTTATCGTGTAATTTGGCTGTACATTAATGATTTAAAATATACTCCGCAACAAGCAAATACGTTGCTTCAACAACGTTATACGGCCAGTGATAAACAAGATTGGGGCTGGCAAATTGTACGGATGTATCTTGGTGAGATCAGTGAAGAACAATTTTTAACTGAGATTGCGGAGCAGAGTCAAAGTAATGAGCAATTAGCACTGCGATTGACGGAAGGTTATTTTTATTTAGCGCAAATATACCAACATAACCAAGATTACCCAACGGCAATAATGTTGTATAAGCTTGCTTTGTCTGGGAATGTGTATGAATTTATTGAACATCGATTATCGTTATTAGAATTAAGCCGTATATTTACAACAGAACAAAATGCAGCGCCAGAGTTATCTTCGCTAAGTGAATAGTCATCATGATTTTATATAAAAATAGCCGTTAACTATCTCTTTCTAGTTAGCGGCTATTTTTTATTCTCTTCGAATCTCTAGCGAATATTTAATCCTGCCAGATTATGCCAGTAACCATTACATTGATGACCATCAATAAGAGGATGGTGAATAGTGCTTTGTTCATTAGCACGAAAATCATCAATTAACGTTAAAGTATCAAGTCCCATTGGGCTTAATCGCACTACATCAACCATGTCTTTCATGCCTTTCAAATCATTGATCAAGTTATAGCAATAACCTGATTGAGTTTGAATACCATTAAGGGTGAAGATTTTTTGATCTTCTTGGCTGTTAACTGTGATCCCTTGGGGATACTTAATACAACACGTCTCGCAATCATCTTTGGCTTTATTTTCAGCGCGAGCAGTAAAACAACGGGCTGAATACGCTAACGGTAAGTAACCATAGCTAAAGACTTCGGTTTCAAATTGATCACGGATCCCGAGTTTTTCACATTCGGTTAAAGTATTACTTAACCAATCACGAGACAGTTCTACCGGCATACACCAACGAGTCATACCTTGTTTAACAAACAGTTGTAGCGTTTGAGCGTTATAGCAATTAACTGCGGGGCCGACCACAAACGGAACTTTGCTTTGTGATGCGAGTTGAATTGCTGATACATCATTAGCTTCAACAATAAAGTCACCATTGTCGATATATTTTTTCATGATGTTAACTTCGCTAGGGGCTTCTAGCAATGCCATGGTTGATAGCACAACTTGCTTACCATTAGCGGCAAGCTCTTTAGCAATATCAATCCATTGGGCTGTTTTTAGTGCGCGACGTTTAGAGCACACCGTTTCCCCTAAATAAATAATATCAACGTTGCTATGTTTTGCTTGTTGATAGAAGGTTTCAACATCATGCTGAGGCCAGAAGTAAAGCAATGGCCCAAGTGAATATTTCATTAATGATCCCTTATTGCCATTTACGGTGGTATGCACCTAATGTTGTTTGTTTGCCTTCAGACAGATTACCCAAACATGAATTCCACGCAGGATTAACACTGTAGCCATCAGGATTCGCTAAATAGTGATCAATCGCGGCGCGCCAAGTACGGGTTACTTGCTCAACATACGCAGGGCTACGTTGACGGCCTTCGATCTTAACTGATGCAATATTTGCTTTAAATAACTCAGGCAAAATATCAAGCGTATTAAGGCTGGTGGGTTCTTCAAGCGCATGATAACGCTTTTGTTCGCCGTCAATATTAATATCAAAACGCCCTTTACAGAGGGTTGGATAGCCTGCGTTTTCACCTTCAGCGTAGCGATCAATTAAGATTTCATTTAAGCGTGACTCTAGCCCTTGTGGGGTTTCTTGCCAGCGTACATATTTTGCAGGCGAACAAGCGCCGACGGTATTCGGTGATTCGCCCGTCATGTATGAGGACAAATAACAGCGACCTTCGGACATAATGCACAAACTACCAAACGCAAATACTTCCAATTGCATATCAGTGTTACGGGCTAATTGTTTAACTTGATGTATAGATAATACGCGCGGCAATACCACACGTTTAATATTAAAATTCTGCTGATAATAATCAATTGCAGCGGTATTGGTTGCGGAAGCTTGAACAGAGAGGTGCAATTCTAAATCAGGGTAAGTCGTTGCTGCATATTCAAGTATACCAATGTCAGCCACAATCAGCGCATCAACACCCATTGCCGCAGCTTTATCAACCGCTTTTGTCCAACGGCTAAAACCATCAGGATGAGCAAAGGTATTTAAAGCGACATGTAATTTACGATCATGATCTTTAACATACTGTACCGCTTTTTCTAGTTTGCGTTCGGTGAAATTTAAACCAGCAAAGTGACGGGCGTTAGTATCATCTTTAAAACCGATATATACAGCATCCGCACCATTATCGATGGCGGTTTTTAATGCTGGAAGATTACCAGCAGGGCAAAGAAGCTCCATGTTATTTTATTATCCAATCTTTGCATAAAAACGATGGCATCATAGTAAAAGTGTTTATGGTTATGGATCTTGATTCGAGGCAGGTTTTGTTGATATTAAACAATAAAATTGTTACTAAATAATAGTGTTTTTAGACTTATATCAACCGTTGAGATAAATTTTTTCTTTTAATAATAAAGCTTCTAATTCTTGCTTTGGCATTGGACGATGAAAATGAAATCCTTGAATATAATCACAATTAAGGTTTGACAGTAAAGTGGCTTGTTGGTGGGTTTCGATACCTTCAGCGACAACACTCATATTGAGTGATTTACCGATATTAATGATGTTTTCAATTAAGATTATTTGCTTAGGGATGGTGTCGATATCTTTAATAAAAGCCCGATCAATTTTAAGTTCATCAAGCGGAAAACGGGCTAAATAAGACAATGATGAATAGCCCGTACCAAAGTCATCAATAGATAATGCAAAGCCTTGTTTTTTGATGGCGTTGAGCATTTGAATTGTATGTTCGCCATCACTCATGACGGCACTTTCTGTGAGCTCAAAAGTAAAATCATCAGCATTAATACCTGTCGATTGGCGCAGTTTGTCAACAAAATTGATGAGGTTGGGGTTTTCAAATTGTTGTGATGATAAATTGATCGCGACGCGGCCTTTTAGGAGTTGTTGTTTTTTCCAGTGGTTAACGGTAGTGAACACTTCTCGCATCACAACGCGGCCAAGTTGTTCGATTAATCCTGAACGCTCAGCAATTGGAATAAATTGGGCCGGACTAATATAACCTTCAACGGGATGTTTCCAGCGTACTAATGCTTCCGCGCCGTCAATCTCAAAGTTTTTGGCATTGACTTTAGGTTGATACCACACTTCTAAGCCATTATGTTGCAATGCTTTTTGAAGCTCTATTTCAAGCCATAATCGCATTCTTACTTCTTTGCTCATCGCTTCACTAAAAATGACGAGTCGATTACGGCCTCGATTTTTAGCTTCATACATAGCGGTGTCGGCATTTTGCAACATCATTCGAGCATCATGACCATTGCCTGGCGATTTGACCATGCCGATAGAGCAAGAAAGATGTTTGCTGAAATAGCGCAGATCAAACGGTAAATTAACCAATGCGATGATCTGTTCAGCGATGAGTTCACCACTGTTTTCATGTTCTGGGTTGGTTAATACAACCGCAAATTCATCGCCACTTAAATGACCAATAACGGTATTTTCAGGTAACAGTTGTTGTAGCCGTTGGGCTATTTCTTGTAATACTTTGTCCCCGATATGATGGCCTAATGAATCATTGATACTTTTAAAATTATCAATATCAATATACAACATAAACAATGGGGTACTGGCTTTCATTAATTGATCAAGTTGGCGACTAAAACCATGACGGTTAAATAATCCCGTTAATGGATCGCGTTGGGTTAATTGTTCAATTTTATGTTGTTGCTCATTGGTACAGAGTACCGGGGTCAGCTTGATTAATAAGGCTGGCTTACCGAGGATGGTTATCGGGGTTGTGGCGATGGTTAATGGCGCACGTTCGATATGATTAATAGCGTAATAATGCTGCTTGTTATCATGGAATGCTTGGGTGAATGTATTACTGTGACAAGGGTGATTATTACTGTCGAGTAACAAGCGATCAAGGCTTTGCCCGAGTAATGCTGATTTTGATGTTATACCTAATAGATCGACGGCGTGTTGATTGGCATTGTTGATGATATTTTTTTCTACAATGCAGATACCGTCGGTCATGAGGTTTTGAAGTTGGATTAACTGGTGCTCAGATTCTTGTAATGAATTAATCAGTATATGACGTTCTGAAGTATCAATTGAATGTGAAATAATATGGTTAATTTCACCTTGAGCATTCGTTAATGGTGCCAAACTAATGTGTAAACAAGTGTGATGCGAAGTGTCATTAATGGTGACTTCCGCTTCAATCACTTCACCTTTAAATGCACGCTCATAATACGGTTTTAGACATTGGTAATAGTAGTGACCAAGAACATCGGTGTCATTACTGCCAATTAATTGATGCTGAGATTTACCGCTGATATCACTATAACGATTATTAACACGATGATAACGGTGTTGACCGTCAAGGATCGCAAACAAGAAGGGACTATTATTCGTTAAAAGTGGAAACCAATAGTCAAGTTGCTCTGTCTGCATCAATGTTTGATCCTTGGCAATATAGTTTGAGGTTAATGATAATGTATGGTTAATTCATCGCTAGTGTAAATGTTAGTCGGTATAAATATAATGCGTATTAACAAAATAATGACTTGTTTTAGTGAGGCAATTGCTTTTTTTTGACTCAAGGCATAAAACAAATGGTTAAGATTGCCATACAATTCATTTTTAGCGTTCGACTTTAAACGGGAATACAAATAGTGATTGCTCAACTTAGAAAACAATTGGTTCAACATGGTCCGGCATTATTACGTGTCCCTGCAAAATTGACACCTTTCTCTCTTCAGAAAAAGATCATGTTAGATAGCCTTGCAATGGTTTTCAAAGAAGCATTAGCCGATGGCGATTTTGAATTTCTTGAAGATCGATGGTTAAAAGTTGAAGTGCGTGATTTAGGATTACAGTGGTTCATTAGTTATCAAGATCAGAAATTAGTCGTTGCCGAGCACTGTGAGCATCATGATGTGAGTTTTAGTGGCGAGTGTAATGATTTAGTTTTAATTGCAGCACGTAAAGAAGATCCTGATACACTGTTTTTCCAACGTCGCCTTCGTATTGAAGGGGATACTGAATTGGGCTTGGAAGTAAAGAATTTGATGGACAGTATTGATCTTGATTCTTTACCTTCACCCGTAAAATTTGTGTTACAGCAATCAGCTGATTTTATTCATCAGGGAATGCAGACTAACGTAATTGAGAACGAGGTTACACATGCTCATTAGATCTGAAGCACCCGCTGATATTTTATTGATCGATGCATTATTAAAATCAGTTTTTGACACCGACGCTGAAGCGAATTTAGTGATGCGCTTACGTGAAAATGGTTGTCGAACCTTATCATTAGTTGCTTGTACTGATGACGGTGAAGTGATTGGGCATGCTTTTTTTAGTCCAGTAACGATAGCGGGACAAGAAACAAATTGGCAAGGGCTTGCGCCGTTATCTATTCACGAAGATCACCGCAATCAAGGGGTGGGTTTAGCTTTATTAGCAGAGGCACAAGCAACGTTAGCTGATTTTGATTATCCTGCCGTTGTGGTATTAGGCGATCCAAATTATTACCACCGTTCGGGTTATCAAGCGGCTTTACCACATGGTTTAACTTGTCGTTGGCCTGGCACAGAAGAAGCCTTTATGGTGTTAGAAATCGCGCCGGGTAGTGTGCAACAATATCAAGGGTTAGTTGAATATTGCGAAGAGTTTAATGCGTTAGCATAAATGCATTGCTGAGTTAATGACGATAACCCAAAGCCATGATCTTCTTTTTAATGCGGTAGTGTAATCACTAAGCTGAATAAGGAGAAAGTGGCTTTTTTAGTGTCTATTAATAACCTATTCATAGTTTAGTGCAATAAGGTTAATATTGAGAATTAAGAATTCTTTATTTGTCATTTAGGTTAATATTTGGTGGTGGTATTTTGTTGCTAAGAAAAAATCCTTAAGGAATAGCATCCATGATCCCACGTAGTATTACTTCACCAAAAAAATTCATTATTGGCCAAAACCTATTGCCTCAACTCGATGGGTTTATTAAAGATTTTGGTAATAATGCTTTATTGATTTGTGATGAATTTATTCTAAATAAAGTTAAAGCAGAAGCGTTACCAGCTTTAGAAAAAGCAGGCATTACCGCTCATGCAGAACAATTTCAATATGAATGTACTGATACTGAAATTGGTCGTATCCATGAGATCGTAAAACACCACGGTGCAAATGTGGTTGTGGGTATTGGTGGTGGTAAAACCATGGATGTTGCAAAAGCGGTTGCGCATTTTGCTCATATTCCGGTGATTATTTTCCCAACAATTGCATCAACTGATGCGCCTTGTACTGCATTGTCTGTGGTATATAAAGATGATGGTGAATTTGACCGTTACTTGTTCTTACCTCAAAACCCTGATGCTGTTATTGCTGATACCGGTATTATTGCCGCAGCACCAACGAAGTTTTTTGCAGCAGGTATTGGTGATGCACTAGCGACGTTCTTTGAAGCGCGTTCATGTTGTTATGCTGATGGTTTAAACCTTGTTCAAAAACGCGTATCACGTACCGGTCTTGGTATGGCATTAATGTGTTATGAACTGATTGTTGAAAACGTTGAAATGGCAATGGATGCAGCGCGTCGTCATGTGGTTACGCCAGCATTAGAAGAAATGGTTGAAGCAACGATTTACCTAAGTGGTATCGGTGCTGAGTCAGGCGGTTTAGCCGCAGCACACGCAGTGAGCAACGGTATGTCTTCATTACCACAATTACACCATATTCAACATGGTGAAAAAGTGGCGTTTGGTTTGCTAACTCAATTAGTACTTGAAAAAGCAGACGCAGAAGAAATTGAAAACGTAATCTATGTAATGAAAACTGCGGGTTTACCATTAACATTGGCTGATTTTGGTATTGAAGAAATGGTGGAAGCTGATTGGCGCCAAGTGGCTGAAATTGCCTGTGCTGAAGGTGACACTATGTGTAATATGACCGTTAAAGTAAATGCTGATCGTGTTTACCAAGCAATGGTTGCTGCTGATGCATTAGCACAACGTTACCATGACTAATTTTTCATGTTAATGATGACTGAATAATAATAATCAATGCCGACTAAATGTCGGCATTGTTGTTTTTATGCTATTGAGAATAGAAGATGATAGTTTATGAGTACAAAGCAGTGTGGATTTGCTAGGATCAGCCTCCATTTATATTCCATAGCAGGTAGGGTATGAAGCAACGCGATATTCAGGTGTTACAGGAAATGGGAATTACTTATTGGCAAGTACGAAAGCCTGAGCTTTTTCCTAACCAAGTGCTGCCTGTCATTAATCTGCCCGCTGAGTGTAAGCTGCTTTTTATTACAGCTGAGGAATTGAATGAGCATGATGCTTGGTTGTTTGGACGCATTTTATCAAGTATGAAATTGACGCCACAACAAGCATTATCATTGCCGTTATCGGCACTTGATCAAATCGCAGAACACCATTTAATGTGGTGTTGGTTTGCGGGTTGCCAAGGGGTACACCCTACTGGTTGTCAGGTTCTGAATTCGGCCTCATTAAAACTTATGCATAATGATCCTTCTTCTAAGAAAGCATTATGGCAACAGATTTGTAGTTATGACTCATAAAATTATTCCATTAGAAGCACACCATACTGATGATGTTTGGCGTATAGAACAAGCAGCCAATACCTTTCCGTGGGCTGAATCAATGATCCGTAAAGAGCCTAATCGCATTGCTGCTAATTATGTATTAGTGGTGGATGAGCAGGTGGTGGGTTATTGTTTTGGGCAATTAGTTGCGGGCGAAGGTACATTACTGAATATCGCCATTGATCCTGCTCAGCAACGTAAGGGCTATGGTAAGTTATTACTTAATGGCTTTATTGATGCATTAGAAGCAAAACAAGCAGAAGAAATTTGGCTTGAAGTACGCGAGAGCAATACTGGTGCGTACAAGCTTTATGAAGCAACAGGATTTAACGAAACTAATCGCCGTGTCGGTTATTACCCCGCAGTTGATGGCCGTGAAGATGCGCTGATCATGGCCTATATGTTTATGCCTTTTGGTTAATACTGTTAGTTACTAAATTAAGATTAATAAAAAAGCCGCACATCATATGATGGCGGCTTTTTTGTATTTAACTTGTTTTAGAACGAGACATCATAACCAGAACGTTGATTAGTGTTCACGCGTCGCGCGGAAATCACCTTCAGGGAAACGCTCTTTAGCAAGGTTTAGATTAACCATTGTTGGTGCGATGTACGATAAGTTATCGCCACCGTCTAATGCAAGATGAGCTTGGTTCTTACGCTTGAATTCTTCAAGTTTCTTCGCATCATTACACTCAACCCAACGTGCGGTTGCCACGTTAACGCCTTCGTAAATCGCTTCAACGTTGTATTCAGCTTTAAGACGCGCAACAACGACATCAAACTGAAGTACACCCACTGCACCCACGATCAGATCGTTGTTTTGTAGTGGACGGAATACCTGTACCGCACCTTCTTCTGAAAGTTGCACTAAGCCTTTTAGCAATTGCTTTTGCTTAAGTGGATCTTTTAGACGAATACGACGGAAGAGTTCAGGGGCAAAGTTTGGAATACCCGCAAACTTGAGGTCTTCACCTTGAGTAAAGGTATCACCAATCTGAATCGTACCGTGGTTATGCAAACCAATAATGTCACCAGCATAAGCGACTTCAGTACGTGAACGGTCACCCGCCATAAAGGTAACGGCATCAGAAATACTGACGCTCTTGCCTGTACGAACATGGTTCATCTTCATGCCTTGGTCGTAAGTACCAGACACAATACGCATAAAGGCAATACGGTCACGGTGTTTAGGATCCATGTTAGCTTGGATTTTAAACACGAAGCCTGAGAATTTCTCTTCAGTCGCTTCAACTTCACGGGTATTGGCTTGGCGAGGTAATGGTGCAGGTGCCCACTCTGTTAAGCCGTCAAGCATATGGTCAACACCAAAGTTACCCAGTGCCGTACCAAAGAAGACCGGTGTTAGTTCACCCGCTAAAAAGAGTTCACGATCAAATTCATTTGATGCGCCAATTACTAATTCTAGTTCTTCACGTAAGTTAGCCGCAAGGTCGCTACCAATTGCAACGTCTAGCTCAGGGTTATCTAAGCCTTTGATGATACGTTGTTCTTGAATAGTGTGGCCTTGGCCTGTGCTGTAAAGAATCGTTTCATTACGGTGAATATGGAAAACACCTTTGAATTCTTTACCACAACCAATAGGCCATGAAATTGGCGCACATGCCATACCTAGTTCAACTTCAACTTCATCAAGCAGTTCCATTGGATCACGTGTTTCACGGTCCAATTTGTTCATGAAGGTAACGATAGGTGTGTCACGTAGACGGGTTACTTCCATTAACTTACGAGTACGATCTTCGACACCTTTCGCGGCATCGATAACCATTAGACAAGAGTCAACGGCAGTTAGGGTACGGTAAGTATCTTCTGAGAAGTCTTCGTGTCCTGGAGTATCGAGTAAGTTAACCAAACAAGCATGGTAAGGAAACTGCATAACAGATGTAGTTACCGAGATACCACGTTCTTTTTCCATCTCCATCCAGTCAGATTTTGCATGCTGGTTAGAGCCACGACCTTTTACGGTACCCGCTTTTTGGATCGCGTTTCCGAACAACAATACTTTTTCAGTAATGGTGGTTTTACCCGCATCGGGGTGGGAGATAATAGCGAAAGTACGACGTTTCGATACTTCGCCTTGAAACAGTGTTAGCGACATTAGCATGTTCTTTTTGAATGGAGTGCATTGTTTACTATTGTCGCTGATTTTATCCTTATACTCAATCTAGCCGCAGCGAGAATTACTCACAAAGGTAAATAATGACCCGTTTGATGGATAATTCACGGCATAATAAGCATCACTTTCTTAATATAGATACCAAGATTATGGCTGTAAGAGAAAAACAATCGGTAGTAATAGACAGTCATTGTCATTTTGACTTCGCACCATTTTCGGAGGATCCCGCTCAAGCATGGGCTCAAGCGCAGCAAGCGGGAGTAAAAGCGTTGGTTATTCCAACGGTCGGCAGCAGTAATTGGCAGACGGTTGCAAGCTTATGTCAGCAATTTACAGGTTTATATTATGGATTGGGGATTCATCCTTTTTTTAGCCATCAACATTCAGTGAATGTGGTGGCAGAATTAGCATGTCAACTTACTCAAGCTAAGGATGATGAGCGATGTGTGGCAGTGGGAGAGTGTGGATTAGATTTTGCTGTCGCTGATGTTAATCAAGACCAACAATTGCAATGGTTACAAGCGCAACTTCAATTCGCCAATGAGTATGATTTACCCGTGATTCTTCATTGCCGTAAAGCCTTTCCTAAATTGTTAAAATTACTGCGCCAGCATCCGCCTAAAATGGGAGGTGTTTATCATGGATTTAGTGGCAGTTACCAGCAGGCAACTCAACTTATTGATCTTGGTATCAAAATTGGAATTGGTGGCACAATTACTTATAGCCGTGCTCAAAAGACCCGCGCTACTATAGCGAAATTGCCATTATCAACGTTGTTATTAGAAACTGATGCACCTGATATGCCGATATTTGGGTATCAAGGTCAGCCAAATCGCCCCGAGCGTTTAGTTGATATTGTTACAACATTGGCGGATATAAGAGGTGACACTTATGCACAGATAGCACAAGCAACAACCTTAACATGTACTGAATTATTTCAAATAAAGGTGTGATTTTGCTGCCAAAGCCAAACGATTGCGCTAACAGTGTGACTTGTAACGTAAGTGTTCTGTGATGCGAGTCACAATAGCTGATTATGGTACATCAAATTTCCTCATAAACTGTGATCTTTGCATTACATCATCCGTAACTCCATGAGTATAATGCGCCGACTCTATAAAAGAGCCTAACTGTCAATACGCCAAAACTTAACTATAGGATTCCATAAATCATGAGCCTGCTAATGAGCCTAGTTGGGATGGTGGTACTGCTATTACTTGCCGTACTTCTATCTGATAACCGTAAAGCGATCAACTTACGTACTGTTGGTGGTGCATTTGCTATCCAATTTCTTTTGGGTGCCTTTGTTCTTTATGTGCCTGTAGGCCGTGACGTGCTGTATGGCATGTCGCAAGCAGTAGCTAACGTTATTGGTTATGGTAATGACGGTATTAACTTCTTGTTTGGTGGCTTAACATCAAACAAAATGTTTGAATTATTCGGTGGCGGTGGATTTGTATTCGCATTACGCGTATTGCCAGTTATCGTTTTCTTCTCTGCACTTATCAGCGTGTTGTACTACATCGGCGTAATGCAGGTTGTTATCAATGTTCTGGGTGGCGGTTTACGTAAAGTACTGGGTACTTCTCACGCAGAATCAATGTCTGCAACAGCTAATATTTTTGTAGGTCAAACAGAAGCGCCTTTGGTTATTCGTCCGTTTGTTCCTAAGATGACTCAGTCTGAGCTGTTTGCAGTAATGTGTGGTGGTTTGGCGTCAGTAGCAGGTGGTGTACTTGCTGGTTACGCACAAATGGGTGTGCCTCTAGAGTACTTGATTGCCGCTTCATTTATGGCAGCCCCTGGTGGTCTATTATTTGCTAAAATCATTAAGCCTGAAACCGAGCAGCCAATTGAGCAAATCGCAGGTAACGATGAAGATGAAAGCGAAGAAAAACCTGCTAATATTATTGATGCAGCCGCAGCGGGTGCATCATCTGGTATGCAACTAGCACTAAACGTTGGTGCAATGCTACTAGCGTTCATCGGTTTGATTGCATTAGTGAATGGCATGCTTGGTGGTATCGGCGGTTGGTTCGGTATGCCAGAACTAACACTAGAATTGATTCTAGGTTATGTATTCTCGCCACTTGCATTCCTTATTGGTGTGCCATGGGGTGAAGCACAAGTTGCTGGTTCATTCATCGGTCAGAAGATTGTTGTTAACGAATTCGTTGCTTACCTAAACTTTGCCCCTTACCTAAAAGATGTGGCTGATGGCGGCATGGTTGTGGCACAAACTGGCGTAGAAATGACAGATAAGACCAAAGCTATCATCTCATTCGCATTGTGTGGTTTCGCAAACCTATCTTCAGTCGCTATTCTACTGGGTGGTTTAGGTGGTCTAGCACCAACGCGTCGTGCTGAAATCGCACGCTTTGGTATGAAGGCTGTTGCGGCAGGTACGTTATCTAACCTAATGTCAGCAACCATTGCAGGTCTGTTTATTACTCTCGCGTCATAGTGATAAATAAACACTAACCTCAGAGAAAAAACGCCATGGCTCATGCTGTGGCGTTTTTTTTTGTTTAGAGAAAAGCGATTCCATTTAAGTTTGGCTTAATGTAATAAAATCGATTGCGTTCCCCTTTCTTAATTTTCACTCTGTTATTATTCTCTTATAGAAACAGTCGCGTGGTTGTTATTGATCGCGTTATTGATGTTATTTGCATCATAAATAAAAGTTATGCAAAAAAGCGCTTTTTTTATGTCTTAATCGCATCAGTTGTGAAAAGACTTTTGATTTCAGTAAACATATTATCCACCACAGGAAACACAAGTTTGGTGGTCGAGTCGTGGTTGAGTTGATATTATAAGTAAGTAAAACCTAAACAAGTTAAGGCGACTGAATCTTGTACTAGGTAGCCTATGCAGTAATAAGGATAGTAACTAGAAGACATTTATTGGCTTCTGGGTCTTCAAGGAATAAAGTCTGCTCATAGATGACAACGACAATGAATGTTGTTGCACCGCAGTGAATTTAATGAGGTCACTGCTGAATTTATAGCAAGTATTCAGGTAGTAATATTAACACTACCGCGATCAAACATTACGACTGGAGAGAGTTATGAGCGATTTAAAAGCAGCAGCACTACGTGCATTAAAATTAATGGATCTTACAACATTAAATGAAGACGACACTGATGAAAAAGTGATCGCGCTATGTAAGAACGCAAAAACAGTTGTTGGTAACACTGCTGCTGTATGTATCTACCCTCGTTTTATTCCAGTTGCTAAGAAGCAGTTACGTGAGCAAGGTACACCTGATGTACGTGTTGCAACCGTCACTAACTTCCCGCACGGTAATGATGATATTGAGATCGCTGTGGCTGAAACGAAAGCGGCTGTTGCTTATGGCGCTGACGAAGTAGACGTAGTTTTCCCATACCGTGCGCTAATGGCTGGCAATGCAGAAGTAGGCTTTGAGCTTGTGAAGCAATGTAAAGCAGCGTGTGGTGATAACGCGCTTCTTAAAGTTATCATCGAAACGGGTGAGCTAAAAACAGAAGCATTAATTAAGCAAGCGTCTGAAATTTGTATTAATGCAGGTGCTAACTTTATTAAAACATCTACAGGTAAAGTGCCAGTAAACGCAACACCTGAATATGCTGAAATCATGTTGAATGTGATTAAAGATATGGGCGTAGCAAAAACAGTTGGCTTTAAGCCTGCTGGTGGCGTGCGTACTGCTGAAGATGCTCAACAATACCTAGCAATGGCAAACACTATTCTTGGTGATGAGTGGGCTGATAGCCGTCATTACCGTTTTGGTGCTTCAAGCCTACTTGCTAACTTACTTCACACGTTAGGTGAAGGCGAGCAAGCGGCACAAGGCGGTTACTAAGCTTTAGCTAAATAAGGTGGTGTCATGCCACCTTAATTTATATTTATTATTCTTAACGCTAAGTATTTTATATTTAGCTGCAATTATCTATTTTATTTAATGCTATTCCCAATGATGTTTTGGCCTCATTGAGTGGATTCGTGCACGTGAATTTTATAAATAAATAGTTAATTTTCCCGATTGAAATACATATCAATAAGAGGATCGTCATGTATTTACCTCAAGAAATTATCCGTAAAAAACGCGACAATATTATTCTAACTGCCGATGAAATTAATTTCTTCATTCAAGGTGTTGCTAAAAATACGGTATCTGAAGGCCAAATTGCTGCATTTGCAATGGCGGTTTATTTTAATGATATGACCATGGATGAGCGCGTTGCATTAACATGTGCTATGCGTGATTCAGGTATGGTGATCGATTGGAGCCATATGAATTTTGATGGCCCAATTGTTGATAAGCACTCAACTGGTGGTGTGGGTGATGTGACCTCTTTAATGCTGGGCGCTATGGTAGCGGCATGTGGTGGCTATGTACCAATGATCTCTGGCCGTGGTCTTGGTCATACGGGTGGTACGCTAGATAAACTGGAATCAATTCCAGGTTACAACATTACGCCAAGCAATGAAGTGTTCGGTAAAGTAACCAAAGAAGCGGGTGTGGCTATTATTGGTCAAACCGGTGATTTAGCCCCTGCGGATAAGCGTGTCTACGCGACCCGTGATGTCACGGCGACAGTGGATAATATTTCATTAATCACCGCGTCTATTTTGTCGAAGAAATTAGCGGCAGGTCTTGATTACTTGGTCATGGATGTAAAAGTAGGTTCTGGCGCATTTATGCCAACTTACGCGGCATCAGAAGAATTAGCTAAATCAATTGTAGCGGTTGCTAACGGTGCGGGCACTTGTACATCAGCATTGTTGACTGATATGAATCAAGTGTTAGCATCAACAGCGGGTAATGCGCTTGAAGTTCGTGAAGCGGTACAGTTTTTAACCGGCGAATACCGTAACCCACGTCTCTATGAAGTAACGATGGCATTGTGTGCTGAAATGTTAGTTATCAGTAAACTGGCATCAGATTTACCTCTAGCACGTGCGAAACTTCAAACAGTGTTAGATAATGGTCAAGCAGCAGAACGTTTTGGCAAAATGGTGGCAGGTCTTGGTGGTCCAACTGATTTTATCGATAATTATGATAACTATCTTGATAAAGCAGAAATCATTAAACCTGTCTTTGCTGAAACAACCGGTTTTGCAACTGCGATGGATACCCGTGGTTTAGGTATGGCTGTTGTTGGCATGGGCGGTGGTCGTCGTGTTGCAAGTGATAGCATTGATTATGCTGTTGGTTTGTCAGATATGATTCGCCTTGGTGATGAGGTTTATGCAGATACCCCATTAGCAATGGTACACGCACGTACTGAAGCGCAATGGCAAGAAGCGGCTAAAGCGGTTCGTGCTAATATCAGTATTGCTGATACACAGTCAGAGCCAACCCCTGAAGTATACCGTCGTATTGGCGAACAAGACGTATAACGGAGCAAACATGAAACGTTCAATTATTTTAGTTTTAGATTCTTTTGGTATCGGCGCGACGGAAGATGCGGTTGATTTTGGTGATGTAGGTGCAAACACCTTAGGTCACATTGCTCAAGCATGTGCACGTGGCGAAGCTAATAATGGTGATCGTAGCGGCGCACTTTATTTGCCTAACCTAACAAAATTAGGTTTAGCAAAAGCGTGTGAAGAGTCATGTGGTCATTATCCTGAAGGTATGGCTGCTGATGTTGAAATCGTAGGTGCTTATGGCCATGCGAAAGAAATCTCATCAGGAAAAGATACCCCTTCTGGTCACTGGGAAATTGCAGGTGTGCCAGTATTGTTTGATTGGGGTTACTTCAGCGATAAAACGAACAGTTTTCCAAAAGAGTTAACTGATCGCATCCTTGAGCGTGCAGGCTTAGACGGTTACTTAGGTAACTGCCATGCATCGGGTACACAAGTACTGGATGATTTGGGTGAAGAGCACATGCGAACAGGTAAACCAATTTTCTATACATCTGCTGACTCTGTATTCCAAATTGCATGTCACGAAGAGACTTACGGTCTTGATAAGCTGATGGAACTTTGTCATATCGTTCGTGAAGAACTAGAAGATTATAATATTGGTCGTGTTATTGCGCGTCCATTTATTGGTTCTGGTAAAGGTCAATTTGAGCGTACGGGTAACCGTCGTGATTTATCTCTTGAGCCACCTGCAATCACTATTTTGCAAAAATTAGTTGAAGAGAAGCAAGGTGAAGTGATTTCTATCGGTAAGATTTCTGATATTTATGCGGGCTGTGGTATTTCTCGCAAAGTAAAAGCAACCGGTATTCCTGCTTTGTTTGATGCAACGTTAGCACAAATCGATGTTGCGGGTGATAACAGCATCGTATTTACTAACTTTGTGGACTTTGACTCAGCATACGGCCACCGTCGTAATGTTGCAGGTTATGCTGCGGCACTTGAGTATTTTGACCGCCGTTTACCTGAAATTTTAGCATTGCTAAAAGAAGACGATGTATTAATTATTACGGCTGACCATGGTTGTGATCCAACATGGCCTGGTACTGATCACACACGTGAGCACATTCCAGTGATCGTAACTGGACCAAAAGTTCAAGCGGGCTCATTAGGTCGTCGTGAAACATTTGCTGATATCGGTCAAAGCTTAGCAACGCATTTTGGTACTTCTGATATGGATTTCGGTAAATCGTTTCTATAAAACGTAATCCAGCGCTGTTATCTTAATCATCAGGGCGGCTAATCATGAGATTGATCGCCTTGAATAGTAAAATGGACATGTTTGTATAATAGCGATCGTCATCAGATCGATATTAAACGGTTATTAGTAATAGGTGATCGACGAGTATGAATATACGTTGTCATTATTGATTACTGATTCAATTAACAGAAAGGATATAACTATGGCTACTCCACATATTAATGCTGAAATGGGCGATTTTGCAGACGTAGTATTGATGCCGGGTGATCCGCTACGTGCTAAATTTATTGCTGAAACATTTCTAGAGAATGTGACAGAAGTATGTAACGTACGTGGCATGCTTGGTTTCACTGGTACTTACAAAGGTCGTAAGATCTCTGTTATGGGCCACGGTATGGGTATCCCTTCTTGTTCTATCTATGCGACAGAGTTAATTAAAGACTTTGGCGTGAAGAAACTTATCCGTGTTGGTAGTTGTGGTGCGGTACGTGATGACGTTAAATTGCGCGATGTTGTTATTGGCATGGGTGCATCAACAGATTCTAAAGTAAACCGTATCCGTTTTGGTGGCCACGATTTCGCAGCAATTGCTGATTTCGGTATGGTACAAAATGCAGTAGATGCAGCAAAAGCAAAAGGTATTCCTGTTAAAGTGGGTAATATCTTCTCAGCTGATTTATTCTACAACCCAAATTTCGATTTCTTCAAAACAATGGACAAATACGGCATTGTTGGTGTTGAAATGGAAGCGGCAGGTATCTACGGTGTTGCTGCTGAGTTTGGTGCTAAAGCACTGACTATCTGTACTGTTTCTGACCATATTCTACGTGGTGAAGCAACAACATCTGAAGAGCGTCAATTAACGTTCAACGAGATGATTGAAATTGCACTAGAATCAGTATTACTTGGCGATGCTGAGTAATCGAATGCTTGATTGACACTGTATATCAGTTGTCATAAGCATTAAAAAAAGCGGTAACAGTTAAGGCTGTTGCCGCTTTTTTATGTGCGAAAGATAAGATTATGGGTGCTGATTACGCAGAAAAGGAAAACTGCCTTGATAACGTTGACGACTAAAGACGATGGTCAGTAAAATTCCAATAATTAGTGCCGCAATAATAAGTCCGCGAATAATCGCAGTCATGGTCGACATGTGATCAATGGCATTAATCAGTAATTTATCGTGCTCTAGAGTGATGCGCATAAAGCCAATAATATGACCATTCATCAATACGGGTTCGGCAATTTGCTGACGACCAATACTTGCAAGTGCTAATGGCGTCGACAGTCCCGTCAGTTGCTCTAATGGCAATGCCGTTTTCGTTTTTGCGAGTGCGACCCCTTCAAGATTATAGATACTTGCATCTAATATAAGAGGTTCTGCTGCTAAATTATTGACTAATAATTGCAGTTGGCGCTGATTTTTATTTTCAATATCATCCGCAGCATTGTTAGCCGCTTGACGAATAATAATTTGTGATAAGGCTTGAGTCTGCTCACTGAGCATTTGGTAGTTTTGTTGGCTAAGTAACGCACCGTATTGCAGTATGCCAATAGACGTTAATAGGCATACAAACAATATCATGGCTTTTTGTAGCCGCTGACGTTGCCAGCGCTTAGTGTTCCATTGGATCATTCATCTTACCTGATTACTCTGACTACAGTTATTCTACACTAAAAAAATAACGGATGATTATTTCCCCTTTGTAAGGATGTGTTACTGTTTATTAACACCTTTCCCCATAAAATGAATAATAAATAAAACAAGATGTAAGCTAATGATTTAAAATAAGTTAACTGAAGCTTGTTAGTTATTGATATAACAATAAGTTTACAATTGAACTTGCTCTTCATGTGCACAATCGTTAGGTTTATAGTAATTAAATTGTTAAGGATGACGCAATGGATGTTGCTAACGTACTCAAAATCAATAAACACCCGACCTTATATAAACGCTTTCCAGAAATATTATCTGTCACCAATACCAGTAAACGCCAAGCCAATTGGCTGGTATATGGCTCCCATATTACGGTTGATAATATTGACGCTATCAATGCCGTCGCCACTGCTGAGATTGACATTGTCGCAGCATGGAAAGTAGGATCGTATGATGTGATTTTGATTGCTAGCGAGCTTACACCAGTACAACAACAAACAGTGATTGATCAACATTTAGATGTTGCTTATGTGAGTGATATTCCTGATTTATCGATGCCAGGGATTGTGGTGTTAGATATGGACTCGACCGCGATTGAGATTGAATGTATTGATGAAATTGCCATCTTAGCGGGGGTCGGTGAAGAGGTTGCAGCAGTGACGGAACGGGCAATGTTAGGCGAGTTAGATTTTGAACAAAGCTTACGTCAACGTGTAGCAACGTTAGCAGGGGCCGATGCCGCCATTTTAACTCAAGTACGTGATACGTTGCCGTTAATGCCCGAGTTACCACAACTTGTTGCCACCTTGTATCATTATGGCTGGCAAGTCGCGATTGCATCAGGTGGTTTTACCTATTTTTCTGATCAGCTTAAACAACAGTTTAACTTGGTATCAGCAACATCAAACACCCTTGAGATTATTGACGGTAAGTTAACGGGAAAAGTGATTGGTAATGTCATTGATGCAAAAGCAAAAGCAGAGGTTTTATTGGCGCTGGCTGAAGAATTTGATATTGAACCTCATAATACCGTCGCCGTTGGTGATGGTGCCAATGATTTATTAATGATGGATGTTGCCGGATTAGGCATTGCTTATCACGCGAAACCTAATGTTGATCAGCAAGCAGATGTAGCGATTCGACATGCCAATTTAGGCGCGATTATTTGTATTCTATCAGCGTCGTTAGCCGAACAACGCTTAGCATGGTAGCGGTTAGCATAGTGAGACAATGAGTGCGTTAATTACCCTCAAACATTCCGCACCTGAGAGGGTGCGGAAGGTGATTAGACCTAATGTATTTCAAGCCGAATTAATACTTCATCGGTAATATCAAAAATTTCACCACAGCCCATTAACGACGTAAATTCCATTTCTAATGCGCGAGCTCGGTGTAATGTTAAGCGGGCTAATTTACTGAGTTTTTCACCAATCAATGCCGTCAGTGGATTTAATAACGGTAGTGCTGTAATGCGTAATGCGAACAGATCTCCGTGTTGACGAGCTTGCTGAATATATTGTCGTTGCGCGGCAAGATCTTCAAAATCACTCCGCAGTTTAGTGTCCATTTTATGGATCTGTTTATCGTGGTATTCAACCGCTAAATATAACTCATGAATAAATGGCGGTTGTTGCTGTTGTTTATTCCGTGGTCGCATGGGATCGGCGAGCATTTGTTTTACTCGTTGTCTAAAAATCACATCAAGATCTAAGCGGTTATTATCACTTAGTTGACGCAACATACTTGCCAGAGGAGATAATGGAAAATTAGAGCCAACCGCTTTTACTTTTATTTTATGATCTATCTTTTCAGCAAAATACGGCAAGCTATGCAGCCGCGTCAGTAGCATTTGATGCATGGTTAATAGCATGGCGGGTGAAGGTTGAGGTTCTTTACAGAGCGCTAATTTTTCAAGATTAGATTCAATTAAGGTCCGTAGAAATTGCCCGCCTAATAAACCGTCTTCATTTTCAATGGTGATGAGTTGAATGTTTTTACCACTAGGGCTAGTTCGAATAATCTGGTACGGCATTTTTTTTAAAATATCGTTTTTCGTGCTGCGGGCCAAGTGAGTAAATTCAATGAAAACCGTGTCGCCTTGCTTACATCGTAGTGGTTGATCTAAATTGATATTAAGTCCACGGCTGGAAAAATCGATAGAAACGCCACCGATGGTTGTTAGATCTTGCTGTAATGTAATCGTGGTTTTATAACGGAACCGATCTTCGCTACGTAGTGGTTTGGGATCAAAATGAATTGCTTCTGCTTGGCTGATGGGATTTCGAAGATGACGAAATTGATTTAACTCTGAGGGAGGTAAGGTTGATGTTATGCCGCAAAGGTAGTCTGATTGTACTTCAGCATGAGTTAAATCTTGTAAAGTACCGATATGGGATAAGTCCTGACAGTAAGGCATCATTTCAGGGGTTAGCTGTGCCAATGCTTGCATGTCATTCTGTGCTAATGGGTATATGGTTAAGCGCATGACACGCCAACTTTCACGTTTAGCGCCTATTTGCCAAAATAATAGCCGTTGTTGACGTGTCATTTCTGGCAGTGCTGCTGAATAAAAGTAGCGTTGTCCTTGATGTTCATGAAAGAAGCTATAAATTAAGGTACTGGTATGAGAAATACCACTTAGCTCAAGATTATTGATTCGCGTTGCAGACAACAAATGATTGATCACTGGTTGATTGCGTTCATCATGCCAATATTGCCATTGATGTTGATTATGGTCAGTCAATAAGCTGTATTTTAAATTATTCCCAGCAAAAAATAATGGCATTGTGAGAGTATGTTTAAGGTAGCAATGCTCATAACCTTGAGTGCGTAACTGAATGATTTTGTCATCATGATTGTTATGGCTTAACGATTGGTGCTGATCATGTTTAATGATTGCTTGTAAGGCGGTATTGTCCGTTAATGCCAGTAAGCGTAACCATTTGATATTGTCGTTATCTTGAATAGTATCAATACTTAAAATACGATAATAGTGGCTTTGATTGAGTCGAGCATCTTGGTATTGTTGTGCCAGTTGTGGAAATGAAGCTGTAATAGTTTGACCTAATTGATAATCAAATGCAGCGGGTACTTTACATTTGGCACCTGAAAAAGACAGATCAACGGTGGTGGCTAGAATTTGTTGTTCATTAGCCAACGTTAGGGCTATTGGGGTGGCAATACTGAGTCGCTTTTCTTCGCGACTAAGGTAATAGCCAAATCGAATCAGCTGAGCTTGAAATAAGCTATATGGATTATCTTCTGGTGTAGTATAAATCGGTGGCATTTTTTGTTGCTGATGAAGAATACGAAAATTATTGTGAGTATTGATTAATTCTTCATATAAACCATAGCAATATTGCCCACCAAACACCGTTTTACGACGATGATAAATATTGATAGCCACATCATCTAACCAATGGCTGTGATCACTAAAGGTGTATTCTCGACATTGGCCTTTAACCCGCCCGCGCAGATCAATAATTTTATTGCAGGGGGTCATCAAGCGATTGATTTCCATTTTTATTTGTAGTCGCACTGGCCCTGTTTCGTGTTCGGTTAATAAGTTGAACACAGCGTCAAAATCGGGTTGGTTATAAATTGGCAATAATTGCTCAATCAGTGCTTTATAATCGTCGAGATGCATGATTTGGATCTATTGATGAATGGCTAGTTATATCATCGACCAACAAAGTAAAAAATTTAGCGTTAACTGGCATATATTTGTCATTATTCGATAGTTTATTGACGCTAGTATGATTAATGATTGTGAATAAATAAGTGATGTAGGATGTAGAATGGCAAAAGCAGCAAAACGAGCATATGTATGTAGTGATTGCGGGATGGATTTTGCACGTTGGCAAGGTCAATGTTCTGGGTGTAAATCATGGAACACGATCACTGAATTTACTATTCCAAATACCAAAACTGGGGTCGCTACTTCGGCTCGTTCAAGTATGTCTGGCTACGCCGGTATTGCGGGGGGTGGTTCTAAAAAACTGCATGAAGTTGAAGCGGTTGATGCCCAGAAAATGCTTACCGGCATTGGTGAGCTTGATCGCGTATTGTGCGGCGGATTAACCACCGGCTCAGTTAATATTATTTCGGGTGATCCCGGTGCGGGTAAAACCACACTATTGTCTGATTTAGTGGCACGGATGTCGAAATTAATGCCATCGTTATACTGTACCGCGGAGGAATCGTTATCGCAGTTTAAAAACCGTGTTAATCGACTTAAATTAGACTGCAATGAAGATAATTTGTATTTAATGGCTGAAACCAGTGTTGAAGCTATTATTGCAGAATTAGACGCGAAACAGATTAAATTTGCGGTTATTGACTCCATTCAAGCGGTATCAACTGAATTAGCCAATGGTAGCCCTGGCTCACCGTCACAAGTAAAAACTGCGGCGCAATCACTGACGCAATATTGTAAACAAAACAACGTCACCATGTTTTTGATTGCCCACGTTAATAAAAATAACGAAATAGCAGGTCCACAGACATTGGTTCATATTGTCGATGCGTTATTGCATATCGATACTAATGACGGTCAAGTACGTACACTGCGCGCTAATAAAAACCGTTTTGGTGATGTTGATACGGTCGGTATTTTCCGTATGACCGAGCGCGGAATGCTCAGTGTTGATAACCCCAGTGAAATTTTCTTATCGGGATCAACCACTGAATCATCAGGCTCTGCAATTACCTGTATTCGTAAAGGTAATCGGAATATTTTACTTGAGATCCAATGCTTAACCACTGAAACAGAAGGGGAGTTTCCTCAACGGGTTTGTGTTGGCTTAAACATGAATCGAATTAAAATGTTGACGGGTATTTTACGCAAGCACGCGAAAACCAAAATATTCCATGATACTTTTTTCAATATTGTCGGTGGTTTAAAAATCGATGAATCAGAAACCTGTATTGATTTGGCGTTAGTGGCTGCATTATTAAGTAGCTTAAACGAGTTTGTGGTACCGCGTACAACCTGCATTATGGGCGAGCTCAGTCTAAATGGTGATGTGCGCCCAATAGACAGTGGCGTGCCACGGGTAAAAGAAGCGGCGCAACATGGCTTTACGGAAATCTTTATTCCTTATCGTAATTACCATAAATCAATGGAAGGGCTGGGCGCAAAAATAGTGGCGGTGAAAACTATCCATGAATTGATCGAGTTGATTAACTAATACCAATGCGCTAATTAAGACGATTAACAACAGTCGCTTCAAATAAAAAGGCCAACCACATTATCGTGGTTGGCCTTTTTTTGTTATTTATTACAGGTAATTAAGGTTGGTTTTGTTTACAGCTCATCGTGGTTTGATGACGGTTGAGTATGACTGACTGTTGTCATACCCGTATTGTGATTTTCATCGCCTGTTAACTGCACCTGCATCGCAACCATACTATTGATGGTATTTAACAGTGATGCCCATTGGACATTCTTTTCTTGTTTAAATAACGCATCAAAATTTTCAATATCCCATTTCACAAAGGGTCGTGGATTTAATGGTTTGCCTAAAAAGCGAATTTCATAATGTAAATGGGGGCCTGTTGATAATCCTGAATTGCCAGTTAAACCAATAAGTTGACCTTTTTTAACGAACTCGCCTTGTTTCACTTTAAATTTACTTAGGTGTGAGTAAGTCGAAATAAAACCCATGGTATGATTAAGGGTTAATTGATTGCCATAACCGTAATTACTGTTACGGGCGCGTTCAATAACCGCATCGGCAGGGGCATAAATTGGAGTGCCAATTTTAGCCGCAAAATCAAGGCCATCATGACGTTTGCGTTTTTTAGTGATTGGGTGAACACGGGTACCAAAACCTGATGTTAATTGGATATTAGGGGTTGGGGCACCATTAGGGATTAATTGAAATAACGTTGCTCTAACGGCCGAATTAATCGCTGCTGTATCAACCCGTTGGGTTATGGTTGGGTTATCGGCTGGTGGCTCAATACCCAATACAGTTTCCATGTCATCAATCCGTTGATTAAGCGCAATTAATGATTTTTTCTTAGCGGCTAATGCTTGGTTGAGATCTTGATTCATTGCCGTTTCTTCTGACAGTGACGCACTTAATGCTAAAGCTTGTGCACTGAGTTTTTGGGCTTTAATCTGCGAAATCTTAGCGTTTTGATAAAGATGAAACATTGAATAACCCGCGTAACTAAACAGCCCGCATACCGCTATGATAATGATACCGCGATAATATTGTTGTAAAGGGCGGAAAGGTTTGGTGACGAATGACGATTTTGATGATGGTGGTTCTAAATGAGGCATAATCGATAGCTATTATTGATAAATAAGAGAAAGTCGACAATCAACAACGAATTTAAGCTGTCATTGTTGGGGTCAGAAGTGCCAACGAGTGATAAATAATAAGCGACTCAGTCTATGTCTTCATTTTCATTATTGCTAGTTATCACGTCACAAAAATGAGGCTATATTGTATCTATTGATTAATGCTTAATTAAAGTTGTTGGTTTTAAGGAAGATTTTATTTTGATAAAAAGAGCTGTTTAAGCAGCTCTTTTATAGGATGACACTAATTATTTGGTAATACGCTTGTATTTGATGCGGTGAGGATCAGCGGCATCAGCCCCTAATGTTTTCTTCAGCCAATCGGTATATTCAGTAAAGTTACCTTCAAAGAAGCTTACTTTTCCTTCATCACGATAATCAAGAATATGCGTTGCTACACGGTCTAAGAACCAACGGTCGTGTGAGATAACCATCGCACAACCAGGGAACTCAAGTAAGGCCTCTTCCAATGCACGTAAGGTTTCTACGTCAAGGTCGTTGGTGGGTTCATCGAGCAGTAATACGTTACCGCCTGATTTGAGTAGTTTCGCTAAGTGAACACGGTTACGTTCACCACCTGATAAATCACCAATGCGTTTTTGATGATCACTGCCTTTAAAGTTAAAGCGTGATACATACGCACGTGCTGGGATCTCAAAATTGTTGATTTTAAGAATATCAGCGCCTTCAGAGATTTCTTGGTAAACCGTGTTGTTGTCGTTCATGCTATCGCGGAACTGATCCACTGACGCCAATTTCACCGTTTCACCTAGCTCAATAGTGCCAGAATCCGGTTGTTCGTCACCACTTAGCATCTTAAATAGGGTTGATTTACCCGCGCCGTTAGCACCGATAATACCGACGATTGCGCCTTTAGGCATACTAAAAGACAAATCATCAATCAATACACGATCACCAAACGATTTGGTTAGATTTTTAACATCAATGACTTTATCGCCTAAACGCTCACCTGGCGGAATGAACAACTCGTTAGTTTCATTACGCTTTTGGTGATCGCTCGTATTAAGCTCTTCAAAACGCGCCATACGTGCTTTTGATTTAGCTTGACGGCCTTTAGGGTTTTGACGCACCCATTCTAGTTCTTTTTCAATGGTTTTTTGCAAAGCACGTTCTTGAGTGGATTCTTGTTTTAGACGTGCATCTTTTTGCTCAAGCCATGAGGTGTAGTTACCTTGCCATGGAATACCTTCACCACGGTCAAGTTCTAGAATCCAGCCAGCAGCGTTATCAAGGAAGTAACGGTCGTGGGTAATTGCTACCACAGTACCACTGTAATCTACCAAGAAGTGCTCTAGCCATGCCACAGATTCGGCGTCTAAGTGGT
This sequence comes from Photobacterium iliopiscarium, assembly GCF_003026395.1. Lineage (GTDB taxonomy): Bacteria > Pseudomonadota > Gammaproteobacteria > Enterobacterales > Vibrionaceae > Photobacterium > Photobacterium iliopiscarium. Next base: position 30,699 of record NZ_PYOO01000006.1, on the reverse strand, counting down.
TGGTAGGTTCATCAAGTAACAGCATGTCGGGTTTATCAAGCAATAAACGACAAATAGCGACACGACGACGCTCACCACCAGAGAGGTTTTTAATTACCGCATCCCAATCGGGTAGACGTAATGCATCGGCAGCACGCTCAAGTTGCATGCCTAAGTTGTGGCCATCTTTGGTTTCAATTAATGATTCCAAATCGCCTTGTTCTTTTGCGAGTGCATCAAAATCAGCATCAGGTTCAGCATAGGCTGAATACACTTGATCGAGACGAATTAAAGCCTCTTTAACATCAGAAACCGATTCTTCAACAATTTCACGTACTGTTTTGGTTTCATCTAATACCGGTTCTTGAGGTAGGTAACCGACTTTAAGGCCAGCTTGAGGGCGTGCTTCACCTTCAATATCAGTATCAATGCCTGCCATGATGCGCAGTAAGGTTGATTTACCTGAACCGTTAAGACCAAGGACACCAATTTTGGCACCAGGAAAAAAACTCAGTGAAATATCTTTTAAGATTTGACGCTTAGGTGGGACGATTTTGCCCACTCGCGACATGGTATAGACGTAATCAGCCATATCCGTGTGTGATCTCTACTCTAAAATGAAGCTTATATAGTACCTATAATCTTTAAAAGTTCATCCGAATTGTTGTTTATTCCACGACTGATTAATGTATTTTAGCGGTAGAAAGAGATTGTTTATTGTAATGGTTACCATCACAATCATATCTTATAGTAATTACAAGCTCTCGAGCGTAGACAGTGTTTATTTAATCATTCTATTTTACGTTAGTGTGTTTTTATTTTGCTATCCTTGAGCAAGGATTGTACATGTGTTTTTTTGATATGGAGTTAATCGTGGCACGTCTATTTAGTTATTCTCGCGTTTTTTCATTTGCTTTGTTGACGGTCGGATTAACGAGCACGGTAACTGTTCAAGCTGCGTCTTTAGAGCAACAACGAACATGGTATGAACAAGCCCAAACTGCTTTTTCAGCTAACAATATGACCGTATTTCATCAGGAAAAAACTAAATTAGGGGGATACCCACTTTACCCTTATTTGGAATATCGTGAATTTAATGCCCAGTTAGCAACGAAAAAAGCGAGTCAGGTGCAGGTATTTATTGATAAATATAAAATGTTACCGTTTAGCCAGTCGATTAAAAACCGCTATTTAAACCAATTAGTGAGGACTGGGCGGTGGCATGATTTTTTAATGATTCAACCTGCTGTCCCTCGTAATACTGATCTTCAATGTGCATTTTATTACGCTAAAGATAAAATGGGCCATGCTCAATTAGCGTGGCAAGGTGCGAGTAAATTGTGGCAAACAGGCAGTTCGTTACCGGCTAGTTGCGATAATTTATTAGACAGTTGGAATACCGCAGGTAAACGCACTAATGCGATGGTGCTAGATCGCATGGTATTAGCCTATGCCAAGGGTAATAAAAGTTTATTAAGCTACCTTGATAAGTTATTAACGGGCGATGCGCAAGCTAGTGGTGAGGCTGTGTTAGCGTTATATAACCAACCTCAAAATGTGGGTGAGTTCGCTAAAAAAAGTAAAGTCACACCGTTTAACCAAGCGTTGACTCAAAATGCCTTTTTATTATTAGCACGTACAGATACTCAACAAGCGGTTGCTGAGTATGACCAAGTGGTACGCGGACAGCATTTTGATAAAGCCACCAAGCAAACATTGGCTGATGCGGTCGCTTCTCGATTAATGTCGACATCAGACACGGCGTTAGCAAAGTGGCGTGACAGCAAATTAGCACAGAGTGACAATGCCAGCCTGTTAGAGCGTCGTGTGCGTAATGCCATTCGTGAGGCGAACTGGAAACAGACCCAACAGTGGCTTGATCGCTTACCAAAAGAAGCACAACAGACGCCGCGTTGGACATTTTGGAAAGCCAAGTTGTTAGCGCAAAACGGCAAGAAAAAACAAGCGGATAAAATTTATACTTCTTTATTAGGAGAGCGTGATTTTTACAGTGCAGCGGCGGCGACGATATTAAATAAACCTATCGTGTACCCATTAACTAAAGCCCCAACATCAACCGCGTTATTAAAGCCTTATAAAAAGAGTTTAGCACGCATTAAAGAGTTACTTGCGCTTGATAAAGTTACCGCTGCTAACCGTGAGTGGGGATATTTATTATCTAAAGTCACAGATGTTCAAACTAAGCGTCAATTAGCGGTATATGCAGAGAAACATCAATGGCATTACTTAGCAGTACAAGCCACTATTTCGGGTAAGTTATGGGATCATATGACATTGCGATTCCCATTAGCACACCAATGGTTATTTGATTTCTTTGGTGAGCAACGAAATATTCCAACATCGACCATGATGGCATTAGCGCGTCAAGAAAGTGCGTTAAATATTCATGCACGATCACATGTTGGTGCGAGTGGATTAATGCAACTTATGCCAGCAACCGCTGCTGAAACAGCGAAAAAACTTGATTATAAATACAAGGGTAAACAAAGTTTATTTGATCCAAGTGTGAATATTCGTTTAGGCAGTGCGTATTTAGAAATGATGTTAAAGCGTAATGATAATAATCGTGTTTATGCTTTTGCTTCTTATAATGCCGGCCCTGGTCGCGTATCACAATGGAAAAAAATAACTGATGGTAAACTTGATGTATATGCATTTATAGAACAAATACCATTTAATGAAACCCGTGGTTATGTTCAAAATGTGCTGATGTTTGATATTTATTACAATGAATTAATGGGACGCAAAGGGGTATTATTTAGCCCTGCTGAATTAAAGGCACACTATTAATGTTGGTAATATATTTAGATAAGCATTTTTAAATACAATGTATGTAATAAACTTATTATATATATAAGTAATAAAACAAACCGCTACTGTTATGCAGAGATATGACAGTAGCGGCTAAACATAAAGAAGAATGAAAATATTTTAATTTGATATAAATGAATGCTTATTTGTTATTTTTTTTGAGAAAAGGTTGGGTAATCGAGTATCCAACGTTCGCCAAATTTATGGTTCCATTCTTCTGGGAATTTAGAGAAACCAGCTGCTGGGTACATTGTTAGCTCACTAAATGTTACCTGATTATTATGGAAGTAAAGGTCAACCCGTACCATGTCATAATATTTACCAATACGCTCAGCTATTTCAATCATTTGATCAATAAAAGGTGGCTTTTCAGGTACAGGAAGTAAGCGTGGTTTTTTATTTAGAATAAAACCGAGTTCATTCCAATCGCGATCAAACATATTACGGTAGTGTTGTTCAAAACGACCTTGATCTAATTGAATAAATTCTACTTTCCCATCAATGACATGCAGTTTGTAATCATCTGGAACTGTGCCATTGAAATCTAAAAATTCTTCGACAAATACACGTGGTGGAATGTTTTTATAACCCCATTCACCTAATGAGCCTGATTGATCTTTCTTAAACCAACGAGATGCAAAATCTTTCATTTCTTGTTTAGAAAAATGCTTACCATCGCGAACAAATTCGATGGTTTGACTTGTATGATTCGCTTTTAATACATAGTTACTTGGCATTTCTGAGAATGGAAAAGTATCAAAATCAGCAATGTACTTCGCAACCCATAATGTTTTTGGAATGTAGAGCTCTGGCGCTATTTTTTTAACAAACGTTTTTGATGCTAACTTATCTGCACCAATAGTGAGATATTCACTGCGATCATGAATTTTCTTTAATTGAACTTTTTCATTAAATGTTTGTGGATTAGTAAAATTAATGAATTTTTTAAATTTTCTGAAATATAATAGTTGTAATCTTAATTTTATTGGGAGTTTGGATACTACTCCTGAAAATAAGCGATATTGTAAGCTTTCCATTATTAGGTTCTCTGCCTGTTATTTATCTAAACTATAAATATTATTTGTTTATTTTATAATTAAAACCAATAGATTCATTCGTGTTTTTATATATTAACTGAATATCAGCATTCTTTACGAATAGCTAAGTATAACTACATTAATGATTTTTATCTGTTATCTCTATGTCAAGTTTTTATCGTAAAAGAATATATGAAAGAACAAAATCATAAATGTTTAGTATTGATTATTGTCATCTTTGATGAAATATTCGTAATTCTTGCTATATATTATGTGTATTTTCTTTTTTTAACATTAAAAATTAGAAAATTTTTTAACGATAACTGTTTTTGACAAAACAAGATTAAGAATCGCAGTAACACTATTATACAGTATGTTGTGTTTTTACTTTTTAGTCTGGTGCTGAAGGTGATAAATGTTCTTAGAATGATGCGTTATTATTATGATATTTGACTTACATTAGCGAGCATGATGATGATGGTTTATTCCGTTGTTTATGAACTATAAATACGACGGTTACTTGGTCTGATGTAGGAATCGCGGTACACTGCACCGCGTATATAATGCCTTACGGGATAAACGAAAATGGCTGTAGACTCACCAAAATATACTGACTGGCAGCAGATTTTAGATTTACTTCAGCAAGCTTCTGTGGAGCAGCGCGATCAGTTACTGTTTAAAGTATTATTAACTCATGATGAAAGAGAAGCATTGATCGCTCGAGTTAATATCGTACACGAGCTACTTAATGGTGAACGTAGTCAACGTAAAATTAGCGAGTTACTCGGTGTTGGGGTGGCTACTATTACACGCGGTTCAAACGAACTTAAACATCAAGACGATGCAACAAAAGCATGGCTAGCTGATTTTTTAGCTAAAAATTCCCCTTCTGCCGCAGAATAATGCTAATTAGTTGCTATTAAGATCTCGCGCGTTAGCCACACACACTGAATTGTCTTTAGTATAATTCAGGATGTAAAAAAGGGATTAACGCGAGAATTAATGCTTGTTGATAAACACTACTACGACTTAATAAATGGTGGGTTAACATTGCAATAGCGCCACCTTTTTGTTTTATATTTTGTTGAGCAAACATTTCATCCATCACATCTCCCAACTCCATTCCTTGTGCTATTTTCTCTAAAGCCAGTGGCGGTAAAGGTAGCGAAGCAGAACGTGCCGTCGATTTTTTGCCTTGGTGTTCAATAACCATCCATGCAAAAGTAAAATTATCATCTAATCCTGCTTCTAATCCGACAATGTAATCTGCATCAGGGTAACGCTGACGGCATGAAATAACGCGATTGTTCGCACCCAATAATGTTTCTTCACAGGTTAACGGTTGATCACGCACGCCACTGTCAGTGCTTACACCTGTTGTGGTAAAGGATTGTTGTGGAAATGCAGCGTTAAAGGCATCTGTTACAGCAGTGATTTTTGCAGGGTTGGTTGAGGCAACAATAATGGTTGGCATAAATATAAATTCGGTTAAAGAAAGTATGGAATAAACTAAAAATAACCGCTTTATGTTGAAAACAAAAGTAATAAAAAAGCCCATCATAATAAGATGAGCTGTTTAAACCCTAATTGAACAGTCGTTGTGATTAACGATCGTAAGCCCAGTCTGATTGGATAATGTAACCGTGAATTTGAAATTCACCGTTATTGACAAATAGGTTTGGAAAATCAGGTTGTGAGGTTGAGAATACAACACCATCAGCCAGTTGTGTCATGTGGTAAAAATCAGGCTCACTACCACGTACAGAAGCAAAGACAGGTTGCTTTGGACGATAAGCGGCTTCTTTAGTTGCTAATGCGTAGCTACCTACAGGTGCACAATGTGAGATATTTTCATTATCAATGAATAAACCTAGGCATGCATCACGCTCTAAATGCTGGGGGATCGCACGCTTGCTGATCACCTCAACTGAATCACCTAAATTGTAAGCTGAAAAGTCTTTACGATGGATCACTGGAATATAGGTACACGTTGCAGAGCTATCGTGTTCAGTACTGATCGTTGTCGTTGCTTGTGTGCCTGTGTCAATTTGACCTGTCAGAATATAACCAATTGATGTATTTAATGTTTCAGCAATCTTTTCTAATTCGCGAACTTCAATACCATATTTACCTGAAAGTTTACGGCTCATTGTGCCTTGTTGAAGGGTTAATGCTTCACCAAGTTGCTTTTGACTGATACCTTGAACTTTAGCTAAACGCTTAATTCTCTCTAAATATTCCATGTAACTAGCTTCCTGCTTCAAATAGGGGGGGTGAATACAATATGAATTCTCAATAGTTATAAAAGATATTACTGAAATGTGTAGAAAAGGAATCATTGTTCATTAAAAAGTGCGATTGATTTGGTTAAAGAAATATACCCCACAGGAAAGATGGGTAAAAAGTGGAACAAAATACGCAGAAAGAAATAAGTTTTGATTGTGAAAAGAGGCAGTTTTATATTACTACCATAAGTGAATGTGGGAATAGGAATCGGACTGGTCCAAATAACAGATAGTTATAACAGCATGATTTTAAATGCTTTAAAAGTAAACTCTTGAGTGTTAAAAAACATAATGAGATTTGTTTTTTTATTTTTGTAAATTATAAATTGTTTTGTAAAATAAATAAAAATAATGATAGTTGAGTCAATAATAAAATTAAATAGTGTTTATGGGTATTAATTTTATTATTGGTTAATTAGAGAGTAATACTTGTATGGGGAATGTTAAATACATCTAGGTATGCGTAATAAGTATTTAGTGTTTTAGTCGAAAATATCATATAACAATGCGTTTTTTGATTCGATATAAACCTTGTTGTGGCATATAAAGAGTCGCATAAGAGGGGGTATCAATAACGAATATAAGAATAGACGTTATGAGAAGTGATTAATCATAAACAGACGCTACAGCGATGATTTAACTCTGTTGGCTGTAAATAATCATTAGATTAGATTTAGAATGTGAATTCCTGATGTGTTAAAGGCCCATTCTTATTAAGAACAGGCCTTTATGTTATTTGTTTATATCGCTGATATTATTATTTAGCAGTAGGGGCTGGCGTACGAATTAAGTAATCAAATGCGCCTAAACTTGCTTTTGCACCTTCACCCATCGCTATGATGATTTGCTTGAAAGGCACAGTTGTCACGTCACCCGCAGCAAAGATGCCATTAACGTTAGTATTACCGTGAGCACCAATTTCGATTTCACCACGTGGTGTTAATGTTACCGCTGATTCTTTTAGCCATTCAGTGTTTGGCACTAAACCAATCTGAACAAAGATACCTGCAAGTTCGATGTGTTTGATTTCATCAGTATTACGATCTTTATAGCTAATACCTGTAACGCGCGTGCCATCACCAACAACTTCAGTGGTCTGAGCCATTGTAATAATATCGATGTTAGGCAAGCTTTCTGCTTTATTGATCAACACTTGGTCGGCACGTAATGTGTCAGCAAACTCAAGCACAGTAACGTGTTCAACAATACCTGCTAGGTCAATGGCAGCTTCAATACCAGAGTTACCGCCACCGATAACCGCAGTACGTTTGCCTTTAAATAATGGACCATCACAGTGAGGACAGTAAGCTACACCTTTATTACGGTATTCTTGCTCTCCGGGGACGTTCATTTCACGCCAGCGAGCACCGGTACTGATGATCACACTGCGAGATTTTAACATTGCGCCACTTTCTAAGTAGATATGGGCATAACCGTCATCAGTATTTGCCGCTTCAACAATGTTACTTACACGTTGTTCATTCATGATATCAACGTTGTATTGTTTTACGTGTTCTTCTAGGCTTGCAGCTAAGCGAGGACCTTGGGTTTCTTTAACAGAAATAAAGTTTTCGATAGACATAGTATCCATCACCTGACCACCGAAGCGCTCAGCGACAACACCAGTGCGAATACCTTTACGTGCTGCGTAAATGGCAGCAGAAGCACCAGCAGGACCACCACCAACGACTAATACATCAAATGGGGCTTTATCATTTAAGCTTGCTGCCGCTTTTTTAGCAGAACCAGTATCTAATTTGTTTAGAATTTCAGTTAGCGACATACGGCCTTGACCAAATACTTCACCGTTTACATAAACAGTCGGTACCGCCATGATGTTGCGTTCAGTCACTTCCGCTTGGAATGCTGCGCCATCAATCATGCTGCTTTTAATACGAGGGTTGATAGCAGCCATCATATTGAAAGCTTGCACAACGTCAGGACAGTTTTGGCAAGAAAGTGAAATGAAGGTTTCAACGATGATGTCTTGATCTAATGCGGCAATTTGGTCGATAACTGGTTGTTCTAGTTTCATTGGGTGACCACCGCTGTGCAGTAGTGCTAATACCAATGATGTAAATTCGTGTCCCATTGGCAGACCAGCAAAGCTCATTGATGTCTGTTTGGTTGGGTTAACCACTTGCATTACGGGCTTACGTACGCTGGCGTTATTATCTTCTATAACACTGACTTTATCGTTAAGTTCTGCGATTTCGTAAGCTAATTCATGTAATTTTTGTGCAGTGTCACTATCGTCTAAACTTAATACCAGTTGTACATCAGTTTTTAAGTTTTCTAAATACGCTTTTAGTTGCTGCTTCATGCTTTGTTCTAACATAATTTTGCCTTTTTAATTTGTTCACGGCTTAACAGCAGATAATGAATGCGGGTCTACTGTAATACGACATATTGCCTATATAAAAAGGCGTAAATATGTTTTGAAGCTCTTCTAATTAATAAGGCACCAAACATGAGGAGATGTTTGATGCCTTATTACTTTTAAATAAACGATTATTTAAAAGTAAGATGAATAATATTTATTTCAGATTCGGCGTCAAAAACGAATATTGTCATCAAAGGTTAATAAGATTAGATCTTACCAACTAGGTCTAGTGAAGGTGTTAGTGTTGCTTCGCCTTCTTTCCATTTTGCAGGACAAACTTCACCTGGGTGTGATGCAACATATTGTGCAGCTTTCACTTTACGCATTAGGTCTTCAGCTTCACGGCCAATACCTTCAGCAGTGATTTCCATTGCTTGGATAACACCTTGTGGGTCGATTAGGAAAGTTGCGCGGTTTGCAAGACCTTGACCTTCACGCATAACGTTGAAGTTATTAGTGATGTTACCTGCTTGGTCGCCTACCATGAAGTAGTTGATTTTACCGATAGTATCAGAGCTGTCGTGCCATGCTTTGTGAGTGAAGTGAGTATCAGTTGATACTGAGAATACTTCAACACCGCGAGACTGAAGGTCAGCATAGTGATCAGCTAAGTCGCCAAGTTCAGTAGGACATACGAAAGTAAAGTCAGCAGGGTAGAAGAAGAATACCGCCCACTTACCTAAAACATCAGCTTCAGTAATGTCTACAAATTTGCCTTCTTTGTATGCAGTAGCGCTAAATGGCTTGATTTCAGTGTTGATCATGATGGAATCCTTTTAAATAATTTTAAATTTTTCTGCGTAATGCAAATTAAATCTCTGGAGCCATTATTGTCAAAACAGGGATATTAAGGAAATCGTTACAGCCGATATATTCAATAGCTAAAACCTATTATTGATGAGTATCTGTTCTGAATTAATGCTGACAGGGTATGATGGGCGATAATACCTGAATGTTTGAATGCTTTAGGTCTGTAATATAGCTAGGTATGTAAGAGTGTGATGGATGAAATAACAAAGGGAATAGTTTGTTGAGTAAATCGAGTCATCAGGGGGAATAAAAAGGTCCTACTTTATTTGACTATAAAATAGGACCTTTTTGAAAATGTAACCCACTTACCATCAAGACAAACTTAAAAAATCATGGTGAGTTGCTAATTTTATTAGAAGCGCATTTTTCGATAAAAAGCTAAAATAATGATGAGAATTAGCCATCACTACGAGATCAACCGATAAATTTGTCGCCAATCGTTCAATCGCCATACCAACAGGCCCATTAACAATATAAACATGATCTCTATTTAAGGTCGTGTCAGTAATTAACGCCTGTATTTTACTTTCTAGCTCGGCTTTTTCTGTGTTAACAATATCATTCCCAACAGCATTTCCTAAATATGCATCATCAGAAAATAGTTGTTCATCAAGATTCGTTGCATAACCCACAAACAGTTCTGCATTGAGTTGATCAGCTAAAGCAATCGCTTTAAGAAGATAGGGCTTAGAATCGATATCTAGCGCATACAATACTTTTTTATACATCTTTGCCTTCTTTAGGTTTATTAACCCATGCATATTCTAAACGAGAGACTAATGCATGGTACAACAGTGCAATAAGAACAATGAAGCAGCTACCTGCAAAAATGGGATAAAACGCGAACAGAATACTGGTATGTGCACCTAACATGATCAACAACGGGTTTCCGCCAGCGGGTGGATGAGTAACATTGAGCATGATCATTAGAAATATCCCCACACCCACAGCTAAGCCTAAAGACCAAAACGTTACAGGTAAAAGATTGGCAAATATAATGCCGATGATCGCTGTTGTTAAGTGACCGAAGATGACATTTTTAGGGTGGGCTAAAGGACTTTGTGGTAAACCAAAAACCAACACCATTGTGGCTCCAAAAGGCGCGACTAATAAATAGTCACCCTTGGCGACACCATCTACAAAGGCAAGAATACCAATACATAATGCAGATCCTGCTGCGGCAACTAACGCAATCATCCATAGTTTATGAGCTGGGTGGGTGATCTTATAATGGATCCCCTTTTGCATATTATCCATTCGTAATACTTATTTATTAGTTCAATTTATTAATATTATATGCCATTTTCGGTCAAACAAGATGGTTATTAATGCCTCATAAGTATTATCTAAGAATGCGGTGATGATGTTTATTTGCTTATCAGTAAGAGTTTTTATCTTCAATACCTATTGAGATAGTATTTTGTGAGAAAATCCTCATAATCGTGTTATACAAAACTTAAAGAAGAAATGACCCATGACTAGCTTTCAATATTACTTCCATAAATTGCCTTGTTATAAATGCAAAAAAAACACAGTAAACGCTGATCTTGGTTGGTTAACACCAGCAATGAAAGAAGAGGTTATCGCACAAGTAACCGCGATGATCGCACAAGATAATGTTGAGCCAGAATTGTTGGTGAACGTAACTTGCACTAAAGATGAAGCGCGTGATTACTTATTGCTAAACTTCTACGGTTACTCAGAAGAAGCACTAGCAAATCAAGTAAAAGCAGAAGATGAGCAAGAAGTAGCGGAAGAAATCGCAGAGCTACTAGCTGACGGTAGCGAAACCGCTGTGTTTGAACACGAAATCGTATTACAAAGTTGTACTGATTGCGGCATTGATGAGTAGTCACTCAATGTAATCATTAAACCACCATGTGCGCTATACGTAACATGATGGTTTATTTAAGGCGCTAGCAATGTAGATTTGCTGGCGTTTTTTTTTATTTTAATAGTTAAACCTTTGACTTTAATTCGCTCAATTCTCTTAATAATACAACTTAAAGGTTGTATTTGATGCTCGGTACAACTTACACGTTGTTTGAGGGGGATTTACAACTTTAACGTTGTATTTGTTGTTCAACTATTACAAGACTTTATTACTGGAAAAAAAAGAAAAAAACAAAGGACAGCCATAACTTTGCATATCAATGGTGAGCTAAAGTAAGTCAACAGAGGGAATATAAGGACGTAAAATAAGCTAATACGATGATTTTACTGAATTTTAGGAATTAAAAAAGGCCACTTCCAAAGAAGTGGCCCTTTCCAAACGTTTGGTGGGCTGGCGTCATCGTAACTGATGCTGTATGTATTTGTTTTTAATTGTTATTGTTCGATTTGATTATTGGCGATACTACTATCGGTACTACTAAATGTTTTTGTTAGTGTATTTTTTGTATTATGTGAAGTGGATCTTGTTTTTAGTTTTTTGGGGAGAAGGTCACAAATTAAATTACACAATAAGTAATATTTGATGCATATTGTTTTCGCGTTTTATTTTACAACTACTTTAATAAGACGGCGCAACCTTATTTAACCACTGTTCATCACATAACCGTTTTAATGCAGCCTTTATATGAACTGGCTTCATTTGCGCTTTCCGCTCACTCCATGAGTGAACCTTACTCACTACATCATCGGGATTAATTTCATCACCTGCGCATTCATGAGTAACGACCCAGTGAACGGTTGAAAGTAATTCCATGCCATAAGGTGACTCAAAGCCATTGACCAGTTTGGTTACCTCATCAAAGTGATGCTTTGTCTCTGGGTGAGAGTCTAAAAATGACTGCGCACTGGTAATTGCATCTTGCTTCAATGAAATTGGCACATCTGGTGTATTTTTACCGTCAGCGTAGCCAGAAATAAAATGACCTTCCATTTTATTAAGTACATGGCGTAATACATCGGCATACGGACCATAGTGATGCTTTTGAAACTGGACTTTATTCAGTGTTTCACCTGATGCCGTTAAAAAGTACACCAGTTTTTGAACTTCAAGTAGTGATAGGTTGTAATGTAAACCTGTTGATAGGTATTGATTTATTAAGCCAATAACAGCAGCACGACCAATTGTCATCCTAGGCTTTGGAGTTTTATTGATCATCAATTCAGCTTGTGGGGCATTCTGAGGGGGATATAAACGCCACTCAACATTAGGCATGTCGCTTAACGAGCTTAAGATTTCAGATTCAACCTCAGACCATAGCAATCCACCTAAACCACTACCAAGAGCTGGTATAGCGACTGATGTTAAATTTAAACGCTCAACTTCTTTTTTTAAGGCGATTAACCCTTCACGGATATATTCTATTTTTGATTTACCTTTCCAGTGTGCTTTAGTTGGAAAGTTAATAATAAAGTAAGGGGCATTCATTGAGTGAGTAGGTATAGATAACAGTTGCCCTGTCGTTAATTCTTTATTGTCACAAGCTAATTTGTAAGCTTTGAAATTATCAGGAAATGCTTTCTTAAACTGCAAAGCTAAGCCTTTACCCATAACGCCAACAGTATTGACGGTATTGATAATGGCATCAGCTTGATCGTGAAGAATATTGCCTTTAACGTACGAAATCATTGTGAACTACTCAATTAATAATACCACTCAGGTTTAATGACAACATCTGGCTGGTGGTTAGATGATGCGATAATTTTTTTTACTTCTTCGGCTAATTCTGGCGTTTTTACGCCAATCTGTCGAATACAATTCCAAGAAACTGATTGGTGAGCTAAAAATTCTGCCTGTTTTTCTTCTTTACAGTCTTGCCAATATTTTGCATGAATTTTCTTAGAATCAAGTTCATCAATACGACTAAAATCGTCTATTTGTTCGGCAAAGGCTAAATCAGCATGAATATCTGTGAAAAAACAATCTGAGTCAGTTGCTCTAATCGTGTCGACATCACTAATAAGGTGCAATATTTGTTCTTGTCCACCATGATAATTTTCGTGTCCTTGGTGTATGACGTATAGCATCACTGATCGTGGACAAAAATTGAAAGGAACATATTCCCCAATGTAGCCACCAGCAGCAACTGTTACAGAATGTTGTAGGCGGCGTGCCTTAATGTGGTTATAGCCAATATTTTCATTAGTTAGATTCAGTTCAATACGTTTTGCATCAGACCATAAGCAGCCTTCAGCAATAATATTGTTGAGATTACTAACGTGCGTAATATGAGATACCTTAACGCTCACTGATATGCCGTCCTTGTGTTATGAAATTAAGAACAAAAATAATGACTGTAATAGTTTAATCTACAGTCATTGTGCTGGTGGTTCTATGATCCCTTCAACATATCAAACACTACCCGGGCAAAGCCTTTTGCCAGTTCTGGGTTTGATAGGTATTGCATCATCATTTCTTGGTGTGATTCATTACTATCCATTACCGCATCATCAATGGCTTGTGGGAAGTCGCCTAGCATGGCTTGATCACGAGTATTGTTATTAATCTGGGTCATTACTGATTCGTTCTCTGATAACTTGTCACGTACCGTCTTGGCATAGTTGATCATGTCACTATCAGTTAAGTTCTCAGTGCTAAACAACTCGTTTAAGCGGTTAAGGATCAGCGATAAGAAGTCTTCTTCCTTGTTCTTAGGTTTAGCCGTACCGACATCGTTACTTGGCTCTAGTTTGTAATCTGCTGCGTCTTCTTTGAGCTTGATGTCTTGTTCACGGATCTTTGATAAGCGGTAGTGGCTCATTTCGACGTTGCTTAAATCAATCTCATCCTCTTGCACGTTTTGTTCATGCAGTAGGGGACGTAGATAACGGGCAAACAGGCTCAGTTTCTCAAGTTCTTTATCTTCATAATCGATAATCTGTGACATGAACTCAAAGAAGCGTACAAAGCTACCTAAGTCTTTCTTGAAGATCTCTAGGCGGTCTTTTTCCTGCTTACACTCTTTAAAAGCATTCTCTGCATTGGCAATCAATACCGCATCTTGGGTCTTCTTGGTGCGTTCGAACATATCTTTTGATTGAATATAAGCATCAATCGCAGATTTATAACGATGTTGCCAACGATCAACCGCAGGTTTGCAAATATTACTGACCGCTGCGTTAGATTTCTTTTTAGTCAGGAAGGCAACACAGAATTGCTCAACTTCATTCCATAAGAAAATACCGCTAGAACGTAGCTTTTCATTCAAATCAAACACAAGATTAGGATCGGTGACATCCACCAGCTCAGCAGTTTGATAGTAAGGTTGGAATGCTTCGAGAATGTCATCAGGCTCGTTAAAGAAGTCCAATACAAATGTACCGCTTTCAGCCTTGCCGAGATAAGTACGGTTTAAGCGTGAGAGGGTCTGTACGCACTCCACACCACCTAAAGGCTTATCAACATACATTGCACACAGTTTTGGTTGGTCAAAGCCTGTCTGGAACTTATTAGCCACCAGCATCACTTGGTAATCATCACTATCAAACGCTTTACGCATATCACGACCCTTTAAGTTAGGGTTCATGTTGTTTTCAGTGAATTTCTTATTAAGCAGCGCAAGGCTATCAGGATCGTTGTCGTTAAATTCCACTTCACCCGAAAACGCCACCATTGCTGCAATGCGTTGGTAGTTGTTATCGGTAATGTATTTATCAAACGCCAGCTTATAGCGTACTGCTTCTTTACGAGAGCTAGTTACTACCATTGCTTTAGCTTGACCACCTAATAAGCCCATCACATGGTTTTTGTAGTGTTCAACAATCACTTTTACTTTCTGTGAAATGTTGTAGTCATGCAGACGTACCCATTGATTAAGCTTGGTCTTGGCTTTCTTGCTATCGACTTCTTTATCAGAGGCTTCCATCTTCTGTACTAGCTTATACGCCACTTTATAGCTGGTGTAGTTCTTGAGTACATCTAGAATAAAGCCTTCTTCGATTGCCTGACGCATAGAATACACATGGTAGGCTTGTGGCTTGTTGGCTTTAGACGCTGGCTCATCAGGGTTTGGTAAGCGACCAAACAACTCTAAGGTTTTGGCTTTCGGTGTTGCAGTGAACGCATAGTAGTTAAGATTATTACTGTTTCTACGTGCCGCCATGGTTGCATCAAGAATATCTTCTGACGATAACATCACATCATCATCGGCTTCTTCGGTCATCAACACTTCTTTTAGCTTGCGAGCGGTAGAGCCGTTTTGTGATGAGTGGGCTTCATCGGCAATCACGGCATACTTACGTTGTTTTAAGCTAACGCTGTTTTCAATTGCTTTTAGTACATGCGGGAAGGTTTGAATCGTCACTATGATGATAGGTTGTGAGTTCTCAAGTGCAGCCGCCAGCTTTTCAGACTTAGAACCGTCACCTTCTTTATTGTTGATACGTCCTACCACACCATCAGCATGTTCAAACTGATAGATAGTATCTTGAAGCTGATCATCGAGTACGGTGCGGTCTGTTACCACAATCACCGAATGGAACTGCTTTTCACCTTGCTCATCATAAAGGGTAGAGAGCTGGTGGGCTGTCCATGCAATCGAGTTGGATTTACCCGAACCTGCACTGTGCTGGATCAAGTATTTGTTACCCGTCCCTTCGGCAATGGCTGCGCCTATCAGTTTACTCACCACATCCCATTGATGGTAACGCGGGAATATCAGCGTTTCTTTCTTACTTTTAAGTCCTTGCCAGTCTTCTTTTTCTTCAATTTGTAGATGAACGTAGTTGCTCAAAATCTTGAGTAGGTTCTCTGGCAGTAATACTTCATTCCACAGGTAATCAGTGGCGTAGCGGTTTTGATCTTCGGGTACATCGTTACCCTTACCGCCTTCTTTGGTGCCTTTGTTAAACGGTAGGAAGAAGGTGTCATCACCAGCAAGCTTGGTTGCCATGAAGACTTCGTATTGGCTGACAGCAAAGTGTACCAATGCACCACGTTTGAAGCTTAGTAATGGCTCAGGCTTTTGGGTTTCAGGATCTTTGGGTAAACGAGTTTGTTTATATTGCTTAATGGCGTTGTGTACCGCTTGTTTGAACTCAGATTTTAGCTCAAGGGTCGATACAGGCAAGCCGTTTACAAACAGCACCAAATCAATACGCCATGCTTTGGCTTTCTTGCCTGTTAGGGCTAAGTGCTCTGCGGTAGCGTAAGGGCTATAAACTAACTCTGGTACTACACGGCAGATGTTTTGCTTAAAACGCGCCAGTGTCTCAGGGTTTAGGTTGTGCTCTGGCTTAAACTGACACAGCGAGAAACGGGCATTACGAATCTTCAAGCCATGGCGAAGCACGCCCAATGTGCCATAAGTGCGAGAAACGGCATCTGTAGCGTTACTGTCGGCTTTTTTCAGTTGTGCCACCAGCGCATCAAGAAAGTGACGCTCGGTGTCGTTGGGGTACACTTTGGCAAACTTTTCCCACTCTTTAGGTTGGGTGGTTTGCACAAAGTTAAGTGCATCTTCGCAATACAAAGCACGTTCACGATCATAACGGTCAGGTTTACCAAGCTTCCAACCGTTAGCGACCATTTGAGCGATCATTTCATCTTGAAATATACGTTCTTGAGTGGTGTCTTTGCTCATGCCATCGCCTCTTGTGCTGCCTCTTGTACTGCCTCATTGGTATCACTGTTGGTGGTGGGTGCTATCCCTTCTTTCAAGGTAAAGTGCCGAACGTCAATCTTACCTGTGACGGCTGCTGAAATAAGGGCAGTGCGGCGTTCTTTTAATAAGTCGACTTGTATTTCTGCTTTACTGATTAATTGTTCAAACGTATTCAAAGATTTATCTATGAATTGTGCTATTTCACATTGCTCCTTTTGTGGTGGAAATGCGATCACTAGTTCTCTGATATCCTCTAAACTCAATTGTATTTTTGTACCGCCATATCCAGAACCAAGCAGCTGTTCTTTTGCTGCATCAGATAATATAAAGAATGCAAACCAGCGAGATGATGCAATGAGAGAATTAGGGCGACATAGAGCCACATGTTGACTTACATAACCATCTGCTATTACACTATTTGCAACACATACAGATCCCAAATCTGCCGTAATGGAAATGAGTAAATCATCTAATTTTATTTTTGACCTTTCACCTTCAGAACCTCTAGGTGGGCATACACACTGAATAGAATTTAATTTTGGTTCTATCGTATCTCTTGTAAGGTTGGCTATCCTAAAAAACAAATTTCCACTATCTGAATAATACTCAGCCCAACCACGAGAGCCACTGGTGACAAATTCAAAAACGTGCTTGGATTTCTTAATATCCCAATGCTCAGGCACTTCACCCAACCACTCAATACCAGAATCTTTCATTGGTGCATCAGGGGTTAGCCCTTTTGTGACCGCATGGCTAATCACCGCTTTGCGTTTTTCTTTAAGCAGTTCGATGAGTTTCTGCTGCTTTTCGATAAGCGTGTCGATTTTTGCCGTTTCGTAATCGAGAAAAGCTGCTATTTGGGTTTGTTCTTTTATTGGTGGTAGCAATAGTGGCGTTACTTCCACTTTTTCAGCGGTGTAGTGAGCTATTGTAGCTTTATTACAAATAATATTAATGTAATCCGATGCTTTTAAAGAACACATCCAGTAATAAAAGTAGAACGGAGAATTTCCTTTTTTAGGACGGATTCTATTAATCGCATTTTGGATATAGCATTCAGATAATTGGTCTTTCCAAATAGCTGAACGACCTACGTCACCACCTTCACTGACTAATACATCATTACACTGAAGGCGCAGTTTTTTCAGTTCTTCATTAGAAAACCACATAGAGTCAACTTTAGAGATATCAATACCATTAGGTTGAATATTTTGTGCTTTTAGATATTTCCGGTATGTATCAGTACCTGATTTTGGTGCTTTTTGAAGCATTTTACCTAACGTAACATCATAGCCATATTTGATTTTTGTTGATTGCCAATGTTCAGGTATTTCGCCCAACCACTCAACACCAGAATCCTTATATTCTGGATACGCTGCATATTTTCCGCTCAAGGCTGCCTTTTTTGTTTCGCTCATGGCTGTCATTACGAACGCACCTCTTGCAGTAGGCTCATAATTTCATCGCTGACTAGTGCCAAATCTTCATCTATGGCTTCTAGTGCACGAGGTGGTTGATAGACGTAGAAATGGCGGTTAAATGGGATTTCATAACCTACAATGCCAATCTCGCTATCTTTCTCATCACGCTTATCTGCATTAATCCATGCATCGGCAACGTGTGGCAATACTTCACGTTTGACGTAGCTTTCAATTGACTCAGTGGTGGTAACGCTAGAATCAAGCGGCACGTTCTCGTTATCACGTAGATCGCCATCTGCTTGGAATTCAACCACCTTACCGTTGTAGTTAAATGAACCGTATAACGGCTGTGCGGCTTCTTTGATGACTTTCTTGATCACAGGCTCAGCGTCTGGGTTTTTGAACGTTACCGCATCAAAGAATTGTTTCTTCTCTTTGGTATCAAATTTAATACCCGTTGCTTTGAATGCGCCTTTCATGGTGATGTCGAATTGGTTGAAGTCGTTGCTTACCACATTTCGACCACCAGCCATTTCTTTTCCAACAGACATAGCAGCGACTGCTGTTTGTAGCTGTTGAGCTTTATCCATTAGTGAGCGTTGGAATAACCACAGCTTGCTATCTAACAGATCTTTGATTTGTTTTTCTTTCAGTTCGCTAAACTCGGCTTTGATGATCTTACGTACTTCTGTTTCAACTTCAGCAAGGTAGCCGTAGTCAGTTTCATTCCACACTGTACCAAATGCGTTATATAAACGATCCATTGGTGCATTGAGTGGCTTTGGTGCAAAGCGTAGGCTTTCAATCGCTGTATCAGTGATTTGTGACGATAGACGCAATGGACGTTCAATGGTTAAACGACGGTAGCCAAAGTCGGTGCTATTGAAAATCTTACTGGCGAATGTCTTTGGTGCTGTTTTTTTGCTGGTGGAACCCTTTGTTGCAGAAGAAGTACGACCACGGTTAGATTTTTGTTCTGCTGGCTTATTAAGCCCCAAATCTGCAAGAGAAGTAGCATCAACCACTTCAAAGTTACCAAAGGTACGGGTGATGAGTTTGATGTCGTCTTCGCTCATTAGGTTACGCTTAGAGCCTAACGATTTACGCATCTTGTCACATAGGTTAGAGCCATCAATTAGTTGAATTTTGCCTTTACGTTCAGCCGCTTTCTTGTTGGATAGCACCCACACATAGGTCGCAATACCTGTGTTGTAGAACATGTCAGTTGGTAGGGCGATGATGCCTTCTAATAAATCAGCTTCAAGAATGTAACGACGGATCTCACTTTCACCGCTACCTGCACCGCCTGTAAACAGTGGAGAGCCATTGAGGATGATACCGATACGACCGCCGTTATCACTGGCATCGCGCATTTTGCTAATAAGGTGCATCAAGAACAGCAATGAGCCATCAGACACACGCGGTAAACCTGCACCAAAGCGACCATCAAAACCTTTAAGGGTATGTTCGTCTTTGATTTCACCTTCGATTTTCTTCCAATCGACACCAAACGGTGGGTTAGACAGCATGTAATCGAATTGGTCGGCTGGCAGTTGGTCGTTAGATAGGGTGTTACCGAGCTTGATACGGCTAACGTCTTGCCCTTTGATGAGCATATCGGCTTTACAGATAGCGTAAGACTCTGGGTTTAACTCCTGACCAAAGGCACGCATCACCGCTTTAGGGTTCAACTCGTGAACGTATTCCATACCTGATGATAGGAAACCGCCTGTACCTGCTGTTGGGTCATAGATAGTACGGATGATGCCATCTTGAGTCAGGGCTTCATCGTCTTCCATGAAAACAAGTGATGTGGTCAAGCGAACAATATCACGAGGGGTAAAGTGCTCACCTGCTGTTTCATTGGAGCTTTCAGCAAAGCGGCGGATTAATTCTTCAAAGATTAACCCCATCTGATGGTTTGATACGTTGCTTGGGCTAAGATCAGTGGTGGCGAATTTCTTTACCACTTTGAACAGTAAGTTTGCGTCATCCAATAAACCGACAAATTCATCAAACTTGAAGTGTTCAAAGATTTCACGAGCATCAGCAGAGAAACATTGAATGTAGTTCTCTAGGTTATCTTTAATGTCACTTTGACCTATTTTTCCTAGATCCATCGGTGAGGTATTGAAGAACGACAAGCCTTTAGGTGCTGATGCTGAAACAGTATGACGTTTGAGCATTTTTTCTTTAGCTTCTTCCGTGATACTCATAGCATTGATTGTTGCTGCTTGAGCAACAACCGCATCTTTACTTTCTTCCAGTACACACTCAAGACGACGTAGCAGGGTAAACGGCAGAATGACACGACCGTATTGAGATTGCTTGAAATCACCGCGAAGTAGGTCTGCAACAGACCAAATGAAGGCAGCGGTTTGGGTAAAATTAGAATTAGGCATGAAGGCTTCTTAATCAAAGTAACAATAAGATAATTGCGCGCATTGTAGCAGAAGGGTTCATGGTGAACAGCCACCAGCTTCTGGAAAATGATGAGAGCAAGAAGAGATTTGTTGGTGATTGAAGTGAATAATTTGAGTGGAATTTAAGCTAATACGATGATTTTACTGAATTTTAGGTATTAAAAAAGGCCACTTCCAAAGAAGTGGCCCTTTCCAAACGTTTGGTGGAGCTGGCGGGATTTGAACCCGCGTCCAAAATCAGTCTAACAGATGGCGCTACATGCTTAGTCAATCTTTATTCTCGTATCGTCACTGCGAATTGACACGCTATGCTAATACATACCAGAATTCTATTTCGCGGTTCATCTCTCTAGTCAAAGAATCCCTCGCTATCTCGTTTGGGTTTGAACCCCTGTTATTCCCCGTCTTACAAGCGGAAGCTAGGGCAGGAGCGCTCTCAGCAGGGTATTAAGCTGCTAGTGCGAAGTTTTCGTCGTTTGCGACTATTTTTTTGCGGTTGTTTAACGAGGCAAACCGCACCTCGACATGCTCCACAAGCCTTCGTGATCCTGTCGAATCCTGAATCAGCCCCAGATGCGTTCGATGTTAGCAGAATATTTAACGAGGTCAATAACTATATTGTAATTTACTGACCAAGTGATTGATTACTATTCAAATGCTAACATCATGTTGCATAGGTAGCTTAACGGTTAGTGCCTTTCATGATGCGGGCTTTATCACGTTGCCAATCTTTGGCTTTGCTGTCAGCGCGTTTATCATGCAGTTTCTTACCACGTGCAGTACCGATCTTCACTTTTACGAAAGAAGTGCTCCAGTACATTACCAATGCCACGATAGTATCGCCTTCGCGGTTCACTGAATCTTCTAGTTTTCTCAGTTCACGGCGGTTAAGCAATAGCTTACGTACACGGGTAGGATCAGCGACAACGTGGGTTGATGCTGCATTTAATGGTGCAATGGTTAAGCCTGAAATAAATGCTTCACCGTTACGTAAGAAAACATAGCTTTCAGTCATGTTTACTTTACCGTCACGGATGGCTTTTACTTCCCAACCTTGGAGTACCATACCGGCTTCGTATTCGTCGCCGATGGCAAATTCAAAACGAGCGCTTTTATTTTTGGCAATAGTATTGCTACTTTGCTTTGGTTTTTTAGCCATGTTGACCTCGTAGAGTCATTGTTGCAGTCCCAGAACAAAATTTCATGTGAGTGATTTTTCTGGTCGAATAAGCTATTGACGTTACCATAATACCGCTTGATGGTAACTGTTATTTTGGTCGATAGCCCAGTAATGGTATCATTGACTAAACGCAACGAATAGATTTTATCTTCAGGGTGAGGATGTGTTCGATGAAGGAGAAACTATGCCACAAATTAGCCGTTCGGCACTGGTGCCTTTTAGCGCACAACAAATGTTTAACTTGGTAAATGATGTTGAATCTTACCCGATATTTTTACCCGGCTGTGCAGGCAGTAAAATTATTGAGAGTTCAGCCAGCCATATGATGGCCTCGGTTGATGTTGCTAAGGCGGGTATACGTAAAACATTTGTGACGCATAATAAATTGGTTGATTTTAACCAGATTCAAATGCAGTTGGTGGATGGTCCTTTTCGAAAATTAGTCGGCGGATGGACATTTACTGAACTTGATGCGACAGCGTGTAAAATTGAATTAAACTTAGAGTTTGAATTTACCAGTGGGCTGATTGATGTTGCCTTTGGTAAAATTTTTCGCGATCTGACCGGTAATATGGTGCAGGCGTTCACACAGCGAGCAAGAGAAGTGTATGCATTCTGATCAACCCTTAATTCATGTTGAGGTTGTTTTTGCACTGCCCAACGTACAACGAGTGTTAAAGCTGGCGGTTGTTGCTGAAACGTCTATTCAGGCGATCATTGAACAATCGGGCATTTTAACCATGTACCCTGAGATTGATCTAAATATCAATAAAATCGGTATTTATAGTCGTAATGTAAAATTAGATGCGACTGCGCGTGATGGGGATCGGATTGAAATCTATCGTCCGTTAGTGGCCGACCCGCGTGAGATCCGCCGTAAGCGTGCAGAACAAGCGAAAAAAGACGCTGAAAAGTAATATTTATTTTATTGCAGACAACAAAAAGCTCGCCATTATAGCGAGCTTTTTTTATAGCTTTAAAAACAACCATTTTCTATGAATAGAATTAATTCATAGGATCCATGAAGTTAGGGCCTTGCTTGTAATCGCCTTTCATACTAACAAGCTGTGCCTGTTGGTTGAAGGTTAAGAACAAGTTCTTTTGGACTGGCTTATCATGACCATTTTGTTCGTAGAAAATGTAGTTCCATGTGTTGGGGTAACTTGGGTCAACTAACATAGGTGTACCCAGCACATATTGAACTTGTGTTTTTGTCATGCCAACACGCAAGGTATTAACACTTTTTTGTTCTACATAGTTGCCTTGGTCAATATCAATACGATAAACCAAACGTTCAGCGACTGAACAGCCGCTAAGTAAGCCCAACACTAAGGTTAGGGCTGCAATGTTTTTCCAACTCATAGCATCCTGGCTTTTTAGCTTTAACTGCTGCGATGATAAACAAGGTCTTGGCAGAAGTAAAAAGCGGTAAAGAAAAAAAGTAATATATTTTGATATTTGACTACTGCTGATGGCAATAGTTGCATCAAGGTTTTAGTTTATTTCATATTCGCGCAAGATGCGAAATTAAATCAAGCCGCAACTAGCAGTTCTTTCGCATTTGCGAGAGTGCGCTCAGTAATTTCACTGCCACCTAATAGACGTGCTAGTTCAGCAATACGATCGTCAGTGCTTAATGGGCGCATCTGCGTTTCTGTTTGACCATCGGTGGTTTTCTTGGCGACAAACATTTGCTGATGACCACAACCGGCGACTTGCGGTAAGTGCGTTACACACATCACTTGGGTTGATTTACCTAATTTTCGTAGCATTTTGCCTACGATAGCGGCTGTTGGACCACTGATACCGACATCGACTTCATCGAAAATCAAACTTGGAGTTTCAACTTTTTGAGCGGTGATCACTTGAATTGCAAGGGATATACGTGAAAGCTCACCACCCGATGCCACTTTGCCTAATGGCTGTAACGGTTGGCCGGGGTTAGTTGACACTAAGAAATTAATGCTGTCGTAACCTAATGGGCTTAACATGCGCTCAGGATCGCTGGTTAGTGCAATTTCAAATTCACCGTGTTCCATACTTAGCATGTGCATACTTTCGGTGATTTTTTGATCTAACTCTTTAGCGTAACGCTGGCGGCTTTTGCTTAGTTTTTCAGCGGCTTCAATACATTGCTGACGTAGATTTTCAACATTAGCGGCCATGTCTTCTAGGCGTTCATCGCTGCAATCAAGGTTCTCAAGTTCTTTCAGTAAATCATGGTGCTTTTGATAAAGCTCGGCGGGCATTACATAGTGTTTACGTGCCATCGACATGATTTTAGTTAAGCGCTCTTCAAGGTAAATTAACCGATGAGGATCCATATCTAAGTTATCAAGGTAGCTGCGTAATTCTTGGCTTGCCTCTTGAACTTGAATAATCGCTTCTTCAAGCATCTGCGGAATCGCACTTAAACTGCTGTCATATTCACCAAGATTGTTTACCTCTTGGCAAGCGAGTTGTAATAATTGCAGGGCGTTACCATCGTCATTGTCATACAGAACCGACAGTGCTGTTTGGCTTGAAATTGCGAGCTCACCTGAATTAGACAGACGTTTATGCTCTTCTTCAATCTCACTAAACTCTTCTTCGCCTAAGGCTAATTCATCGAGTTCTTTGACTTGGTATTGCAATAATTGTTTTTGAGCTTCGTTTTCATCACGGCTTTGGGTTAACCGTTTTAGCTCGTTATGTGCTTGACGCCAGCGTTGATAAGCGCTGCGAGTACGATCGATCAATAGATGATGACCTGCATATTGATCAAGCATTTGTTGTTGGTATTCAGGGCGCATTAATTGTTGATGTGCATGTTGACCATGAATATTGATCAGCAGTTGCCCTAATGCTTTTTGTTGTGATGCTGGAACAGGGCTGCCGTTAATAAAACCACGTGAACGGCCTTCTTTGGTGATCACTCGGCGCAAAATACACTCTTCACCATCAATGAGCTCATTATCTTCGAGCCAACGTCGAGCTGCTTGGTTGTTTGCCAATAAAAATGCGGCTGAAATTTCAGCTTTATCTTCATTTGGCCTTACCATTGAAGCTTCGGCGCGATCACCTAAACATAAACCTAATGCATCAATAGCAATAGATTTACCGGCACCGGTTTCACCTGTAATAGTGGTCATTCCCGGTTTTAGTTCAAATTGAAGAGTTTTGACAATAGCAAAATTAGAGATCGTCATATGCGCGAGCATTGTGTTCACCTGTTTAAATCAACACCTGTTTTTTCATACAGTATATACTGTATCTATAACCAGTAAAGTACTAGGGTGATAATTATTCAGATAAAATGTGACTTAGGTTAACTTTTTGCGCAGTTATAAAAAAACCAGCCACTAAAATGTGCTGGTTTAAGGGAATAGGGGCGTTGTTGTCTTAAAATAATCGGCTCGACCAACCTAATTTTCTACGTAGTACATTGTAGTAACTGTAATTTTTAGGGTGGATTAATTGCAGGCGATCTTCACTTTGATAAATATGAACTTCATCACCGGGGCTTACGGGAAGCGAGACTTGACCATCACAGCTAACTTCTAGTGTGCTGCCGTTATTGGGTGAAACCAATAGTTTAATACAACGATCACCATCTACGACTAATGGCCGTGATGATAAAGTGTGGGGAAACATGGGCACCAGTGTGATGGCATTTAAACTGGTTGATAAAATAGGACCGCCACCAGAAAGTGAATAAGCGGTTGAGCCCGTTGGAGTCGCAATAATTAAGCCATCAGAACGCTGTGAGAACGCGAAGCAATCGTCAATATAGACTTCAAATTCGATCATATGGGCAATTTTATCAGGGTGTAGCACCGCTTCATTTAAGGCGGAATTACGACTTTTAATTTGACCATGACGATGCACTTCGGCTTCAAGCAAAAATCGATCTTCTTTAATAAATTCGCCAGCAAGCACAAGCGCAAGTTGCTGCTCAAAATCTTCAGGATCAAGATCAGTCAAGAACCCTAAGTTACCGCGATTAACGCCAATCACTGAAATATCAAACCGTGATAATACGCGAGCAGCACCTAACATGTTGCCATCACCACCTACAACAACCGCTAAATCTGCTTTATCGCCAATGGTGAGTAAATCACAAAAGCAATGTTCAGGTACGTCAATATCGTTGGCTAATCGATGATCGACTAACACGTTATAACCTTGTGCGGTTAACCATTCATAAAGGCTAGTATGCGTTTGCAATGCCTCAGGATTACGTGGTTTGCCAATTAACGCGATAGTATCAAAAATACGCTTCATGTCCCTGTTCCGACAAATGATGGTGGCTCAGTATAGCCTTAGAAAAAACAACTTGTCGTGGTTTGTTGTTAATATTGGCTTGAATCATTGAAGTTCATCCCCATAATATGCTCAAGACTATTTTAAAAGTAGCACTTATCCAATTAAGGCTACTGAGTGAATAAAACCCTTTTATCTTGGCGGAGAACCAACGCATGACTAACAAAAAACACAATGTACAGGATGAGCAGCTAAACGATGCAGTTGAAGCTGTTGAAGTCGAAGCTGTCGAGGGTGAGTTTGTTGAATCTGAGCAAGAGTTATACGTAGCTCGTATTGCAGAACTAGAAGCTGCTCTATTAGCAAAAGATGCTGAAGTGAACGAAGTAAAAGATATGGCTTTACGTATTCGTGCTGAAAGCGATAACGTTCGTCGTCGTTCTGAGCAAGAAATTGATAAAGCACGTAAATACGCATTAAACAAATTTGCTGAAGAATTATTGCCTGTTATTGATAACCTTGAGCGCGCTATTGATATGGCCGACAAGAATAACGACGCAACTAAAGCAATGATGGAAGGTGTTGAACTAACATTGATGACAATGACATCAACTGTTGGCAAATTTGGTTTAAAAGTGATTGATCCACAAGGTGAAGCATTTAATCCTGAATTCCATCAAGCAATGGCTATGCAAGAAAGTGCTGATTTTGCACCCAATACAGTGATGGCTGTAATGCAAAAAGGTTATGAATTAAATGGCCGCGTGATCCGTCCAGCAATGGTTATGGTATCAAAAGCTGCTGCGGGTAACGTAAATACTCAAGCGTAATTTAAGCGAATTAAGCAAGGCTTACTTGATAATGTCGCAAAATAAGGCCCACTTCGGTGGGTTTTTTTATTTTTTTGCATTTTTTTTGGGATCTCCCCTTGAAAAGTAATCTGGCGACCTTATCTAGTAGTCATAAGACATTAAATGTATTTGTCACGGGGTTATCCCGAACCGCTAACCCATTTATGATTTTGGGTATAGTTAAGAACATATAACGAATTT
Source organism: Photobacterium iliopiscarium (assembly GCF_003026395.1). GTDB lineage: Bacteria > Pseudomonadota > Gammaproteobacteria > Enterobacterales > Vibrionaceae > Photobacterium > Photobacterium iliopiscarium. Next base: position 3,502 of record NZ_PYOO01000006.1, on the reverse strand, counting down.
CGGAGATTGTCTGATGGGTAAGATCATTGGTATTGACTTAGGTACAACTAACTCTTGTGTAGCTGTATTAGATGGCGGCAAGCCACGTGTAATTGAAAACGCAGAAGGCGAGCGTACAACAGCATCAGTTGTTGCATACACGCAAGATGGCGAAACACTAGTTGGTCAACCTGCAAAGCGTCAGGCGGTAACAAACCCAGAAAATACATTATTCGCTATCAAGCGTTTAATTGGTCGTCGTTTTGAAGACGAAGAAGTTCAGCGTGATCTTGAAATCATGCCTTACAAAATTGTTAAGGCTGATAACGGTGATGCATGGGTAGAAGCGAAAGGCCAAAAAATGGCTGCTCCTCAAGTATCTGCTGAAATTCTTAAGAAAATGAAGAAAACTGCTGAAGATTTCCTTGGTGAGGAAGTAACTGGCGCAGTTATCACAGTACCTGCATACTTTAACGATGCACAACGTCAAGCAACAAAAGATGCTGGCCGTATCGCAGGTCTAGATGTTAAACGTATCATCAACGAACCAACAGCAGCAGCACTTGCTTACGGTCTTGATAAAACAGGCGGCGACCGCACTATCGCTGTTTACGACCTTGGTGGTGGTACATTTGATATCTCAATCATCGAAATCGATGAAGTTGATGGCGAGAAGACATTTGAAGTTCTAGCAACTAATGGTGATACACACCTGGGTGGTGAAGACTTTGATACACGTCTAATTAACTACTTAGTAGACGAATTCAAAAAAGACCAAGGTATTGACCTTAAGAACGATCCGCTAGCAATGCAGCGTCTAAAAGAAGCAGCAGAAAAAGCGAAGATCGAACTGTCTTCTGCACAGCAAACTGATGTGAACCTACCTTACATCACAGCTGATGCAACGGGTCCTAAGCACATGAACGTTAAAGTGACTCGTGCGAAACTAGAAGCACTAGTTGAAGATCTAGTTCAACGTACTCTTGAGCCACTAAAAGTAGCTATCTCAGATGCTGGTCTATCTGTTAGCGACATCAACGACATCATCCTTGTTGGTGGTCAAACTCGTATGCCAATGGTTCAGGCTAAAGTAACTGAATTCTTCGGCAAAGAGCCACGTAAAGACGTTAACCCTGATGAAGCTGTTGCTGTAGGCGCTGCTGTTCAGGCTGGTGTACTTGCTGGTGATGTTAAAGACGTGCTACTTCTAGACGTTACTCCACTATCTCTTGGTATTGAAACCATGGGTGGCGTAATGACTAAGCTTATCGAGAAGAACACCACTATCCCAACAAAAGCGAACCAAGTGTTCTCTACTGCTGAAGATAACCAAAACGCGGTAACTATCCACGTTATTCAAGGTGAGCGTAAGCAAGCAAGCTTTAACAAATCTCTAGGTCAATTCAACCTAGAAGGTATTCAAGCTGCACCACGTGGTATGCCTCAAATCGAAGTAACGTTTGACCTTGATGCCGATGGTATCCTAAACGTTTCTGCGAAAGACAAGACTACAGGTAAAGAGCAGAAGATCACTATTCAAGCGTCTGGCGGTCTAAGCGATGCTGACATCGAGAAGATGGTTCAGGAAGCTGAAGCTAACAAAGAAACTGATAAGAAGTTTGAAGAGCTAGTAACTGCTCGTAACCAAGCTGACCAACTTGTTCACGGTACTCGTAAGCAAATTGAAGAAGCTGGTGATGCACTTCCTGCTGATGAGAAAGCAAAAATCGACGCTGCTGTTGCTGAACTAGAAGAAGCACGCAAAGGCGAAGATAAAGAAGCAATCGACGCGAAAGTTCAAGCGCTTGTTGCTGCATCTCAAAAACTAATGGAAGTTGCTCAACAAAAAGCGCAAGCACAACAAGCTGATGGCGCAACTGGCGAGCAACAAGCTAAGCAAGACGACGACGTTGTTGATGCTGAGTTTGAAGAAGTTAAAGACAACAAATAAGACGTTATTAATATCTATTAATTAACATCTTGTTTAAATTACGGGCGTTTGAGGTTACTCTAACGCCCGTAACTATATCTAGCTAGGTGACAATCAAGTTATGTCGAAACGTGATTTATACGAAGTGTTAAGTGTGGCTCGTGACGCAAGTGAGCGTGACATTAAAAAAGCTTATAAACGCTTAGCAATGAAGTTCCACCCCGATCGTAACCAGGGTGATGCGGAATCTGCTGAGAAATTCAAAGAAGTGAAATACGCTTATGAAATTCTAACAGACGCCCAAAAACGCGCTGCTTACGATCAACACGGCCATGCAGCCTTTGAACAAGGTGGTATGGGCGGTGGCGGCGGCGGCTTTGGCGGCGGTGCAGATTTCAGTGACATCTTTGGTGATGTGTTTGGTGATATCTTTGGTGGTGGCGGTGGTCGTCGTCAACAACGCGCACAGCGTGGATCAGATCTTCGCTACAACATGGAACTAACGTTGGAAGAAGCTGTTCGCGGTTGTTCGAAAGAAATCCGTGTACCCACATTAGTTGGTTGTGATAGCTGTGACGGTTCCGGCGCTAAAAAAGGTTCATCTGCAACAACGTGTAGTACCTGTCATGGTGCTGGACAAGTGCAGATGCGTCAGGGTTTCTTTGCGGTTCAGCAAGCTTGTCCACACTGTCATGGTCGTGGTCAAATTATCAAAGACCCATGTGGTAAGTGTCATGGCGAAGGCCGTGTAGAAGAAACTAAAACGCTATCAGTTAAGATCCCTGCGGGTGTCGATACTGGCGATCGTATTCGCTTAACGGGCGAAGGCGAAGCTGGAGAATTAGGCGCACCAGCGGGTGACTTGTACGTTCAAGTACATGTTAAAGAACACCACATTTTCCAGCGCGAAGGTAATAATCTACATTGTGAAGTGCCTGTAAGTTTCACAATGGCAGCATTAGGTGGTGAAGTTGAAGTACCAACCCTTGATGGCCGTGTAAGCTTAAAAGTACCGGCTGAAATGCAAACGGGCCGTATGTTCCGTATGCGTGGTAAAGGCGTTGACTCGGTTCGTGGTGGTTTACGCGGTGATCTTATTTGTAAGTTGGTGGTTGAAACACCTGTACATTTAAGCAAGCGTCAAAAAGAACTATTACAAGAACTAGAAGAAACATTTGGTGGTAAAGATGCGAGTAAGCATAAGCCAAAATCTGAAGGTTTCTTCAACGGTGTAAAGAAGTTTTTCGACGATTTAACCAACTAATCAGTCGTAAAAAAGAATAAATAAAAACCGCTATTAGTGAATGCTAGTAGCGGTTTTTTTGTGGCTCAATATCGTCATTCCCTACAATGAATGTCCGCAAGGGCGATAGGGAATCTAGCTTTTTAAATATGACCACTTAATTAATGGAATAAGTAGAACTAAGCCCTTCATCATAAAGGAAATAATCCGTCATCTCGGAAGAGAGGCACGTATATGGACTCCCCGTGTAATGCAAGAGTTTGAGAAAGCGTGTTGGCAAGTGCACGTATATTCGGTTTCTTTATGGGGAGCTACCCCGAACCTGTATGGCTTCATTCACGTTGCAAGGA
>NZ_PYOO01000005.1 GCF_003026395.1 Photobacterium iliopiscarium | reverse complement strand
TAGAATCCTTGCAACGTGAATGAAGCCATACAGGTTCGGGGTAGCTCCCCATAAAGAAACCGAATATACGTGCACTTGCCAACACGCTTTCTCAAACTCTTGCATTACACGGGGAGTCCATATACGTGCCTCAACTTCCGAGATGACGGCTATTGGGCTGAGTAGATGCAAAACTCAACGATCGAGATGCTTTACAAAGAAACAAACGCAAAAACAAAAGACATCCATAATTTATCGCCAGTGATGATGGAAGCTGCCGCTTAATGTAAACACCTATAAAGATGTACAGTTTTACTTGATCACTTCAGACTGATTCATTAACCGTATCGAAACACTTAAACAAACGGGTAGTGGTTAAATATATCGTCTATTTTTCTGTGAAGTAATGCCTCATTATTATTTACTTTAGCGAAGGTACGCAAACCCGTTATTTGAATTTGCACGTAGCTTGCTAATTCTTCAGCATCTTTACTTGAATCTATAATTCCCTGCGCTTGGGCTTCTTTAATCAGCGTAGTAAATTCCAGTAAAATTTCGTTAAGACAATCTTTGGTCACATCGATTAGTTCTTGATTTTCCGACGTTAATTCTCCTATGGTTTTGGCAAGCATACAGACACCGTTTGGTGCATTAGTTTGGGTGTCGATAACTTGTGCTTTGACAAATGCCTTTAATACTTCGATAGGCGTGTCGAGCACATTTCTTAATGCTTCAATTTGCGTAAGCCCCATATTGGTATAGTTACGCAGTACTTCCTTGAATAATCCCTCTTTACTATTGAAAGCTGAATAAATACTTCCCGGTCGCATATCAATTTCGTCTTGCAGATTACGCATTGATGTCGCGTGAAAGCCTTTTTTCCAATATAAATTGGTGGCTTTTTTTATTACTTCTTGGCGGTCAAATTTTGCTGTCTTTGCCATAATATGATCTTGTAAATTTATATATGAACACTCGTTCAATTGTAGTGGTAGTGGGTGACTAGGTAAAGATTAATTTGCTTAGTTTTATGCCTGTTGATTAAAGGGAAATACAAAATTAGAAAAATAAATCATTTATAATCAGCATGATAAAGATAAAGTGGTTAGTGTTTTGAACGGTCGTTCAATTTATTGCTTGAACGATCGTTCAGCGTTCGTTATAGTTCAATTCATAGACAGGGAATATGGCATCTTTTTGTGGAGTATCACATAATATTTCCCTTTATTTTGAACAACGATTGGAGTCTTGAAAATGAGTAAATTTATTTTTCACACAGTAGAAACCGCGCCAGAAAAAAGTAAACCAATGCTAGAAGGTGCTGTGAAACAAATGGGCGCAGTACCTGGCTTATTTGCGGTAATGGCAGAGTCTCCAGAAACACTGAAAGCATACCAACAGCTTCACCAGATATTTATGAATTGCTCATTTGATGCAGAAGAGCTAACGGTTGTGTGGCAAACTATTAACGTAGAGCATGAGTGCACTTTCTGTGTACCAGCACATACTGCCATTGCGCACTCGATGAAAGTTGATCCTGCATTAACCGAAGCACTGCGTAATGAAGAGGCAATGCCAACAGAAAAACTACAAGCATTGCATGATTTCACGTTAGCGATGGTTCGTGAACGTGGTAACGTGTCTAACGAGCAAATGGATGCATTCTTTGCAGCAGGTTACGGCCAGCAGCAAGTACTTGAAATTATCCTAGGTCTATCGCAAAAAGTGATCAGTAACTACACCAATCATGTAGCTAAAACACCTGTAGGCCCTATGTTTGAACAGTTTGCTTGGACTAAAAAACGTAATTAATCTAGCTTACTTTTTCCAATAATGAGTTAGCCGTTTAGCTAACTCATTAATGATATTCGTTCACACAACCATTACTAATTTGTGAGTGGTATTTTCAAGTTCTAATTGCGATAAATATCAACTTGTGGTTGTATGAAAAGTCATAAATTCACGCAATGTGGCAATAGGAGTGGTGATATGAGTATCGAAAAAGCAATACTGGCTGGTGGGTGTTTTTGGGGTATGCAAGATCTTATTCGTCGTCAGCAGGGCGTGATCGCAACGCAGGTCGGTTATACGGGCGGTGATGTTGATAATGCTACCTATCGCAATCATGGAACTCATGCTGAAGCGATTGAGATTATCTTTGATACCACACAGACTAATTTTACTAAAATCCTCGCTTATTTCTTTCAAATACACGATCCATCGACCGAAAATCGTCAAGGTAATGATCTTGGCTCATCTTATCGCTCAGCTATTTTTTATACCTCTAATGAGCAAAAAACCATTGCTGAAGATTTGATTAAACGGATGGATGCTTCTGGTGTATGGCCTGCACCAATCGTGACGGAAATTGTGCCTGCCGGTGATTTTTGGCATGCCGAGTCTGAACATCAAGATTATTTGTTGCATCAACCTAATGGTTATACCTGCCATTTTCCTCGTCCAGATTGGGTGTTGCCTGAGTAATCGTAGTATAAATAAGTGTCATTATGTGATTGAAATAATGACGCTTATTTAGAGTGATTTTTCATAATTGAGTAATGGCACACATACTGCGACAGAGAAATACACTTTAATAGTGGCTTTATTTTACTCTGGAAAGTCACCATGAACGAAAAAGACAAAATGCTAGCTGGCCTTGCTTATAACGCGGGTGATGAACAACTCTTTGCTGATCGAATGCATGCTAAATCTGTCTGTCATCGCTTTAATATCGCTGATCCTACTCAGCTTGAAGCGCAGATGGCGATATTAAAAGCGTTACTTATCATCAAAGATCGAGCTCACATTGAGCCGAATTTCTTCTGCGATTATGGCTATAACATTGAAGTTGGCAGTAATTTTTATTCAAATCATAATTTAACTATTCTTGATGTCTGCAAAGTGACGATTGGCAATAATGTACTGATTGGTCCCCATGTGATGATTTCAACCGCCACGCATCCTTTAGATCCTATTGAACGTCAACATCAAGAATATGGCGCGAATGTCAGCATTGGTCATAATGTTTGGATTGGTGGCAATGTGTCGATATTACCAGGGGTGACTATTGGTGATAATTGCGTGATAGGGGCAGGCAGTGTGGTAACGCGTGATATTGCTATTAATAGTGTAGCGGTTGGGAATCCTTGTCGAGTAACAAAAATACTTGAAACTCAGTCAATCTCTGTATAAAGATATGAGCTTAATGCGATAAATGTTTAATTAAATATGGGTTAAACATTTATTGATATTTAATTATCATGGAGAGAGATAAGTTATGTCGGGTATTACAGAGTTAAGTGAATTGTTAGCCTCAATGAAACCTATTCTAGTCGAGTCAGAGTTTGTTTTCTGTACGGTTACAGGTGAGCTAAAAGAGTATGTTGATTTGCAGCCAAAAGCTACGTTTATAGAAGCGGAAGGGCTAACGCTGATCCTTGAAAAAAAGGTAGCAGAGAAGGCACAATTAGCGTTTAGTGGCTCTTTTCGTCAAATTACATTAACGGTTCATTCAAGTTTAGAGGCGGTAGGGCTAACTGCTGCGGTGTCGGCGAAGTTAGCCGAGCATAATATTAGCGCGAATGTAGTTGCTGCTTATTACCATGATCATATTTTTGTTCAGGCGACGAAAGCAGATGCGGCAATGATTGCATTACAGTCATTTAATGTTTAGTTTTTAGTTCTATTAATACAGCTCTTGAGCGTTAGTCCGAGATTGTCTACAATAGCGCACTTTTTATTTTCAACAGGCACCATCATGACCGATACTACATCACGACCAACTTTACCTGATCACCTTGCTGGTAATCCTCGTAGCCCATTCTTCTTAGAAGCTGCTTTTGAATTCGAAATTGGCATTCTACTTAACGGCAAAGAGCGTTTTGATGTTGAAGAATACTGCATCAGTGAAGGTTGGGTAAAAGTACCGTCACCTAAAGCATTAGATCGTCGCGGTAACCCAATGCTTATTACGCTAAAAGGCACTGTTGAAGCTTTTTATAAGTAATAGCGTCACTGAGTTAATGGTCAACCGTTAACTGCATTACTATCATTGTTTGCCGTTTAGGTAGCAATCGATATGATGATCTTAGGGTCTAATAATGATTAGGCCCTATTTGATCAATAAAAAAGCTACTGTATTCCTTCCTTATTTTACATCCTGTTAGTATTTAAAATTGTCTTGTTATTAAAAATACATTGCAGCTGATTTATCGCGATTAGTTTGCTATTGGTTATTATTCATATTTACTTAGAGGGTAATAAATGAAATAGTAATAAAGTATTTAAATATTCGCTAAAATGGAGTTAAGCATGAATATATATAAGATACTTGATGATCTTGGGATTGATTATAAAAAGTTTCAGCATCCTGCGGTGTTCAATTGTGAGCAAGCGCACTTATTAGCGTTAGATATTGATGGTGCAGCAACCAAAAATCTGTTTATTAAAAATAAGAAAGCTAATCGTCATTTCTTAATTATTATGATGGACGATAAAACCGTTGATTTTAAAAGACTAAGCCAAATATTGAACGTTTCAGGTTTAAGTTTCGCATCCAGTAACCGCTTAGAAAAATACTTAGGCACCAGTGCTGGCTCTGTTTCTATTTTGGATATTGTTAAAGATACACAAGCAGCGGTTGAATTAATTATTGATAAAAGTATATTTAATTATTTAGCTATACAGTGTCATCCCTTTACTAATACCGCAACATTAGAGATTCCGATAACGGGAATACAACAACTGTTAGCGCATTATCAACGTCAGTACACTGAAATAGAGATATAAAATCCACGAGCAGCATTTTATATTGAGCTAAGCTATTAGTATGTTCAATAAGGGATGATGTGATGAATATTTTTATTTTAGATCATGATATTGAAAAATGTGCTCAATATCATTGTGATCAGCATGTGGTTAAAATGATTTTAGAAAGCGTGCAGCTTTTATGTACGGCGCTTAATAAAAAAGGATTTACGACACCGTATAAATCAACCCATATGAATCATCCCTGCGTGCTTTGGGTTGAGCAATCTTATGATAATTTTCTCTGGTTAAAAGCATTAACGTTAGCATTAAATAAAGAATATAAATTTAGGTACAATAAAACAACTGATCATAAATCAATTGCGGTGTTGGTAGAGATTGAGCGTCATTCTTATGATGCAGTAGGATTAACACCATTTGCTCAGGCAATGCCAAATGATTATAAAGTAGAAGCGAATGCGATTGAGGCTTATCGTAATTTCTATCGTGGCGACAAAGCAGCCTTTGCTAAATGGACCAAACGATCCCCTCCAGAGTGGTTTTACGTAGCTTAATGTATAATTTAAGTATTATCGTTGCTGTAATCAACGTATTATGATCGCGTATTATTCTGATTTTATACGAAAATTAGCAAGGGTTAACGATGAATATAGATAAAGCGAAAAAGCGGATTGCAAAGCAGGTTAAAAAAGGCTTTAAAGGCTATCCTCAGCTTTCTTTAACCTATTGTGGTAAAACGGCAGATATTGCAACGGAAGTGATTGTTACATTTACACTGGCAGAAGGGGCTGAGCCTCAAGAACAAAAATTTGCGAGTGAAAATGATGTTCGAGAAGATGAAACGATTCAATCTGTTCTCGTTAAAATCATCGATCGCGCTGGTGCAAACAGTGTGCTTGAAACTGAAGGTGTTAAGATTATCTAATTCTTTATTGGGACTTCAATAAGAAAGTTATTTTTATTATTGAGTTCCAATTCTTATAAAATTCCAATTATTATAAAAGTACTTGAGATTTATATCTCAAGTATAACGTTATAGGCTGTATTTAATAGTATAAATACGAACGATATGCTATTAACGTTTTATTTTCAAATCAACATATTACCCTTCATTAATCTATTTTTTAATATAATAATCGCAATATCTGTTAGTTGTATTTGGTGTATCAGTTATTAAATTGCTATTTTAGTAATTTACCTTTTACGTTATTAAACATTGATAATAACCGTTGATGAGCAATAAGGTGTTGCTGAATAAATTGTCGGCATACGATAACTTGTTTAGTGTAATTCTCTGGTAGAGAGAGATTTAGTTCGTGTGCAATAGTTTGAGCGTGCTTAATTTCTTGTGTTGATGGCGGTGTTAACGCTTCAGGAATAGCTTTTAAAATAGAGGCATCTAATGCTTCAGAAAATCCTTGCCATGTCGCTAGATCGATAGTGACTTCATCTGTTAATGATAACAATGCTTCTTGCTGTTTTGAAACGGTAAAGTGATAAGTAATATTGCCAAGCTTAAATTCAATGATATTCATATTAATAATACAGTTACTTACAGTAAATACGTGCTAGTTGAGGTAGGGGAAATATAGGGTTAATTTTTTGTGGAACCTCTGCAATAGCAGCGAATAATGCCTTAGTAAAGACATAAACGACAAAAGCCCGCGCGGTAATGACAGTGCGGGCAATAGTTATTTGATATTTATGCTTCTAACGGTGCGCGCCAGTCATCAGCACCAGATGTGCCTGAAACCGTATGATCCCAGTTAATTTTACGGTAAGCCATTGAAACTTCAATAAGCTGAGTGAAATCAGCTTTGGTTGAATCTTGGCAATGTGGCATTTGATTGTCGATATTTACAATCGTTGCATCGGTTAACGTAGTTGTGAAGTAATGCTCTTGCTTACCTTCAACAGAAGTGCGGTACCACTTAAGCTCAACCGTTGGCAGCATTTCACCTGATGCCAATGCGTTATACATCAGTGGTACAGATTTGTTTAATGCCACAGTAAATTTAAAAGGTTTATGAACACGTTGGCCAGCAGGTTGACCTGATTGTGGATCAGTTGGCACGGTCACGACATGCTTAAACTCTTGCACTAGCATTTGGTCTTCGTGGCCTTCAACGTAAATGTTACCGACTGAATCAGCGGTAAATGAACCTGCGGTGATGTTGCCCTGAGTACGACCTTGGATAGAGATATAACAAGGAGTTGGCATTGTAATGTCCTTTATATTAATAAGTTAGAATGTATTTGTACTTAAAGCAGGATGCATGCCAAGATTTAATTTAATATAACTTATTGTTTTTAATGCTGTTTATTTTAAGTGGAAATAGCTGTGGGCGAGTTGTTGCTTATGCCGGGCCATTTATTGCTCAACGGGCAAGATGTTGCTCATATTGAGCAAGTTATTGCCTGAAATGGAGGTAAAGAAAAATATTCATTTAATTTCAATAGTTTGTGATTTTTACTGTTGGCTTGATAATTGCATAATATAGCTCGTTGTAGGTAGTACGAAATAACATATGTGCTTTGTCACAGCGTTTGATCTATTTTTACGGGGAGTAGTAACCATTGAGTACGATGGGATTTTATCAAGGTCGACAATTTACGTTTGTGGATGACGAAAGCACACTTAGAAATTCAACAAGATATCAATTGATTAGAGATGAGATTAATCGCCTTAATAATCCATCCTATGGAAAAATCGATTGGGATAAAATTAAGATGTTGTGTGAGGATCTTGCTCGCACTGACGGATTAAACTTTCTGACAACACTTTATTATACGACAGCATTAGTAAAAGAGAGTGGGATAGGTGGGCTTGCCAATGGGCTTGAACTTCAACTTGCTGCGCTGATGCACCTTTATAATAATAACGATGCCAATCTCATAAAATGTGCAGATCTCTATCGTTGGATGATTGCCAGATTAGGTGATGACTTACGTCGATTAGAACCTAAGCAGTCACAGTTAAAAGATCTTTATCGTTGTGAGCGTTGTTGTAAAGAAATTTATGAACTGTTTCTTGATGTCCATCCTCAACATGTTCCTGACTTAGAAGCCATTAGCTATGTGATTTTTGAACATGTCGATTATCTTGAAGGGAATATAAAGCCAATAGCGTTAGTTGAAGAAAAGCAGATGGATAAGGTGGATGATATTCCGCCTGAATTACCATCGCATAAGAACAAACACCGCATACGTCCATATTGGATATTTTGCTTCGGTTTACTAGTAGGATTATCAGTTTTTGTGATTAAAGGGTATTTAGAGTCCACAACGCCTAAGGTGGATCATCAAGAGTCGTTCCCTGCGTCTACCATGAATGAATCACCGAGTATTCCTTTATCTTTACGCCCAGCAAATGAGATACAAATAGAACCTAATCAAACGCATATTGCCGATATTCAAGAGCGGTTTGAGACACAATATCGACGTTTTAAGCTTACCAGAACCAATATTGCAAACTTACAACAAACAATGAGCCAAAGTAAAAACAATAAGATGGCCTCATTATCAAAAGATCTCAACGATTACGCGATTGGTTTATCACCCGTTTATGGAAGAATTAGTTATATTGAGCAACAAATAATTAATAAAAATCAGCCAGAAGTACAAAAAGAGCTTCAACAACTTGATAGTGAAATAAAAGGTTTAGCATTAAAATTTTCACAATTAGAAAGTCTAAGTAAAAATATTTAAAGACTATGAGCATTGTTTAATGAATGGATAAGAATAAGGAAGGTTGGGTTAAGTGATGTATAGAAAATATCTGAGTATATTAATAAGCACATGTGTATTAACAGCATGTAATGGAGAGATAACAGCTTCAGTAACCAGTAAAACGATACCAGCTGAAAAAATCAATCAAATAGAAGCGAAAGTAAAAAAGCTTTACCCTGATGCAGATACCAAACTTCAACATCAAATCGTGGCTGTTGCTGTTGAATCACTTGAAAGCATGGTGTTTATTAAGGGAGGGACTTTTATGATGGGTGCATTTAAAGCACCTTGTAACCCAATTTCTACGGATAGAATGGATTGGTCGCCAGATGCTAAGTGTAATACGACTATTTCCAATTTTAAAACGGGCTCTAACTTTATACATAAAGTGACCTTAAGTAACTATTCATTAGCAAATCATGAAACGACTTATCACGGTTTTGATGCATTTCAACGAGTCCATCATCGCGCCGTTGTAAAATCTGAAATGAGAGAAAAATATGATCTTCCTGACGATAAGTTTAAAGATTTAGCGGCACCGACTAAAGCATGGCAAGAGGCAAAGGATTATTGTTTATGGTTGGGTGAGTTAACAGATTATCCGATTGACTTACCCACAGAAGCACAATGGGAATATGCAGCTAGAAATCGTGGAAAGCATATTTACTATGGAACTAATAACGGTTACATCCAACGTAAAGGTGACCAGCATTTGGTTGATGGTAGTAGGTATGTAGACTACACAAAAGATGAATGGAATATTGGTAGCTCTATAGATTTAAATCAAATTAAATTGTATCCGCCAAATCCATTAGGTTTGTATGATATGGCTGGAAATGTAAAGGAATGGATGAATGACTGGTATAGCGAAGATTATTATCAACAGTCACCTGTACTCGATCCTCAAGGTCCATCGGCAGGGGTTAAAAAAGTCATGAGAGGAGGGGGATTAACAACATCTCGAGCAGGGCAAGCCATAGTCCAAGATGAATATATCTCACTCAACGGTTTTCGCTGCGCGGTACAGCAAGCCATACCTGTAAAATAGTATGCATTTAGTGCCGACAATAACCCTTGGTTATTATTGTCGGCAACGCTGTATTATGATTATAAATTATTACGTTTGAATTTTCGTTGTGGACTGGAGATAGTAAATGGTGTTTTAGGTACCATACCCATATTTTCTAAATAATTTAAGCTCGCTAACTGAGCGATCCATTGATTAAACTCTCTTTGTTGTGAGAAATCTAAAATATTGTTTATTCGCTGTAGGTTAGTTATAAGTGCAATGTCTGAGTTTTGTTTTTCTCCTATTTCATTCATATGTGCTAACACCTCAACAAACTTACGCCAAGAGCGAACAGCGCCTCCTAATAACAAATAAATTGCTTTTTCTTGTGACTCTTCAAAATTTAACCAATATGTATGCACCAAGGTATTGAGCATCATTCCTACCGTTTCAGGGGGAAGAACTTTTAAACTGACACCACTCAACACTTTGCGCTCTCTATCTAAAATCCGTTCTGTTAAACGTTTAGCTTCATCTGAGATGAATATTTCATCGCTTATCATTAATAGACGATCTTCCCACCATTGTCTAATACTTATAGTTCCTGCTTTAATATTCTCCTCAATTGTCTTTAAATTTATATTTGTAAAAGCGCTATAGGCGGCCTGATATAAATAATTATAGGAGTGGCTATCTATGTTTTTTATGACACGGCAACCAATGGTATCTATGGCTTCCCAAATAATTTTTGTTAATTCAAATAATTGTGAAAAGTCAATCGAGGTGCCAAAACCGCCGGAAGCTCCAGGTCCCCATACTAAACGCGCACAACAATGACACTCAAATTTACCACTTTCCGGATCAAAACGAAGCTGAAAATCAACCCCAGCACCAAGCCCGAACGCTACATTGCCCTCAGCTTTGATTTCAACTAAAGCTGAAAAATCAGTAGTACCCGTCTTTTGAGGTGTTAACCATTCCACGGATCCTTTTAATTGTCCGCCAGCTTGAGCGCCAGCGAATCCTTCGGCACTAACACCTATTTGCCCTGAAGGTTTTACTGCCATCGTAGGGTGAGGTGAGAAAATAACTCCCGTTCCCGCACTTTTCTCAGCCGTATTAGTCAGCATTGCTTTACCATTAACCATAGCGGTCACTAAACAACTTAATGTTAACGTTGCGCTACATCTAAAGTGACCAAGAGGGTATAAGGCAGACTTACCATTAGCATCAGTATAAGTAATGAGTGCGGAGTAACCTTTTTCATGTGGGAAGTAACTATTAAATGTAACCGCACCTTCCGCTAATGAAGCGGAAGACTCAGCTGCAAAGCCGAGATCAAATTTAGCTTGTTTAAGATTAAAATCACCTTTCACACTGGCTTGTGCTGCAAATCTTAGTAATTGCGCTTCCGCATTGACGGCATAAACCGTTTCGCCGTTGGCATCTTTAAATTCTTTATTTGCTTTCCATTCTTTGAGCTTATAACCAGGGACTTGCCAGCCTATTATTTTACCTTCGAATTGGCCGTCAATAGTGTTCTTAATACCATCTGTCATGCCATTTGTAATATCTGATGATATTGCCTTACCCATTTCTTTCCAATTGCCGCTAGAGACAGCTTGATTCAAGTGGGTATGGTTTTCTGAATGACGCCAAAAAGGTTTTTCTCGTGCCATAAAATCTTGGCGTATGTAAACCAATTTATTTTGTGAAACGATAAAGATTTCAATAATCCCTTGTTTTTTATTCGTTAGTGCTACATCTTTTGATGTGAAGTTTTTTGGATTAATACCTTGTTTTACTGAAGATTCATCAGTACTAGCCACTGCTTTTATATAGTATTCTTGCCGCTTCAGTTCTGTATTGATCTCTGAGATTAAAGCATCAACGAGTGTTATCTCTGTCGGTTCAAAAGTAATAACCGTCTTTATGATTTTTTTTCTTTCTTCTAGTTCATTTATTTTTGCTTGTGCCGTGTTCTTATTAATATCACTGCGCTTGATGCCTATTGTATTTACAAAAGGATCGTCTTCAGACGTTGGTTGTGCTTCAGTTTGCGTCTTAACGGGCAGAGCACCTGAAGATATAGCCATGTCATACCATTTTTGTCGCATGGCTTTATGCTCAGCAACAGCGGCAGAATCTTGATTTGCATTGTTTTCAGGCGCTTTTTGCAATATTTGCTCATATCCATCAATCAGTTGTTGAGTATATGAAATCTCTTCTTCAAGTAATTCTTGAGCATGCTTATCCAACAAAAAGTAATCTGTCGTTTTATTTCCTGTTTTGAATACAACATCGCACACTTCTATCCCTTTACAGGTAGGTCTTGCAATAGCACATCCACCTTCTGTTGGTCGATTCATATTTACAGGTTCAACAGGCTTTAGTTCTATTAAGCTTGGTTTTTCCTGATTCGGTAAGGTAATACTATCGTTGATGTTTATCAGATCTGGATTCGGTTGATATTGAGGGTTTATCTCCAAAAGCTCAACAAGGCTAATATTGTTTTTGATAGCAATACCTAACAGAGTGTCATTTGGCTTAACGGTGTATATGTTTGTCATAAGAAAATAATACCTGTTAGGATGCTAGAAATTTATTAATATTATCAATCTGTTGAACGCTGACAACCCACTGAAACTGAGGGCGTAATCTACCTTCCTGATGCTGCGGAGGAGAGAAGTGTTTCCAACCTTTATTCCACCAAAGCAAGTCATTGATACCGGAAAAAATGTTTCTTTTTTCTTCTTCGTTTAATACTGTAATTAATGCATTAAGAACACGAGGTTCGTAGAAACGAAATAAAGCTTCGCCATAAGAGGTATTCGCGGTTAGACGACCTCTAATTTGTTGAAGCAATTCATTCATAGTCAATGATGATGTTAAAAAACAACCGATGGGTGAGTGCTTTGAGTTGTCATATATCAATTGATAAAAATCAGGATTCATATCAGTTAATTGAAGAAGGATTGGCCCATCAGCAATAGATTGAAATGGTGATTCTTCAAAAATTTTGTTAAATATAGGATTATCTATTGCGTAGGTATAGCACCACTTAAAGATGTCAGGGCATAGTTGCGGTTCAATAATTGCGTATTGATAATAATTCAGTTCTATTGGTGTGAATGAATTTAGCTCCATTACTTTGGAGAATGAATCGGACATGCACCACCTCCACATGTACATAACTCTACAAATAAAGCTCCACTTTGAAGTACTGCTGAGTAGTTAATTAAAGAGGCGGGTGCTAATGCCACAGCCGCTTCAACCGCTCCGGGTAATAATGGTGAAATACCCGCATAGCCGGAGCCACTGCCTGCACTACCACCTGAATTGAGGTTAATTGCAGCTCCTGATATTGATACACCAGATGCATCAATTTTGATAAAGCTACCGCCTGCTTTAAGGGTTAACTCCGCACCGGCTTCAATGACAATTTTACTGCCTGCTTTTAAGTGCACTTCATTACCCGCATTGAGTAATAAGGCTTTACCTTGTTTCATGTGTAGGTTGCCATCAACGGTGAGGGTAGAGTCACCTTTAACATGCTGGCGGCTTTCACCATCAACCGTTAAATGATCATTCACTTTGATATGGCTAAAGCGTTCATTTTCTACATCAAGGTGTAAGTCATGTTTGATATTATCGGTACGGTCATTTTCAACTAAGACATTGACATCTTTTTGAGCTCGAACGTAGATTTCTTCTTTGCCAGCTTGGTCTTCAAAACGCAGTTCGTTATAGCCATCACCTTGGTGGGTTTCAGTGCGTAAAACAGTGCGGGTCTTATGAGCAGGTAATTCATAAGGAGGCTGATTGGTGGCGTGATAAGTACGGCCTGTGATGATCGGTTGATCAGGATCACCTTCTAAAAAACTGACAATGACTTCATGGCCTACACGAGGCAGGGCAACCATACCATATTGGCTACCCGCCCAACCTTGTGAAACTCGCACCCAACAGCTGGCGTTATCATCGTTGTTACTGTAACGATCCCAAGGAAATTGAAGTTTGACTCGCCCAAATTCATCACAATAAATTTCTTCACCCTCAGGCCCAACAACCATCGCGATTTGTGGGCCATCAACGGTGGGTTTGGCATTAAACGGCGGACGCCAAGGACGATGAGCGGCAATGACAACAAACTCATTATTATAGGTTGTTGCGCCTTTGCCGCCGGCTTCTTCTAATGCTTGGGGTTGAGTACCAACATGGGTGACGGCAATGATCAACCAGTCACGGTTACAACTGTCATCATCATGCTCTTGCAGCGTAAACTTTACGCCGGGAAGAATAGTGGGCACATTACTTTTAGCATTCGCGGTTTGGGCATCGCGTCGAAGTGATTCAATTCGAAACTGCACAAAGGGCTTACCACTGGCATCATCTTTATAACGACCTGGGTAATCATAGTGCTCATACGTGGCTTGTTGATAATCTGCTTCTTTAGCTGCTGATGTTTGCAAAAAACTATAAGCCGGCTTTTTAAAGCTGTAGTCTTTTAGCTGAGCGGATGATGAGCAAATTTGAGTGTTACGCGCAAAAGTTCGAATAAAAGGCACGTTACTGCTACCACCACTGCGGCTGTTGTAAACCAGAGGCTCAACGAGACTGACAGCATGTTGAGTATCATCACTAAAAATGAGGGTGTTTTTGTTATTGTCGTGATTGAAGTAATAAAAAATCCCTTTTTCTGCGGCAATTCTCTCGATAAAGGCTAAATCACTTTCACGGTATTGTACGCAATATTCACGTTGTACCAATTGGCGGCTGATTGCAAAACTATAATCATTAATCCCCATTTCTTGCAGCAAGATAGAGATAATTTCAGGCACCGTTTGTGTTTGGAAAATACGGCTATTTTGACGCAAGGCTAACCGCGCCAAAGGTGGCACAAATTCAACTTGATAGATTGTATGGCTGTGGCCGGTATCGCCTTGAGAAAATTGGCGCACAATACCATGCCATTGCTGTTGTAATTCACCGTGCTGCCAAACCGTCAATTTTGCATTGCGATCAATGGTTTCAAGCGGCGTTAAACTTGAGTTGCGGCTGGCTAAATCGATCGTAAAAGAAAAAGGCAAAGACAACGTATCGTTACCTTTAAATTCAGTCACAGCAAATGTTGACGCGTCAAGCCCTTCAACGGTAAAGGTAAATTGTAATCCTGTTTGTTGTGCCATGATATTGCCTCAATTAAGCCTGTGCTAAAGCGATCAAAAAATGCCTTAGCAAAGACATAAACGCTAAAAGCCCGCACTGGATAACAGTGCGGGCAATAGTTATGTGATACTTACGCTTCTAACGGTGCGCGCCAGTCATCAGCACCCGATGTGCCAGAAACTGTGTGATCCCAATTAATTTTGCGGTAAGCCATTGAGATTTCAATAAGTTGAGTGAAATCAGCTTTGGTTGAATCTTGGCAATGTGGCATTTGATTGTCGATATTTACAATCGTTGCATCGGTTAACGTCGTTGTGAAGTAATGCTCTTGCTTACCTTCAACAGAGGTGCGGTACCACTTAAGTTCAACCGTTGGCAGCATTTCACCTGATGCCAATGCGTTGTACATCAACGGAACAGATTTGTTTAATGCCACAGTAAATTTAAAAGGTTTATGAACACGTTGACCAGCAGGTTGACCTGACTGTGGGTCAGTTGGCACGGTTACGGTATGCTTAAATTCTTGCACCAGCATTTGGTCTTCATGGCCTTCAACGTAAATGTTACCAACAGAATTAGCAGTGAATGCATCTGCGGTGATGTTGCCCTGAGTACGACCTTGGATAGAGATATAACATGGAGTTGGCATTGTAATGTCCTTATATGCTAAAAAACAAATTGAATATCTGATGTATAAGCATTAAGTGTGCCATGTTGTTTTTATTTTTTAACTGATTGTTTTACATTGTTTTAATTTAAATATTGCAGTGTTTTGATTTTTTCTGGGCAAGAAGTTGCTTGAGGTGGGCAATAACTTGCTCGTTAGGCAAGTTATTGCTCATTTAAATGAACCAAATATTTGAAAGTATAAAAAAGTCACTATCAACACTGTTCGAAGCCATTGATAGTGATAGATGAGAGCAATATCTAATTTAGCCATTAATGTGCACGTTATTTCCTATTTTGATGCTGTTTCCCATATTTGCTGGTTTAGCTGTGTTGGTACTAAGACTAACAGCATGTGAGCTTGGAGTAAGAAAACAACTACCGCACCCTGTATTGACAAGATCACCGACGCGAGCAAAATTAACGCCATTAACATTGGCTGCTCGAGGTGATTGAGCCACTATTGGGCCCTGGCCTTTGCAATTTTTTTGACCACACATACAGGTTGCGGTATCGCCAACGAGTGCAATTGGCTGCCCATTTATCATGACATTTGAGTTACCTGATATTACCGCTCCACCCGTTGATGTTTTACTGCCTAATGTGATGACATCATTCATTTAATTACTGTTCCTAAGTTATAAAGATAATTATCGTAACACATTAAAAATAGGGGCAATAATTTGCCCACTTAGCAATGATATTTTTCAATGTTGCAATTTGTTATGGCTTGTGGGTATTAAATATTATTTTGATGTAAATTCATTTTTGTGATCTTGCTCTAGTGATTTTGTTTTTTACTTTTTTTTATCTTTTTAAAATCAATATGTTGAGTAATTTTGGCTGTAGAGGGTGTTAATGAGGTAAGCCTGTGGGGAATTTTCTTTAACATTATGTAAAATAAATGATATTTGATTTAAATGCGTTTTTTTTGATTTTTTTATATTCATATTTCGAATGTATTTATTCTAACTGATACTTGAATCATTATGATATTAGATGTCTAATCCACTCATTCCTTATGCACATAAGGTTATTATCATGCAATTTCAAATGGCTAAGTTTGATTTGAAAAATAAATATAACAGGGAAAAAATATGTCGAAAGAAGGCAGCGTAGCACCAAAAGAGCGTATTAATATTAAATATGTTCCTCATTCTGGTGAGACACAATCGGAAGTTGAATTGCCATTAAAAACGTTAGTGATTGGTGAATTCAAAGGTCATGCTGAAGATACTGCAATTGAAGATCGTAAAACGGTCTCAATTGATAAAAATAATTTTGAATCAGTTATGCGTGAAAGTAGTTTAATGCTGACGACAGCCGTTAAAAATAAATTATCTGATGATGATTCCGATTTATCTATTTCACTTTCTATTAAAGGATTAGATGATTTTTCCCCTGATGCAATTAGTCAGCAAGTCCCTGAATTAAAAAAATTAATTGAGTTAAGAGAAGCATTAGTTG
Source organism: Photobacterium iliopiscarium (assembly GCF_003026395.1). Classification (GTDB taxonomy): domain Bacteria; phylum Pseudomonadota; class Gammaproteobacteria; order Enterobacterales; family Vibrionaceae; genus Photobacterium; species Photobacterium iliopiscarium. The sequence goes on along the minus strand of NZ_PYOO01000005.1, from coordinate 318,672 downwards.
CTTTAAAAGGTCCACTTGGAAATATTCCAGCATTTCGTTCTCGACTTCAAGAACTTATTGAGTCTCAAGAGTCTCGTGAAAAGTTATTAGGTGAGCTGAAAATTGTCAGTGGAGAAGCAGAAAAGTAATCCTTTCTGTTGCTAACATTCTTTTAAGGGATCGATAAATGTCTGTACAAAAAACTGTTGAATCATCAAGTGCAACTCAAAGTAGTTTACTTGATGAAATTATGCTTCAAACTCGTATGGTACCGAGTGATGATGGCTACGATATTGCAAAGAAAGGCGTTGCTGCTTTTATAGAAAATCTATTAGGTAGCGAGTATGGTGTTGATCAAGTTAATAAAGCGCTTGTTGATCAAATGCTCGTTGAACTTGATAGTAAAATCAGTGCTCAAATGGATGAGATTTTGCATAACGAGTCAGTTCAGAAAATTGAATCTGCGTGGCGTGGTGTGAAAATGCTCGTTGACCGTACTGATTTCCGTGAAAATAACAAGATTGAATTATTAAATGTAACCAAAGAAGAATTACTAGACGACTTTGAGTTTGCGCCAGAAACCGCTCAATCTGGTTTATACAAGCATGTATATTCTTCTGGTTATGGTCAATTTGGTGGTGAGCCTGTTGGTGCAATCATCGGTAACTATGCTTTTACTCCATCATCTCCAGATATTAAATTATTACAATATGTGGGTGCTGTTGGTGCTATGGCCCATGCTCCTTTTATTTCAGGTGTTGCACCTGAGTTTTTTGGTATCGAATCTTTCGAAGAATTACCAAATATTAAAGACTTAAAAGCAACATTTGATAGTCCTCGTTATATTAAGTGGCGCCAATTACGTGATTCTGACGATGCGCGTTATCTCGCACTAACCGCTCCTCGTTTTTTGTTACGTACACCATATGATCCTAATAATAACCCAGCAAAAACATTTAACTACCGTGAAAATGTTAGTGATTCCCATGATAATTATTTATGGGGTAATACATCATTTGCATTGGCTTCTCGTTTAACTGATAGCTTTGCCCAGTACCGTTGGTGTCCAAATATTATTGGTCCTCAAAGTGGCGGTGCAGTAGAAAATCTTCCTGTTCATTTATATGAATCTTTAGGTGAGCTGCAAGCTAAGATCCCAACAGAAGTATTGATCAGTGATCGTAAAGAGTTTGAACTAGCGGAAGAAGGCTTCATTGCATTAACTATGCGTAAAGGTAGTGATAATGCTGCATTTTTCTCTGCTAATTCAATTCAAAAACCAAAAGCGTTCCCAAATACAAAAGAGGGACGTGAAGCTGAAATGAACTTTAAGTTAGGTACTCAACTACCTTATACGATGATCATTAACCGTCTCGCACATTATGTAAAAGTGCTGCAACGTGAACAAATTGGTTCTTGGAAAGAGCGTCAAGATCTTGAGCGTGAATTGAATACTTGGATCAAGCAATTTGTTGCCGATCAAGAAAATCCACCGGCTGATGTTCGTAGCCGTCGCCCATTACGTGCGGCAAAAATTGAAGTACTCGATGTTGAAGGCGATCCCGGTTGGTACCAAGTTGCATTATCTGTACGGCCTCACTTTAAATATATGGGAGCAAATTTTGAGTTATCGCTGGTTGGTCGTTTAGATCAAGAATAACTGAATGTCTTATATTGAGCTAGCAGATAGGGCTTATGGTGTCAGTCTCTTTGAACGATTAGAGACTGATGCACCTCAAATGACAATGACGAAAGCTCCTGACACGAAGCAAATATTAGATTCAATTAAACGAAATGTGGCGCAATTGCTTAACAGCCGACTTGGTGAAGCAATGAGTGCGCCACAGTTAGGTTTGATTGATTTTAATGATGCAGCATTGGGAACACATGATTTAGCATTTCAGATTAAATCAGCCATTCAGCGTTGTCTTGAGTGTTATGAGCCGCGATTAAAACAGATTGATATCCGATATGTACCTGATAATGGAAGTCCGTTAAATATTTTTTTCCATATCACAGCAAGCATAAATTCTAGTGCGCTGCATGAATCAGTACGTATTGATTTGCTATTGGATAACTGTCGTAAATACCGAGTAATTTGACTTTGTCACAAGAAAAATACTTTAGAGATGAACTGGCTTTTTTAAAAGAGCAAGGGGGAGCTTTTACAGAAGTGCATCCCCAGCTATCCCGTTTTTTGCAAGGGAAAAATACAGATCCAGATGTTGAACGGTTATTAGAAGGATTTGCTTTTTTAACAGCTCGCTTACGGGAAAAGGTCGAGGATGAATTTCCAGAGTTAACACACTCGATTATTAATATGCTATGGCCCAATTATTTACGGCCAGTACCTAGTTTTAGTATTGTTCAGTTTTTACCGATCGAAAAAGCGATCAGTGTTCGTCAAATAATTAAAGCCAATACTGATGTTGATAGTGGACCTGTGGCTGAAACTGTATGTCGATTTAAAACGTGTCGGGATATAGATATTTATCCATTAAAGCTTACTGATGTGATGACGACACATAGTCGCGAATCATCGACTATTGATTTGCAATTAAATGTGTTAGGTGAGCAAAGTTTAGCTGATATTAATCTTAAAACATTGCAGTTTTTTCTTGGTGGTCAGCATTACAGTGCACAGATGCTTTATTTATGGCTGAATCATTATTTATCACATATTGAATTAATCTGTGGCGATAAGCAGTTTTCTATTCCGGCATCACATTTTAGAAGCCGTGGTTTTGATAGTGCTGATGCGGTGATGCCATATCCAAAGAATGTGTATGAAGGTTATCGAATTTTACAAGAATATTTAACGTTTCCTGATGCGTTTTTATTTGGTGATGTAGAAAATCTAGATCGCTTTATTACTTCAGATATGGGGAAGGTGTTCCATATTCGGTTTGTATTTTCAAAGACATTGCCTACGGATGTTCGTGTTCGTGACGAATGTTTTAAATTATTTTGTACACCCGTCATTAATTTATTTGCTCACGATGCTGATCCTATCGATCTTACGGGAAAACGTTCTGAATATAAGATCATACCGTCAAGTCGTTTTCCTGCACATTTTGAGATATTTAGTATTGATCATGTACAAGGTAGACAAGAAGCACATGAGTCGCGAGTGCGAGGTCAAAAACGAGTTTATACCGCTTTTGAAAGCTTTCAGCATGAAATTGAGCGTTCTCGTCATCGCTTAGCTCTTTATTATCGTGCCAGAGTTAAAGACAGTATGCGTAATAATGGTTTTGATCATTATATTTCGTTTGTGCGTGGTGATGAAACTCAAGGGATCGGATTTAGTGAAGCTATCTCATTACAACTAACTTGTACTAATAGACAGTTACCGTTGGAATTAGGTTTGGGGGATATTTGTGTTCCGACCAATAGTTCACCATCGTTTGCGACTTTTTTTAATATTACGGAGCCAACGCAACCTTTAAGGCCGACTTTAGATGGCAGTTTATTGTGGACGTTGATTTCTAATTTATCACTTAATTATCTTTCATTATTATCGAAAGATGCATTGTGTTCTGTGTTACGTGCATATGATTTTAGAGCACTTGTTGATCGACAAGCTGAGCGTGTTTCAAAACAACGTCTTGATGGAATTGTAAAAATAACATCTAAACCAATAGATAGAATTATCAAAGGGTTACCTGTCAGGGGTTTACAATCTGAGTTAGAGCTTAATCAAGAGGCTTTCAGTTCTGAAGGTGATTTGTATTTATTTGGCAGTGTATTGAGCCGATTTTTTTCCTTATATGCCAGCATAAATTCATTTCATGAGCTTATTGTGATTAATAGTGTGAATCAGGAACAGTATTCATGGGGAACGCAAGTGGGTCTACAACCCTTGATTTAATGTTTGATGATATCGATTTAACATCAGAAAAAGTAGCGATATTACAACAACAAGCTCGCTCTTATGATTTTTATCAATTAGTTGAGTTATTACAACGTTTAGCGGATCAAGATCCTGATAGTGAAGGTTGGGAAACTAATTGTCGTTTATTGTTTAAAGCTAATCCGAGTTTAGGGTTTGCGGCTAGCGATATTTCAAAATTAGAGTTATTAGAGCAAGGCGGCTTTTGTATTGAAACTAATTTTTTTGGACTAAATGGTGCGCAATCGCCTCTGCCTGGGTTTTTACTTGAACAAATAGCGACAGAAAGTGAAACCGGTGTACGTCGTCATTTTCTTGATTTTTTTAATAATCGGTTATTGGCGTTGGTTTATCGTATTTGGCGTAAATACCGCTATTACATTCGTTTTCAAGAAAATGCAAGTGACGGATTTTCATCACAATTATTTGCTTTTGTTGGTCTTGCTGATGATGAATTACGTGGTGAAACGGCTATTAACTGGGGAAAGATGCTGTCTTATGCAGGTACATTAGCCGGCAGAAGTCGATCTCCTCAAGTTGTTGCTGGGATTATTTCACATTGTTTTGATTTAGAGGATGTTTCTATTCGGCAGTGGGAAGAGCGTAGTGTGGTGATTCCTTCTCATCAGCGTATGTGTCTCGGTATGGCAAACAGTGCGTTAGGTGAAAGTACGATCATCGGTTCAACAGTTCGAGATTGCACTGGTAAATTTGTTATTGAAATTAAAGGGTTGACTCAAAAACGATTTAACGATTTTTTGCCTTCGGGTAAAGAATATCAATCATTTTGTAAGCTAGTTGAATTCATTCTTCGTGAGCAGATGGCATTTGATTTGGAGTTAGAACTCAAAGAAGACGAAGTGCCATTATTAAAGTTAGGGAAAAATTCAACAATGTCGCTAGGTTGGTCCTCTTTTTTAGGTCAAGTTGATAAAGATCGTAACGTTTGTATTCAAGTTCGTCAGTAAAAAGGATAAACGCATGGCTGAACAAACACTACTGAAATTAAAAATCACTAATACACAGTATTTAGAACCAGGTTTATCTGCAACAAAAGAGTTTATTGCTGACGGTGGAACGATTGGTTCAAGCTCGTCAAGTGACTGGTGCCTTACAGATCGTAAAGGAAGGTTAGAGTCTACTCATTGTCGTATCTCATTAATAGATGGATATTTTTGTATAACAGATGTTTCTAACCAAACGTATATTAATGACGCTCGAATGGCTATTGGTTGGGATAAACATGCTCGATTAAATGAAAATGATGTTATCTCCCTTGGTCCTTATATGATTCGTGTCTCTATAGATAATACCTTTAGTGACAGGGATAGAGACATAGAACATATGATCTCTGACTCAAAACATCTTGATTTGTTTGGTGAAGAGCTAGATTTAACAGTTGAAGAAAAAGAGTTGTCTATTGATGATCCTTTAACGGCATTAGATGTATTAAGACGCAATCTAGAGACTGAATCGGCGCTACAGCATTCGCAATCGAAGACCGAATCATTACTCGATAGTCAACAGCAGTGGTTTGGTCATGATAGGACAATTCAAGCAGATACCGACCGTGATCCCACTTCAGCTATTTCGTTGAGTGGCTTTAAATCGAATCCATATGAGGATTCAACGTCATTCACCGCAGCAACATATATTAACAAGGATAAGATAATGGACGATAACACGCTGGATTTACTTGAAGAGGAAATGAGTCGGAACTTTTCTTACTCCAATAATCAATCTACCGTAATAAATGACGAAAATCATTTATTAACAGGTCCATTATTTCGTGGGTTGGGTGTACGAACAAGTAACAGTGATAATCTTGCTGAAATGCAAATGCTTTCTGAAGAAATAGGAGCGTCATTACAGGCTGCGGTAAAAGGACTGATTGAACTTCACCAACAGGTCAATACTAGTCGCTATGGTGTAATGAACAAAAACCTACAACCGATTGAAGATAATCCTCTGCGATTAGGATTGACTTATGAAGATACCGTACAGGTTATGTTTGATAATCAGCGTAGCTTAGTGCATTTATCCGCTCCTGCTGCGATTGAAGAAAGTTTACGTACTGTTAAAGATCATAACGAAGCGGTACATATTGCGATTAATGATGCCTTAAATCAGATTATACAAGCCTTTTCACCTGAAGTTTTAATGCGTCGTTTTTTACGTTATCGCCGTCCAGGGCAAACAATGAATGTGTCATCTGAAGCATGGGCTTGGGATATGTATCAGAGTTACCACAAAGAACTAACATCAAATCGTCAACATGGTTTTGAAAAGTTATTTTGGGAAATTTTTGATCAGTCTTATGACAAGAACCTGCGAGAGAAACAGCAGGAGGTATAGACGGTGAAGATCTCTTATTTGATGCATGCTGTTATATATATATGGTTATTATTTCTAGTGGGATGTAGTTCTAAATACGATCCAGCTTTAGAACCTAGCACCGTAACCATAAGTATGGTGACCACTGATTCTATAAATATAAATAATAATGAAGAAGCATCTTCTGTTGAATTAAAAGTTTTTGAACTTGAAGATGATTCAATGTTTAATTCGGCATCTTATGATCAATTAGCGTTGGATTATAAAAAGGCATTAAAAAGTAATTATGTTGGTGACTATGATTATGTTTTGTTACCCAATAAATTCAAATTTATTGAAAAAATAAAATTAGATGAAAACACTCGTTATATCGGTGTAATGGCATTTTTTTCAGATAGTGATCATAGTGACTGGAAAAAATCGGTAAAAGTAAAAACATTGGGTAGAGATTATCATCTACTTATTTACATAAAAAATAATCAAGTGATGTTGGACAGGGTTGAGTAATATGTCATCTAGAAGCCGAGTTATATGGAATGAAGGGCTATTTATAAAGCCTCAACATTTTCAACAGCAGCAACGCTATTTTGAAAGCGTGATCGATGAAAGACTTAACTCTGTTAGTTTATATTTATATGGCATAACAGAATTAAGTTTAAATTTGGAATACTTAAGTTTTGGTCGTATTGCAATAGAACGAGTCGTCGGAATTATGCCTGATGGCACATCGTTTAATATTCCGCAGCAAGATTTATTACCAGATGCATTAGAAATTATTGATAGTTCTCTTGCGAATCAAATTATTTATTTAGCTATTCCGTTACGTAGTGATTCTCTGGCTGAAGTAAGTTGGAATGATTCTACTAATATGATGCGGTATAAATCGAAGCGCGAAGAAGTGAGAGATATTCAATCTATACAAGGTGATAGTTGTTTGATTGATGTTAGTTCGACAAGTATTAAGTTAATGCTAAGTAAAGATGATCGTAGTGCATATGCTTCTATTGCTATCGCACGTATTTTAGAAAAACGGCCAGATGGCAGTGTGATGTTAGATGATAATTTCATTCCTTGTCACCTTAATGTAAAAGCGGTACCTCGCTTGCAACGCTTCATTGGTGAAATTGCAGGATTAATGCGGGAGCGAGCAAAAAATATTGCGTCACGCATTGGCTTATCAAACCAAGGTGGGGTCGCGGATGTCGCTGATTTCATGTTATTGCAAATGTTAAACCGAACTCAACCTAAGTTACAGCATATTGCGTATTTGCGTAATGTTCATCCGGAAGTGTTATATCAAGAGCTGACGTCTATTTGTGGCGAGCTTGCAACATTTACTGATGAAAGTCGGGTGGCAGCAGAGTTTGGTAGTTATGATCATGATATGCCTGAATACTCATTTATTCCGGTTATGTCAATGTTGCGCCAAGCGTTAAGTATTGTACTTGAACCTCGTGCGGTATCAATCCAATTACATAAGCGTAAATATGGCCTTATGGTGGCATCGATTCAAGATACTAACCTTGTTACAGATGCAGAATTTATATTGGCGGTTCGTGCTCGTATGCCTCAGGATGAATTGCGTAAGCTATTTATGCAACAAACAAAAATAGCATCTGTTGAGAAAATACGTGAACTTATTTCTTTGCAGTTACCAGGGGTTCCATTATCACCATTGCCTGTTGCCCCGCGTCAGTTGCCTTACCATGCTGGTTATACATATTTTCAGCTTGATAAGACCAGTGCAGCATGGGAAATGTTTGTTAATTCGAGTGGTTTTGCGTTCCATGTTGCGGGTGATTTCCCTGATCTTGATCTTCAATTTTGGGCGATTAGGAGTTAATTACTATGGATAGTGTAATGAAGAAAGCTAACCATATTCGCGAAAGTAGCTATGATGATTTGTTGTTTGATAATGTAAACAATATTAATCAAGACCAAGATTTTTGGTTTCAGCTACGTGGTAATAGCATTAATTTATTTATTGATGCAGCGACACCGTTATTAGGTATGGCTTTACGTATTCGTCATTTGGGAAGCTGCGATAATATTGAAGCAATTTATCATCAAGCCGTTGAAGAAATTAAAGCGATTGACGTTGAGCTAACCGAAGCCGATCATGAGCATGCTGTTATTTTAGCTTATCGTTATATTCTATGTTCATTTATTGATGAAGCAGTAATGAGTACCTCTTGGGGGGCGGATAGTGCTTGGGCTGAACATTCATTGTTAACTCGGTTTCATAATGAAACATGGGGCGGAGAAAAAGTTTTTTCTGTTCTTTCACGGCTAGAGGCAGAACCAGAACGATACCAAGAGTTACTTATGTTTATCTATCTTTGCCTAACATTAGGTTTTGAAGGTAGATATAAGGTAATGAATAACGGTAAAGAAGCTTTTGATAAAGTTATTGCCAATCTTTATGAAATTTTGCGTCGGTTAAAAGATAAAGAGCCTCAGGCTTTAACATTTGCTACAGAGCACGTGGCTGCTAAAAAATATAAGTTAACCAAGCAAATACCTCTTTGGACTATATTTTCTGGATTTTCTTTATCTTGGATAGTTATTTTTATTGTGTATTCAGTTTTATTAAATAATAAATCAATCGATGTTTTAACGCAGCTTAATCACATTCTTCAATAGGATATTACCGTGATCAGAATTGAACTTCCTGTGCTAATTAATAAATTAAACGCACAAACCAAACTTGCATTAGAACAAGCGGCAGCATTGTGTATGAGCCGTGAAAGTAATGAGGTTACTTTTGAACATTTTTTATTTTCTCTTTTAGAAAACCCATTATCTGATGTGCGAGTTTTAATAAACCATGCTGGCTTAAATAATGACATTATTAAGCAAATGTGTGGTGATGCAATGCCACATGAAATAGGTAACGATACTTATCCTTCTTTTTCACCTTTGCTGGTGGAGTTATTACAAGAAGCATGGTTACTTGCATCAACTGAAATGAATGAAGTTGAATTACGTTCAGGTATTATATTTTTAACGGCATTAATTCGTCCTGATCGTTATTTGGCCTTCAATTTAATTAAAGCGTTTGAAAATATTAATCGTGAATCATTTCGTAAACAATTTGCGTCTTTAGTCGTGGAGTCATCTGAGACCGCTGTGATTGATTCGACGTCAGGAAAAGCGACGGCAGTTTTAGGTCATGACAATAGTACTCTTGCTCGTTTTTGTTCAAATTTCACTGAACAAGCTCGTCAAGGAAAATTAGATCCTGTGCTTTGTCGTGATAATGAAATTAATTTAATTATTGATATTTTGTGTCGTCGTCGTAAAAACAATCCAATTGTTGTGGGTGATGCAGGTGTTGGTAAAAGTGCCGTTATTGAAGGGCTTGCTTCGCGCATTGTAGCAGGAAAAGTACCAGAATCACTGCAACAAGTAGAATTGTGGGCACTTGACCTAGGTTTAATGCAAGCGGGCGCTTCGGTTAAGGGTGAATTCGAAAAACGTCTAAAATCAGTATTAGATGAGGTAAAGCATTCGGCGACCCCTATCATTTTATTTATTGATGAGGCCCATACAATGATAGGGGCTGGTAATCAAGAAGGTGGTGGTGATGCTGCTAATTTACTGAAACCAGCTTTAGCTCGTGGTGAACTTTGTACGATTGCGGCGACCACATGGAAAGAATATAAGAAGTATTTTGAAAAAGATCCTGCATTAACGCGTCGTTTTCAATTAGTAAAACTGGATGAGCCAACAACAGAGCAAGCTGTTGATATTATGCGTGGTCTTCATAGTGTTTATGAAAATGCACACAATGTATTGATTAGTGATGATGCTTTACGTGCAGCGGCTGAGTTGTCAGCTCGTTATGTGTCTGGGCGTCAACTACCCGATAAAGCGATTGATGTGTTAGATACCGCTTGTGCGCGTATCGCAATTAATTTAAGTGCGCCACCACGACGTATTTCAGAAATAGAGAGCCGTTATTATCAGCGCCAGTTAGAAATAAAGATGATCCATCGCGAGCAGCAATTAGGATTATCGATAGATGAAGATCGTTTAGCTGTTTTGATTGAAACTGAAAATACAGAACAAGCTGAATGTGAGTCGTTGTATCAAGCATGGCAACAACAGAAAATACTAGTGACTGATATTATTGAGACGCGTCGACAGGTTCTTTTTCCTGAATTAATAGCAGTAACGGATAAGCCTGAGTTATCTGCTGATGAATTACGAAATAGGTTAGTAGATCTTTATGTTCAACTTGAGCTAATTCCACATGATAAATTGCTTATTTATCCAGAAGTAGATGCAGCGCAAATTGCTCAAGTTATTGCTGATTGGACAGGAGTACCTGTTGATCAGATGAATACCGATGAATTAACTAAAATAACTGAATTACCTCGTATTTTAGGCGAAGCGATTAAAGGTCAAGATGTTGCGATTGCAGGTATTCATCGTCATTTGTTAACTGCTCGTGCAGATCTTCGTCGTCCAGGACGGCCTAAAGGGGCTTTTTTATTAGTCGGGCCTAGCGGCGTCGGTAAAACAGAAACTGTCATACAATTGGCAGAGCAACTCTATGGTGGTCAACAATTCTTAACCACCATCAATATGTCTGAGTATCAAGAGAAGCATACAGTCTCTCGTTTAATTGGCTCTCCTCCTGGTTATGTTGGTTTCGGTGAAGGTGGCGTATTAACGGAAGCTATGCGCAAAATGCCTTATTCGATTGTATTGCTCGATGAAGTTGAAAAAGCACACCCCGAAGTATTGAATTTGTTTTATCAAGCGTTTGATAAAGGCGAATTAGCGGATGGTGAAGGTCGTGTTATTGATTGCCAGAATATTGTGTTCTTCTTAACCTCAAATCTTGGCTATCAAACTATTGTTGATTATGCCGAGCAGCCAGAATTACTAGAAGAAAAAATGTACCCAGAATTGGCTGCATTTTTTAAGCCCGCATTATTAGCTCGCATGGAAGTCGTACCATATCTACCACTTGATAAGGAGGTATTGAAGCAGATTGTTCGCAGTAAGTTATCACGATTAGAGAAATTATTGGCAACTCGTTATAAAGCTGAAGTAATAATCGATCATTGTCTAATTGAAGAGATTTTACGTCGAGCGACACGTGCTGAAAACGGTGCGCGTATGCTAGAAGCGATTATTGAAGGGCAAATGTTGCCTCCAGTTTCTTTGGCTTTATTGAACCGACTTGCTCATCGTGAGGCGATCACTCGTATCCGTTTGACCGTAGAGAATGGACAGTTCTGTGGTGAAGTGGAGTAATTGTCATGCAACAATGGCTTCATTGTATATCAGCACTAATTAGTTATAGAGATAGAGTAAAGCTGGCTGACTTTTATAATCATACATTAAAAAATAAGTTAGCGTTAACCGCCAGTTATGTTGTCTATCCGACAGATGATGGTCGAGCTTTACATGCTGCTGATAATAAAGATTGGACATGGGATGTGAGTGATTTTGATCATCCATTTTCTCACGTCTTACAGCAAGCATCATTGATTTTACTTGATCATAAGCGGTTAGTTTATTGGCAACAAAATAAGGAATTTAAACAATTAGCTGAACTGGTTGATACCACGAGTAGTTTATTAATTGCCCCATTATTTAATAATCATAAACAAATTATTGCAATTCAAGTCTTGATCGGTAAACAGGACATTATCAATGGATTGTTGACAGACGATAATTGGCACGAGTTTAGTGATGCATTTGTTGCACAATGGACGTTACTCAAAGATATGGAAATGCAGGACTCGCATAAACAACAATTGAGTGATTCTATTGTACGCTTGAAAGCCCAGCAACGAGCAAAAGATGCATGGTTAGATATGACATGCAAGCTAATTGGCAGTAGTACTGTTATGGAGCAATTGCGTGAACAAATAGCAATGGCTGCTAGTTCTAATCTCGCGGTGCTTATTCAAGGTGAAACTGGCTCAGGTAAAGAGTTGGTAGCGAAGGCTGTACATAGTTTGTCATCACGACGAAATAAGCCGTTTGTTGCGATTAATTGTGCAGCGATACCTGAAAGTTTGCTGGAAAGCGAGTTATTTGGTTATGAGAAAGGAGCATTTACAGGCGCATTGATAAGCCGTAAAGGCTTGATCGCTCAAGCTGATGGTGGTTCATTATTTCTAGATGAAATGGGTGAGTTACCCTTAGCTTTACAAGCTAAATTATTGCGAGTATTGGAAACATATCAGTATCGACCTTTGGGATCGAATAAAGAGCAATCATCAAACTTTCGTTTAATTGCAGCAACTCATGTCAATTTACGTCAGAGCGTGAATGATGGTGGCTTTAGGCAAGATCTTTATTATCGTATATACCAATATCCACTATTAGTACCAAATTTAAACAGTCGATTGATTGATATTAATGAGTTAGCAACTTATTTCATTCGTCAATATAACGATCGTGAGCAACGTAATATTTTAGGTTTGTCACCCTCTGCACTTAATAAATTGAAAAGTCTGGATTACCCGGGAAATGTACGTGAATTACGTTCATTAATTGAATTTGCTTGTGTACAAACTCAGTGTGATGTTTTGATTGAAAAATCAGCTTTTACCACCAAGTTACCATTGGGCATAAAAATAGCTGTAGATAAGTTTGTTACTAATGGCAATGATTTTACTGTGATTGATGATTTACGTACAGCTTTGGAATCTTACGAAAAAGCCATTATTTGTAATCGATTAGAACAGTATAACGGTGATCGTGCTAAGGCCGCTGAAAGCTTAGGACTTCCTAAACGTACACTGGCACACAAATGCCAAAAGTTGGGGATTCAAAATAGATGATAATAAAAAGGATAATATTATCGTTAAGCTTGATTTTGTTGCCAAGCTTAGTATCGGCACAACCTGATTTATTAATTACGCTAGATCAAGCTCATCAGTGTCGAGATATTGAGTCAAAGCTTAAACGTTTGCAGTGTTTTGATGAAGTTTTTGATACGCCAATGGCCATTAAAACATTGGCAGGACTTAATTCTGTGCAATATCCGCCATCTTGGATACGTGCCGTTAATAGTGAAAAAAGTCGTGGCTCAAAAAAAGGATTTATTTTAAATCAACAAGATGAAAGTAATAAATTATCAAGTGTGTGGTTAACGGCAACGGCAACAAATGTTTCGTCACAATCTAAGACTCGGGGTCCAATTTTGATGCTGACTTGTTTCGAAAAAATTAGCCGTGTCCAATTAATATTACCACAGCCAATTAAAGCTGGGCGAGTCACTATATCCATTCCTGGATCACCAGTAGTGACGCAAAATTGGATCAGTGATGACAGTGGTTATTTATTGCGTTCAGGCCGTGGAATACCCGCAATTGATGCAATAAAGGCGATGATTTCTGCTCCACAATTGATATTACGCTCAGATATAGCCGGTATTGATAATGTAGAGTTTGATAATAAAAATCTTGCTGAGGCTGTTAAGCCAATGCGAGAAATTTGTCGTTGGTAGGAGTATTAAATGTCAATGACAAGCTTTAGAGAGCAACTGCTTACTCCAATAATGACAGACAATCCTGTTGGTGAGCGCTTGAAAGATGATCCTCAGCTGAATTTTATTGATAGTCAGATGATGAAAGTTGGCTCCCTCGCTCATGGTGAAGTGCAATGGGAAAAAGTTGAAAAGAGTGCCGTAAATTTACTCTCAACAAAATCGAAAGATATCAAATTACTGACAGTGTTAATACAGTGCCTGCAATATAAACCTACGCCTGAACGCTTCACTTTATCTATTGGTGTGTTGGTCGATTTTATCTCGTGTTTTTGGCTTGAATGTCAACCAAGACCAGGTGAACGTGGTGCTGTTCACCGTAAAAAGTTTTTTAATCAAATTTGTCAGCGAACATATGTCGCTACAGATAAATTAGACAGTACTTTGTTTGATGCTGATCTTAAAACCGAGTTAACAACGTTGTTACAAGAGCTTTATCTGCATGCTGAAGGGCTGAAGTTACCAATAGAGGTTATTGATGATATTAATGCACGTTTGCGCCATAAATTAGCGCAAGTCGATAGTACATATAAAGTTAATGATCCAAAGGTAATAGCCCCCTCAACTATAGATTCGTGTAGCAATGTCACAACATCAGTACCGATACCTAATTTAGACATCGATAATAGCAGTGATCGTAATTTTAAAATATCACTCCTGAAAGCAGTTGAATGTCTTTCTGATCTTGGCGGTGATGGTGTGATGTTAAGTCTCCGTATTCGTCGTTTTGCAATGTGGTATTCAATTCATAGTTTACCTGATGCCAATATGAATGGAGAAACGCAGTTAATGCCCGTTTCATTGGATCGTATTAGTGATTATGAAGATGGCTTACAGCGTGGAGCTGATATTGAATTGTGGCGTCGAGTGGAAGAAAGCTTAACTAAAGCGCCTTATTGGTTAGATGGGCATTATTTAAGTTACCGCATCGCAATGGCGCTGGAAGAAGACACATGGGCAGAAATTATTAAAGATGAATTACACCGTTTTATGCAGCGATTACCAGCATTGAAAACGTATTTATTTAAAGGAGGGGTTCCATTTATTAGCGAAGCGACCTTGACGTGGTTAGATACCTCTGTCGGTGATTTCAATATTGCAGAAGTTAACCAAATCGGTTGTTGGAATGATAAACGTAATGAAGCACTTGTACTCGCACAAGAAGAGGGAATTGCACCTTCTCTTAAAATGCTTAATGAGGGGTTATCACAAGCGACAGAACCACGTGATGCCTTTTATTGGCGGTTATTATCAGCCGATGTGATGAAGGCTAATTCATTGACCGCAATGGCAGCAGAGCAATATCAGACTTTACATCATCAAGTAAATGCAATGTCGGTTACAGAATGGGAACCCGCATTAATTAAACAAATTGAAAATAATATTGCAGCAGAATAACCACAGGGAAAATATAAAATGTGGAATTTAATAAGATCAATCGGCTTCAGGCTTGCTTCAAGTTTTAAAACATCATTACCTGTGATTATGTTAGCAACATTTATTCTAATAAATGTTGCTATCTGGTGGGCGGGACCTTGGTTAGACATTGAAGGTCAGCAACCTTTAACGACAGTCACATCTCGTGTTGTCTTGAGCATTATTTTTTCGTTGTGTTGTTTTACAATATGGGGGTTTATGCAATGGCGTAACTTACAACGAATCAATAAAGATAAAGCGCGTGAAGAGAGATTAGTTGAAGATCCTATTAAACGTTTAGAAGCTCGTCAACAGGTTGAGCTAAACCAAGTAATGGGAGAGCTAAAACAAAATTTAAATAAACGCAATTATCTTTATAGTTTGCCTTGGTATTTGGTATTAGGATTAGAAAATGCAGGTAAAACTAGCTTAATTAACCGTTCAAGTCAGAATTTTGTTTTTTCTAGTATGATGCGAGCATCAGGGAAGAAAAGTGAAAATCCGTATTCTTTTGATTGGTGGATTGGTGATGATGCGGTATTGATTGATCCTGATGGTGAATTATTGACGCAACGACAGAATGAAGAGAATAATGATGGAGAAATGGAACGACGTTTATGGCTTAACTTCGTTAATTGGCTAGATAAAACGCGGTCACAACGACCATTAAATGGCGTTGTTATTGCTCTTGATATTGAGCATCTTGCGAGTTCAACTGTTGCTGAGCGTCGTGCATACGCTAATTTATTACGTGCTCGATTACGTGAGTTGATGGAAATATTATCAACACGAATGCCCGTATATATTGCATTGACTAAATTAGATCTGTTGCATGGTTTTGAACCTTATTTCCGTAGTTATACTCAAAGTCAACGTGAAGAGGTAATGGGATTTACTTTTTCACTGAATACTGTAAAAGATTTTGATCATTGGTTAGCTGAATTTGACCAAGATTATATTCAATTTATTGAACGTATTAATGATTCTTTACCTTTGGCATTGCGCCATGCTGTTGGTGCTGAAGATCGTACGGCTATTTATAGCTTTTCTCGCCAAGTTGCAGGGTTGCATGATGTCTTAAAGCAGTTACTAGAAGATGCTTTTGCAAGTGATCAATTTTCAACACCGGCGTTAATTCGTGGTATTTACTTTATGTCTGTCTATCAGCAAGGAGTACCAACGGATGCATTTGTTGATGCCGCATCTCGTCGTTACGGTTTATCAAATACAATTAATAGTGCGCAACACTCTAAAAACTCAACTACTTTTTTTGTAAAAAAACTTTTTAATGAGATTATTTATCCAGAAGCGGGGATTGCATCTGACAGCCTGCGAGTTATTCGACATAAAGCAAAAGTGCTATGGATGTCGGTATTAGCATGTAGCATTGCATCTGTATTATTAATAGGGGGGTGGCAGCGTTATTATACCCAAAATATTGCTCATGAAAATGCAGTGCTTAATCAAGTCAGTCAATTTAAAAATGAATATTCAAACGTTAAATTGATGCGTTCAGAACAAGAGTTATTAGCACCATTAAATTCAATTCGTCAAGCAACATTAGAGTTTGGCGTGTTTCAAGATAAGCCTAAGTATGTTTCTGATATCGGGCTTTATCAAGGACATAAAATTGGACCTAAAGTTGAAGAAACCTATTTAGGCTTACTGCAATTTCGATTTTTACCAGCATTAATGAAACAGTTAGCGGTGGATATTAAGAGTGCGAATTCAGAGCAGCAAGAGTTATCCGCATTACGTGTCTTTAGAATGTTGACAGATCGAAGTGGACGACAAGATAATGTTGTAAGGACGTACTTCGCACAAGTTTGGCAGAAAAACTTTCCTAATGATGCTCAAACTCAAGAACAATTACTTGCACACTTGGATTATTCGTTAGCATATACTGATTTACAAGATCTTCGTAATACAGGTAATACAAATGCGATTTCGGTGATGAGACCGTACGATAATTTAATTGAAAGCACTCAACGGGATCTTAGTTCAATAGGTTTAGCTGAGCGTGTTTATAACAGTTTAAAACGTACGGCAGAACACACATTAGGAGCTCCTCTTAATATTAAAAAAGCGGTTGGTCCTGTATTTGAAGTGGTATTTGGTCAGCGAGTGCAAGATAATGCTCTGAATATTCCGCAAATATTAACTAAAAAAGGCTTTAATAGTTATTTTTTACCCAAAATAGAGTCATTGTCAGATGTCGCGCTTGTTGATAGTTGGGTATTAGGTGAATCAACAGTCGCAACGTTTAGCGCAGAAGATAAACAAGTGTTACGTCAGAAAATTCGTAATTTGTATGTTGATGATTATGTAAATACATGGCAGTTAGCATTAAATAATATTGAGATTAAATATTTTTCAGACATTAATGAAGCCGTAGCTGTTTTGAGTAATATAGTTGGACATAAACAGCCAATAGTGCGTTTTATTAAAACTGTTGATATAAATACCCAGCTATTTCCAATGTTACCCAAAAATGATAAAGCACGCTTGGCGTTGATGACATCATCGCAATATAACGTGGCGTCAATGATTGCAACACCGTTTACTGATATTGATTCAATTTTAGACAGTAATAGCAAACAGCCCGCATATATACAAGAAGTGATGACTTCAGTGCGGCAGCTATACTATTATATGAAAGCGATTCAAGATGCGCCAGACAAGGGAAAAGCAGCTTTAGAAGCAACGAAAGATAGATTAGGATTAAAAGAAAACGATCCTATTTATACGTTGCAGCAAATGGCAACTAATTTACCTAAACCACTTGATAGTTTGGTTAAAGAAATCGCTGAAGAAAGTTGGTATGTGATTAAACAAGAGGCGATTAAGTATGTCGAAGTACGTTGGCAACGTGATGTTTATAAAGAATATCAAGAAAAATTGGCTTCTCGCTATCCATTTAATAATCATACCTCGAAAGATGTATCGCTGAAGGATTTTGAAACCTTCTTTGCGCCTAATGGCACTATGGATAACTTTTATAATAATGACTTGAAACTATTTATTGATGATAATATTTCAATGGATATGAGCAATAATAACGAACCGTCATTATTACGCAGTGATGTGCTTAAGCAATTTGCTAATGCTAAAAAGATCCAACAAGCATTTTTTAATCGTAAAGGCATATTAGATGTTGAGTTTACACTTGAGCCCATTAATTTAAGTGCTAACCAACGCCGAAGTGTGATCAATGTTGACGGCCAATATATTGAATATAGTCATGGTCCTCGTCATCCAGTAGAACTCATTTGGCCTAATACACTCCGAGATACCTCAATATCAAAATTATCATTAGTACCAATATTGGCGAATTTATCACCGCGTGCTATTACCATTCAAGGGCCATGGGCATTTTTCCGTCTTCTTGAGCGAGGGCAGGTTGTAAGTGCGAGTGAAACAAGTGTTGATTATAGATTTTCGATCAACGGTGGCAATGTTGTTTACCGTCTAAATACGGAAGAGGACGCTAATCCATTCACATCATCATTATTTAAGAACTTTAAATTGAGTAAGACACTTTATTAATTAAGTATCTCTTTTAGATATTAAAGTTACTGATTTATTAATGATAGAAGAAGCTGCCTTGTGCAGCTTTTTCTCTATATATGCTTAGGTAAAATATTACGATAATTTTTAGTTTAACTTTAACATCATAATCAACAGGTATATTTGAGTGTAGTAGCATATTAATTGTCAGGATGGCTGAAGAGCCCCGTCGATATAACCGACATTATCTTAATCCAGATTAAAGATTTTCAGATGTAGTCACGGTATTATTCATATTAGCTTAGCGTTTATGATAACAACACATAAAAAAGAACAGCTCAATAATGCTGTTCTTTTTGTTTTTATGGCGTTGGTGAAAATAAGACGACATGATATTTAAGAGGACGTGATTTGAGTACTTTATTTACAGAAGCCCGTATTGGCAACATGGCATTAAAAAACCGCTTTGTTCGTAGTGCAACATGGGAAAATATGGCAACAGAAGATGGCCATATGACCGATAAGCTTTATGCTATTTATGAAGAGCTTGCACAAGGGGAAGTGGGGCTGATCGTAACGGGTTATGCAAATATTGTCGAAGAAGAAAAACCCAATGCTGGCATGATGGGGATGTATAACGACTCGTTTATCGAAGAATATCAAAAACTGACTGATCTTGTTCATCAATACGATTCCAAAATCGTGATGCAACTGGCTTATGGTGGCACTAAAACCACTTACAACCTTGGCGAGCGGGTGATCTTTGCACCTAGTGCGGTGTGCGAGAAAGGCACTCAAACATTAGGTCAGGCTATGACTCAAGCTGACATTGATTATATTGTTGAAGCTTTTGCATTAGCGACTAAACGTGCTCAAGATGCGGGTTTTGATGGTGTTGAAATTCATGCAGCACATACCTATCTAATTAACCAGTTTCTAAGTCCATATTATAATCAACGTGATGATCAGTATGGTGGTAGCCTTGATAACCGTATGCGTTTTCTATTAGAAATTTACGCTAAAATTAGAACCTTAGTCGGTGATGATTTCCCTATTTTAGTTAAATTAACCGCCTCTGAATTCTTTGAGGGTGGATTAACATTTGCTGATACGCGTCTTATTTGTAAAAAACTAGCAGCGGTTGGTGTGGATGCGATTATCATCTCAGGTAACGTGCATGGTAAGGCTGACACCATGGTGGGCGAGTCTTACGATGGTTATACTATTGAAGCTGAAGGCTACTTCCATCAATACGGCGACATAATCAGCCAAGATGTTGATGTGCCAGTGATTACTGTTGGTGGTTTGAGTGAATTTGATGCTATTGAAGCGATGGCAAACAATACTGGTATTGAATTTTTCGCATTATCACGTCCATTGTTATCTGAACCTAAGTTAATTAAACGTTGGTTAGAGGGTTATAAGGCTGACGTTGAATGTGAGCGTTGTTCAAAGTGCCGTACCCGTCGTGGTAATTTCTGTGTAGTAAATAAAACCCGTAAAGCAGAATTAGCCCGCTTATAATTGACGTTATTAATTTGTTTCCTAAAAAAGAGCTAACCTTTGTGTTGGCTCTTTTTTACTTTTAGAGCAATACATATCAACATGATTACCTTTGCATCGTGGTGAGTATTAATTTATAGTATGGCATATTGTTATTTTGTTAACATATAACTAACAGTCGACTATGGATAATGTATTTATCGTTCAATGGATGAAAGGGTGAAAGTAATGCAACAAAAGATCTGGTTATTGATATTAGTCATTATCACTACGGTAGGTTGTGCTAATAATCACCAAATAGTAAAACCTAAGACATTTGAAACATATGAAGACTTTCATCCAGGTCCAAAGGATGGTGTTGATTTAGTGTGGGCGCAACGGGGTATATTTAATCAGCGCTCATTACAACGTAAAATAGCAAAATACGATAATATTATTTATGATCAAGTACATATCATGCTTGATAAAGAAAAGAGTGATCACTTATCAGAAGCTGAAATTATTATGATAAAAGATTATTTTATCAATCAGTTAAAATCACTTAATACAAAGTTAACCGTTGTTGAAAAGCCACAGCCAAAGACATTACGAGTTACGATTGCGATTACTAATGTGCAAACACCGAACCCTATTTTAGCGATCACAAGTAGCGTATTACCTGTAGGGTTGGGGATCTCAACCATTTCAAAAGTGCTTACAGGCGAGCATACCAATGTTGGTTCAGCGTCAATGGAAATATTGATCAGTGATGCGACAACAGGTGAGCCTATTATGGCGGCTATTGATCGTAAAACGGGTAATAAAGATTTTAGTACGATGATTGATTCTTCTGATGATATAAAAGATGCAATCAATTGGTGGGTAAAGCGACTATCTATTACTCTTGCGCAATATAAACAGTAATCGTTTAATAACAATATCAATACCAACAAAAGAGCGGCTGTTAAATATTCATTAATAGCCGCTTTTTTTGATTTAGTTATTCAACAGGATACCAATAACCAATATTAATTAACTGGGTTAACATGGCTAGAAATGCTGGATTATCAAGTTGTTCGCCTAATTGTGCGTGAGTGATTTGTTCTTCATCACACAATAATTTAGCGGCATCAGCACACTCTGGCGGTAATTGATATTGCTCACCATTAATATAGACAAGGTGAGCTTGATCGGGATGATAAAACGCACGTAAACCACCAATACGTTTAAATGCTTCACCGTCTTCTAAGAACTGATAGGTTTCATTATTTTGCCATGGCGGCTCAGATGCCATTACATCAAGTTCATGACGATTTTGCGTTAGATGTTCGCCTAACCACTGTTTTAATCGTTGAGGGTCATCAAGCAAACTGCGCATCATGTTTTCAAGATCTTTGGCTTCTTCTGCCAAAATAGCACCGTTGTTAGCACGAGCTGGTAACGCTGGATTATGATAGTGCACATCACCAATATCATTCGCAATCACAAAGTCGGCAAAGCTGCTTAATAATTCTTGTTTCTTAGGTGAGCGGAAACCCACTGAAAAACTCATTGATGTTTCAATGGCGTAACCATCATGTGGGAAACCTGGTGGAATATATAAAATATCACCGGGTTCTAAAATATCGTCAATAATAGGATCAAAGCCTTTTATTTGACGTAATGCAGGATGACGACATTCTTCTTCGTAGTCATCTTTTTTAGGGCCTACGCGCCAATGACGTTTACCTGAACCTTGAGTAATGAATACATCATATTGATCGATATGAGGACCAACACCGCCGCCTGGGGTTGAGTAGCTGATCATTAGATCGTCCAGTAACCAACCGGGTAATTGACGAAATGGGGTGATCAGTTGCGCTGCACCTTCATGCCAATGGTTTGCCGCTTGAACAATGAATGACCAATTATCTTTAGGGGTATCATCAAAAGTCAGTGGCCCATGACGCACATCCCAAGTGTCAGCTAATTTAGCGATATAACGCGAATCAACGTCCTCTTCCATTGCGAGTCCAGCGAGTTCATCCGCTGAAATGGGATCGACAAAGTTTTTAAAACCGCCTTTGATAATGGTGGGTTTCTTTTGCCAAAACTCGGCAAGAAATTCTTCAAATGAAAACGTCAATTGATACATATTATTCTATTTTTTGTTGAGCTGGATGGCGATTATAACGTAATCCGTTTTTAGAGATAGTATTTGTTTTTGGGAATGAATATGTCGATATAAGAAATGATAATCTATAAAAAAGCGCCAATAGCGGCGCTTTGAATAATTAGCTTTGTATTGCAGTCGGTTAATGTTTGCTTACGCGCCAGCGAAGTGTGATGCCATATCTGCTTTTTGGGTAAGCGTGGTAAATATTTCGTTGGTGACTTTTAGTGCATTATCCGTAGCGGTTTTTTCAAATTTATTAATTAAAGCGGTTGCTTGTTGTGGGTGCTGTTTATAAATAGTTAAGTATTTCTGTTCCATTTTTTTCTGAGCAATCGCGGTATCAGCTTCGTATTTATCGTAGGCAGCACGAATAATCGGTTCATTTTGTTTCCAATTTGCCATGCCTAACGTTTGTAGTTTACGCATGTCCCAGAAGATAGAACCATTACTTGCGACATCAGTACCGATATCGTAGCCATAGGGGATCTCAGTTGTTCCTTGATAGAAAGGAATGTAAACTCCAAGCGCCGTCATACCTAGGTTAATGTATTCAGTTTCGCCGATTGCAATCGGTAGGTTTGGACGTACTTCAATGATATGTGATTCAGCGCAACGGAATACTGAAATTGGACGATAGTGACCGAGTGGATCTGCATTTGCATATGGGTCCATCGCTGTGCCTTGATAATGGTTACGCATAATTTCTTCTACTTTTTGGAGTGAGATTTTATGTGTAGGTGTTAAGAAGACAGGGTAGTTTGGTTGGTCGCGATCAATTTGTGTTTTAAGGCTTGGGTTTAGAATATGTTGTGCAATCCATACGCGAGGGTAGTTATAAGTGATGTTTTCTTGGCCGCCAGTAGTGGCATAAGCATCATGGAAATCAAAAGGTTGATTAGCCTTGGTAACATATAAACCATGTTGTTCAGCAAAAGAAACTAATGTTGGAGAGGCGAGATAATCACTGTTATTCGGTAGATATTGTTTTAAACGTGATTGGTTGCCTGAAATGAAATAAGCATCTTTAGGTATTTTACGTGCCATCCATTGATGACCGCTGCCTGTTTCTAAATACCAAATTCCGGTTTTATCAATAAATCCAACCCCAAAGCCTTGTGATGCGCCACGCTCTTCAATGATTTTACCTAGTAATTCAACACCTTCTTTGGCACTGTGAATACGAGGTAAAATCACATTTTCGATTGAATCTTCATTAATACCATTTTTAGTATTATAAGGATCGGCGGTCAATGCGGCTTTTCGGTTAGTCAGGCTTTCGGTTGAGGTAATACCCACGCCCGCAGAATTTAAGCCCACTTCACCCATGGTTTTATCATGAGTATCCCAATCCTGCATTGATGTATAAGCCAATGACACTTTAGGGAATGGATAGGTAAAGCCATCAGTATTGGAATGGAATTGCCCTTTTTCATTAACAGCATGAGGATGAAGAACAAAGTGTTTAGCCCATACCGCTTTATAGTCTTCATTACGTGCCATGTAATAGGCACCATTGGTTGAGGCTTGATCACCAACAAGAAGAGTTGTACAGGCACTTGCCGCTTGAGTGCCAAGTAAACTGGCAATTGCACACGCTAATAAAGGTAGTTTTTTCATGGTCGTTAATTAGGTTTATAAAATGAACATTTATTCTATTCTTGCTGTAATAAATAACCATATCAGTAATGACAATCTCATCTTGTTAATTTTCAGTTCATTTTTCAGCCGTAAACACTAATATAATAATTCAAATCATAAAAAGCTAAGAGTGATATAACACTTGCGAGGTTGATGTTTTTTTTCATAAAATGGTTTTTTATGTTAACGAACCGCTTCCTATGCCCAATTTTTCTTTGAATAAAATACCTGTTGGCGTCAGATATATGCTGATGTCAGCGTTTGCCTTCGCATTGATGTCGAGTTGTGTGAAATTAGTCCACACTTATGGTATTCCCGTGTTTGAAATTGTAGCAGCGCGTGCGTTGGTATCTCTGCTTATTAGCTATGCTGACGTCAAACGTAAACGGATTGATATCTGGGGCAATAACCGTAAGTTATTATTAACTCGTGGCGTTACAGGTTCACTGTCATTAATTTGTGTTTATTATGCGGTTTCAACTTTACCTTTAGCTGAAGCGACCATTTTACAGTATCTCAACCCCGTTTTTACAGCAGTATTAGCGATTCTTTTCCTAAAAGAAAAAATCCATATCAGTACCATTATTTGTATTTTTTGTTCAATTATTGGTTTGTTATTGATGGTGGGGCCAGGACTAACGCTAGATCATGTTCAACAATTACCGCTATTTAGTATAGGTATTGCATTGTTAGGCGCATTTGGTAGTGGTGTGTCTTATATTATTGTTAAGCAGTTGAGTAACACCGAGGATAGTTCGGTAATTATTCTTTATTTCCCATTGATTGCGTTGCCGTTATCAGTGTTATTACTGGGTGATGATTTTGTTATGCCAACCACAGAAGCGCTGTTCTTACTACTCTTTGTGGGTATTTTTACTCAGTTTGGTCAAGTGGGTTTAACCAAAGCAATGAAAGTAGAAGTGGCAAGCAAGGCAACCGCATATTCTTATATTCAAGTCGTGTTTTCGATTGTTTTAGGTTGGTTGGTCTTTAGTGAAGTGCCATCGACATGGACATTAGCGGGTGGGGCGATGATAGTACTCGGCGCATTAGTGAATGTTATTGGTAGTTTACGCGCTAATAAAGCAAAAGCGGCAATAGTTTAATTTTAACTGATCACTTAAAAACCCTGTGATGTTTAATGCTTATTGATTAAATATCACAGGGTTTATTTTTATTAGTTATTACCTTTTTTTGATTTTATATGAACAACAGAGGTCGGATTATTAAAAATCTTACCGTGTTTAAAGCCTTTAAATGTGCCTAATGCTGCTGTAACCCACGCTAAGATCAAGAATGCAAAGAGGATAATAGAAGCCCATTGAAAAGCGGGTAAACCAGTATGAAGTGCTAATTGTGTTGTGCCTGTTACACATGTACCCACGGGGAAGGTAAATGCCCACCATGTTAATGCAAACGGCATTTTACGACGCATAGCACGTAGGGTTAATAATGCTGCGACACAGAACCACAACATAGCAAAGCCCCAAATCGGCACACCATATAAAATCGACATCACATTCATTGCACTCGCAATAGGTTCATTGACAGTAAACATCGCCGCTGTACCTAAACAACCCGCCGCAGTAATTGATTGACCTAGCGGACCTAATACAATCCATAACGTTGGCACACGTGCACTGCCTGATGTACCTGAATGTGCTAAACGACTCCAGATCAATGTAATAATAATGACTGATGCCATTAAACTCATACCAAAACACGCATACATGCCATAGAGTAAGGTTTGTTGTGCTGCAGAATGGGCCATATGTGATAAGAACATTGAACCGATAGTGGCTGATACCATGGGTGGAACAACAGGCATTAACCAACCACCAAAGGCGGCATCGTCATGTACTTCATTATGAGTAAACAAACGGTATGGAATAATAATAGCAGTAATAATACCGCTGATTGTACCAATCCAAAATAGTGGCCACGCAATATTAAGGGCAAGACTTTGGCCAAGAACATGAGGACCTAATAATAGTGTGCCACCAGCAACGGTTAAGAATGCCATTGGTGGTGCGCCAAAGAATTGAGACATCACTGGATCGTTAAATTGACGTTTAATAATATGGGGCTTGGTGATTGTTTGATAGCTTTTGATAATGGTCATAACGATCAGCATCGCAAATGCAATTAACCAAACAACCGTTGCAAATCCAATTAAGTCTTTGCCTATAAAAGGTAATCCAACAGCAGCATTAGCGATAATACCTGTACCCATGACGGATGCAAACCAGTTGGGACCCATTTCTTTTTGTAATTCGATTTGTTGTTTATTTGTTGACATAAATATACTTTTCAATGAGAGAGTTTTTACAAATAGCGTGCAATATTTCTCTTTTTAATAGGAGATATAATCTTATATCTTTAGTTTTTATATTGTGTGCTTATAAATAATGTACTAACTATAACGTCATTTTTGATTTTGTAAAATTGAATATTATTAATAATAGGTTAATAATTATTTAACCTGAATTTTTAGTTATTATTTTTGCATGACTATGGGAGGATGTATTATATGTTATTGTATTTTAATATGATTTATACGAATCACTGTTGTAAAATTAGTTTTTGGTAATATTAAGGTTTAAACAATGATTAAATTAAATAATGAACACTATTGTGGTGAGATTAACATTGATTCAAAAGTAACAGGTTATGGGAAAGTACAAGGTTATTCATGGTGCTTATCATCAACCTCGACCACTATTGTTATAGAGATCGCTGAAGATCAATCGATAGACAGTAAAAGCTTGCCACTTGTGGGTTATGGTTGTGGTGGTTGGGTTTATGAGCAGTCATTAACTAAAAATGAGAATGATATCTTAGCCATAATAAATACTGCAATGATGTTATTCCGTGAGAATAAAATGACGTATTTTCCAGCAGTAACATGCAGTTGTAGTGATTTGTAAAATTATCAATTTAGTTGTGAAATTTATAATGTTGTTGTTTTTTGTGAACCAAATCAAAATATTGAATACAAGAATGACTCTGTAGTGATGAATATATGCTATTAATGAATAAATAATGATAGTAGCAGATATGTGTAATGGCTAAATATCAATTTTTTTGTTTACCCAATTCAAATCGTGAGAAGTTCACCTATTTGGATATGGCAGATGAGCAATTTATAGAGCAGAAAAAACAATTATTGGCAGCGGGGTTTAAGGTTGAAGATGATGTAATTTTGGCTGAAACGGATGAAAAAGCTGTTGAGCATTTTAAGTCAAACTTTATCTATGTAATGGAAGAATACAATAACGCTAATTTTATTACAGCATTGATTAACGCTATTATTAATGGCTATAAAAGTGTTTTTAATAAAAAATAATACGATACTAATAAGAAGTTATTGATATTCAGACCATCAATTTAAGAGGCGTTTCATTAAATGATTTTTTCAACAACAGAAACTGTTCCTGGACGTGAGATTATCGCTATACTTGGTGTAGTTACGGGTAATATTGTGCAATCAAAGCATATCGGCCGTGACATTATGGCAAGTTTAAAAGGTATTGTCGGCGGAGAACTGAAAGGATATACCGAAATGTTTAATGAAGCCCGTAGTCAAGCGATGGCTCGATTAGAGGCTGATGCGACAACGTTAGGTGCTGATGCTGTTGTCGGTATTCGCTTTACTACCAGTGCAATTATGGACGGTTCATGTGAACTATTAGTATTTGGTACAGCAGTAACATTGCAACAGCCACAAGCATAGATCACTAAAGGCTAATTATTTAAGGATGAATAATGACTCGGAGGGATAATGAGTAATTTTAGCCATAATATAGCCCCCTATATTAAAACAGAAATGACCCGTTCATATCGGGCTCAAAAGAAAGGCGATTCTGCTGCTGAATTTAGACATTTAGAAAATGCACATGTCTTAGGTCAAGAGTCAACGTATTGGCATGTTAAGGTGCATTATTTAATGTTACGTTGGGCATTAAGACAGCGTGATATAAAAGAAATTATTGGACAGCTTGTACGTATTGTTGGTGCCGCATGTTTAACCGCTATTGATGGCGTACCAATAGGTAATACGGGTGGCAGCAATGTGCATTCGTTAAAAGTGATGCCAATATCAGCAGAGCATGCTGAGATTATTTTGAAAATAAAAGCGTTATCGCGCTAATTAATGACAGTAATAGTAGGAGCGGCGATAATTATTCATACGCTCCCTCTTATTTCTTTATCTATCAATATCATTAGTTAATTAGATAAAAAGTGATTCATTATTCGTTAATGATCACCTGATTGATAACGATAGCTTCACATGGAACATCTTCATGCCCTTGTATTGTTGCAGTTTTTACCTGTGCAATATGATTAACAATATCCATTCCAGCGGTTACATCGCCAAAAACGGTATATCCCCAGCCACTGTTTGTTGTCGCTGTATAATCAAGACAATCGTTATCAGCGAGGTTAATAAAAAATTGTGCGGTCGCAGAGTGTGGCGCATCGGTACGTGCCATTGCAATTGTACCAATAGTATTTTTAAGACCACGATTTGCTTCATTTACAATTGGATCGCGCGTTGGCTTTTCTAGTAAATCTTCAGTATGACCACCACCTTGAATCATGAACTCATTAATAACACGATGAAAAATGGTATCGTTATAAAAGCCGTCACGACAATATTGAATAAAATTACGTACAGTAACTGGGGCTTTTTGTTTATTAAGGCTGATGTCGATATTGCCGACATTGGTGATCAAAGTAATGTTTGTCATGATAATTATCTAGTTAAGGTGGTTGCTCGCAGTATACGTAATTTATATCATAAACTATAGCTAACGCAGATTATCTGCGCGGGTTATTGTTGGAATGCGCTATTTTTAACGAATAAATAATACCAATAAAATGAAAAGGACTCAGATAATGAACACAAACATGATCCGTTGGGGCATGATTGGCTGTGGCGCAGTAACTGAAGTAAAAAGTGGCCCAGCTTACCAAAAAGTTGAAAATTTCACCTTAGCGGCGGTTACTCGTCGTGATCAAGCTTTAGCTCAAGATTATGCAGATCGACATAATATCGATACGGTTCATGTAGATGCGGATGCGTTAATTAACGATCCTACAATTGATGCAATTTATATTGCGACGCCGCCTGATAGCCATAAAGCGTTGGCATTAAAGGTTGCGCAAGCTGGAAAGATTTGTTGTGTAGAAAAACCATTAGCCCCGAGTTATGCTGATTGTCAAAGCATTGTTGATGCCTTTGAAAGGGCACAGTTACCATTATTTGTTGCTTATTATCGTCGTTCTTTACCGCGTTTTAATCATATAAAACAGTTGCTCGATGACGGTGAAATTGGAGAAGTACGTCATATTAATTGGCATTTAAATAAGCCAGCTAACCCCATGGATTTGTCACAACAATATAATTGGCGGACAGATAAAATGATTGCCGCTGGTGGTTATTTTGATGACTTAGCTAGCCATGGCTTAGATTTATTTGCGTATTTATTGGGTGATTTTTCAATGGCTAAAGGGGTAGGTATTAATCAACAACATTTATACACCGCCTTAGATGCAGTGAGTGCATGTTGGTTACACACAAATGGTGCTACAGGCAGTGGTAGTTGGAATTTTGGTGGTCATTCACGTCAAGATAAAGTGGTGATATATGGCAGCCGAGGGGAAATACGATTCTCAGTGTTTGATGAATCCCCAATAGAAGTGATCACCGAAGATAAACAGCAGCAAATTATGATTGAAAATCCAACTAATATTCAGTTGTATCATATTGATAATATGCGTAAACAACTTTTAGAAGGAAAGCAACATCCATCGACAGGC
The DNA here is from genome assembly GCF_003026395.1 of Photobacterium iliopiscarium. GTDB lineage: Bacteria > Pseudomonadota > Gammaproteobacteria > Enterobacterales > Vibrionaceae > Photobacterium > Photobacterium iliopiscarium. The sequence continues at coordinate 288,930 of NZ_PYOO01000005.1, read as the reverse complement.
GTGACGGCGGCTCATACTGGGTGGGTAATGTCACAAATAATAGCAAGCTAACACAGATTAATCGTGACGTTGTCACTTTGTGTGAATATACAGATAAAAATAAGATGGGTGGTTGGAAGTAGCAAGTTATAAGGAATGTTATAACTTGCTACTGGTATTATGTATTAAACGATTTTGCCTTCAAGGGCAAGGTTTGACATGTATTCGTCAAATGTGCCGTGGAAGTTAACTACTTGTTTTTCACGAATATCAATAATGCGTGTTGCTAGTGATGATACGAATTCACGGTCATGGCTAACAAAGATTAACGTGCCTTCATACACTTTTAATGCACTATTTAGCGCTTCAATCGCTTCCATATCCATATGGTTAGTAGGTTCATCCATTACTAATACGTTGATATTTAGCATCATTAATTTGCCAAATAATAAACGGTTTTTCTCACCACCAGAACAGTTCTTCACTTTCTTGTTGATATCATCAGCAGTAAACAATAAACGGCCTAAGATACTACGTACGGCTAGATCATCATGATCTTTAGTACGCCACTGTGAAATCCAATCAAAGATGCCTAAATCATTATTAAAGTCAGCAGAGCTATCTTGAGGGCAGTAACCAACTGAAGCATTTTCAGACCATTTGATCACGCCGTGGTTGTGTTTTAGTTCTTCCACTAAACAACGCAGCATGGTTGTTTTACCCACACCATTTTCACCAATGATCGCTAATTTTTCACCAGCGTTTAAGATTAAATCGCCACCTTCAAATAAGGTTTCGCCATCAAAGCCATGGCTCAGCTCTTCTAGAATCAATGCTTGACGGTAAAGGGCTTTACCCGGTTTAAACTGTAATGATGGCGTTAAACGGCTTGACGATTTCACTTCATCAAGCTTGATTTTGTCCATTTTTTTAGCACGAGAACTTGCTTGTTTTGCTTTTGAAGCATTCGCACCAAAACGGTTTACGAAATCTTGTAGTTCATTAATTTCAGCACTTTTCTTCGCGTTTTCTGATAATAATTGTTCTTGAATCAGCGATGATGCTTCAATGAATTTTTCGTAGTTACCAGGGTAAATACGTAATTCGCCGTAGTCGATATCTGCCATGTGAGTACATACAGAGTTCAAGAAGTGACGGTCGTGTGAAATAATGATCATGGTACATTTACGCAGGTTCAACTCGCCAGCAAGCCAGTTGATTGTGTGGATGTCCAAGTTGTTTGTTGGTTCATCAAGTAGCAAAATATCAGGGTTAGAGAACAATGCTTGTGCTAGTAACACACGTAATTTCCAACCTGGCGCTACTTGTGACATTAAACCGTAGTGAAGTTCTTCGTCGATACCAGCATCAAGCAATAACTGTCCAGCACGACTTTCAGCGCTGTAGCCATCCATTTCTGCGAATTCACTTTCAAGCTCAGCCACCGCCATGCCATCTTCTTCTGTCATTTCTGGCAGAGCATAAATACGGTCACGTTCTTGTTTTATTTTCCATAATGCAGCATCGCCCATGATTACTGCATCAACAACCGTGTATTGCTCAAAGGCAAACTGGTCTTGACTTAGGGTACCTAAACGTTTCCCTGAAGAGATAGACACATTGCCAGAGCTTGGCGTTAGCGCACCGCTAAGAATTTTCATGAAGGTTGATTTGCCGCAACCATTGGCACCGATAAGACCATAGCGGTTACCGTTACCAAATTTAGCTGAAATGTTTTCAAATAATGGCTCAGCACCAAATTGCATTGTAATGTTTGCGGTAGATATCAAGAGGTATTCCTAGCAGTTTTATTCGATGATTTTTTGACAGTAAGCCAAAAGAAGATGCACGAAAACAGAGATAGATGTAAAGGGGGCGCATTATACAGAGGTTTGTTTGTAAATGTCGAGGCTAAAATGTAACCAAAGTAGATAACAGCCTTGTAAAAAGAAAGACTAAGGCTGTTATCAAGAGGAAGGGGGATGAATTTAAGTGGATTATTTCGCTAAGTTGGCAGTATCAAACAACAAGAAAGCGTCATGTACGCCTTGGATTAACATCTGCATACCAATAACCGTTAAAATCAATCCCATTAAACGCGTGGTAATGGTAATGCCTGCTTCACCGACTTTATCAACCAATTTAGGGCCATAAAGAAAGCACACAAGGGTAATTAAACATAAAGTAGCAAAGGCAACAATTGTGATAATAGTGTGTAGAAATGATCCTGATGCTGAATAGTTCATCGCTGTCGCAATAGTGCCGGGGCCAGCAAGAATTGGTAATGCGAGTGGTGAGATAGAAATGTCTTTTTCTTCACTTGTATCATCAGCGTTAGAATTTGAATGCAGTTTTGAGCTATCACCTTGTAACATATGATAACCGACTAAAAAGACTAAAATACCGCCTGATAATCGTAGTGCAGGTAACGTAATACTGAATAATTCAAAGATCCCTTTACCTAAAAGACAGAAGGTAGCGATAATAAAAAAAGCGGCGGTAAGGGCTTTGTAGGCAGTTTTTTTTCGTTGTTCTGGGGTTTGATTACCCGTCATTCCGACAAAAACAGCGGTATTGGCAATGGGGTTCATCATAGCAAAGAAACCCATAAATACCGTGATTGTCATTGTTGTAATATCGTGCATAACCATCCTTTTGGTTAATTTTTTGTTATTGATTTTATTACAATAGCATGGATTTTTAGGTGATGAACGTAAATATCTATACAAAATTAATATCAATATTATTACTGGTGTGAAGATTGTGAAGAGTTTAATAAATGAAGGATAAGGAATGAGGGATGACGATGATGTCAGTGTCTTTAGTGTGGGTTTGAGGTACTATGCGCGCAAGAAAACATGGCGATGATAGATATGACCATTGATATAACCAATATAAGCACCGAACCCGATCCAACCATGACTTGCAGTACGTGCCAAGCATGTTGTTGCCGTTTGGAAGTAATGATTATTACAGATACAGGTGTACCTGAAGAATACATTGATATTGACGAGTGGGGTGGTGAAGTGATGCTACGCCTTGATGATGGCTGGTGTGCAGCGGTTGATCGCGATACTTTGTTGTGTACGATTTATGAAAATCGTCCGTGGATTTGTCGTGAATTTGAAATGGGCTCGTATGAGTGCAGTATTGAACGTGCCACGATGCCGCCACGTTCAGCACAACAAGATTAACAGTTCACTATAATAAGATTAACCACAGTCAGTATATTTTAATAATCCCCCAAACAATAACCAAGGTATATTCAGCTACCTTGATTATTGTTGATTGTATTATCGCGTTACTGTTCTATTTACCACTGTTCTATTTGTTATCGTTTATTTACTTGAGCTTATTGCTGCCAGTATCTCAGCTGTCGCTTGGCAAGGATTGTCGGCATGGCTTATCGCAGAAACAATCGCAATTCCATCTGCTCCGGCTGTCATCACTTCAGTTAAATTGGTGTGATTAATACCACCAATCGCCACAATCGGAAATGGACAGATCGCTGCTGCACGTTGTAGACCGTCTAATCCCCAATGAGTAATCAGATTGGTTTTAGTCGTTGTCGAAAAAATAGCACTAAGTCCAATGTAATCAATCGGCTGGCTGGCACAGTCTAACAGTTGCTGTTCAGTTTCAATTGACAGCCCAATCAGTTTATCTTTTCCCAATAGTTGCCGCGCCAGTGTCACAGGCATATCTGTTTGGCCTAAATGTACCCCATCAGCATCCACCGCTAAAGCAACATCAACCCGATCATTAATGATTAAAGGGATATGACGACCTGTTGCCGCATAAGCCTGTTGCAGAATCGCTTTAACGGTTTGAGCGCGCTGAATAAATGCCCGCACATCACCGTGTTTTTCACGAATTTGCACCATTGTCACACCACCCGCAACGGCTTCACGGACAACGTGTTCAAGGGTGGTTAGGTTTTGCTGATCATCAGTGACTAAATACAACAAATAAGGATTGTGATTGCTGGTTATCATTACGCTACCACGTCCATATTAAGTCGCTGACAAATTTGCTCGGCACTGATTTGATATAAACCATCAATAATATTGAGCTGTAATGATGCAGGACCTGCTGATTGTTCTGCGGCAATTTCACCTGCAATGGCATAGATTGCAGTGGCTGCTAGCCCTGAAGTTTCACCAATAGCGGCAAACGCTCCAGTTAATGCGGTTAATGAACAGCCCATGCCAGTGACATAAGGCATCATGTGGTGACCATTGCTAAGGCTGATGGTCTGTGACGCTGTCACTACATAATCAACTTCACCAGAGATAACCACATTGGCGTGGTACTGCGCAACTAACGCTTGTGCGGCGGCTAATGCGGTATCACTGCTATCAAGCGCATCAACGCCTTTGGTTTGGCTGGCTTCACCTGCAAGGGCAATGATTTCAGATGCGTTACCACGAATGATCAGATTATTGGCATTCGCTGCCAGAGTGCGAGCAGTTTGAGTACGTAATACACTTGCGCCACAGCCGACAGGATCTAACACTATCGGTTTGTTATTGGCATTCGCTTGTTCAACGGCAAATAGCATCCGTTTAATCCATTCGCTATCAAGGGTGCCAATATTGATCACTAATGATCCTGCAATGTGCATCATCTCAGCCATTTCTTGACGTGAATGCGCCATAATAGGTGACGCGCCAATGGCTAATAAGGCGTTAGCAGTATTGTTCATTACTACATAATTGGTGATATTAACCACTAATGGTTTTTGTTCTCTGACCAGCGCCAGTGCCGCGATAATGCTTTCGGTCAAAGAGGCTGAAGTAGGCGTTTGCTGTGATGGATTATGCATTGTCGACAGCTCCTGATTTATTGTTAATAGCTTCTGCGTTGAGCCCTTGTTGCCAGAAGGCGATTTCCATTTCTGTTGCGACTTTAAAGGTTTGAACCAGTTGCTGACCTCGTTGACTGTGTAGCGGAATTTCTGCGAGTAAGTTATTCAAATATACTGTCGCGGTGGCAACACCTTGTTGGTAGTCTTCACCGCTATATAACGCAATCCAACTATGGTAGGGATTATTGTCAAACACGGTTTTTGTATCATTAACCAGTAAGTTGCCAATTTCCGCATAGCCAATCGCACACGGCGCAAGGGCAACATATAAATCAATGATATCCCCTTGCATACCTGCATCTAATACATAACGGGTGTAAGCGACTGTTGCGACATCTTCTGGCTCTTGTTCCATATCTTGTTCGGTTAAATGCCAAGCACCACAGTAATCAATATGGTGAGCAATTTCATGATCCAATAAAGCGGCAACACTTGGTAGTGCTCGGCGCATATCGGCTAAGGTGCGGGCTTTATAAATCGCTAACGCATAAGCGCGTGCATATTGTTTTAAGAATAAAAAATCTTGCTTTAAATAATGCATAAAACAATGGTGGGGCAGTGTACCTTGACCAAGTTGCATCACAAATGGGTGCTGGGTATAGGTAGTCCATTGTGGTTGGCAAGCATCAATTAAATCTTGGTATGTCATGTGATCTCTCCTTAGAAGCTGCCAATATAATTTTTGGCTTGAGGCAGTTGCGTTATAACGTGGTGTTTAAATAGAAATTGGGCGTAATCATCGTAGCGTTTAAAATCGACTGCCGCAGGACGCAGAGCAAACCGCGTTAACGTATCGTTCCATGCATTATGGTTAAGCTTGTTATCTAACGTATCGGGCGCGTATTGAATAAACTGTTTCCACGCTGCATCTGGGTGATTGATGATATAGGTGGTCGCTTGAGTGATAGCGGCATTAAAAGCGGTAATAGCTTGGCGGTTATAATGTTTGCTGTTGGCAACAAAGATCAATTCGTCATAACTAGGAATACCGTTCTCTTCAGGAAAAAACGATGTAGTCGGGTAGCCTTCTAGTGCTAATTGATTGGTTTCAAAGTTACGTAATCCTCCCCAAATAGCATCAACTTTGCCTGATGCTAATGAAGATGATAATGCCCAGCCGACATTGACGATGTTGACATCACTTAATTTTACACCGTGATCAGCTAGCATGGTGCCAATGGTGGCGTCTTCATTGCCTGCGACTGAAATACCAATGGTTTTACCTTTCAGTTGTGATAAATCAGTGATGCCACTTTTCTTTAATACCATCAATGTATTAAGCGGTGTCGCAATTAGAGTTGCGGTTTTAATTAACGGTAAGCCAGCAGCAACATCAATCGTTAAATTAGGTTGATAAGAAACGGCAAGATCGATTTTATTAGCGGCGACTAATTTAGGTGGTAAAGATGGATCGGCAGGTTGCTGAATATCAACCTCGATTCCATGCTGTTTAAAATACCCCCGTTCTTGGGCAATAATAATCGGACCATGATTAGGGTTAACAAACCAATCAAGCATTAGGCTTATTTTAGTGAGCTTTTTGGGGACGGTTGTCGCATCTGCACTGACTGAGAAGCCAAACAGCACCAACATTGTTGTAGTAATTAACAAAATACGTTTCACAATAGATCCTTTAAAGAGTGAGTCTAAAAATAGGTATTAGGTAAAGCATTAGCCTGTTACGACAGTTGCCATGGAATAAAACGCTTTAATAATTTATCGGTAATGAAATACAGTGATATCGATAACAATGACAAAATAAACAGCGCGGCAAACATTTCATCAATCATCATCCGTGCATTGGCTTGGAGCATTAAATAACCTAAGCCTTTGCTCGCACCCACCCATTCGCCAGCGACAGCACCAATCGGCGCAATAACCACCGCAACTCGAATGCCAGAAGCTAGTGCCGGTAAAGCAGCAGGAAAGCGAATATATTTAAGCTGTTGCCATTTGGTCGCGCCCATCGTGGCGGATAACTCAAGGTAACCAGTGGGGGTATTACGTAAGCCGTCATAGCAGCAAGTAGTGACGGGGAAAAAGATAATTAACGCTGCCATTACTATTTTAGAACCAATGCCATAGCCTAACCACAGCATTAATACCGGAGCGATAGCAAATACAGGGATGGCTTGACTGGCAATCAGTAATGGTAATAACCATCGTTTAACGGGTTTAAACAACAGCATTTGTAAGGCAAAAAATAGCCCTAATGATAAACCGAGTATTAGCCCAAGGATGATCTCTTGAGCTGTGACCCAAGTGTTACTTAGCAATACGTCATAACGTGTTATTAACCGCTGCGCGACATCAAGCGGTGGCGGTAAAATAAAGCTCGGTAAGTTGAATGCCACCACCGTCAGTTGCCATAACCCAAGTAGCACACTAATACTGATCAGAAACCGTATTGGTGTCGCAAGTTCACGCTGTGGGTGCCGTTGTTGATGGGGCGATGTGGTGGTGATTAAACGGGTAATATCAGTCATGATCGTGTGCCAATATGTCAAAAATACGTTGCTGGTGGCTGGCTGATTCAGCATCAAATCGCCGTGGTGGCAATGTGGGCGGCAACGATAATGCCGTCGCGAAAGCGGGTTCGCCTTGCAAAATATACAGCTGATCACTTAATCGAATCGCTTCTTGAGGATCATGAGTAATCAACACCACAGTTTTATGCTTGAGTAACTTTACAAACAGATCTTGAAGGCGATAGCGAGTGACGGCATCCAATGCTGAAAATGGTTCATCCATTAAGACAATCGGCTGGTCTTGTAATAACGTCCTTGCGAGGGCGACTCGTTGGCGCATACCGCCTGATAATTGTTGTGGCAATAGCTGGTGTTTATCTGCTAAACCAACGTGTTCTAATAATGTCATTGCCCGTTGTTTTAAATTGGGTATTGAATCGTGATGACCGAACTTACTGCTAATACAAACATTGTCTAATACCGTTAACCAAGGTAATAACAGATCTTGTTGTGCCATATAAGCGACTCGCCCCGTTAAAGGCTGATTGTCTGAAATCGTCAGTTGACCTTGCCATTGGGTACTTTCGTTGAGTAATCCGGCTAAAAACTTGATCAGGGTGCTTTTACCACAACCACTTTTACCCACCAGACAAGTCCATTTATTGGCGGCAATAGTCAGATTAAGGTTCTCAATTACCGCCTTATTTGTATTTGAACGGGGGCTGGAGTGATAGCGTAAACTGCCATTAGTTATGGTAATTTCCAGATCAACGGACATGATGATGACCTGCAAAGAAGTGATTCACAGGGCCGTGACCATGACCAACATTGAGTTCATCGGCGGCGGTTATGGCGGCGGTAATGTAGCGTTTAGCCAAGGTAGTTGCCGTTGTAAGATCATTGCCTTGAGCTAAATAAGATGCGATAGCCGCAGATAAGGTACAACCCGTGCCGTGAGTGTTGTTGGTGTTAATGCGAGGGGTTGTCAGTTCAATAACATCAGTGGCGAGAATGAGTAAATCAGTGCTATCACTACTTTGTTCTAAATGCCCACCTTTGAGTAACACTGCATGAGGATTAATATCTCGTAACGCACTGATCATCGCTTGCATATCAGCCAGTGATTGTGGAATGTCTAAACCTGTTAATGCAGCAGCTTCTGGTAGGTTAGGGGTAATAATATCAGCCAGTGGCAGTAAGTCTATTTTGAGGGTAGTAATGGCATGTTGTTGTAATAACACATCACCGCTGGTGGCAACCATCACCGGATCAATGACTAAAAACTTGGGTTGGTAATGACGAATTTTTGCAGCAACCAGTCGAATAATATCACTGTCGGCGAGCATACCAATTTTAACGGCTTGAATATTGAGGTCACTGAATACGGCGTCCAGCTGTTGCTCAACCATATCAAGAGGAATGGCGAATATGCCGTTAACACCTTGCGTATTTTGGGCGGTAATCGCGGTGATCACCGAGCAAGCATAACTGCCTGTTGCTGAAATGGCTTTAATATCGGCTTGAATGCCTGCACCGCCGCCACTGTCTGATCCTGCAATCGTCAATACAATAGGAGTAGTTGTGTGATGCGATGATGGGTTGTGTGACATATTTCATTCCTTACGCGCTAGCATCAGGAACAAGTTATCAAGCGGGGAAGTGTAAACTGCGGTATGAGAGTATGCAGTTGACTCAGCTTGCATCTATTAACGTTGGTAATCCGTTGATAGTTAGTTCCCTCCGCCAGTGTTAACTGGTTCAGGTTCAACGGGTCCCACCGTTATGGTGATCTCAGCTTAACGCCCCCCGACTAATGGCAATTATCCTAATTCAGAATAATTTAATTGTCACTCTATTTTATTAACAAATAACACGTTACAAACATTACGCGAGATTGTTAATAAATAATAGATTAAATTGGTGAAGGTTTTATTGTTGTGAACTGAAGTGGTTTTTTGGTATATGAATCTGATACTGACTATTTATAAATGAGATAGGTGTCAGTTTTTCGGTGCTTATTTTGATTTGTTATACTGCTAATTCTAATAGCAATGAATTATAAAGAAAATCAGAAACCGATTGATTGCAAAGGAACGCTTGTTCGTCATTATTACCATAGACGTACATATTTGTAATCCAGCGTAATTCTTCTTTTTTAAATGTTTCATTTAAGAAATCAGTTGTTTGACCTTTAGTTCTTGAGGCACAAAAAATAATATCACAGCGACGATTATTATTAATTTGTGTTAAACCTGATTCGATAGCACCTCGGTCATCGCCACCCGTAATAATGCCTATTTTTTTATTCTTTAGAATGAATGTTACAGCAAAATCATCCTTATTTGGAATAGTGATACTTGGTATTGTTATTTGCTCTAATTTCTTTGCTAAAAGCCGCAGTGAGGTGGTTTTGCCAGTGTTTGAACTACCATAAAGGACATAAATTAAATTATTCTCAGACATATTTTCAATCGCAGGTTATACCGTTATTGAAAATATAATAACTTATGTTGGTGATTGAAAATTTGCGCCATTCCATAAAAATACAATAATGTTGTCTGGTATGGTGAATGCCCATTCAGGTGGTACAAGCTCTAATGGTTGTCATGCAAACTACAAAACAGGCGTATATCACTGCCATTAAATTCGTTTTTCTATCTGCACATCTTGACGGTTACAACGGTGACCTTTAGAAAGATGAAAGACATATGAAAGACAGGACAGCCATAAAAATATTAAATTAAATATCTGGCTGTCCTGTACTTGCTGTCTGTGGTTTCTGTATCGCTTTTTTAACGGTGGGAGTCTGTAAAACTTGAGTTATATTAGTCAAATTGATAACTCTCTAATTGACCTATCTCTTTTTCAGCTTTAGCCATAATTGCTTGTTTTACAAACTCATAAGATAATTCTGGATTCTCTTCCATTATCGCTCCAACTTTTGCCCAATGTTCTATTTTTTTTGATGTTGTTCGGCTAAGGGCTTTGGCTTTAATTGTCGCTTTGGCTATTAATTCTTGATCTAGTCTAATACTTGTTGTTGCCATTTTAAATTATCCTTTAGTTTGTTTCTCATATTGTAGTGCATTGTTACATATGTCGTAATTTGTATCTTTATATAAAGCGTCAATAGCTGCTATCTAATACTTATTCTCCACTGAGAAAAATAGGACAGCCATAAAAGTATTAAACATATGGCAGTCCTGTTTTTTATACAAAGTGTTGATATGGTTGTTAATTACACTATCATGATGATTAATTGGACATTGTTTGTTTTAGTTCTCGCTGTAAGGATATTTAAAATTGTCATTGCTCACATTTATTCTACTTTTATGTTGTTTGACACCTTCGCAAGGCACATCATATGCAATAAGTCACAATATCCATCGGTGAGTATTGTTAATTTTAGGTATTTTAAAAGGCGTAATTTACCAATGCAATATGACATATTAATAAGTGAATTTGGTGCAGTAGCAACAATTTCTGTTTCTAAAAAAACATATAGAAAAAATGTAATTATAAAAGTTCTTTATGAATGTACAGATCGTCTTTTTGTATTAGTTTCAGAAGATAATGATAATTTCCTTATTAAGATTAGTGCGAAAGATCCAAGCTGTACTGATGTAACTGAACTGTATAAAGAATGCGGTAAGCTAGTTAATAATTTAGCTGATCAGGAACTTCGTCAGATTGTTATTGAAGAAACAGGAAAAATACGAGATGTAATTATCCAAAAAGCATTTTCTGAGGCAGCTAAGGGAATTACTAATAAATTATTAGACAGTGATCTTCCTAGATATGATCAATCATATAAAAGCGATAAAAAGAATATAATGAAAATCAAAGGCTAATTTATGAAAGTGAATCTCCCATTATCAATATATTCAATTAGTGCTTTAGGTAAAGCAAGAGTTGCTTATAAAGAATATGCGACTATAGATATTGAGAAACAGAATAAAAATGCTTATTTAACCATAGCTGTTAATCATGAATACACTGATGCTGAAAAATATGAAATTGAAGGTTCGTTTTTGAATTATGCTCTTCAGTTGACAGCTGTAGAGTTTCTTGAACTTGAGGTGGTTCAGTAATATGGAAAAATTCATTAGCTTAGAAAATTTTCAGGATAACAATGATTATAAACTCATGCCATTTAGGTTCTCTAATTTTAAGAGTGATTATTTAATTAGTAATGATTTTGGTGAATGGATGGTGATATCTAGAAAAAATTTAGAAGATCTTATTAATAAAAAATTAGATACTACATCTATATTTTATCGTGAGTTAAAGCTAAATAATTTTATTCTTGGTAATTCTGGATCTTTTGGTTTAGAAAATCTTGCTTCTAAGTTGAAAACAAAAAAAGAATTTATTCTTGATTTTAGTAAACTTCATATTTTCTGTATGACACTTCGCTGTAATCATAGTTGCATTTATTGTCAAGTAAGTCGAAAGTCAGAAAATTCTTGTACAAATAAGTATGATATGAGTAATGAAGTGTTATCTAAATCTATTGATATAATGTTACAGATGCCTTCACCGTCAGTGACGATGGAATTTCAAGGTGGAGAATCATTATTAGCTATTGAAAAAGTCAAAAAAGCAGTACTTCTAACTAATGAGAAAAATGAAAAAATTGGAAAAAGTATAACTTTTGTTATTTGTACCAATATGGTTGGAATTACGGTACAAACACTTGAATTTTTTAAAGAACATAATATTCAGATATCAACATCTTTAGATGGGCCTGAATTTCTACATAATTTTAATCGAAATACTTCAGGTGGTGATAGTTATATTAAAGTAATGAAAAGTTTTAGATTAGCGAAAGAAATACTTGGGAATAATTGTTTATCTGCGTTAATGACAACGACTAGAGAATCTTTAAAATATCCTAAAGAGATTGTTGATGAATATATTAAAAATGGATTGACAACTATATTTATTAGAGAGTTGAATCCATATGGATTTGCAGAGAAGTCTCAAAAAAAAATAGGCTATACAACTGAACAGTTTATATCTTTCTATAAAGAAATCCTTGATTATATTATTGATGTAAATTTATCAGGAGTTTATTTTCAGGAAAGCTTTGCTGGTTTGATACTTAGAAAATTATTAACTCCATGGTCGATTGGTTTTGTTGATTTACAAAGTCCAACGGGGACTGGTTTTAATGTTACATTATATAATTACGACGGAAAAGTATACCCAAGTGATGAATCTAGAATGCTAGCAGAAACTGGTGATGATACTTTTTGTTTAGGTAATGTTATAGATCATGGTTATGAGGAGTTGTTTTTTTCTAAGCCAATGCAATTAATTGCAACAGCAAGTACAAATGAATCATTACCATCATGTAGTGATTGTTCTTATGCTCCATTTTGTGGTTCTGAACCTGTTAGGCGACATCAAACTCAAGGTGATGTAATTGGTCATAGGCCTTCTGATACATATTGTAATAAAAATAAAGCTATTATTGCACATATCATCGATTTATGGATTAACGGTGATGAGAAGGTTAAAAATGTTCTTTCTTCTTGGATTACTAATTAATGACTAAGGTTAAAATATCATTTACTCCTTATGGTGGAGTAAAAAGGAAATCCTTTTCTGCACAAATAGGATTAGCTGTGAGTAAGCTAACAGAAACTTGTAAAGGTAAGAATTTATTTTATCTATACCATGGTGGTGTTATTGACCAAGAACTATTAAATTTAAGTAATTTAGTCATTAGTAGTGAAAATATTGAAGTAAATAAAGATATTGTTGTTATAAAAGATTCATTATTAATAAGTGAAGGTTCAGTTATTAATATAAGTGAAGGTGGTAAATTACGAATTTTATTTGATCCAAAATCACATAATAATGCTTTATTTGTTACTGATGCATGTAATAACTATTGTATTATGTGCCCTCAACCACCAAAGCCTACGATATCATTAGGAATAAAAGGGTATTTAATTAATATTATTGATCTAATTCGTAATGAGGATTCTCCCGAAACATTAGGAATTACAGGTGGTGAACCAACTGTTATTAATAAAGACTTAATCGATGTAATTATCAGGATTAATGAGAAATTTCCTAATACTATAATTCAATTACTTTCTAATGGGCGAATATTTGCTTATCAAGATTACACTAAAGCGATGTCAGCCGTTTCATCTAATATGTTTATTGGTATTCCGATATTTGGTGCTACATCTGAGATCCACGATTTTATAGTGCAAAGTAAAGGAGCTTTTAATCAGACGATAGCCGGAATTTATGAATGTAGACGAAATAAAATAGATATAGAACTTCGTGTTGTATTGCATAAATATACTATTAAAGAACTTGAGTTAATTATTCAATTTATTAAGCGAACCCTTCCATTTGTTAACCATGTTGCTTTAATGGGGATGGAGAATATGGGATTTGCTAAGATGAATTATAACGATTTATGGATTGACCCCATCGAATATAAAGATACGCTTAGACATGCTGTTATAGACCTTAATAGCGCTGGCATTTCAACATCTATTTTTAATCTTCCATTTTGTGTCTTAGCTTCAGATATTTGGGATTTTTCAAAACAAAGTATTAGTGATTATAAAACTAATTATTTAAAACAGTGTAATGAATGTATTAAAAGAGACGACTGTGCAGGTTTATTTTCCTCTACAAATGATAAGTTTAGACTTACTAAACCAGAAAATATAAATCTAATTAAGGATATAATATGAAGTTACCTTCTATTGAAAAGCTAAAAGAAACTATGGCTCCAAAATCAGTAAAAAAAATTGTGACTGGTATCCTTGCAGCAATTGTAATAACTATGTCTACTCCTGTAATTGCGTCGAATATTAATAATAGTTCAGCGGTGTTAATTAAGTCTAATAATATTGAGATTGAGAGAGTTATAACTCTTACACCAGATAATACTGGTATTTTAAGTGCCTATCATAGTAGCCATCGAAGTCATAGTAGCCATCGAAGTCATAGTAGTCATTATTCTTGTACACCAGGAGTGACATGTTAAAAAATAAATTAAGTTAATAACATCATTTTCTAAAAAATAAAAAGGACAGCCATAAAAGTATGTAAACATATGGCTGTCCTGTCTTTGGCTTGATAGAGAGAATGACGGTCTTAATTAACCACTATCACCATTTATCTATAGTGAGCGTCTTGCCTTGGCGGCTACTTTCCATTGCGAGTGCAATTAGTTTGATATTCCATAACGCGTCTGTTGCGGTTACGGGTGGCGCTGTATTGGTGTTAATCGCTAATGCAAGTTCTTGAAAATATTGTTGATAGCAACCAGGCTCAGTTGTAATGGTTTCGACGCCATCTGCATCATAAAAACGACCATATTGCTCCGATGTTTCATTTGCCCATTGTGGTTTGTTAGGCAAAACGCCTGCAATTAAACATGCTTCTTGTGGATCTAAGCCGTACTTTTCATAGCTTCCTTGCGTGCCTTTTAGCGTAAAACGTTTGTTTGGACCAGCACTGAACAAATCACTATGTAAGGTCGCTAAATGATTAGGGTAGTGCAGAACAATATTGAAGTAATCGACATTTGTTGAACCTTCACGCATGATTTCACATTGTGCGGTAATCGCATCAGGAACACCAAATAATACCAGCGCTTGATCGATAAGGTGCGAGCCTAAATCAAACAAAAGCCCACCGCCATTGGTCGCATGTTCACGCCAACGTTGACGAACTTCTGGTCGAAAACGGTCGAAATGAGATTCATAATGCTTTAACTCACCACAACGTTTTTCTTCAATCATCTTTTTAATTGTTAAGAAGTCACCATCCCAACGGCGATTATGATATACGCTCAAGATTCGGTCTTTCTCTGCGGCAAGGGCAATTAATGCTTCACCATCGGCAAGAAAGACAGGACAGCCATAAAAGTGTTAATGGTTCAACAACCGCCACTTTTTCAAATGGGGCATAGATGGGACACGATTGTTTTAATGCCCGTGAGGGCGATAGGGAATCTACTTGCCGCGCGTTGAGTTTTTAAAATAAAGATATGGCTGTCCTGTCTTTGTGTCAGATAATAATTAACGCGATTATCTGAGCTTACAATCATCATTCCCTACAGTGAATGTCTGCGAGAGCGATAGGGCGATTACCATTAGCGTGTCGTAGAATTACTATTTCATTGATATCTTTTAGGCTCGATCACGCTATTAATAGATCACGGATAGCTCATGCTTCGCTTCCGAGATGACGGATAATAACCAGTGCTATTCTCTGCTGTTACGTATAAATTCATTTCTGTTATTCCCCAAACGAAGACAGGACAGCCATAAAAGTGTTAATGGTTCAACGACCGTCATTTTTTCAAATCGGGCATAGATGGGACACGACTGTTTTAATGCACGCGAGGGCGATAGGGAATCTATTTGCCGTGCGTTGAGTTTTTTAAATAAAGATATGGCTGTCCTATGTTCTGCTGACTACTACTTGTCGAAAACCCAGAAACTAGATGGCAAGTGTCCTATTTTGTGATTACTATCGGGATTAATAACTAAAAATGCATCTGATTTATAATGATTTTTATATTATTACGAGATAAATACGGGCGTATGTTCAAAGAACAAATTCGGGCAAGTTGTTAATATAATAAGTTGTTATTTTTTTTCTTGATTATCACAGAAACTCAGTCAGCGGATTATATTCATAACTGATTGAATATAAATTATAAAGTAGTCACTATGAGCTTGTATAATAACTGAGTGATATAGAATTAATAAAAAGCAAGGCCGAATACTTCATTCAGAACGGCCTTCTGTCATGGAAGCCTTACAGTAGCTATCTGCTTTGTGGATGCATCTAGCTGAGTCATGTTAGTAACCAAGTATTTTTTGAGTAAATTAAAGTGAATAAATATTTATATAAGTATATGCCTCTAAGAGAGCAATTTTTTGTTGAGCCAATGTTAAGGGCAACTCAAATAGAAGGTTTAAACGATCCGTTTGAAGCGTCCTTGGCAATGGAGCAAATTGTAAATGTAATGAAGCATCAGGATAACGTTTTCGCTCCCGACGGCTATGAAAAATCAGAAGACGAAGATAATTATCACATTCAGGCTTGTCTAGAAACGATTCCAGAAGATTTAAATGAGCAAGGCATAGTATCTTTTACAGAGGATTATTCAAATCTTTTAATGTGGTCTCACTATGCTGATGAGCATCAAGGTATTGTTATTGAAATAGAAAATGATCATTCGTGGCTAGATGACAAAGACTTTATAGAGAACGATAAGTTTGTGCGTTTTGCGAAAAGCCCGGTATGCAATATGCATGAATTACCTACCAGAGTCGTCTATAGAGATACTCAGCCGATGTTTGAATTGGAGCGTGATGCGCTTCCTGATGATAAATATAGTGTACCCTATAAGAAACTAATAAAATCACTCTTTTTGACCAAGGGGGATAAATGGATATACGAGAAGGAGCATCGTTCCATACTAAACCTTAGGTATTGTGATAAATTGATTACTGATTACAGTGATCATTTAGAAATAATCTGTAATGGTCAGTTAACAATTCAAGGTGATAAGAAAGAAAAATGTGAAATTAATATTCCATCTGACTTTGATGTTGGAGAAAATGAAGATGTTAATGGTGATGGTATTAGATTAGGTCTGTATGGTGCAACAAGATATACAAGCAAATCATTATATCTTTATAAAGTTGATCCTATGGTAATAACAGGTGTTTATTTTGGGTGCAATGTGCCTGATTATAAAATAAAAAAATGTATTGAATTAATACGGAATAATTCGAATTTTCGTGAAGACTTAATACTTAAGAAGGCTGTAGCACGTAAAGATAGGTATGCTCTATCTTTCGAAGAAATAAAAATATAACAGATAAGGATATGTGTCGTGCAGCTGACACCTATCCGAAGTGTTGGATAAGCCAGAGCAAACTGTTGTGGCTTAATGAACTTGTACACCTAAATAGGATAAAATACTTTTAATATCAAAATGGTGTACATAATGAAAAAAGCTCGAACAACTTATTCAGTCGCATTCAAGCACGATGCTGCTAATTTAGTCCTAAATAAAGGCTACACAATACAAGAAGCATGTAATGCTGTTGGTGTCGGATATACAGCAATGAGTCGCTGGGTTGCTCAGCTAAAGCAAGAACATGGTGGAATAACACCAACCTCAAAAGCCATGACACCAGAACAAAAACGCATTCAAGAGCTCGAAGCAAAAATTAAACAGATTGAGTGGGAAAACGATATTCTAAAAAAAGCTTCCGCTCTTTTAATGCAGGACAACATCAAACGATAGATTTGATAGCAGCATTATCAAAAGAGCCTCATTCAATAAAGCCATTATGTAAGCTATTTGAAATACCTCGTAGTAGCTATCATTATCGACTTAAATATCGGGGTATTGTTACGCCTGAGCAAGCATTGCTGCGTCAAAAAGTTGTTGATATTCATAGTCGTAGTAGAGGCTCTGCGGGTGCAAGGACAATAGCTGGTCAGCTTACCCAAGAGGGTGAAAATGTTGGTCGTTATAAAGCTGCTAGCTTAATGAAAGAGCTCGGTATTATAAGTAAACAACCGAATAAACATAAATATAAAATATCAGAAGATGTCTCTAAAATAGCTCCGAATTTATTAAATCGAAAATTTAATGTTAAAGCACCAAATCAAGTTTGGTGTGGCAACGTGACATACGTTTGGGCGGGTAATAAATGGTTATATTTAGCCGCTGTTATGGATCTATTTGCTCGAAAAATTGTGGGTTGGGCAAGAAGAAATATAGGACACCCATAACTTTCCATTTCGAAAATAGATAATAAGTAACGCGATTATCTGAGCTTACAATCATCATTCCCTACAGTGAATGTCTGCGAGAGCGATAGGGCGATTACCATTAGTGTGTCGTAGAATTACTATTTTATTGATATCTTTTAGGCTCGATCACGCTATTAATAGATCACGGATAGCTCATGCTTCGCTTCCGAGATGACGGATAATAACCAGTGCTATTCTCTGCTGTTACGTATAAATTCATTTTTGTTATTCCCAATCACGTTGAAGTACATGCTTAAAGAAAAACTGTAATCCATTACGTTCAATTCTGACGATACTCCATGAATGGGTTTTAATCAGTCGTGAGAAATATAGGACAGCCATAAAAGTATGTAAATATATGGCTGTCCTGTCCGTCTTTGGCTTGATAGAGAAAATGGCGGTCTTAATTAACCACTATTACCATTGATCTATAGTAAGCGTCTTGCCTTGGCGGCTACTTTCCATTGCGAGTGCGATCAGTTTGATATTCCATAACGCGTCTGTTGCGGTTACGGGTGGCGCTGTATTGGTGTTAATCGCTAATGCAAGTTCTTGAAAATATTGTTGATAGCAACCAGACTCAGTTGTAATGGTTTCGACGCCATCTGCATCATAGAAACGACCATATTGCTCCGATGTTTCATTTGCCCATTGTGGTTTGTTAGGCAAAACGCCTGCAATTAAACACGTTTCTTGTGGATCTAAGCCGTACTTTTCATAGCTTCCTTGTGTGCCTTTCACCGTAAAACGTTTGTTTGGACCAGCACTGAACAAATCACTATGTAAGGTCGCTAAATGATTAGGGTAGTGCAGAACAATATTGAAGTAATCGACATTTGTTGAACCTTCACGCATGATTTCACATTGTGCGGTAATCGCATCAGGAACACCAAATAATACCAGTGCTTGATCGATAAGGTGCGAGCCTAAATCAAACAAAAGCCCACCACCATTGGTCGCTTGTTCACGCCAACGTTGACGAACTTCAGGTCGAAAACGATCGAAATGGGATTCAAAATGTTTTAACTCACCACAACGTTTTTCTTCGATCATCTTTTTAATTGTTAAGAAGTCACCATCCCAACGGCGATTGTGATATACGCTCAAGATTCGGTCTTTCTCTGCGGCAAGGGCAATTAATGCTTCACCATCGGCAATGTTGGTTACAAATGGTTTTTCTATGATGACGTGCTTACCGTTTTCAAGTGCTTGTTTAGCGAGCTCAAAGTGGACGTCGTTAGGGGCTGTGATAATGACAAGCTCAGCATCAGAGTGGTTAAGTAAATCTTGCGCAGATTCATAATGTTGTACATTGGGCCAATCACGATTGACGGCTTCACGATTACGGGTGCTTACCGCTGTAAATTCAAATTCTGGTAAGGTGTTAATAAAGGGAATATGAAACGTTTTTGCTGAAAAGCCGTAGCCAATAATAGCGGTTTTGATGGAAGAAAAGGTCATAATAGTCACGCTCAGTTGTTGGATAAAAGCTGTTAATTATTTAATTTAGCAAGAAGAGTTATGATGATGTGACTCACCTATAATCACTTATAGACGCGTTTTGAAATTTAAACGGCACGTACAATAATGCACAAACACAGATCAATTAGCAAAGCTAAAAAGAAGAGAGGACAGCCATAGCATTATCATGGTGCTATATAGAAAAAAGCCTGATTTTTACGCAATTATAACGCGGCACAATAATACCTTACGATGGCATCAATTTAATAAATTTGTAGTGAGCAACAATACGTAGACTACGTTGAGAGAGTAGATCGTATTATTCCTATTTTATGGATGAAATGATTGATTTTATAAATACACATTACGTCTTTGTAGCCCTACCGAACGTGATAGGTTGCTAATAACGAATAAAAAAGAGTAATTGTTTCGCCATTTAATGCTTTTTATCACAATTTGTAGTGATGTCCTTTTTTTATGATGCATGTAATTTCAATATGTTTTTTAAGGATATTAGCATGATTTATAAGCGTTCATTACTGTCGTCTTCCATTTTATCTATTATTACAACCATCATTCTTTCTGGATGTAATGACAATTCCTCAAAAAACACAATAGATGATAACGCCTATTTTGATACCACAAATCCTCCCCAAATTGCGATTAAACTACCGTCAACAAATGGCCCTACAGCAACCTTAAATAATGTTGGTGAAGTGTCAGAGCCTATACAAGCTAAAGATGGCGAGGCGGTGGTTTATTATGTTGCTAAATCAGGAACAACCCGCAGTAATAATTTTGCCAATTATAGCCTTCACATTTGGAATAATGATCAGTGTGATCGCGCCGCAAGTAACATGGTGAATGGGGCATGGGATAATAGCCAGAACACACCAACAGGCGTTGATAACTTAGGGCCATATTGGAAGATTAATCTTAAAGACGGTAAGAATAATTGTATTAATTTCATTGTGCGAGATGACAACTTATCTAATCCGCTAGGTGGTAATGTTCTATTAGATTTTACTCAAATACCTGATCGTACCGCATCGTATATTGCAGGCGATACCAAGGCGAAGGATTCTCGTGAACAAGCCTTTATTGCTATGTCTGGTATTGCGAATGCGGAAGCTCACCTTATTGGTACCAATACATTAGTGTGGAATGGTGCGAGTGGTGCTGCCCAAGTTCGTATGTATGTGTCATTAAACGGGGATATTAAACCAAACGATAATTATCAATATACTGCGGATTACATTGTATTAAAACCTGCGACATTAACGGGACAACAACAAGCACGCTTCCCGTATCTTGCGGGTCAACAGGCTTATACCATTCCGAATGATGTTGATATGCGAGCCATTGTGAAAGCTGAAAATATTGTGTTAGCCGTCGATAAAAAAGGCACAGTATTAGCGGGTACCAAAGTTCAATCAGCTGGTGCACTTGATCAACTGTTTGCATCTAAAGCGCAATCAGAACAATTAGGCTCAACGATTACTGACAATGGCGTGCAATTTAAATTATGGGCACCGACTGCGCAAAATATTGTTCTGGTTTTATTTAATAATGAAAAGAAAGAGCTGGGACGATTGCAGATGGATTTTGAACCGCAATCAGGTGTGTGGTCTTCTATTACCGATAAAGCAAAAGATGGGACGTATTATCGTTATTTAGTTAATGTGTTCCATCCGGTATCGGGCAATGTTGAGCAATACCAAGTGACCGATCCCTATTCATTAAGTTTGGCGATGAACTCTAAGTATAGCCAAGTTGTTAATCTAAATGATCCAAGGTTAAAGCCTGAAGGGTGGGATGAATTAGCGCGTCCAAGAGACCAATCTAATCCAAGTTCTTTTGTGATTTATGAAGCTCATGTGCGTGATTTTAGTGCGCATGATCAATCCACTAAAGAAGCGTATCGCGGTAAGTTTAAAGCATTTACTCAGGCGGATTCTATTCCGGTTAATCATCTTAAAAAATTGAGTAACAATGGCGTAACGCATCTACATTTATTACCTATTTTTGATATTGCGACCATTAATGAAGATCCACAACAAGTTGCTAATATTGATCAACCTTTCTCTACGTTATGCAAGGTTAATCCCAACGTTGCTAGCTCATTATTTAGTGGCGATTGTAGTCGTGATTTAACCATCGCTGAAGTACTGGCTCGTGAGCAAAATGGTGATAATGAAAAGAACCCTAAAGTACAGATGCTTAATCGACTCATATCGGAAGCTGATAGCTTTAACTGGGGTTACGATCCTTTTCATTACACTGCGCCAGAAGGATCTTATGCAACAAATGCTGAAGGCAAAACACGTATTTTAGAAATGCGAGAAATGATTAAAGCGGTTAAGCAAGATATTAAGATGAATGTAGTGATGGATGTTGTTTACAACCACACTAATTCGGCTGGTCCAGTGAGTGAAACGTCGGTGCTTGATAAGATAGTTCCTTGGTATTACAATCGCTTAAACCCTATAACGGGGGCGGTAGAAAATTCCACTTGTTGTTCTAATACGGCACCAGAACACGCGATGATGGCGAAACTGATTAAAGACTCATTGGTGGTATGGTCACGAGATTATAAAATTGATGCATTCCGTTTTGATTTAATGGGGCACCATCCACTAGCACAAATGGAAGATGCATTACATGCAGTGCAAGCAGTGGATCCTCAAACATATTTTTACGGTGAAGGGTGGAATTTCGGCGAGGTTGCTAATGATCGTTTATTTATACAAGCAACGCAGGCTCATTTAGCTGGAACGGGGATCGGTAGTTTCTCTGATCGTCTTCGTGATGCTGTTCGAGGTGGTGGTCCATTTGATGGTGGCAATGCACTGCGAGAAAACCAAGGTTTCGGTAATGGCGCTTATGTTCAACCAAATAAGATAAGCACAACCAGTAAAGCAACCGCATTTCATGCAGCGGATTTAGTACGCTTAGGCATGGTTGGTAATCTAAAGGCGTTCCAATTTGAGAATGCACAAGGTCAACGTATTCGAGGTGATCAACTTGATTACAACGGTCAACCCGCAGGATATGCAAAAGATCCTACTGAAATTCAAAACTATGTCTCTAAGCATGACAACCAAACATTATGGGATAACCAACAATACAAGATCCCTTATAGCGTTAGCGCGAGTCAACGTGTTCGTATGCAGGCGGTGTCGTTAGCAACGGCATTGTTAGGCCAAGGCGTACCATTTACTCAGATGGGATCTGAGATATTACGTTCTAAATCAATGCAACGAGACTCTTACGATTCTGGTGATTGGTATAATAACGTTGATTTTACCTTGCAAGATAACAACTGGAATAAAGGCTTACCCCGTAAAGATAAAGACGGTGATAACTATAATATTATTGAGCAAGTTATTGATGGTAGTGGAGCCAATGCAAAACCAAATAGCAAAGAGATTCAACAAATGTTGGATTATTATCTCGATCTTACTAACTTACGTCAGAGCTACCCTTTAATAACATTAGGTACAGGATTCGAAGTGATTAATCGCGTGGCATTCCATAATACAGGCGTAGATCAAAAACCAGGCTTGATTGTTATGACCATTAATAATGGCAATGGGGTGGAAGATATTGATTCAACGCTTGATGCAATGGCGATTGTGATTAATGCGAGCCCTGAAAGTCAATCGGTTGATATTGGCGTTACAGGTTTTGAGCCAAGTGAAAAATATAAATCTGATTTGGCAAAGGGTACAACCGTTGATGGAACTGTATTAACTGTTCCCGCGTGGACTCCTGCGGTATTTGTTATGCCACGAGGAAATGTTCGCTCACAAGGCTTACCTGTCCTTCAATAAAATAAATGCAATAAAATCATCTGTAGAGCTCTTTATTTTATAAGATAAAGAGCTTTTCTTTTAAGAATAATATTTGGTTATCTCTCGCTGAGATCTTTAATTTGTGTAAACGATCTCACTTTGTAGGGGTACAGTACGGGTAAAGTGGATAATCCTTTATTATTCTTGAAGTTATAAGATGTCCTGTATTCTAAATGCTATTGTTTTCCAACCTGCGGCACAAATTGTGATTTCTTTGCAGCATGAGCAGCTTCTTCCTTGTTATCAGTTAGATAATCACTCACAGATATTAAGTTCTCATACACAAATTGGACGGTTTACTTTCCCTTATAAAGGCACCGAAACGATTATTGGCGATGGTTTTCAAATGTTAGCCCAAACAGGCGGTACGATTGATCAACCTGTTGCGATTGGCCGTTGCCCTGATAACAATAGTGAATACCGTATTTATCCACAAGATGCGCCCAATCGTTATTATAACTATCTTGTTATTGAACAAAATAAGACATTCACGTTATTTGGATTTACATCATGTCGTCGTTTTGCGGGGTATTTTGAAATTCATGATCAAGCAGTGCATGCGTTTATTGATGGTGAGTCTTGCCAATGCCAAGTTGATGAGCCTGATCTATTAACCCTTGAAAATATCATTACCATCATAGGAACTAGCCTTGATGAGGTATATCAGCTTTTTACACAAGCAATTAATGTTAATCATCCTAAACGAAATCAGCAGCTTGCATCTCCGATAGGCTGGTGCTCATGGTATGCCTATTATGCTGGGGTTTCCGCACAAGATATTGATTCAAATGTAAGCCGAATGGACGGTGACAATTCTGCCATTGAGTGGGTATTACTTGATGATGGTTATCAGGCTTACATGGGGGATTGGTTAACACCGTCAGATCGTTTTACGAATGGTATTAAAACGGTTATCGCTAATATCAAACAGCAAGGGAAAAAACCAGGCATATGGCTTGCTCCATTTATTGCAGAGCCAAGTTCAACTATTTTTAAACAGCATCCCGAGTGGTTTGTTCGTCATCATAATGGTGAATTATTAAAAGCAGAAACAATAACCTATGGCGGTTGGCGGTGTACGCCTTGGTATATTCTTGATACTTCTCACCCACAAGTTCAAGCGCATTTAACTCACGTAGTAAAAACAATGCGTGAAGAATGGGGCGTCGAACTGTTTAAGCTTGATGCTAATTATTGGGGTACGTTGAAAGGACAGCGTTATCAACGGGATTGTACTGGGGTTACTGCTTATCGTTTGGGAATGGAAGCGATTGCAAAAGGGGCGGGAACGGCTTGGTTATTAGGGTGTAATGCACCAATGTGGCCATCACTTGGTTTAGTGGATGCGATGCGCGTTTCTGATGATGTTGAGCGTAATGATCATCGTTTTAGTCAAATCGCGCAAGAGACATTTTATCGTAGCTGGCAGCATTTGAGTTTGTGGCATATTGATCCTGATTGCGCGACGCTTGTTGATCTTGTGAATCAAAAAACAGATCACCACAGTTATCTATTTCATCGTGACGTATTATTAGCGGCTGGTGGCTTATTATTATCAGGTGATCCATTAGTGCAGTGGAATAGTTTTGCTCAGCAGAGTTTTTTACGATTAGTTCATCGTCAACAATTAACGCAACATGCCGCAGTATTTAAAGATTTAAGGTTAACAACCGCAGAATTAGCCTTGCCATTGACTGATGGCTCAGTGCAACAGCTGTATTTTGCGTTTAATTATATTGATGATGCCGAGCAAGAGATTTTATTAGAGGCAGAATATGCGACAGATTGGTTTGATTTCTGGAGTGGGGCGTGTGTCGCTAAAAACACATCTACTTATACAATAGCAATGGGATCAGGATTAGAAAGTCATGTGTTTTATACCGTTAAGGCTTAGTTTTCTTTTGGTTTTAGCTAATAACAACTAACGGTAAGTAAAAATCCCAGCAATAGGTGATTATTGCTGGGATTTTTTTATGCTGCTAACCCGATCAGTTTTAATAAACTTTCAGCAGTTTCAATGGCCTGATGACGATTAATAATATTTAATTTTTGATATAAATTACGAATATGAGTTTTAATCGTTGTGGCGGCGACATCAAGTTCATTTGATATTTGTTCATTGCTATAACCCGCATAGATGAGCCCTAAAACCTGCCATTCTCGTTGTGTGAGTGGGCTAGAACGAATAAGTTCTGGAATATTGGGTAATGCTAATAGCTTATCAACAAAATTCTCATCAAAATGTACAACCCGAGCCCGCTCTTTACTGGTCATTTCCCGTAATAAATATTGGCAACGGTGTAGTGTTAATTCGTCTAATTTTTTATGTTCAACCAGCGTTTGGATCAATGTATTGACATCATCGCCAACACATAAAAAATCACTGATCATCCCTGAATTATTACTGACAGTAAGCACTTCATTTAAGGTGGTTAAGGCTTGTTGTGGTTGCTCTGCTTGTTTATATAGTACTGTTTGAATTATTGCATTGCGATGATGATCTGTATGCAAATCATGTTCAATACAATGTTGTTGCATGGTGTTAAGTAACTGCTGTGCTTGGTCTGTTTCTTCTAATAGAAGATAAGCTCTGACAATATTACGGGCATGCAATTGTTGAAAATGATTGCAGTATGATTTCGGTGGTGTGGTGGTTTTTAACCATTCTTTGATGGCATCAGTATCGTTTTTAGCTTGCCAATATAGAAGACAACTAAAATCATGGTTTGCTAACCAATCAATATGATATGAGGTGTTTTTGACTAAATCATGGCATATATCAAGATAGCGGGTTGCTTTATCTAATTCACCTCGAGATATGGCAATTCTTGCGAGCATAGAATAAGCATGTAATGATTTCGATTTATCAAATGGCGTTAAAATTTCAATGCATTTATGCGTGCACTGTTCTGCTTCATCTAAACGATGCCAGCACCATAAAATCTGTGCTTTTAAACGTAACGTAAATTCATGCAATGGAACTTGCTGCAAATGCTGTTCTTGTATGAGCTTAGTGGCATTTTCTAGTAATTCAAAAGCATGATGAATGGCGCCTTGAGCAATAAGAATCTCAGATTGTTGAAGTAGAGCCCATAACGCTTGGTGATAGAAATGATATTGACGTGCCATCTTTTCAGTTTGTTGCATCATAGATAACGCTTGAGTTAAATTCCCTAAGCAATGATGAACTTCACCAATGACAGATGTTGCAACAATACGACTGCGATAAGTTGTTGCTGATAGTTGCCCTAAGGACAATTCAGCTAATTTGAGAGCTTGTTGTGGTTTACTTTGATTAATCGCAACTTGTGCCCGTAATGCATTAAATTCACCTAGAATGGCATCATCCAGCGTTAAGTTACGGGATATTAGTTCAGTTTCACTTTGTAATAATAGCTCGCCCACATCATTATAACGGTGTTGGCTTTGTGCTAGCCATGCTTTTAATAAACATAAACGTGGCGAACCAAATAAAATGTCTTGGTTGAGTTTTTCAATGGCATTTTCAAGTAAATTTAATTCACCTTGATGGAACATACTCCAGCCATGAGCCGATAACAGATCGGTTAACAGGGGTTGATTCTCACTCTTAAGCGCATGAATAAGTGCTTGTTGATAATTATGCTGTTTTATCCATGCTTTGGCTGCACTTTCATGTAATTTATTCCGTTGCTGGGGGATGGTCGCATAACGTTGATGACGTAAAAATTCAGCAAATAAATTATGAAAACGATACCAATTATTATCACCTTCTAATGGCGTTAAAAATAGGCCGAAGCGGTTAAGTGATTCTAACATTGCTAAAGCATCAGATCGTCCGGTTAATTCGGTAATCAGTTCAGCATTAAACATGTCTAATATTGAACAATGTAATAAGAAATCTTTAATGTCTTCACTTAATTGATCAAAAACTTCTTCAGCTAAATAATCCCATAAATGGCTACGATTAAAATTCACTAATGAGTGTGCTGAATCTGCTAATAAGTTAGGTTTTTGTTTTGCATGCAAAGCGATAAGTTGTAATGCAGATGGCCAACCTTCAACTTGTTGTCTTAAGTTGCTCAGTAATTGACTCTCAACATGATCGGTCACTCGTTGATGGAAGAACCGTTGGGTTTCTTCTTCATCAAAAGCAAGGCCATCATGATCCACTTCAAGTAGTAAATCACGAATACGTAAATTTGCGGTTCCCAATGGTGGAATAGTACGACTGGTGACAACCAATGTAATATTATCTGGCATGTGTTTTAAGAAAAAACGCATACCTTCATGAATACTGTCATCATTAATAACATGATAATCATCTAATACGATGTAACATATTTCTTGATAATCGGCTAATTCAGCAAAAAGCGCATTGATTAATGTCGTAATACAAGCGAACTGACGGCGCTCGGCCATTGCTTGGGTTTTTAAACAGCTATTATTGGTAGCTTTATTTATTGCTTGGAGAAAATAATTAACGAACCGAAAGCTTTCATTGTCGTTTTCATCAATATTAAACCAGCCAGTATGTGGAATATCTTTTAACCATTGCGCTGCCATTGTCGTTTTGCCATAACCAGCCGGTGATCGAAACAGGACTAATCGATAATTATTGGCTTGGTTAAGATCCTCAAGCAGACGAGGTCGTAAAATCGCGTTATGTAATCGCGCAGGGCGAGTAAGTTTCGAAGGTATCCACATAATTAAGCTCTTTAAAGATCCATCATTTAAGGCTAGAAATAGGAATATATACGATAAACGTATTATTCTTGGTGCATACTTTAACCTTCAGTACGATACAAACAAGATCTCTCATCATTCTGGCTCTTCTCATCCCTATAAATTTGAGCTCTCTCACATAATATACGGATGCAGTGCCGAATTTTTACTCGTTGACTACCGATATTTTTCCTACGCCCTTCATTCTCCTCCCCATAATCCTTTTATTAGGATGATGTTTCATTATTTGAATAGGTGCAGCATAGATACCAATCAATTAAATCTTACAGTGAGACATAACAATGAAAAAGCGTGGTCAAACACAACAATTTGATAAAGCCTCATTTAAGGCTTCAGTTAAAAAACATTTAGTGACTACTTATGCTCAAAATATTGAAACTGCCAGCGATAAACATTGGTATTTAGCCGTAGGTAAAGCATTGGCTGAAATTAGTACGGGCAATTTACTCGAAACAGAAAAGCGTGTTGCTAATGCACAAACGCGTAGTGTTAACTACTTTTCACTAGAATTTTTAATTGGTCGTTTAACGGGCAATAATTTAATTAGTCTTGGTCTATATGAACAAATTAGTGACGCTGTTACTGAACTTGGTTTTCAGTTAACTGATTTATTAGAACAAGAACGAGATCCAGCATTAGGTAATGGTGGTTTAGGTCGTTTAGCTGCGTGTTTTATGGATTCATTAGCCGCTCAAGAGTTTCCTTCTGTTGGTTATGGTTTACATTATCAATATGGCTTATTTCAACAGTCATTTCTTAATGGTCATCAAATTGAATTTCCCGATGCATGGCGTGAAGCTGAGGGGTATCCGTGGGAAGTGCAACGCCCAGAATTAAATCAATTTGTTGGTTTATATGGGGATGTTAGCTTTTATACTGATGATGAAGGACAGCAGCATCGCCGCTGGAATCCGGCCGTTACATTACAAGGTATTGCGTGGGATTTACCTATTATTGGTTATCAAAACCAATCGGTATTTCCGTTACGTTTATGGGAATGTCGAGCGCCTGTACCGTTTAACTTAGCTAAGTTTAATGATGGTGATTATGTTGGTGCACAACAAACGCAAATTGCGGCAGGTAATGTAACGAAGATACTGTATCCAAATGATAATCATGATCAAGGTAAAGTGTTACGTTTAACACAACAATATTTTCATTGTGCTTGTTCTATCGCTGATATTATTTGTCGTCACCTTAAAAATGGTCATGAAATTAATTCGTTATCAAAATTTGAGGCTATACAGCTTAACGATACCCATCCAACGATTGCTATTCCAGAGTTGATGCGAGTGTTATTAGATGATCACCAACTAAGTTGGGACGATGCTTGGGCCATTGTTTCAAAAACATTTGCTTATACTAATCACACCTTA
This sequence comes from Photobacterium iliopiscarium, assembly GCF_003026395.1. Taxonomy (GTDB): domain Bacteria; phylum Pseudomonadota; class Gammaproteobacteria; order Enterobacterales; family Vibrionaceae; genus Photobacterium; species Photobacterium iliopiscarium. The sequence continues at coordinate 259,376 of NZ_PYOO01000005.1, read as the reverse complement.
TTGCCAGAAGCATTAGAAACATGGAGTGAAGCTTTAATTGGTGAATTATTACCTCGTCATTTAGAAATTATTTTTGAAATAAATCATCGTCTAATGGCTCAGGTTGAAGCTAAATGGCCGGGTAATAATGAAATAAAGCGTAAGCTTTCTATTATCGCTGAAGGTCAATCGCGAATGGTTCGTATGGCGAATCTTTGTGTGGCAAGTACTTATGCGGTTAATGGTGTGGCAGCGCTTCACTCTGAATTAGTAAAACGTGATTTATTCCCAGAGTTTGATGAACTATTTCCAGGACGCTTACAAAATGTGACCAATGGAATTACGCCTCGCCGTTGGCTTAAATATTGTAATCCACAATTATCAGCTTTAATCAGTGAAAAAATAGGTACTGAATGGCCTGCACATTTAGAACAATTAGAAGCTATTGCTCAGTTTGCAACTGATACTCAATTCCAGCAACGTTTTGCTGAAATTAAAAAACAAAATAAACAACGTTTTGCTAACTGGGTTGCTGAAAATCTTGATATTGAATTAGATACTAATGCTATTTTTGACGTACAGATTAAACGACTACATGAATATAAACGTCAACATTTAAATTTATTACATATATTATCGCTATATCATCGTTTATTAAATGATCCAACATTTGATATGCATCCTCGCGTATTTATTTTTGCGGCTAAAGCAGCACCTGGTTATGCCTTAGCGAAAGATATTATTTATGCCATTAACAAAGTTGCCGACAAAGTAAATAACGATCCTCGCTTAAATGGTAAGTTGAAAGTGGTTTTTGTGCCTGATTATCGCGTTAGTTTGGCTGAAATTATTATTCCTGCGGCAGATGTATCAGAACAAATATCAACAGCTGGTAAAGAAGCGTCTGGTACGGGTAATATGAAATTAGCGCTTAATGGGGCATTAACGATTGGTACGATGGATGGTGCTAATGTTGAGATCCGTGAAGAAGTAGGCGATGACAATATCTTTATCTTTGGTTTATTAGTTGATGATGTCGAAAAACTAAAAGCTGAGGGTTATAACCCCCATACCTATTATGAGCAAGATAGTCTATTAAAAGCATCGATCGATTTATTGGATAATAATGAATTTGATGCTACGGATTGTGCTGCATTTTCAAATATTCGTCATAACTTATTAGAGGGTGGCGATCCATATTTAGTTCTTGCCGATTTTGCTGACTATGTGAATGCACATAATCGTATTGATGCTGAATATCGCAACCAAACTCAGTGGGTTAAAAAGACCATTTTAAATACCGCATTAGTGGGTAAGTTTAGTTCAGACAGAAGTATTCGTGATTATGTAAATAATATTTGGCATTTAACTGCATTGCCTCAGTAATATTAATTCTGCATTGATGCCAGATTTGGCATCAATGCTAATTGTTTTTTTTTATTATTTTATATTTTATATTCTTTATTTTTAGTTGGTTGAATTTTTAATAATTTGATCATAACAAATCGCATCGTAGTGGAAGTAATTGCCGCTTATGGAGAAAACAATGAAAGATAGCCAAGTATTAAAACAAGTGGCAAAAGCTGCGGGAATTGCTGATAGTTATATTAGTGCTTGGGGGGAGGAAACCCCAGTTGCAGACGAAACGTTACGTCATTTATTAACCGCGTTAGGATATGACGTGCGTAATGATGAAGTGCTATTAGAGTCAAGTGGTAAACATAATCGCGTTGAAGTTTTAGCTGATGTAAAAGTTGTTCGTAGTGGTGAAGCTATCCACATTGAGTTGCAATTAGGTGCTAGCGCTAGAGTGAGCGATTTTAGTTGGCGTTTAATCGCAGAAAGCGGTGAAGTTTTTGAAGGTTGGCTACAGTCGCAATTAGTGAGTGATATGCGCTCTGAAGGCGGCACATTAACATTTTCACTGCCTGAATTAGCATGTGGTTATCACCAGTTTGAATTAATGCGTAAACGTCGTAAATCACCGTATTTAATGACGCTTATTGTTGCACCGACAGCTTGCTATAAACAACAACCGTTATTAGATGATAAAAAAATATGGGGAACTAGCGTTCAACTATATTCTATTCGCACTAGCCATAACTGGGGTATTGGTGATTTTGGTGACCTAAAACAATTGGTTATTGATGTGGCTAATGCTGGCGGAGATTTTGTTGGTTTAAATCCAATACATTCTCTTTTTCCTGCTAATCCCGAGGGTGCAAGTCCATATAGTCCGTCATCTCGTCGTTGGTTAAATCTGCTTTATATTGATGTTAGCTCAGTGGCTGAATTCGCTCAAAATGATAAAGCTCAGCAGTTAGTGGGCAGTGCAGAATTTCAACAACGATTAAGTGCAGTTCGTGATACTTGTTGGGTAAATTACAGCGAAGTATCATCATTAAAAATGGCTGTGTTACCGCTGCTATATCAAACATTTACTACGCGTCACCTTGATAAACATACCGCAAGAGCAAAGCAATTTTTGCAGTTTGTTTTTGACGGTGGTGAGAGCTTATTACATCAAGCAACGTTTGATGCATTACATGCTCATTTAAAGCAAGATAACGATGATGTATGGGGATGGCCTGTTTTTCCTCAGCAATATCGTCATTTTGGCAATCAAGCAGTACAAGATTTTATTGCTCAAGAATATGAGCAAGTTGAATTATATATGTACCTGCAATGGTTAGCTGATATACAACTAGCTGAAGTGCATGAATTAGCTAATGAAAAAGAAATGGTCCTTGGTTTATACCGTGATTTAGCTGTTGGTGTCTGTGATTCTGGCGCTGAGACGTGGGCGGATCATGGTGCGTTATGCCAAGATGTTAGTATTGGCGCGCCACCTGATATTTTAGGTCCTCTAGGTCAAAACTGGGGACTTCCACCATTAAACCCTGAAGTGTTAAAGCAAACTGCTTATCTGCCTTTTATTAATTTATTACGTGCAAATATGCGTAATTGTGGGGCATTGCGTATTGATCACGTTTTAGGTTTATTACGGTTATGGTGGATCCCTAAAGGCGAAACCGCTCAACAGGGCGCTTATATGTATTACCCTGTTGATGACATGATGGCAATTCTTGCACTAGAAAGTCACCGCCACCAATGTACTGTTATCGGTGAAGATTTAGGTACGGTACCTGATGAAATTATTGAAAAACTGGCTACCGCAGGTGTTCATTCTTATAAAGTCTTTTTCTTTGAAACCGCCGAAGATGGGGGTTTCTATTCACCAGAACATTATGCACCGCAATCAATGGCTGCACTGTGCACTCATGATATGCCAACGCTTCGAGGCTTTTGGCATTGTGATGATCTTAAAATGGGTAAAGAACTTGGACTTTATCCAAACAGTGATCAATTAACCCAGTTATTTAATTCTCGTGCAGAGAGTAAGCAAAATATTCTAAATAGTCTTAATTGGCATGGGAATTTACCTGAAGGTGTTGGTTTAGATGCGGCTTATGTTCCGATGGATCGTGTATTAAGTGAGGCCATGCAAGTTCATTTAGCGGGAAGTTCTAGTGCATTATTAAGCTTGCAACTAGAAGATTGGTTAGAAATGGATAAGCCTGTCAATATTCCTGGTACGGTCAACGAATATCCAAACTGGCGTCGTAAGTTATCAACAAATTTAGATGATATTTTTACTCGAGATACGATTAAACGGTTAACTCAGCGTTTGAATCAAGCTCGTGAGAAAGCTAGTCATAAAGCAGATTAAGGTAACGGATTATATGAATTTATCTGTGACTTCTCACAGTGATAATTTACAGCAGCTCGAAAGGGCTGCTTACTGTGATTTAAATCAAATAGTAACTTTATTACCTTGCGCAGCGTTATTACGTGATCCTGCTGCGATGTGTAACGAAATGGGGGCTCAATTTCGTGACGTTACGATTGATGGTGCACTTGTTTCTGGTGTTCGTTTTTTAGTGTATGCCCCTCATGCATCCAGTGTTGCTGTTATTGGTGATTTTAATGGTTGGCATGCTAAAGAGTGCCAATTAACACGATTGCAGCAGCCTAATATTGATAGTGGCTTATGGGGAATATTCATTCCTAATCTAAAAGCCGGTGAACGCTATAAATATCAATTAAGCGATCAGTGTGGTAATCAATTGCCGGATAAAACGGATCCTTGGGGATATTATGCCGAGCAGTATCCGTCATTTTGTTCATTAACCTATCAACAATCTTGTTATCAATGGCAAGATGAGAAATGGCAAACACGGCCAGTAACCGCAAAACATCAGCAACCATTGTCTTTTTATGAGTTGCATATCGGCTCTTGGCGACGTCACGAGAATGGTGATTTTTACACCTACCGTGAATTGGCTGAAACATTGATCCCATATATAACTGAAATGGGGTATACCCATCTAGAGTTAATGCCGGTTTCCGAGCATCCATTTCATGGTTCATGGGGCTATCAACCGATTGGTTTATTTGCACCAACAAGCCGATTTGGTTCGCCTGATGATTTTAAATATTTCATTGATCAATGCCATCAAGCAGGGCTGGGTGTTGTGTTGGATTGGGTTCCTGCCCATTTTCCGGCCGATGAGCATGGCCTTGCTAATTTTGATGGCACTGCACTTTATAACGACCCCGATCCTCGTCGAGGTTGGCACCAAGATTGGAAAAGCTACATTTATGATTATGGGCGTGATCATGTACGTCAATTTTTAGTTTCAAATGCGTTATTTTGGTTTGAGCATTTCCATATTGATGGCTTACGTGTTGATGCTGTGGCATCGATGTTGTATTTAGATTATTCCCGTAATGACGGCGAGTGGATCCCTAATGCTGATGGCGGTAATTATAATTATGATGCCATTAGTTTATTACGTTGGATCAATGAAAAAATTTATGCCCATTACCCTAATGCAATGATGATCGCTGAAGAATCTACCGCTTTTCCTGGCGTCTCTAAGCCAACAAATTTAGGTGGCTTAGGTTTTGGGTTTAAATGGAATATGGGCTGGATGCATGACAGTTTAGCTTATATAAAAGAAGAATCTATTTATCGTTGTTATCATCATAATACCATTACGATGCCGTTACTTTATTCTTTTAGTGAGAACTATATTTTATCACTCTCACATGATGAAGTGGTTTACGGTAAAGGCTCGTTAATGAATAAAATGCCGGGTGATGAATGGCAACAAACGGCAAATTTACGGACATATTTAGGCTATATGTACGGTCAGCCTGGCAAAAAATTAAATTTCATGGGAACGGAAATTGGTCAAACGGCTGAATGGAATCATGACGATCAATTGCAATGGTTCTTACTGCAATTTGCACGTCATCAGGGGATGAAGCAGTTAGTTAAAGATTTAAATCATATGTATTGCTCTTACCCTGCGCTATACCAATTAGATTGTGATCCTTCGGGGTTTGAATGGCGAATTGGTGATGCGGCTGACGACAGTTTATTAGTGCATGAACGTTTTGATATTGTCGGAAATAAGGTCTTGGTTGCGTCTAATTTTACACCGGTTCCAAGAGAACAATATCGAATTGGTGTGCCGTTAGAAGGGACATATGAACTGATATTAAATACTGATGATGCTTTATATTGTGGCAGTGATTATTCTCTGATTACAACGATTAAAACTGAAGCAAAAGGCAGTCATGGTCTCTCTGATTCAATCTTGATGGTTATACCACCATTAGCAACCGTATTTTATCGATTCATACCTAATCCAGCATAACGGATACAGTGATAGGAAGTGACAATCATGAGTATATTAACAAATTGGTGGCATGATGCCGTTGTTTATCAAATATATCCCCGTAGTTTTTGTGATTCAAATAATGACGGTATCGGTGATCTTCAGGGGATCATTTCTAAGTTAGATTATTTACAAAACTTAGGGATTAATGTGATTTGGTTATCGCCTGTTTATCGTTCACCAATGGATGATAATGGCTATGATATCTCAGATTATCAAGATATTGCGCCTGAATTTGGCACCATGGCTGATATGCAGCAGTTGTTAGATGAAGCCAAATACCGAGGCATTCGAATTATCATGGATTTGGTGGTCAACCATACTTCAGATGAACACCCATGGTTTGTTGCTGCTCAATCATCGATTGATAATCCATATCGAGATTATTACGTATGGCGAAAACCTAATGTAGATGGTACCCCCCCAGATGATCAAGGCTCACTCTTTGGTGGTAGTGCTTGGCAATATGATGAGCAATCAGGCGAGTATTATTATCATTTATTCTCAAAGCGTCAGCCAGATCTGAATTGGGAAAAACCTGCGGTTCATCAAGCGGTATTTGATATGATGAATTGGTGGATAGATAAAGGCATTGGCGGCTTTAGATTAGATGTTATTGATTTAATTGGTAAAGAAGTCGATAAAGGTATTACAGGTAATGGTCCTAACTTGCACCCATTATTGCAGAAAATGAGTCAGTCTACTTTTGGTGATAAATCATTATTAACGGTGGGTGAAACATGGGGAGCAACGCCTGAAATTGCAAAACTATTTAGCGCCGAGCAACGAAATGAATTATCCATGGTATTTCAATTTGAGCATATTACATTAACGTGGGGAAATGGTGACAAGTGGCAACCTATTGATTTTAATCTGCCAGCATTAAAGCAAGTGTTAACCAAATGGCAAGTTGAATTAGAAAATGAAGGTTGGAATTCTCTGTTTTGGAATAACCATGACTTACCTCGCATTGTGTCAAAATATGGTGATGAAGGGCAATATCGGGTTAAATCTGCAAAAATGTTAGCAACAACGTTACATTTTATGAAGGGTACACCTTATATTTATCAAGGTGAAGAAATTGGTATGACCAATGTTGCGTTTGATTCTATTGATGATTATCGTGATATTGAAACGTTGAATTTTTATCACGAGCGCACTGTAAATGGTGTGTCTGAAGAAACGATGCTAGCCGCTGTGCATGAAAATAGCCGTGATAATGCCCGTACTCCAATGCAATGGGATAGTTCAGATTATGCGGGTTTTTCAACTTCGCAACCGTGGATTAAGGTAAACCCTAATTATCCAGAAATCAATGTGGATGCGGCACTGCATGACACGCAGTCTATCTTTTATCATTATCAACGGCTTATTGAATTGCGACGTGCATTTCCGTTGATTGTGGGTGGTCGGTTTGTACCATTATTAGAGCAGCATGAGCAAGTCTTTGCTTACATACGAGAAGACGATCATCAGCAAATAGTCGTAATGAATAACTTTAGTGATCAGACCGTAGAGATTATTTTACCTGACGCTTTAGCACATTGTGGCTTAGAGACGTTAATTAATAACTATGAGCCACATGTGCAGTTTACTAATAAACTGTTATTACAACCTTATGAATCCTTTGCTGCGTTAATTGTTTAGTTAACCGTTTAGTTAACCGTTTAGTTAATCGATAAGTAGTTATAAAAATGCCGACCTTGATTGCGTCGGCATTTTTTATTTATTAATTTAATTTGAGCGATATAAAATAGACATAGAATGTGCAGGTTGAAGATAAGAAACATTAATATCTTCGATAATTATATTCTGGGTACTGGTATCACAAACTATATTCCATTTATTATCTTTGGGTAAAATAAAGGTTAGTGGATTATTTGTTCCGTTAATTAAATAGAGTAATTCGCCATGATTATTGAATAAATCAATATGTAAGGAAAAATGATCGATATCGACCCATTGCTGAGACGTGATTTGTATACCATTAGCATCTGACCAAGTAATAGTGTTTTTTGTTCTATTTTCATTACTGAAGGCACGAATAACATCAGGCATGAGTTGCTGACGGATAGATATAATATCAGTTAACCATTGCTGAAAAGCGGTATCTATCTTTGATAATTTCCAATTAGCCCAACCAATAGGTGTATCTTGACAATACGCATTATTATTACCTTGTTGGCTATGTGATAAACTATCGACAGCAAGTAAATGAGGAATACCAAAACTAAATAAAAGCGATACCATTAAATTGCGTTTTTGTTGATCACGTAATAATAAAATAGCAGTATTATTTGTTTCGCCTTCGATACCATGATTATTAGAACGGTTATCGCTATGCCCATCACGATTATTTTCACCATTAGCTTCATTGTGTTTTTCGTTATAAGAAACGAGATCTTGAAGCGTAAAGCCATCATGGTAACTAATAAAATTAACGGGTAGTTTTTGAGGCCAACGACTGGCACTGAATAGATCTCTTGAACCCATTAGACGTGTTGCGAAATTTTTGGCTATATTCGGTTGTTGTAACCAATAATTTTTTGTTATATCTCGGAATTTATCATTACATTCATGCCAATTATCCGGATAGTTTCCTAATTGATACCCATTAGGTCCAATATCCCAAGGTTCAGCGATAAGTTTTACCTTTTGTAAAATAGGGTCTTGAGCGACAGCCATAAAGAACGCATTGTGCGCAGAGAAATTCTCATGATCTCGTCCGAGTGTTGTAGCAAGATCGAATCTAAAACCATCAATATGATATTCTTTTACCCAATGGCGTAGGCTATCTAGCACTAGAGTAAGGCTTGCTTGGTGCGTTAAATTAAGCGTATTACCACAGCCGGTATAATTCATACATTGGTCATGTTCGTTATGGAGATAATAATCATGATCAAGCGCTTTTAGGTGGAAGCATGGGCCATTATTATCACCTTCTGCCGTATGATTAAAGACCACATCTAAAATCACCTCAATATCATGCCGATGCAATTCTTTAACCATAAGTTTAAGTTCTTTTACGGCATCATTTTTTGCATAATTTGGATGAGGGGCCATAAAACAGACACTGTTATAACCCCAAAAATTGGTTAAGTTATTTTCAATTAAGTGTGGCTCAGTGACAAATGAAACGATGGGTAATAATTGAATGCTAGTAATAGATTGTTGTTTAAAAAAATCAATAATATCAGGTTGACACAATCCTAAATAGTTTCCTTGATAAGAGGGAGCAATAGTAGGGTGTTGTTGAGTAAATCCTTTGGCGTGTAATTCAAATAGTATTGTTTTTTCGATAGGATGATTAGGGGGAGTGTCTTCTTCCCAATCAAAAGCATGATCAACAACCACTGATTTTGAGAGTGTCCAACTTTGTTCTGCATCTAAAGGGTAATTATATTCTAACGGTTTACTCAGTTGATGAGCATAGGGATCGAGTAATAGACGACTGTTGCCATTATCGTCGGTAATTTTATAGCCATATTTTGTGGCTGATTTTATATTTGGAATAAAGAGATAATATATGATTTGATCATCAGTATTTAAACTATATTCATAAGAGTCGTTATCGTTCGTGAATATAATTAATGAAATAATTTTATCTGGGCTATGAATGGCGAAATTACAGCCATCATTATATAATGTTGCCCCTAAAGGGAATGGCGAGCCTTGTTTTTTTTTCATTTAATTATCTCTGATTTTTTTTGTATATATATTGTTGCTTTCTATTTTACTACTAAATTTTATATTTCTTATCATCCTCATTAATGTGATGAATATCACTAACTAATTGAAGTGGAATATTTCTACGCCCTAAATATCACCCTTAGAAATAACTAAAAGAGGAGGATGTTTACGCCCATGGTTCTAGGGAATACTAGGTCTAAAGGTTGCCCTACAGCACCTACCTAATATTACAAACATAAAGGGACACATGGATGAAATTCACATTGATGCCAATAGCAGCCGCTTTGTTAGCCGCACTTACGTCGACTACTGTTTTTGCTGCGGATACACAAGATTCTAATAATGTTGATGCTGATGTTATTGCAGCAGAGACTCAACCCGTTGATTCACAATCAGCGGTTGAAATGTTGACAGATGGCTGGGAAGTGAATGGTTATGGTTCAATGAACTACCGTTCAAATTCTGATTTTCAATCATTTGACTCTGAATTAGGTAAGCCTGATTATCGAACTGCTGGTACATCGGGTAAGAGTGCTAACCAAGTTGAATTTGTTGTTAAAAAGAAAACAGCATTTTCAAATGGGGTGAAGAGTGATTTTGTTGTTCGTGCTGAGTACGGTAACGGAGATTCTTACTATTACAGTTCGCCTGGTGCAGAAAAAACCAATACAGTTGCTCAATTTGAAGTTAAAGAAGCTTACGTTGCTTTAGCTAATTTACCTTATTTAGGGGAAGGTACTGAGATCTGGGCTGGTCGTCGTTATTTTAATCGTGCTGCTGGCATTTTAACGGGTGAATTTTGGAAGCAATCATCAGGTATGGGGGCTGGTTTTGAAACCACGTTAGCCAATGAAAATAAAATGGGTATTGCTTTAGTTTCTGCAGATCCAGAAGCTGGGTATGGAATTAACTGGGAAAATCCAGATTTTCAACCGGCACGTCCTGCTGATGGTGATCGCACAACCGTACATTCATTAGATTTGTATTATTACAATGTAAAAGCATTAGGCGGTAGTTTTGATTTTGACGCTAAAATCATGAAACGCGCAGATGAGAAACTGACAGGTGATCAAGCTAAAGATGGTTATGGTTTTGCGGTAACTTATAACCGTGATTACTACGGCTTAGATGGCTGGACACAAACAGCATTGGCTTACGGTCATGGCATGGCGTCTAACCGTGGTGTGAACTTTGGTCAATGGAGTGGTGATTGGCTGAAAGATTCTAAATCCTGGTTTGCAACATCATACGGTGTGTTAAATATTAATAATCGCTGGCAGATGGGCTCTGAATTAACGTACTGGGCACCACAAGATATGAATTGGGGGGCAACTTCTGATGGTAAAGATAAAGTGACTCGCTTTATTGCGGCATTCCGTCCTACTTATAAAGTAAATAATAACTTCCGTGTTGAGATGACGGGTTCATATGCGATTGAAAAAGTGAATGGCAATAATTGGGGTCGTGAAGATAACGCCACTAATTTCTATAGCTTAGAGCTTGCACCTGTCTTTACTGTTAATGCTGATTACTTTGGACGTCCACAAATTAAACCTTACATCACGTGGGTTAGCACTTCTGATGAGGCTGCTGCGGGTGCTATCGGTATTACTGACGCCAATAAAAAAGATCAAGTTGTGTTTGGTATTCAAGCTGAAATTTGGTTCTAAGACAATATGTTTATTAAAGGCAGCTTAATTGCTGCCTTTTGTATATATAACAAGGAGATAACAATATGAAAGTTATAAAAAAACGTACTGTTTTGGTTATGGCGCTATTGAGTATTATGGGCTGTAGTAATACCGATGCAGTATCGACAAATACAATATCACCAATGATTAATCAAGCCGCTTGTTGTACCTCTTATTCTCAATTTTCGTGGATACCGTTACAAGGTGCAGACATTTCTGTCGCGATTAATGCTCAATCACAAATTGGTCAATTTCCTGATGGGAAAAGCTATTTTGCAGGGTTTTCTTTACCCGGTCATGTTGAACAAATGCAAGTCACATTAGAGAGTTTTATTCGCGGTGATCATGTATTTGCTCCGACAGTTATGCTGTTAAATGCAGACTTTCAACCAGTGAAAATAATTGACTTAAATAAGTTTTCATTAACATCATCACATTTATTACAGCGTGCGGCATATCAACGTACTTTTACGATGACAGCAAAGAATACCCCTTATATGGTCGTGTATTCGCCTGAAAAATATCGAGGTGAATCGATAACCATTCCACATCCTGAACGCGTACGTGCTGAAGAATTAGGTTTACCGCGTCCTATCGTTACCGATCCTGAAATAAAATATGCATTAACGGGGCAATTACGCTTAGCCTTTAAGCCAACACAATTAAAAAGCTACCAAGTATCATCCCCTGTATTAGTACCACAAGGGCAAACATTAATTGCTGATTCGTCTGTCATGCCTAAAGCCGTAACAACAGTACCAGTACCGGCTGCTGTTTCTACTGTTGATGTTTCAAATCGTGCCATGCTGCCAGAAACAGAAGCATTTTATAATCAACAAATAACCAGTGCAATTAAACATAAAAATATTAAAAAAGCGTTGCAGTTATTGAATGAAGCTAAACGTGCAGGTTCTACATCAGCTGAAACGGTGTTTGTTGAGTTAGTTCAATAACGTATTGTGATTTAAATACAAAGGATTACAAGGATGTTTGATGGCGCATTCAAATAATAAAGATGCATTAGATACTACGGAAAAACAAATTCGATAATATAAGCCAACATTAATAATATTAAACACTTCAAAGAATTTCTATTTTTGAAGTGTTTTTGTATAGGGAATAAATAGATGAGTTTTTTATTAAATAACGATCTTTATTTAAAGGGAACATTTAATGGTTGGGGTAATGATACACGGTTTAAAAAGATAAATAAGGGCATTTATCAAGCATTTTTAATGTTATCACCATTACAATATCGTTTTAAAATATCAGATCTTAACGGTTCAGATGGATTCAGTTTTACTGCTGATACTATAAAAGAGGTTGAGTGTAAGTTAGATAGGCCAATTCATTTATTATCAGCGAAAGGTATTGGTAATGATATTATAGTGAATATTGAAAATCCTGCCTGTTACTGTTTTGAAATAACCGTTATTGATAATATTCTTTCTCTTGAAGTTAAGTGTTCGCTAAACGATAAAATAATAAGTAAATTATCTCGAGACTTGATTTTAGAATCTTTTTCTATTAATGCTTATAAGAAAAAAATTAAAGAAAAAGGACGATGGGTATTACCTTCAAAAGTATTATTTTCAGAACTTGCAATTAGTAACAAAACAGCTTGTCCTTTCGTTTTTGGTGATAATATTGACGGATATTATGAAGGTCATACACATTCATTTATCGGAGGGAAATATAACCATAAACAAGGGTGGATAGTCGGGGAATTTGCTTCATTTATCAATAAAAAAATAAATAATAAAACAGTAAATATAAATGCTGATATTTTTCCTTACGGTGTTACACATTATTACGATACTGAAATTAATAATAATTGTAATGATACATTAATGCTGTTTTCTGGCGCTCAATCTCAACAACATTGTATCGCTTTATCTATTGAATCTGAATATCCAGCAATATTATCTATTGCCCCTCAGTTAAATATTATGTTGTCTGAATCCGTTGTTAAGACGTTTAATCATGGCGTCGTTTATAGAGTGTCACCTGATGATTCTCAAGAAATAATGCCAAAATTTATTGCTATATGTACTAATAAATCCTTTGTTTTTGAAGAGCCTGATGATTCTCAATACCCTGAGTTAATTGAAACCGCTTTATTTGATAGACGACAAGTAACGCCTGTTATTAGCTCTCAATATTTAGAGTCACAAATAACAGTCTATATTACTTTGGCTGATAGTGAAGCTGACGCTATATCTGCTGCTAATCGTATGCTTGCCCACGATGGCACAACCCAACATAAACAAGCGGTTTATGATGTGCTTACAAATACTTATCTTTGGACGTCAGATCTTGAATATAACCGAGCATTAATGTGGTCAAAATTGTCTGGTAGGGTTTTTGTATCAACAGAATATGGTCATGGAATATGGGCAGGTTTACCTTGGTTTAAAGATTGCTGGGGGCGTGACACTTTTATCGCGCTGTCTGGTATTTCATTAGTCAACGGATTCATGGATGAAGCGAAAAACATTATCAGTCGTTTTTCACAATGGCAAATGACCGATCCTAATCATTGTCATTATGGTCGTATTCCTAATCGTGTAACGTCATTTGATGACATGATTTATAATACGACGGATGGAACACCGTGGATGATTAGAGAGATATGGGATTATCTTCGTTATAGTGGTGATAGGGATTTTGCTATAACAATTTATCCAGTGGTGCAAACGTATATCGCGGGCGTCGAAAAATATTATTTAGATGATAAATGCTTAATGACTCATCGCGATCCTGATACATGGATGGATGCAAAGTTATTCGGTCTTTATCCTTGGTCTGCCCGTGGTAATCGTGCGAATGATATTCAAGCATTATGGTATACCAGTCTGCAAGTTGCGATAAAATTAGCTGATATTACGGGTGATGTTGACAGTAAGCAGCATTATCAACAATTAGCTGATGCAGTAAAGCAGAATTTCACGCCACTTTTTTGGGCATCAGCATCTCATCAGTTAGCGGATTGTATAAAAGCAGATGGCCAACAAGATATGAAGGTTAGACCAAATCAGTTGATGACAATAACCGTTCCTTATGAGCAAGATTTTATTGATCGTGAAATAGGGGCTTATGTTGTATTGAATACCGTTTCTGAGTTACTTTTTCCTTGGGGAATAACCTCATTATCACAAAATGATCCGCAGTTTCATCCTTATCATGATAACCAACCGCACTATCATAAAGATGCCGCTTACCATAATGGGACTATTTGGGGCTGGAATGCAGGCTTTACTGTTACGGCATTGACATTATATGGTTATGACGATTTTGCTTACTCATTAACTAAAAATTTAGTCGATCAAATTTTATATCAAGGCCATCGAGGCACAATGAGTGAAAATGTTGATGCGTTCCTTGGTGATAATCAGAACGTAACATTATCAGGAACATACGCTCAAGCGTGGTCTGTTTCAGAGTTTACAAGAAATGGCTTTCAAGATTATTTAGGTTATCAGCCTAATTTAATTGAAGGTATTATTACTCTTGCTCCTTCTTTAGCCAGTGGATGGAATAAATTTCATGCAGAAGTTGATGTTGCAGTTAACAATCGTTTATTGATTGATTTTAAACGTAACGTAAAAGGGGAACAATGTTATGTATTAACGATGCTAGAGCAGAATAAATTATCTTTAGTATTACAGCTTACGGCTGACGATAAATCGAAGTATCAAGCAATATTACCAATAAGTAACAAAAAGATGGAATTGAGATTTAATCCATATTTAGCACAATTATTTATCGATGGTGTTGAATATAAAATAGAACACATTCAATCAAGCTATCAGGCATTAATTGGTCATCTTTCATTTGCGCAACCAGATTTAAAAATTAAGCCTCAAGCACTACAAACACAGCATTGGTTACAACAACAGGTTGAACGACTCGCATCGATTAATACAGATTCATAAACCGCAATAATAAAAAAACTCACTTCATTGTGTGATGAAGTGAGTTTTTTAGTTTATCGTATTAAGGAAAAATTAAGATCCAACTTCCTGGTATAAACGACGACATGCTTTACCATCATCATGGAATAGGTGACAGCGGTGTGGTGGAATACCCACTCGGAAACTATCACCAGCGTTAATATCTAAAGTGTCACTATGTCGAGATACAAATTCAGCATCAATATCATTTAGACTAATGTAAGCTTGTGTTTCATAACCTAATTTTTCAACAACTTGTACTATACCCTCAATACAAATATCACTATGTTCACAATGAATAAGGTGCTCAGGACGGATACCTAATGACATGCGTGTATTGGGAGTAACAGTCGTACCATCAACGGGGATCCAAAATGAAGTGCCGTTATCCATTTTTACTTTAACTTGATCTTTTTCTGCTTCAATCGCAGTTACGCTCATGAAATTCATTTTTGGTGAGCCAATAAAACTCGCCACGAAACGGTTTTGAGGATAATGATATAACTCTAATGGTTTACCAACTTGTGAGACATAACCGCCATCGAGTACGACGATCTTTTCAGCCATTGTCATTGCTTCAATTTGATCGTGAGTAACATAAATCATGGTGCAACCCAGTTGTTTATGTAATTTAGCGATTTCAATCCGCATTTGTACACGTAAGGCTGCATCAAGGTTAGATAAGGGTTCATCAAGTAAGAAGATCGCAGGTTGAGAGACCAATGTACGGCCAATGGCGACACGTTGACGTTGCCCACCAGACAGTGCTTTAGGTTTACGATCAAGTAAGGGTGTTAATTGTAATATATCTGCGACTTTAGATACGCGACGTTTAATTTCATCTTTATTCGTTTTCGCTAATTTTAAGCCGAATGACATATTGTCATACAGATTTAAGTGTGGATAAAGTGCGTATGATTGAAAGACCATACCGACACCACGTTGTGCTGGTGGAACATCATTCATTCGTTTATCACCAATAAATAAATCTCCAGATGTAATATCTTCTAATCCAGCAATGCAGCGTAGTAACGTTGATTTACCACAACCTGACGGACCAACAAAGACAACAAATTCGCCATCTTTAATTTCTAGATCAACGTTCTTGGAAATTAAGTTATCTCCATATGCTTTACATACATTTCGTAAAGTGACACTCGTCATTGTGCCTATTCCTCTATTGGTTATAACCGACTAATATTTTTGTTATTTAAACAAAAGCTAGCTTTAATACGATTGAGTTTACGTGATAGTGAGTGTTGATTACATCCTCCTCCTTATGCCTTTATAAAGGGGGATGATAGGGGAGGAGTATGAAGATGACTGTTTTAATAATAATGAAGTAAAACGGATTATTTACGGTTTTAACCTGTGCATGTCATCACATATTGATATTTTTTTGCGATATAGCTCACGTCCAAATTTGGTTGAGATCACATTTTCGAATAGAGGTGAGCGGGGGCGTAGAGTGTAGGAGGATGCATCTTTGTCATTAACTATAGAAAATAGGCTTAGAAAAACGTTATGACCTTTGCGTGACGTTATTAAGATCAATAACAATAATGAAGGATGTTAGATAATGACTAAGGTACTCACTACAGTTGCTTTATGTACTATTGCGGCGTTAAGTTCATTTCATGTTTCAGCGGCTATTGAAGAAGGGCAACTGACAATTTGGGTGAATGGTGATAAAGGTTATAATGGTCTTGCTGAAGTTGGTAAGAAGTTTGAAGAAGATACCGGAGTTAAAGTAACGGTCGCATTTCCTGATAATCTTGCTGATAAATTCCCTCAAGTTGCTGCATCTGGTGATGGTCCTGATATTGTTATGTGGGCTCATGATCGTTTTGGTGGTTACGCTCAATCTGGTTTGTTACAAGAAATTAAGCCATCAGCTGAATTTAAACAGCAGTTTTCTGATTTTACGTGGGATGCAGTAAAATCTAATGGTAAATATTATGGTTATCCAATTTCTGTTGAATCTCTTTCTTTAATTTATAATAAAAATCTTGTGCCAAATCCGCCTAAAACGTGGGAAGAAATAGCTGCTATTGATAAAAAATTAGCTAAAGAAGGTAAAAAAGCAATCATGTGGAACTTACGTGAACCGTATTTTACATGGCCTCTTTTATCTGCTGATGGTGGTTATGCTTTTAAGAAAACGTCTGATGGTTATGATGCAAAAGATATTGGTATCAATAATGCTGGCGCACAACGCAGTATGGCTTTTATTAAGTCATTAGTTGATCAAAAAGTAATATCACCTGATATGGATTATAGCATTTCAGAAGCTGAATTTAATAAAGGTAATGTCGCGATGACAATCAATGGGCCCTGGTCATGGAGTAACATTGATAAATCAGGTATTGATTATGGCGTAGCAATATTACCCATGTTTAATGGTCATCCTTCAAAATCTTTTGTTGGTGTATTAACCGCAGGTATTAGTACCGCGTCGCCAAATAAAGATTTAGCGATTGAATTTCTTGAAAATTACCTATTAACCGATGCAGGTTTAGCCAAAGTTGATCATGATAAACCACTTGGTGCTGTTGCGCTAAAATCGTATCAAGCAAAAATTGGTAAAGATAGCCGTATTGCCGCTACCATGAAGAATGCAGAGCAAGGCGACATTATGCCTAATATTCCTCAAATGACTGCTTTCTGGTATGCCGAAGGTAATGCGATTCAAAATGTTGTTGATGGTCGCCAGAGTATTAAAGAAGCTTTAGACGCTGGTGCGAAACAGATGCTTAAGTAATTTCTTTTTTAGGGGAAGTGATTCCCCTATATTTTATCTGAATGCAGGATATTGATATGGAATCGGTTCAAGATATTGAGCTATTTGAATCAAAAAATAAAACATTTAAATATAAAAAAGAAATTAAGTGGTTTATTTTATGTTTGATTGCCTTAGTAAATGGTTACGCAACAATTTTAATGTATGCACAAGGTGAAATCGCTTTTGCATTATTAACTGTAGTACTTACTGCATTAGCAATTTATATTTTTGGTAGTAGTAAAACATATGCTCAGCGTTATATCTATCCAGGTATTGCAGGGATGATTGTATTTATTATATTTCCATTGTTATATACCGTAAGTTTGGCGTTTACTAATTATAGTGCAACCAACCAATTAACATTGGAACGAACGCAGTCAATATTAGAGCAGCGAACATTTCAATCAGGGAAAAATTATAAATTCAATTTATATAAAGCGGATAATGGTTATCAAATTATTATTAATGATGATGGTAAATTATTATCTACAGGATTAATTGATTTTAATAATAAATCGGTAAAATTAAAACCAGTAGCCGAAGCTTTTGGTAATACAACCCCGATAAAAAATTATGATGAATCTCATCCGGTTGCTATTAAATTAGACGCAATTGCTCAAGCTTTTGGTAAAAAATTACCGATTAAAGATATTGTTAAAAATAGAAATCAAATATCTAAATTAAGGTTAGAGCTACCTAATGGTAAAGATATTCGAATGAGCGGGTTACGAAAATTTGCTTCTGATTATCCATTATTTACCAAGCAACCTGATAACGTTACATTACTGAATAATCAAACCGATCAGTTTTATAAACCAAATATGGAAACGGGTTTTTATCAACCAGTTGATAGTAAAGGAAACTTCATTGGTGAGTCAATTTCTCCCGGATTTGTCGTTGATGTTGGTATCGATAACTTTAAACGTGTAATTCAAGATGATGGTATTAAAGAACCATTCATTGGAATCTTTATTTGGACGATTGTATTTGCATTTCTTGCTGTTTTTTTAACGCTTATTTTAGGAATGGTCTTAGCATGTATCGTACAATGGGAACCATTAAAAGGAAGTGGTTTTTACCGTATATTATTGATATTACCTTATGCTGTGCCTTCGTTTATTTCTATATTAATATTTAAAGGTTTATTTAATCAAAGTTTTGGTGAGATAAATATGCTGCTAAGTTCTATTTTTGGAATTAAACCAGCATGGTTTTCTGACCCCGTATTATCACGGATGATGGTTGTTATTGTTAATACCTGGTTAGGTTTTCCTTATATGATGATTTTATGTATGGGTTTATTAAAATCAATACCTGATGATTTATATGAAGCTTCAGCCATTGATGGGGCTGGTCCTATTCAGAATTTTATGAAGATTACTGTACCATCAATGATTAAGCCGTTAACACCATTATTAATTGCAGCATTTGCTTTTAACTTTAATAACTTTGTAATGATTCAGTTATTAACTGGTGGTGGTCCAAATATGATTAATACCTCAGAACCTGCTGGTTATACTGATTTATTAGTAAGTTATACGTATCGTATTGCTTTTGAAGGTGGTGGTGGTCAAGATTTTGGTTTGGCTAGTGCAATTGCAACAATTATTTTCGTAATGGTAGCGGGTATGGCATTACTGAATTTGAAATTCACTAAGTTATCACAGGACTAAGGAGTCGGTCATGGCAATAGTTCAACCTAAATCATTAAAATATCGGTTATGGGCAACACATGCAGTGTTATGGCTTTTTTTGGCAATTACTATTTTTCCGTTATTGATGATTATTGCAATCTCGTTTCGTGAAGGTAATTTTTCTGGGGGTGAATTAATTCCCAGTAATCCAACATTAGATCATTGGAAATTAGCATTAGGCTTTGCGGTTGAGAATGCTGATGGCTCGGTAACGCCACCTCCATTTCCAGTATTATTATGGTTATGGAATACGATTAAGGTTGCAACGATAACATCTGTGTTAATTGTTGCAATGTCGACAACCAGTGCTTATGCCTTTGCTCGATTACGTTTTAAAGGTAAAGAAAACATTTTAAAGGGAATGATGGTCTTCCAAATGTTCCCAGCAGTATTGGCATTGGTGGCGTTGTATGCATTGTTTGATCGATTAGGACAATACATTCCATTCCTTGGTTTAAATACACATGGTGGATTAATATTTGCATATTTAGGCGGTATTGCTTTACATGTTTGGACGATTAAAGGTTACTTTGAAACTATTGATCGTTCATTAGAAGAAGCGGCAGCATTAGATGGTGCGACACCATGGCAAGCATTTAGATTAGTATTATTACCATTATCAGTACCAATTCTCGCGGTTGTCTTTATTCTTTCGTTTATTGGTGTTGTAACAGAAGTACCTGTTGCGTCAACATTACTATCAGATGTGAATAATTACACCTTGGCGGTTGGTATGCAGCAATACTTATATCCTCAAAACTACTTATGGGGTGATTTTGCGGCCGCAGCGGTACTTTCGGCATTACCTATTACGATTGTATTTTTACTCTCGCAGAAATTCCTTGTTGGTGGATTAACTTCTGGTGGTGTAAAAGGTTAACTCTGTAATCAAACCAGAGTATTACGATTAAGTCGTTCTAATTAGTCTATCTAAAAATCCGAGAATGTTCATATTCTCGGATTTTTTATCGAATATTTAACCATAGTAACGTTACTATGGTTAACCCGCCATAATATCCGTTGTGTTAGCAATGTTGATACCTAAAATCTCCATCTTTTCAATAAAGACTTTTGCTTGTTGTTCAAAGCCTGCGACAGGGCTGGTGGTATCAATAAGGAGGGTTAATTTATGAATGTCAGTAAGTGGTAGTTTATCGACCATTTGTTCAACAGTGCTTGCGACGCAGTGAGATAGGGCCTGTCCTGAGATAAAGACGCGATCGCTCTGTATGACTAATGCCGTTAATTGGGGATCAAACTGAGTCTTTATATCATTGTGCAGTGGGTATTCAGCTTCACAACCACCATAGTGCTCAGTATGTGGGTTTTCACCTTTAGAGATGGTGTAGCGTGAAAGGGCTGTTTGTTTTTCCCAAGCATCAATAGCGGTTTGAATTGGGGCAACAATCGTATGTCCTATTGAATTGATAATACAGTGTGTTGGCCAAATAATCAGGCTGTATTTACCTGTTTGCTCAAGGAACTGAGTATATTCAAGTACGTGACCAAGGTGCTCTAAATTGGTCGGTTGCCATAAGCCATCAACAATATTCTGATGGCTAATAAGCGTAAACGGCGCAGGATGTTGACCATATTTATTCTGCCAATAAATCGTGTGAGCAATATCGTATTCATGGTGGCTATCAAGGGTTACAACGATATTGTTGATTTTATTTTGTTGATTATTAATAAATGTAGCAAGTCGTTGAGCATCTTCCCATGAATGAGGAACAGGAAGAGAGGGAGAAATCGTATTTGGTGGTGCACCTAAAGTGAGTTGCTCATTTAATGGTACATCATAAAAGTCGTATTGAGGATCAATGATAAGTAATGATGTTATTGTTTGATGCATTGCATACTCCTTTATGCTTTGAGGTGTTGATCTGAATCGAGTGACAGCATGGTAAAAAAAGTGGAATAAATATACGTGGGTGAACGTTAATTGAAAAGAAATAAGATGACTATCTAAAACGTCTTCAAAAGAATTGGAAGAATTGGGACAGCCATAAAGGAAATACGGGGCATTACACGGGACAGCCAAAACATTGCAGACTTTCGATAAGCTACTACACTTAAGCCTCGTATTGCTTATGGTGGAAGAAATGACAGTCTCAAGACGTAAATTGATCGAACCTCAAATTACTCCGTATTATCATATTATTAATCGCTGTGTTCGGCGGGCTTATTTGTGTGGTGATGATCCGTATAGTGGTAAAAATTACCAACATCGACGTGGTTGGATCGTGAATAAAATCAAGCAATTGTCTGAGGTGTTTTGTATTGATGTTTGCGCTTATGCCGTCATGAATAATCATTATCATTTAGTCTTAAAGATCGATATACAGCAACAACAGGCGCTATCACCTCAAGAGGTCATTTCGCGTTGGTTACAGTTATTTAATGGTCATCCTATTGCGGTAGATTTTGTTAATAATGGTGATGTTGGTGCAGATAAGAAACAAGCGTTATCAACATTGGTTGCAGAATGGCAGTCACGATTAGGCAGTATTAGCTGGTTTATGCGGTGTTTAAATGAAGAAATTGCGCGAAAAGCCAACAAAGAAGATGATTGTACTGGTGCTTTTTGGGAAGGGCGTTTTAAATCTCAAGCGTTGTTAGATGAACAAGCATTACTCTCTTGTATGATGTACGTTGATTTAAATCCGATTAGAGCCGGACTTACAACATCGTTGCACGACTCTGATTTTACTTCAATTCAGCAACGAATAGCAGAATGCCATCAAACGTCTATAGCAAAAAAATCAACCTTAAATTCATCATCAATTAAACTACCTAAAATTGGATTATTGCCTTTTGTTGGCGCTGAGCATCAGGATAAACAGGCGGGGATTCAGTTTGATTTTGCTGATTATTTAGAGCTGATTGATTGGAGTGGACGTAGTATTCGCGATGATAAAAAAGGCTTTATTCCTGCCACTCAACCTAAACTGTTACAACAAATTGGGGTTAATGCAGAAGCGTGGTTAGATAATAGTAATGACTTTATGGAGCACTATACTAATGTGAGTGGTAAATGGTCGCGAATGTGTTCGTTTCAACAGCATTTTGGTG
Organism: Photobacterium iliopiscarium; assembly: GCF_003026395.1. GTDB lineage: Bacteria > Pseudomonadota > Gammaproteobacteria > Enterobacterales > Vibrionaceae > Photobacterium > Photobacterium iliopiscarium. The sequence goes on along the minus strand of NZ_PYOO01000005.1, from coordinate 236,768 downwards.
GTCGTTGGTGTAAAGGTAAGGTCGCTAGTCAAAGATTACACCCTCACTAAATTTCTTTTTGTGATTGCAGAGGCCTATCACCGCAATAACCGTTTATTGTGGAATTTGGCGATCTTGTTAAACAGGAAAGAAGATGTTTTATTGTTGTGAGACTGGTTTTTTCACATTCAAAACCGAAGTAAATGGTATGTGGTTGTTATTGTCTCAGTGTGTAGTGGTTTTTATGTTAGAAATATATGGCTGTCCTCAATTTGCTCCTCAATTTGACAATGAATGTCTTTTATTTAAGCAGTTGAGCTGTGATTTTAAAAAGACATGGCTGTCCTTTGTGCTCTTGCCTTTGTGCTTTTTTTGTGCTCTTTTTCGGCAAAAAAAGCCTCTTAATTTCTATCAATTAGAAACTAAGAGGCGAGAAGATTAATCCTGAATATTGTTAGCTTGTGCCGTCGTTATTTTATCCCATTGATAGAAATCTTGTTTATAAGACAAGCTACCCCATAACGCGAATGCATTTGCTGTTTTTACTTCGCTGTTGGGTAATTTAGTGGGTATTAATGCATGAGTTGTCGGTTCATAGTGAAAAGTCATTACGTCTTTGTTTGGCTGAAAGACGACAGCATGATTATCTCTATTTAGCCACGCAAAGTTATTGTGGTATTGCATGATGGCTCTTTGTTTGTGTTGTTCTACTTCTTTGCTGAGATCATTTCCCATCATCGGGTGATAAGCACTAATACCAGCCATTGACAATAATGTTGGCGGTAAATCAAGTTGACTGGCTAATTGATTATCCTCACATGCAGATATACCACCACCAAAAATGACGGCAGGAATATGGAAGCAGTCTATTGGAACTATTTGATCACCATAAGCACGCGAATCATGATCCGCGACCAGTACAAAAATAGTATCGTCCCAATAATCTGATTTTTTAGCCTGCTCTAGAAATTTACCCAGCGCGTAATCTGAATATTTAACGGTATTTTCTCGCGTGGTTGCTGGTTGATTATAAGGTTCTATTTTACCTTGTGGGTAATCATAAGGTGAATGATTTGTTGTTGTGAAGACTAAGCTAAAAAAGGGCTTATCTTGTTGAGAAAGCATACTAAATTGTTGGTGTGCTTTAGTGTAAAGATCTTCATCACACGCGCCCCATGATCCAATAAATTCTGGATTATGAAATGTGGGCAAATCTTGAATATCAACAAAGCCATTACCCAGCATAAAGCCTTTCATATTGTCAAAATGACTTTCGCCAGCATAGATGAATTGAGTATGGTAATTTTCATTTTTAAGCGTTTGAGCCATCGAATAAAAATTATTTTGGCTTTTAGGTAATTTTACAACGGCATTTGCAGGTGTTGGGAAAAATCCAGTAGTAACCGCTTCAATACCTCGGATTGAACGTGTTCCCGTTGCATATAATCGAGTGAGATTCCAACTTTCTTGCATTAATTGATCAAGATTTGGCGTGAGAGGTAAACCGCCTAGGCCGCCGACAAAACGTGCCCCAAGACTTTCTTGTAGCAAAATAACGATGTTTTTGCGTTTACCTGTATTACTTGCTTTGTGGTAGGCAAGTGTTGGTAGTGGCTGATAACTGAAAGCGTCTGCGGGTAATTGACTATTTTCCTGCATAGTCTGAATAATATCTTCTTTTTCCATTGGGGGATAAATAGTGGATGAGTCAACTATTTTGCGCATTAGTTTCATTGCATACAGAACTGAATACGTTGAATTTAATGGAAAATCATTCATTAGGTTATCATGTGAAAATGCAATCATCGATGGATTAATCGCGCGGTGACCTAATGTTGAGCGTGCACCTAATACACACAGTGCCACCGTACTCAGAGCGATAACAGGACGCCAATACCAGTTAGGAGCGTTAAGGTCTTGAATAAGGTAATTTGAAAAAATCCAGCCAAAATAAAGTGTTGTTAGTGAAATGATTAAACCAAGCGCTAACTCAAGTTTATACCCACTCCACATCATGCTCATGACTTCTTTTGGATAGATAAGATATTCGACAAATAGACGGTTTGGACGTACATCATATTCTTTAATGAAAAAAGGAGTTGCTGCTTCCATATAAACGAGCAGCCATAACCCGCAAGTGATCCATAATGAAAGTATTGTTAACCAAATTTGATTTAAATAAGGGATGCCAACGACAAGCGGTGTGATAAGACAAGGTACGATGACCAAGTAGCACATACTCACAATATCCATTCTCAACCCAGAGCTGAAAATTATCTTCCAACCATGAGCATTAGAAACTCGCTCTTTTTGCCAGAGACATAAAAAGAGACGTGAAAGTGTTAATATAACAATGCCTACAATAAAAAACATGAGAATAGGGAACATTACGCCAGTTATTTTTTTAATTGGATCTAGCAGGATAAAAAAATCCATAAATTAACTACTTAAATAATTTAGTTTTGTTTCAAATGTAGATTTGATGGTTAGTTTCGGAAAAAGTTTCAATTTATGTTAAAAAATCACAAAAAAATAGCAAATATACCTGTTTTTATAATTTTTTGGCTGTATTTCTATCTTTTATGTGGCGTATATTTAATCAAATATGCTGTGTGATTATTAATTAGGTTGATGTTGAGTGCTTAATCTTTAATATGAAATATACATGTTTTCAAATGAGTTAATTTCTGGATGGTTTTTATTTTCGGATGAATAAAATAGTGATGGATGAACAACTGACGATTCTTACTGTGTTAGATTGCGATTTAATAGTATGTTAAATTTTCAAAATTAATGTAATACTTAACACATTGTTATCATTGCTAATGTTATAAGCCATTGAATCTATCCGTCATTAAGTCTGCTGTTCTAGCAGCGATGCCTTTTATGTTGTTGTTTGTCGCCGGTATTGTTGATGCAATTGGCTTTATACATCTTAAAAACGGTTTATTTGTCTCTTTTATGAGTGGTAATACAACGCACGTGGCGATGTTACTTTCCAGTCATCAATATCATCAATCGTTGCCTTATATTGGTGTGATCTTGCTGTTTGTCACAGGAATCACTGTTGGTGAAATGATTGCTGTATTACAAAGGAAAAATTATCGCTGGTTGGTGATGAGTGCGGTATCTATATTATTATGCAGCGCTATTTTTATTGAACAGATTACCATACCGATGGCAACTAACTTTGTGCTGGCATTTGCGATGGGATTACAAAATATTGCATTAAGAATTACGATTAATAAGGCGATGCCATTAACGTTTGCGACGGCTTTTCTCGCTAATACAGGACGAGAGTTAGCAATGTTGTTATTAGGCCAAGGCGATAAAAAAGTTTTTATTAAACAAATTAGTTTATGGCTGTCCATTTTTATTGGTGCAATTGTAGGTAGTGAGTTAATGGTAGTATCATTAAGTTACGCGTTAGTTGTGCCGATCATTTTGTGCTTATGTATTGCGGGATTATTATTTTGGTTAAAGGAACTAACGAATGATGATTGACACATAATGAGAATGTTAAATCACTGCTACATACTCTTTATTAGTCTTCTTTGTGGTTGAGTCATTAATCAAGAAGAGTGTGATTTTATGGGATTAATCACAGTGTCGTTTTTGTTTAATATATAAATCGATTGTAATTGGATTGGTAACATTAATTAATGGTGATATGGTGAGTTAAAATCTCAAAACATTGTTACGTTATACCGAAACTAACTAATTTTACAAGGATGATCAAATTGGCAGGGATAAGTAAATTAAGTGCTGAGCGTTATGGAGCCATGTTTGCTCAATTAACGGATAAATCATGGGTATTTGGTGTGATTGTTGCAACTGTTTTTTTAGTCATAACATTATGTTTAAGTTATAGCATTATCTACTACGTTCCACTTTATCAACCGACAACAGAGCCAGCTATGGCTATAATGACAACGTTAAAACCGTTGATGTTTGTCTTTCCACTTATTACCGCAGGGCTTACTTTTGCGGCGAGTTTTCGAGTTGTTAAATCATATTTAAATAACAAAACAACAGCTTTAAAATAGGCTAATAATAGCGATGAGTTATCACATGACTCATCGTTTTTTTATAAACTAAAATACGTTTAATTTGTTAAATAAGTGAAGTTATTGTTTTCTATATGGTCAATTAATGATGAAAATGCATAGTGGTTATTTTTTATTGTTGATATTGACGCATTATTGAATATTGATAATAGCAATGTGTGATCGTTGCTTTATTTTATTTATGATTGTTGACTCGTTTTTTTGTGAATTTACGCTACGATAGCGGCCATTTCTCGTTCCTTTATTTAATTAGATCATGAATATAAAAAAAGCGGTTCCTTATTTATTCGTTACTTTAAGTTTTTTTGGCAACATGTCAGCTGCGCAGGCTTATGACCAGATTACACTTGGTCGTACTATTTTACTTAAACATGGCGAGCATGGTGCAAAAATTCCATTAGTCGTGTGCCGTAATACCAACGCGATAAAAGTGAAAGCAGAACGAAACTTACACCTTGAGCGCATTAAAGTAACGTTTAGAAATGGTGAAACGCGTAATATTTCTTTTTATCGTGATCTGAAGAAAAATCAAGAAACGAGCTGGCGTAAATTTTCATACAAGCGTTGTGTGAAGAAACTAGAAGTGTACGGTAATTCTGACGGTACGCGTGCTGGCGTTAAAGTTTACGGTCGTCAAAAAGATTAACTAAAAAACGCCATATGTCTTATCTATATAACAAAAGATGAGACAATATGGCGTTGTTTTTATTTAGGTGTTTTAGACCTGATATAATCGATTAAATTATAATAGCCCAACGGTGAAGTGTAAGCCGTAAAACACCCCGCGTCCGATGATTTCTGCTGCAAACATAATCACAAAAGCAAGGCCACTTAAGGCTGTAACCGATGTTGTCTGTGATGATTTAAATGCAGAGAATAACCATAAGCCACCCGCAATAACAAGCAACAGTAAACGGGTAATAATTGACCCTGAATAAATAGCTAAATGTTCAGCACCCGTCTGAATTGATGTTGTTATTTCAGCGATATTCACTAATTGCCAAGCTGTTATCACAAGATGAAGTGAAATAATAACGACACCAAATGTAGCTAATTTAGCGTTTAATGTTGGGGTTGTTGCCCCCGTTAGGTTCAATAGCACGTAACCGAGTAACACACCGGACATTAATACGGTGCCAATAAACTCGACGTAAGTGAAACTGCTATCCCACACCGGAACCGTATTGATCAGATAGACTTTGATCATCGCCGCCATAAAAATAACGCCAGCAATACTGACAACCAGACGGGCGATTTTTAATAGATGCGCATTTGCAATTTTAAACAGTTCAGCAAGCCAATAAATGCCGCCTAAAGCAAAGAACAAGCTACCGGTTAGGATCTCGTTAGATAAACCGGAATAACCGACACGGTTTAACGCATTAAATGCACGTAAAGGACTACCAAGGTGCATGGTTGATGCAGCAAAACCTATTGCCATAAATGCCCATAAAATAAACATACTAAGCACAAGCGGTTGACGCTGCTTTGCTATTGAGTCCATTTGAGATAAACGGCCAGCCATAGTGATATAGCCACCAACAGCGGTTTGTGCCAGAACAGTAAACACGACTAAAGGTAATTCAGGATATAACATTATTTTACCTCCCGAGGGTTTTGTAGAAATCCACTGGTATCATTAACGGGCTTACCATTTGGATTTAGCTTAATGATTAAGTTTGGATGGGTAATATTTGAATCAGGTAATGGTGCACAATTAGCGTTAGTGCCGTATTTTTTACGTAATTCACTGATCTCGCCAAATTCAATTGCGCGTAATGGACAACTATCGACACAGATAGGCATTAAGCCTTCTGCGACGCGTTCAAAACAACCATCACACTTGGTCATATGGCCTTTTTCTTCGCTATATTGCGGTGCACCATAAGGGCACGCCATATGGCAATATTTACAGCCAATACAAACATCTTCATTAACGACAACTAAGCCATCTTCTTCACGTTTATGCATCGCACCTGATGGACATACTTTTGTACAAGCAGGATCATCACAGTGATTACATGAAATTGAAAGGTAGTAAGAGAAGACATCTTGACGGAATACGCCATGATTTTCTGTCCAGTTACCGCCTACGTATTCATAGATTCGACGAAAGTTACGATCAATCCCTAAATCTTTATTATCTTTACATGATAATTGACACGTTTTGCAGCCAGTACATTTACTTGAATCGATGTAAAAGCCGTATTGTTTTTTCGGTGTCATTACGCAACTCCCATGCTTTTCACAAGTTTCACTTCAACAAGGTTGGTGTGAGATGGATTAGATTTCGCCAACGGGCTTGGACGGCTGGTGGTTAATACATTAATTGAACCAGCCTGATCGACACCTTTACTATTCGGTGAATACCAAGCGCCTTCGCCAAGAGCGGTAACATGGGGCATGATACGAGGCGTCACTTTTACGCGAACATTCATTTCACCTTGTTTACTGCGCACACTAACGAGATCACCATTTTTAATGCCACGAGCCGTCGCATCAATAGGGTTCATCCATAACTCTTGTGGTGCAGCGGTCTTTAAAATATCAACGTTAGCGTAAGTTGAATGGGCACGAGCTTTGTAGTGGAATCCGGTTAATTGCAGTGGGAATTGCTCACGATCTTTTGAATCCCAACCATTAAACGTTGAGTGATATTCAGCGATCGGTGTAATTTTCTCATCGTCACCTAGGGTCCATTCTTTTGCGATAACCGCTAGCTGCTCGGAATAGATTTCAATTTTCCCTGATGGTGTTGAGAGTGGATTCGCAATAGGATCAGCACGGAAGTCTTCATAAGGCACATACGGACGATCAAATTGTTTCTTATAGATCCCTTGTTTACGCATTGTGTCGTAATCAGGTAAATTTGCGTCATTATTTTGCTTAACAGTTTCAGCATACATCCACTGTAACCATTGCTCTTGAGTACGTCCTTCGGTAAAGGCTTTTTCAACACCCATACGCTTAGCCACACCAGACATAATGTCGTAGATTGGCTTACATTCAAAACGGGGTTTAATGGCTTGGCTAGCGAAGATGAAATAAGGCATAGATGCCGCAGCACCGTCCATACAGAAGTCTGATTGTTCTGATGTAGTACAGTCAGGCAGAACAATATCTGCATATTTAGCGGATGATGTCATGTGGTTATCGATAACAACGATCATCTCACAAGCTTTTTCATCTTGTAGAATATCATGAGTACGGTTGATGTCTGAATGCTGGTTTATCAAACAGTTACCAGCATAATTCCAGATGAATTTAATTGGATTATTGAGTTTTTCTGCGCCTAATAGACCATCTGTTTTATCGGTCATTTCATGAGCACGGAAAATAGCATCAGTCCATAAGAACATCGGAATTGACGCTTTTATTGGGTTTGCTACTTTAGGGAAACGTACAAATGGGTAGCTATGATTACCTTCTCGTGCACCGGTACCACCACCTTGAAGGCCCACCTGACCACGTAGAAGTGACAACATCATGATCGCTTTACAAGCTTGTTCACCATTAGCTGAACGTTGTAATCCCCAACCTTGGGTAATGTAAGTGCGGTTTGAGTTACCAATTTCACGCGCTAATTTAATGATAATGTCAGCAGGAATACCTGTAATAGGGGCAGCCCATTGAGGTGTCTTTGGTGTTTTATCATCGCCATTGCCGATAATATAATCTTTGTAACTGCCATTTTTAGGCGCTGATGCTGGTAATGTTTTAGCATCATAACCAACACAATATTTATCAAGGAAAGTTTGATCGACTTTATTTTCAATGATTAATACATGGGCGATAGCGGCACATAATGCGGCATCTGTACCATGCTTAATTGGAATCCATTGATCTTCACGGCCGCCAGCGGTATCTGTATAACGGGGGTCAATGCAAATTGTGCGAGTGTGATGGATTTTTTGACCATCAACAAAACTGTGAACTTGACCGCCGCCAGACATGCGTGTTTCTGCTGGATTATTACCAAACATAATGCACAAATCAGCGTTTTGAACATCATCAATACTATTGTTATCAATAAATGAGCCGTAGAAGAAGTCACTCATACGCTCAATATTGGCAGCTGAGTAGTCACCATAATGGTTTAGGTAACCACCACAAAGGTTCATCATTCGTGCAATTAGCGTGCTAGATGGATCCCAACTTTTCGTCACAGTGCCACCAAGTGTGCCTGTACCGTAGTTAAGATAAACCGCATCATTACCATATTCTTTGATGGTGTGCTTTAAGCTATTGCCAATAATATCGAATGCTTCATCCCAACTAATACGTTGAAACTTACCTTCACCACGTTTACCGATACGTTTTAATGGGTATTTAAGGCGATCAGGATTGTAGATACGACGACGCATTGAACGGCCACGTAGACAGGCACGGACTTGGTGAGAATGGTTGAAAACATCATCACCTGTGTTATCCGTTTCAACATATTTTATCTCACCATCAACGACATGCATACGTAAAGGACAGCGAGAACCACAGTTCACCGTACATGATGACCAAACGATTTTCTCATCGGGCTTTGTTGGGGTTTCTTTAGCAATCGCTTTAACGCTGGTGAATGGTAGGGACATTCCTCCAGCTGCGGCTGCTAATAAATAACCACTTTTTAGCACGCTACGACGACTGACGCTAAGTGGCTTTTTTAAATCTGTCACATTACATCCTTAAGATATTGCTTTTTTGTTTTATGAGGGACAAAAGTATGCCTTGATAAAATTATCATTTATTGTTTTACGTCAATATATGTAAGATAGTTTCAAAGCATTATTGGGTTAATGGTATAAATTAATAGACTATGAGAAATGATGTTCATTTGTAGAGATATGGAAAATATAAAAATATTGAGTCGAGTTATTGGAGGGTTGTTTTATTACCATCCAAGCCAATATGAAACGGTAGGTATTAATGCAATATTAAAACTGGACCACTCGGGTTTTACTCAGTTCGACACCACGACAGCAGCAATTTCGGCAACGGATCCCCATACTTTATCTGTGTGGCATGATGAATTATTCACGGGGGTAGGAGAGATGAAAGCACCACCGTGGGGATCGGTGTATTTAGATAAAGAATCGGTAGTTTTTGGTGATTCAACGCTTCATTTTCGACAATTTTTACAGCAATACGGCATTAAGTTTGAAGTTAATCATAATGAACCTGAAGATCAATTTGGGTTGATGTTAATGGTGATCGCCAGTTTAATTGAAGATAATAAATTTGATGCTGTCACTGAGTTGTTATCAATACATTTATTACCTTGGGCTCCACATTATTTGACCTTACTTCAACAAGCCGCACCTGTTGGCGCTTACAGGGAATTAGCTGAGTTAGGTCAAGCATTTATTATGGCTCTTGCGCAAGAGTTTAATGCTGAAATTATACCGAGTAAGCTCTATTTTAATGCGTGAATCAAAGCAATATAGTCGGCGTCAATTATTTACTCAATTTGCACGACCACCAGTGAATAAACCTCAATTGGTTATTAGCAATACGTGCGATAATCTTTATGGTTATTGTGAAAGTTGTATTGATATTTGTTCTGAACAAGCAATACTTTGGCAAGTAGATAAGAAACCTAGTATTGATGCTGAAAAATGTACGCTTTGTCAGCAATGCATTGGAGCTTGCTTTATTAATGCGATCAGTATAACTGATTGATTTTTATTGTTAAATGTTGCTGTACTTTGTTTTTATAGGTTGAAATAACTGATGTATTTATAAGATATACCGTTGTGATTTTTACTCGGAATATGATCATTAAAATTAAATATGCAATATAAAGTGGGCTTTTCTGTTGTTGTGTGCAGTAATATTAGTCTTATATTGATATTCTAATTCTATATGCAATTAAATAGTAATTGGTTCATGACTTATAAGGATAATGTTTATGAATGATACACCTAAGCGTGCTTTAGTTGTTGAAGGTGGAGCGATGCGTGGTATTTTTGCCACGGGTGTTTTAGATGCTTTTCTTGAAAAAAATTATAATCCATTTGATTTTACGATTGGTGTGTCTGCTGGATCAATGGTGCTAATGGGTTACTTATGTAAAAACCATAAGCGCAATTATCAAGTAATTACAGAGTATGCACGTAGTAAGTCATTTATTAATTATTTTCGTTTTGCTAAAGGCGGCAATCTTATAGATATTGATTGGCTATGGTCTGAAAGTATTAATAACTTACCATTAGAAATTGATAAATATGAAAGCCAAGGGATCCCTCTATTTGCCACAACGACAAATATCGTTACGGGTGATGCTGACTATATTGAAGTGAAGCGTGATAACTTACAAAGTTTGATGACAGCAACATGTGCTTTACCCATTGTTTACCGTAATTTCCCTAAAGTGGATGGTATTGCCATGAGTGATGGTGGTATCGCTGATCCTATTCCTGTTATTGAAGCTTATCGTCGTGGCGCGCGTGATATTACGGTTATTTTATCCCATGCACAGGCTAATTTTGTCCATAGTCATCAAGTTCCTTGGTTAACGCGTAAGATATTCAAAACAACCCCTGTATTTGGTCAAGAGTTTCTCACCAAAGAATCGCGCTATAACAAGGCATTATATTTTATTCGTAATCCTCCAGCTGATTGTCGTATTACCGCGATTGTACCGAATAAAGATTTTTTGATTAAGCGGTTAACGCGCGATGTAAATAAGCTAAATGCAGGCTATGAATTAGGGCGTCAAGCTGGATTTAAGATGATCAATGATGAGCAAGCATTAAGTTAATTGATGTGTGACGGAGTGTTATTCGATATTCAATATGAGTTTGGAAAATCGAGTGGTTAGATAGGTTTTCCTTTTTATCATGAAAGAGTATGGTGTCTACTTAACGAATATACCGCACTAGGAAAATAATATGAGTATTGTTGATGCTGCCAACAAACGCTATTCAACCAAAGTTTTTGATCCTTCTCGTAAGCTAACTGATGATCAATTACAACAAATTAAAGCGTTGATTCGACTAAGTGCTTCTAGTGTGAATTCACAACCTTGGCATGTTATCGTTGCTGCAACGGATGATGCCAAGCAGCGTATAGCAAAATCGGCTGAAGGCCCTTATGTCTTCAATAAGCCAAAAATAATAGATGCATCACATGTGTTAGTTTTTTGCTCAAAAACAACCATTAATGATGACTATCTAAATGACTTATTAGCGTCTGAACAGCAAGATGGTCGTTTTTCTAATGAACAATCAAAACAACGTATGGTTGATGGACGTAACTTCTTTGTTGATTTACATCGAAAAACCCTAGGCGATGCAGATCAATGGATGCAAAAACAAGTGTACTTGAATATTGGTTCACTATTATTAGGTGTTGCAGCCATGGGCATTGACGCCGTGCCGATTGAAGGTTTTGATCGTGATGTTTTAGATAAAGAATTTAATCTAAGCGCACAAGGTTTTACCAGTTTGGTGATAGTGCCTGTTGGCTATCATAGTGCTGATGATTTTAATGCTAACGTGCCAAAATCACGTTGGTCTGATACGAAAATTTTTACGGAGTGTTAACCCATGATTTATTTATTAGCAGAAATCAAAGCAAATCCTAATTGTCTTGAAAAAGCACAAGCACTATTAGAATCGCTGATTGCACCGACACATTTAGAGAAAGGCTGTGAGAGTTATCAGTTATTTGCTGATCAAAACGTAGAGGGTTTATTTGTAATGCAAGAAGTGTGGCTTTCTCAAGCGCACCTTGATGAGCATTTAGCAAGTACACATTTTCAGAATTTTTTAACAACAGCTGAAGAATACAAATTGTTTGAATATGTGAAACTACGTCCAATGAATTTGGTTGGTTAATATATTATAATTGCCAGTATATGTAATAGTTACTGGCAATTTTTTTATAAAACATGCTGTAATATACCCATACCCATACCCATACCCATACCCATACCCATATTTAATAGTCATTATTTTCCCTTTAAATATTATGTAATAAATTAATTTTTATTGCAGGTAGGAATATTAATGATACATATAAAACCTATATTTTTATCTTATTGATTAAATAAATTTATCATATAGGTCTAGCGTGAGTAATTCCTTATGGTCATTTGTTGTTATTTATATATTCTTTTAAAGAATTAATTATAAAATATATATATCAAAAAGGGCTATTTTAAATAAAGAAGAAAAATCATATTGTAAAGTAAAAAACAACATGCATACTGGCCAAATATTACATGGAGGCTAGGCGTATGAAAAAAAAAGTGATTGTACTATCGATTGCAGCAGCATTATTCAGTATTAACGTATCTGCATCTAACTATATTACTTCTGATGAATATATTAAATCTGAATCTCAAACTATTTATAATAAAGTTAATGATAAAATAGAACAAATTCGGTTATTAGCTCAAGATGAAAATAATATAGTTATTATTGATGGTCAGCGTAATATCAGCATTAACGGTATAAATTATCGTCTTAATGATGATAATTATATTCAGTTTGATTTTCCTACACCTACTTTTACTGATGAAACGCGTTTTAGAAATGTGTTTGACTTTATAGGATCAGACTGGGAATTGACTTGGTACGATCTTGGTATCGTGATGGTTAATAAAATATTTGGTAATTATGATTATGGTAATGGCTGTTTAATTGAATATTCACCTAATAATCTAATTGCCACGCCAGTCGGGGATAGTCACCTTGTTATTGAAACGGCATCATGTGCTATTGAAGATAATGAGAAATTATCTATTACCCAATTTTTAGGCTCGGCAAAAAAACTCGACTTCTCTAGTTTTGGTTATCAACAAGCCCGCGACTTTGCGCCTGAATCGATCGCAGTGATTAATGATAAAGTGTATGTCGGTAATACAAACAGTACATTTTCTCGTATTGATCGTTTTGATTTGAAAACTCAGCAACCATTAACGCCAATTACAGGGTTTACTAAAAATGGTGTTGCGGAAACATACCGTATAGTCAGTGATATTACAGAGCATAACAATCGTTTATATGTTGCGTCATTATCGTCAAACCGTGTTGATATTTATGATACACAGAATGACGATCAGATTATTATGTCATTAGGTACCGGTACGTGGTCTGGTAATACATTCAACACGACATTAACGCATCCTTATGCTGTTGCAGCAAATGATAATTATATTTTTGTTGCAGATATTACAGGTAAAATTTCTGTTTATAATCAAAGTGATGCAACGGAAAGTAATCATAAGCGCGCGTCAAAACATGCATTTTTAAGTCTGCCTGAAAGTAATAATATATTACGCAATATAAAATTAGAAGTTGTTGGTAATGAACTTATTGCTTCATTTGATAATACAGCAACTTATGTTTATGACATTGCGAATCTTGAAAAAAGTACTGAATTAGTTGAACCAAAATATACAACATATTTCAAACGTAATGTTTATGAAACAAAGAATGGTGATGTTTATACAGCAGATAAAAATGGTCAATTAAATGTATATTCAAAGGGTAAATTACATTTTAATGATGCTGAAAATATCGCAGTAGCAGATCAAAACATGGTTAAGTATTTTGATCAAATTGAAAATAAAGAAAAGACGTTAACAGCATCTTTTGATTTAGCAGCAGAAGATCAAACATTAGCAATGCTACAAGGTAATACAATATTATTGGCTGATATTGAATTAATAAAAATGCACTTGTCGAATACTGTTGGCGAAACGCCGACAGCTATTGATCTTATGGCTGAAAATGTCGTTAGAACGCCATTATTATTTGATGGAGAGAGTTGGGAAAGCCTCACTGAAAATCACTCCGTACGAATTAATCGTTTACTATCAGGTAAACAAGATAAGACCCATTTGGCACTGACAAGTTATGCCGCTCAAGAAACATCAAATCTTAATGTTGAAGCGCAGTTTAAAGGCAGTGATACTTGGTTAACATTGGGTTCTGTCGATCAATTACCTGCTTTTAACCAATATACGATAGAACAAAAAGTAGTTGATAATTATGCTTATCCTACTTCTGATGGAACTCAATCCGTTTCTTTCTATGGTATTGGTGATGTTAGTTATCTACCAAGTGACTTACTTGATATTCGTTTAACATCTGAAACTGATGAATTTGTTAAAAAGATCACTGATTTCCGTATGAAGTGGAGTTTAAGTTTTGGTAAATATTCTCGAGCAGATGGTCATTGGGAGAAAATAACGCCTGTTTATGCGCGTGAGTGGATGATTATCATGGCTAACTTTGCTTATGTGATTAACAGCCCTGAGTTTGAACATTTATGGTTTAATTATAAGCAAAGTATTGGTGGCGGTGAGCATGAGTTTTATGGTAATGCGGGCCCTGTTTATGCGCCAGGTGGCTATTTTAATAGTGATGATTACCAACGTATATTCAAAGAGTTTATGGAACGTGGTGGTATTCGTTTAGGTGTTACAACTATCGGTGGTGGTTTGGGTGGTGGCGATGTTTTAGGTATTGATACTTGGAACTATTATGCTCATTACTACAAATCAGGTATAGGCGTTGTAGGCCACGAGTTCGGTCATCATTGGGGCAGCCATTCGAGTAGTTTTTCGTCATATTCCACTGGGATGCAACGGATGTCACAAGATATCCAACAAATGATGATTCGTCGTCAAGAATTGCCATATTTAGACGATAATATTAATAGTTTTTATAAAACGCCAAGAGAAGATCTTTACAATGGTGTTGCGCACAATATGCGTGTGCCTCGTCCCGCATCAGATATAAATATTGTTGAACGTTACTTTGCTGAAAACCCAGTACCGTTAAAGTAATTCGTTAACGTCATTTGTTAAGATAATAACGACGAAAGTATTAATGTAAAAATAGCCACTATCGTGAAGTTGTCGCTTTATCAACAACGGATAGTGGCTTTTTTATGTTTATTTCAGATAGGATTAAGCACTAATAGGACGTAATCCACTGATGATCAATTGCTTATCAATATGATAATCGGTCGCGTAATGACGTAATTTACAGTCATTACCATCATGACAACCACAACTTAGGCAACGTTTTGCTTCATTCATCGCTGCTTGATGGCTATAACCTTTTTCCACTTCATTAAAACTTAAATGACGAGCATGTACGTGCAGCTCTGACATTTGATTACGCATAACGTGTGTTAAGGCATGTTCAAGTTGAACTTCAATATCTGTTGAATTATTATCTGACAGTAATGAACGCATAACGTTTTTAAGTTTGTCGACATGATCAGGGCGAATTAAATGCCCACGTGTCACATTGCGTTCACGGAATGACTCGGTGTAGAGTTTTTCCATGTTGCCACCAAATTGTGCATCAATCGCTTGGGCTGCTTTACGTCCATCAGCAATCGCCTCAATAGCCGTTGCAGGACCTCGACGAAAATCACCAATACCAAAAATCTTATCAACGCCTGAATACATTGTCTGTTCATCGGTATCGAGCGTATTCCAACGGTTGATAGGTAATTTAACTGTATCGTTATCTAAAAATCGCGTATCTGTTTTTTGTGAGACAGCAGCAATAACGGTATCAAATTCAGCATAGATATATTCACCGGTAGCTTTAGGTGAACAACGACCCGATGCGTCAGGTTTACCAAGCGCCATGGTTTCTAATTTTACTTGGCAAATATGGCCATTTTCATCGGCAATATTTTCTACAGGATTAGTTAAAAATAAGAAGTTAACCCCTTCGTGTTCTGCTTCTTCAATTTCATATGATTCAGCGGGCATTTCTTCACGGGTACGACGATAGATAAGGGTGGTATGTGCCCCTAAACGTAATGCTGTTCGTGCGCAGTCAATCGCGGTATTGCCGCCACCGATAACGGCCACTTTTTTACCAATGATGCAGTGTTTATCAAGCATTTGATCTTTTAAAAAGTCGACCCCAAGATAATGCCCATTAAGATCGGTACCTTGATAATTCATTTCACTGGCGAGTGAAGCACCAACGGCTAAACAAACGGCATCATAGTTGTGTTGTAATGATGATAACGTAAAATCTGTACCCAGCTTTTTATTGGTTTCAATCGTCATACCATTACGGCACATGATGTCAATTTCTTGATCTAAAATAGCTTTAGGTAAGCGGTATTCTGGAATGCCGTAACGTAACCAACCGCCAGCTTGAGGCATTGACTCAAAAATAGTGACGTTGTAACCTTCATTACTTAAGAAATAACCACAACTTAATCCACCAGGACCTGCACCAACAATGGCAATCTGCTGTGTTTTAGTGGATTTTTTTGTTGGGGTATAAGCATGTAACGATGCTAGATCAATATCTGCGGCATAGCGCTTTATTTGTCGAATCGCAATTGAACCATCTACTAATTTACGCTGACATTTAGCTTCACAAAAAGCGGGGCACACTCGACCAATAGACAATGGCATCGGTAGTGTTTTTTTGATGACTTCAATGGCTTTTTGTGGTTGATTGGTGGCAATAAAATAGAGATAAGATTGAATATCAACATCTGCTGGGCAAGCGACTTGGCATGGTGGCACACTGCAACTGATATTGGGTGCAGATAAAATCTGTTCAAGAGCGTGTTTACGACGTTGAATTAATGCGGTCGATGTTGTTGTAATGACCATGCCTTCGGTAGGATAGGTACGGCAGGCTTTTACTGTGCCATGATGTTCAACCTCAACGTCACATAAATCACAGTTGTGATGAAAACCGTCTATTTTACATAGCGATGGAATAGTAATGCCACATTCTTCTGCAGCGTTGAGCAAGGTTAGACTTTGATTCACCTTGAATGTGTTACCGTCAATAATGATATTTACCATTAATAGTCTCTATTCTTTTTATCTACTGAGAGTAGGGCTGTGTTGGTATTGTTGGTGATTCTCAGTGATTTTTAATTATTTTATGAATTACGTAAAGGCTATATCCATATAAGCCAAAGATGATAATTGCTTAAAAAAAGCAGAGGTTAGACGTCTTAAATCGTCTGTTATATGTTCGTTGGCTAAATAGGGACGGCATCATAGCATGATGCTCTAGAGGTATAAAGAGAGCCGTCACGGGTGTTTTTTTTTATTTTTTATTTTATATCAGATACTTAAAAAAAGTAATCGTTTGCTTTGTGATGTTTTTCCAAGAATTTTATTTATAATAAAAATTAAGAGCGTAATCATAAGAAATTTGAATTATTACCGTTTGTTTTTAGGTTTGTTATTGTTGGCAATGCTTTGATGGTATAACCTAAAGCTCACGCAAGGGGGCACAATGTCAAAAAGTATATTTCTAGTACGTCATGGTCAAACAGTTTTTAATGCACAGCAACGCTTACAAGGACATTGTAATTCTGACCTAACGGACTTAGGGCAACAGCAAGCAACGACGATCGGTTTATCTTTAAAAAACAAATTAGCAAATAAGCGACAGTGGACTATTTATTCAAGTCCATTAGGCCGTGCGATGCAAACCGCTGCAATCGTTGCGGAACAAATAGGGATTGATGCGAGTGAGATTGTGCCTGATGCACGCTTACAAGAGTTTTGTTTAGGTGAGTGGGAACAAGCATATATTCCGGACATTAAAGCAACACAGCCACGTCTTTGTGAACAACGTGATTGGTATTTAATGGCGCCAAATGCTGAATCCTATTATGCCGTTAAAGATCGTATTGAAGATTTTCTTGCTGATGTTTCAGTACCTGAAAATGTTATTGTTGTTTCCCATGGGTTAACTGGCGCTGTATTTCGTGGCGTTTATGTCGGCATGACTTACAACGAAGTCTTCTCTCAAGATTTACCACAAGATGCTTATTTCTTATTAGCTAACGATAAAATTAGTCGTATTCAGTGTGATGTTCAAAGTGTAGCCACTGTTGCCGTATAAGTCGTTATAACAGCAAACTTAGAGTAACGTTTTATCTAGAAATAAAAATTATCTTTCATTTCGGCCTAAAGTATAATAAAACATAAATAACATAACGAATTTATGCTTATGTTCATAGTTGGTTCATTTATGGCAAGCTATTATCTAAATAGATATATAGAGTATTGAATTGATATTAGAATAAGCAGACTTATCAGGTATAAGATAAACGTTAGGATAACCTAATGGCCTGATTGATATGATTTTAGAGAGGCGTGTCCATGAGAAATTTACTTACTGGTTTTTTTGCTGTTGTAATCGGTTTATTTGCCGTTTCTTTTGCTACCATTATGGCATTGTTTCTTGGTATTGCAGCAATGATTGCGAAGCCATTTATTAAACGTAAACTTGCAGCTGAAGGTATGCAGTACCAAGACAATAGTTTTACAGAAGGTTTTGCTGGCCAAGATGAAACCATGAACAGTGTGTTCCGTCAGCAACGTCAAACTACATCAAATGTGATTGATGGTGAATGCGAAGATGTGACCAGTCGAAAATTTTAATCGCTGTCATAAAAGCACTTATTATACTAAGAACGCCTAGCAATTATTGTTAGGCGTTTTTGTTTTATTATTTAATTGTGGTTATTGAACATTGTACGCTTTGGCTTTTACCATATTGCGGTATTGTGACGGTGTAATATCAAATTCTTTTTGAAACCGTGTTGAAAAATGATAAGCATCTTTATATCCCACCTGTTCTGATACATCAGATAATGACATTCCAAAATCGCGCAATAATTCTTTGGCTGTTTCCATTCTTATTTTTTGTAGGTATTGATGGGGTGCTTGGCCGACTTGATCTTTAAATTTACGATTAAAGCTGCGTAATGGTAATTCACAATGTTGTGCTATTTGTTGGGTGGTTAATGGCTGCGACATATAGCGCTGCATCCAATCTTGCGCTTGGGCGATTGATTCATCAAATTGCACTTGACCGCCAATTTCATAAAAAGGTTGATGACCCGATTTACTGATTTCATGACCATAATGGGTTTCAATGGTGTTGGCGATTTTCTGCCCATAATATTTAGAGATTAAATACAGCACCATTTCTGTTTGTGAGTTAATACTTTCAGTGCAATAAAGCCCGTTAGCTGACGTAATAGAGGCTTTACGGTTAAGTTTTATTTGTGGATAACGCTGTGAGAATTTGTCATAAAAATACCAATGGGTAGTGGCCGTTTGATGGTTTAGTAATCCCGTTTCAGCCAGCCAAGTCACGCCAGTGCCTGTTGCAATAATTTGAGCGCCATTATGATATTGCTTAATTAACCAAGGTGGTATTTCGGGGTGTTTTGACAGTGCAGATATTGGGTTGCCCCACATTGGTGGCACAATAATAATGTCAAAATTTGCAGGGTCTTCAAATGTGATATCAGGCTGAATGCGAATACCTGCGGTTAAGTTTGGTGATGTGAGTGTTGGAGCAATGAGTTTAATATCAAAAGGGGACTGTCGTTGAGTTTTACGATCACGAAGACTGGCGGCACTGGTTAACATTTCAGCACTTAATGAAATACCCGTAATTAATGCTCTATGAAAAAGTATAAAACCCACTTTCATTATTCTACCTCTGACAATAATTGTGCATAAAACACACATCATTGTAATGTTTTCACACCTTTGGCTGAAATGTCAGTGATTTTGGCACAAATATAGAGTGAATCACAGGTTAATACTGATATTCTGATTCAAACGGTGTATTAAATCGATCTCAGGATATTAAAATGGCAAAATTACCGCTAATTGTTGGTTTGGGTGGCATCAATGCCGCTGGTCGCAGTTCTGGCTTTCATAGCTACAAACTTATGATTGCTGATGTGCTATCTGAAGATACAATGCAATCAACATGGCAAGATCTCGCTCGTCGAATGGGATTGAGTGATGATGGCGCTATTACTGATGATATTATTACTGCAATTAAAGCGGGTACGTGTGTACGCCGTATTGATTCGTTTGATCCTGATAATCTGTTATATCAATATAAAGCGAATCTCAATTCAGCAGATGATCAAATCACATTTACCTTACGTAAATCTAAATTACCTAATCATATTCCAAGCAACTGGCAGGTTGATATTCAAGGTGCAAAAGCCGTTATTACTGTTAAGGGTGATTTTGATGCCTTAGTTGAGGGGCGAGTTGCTTTTCCTGTTTCTAGTGGCGGTAATATTCCTGCCGGTTTTGATCCTAGTAAATTATATAATTCTCGTTTTCATCCGCGTGGTTTGTCGCTCACAATATATGGCGCTTCAGATGCACTTAACTCGTTAGGTTTTGAGTGGGATGACGTTTTACGCCACATCAAACCCGATCAAGTGTCAGTCTATGCGGGCAGTGGTTTAGCACAAATTGATGATAACTCGCTAGGTGGCATGATTGCAGCGCATCTTACTGGCGGCCGTGTAAGTTCCAAGATGATGGCGTTATCGCTAGCACAAATGCCTGCTGACTTTATTAATGGTTATGTGATTAACAGTATTGGCGCAACAGGTACAAATATGGGGGCGTGTGCGACGTTCCTATATAATTTACGTCAAGGTATGCACGATATTCAACATGGTAAAGCGAAAGTTGTGATTGTCGGTAATGCAGAAGCTCCAGTTGTTCCCGAAATAATGGAAGGCTTCCGTGTGATGGGCGCATTGGCTGAAGATGAGCAATTAAAAGCGCTTGATGGCAGTGATCGTGTTGATAATCGTCGTGCTTGTCGTCCATTTTCGTCAAATGCGGGCTTTACCATGGCAGAATCAGCGCAATTTGTGGTGTTAATGGAAGATGAATTGGCCCTTGAATTAGGAGCTAATATCTATGGTTCTGTGGCTGATGTGTTTGTGAATGCTGATGCGAATAAAAAGTCAATTTCAGCGCCTGGTGTGGGTAACTATGTCACCGTTGCGAAAGCTGCGGCATTGGCAAAAGCGATCCTTGGTGAAGAGGGCGTAAAGCAAACATTTGTTCAAGCTCATGGTACAGGCACACCACAAAACCGCGTGACTGAAAGCCATATTCTTAATGAAGTCGCTAAAACATTTGGTATTGAAAGCTGGCCTGTCGCAGCGATTAAATCGTATGTCGGTCATTCAATGAGTGCAGCCGCTGGGGATCAGCTTGTCGCTTCATTAGGCGTATGGCAATACGGTTGGCTACCTTCGATTAATACCATTGATCATATTGCTGATGATGTTCATAATTCAAATCTGAATATTCTTACTGAGCACACTTTCGCGGGTGATTGTGGCCAAGATTACAAAGCGGTTATTCTTAATGCGAAAGGCTTTGGTGGTAATAATGCATCAGGACTTGTGTTATCGCCGCAACAAACCGTTGCAATGTTAACGGCGAAATACGGCAATGATACAATGGCGGCTTATCAGGTGCGTAATCAGGCTGTTAAAGCGATAACAACACGTAATGATGCTAACGCATGCCAAGGGCAAGAAACCATTCGTTATCAGTTTGGTGAAGCGGTAATGGATGAGCATTCAGTTACCATTACACCTGATGCGATTAAATTGTCTGAGTTTGAACATGCGATTGCATTAAGTAATGTTAATCCTTACGCCGATTACAACTAGAATTAAATAAGAAATAAGAAATAAGAAATAAGAAAGCAGGTTATTTATGACCTGCTTTTTATTACGATGAAAAAGAACAACAAGGATCATAGTTTAGTGACTAGAAAAAAAATAGCAGCGATATGGATTGGTGTTGCCAGTTTACTTGCTGTATCAACGTCTGCTTATAGCGCGACATGTTCAAATAATGGCGATGTGCTGCCATTATGGAATAACAGTGCTAGTCGTAGTGCGATCACGCAGTTTGTCAATGAAGTGACAACCGTAGGAAATCCTGATTTTGTAAAACCCAGTGCACGTATTGCCGTTATCGATAACGATGGAACGTTGTGGCCTGAGAAACCCACTTATACGCAGTTTTTGTTTGCCTTTAGCCAAATTAAGCATGAAAGTGCACAACATCCTGAGTGGAAAACAGAAACACCGTATAAGTGGGTACTTGATAACAATACTAAAGCTATTTTCGCGAAAGGTTGGGGGGCATTACTGCCTATTTTAGCTACGTCACAAGCAGGATTAACGCCCGAGCAATATAGTAAAGATGTTTTAGACTGGCTCTCAACGGCCCAATCACCACGCTTTAAACGTCCATATACAGATTTAGTTTATCAACCGATGATTGAGTTGATTGATTATCTTCACGCACATCAGTTTAAAGTATTTATTGTAACCGGTGCTGGTGGTGCATTTATCAAGCCATGGAGTGAGGCTATTTATCATATTCCCGCTGAAAATGTGATTGGTACTGCGTTTGGTTATACTTATAAAGACGGTGGATTAATTAAGAATGATAAGTTGGTATACATTGATGACGGCCCACAAAAGGCGATCAATATTGCGACGATCATTGGTAAGCGTCCTATTCTCGCGGTTGGTAACTCGACGGGTGATAAAGCGATGCTGTCATGGACAACGTCTCAAAAAGGCGCAAGTTTAGGCATGTTGATTCATCACACCGATGCCGAACGTGAATGGCAATATGGTGCAGATTCTTTTGAAGGTAAATTTACCCCTGCATTGATGCAAGCAGCAAAACAACATCAGTGGCAAGTGGTTGATATGAAGAAAGATTGGTGTCAAATTTTCCCGACTAAAGCTGAACGTCGAACATTATAGTTAGATTTTAGCGATGTAATACCGTGCTAGTGTTAATACGCTATTATTTGTTATTAATGGTTACGACAAATCGACATTGCTAATATGCATTGGTAAAGATGAAATAAAAAAGCCGAGTAAGATAAAATCTTAGCTCGGCTTTTTCGTGTTAATACATTAAAGAATGTACTTAACTTACTTTTTCAAGCGAGTGATCTTGGTTGCTTTGCTGCTAATTGCGTTACGTAAACGTGCGCGACGTTCAGCGGCTGATTGATCTTGAGTCGGATTGTTTTGACGACCTGCACGATCACGGTAAGCGGCTTTAGTGTTCATACGCACAACGAGCGCTTCACGGCTCTTAGGCTCGTAACCTTCTAATTGTACACGGTGAATACGTTGGTTAATCAAACGTTCGATCTGCACTAATGTCAGTTCTTCTTCACGGCTAACAAATGAGATTGCATTGCCTTTTTGTCCTGCACGACCAGTACGACCAATACGGTGAACATAGTCTTCAGCAAGGAATGGCATGTCGTAGTTAACAACATACGGTAAGTTTTGAATGTCTAAACCACGGGCTGCAACTTCTGTTGCTACCATTACACGTGCTTTACCTTCTTTAAACTCTTCTAATGCACGACGACGCGCACTCTGCGCTTTATCACCGTGGCAAAGAACTGCTTTAATACCGTCAAGTTTTAGTTCTTTCACTAATTGGTTAGCGGTTTCTTTGTAGTTAACAAAAACCAATACTTGTGGCCAGTTTTTCTTACCAATTAATTCCGATAGCATTTCACGCTTACGATCTTCATCAACAGGGTATACCACGTGAGAAACTGTAGATGCAGTACTGTTTTCAGGCGTAACTGTAATACGTTGTGGTTTACGTAGAATATCTCCCGCTAATGCATTCATCTGTGCAGAAGAGGTTGCTGAGAACAACATGGTTTGTGGCTTAGTGCGAATATCTTCAAGGATAACGCGAATAGCACCGATAAAGCCCATATCAAGCATACGGTCAGCTTCATCAAACACTAAACATTCTAAGTTAGCCAATGAAACGTTCTTTTGTTCCATGTGCTCAATTAAACGACCCGGTGTAGCAACAAGAATATCAACACCTTGTTCTAGGCGTTTCTCTTGTGTTGCCATTTTTTTGCCACCAAAAACAGCCGTACAATTAATGTTGGTGTATTTAGCGTAATCGTTGATGTTAACTGAGATCTGTTCAGCTAGCTCACGCGTTGGTGCAAGGATTAATGCACGAACGTTAAAACGGCTTTTTGTTGCAGGTTTGTCCAACAACTTTTGAATAATAGGCAATGCAAAAGCAGCTGTTTTGCCTGTACCTGTTTGTGCTAATGCTAAAATGTCAGCACCACGTCGTGCTTGAGGGATTGCTTTTTGCTGAATTGGGGTTAATTTCTCGTAACCAATTTCGGTTAACGCTTTAACAAGCTCTGGAGAAAAACCTTGAGATAAAAATGACATGCTGTGTTCCTAAACTGTCGGCCTATGCCGATTACATTCATAAACTAATAATTAAAAGTAAGCTTATGAATGTAATCTGCGAATAAAATGACCGCATATTATAGTTGATTGTAAGTTATTGCGCTACCGTATCCTGAGTTAACATAAACCCCGCATAATGCGGGGTTTAAAGAATAACTGAGTTCAGCCTAAAGCTTACTTAAATTCAGCTTTGCGCATTCGGTTCAATACTGCCATAACCTCAATAACGCGAGGTTTAGCCATTTCACCATATTTAGGCATCATATCGGCCCAATTATCGTGCAACATATTGGCAAACGCATGAGTAGGATTTTTTTCCCAGCCTTTAGTTTGCGCAAGTTGGAACCATAGGTAACCAATGGCTAATAGTTGGCTAGAGTGAGCAATTTGCTCTAAGGCTTTTAAGTCTATGTATTCACGACCAAAACGTAATGATGTTTTGTCTTTAACTTGAATACGGAACTTGCCTTCTTCTAACATTGCTTGCAATGCACTGCGGTTTATTTGACGTGTGCGAGGATGAACAATAACTTCTGTTCCTTCTTGCTTACGACGTGTTGGATGAGACGCAACCACTGCACGTGCTTTTTCTGTTACATCAACGGCATCATAGTTATGCATTTGAATAACAGTATCTGCTACATCAAGATAATCACCAGAACCACCCATTACTAACATTACTGAGATGTTGTGTTGATCGCGTAGCAGTGCAATGCGGTCAACTAATGGTGTAATTGGCTCATCTTCTTTACAGATCAGTGCTTGCATACGCTCATCACGGATCATGAAGTTAGAAGCTGATGTATCTTCATCAATCAATAAGGCTTCAGCGCCTGATTCAATCGATTCTTGTAACCACGATGCTTGAGAGGTTGAGCCCGAAGCATTTTGGCTACTAAACGCCGTGGTATCTTTACCCATCGGCAAGTTGCTGATGTAAGGTGATAGATCAACATTGTGAACACAGCGACCATCTTCAGCGCGAATTTTAGCCGCGGCATCATTAGTCACAACATATTCACGACCATCACCAGGAACATGATCATACACTGAACGTTCAATGGCACTCAATAAGGTTGATTTACCGTGGAAACCACCACCAACGATAAGCGTAATACCTTCAGGAATACCCATACCGCGGATTTTACCTTTATGAGGCGCTTCTAATTCAACCGCTAAGTTGTCTGGACTCAGAAATGGAATTGCGTCTGTTAGTGGTAAATCACTATTACCTGCAATACGAGGTAATAAGCTGCCATCTGCAACAAAGGCTAACAGCTTATGTTGTTTAAGCTGGCTACGCAGTGCAACTTGATCTTCAACCGCTTCACAGTGACGTTGTAATTCATCCATAGGTAATTCACGTGCGATAGTGGCACGACGAATCATCTTTGGTAAATAGAACGTCAATAGGTTAAGAGTTTTTTTCGCAATAATAGTACGGCCATCGGCAGGCATATTAATGCGGAAACGTAATTCAATACCTTTTTCATCAAACACAACAGAAGTGCGATCAAGAATGGTTTGTCCTGGCATATCAATTAAGACTGCATTGTCTTGCTGTGATAATTCAGCAAAAAAACGTGCGATAAAATCACGAGCTGCACGTTGATAATCAGTCGATTTTTCACGTAGCCATTCGAGGTCAGTTAATGACCAAGCGCGACGAGCACGAACGCGAGAAGCTGGCGCAAAGGGATCCGACTGAACGGTATCGATAAAAAAGTCGAAATCAACAAAGTGATATTCACCGCGCATACTTGAATAGCTGCGGTAGTTATGACGGTCAATTTTATGGAGTTTGGCTTCGAGTAATTGCATATCGCCCCGATATCGTTCGTTATTAAATACAGAGCGCATAATGAGGTTGGCTCTGGTCGCTGGATATTACACTAAACACTGACTATTAGCATGAAAACTTTACCTAGGTCACAAAAAACCATCTAGGCATGGATTGTTTTAAAAGGGATAAATAACAAAATGTAAAGGCATATTATTGCAACTAAAATAATATTATGCAGAGGTAAACGTTATGAACAAAGCTTTTATTGTCGAGTAATAAAAGTAGAGAAGAGAGCTGTTTAGTTGATATATCCTAAAAAAGCATATTTATTCTTTATATCTATATGTTTTTTATTAGTTTTTCTGTTATTAATGATTAATTTTATTTATATAAACGCAATTTTATAGTTCAGAACTCTAAAATATTGCTGATTAGATGTGATTCTTAGCACTAAAAATGAAATTGTAAGTAAAAGTAAACTATTTTCATCTTTTCTATTCACCAATGCTGGTTATCTTCGCTGTTATGATGCATTCTTAAAAGATAAAACAACAAAAACTTACATAAAACCAATGAGTTATTCCTTTTTGGTATAATTCATCTGTGTTGTGTAACAATGATTATCAAGGTAACAACTATGAATAAACCCCAGCTTAAAACTATTGCCGAAAACGCTTTTTTCTCAATGTTTCGTCGTAAAGCTGATGTGTGTGATATTCAGGAAACCTTTTATGGTTGGGTAGTTTTTCTTGCCTCAGGGAAGTCGAAAATTGTGGTTAAATTTTCGCGTGAAGTAGGTCGTATTGGAAAAGAAGTCGCGAGTTTAGAGCAGTTACGTAAAATAGTGTCATGTCCTGTGCCTGAAATTTATTTATTTGGTCGAGAAGCTGGCTATGATTATATCGTTTTAGATTGGTTAGATGGGGTCTCTGCGCATCAATTGCCGGAAGATTCTAAAGCGGTTATGACATTTAGAGAAGATTATACTGATATTTTATTAGCGTTACATGAGCATCAGCATCCACAAGGGTTTGAGCTTTCAAATGGTCAGTTTAGTCAACATTTAGGTTCCGCATTTGATGATTGGATGGGCAGTGTTTATCATTATTTAATGAGTGCTGGTTCACCCTTTAGCTCAAGATTAAAAGAAAAATTTGCAGATCTTTGGGATAATAGAGCGAAAATTTTAGCGCCAATTGCTCATGAGTCATCATCTTTTGTACATGATGATTGTCATATTGCCAATGTGCTTTTTGATCCAACAACGTTTAAGGTTGCGGGATTATTGGACCCTTGTGACAGTGGTTTTAAACATCGAGAATTGGATGTAATTCATTTATTTGATGTGCGTAGTGATTTGCATATTGCAGAGCGATATTTAGAAAAAAGCCATTTAGATGATGGTTTTGAAGAGCGTCGTCATTTCTTTAGTTTGTGGGATGATGCTAAACACAGTCGCAATATGGGGTGGTATAATGAACAGTGGTTAACCAATAAGTTTTCATTATATGAATCAGCGATACAATAGCGATGGACTTTGACGAAATAGAATTATTTGGCATAACATGAATCCTCGTATTATGGTTAGTTATGGCCTGTAAAAATGTAAAGGAAAATGTAATTTATGAAGAAAACAGCAGTAGGTTTACTAACTTTGTTTCTTTTTGGTTGTGCTCAGCAGCCAATAAATGATAAGCAACAAGTAACTGCGCCAGTAGTTAAACCAATGACCAAACCATTAGCGTTTGCTCCGATGGTTACCGCGGCTGAAATGCAAGCAGCAGCAAAAGCACAAACAGCTACCGCTGAAAAAAAAGCATCTAAAATTAAAAAGCAGGCAGTAGTGAACACTAATGTGACGACCGATAAAATTACGGCTTCAACCGCATCTGCAAAGTTAGCGGCTGTTGATCATAAGCAAAAGGCGACCACAAAAAAGACCACCAAAGATGGAATGTTAATCTTAGGGCATCATGAGTGGGTACTTATCTTATCGGGTACCAAACATATTTCAGCCTATATCGATCCTAAATCAGCCACATCGAGAATTGGTGTTAAAGATTTAGTGGAATTTGAGCGTGATGGTGATAACTGGGTAAAATTTCATTTTCAAGCGAAAGAATATAAATATCCGGTAAAATCGTGGTCAAAATCTGAAGATAAAAAACGATTACCTGTTGTTTCCCTTCGAACTAAATTGGGGGATCGCAATGATGAAGTTGTATATCAACTGATTAATGGCGGTAACGGTGTCGTTTTAGGTGAAAACTTTATGCGTGATATTGCTATACAAAATAATCAACGAAAATATATTCAGCCAAGAGCTAAATAAATTTACGCTAATAATAGAGCGCAATTAGAAACGGTATTCCTCGCATTAAAGAGGAATGCCGTTTTTGTTTTTTATGAGTAAAAATTATTCAGCAACAATGATTTCATAACTGCTAAATTTACGAATATTAATGACTCCTGTATCAAATAATAAATATTGGCCTTTAATGCCTTCAAGAATCCCACTGACAACCGATTCTTTATCAAAATTATGAGATGCTATTTTGGTTGGGAAATGATCAACAGGATAATGGATATCAATAATATCATTATTTAAGTATTCAATAGCATCGTCACCAAATTCTGAAGTTATTTCAGAGAGTCTTTGTTTTACTTCTGGCAATAATAATTGGGCTTGCTGCTGCAAATCGATATCGTCATTATTACCTTTTAACATTGTGCGCCAATTCGTTTTATCTGCCACCATTTCAGCAATGGCAATTTCAACAAGGCCTGATATTTGACGTGTTTTTACTTTTAATACTGCCAATGCTTGAGTTGCACCTTGATCAATCCAGCGAGTAGGGATTTGGGTATGGCGAGTAATACCGACTTTAAGGGCTGAAGTATTAGATAAGTAAACATAGTGAGGCACCATACAGTTATCTTCGCCCCACTGAGGCTCACGACAGGTTCCTTCAGCATAGTGACAAGTTTCTGGCTTTAGAATACACATATCACAGCTAGCCAGTTTTTTCATACAAGGAAAGCAATGTCCTTGAGAATAACTTTTTTTGGTTTTCTTACCACATGAACAGCAAAAAATATTACCCGTATGAGTAAGGGTTAATTGCTTACCAATAAATGGATTAAGATGAAGTTGTTGATCGCCCACAGGGAGATAATAATCAACGATATCTCCAAGTGATGATTTCATTTTACTGAGTGTACCTTGCATGTTTGTGCTCACCATTAAATGTTTGCTGTGAGTGTATCAGTGATTTGTCTGAAGACCCAAGTATCTTACGATGGTGAATAGTGAACAGTTGCACAAACAATTAATAATATTTCCATCCTACAGTATAAATATTGACTATAATTAACGTATATTCATTGGTAGTCGTGGGGGATATCATGAAGAATAAACTTAAGAGGTTAATTACAGCATATATAAAAATAGTAAGTAGTAAACAAATACATAATATTTACAAATAATATAATTATTGTATACGCAGTTATAATTTTATTTATTAATATCAAGGTATGAAGATAGAGAAGATGGAATATAAAAAATAAAACCCAAGAATATTTGTTATTCTTGGGTTTTACATATGATATTTATGAATGTTGTAAATGACGTGAGCTGTGTTTTTCTAGTTTTCTAAAGAGTAATGATAAACTAAAACATAATATAAAATAGACCAGACCAACAATCAGCCATATTTCAAAGATAAACCCTGATGAGTTAGCAATTTCAGAACCAGTAAATGTCAATTCTTGTATAGAAATTAATGAAATAATAGATGAGTCTTTTACAATTGATATAAATTGACCAGCAAGTGTTGGCACGATAGCGGCAAATGCTTGTGGAAATATTACAAACCTAAAACGGCTATATGTTGATAACCCCAAAGAATCAGCAGCTTCCCATTGACCTTTGCTTATCGTATTAATACCGGCACGAATTATTTCAGCAATGTAAGCGGCAGCAATTAATCCAACACATAAAACACCTGAAAATAAGTTTTCCCAGAGGTTGCTACGTCCAAATAAAATGATCTGTAATATGTTTTCTTCGCCATTATAGTGACGAAAGATATGATTCAAACCTAATAATGGAACTAATTGATTTGAAATGAAAAAATAGAAAATAAATACAAATACAAGTGGTGGTATATTACGCAATAATTGGATGTAGCTACTTGCAAAAAGCTTCATTATTCTAAATGAGGAAAGGTTCGCCAAAGCAAGCAATAAACCAAATGTGGCAGCAAAAAGCATTCCCCAGAGACTAACTCTAATTGTACTGATTATACCTTGTATAAAATAAGGTATGCCACCATTGTGGCTACAAGTAAATACGAGCTTAATGGCTTGACGCCAATGCCAGTGGTAGTGAATACCAATAGAAGAACGATAAGCTAACCAGCCAATAAAACAGCCAATAATAATAAGTAAAATAATATCGAGTGTATTTAGTTTGAAATTAAAGCGACGACCCACAGGAGGCTGTAATGCCTCCTGTGGTGTCTTGTCACATGACGTTTTAACGACAGTCATTATTATTTATTCTCGTTAACCAAGTTTTTCCAGTCTGTTGTTTTAAACCAGTACTGGTAACGCTCATTTAACCAACCATCTTCAGTACGTACTTGAATCCAGTTATTAAGGAAATTGAGTAAGTTAAAATCACCTTGACGAATAGCAAAACCGGTAGCGTAGCGTGTTAGTGGCTCTTTAAAGGGCATGAATAAGCTATCTGGGTTTTTAATTACCATTTGTTCTGGTGTCGGTGTTGATGCTAGTGCTGCTTGTGCATTACCATTTAACACTTCTTGGAATGCTTGAGTTTCGTCATCAAATTGGCGTAGTTTTGCTTTTGGAAATAACTTACGTGCAGTTTGAACAGGGTAAGCACCACTACGAACGGCAATCGTAACACTGCGTTTATTATAGTCAGCAATCGTCGTCATTTTTGATGCAAGTTTTTTATTGGCAACCATTTGAACTGCTGAATATGAGTATGGATGAGTAAAGAGAACACTCATATTGCGTTCAGGTGTGATAGTTAAGCCACCAATGATAACATCAAACTTACCCGCGAGTAGGGCTGGAATAATACCATCCCAAGCAGTAGGTACAAATTCAACTTTTAATCCAGCATCAGCGGCTAAACGTTTAGCAACATCAACTTCAAAGCCAATTAATTCGCCTTGTTTATCACGCATAGCCCAAGGAACAAATGTTGATAAACCCACACGTAATGTGCCGCTTTCTTTTATTTGCTGTAGTGCATTATTATCGTCTGCCGCGAAGGCATTATTAACCCCTAATAAGCAAGTAAAAACGGTAAGTAATACCGCAATAAAGCGTTTCATAGCTTTCTCCATCGATGTACGTATAAATTTAGTGATTAGGAATACTTAAACGGCGTTCTAGCCAAACAGCTAATGCTGATAATGTTAAAGTAATACAAAGATAAATGGCGGCCACTGTAAACCAAACTTCAAATGGCATCGCCGTATCTGCGACAATATTTCGTCCTTCTGTTGTCAGATCAAATATAGCCATTATACTGACAATAGAAGAGTTTTTTACTAAAGAGACCGCTTCATTTGTGAGCGGTGGAATTATTTTTCTAAACATTTGTGGAATAACAACAAATCGATAGCTGTCAATTTGTGATAACCCTAAGCTTTCCGCTGCTTCAAGCTGACCTCGTGGGATCCCTTGCAGACCGGCTCTAAAAATTTCAGCACTATATGCACCTTGAAATAAAGACAGCGCTAAGATAGCGGTTGTTATGCGATCAATGCCTAATACGGGACCGAAAACAAAATACAATAAGTAAATTTGTACTAATAATGGCGTACTACGAATAACTTCAATATAACCACGTGCCAGACCTCGGCCAACAATAGAGTTAGACATTCGTAATAGTGCGGTGATAAAACCGATAGCAACCGTACAAACTAAACTGATAGCGGATATTCTTAATGTTACCATTAAGCCTTCAATCAAGTCGCCAGGATACCATTGTCCATCTTCATAAAACCAAAGATGTTCAGGAATGCGGTACCATTGCCAATGATAATGCATTGCTTTTGCACCACTATTGAGTAGTAACATTATAATTGATGCAACACAAATCACTTGTAATATAATGGCAATAGTTTTAGGGATTCGAGATCGCGTATGTTGGGTCATTATTTTGATCTCAATAGCTAAGTATATTTTCGAGAAATTGTTGTGTTCGTTGGTGTTGAGGACTATCAAATAATTGTGCTGGAGAGGCTATCTCAACAATTTCACCTTGATCCATAAACATGACTCGGTCAGCAACTTGACGAGCAAATCCCATCTCATGAGTCACACAAACCATCGTAATTCCATCATCGGCGAGTTCTTTCATAACATCAAGCACTTCACGGATCATTTCTGGATCAAGGGCAGACGTTGGCTCATCAAAAAGCAATATATTGGGTTTCATACATAAAGAACGGGCAATTGCCACACGCTGCTGTTGACCGCCAGACAGTTGACCTGGAAATTTATCAGCTTGGTGACCGATATGAACACGTTCTAAGAAGTTGCGCGCAAGTTTTTCGGCATCTGCTTTTGACATTTTTAATGCACGACGAGGTGCTAATGTAAGGTTATCTAAAACGGTCATATGTGGAAACAAATTAAAGTGCTGAAACACCATACCAACCTGACCTCGAATGGCATGAAGCTCTTTATGGTTGAGTAAATGTCCGGCAACGGTTATTTCACCGCTATTATACTTCTCTAACCCATTGATACAGCGAATCAATGTTGATTTTCCTGAACCTGATGGCCCACAAATGACAAGTCTTTCACCTTTACTAATAGAAAGATTAATATTTTTGAGTGCATGATAATTGCCATACCATTTGTCAACATTATTAAATGTGATTATGTTGTTTTTAGACAATGCCGCACTCCTTAAATTTAATAGACATCTATTTATATTATCTTTAGTTATGTTTTATGATTAAAGAATACATTGTTATTGAAATAAGGTATTAATTTCGGTCAATGTTATTTCGGCAATACATTGAGCGCGTGTATATTCTTTAGGTTATTACAAATTATTGTTGTTAATGTTTATTATAAGCATATTTTACAGTGTTTCTATTCTCTCGTGTAATGATATATCCATATTTTTGATGATTATGAGTATTCATTGTTATTTATATGCGGAATTATGCATTATTTATTGCAAAGAGGACCTATTGATACCGTTTTTGATTCAATAACTGTTTGCACTATTAGTTTTTAAACGATAAGTTAAGTAAATGTGTCAGAATTAATATTATATGGTTATTTGTCTTTGTAGACTAATTGTTGTGTATTAAAAGGAATTATAGGAAGTCAGTATATGCATAAAACGGATGATATTCGTATTAGTGAAATCAAAGAGCTTTTACCACCGATTGCTGTGTTAGAGAAGTTTCCAGCGTCTAAGACCGCAGCAAAAACAGTGTATGAATCACGTAACTCAATCCATAACATTCTCAATGATAAAGATGATCGCTTATTGGTGATTGTTGGTCCATGTTCAATTCATGATCCTCAAGCGGCATTAGAGTATGGCAATAAGCTTAGACTGTTACGAGAAGAGCTTAAAGACGATCTTGAAATTGTTATGCGAGTTTACTTTGAAAAACCACGAACAACGGTTGGTTGGAAAGGGCTGATTAATGACCCATATATGGATAATAGCTTCCAACTTAATGATGGTTTACGTATTGGACGTAAATTATTAGCTGATCTTACCGATTTAGGTTTGCCTACGGCTGGTGAGTTTTTAGATATGATCACGCCTCAATATATGGGAGATTTAATCAGTTGGGGAGCTATTGGTGCTCGAACCACTGAATCTCAAGTACATCGAGAGCTTTCATCTGGGCTGTCTTGTCCTGTCGGTTTTAAAAACGGTACCGATGGCAATATTAAAATAGCAACGGATGCTATCGGTTCTGCAAGTGCACCTCATCATTTTTTATCGGTGACAAAATACGGCCATTCTGCAATTGTTGCAACTGCGGGGAATGAAGATTGTCATATTATATTACGCGGCGGTAAAGCGCCAAATTACAGTGCTGATGATGTGAATGCTATTATGCAGCAGCTTGTCAATGCAGGCTTACGTAATAAATTGATGATTGATTTTAGCCATGCCAATAGCTCAAAACAATATCAGCGACAAGTGATTGTATCTGAAGACGTTGGACAACAAATTGCCAATGGTAATAACGCTATTTTTGGCGTGATGATTGAAAGTCATCTCGTTGAAGGCCGTCAAGATATTATTGAAGGTAAAACACCTACTTATGGACAAAGTATTACTGATGCCTGCATCGGTTGGGATGATACTGATAAAGTATTACGCCAACTTGCCGCAGATGTCAGAATGCGTCGTCAAAAATAGTGGTATTAATTGTTTAATACGCTGTAAATAAACATATTTTTTAAAGCTCTTGCTTATACCGAGTAGGGGCTTTTTTATTGTGGCAGCGATAACCATCATTAAATTCAATATCAAAATGGTTACCATAATGATACTTATTAAGTAAATTAACATTAAAGGGGAATTGGCAATATATGCAATAATGTAGATGTAACCCATTAATGATAAAAGCATCAAAAATATCATGAGTGTCAGCTATCAGTGTTTTCTTATTCATAATGCTCCCAAAGGGTATGCCCGATAAGTAATATGATAAAAAGAACGCATTAATTATAAGTATATTTTATTTTTCAAATGATAGGAGGATAAATGTTCAAAAAGGTACAGTAGATTGTCACGGCAATAGCGTAACAATAGCGCCTGTTAATTGAACAATATCTAAAATGAAAAATAATGCCACAGTTGTTAACGGGGGATAATAACAGCATATCGTTTAGATTTTTAATCAGTAGCCTATATTAGCTGTTATACCATTGCTTAAATAATTTTTGACTGATAACTTGCTTAAGATTATATCCCATCGAAATTGTATTCGGTGTGTTTTGATGGAAGTCCTTAGGCGGTGTCAATATATTACAGCCATTATAAATGACACTGTAACTTTCTTTGACATCAATGACGATTTTATAGCTATTCTCTCGTATTTTTGGAAGTGTAAATTTACCATTGTTAGCAATATTGAATGTTAATTCTTTCGGGTATTCATTAAGTATCTTTGTTGCATATTCTTGAGTTAGTTTTTTAATCAACGGTTTATTATTATAAAGTAATGAAAAGTTAACAATAGGATCTTTTATCTTGTCATGGAGTAATAATGGCGATAAGTATTCATAGAATGCCATACTTGAAACATTGACTTTATTATGCTCATCAAGCAATGCTTTGTTAATGCTTGTAGCCATTTCCATGGTCAATTTATTATATTTATTAATATGTTCATTTATTGCATATTGAGACTGATGTTCTACAGTCATAGTACGTTTGATCGCTAAATTGTTATTAGCAATCATTAGATCTTTTTGTAAATAACTATCGAAAACTTGTTTGTTATAATTTGATTCGAAATAACCATTAAGTTGTACCATTGTTTTCCATAATTCTGGCACGTATTTATTCAATATAGTTACGACTTGCGGCTGAAATTGTTGTGGTATTGTTTCAATGAGTTCTTCTTTATTATAATAGACACATGCATTAGGTGCAGTAAAAGTAATAGGTTGATAAACCCCTAAATATTTTGAACAATGCAGTGATTTGTCTATTCTATATGTAAAATTAATATCTGATATTAAGTCAAAAGTAAGATCATTATTAAGTAAGATAGCATTTAAATCATTCCTTAATGAACGACGAATATTAATATAATGTTTTTGTTTTTCTTTTATTTTATTTTTTATATTTGATATTTCATTAAGTTGTTGTTTTTCATCTGTTCTTGTTATTTTTAGATAGGTATCTATTGATGATAGTTTTTGTTGGTAATACTTTATTTTTTTATTAGTCTCTGCTTGAAGCTTTCTTTTTATAATATTTACTTCAACCATGTTTTTTTTATAAATCAATGCACTATTATGAAGTGCTTGAATGAAAATATCAGCATTTTTTAAATGTATTTGATTAAATTGATAGATTAAAGAATGAATTTCTTCAAGATAATACGGATTAGATAACCAATTTGAATTAATTAATGATTTTGATGCTTGTTCAAGGTTTTTGAAGTCTAACGGTGTTTTAAATGGGCTACAATTATTTGTAATAATAAAACCTTGTTGTTTTTGATCTGGAATAATTTCAGGTTGGATATTAAAAGAAGAATAATCGATATGACTCTCTTTATCACAGCCAGCAACCATGCATAACAGAATAATAAAAAAATTGCGCAACATGCTAATATTCCACAGCATTTACAGTCATTAATAAGAATGTGAATTATACCGATATTGGTGCCATATACAAGTGTATGCTTAGTAGCAATTGATACCTACAGATTATTTTATATTTAGTGTGGTTTTATTGTGATAAAAATGTTTATGTAGTTAAATGTTTAGCTATAAATTAGTATGAAAAGGGTGAAAAGAAGCATGTTAATCACGTTTAGTAGTAAAGCTCATAATGATGTCACTATGTTTGGTGATATTGCTCAATCATTCATTAAGATGATGGGATATACAACTGAAATACCAGGAGCCATAACGGCAGAGGATGTTAACAGCGCATTGGCTAATCTAGAAAAAAACCTTGCAGTTGCCGCTGCCGCTGATCAACAACAGATAGCTCAAGATAAACAACAAGCGGTTGATATTGATGATGAGGATGAAAAAGAATCGGAGATCAAGATTACTGTTCGTGCTATTCCGCTGATAGAACTATTAAAGGCCGCTATTTCAGCAAAAAGTTATGTGATGTGGCAGTAGTAAAGTTTATCTATTTATAGACAGCCTTATTTGACTAAATGTAATGGGGCGAAAGGGTCGTCATTAGGATCATTGAGCCATAAATATTCCGTGTCAGCAGCAATGCGGCGAGCAATAGAATCACCATGTTGATGACCAATAATCGCTAATGACATATCAAGGCTTGCTGAGCTCCCTGATGCTGTAAAAATATTGCCATAACGTACCCATCGAGCTGAAGTTTGCCACTGAATGTTGTGACCAAATTGAGACACCCAATCAAGATTTTTTTGGGTCGTGGTGGCTTTGCCATTGTTAAGTAAGCCTGCATTTGCAAGTAATGCTGCTCCAGTTGAGGTTGAACATATAATATGTTGTTGTGGCGCGGTTTTTTTTAACCATGCTAAAATATCTTTGTTATGAGTTGCAAATCTCATTCCCGCACCACCAGGGATAATTAAAATCCCTGCGGATATTGTGTCATTAAAGCTTAGCGTTGGTTGCATATTAATACCCTGAGTACTAGTAACATACTGCCCATTGGTTGTTATTATTTGTAATTGATAATATTCAGGCAATAAGCC
Organism: Photobacterium iliopiscarium; assembly: GCF_003026395.1. GTDB lineage: Bacteria > Pseudomonadota > Gammaproteobacteria > Enterobacterales > Vibrionaceae > Photobacterium > Photobacterium iliopiscarium. The sequence goes on along the minus strand of NZ_PYOO01000005.1, from coordinate 199,389 downwards.
AAACATGTGCAGAGGGCCTAATGCATCAAGTAATTCAAATTGCTCAAAAAGTAATACTGTAACCGTTTGCCGATTTTGCATCGTATATACCTTGTCATAAATGGAATCTTGCGACTAGATACCATAAGTAATAGTCTAATTAATCATGATTCATTGTGTTGTAGATGATAATTTGGCATTTATAATTGCATTATGAGGATAATGCTTGTTATTCAGCCGCGAATGATTACAATCAGCTCCCTGTTTAAAAATGGCTCAAAATATCAACTGACACGATTATGAATAGAAAGAAAAAAATTAACGAAACGCTAAAAAAGAGAATGAAGAAGGCGAATGCTAAGCTAAATAAAAGCACTAAGCCTCGTTATATTTCTAAAGCAGAACGTGCCACGCTTGATGAAGAAGCTGCACTGGTTGCTGAAACAGCAGATGTAACATCTGATGCTATTGTTGATAGTGAGATTGAATCTGCACGTTAATCAATAGCCAAAACATGAATTTTATATCTTAAACAGAAACATGATTTTGATCGTTTTTCTGTTTTTTCGCATCATGCCTATGATTATTTATAGGGTGATTGCTTGCTTATCATTAGATGAGTAATCTACTACGCGATTATGCGTTTAATTTATACAAAGAGAGATGCTATGAGTTTTGCCTCTTTAGGCCTATCCGCCCCAATTCTTGAAGCCGTTGCTAAGCAAGGCTACAAAACACCATCCCCAATTCAAGCGCAAGCAATTCCAGCAATTTTGGAAGGCAAGGATGTCATGGCGGCGGCACAAACGGGTACAGGCAAAACAGCAGGTTTTACGTTGCCGCTACTAGAAAAACTATCTGGTGGTCAATCTGCTCGTTCACATCATATTCGTGCACTTATTCTAACACCAACCCGTGAGCTTGCAGCTCAAGTTGGTGATAATGTTGCAAAATACAGCAAAAATTTACCGATTAATTCAGCTGTTGTATTTGGTGGCGTAAAAGCCAATCCACAAATAAATCGTCTACGTCAAGGTGCTGATGTTTTAGTGGCAACACCTGGTCGTTTAATGGACTTGCACAGCCAGAATGCGGTTAAATTCCGTGATGTTGAAATTTTAGTTTTGGATGAAGCTGACCGTATGTTAGATATGGGCTTTATTCGTGATATTCGTAAAATTTTAGCGTTACTACCAAAGCAACGTCAAAACTTACTGTTTTCAGCGACATTCTCTGATGATATTCGTGCGCTTGCTAAAGGCTTGGTGAATAATCCGGTTGAGATTGATGTTAATCCTCGCAACCAAGCAGCACCAACAGTTAAGCAGTGGATTTGCCCTGTTGATCAAAAGAAAAAAGCAAACTTATTAACGAAGTTGTTAAATGAGCGTAGTTGGAAGCAAGTGTTAGTGTTTACTAAAACTAAACATGGTGCAAACCGATTAGCGACTCACTTAGAAAGCCGTGGTATTTCATCTGCTGCTATTCATGGTAATAAGAGCCAAGGCGCACGTACAAAAGCACTTGCTAACTTTAAATCAGGCGAAGTACGTGTACTTGTTGCAACGGATATTGCGGCGCGTGGTTTAGACATTGAGCAATTGCCACAAGTGGTTAACTTTGAGTTGCCACATGTTGCTGAAGATTACGTTCACCGTATTGGTCGTACAGGTCGTGCGGGTTGTGTAGGTGAAGCTATTTCATTAGTGTGTGCTGATGAATTTGGTGATTTGATTGCCATTGAGCGTCTAACGAAGCAAATCTTAGATCGTGAAATTATTGAAGGATTTGAACCATCAATTAATTTACCAGTATCACGATTAGATACACGTCCTCTTAGTAAGCCTAAAACAGCTAAGAAGCCAAATGCTAATGGCGAAAAGCGTACTTTCTCTAACAGTAAGCCTTCTGCTCGACGTAAAGCAACGCCTCGCAGTGATGATGCGCCACGTAGTGAAGGTGCAAAGCCAGCACGTAAGCCACGTCCTGCAACAGATGCTAAGCCAGCACGTCGTACACCTCAACGTAACCGTAAGCCTGCGGCAACAACAGCTAACTAATATCGCTATTGCGGTTTAATCAGCTAGCTGAAAAATACGTTTTACTAAAAAGCAGCGTGTAATGATTATTTATCATTGGCGCTGTTTTTTTATCTATACTTTGTGTTATTACGATCTCAGTGACAACGTCACGCAGGGGATGGCATGATCAGTGCTATAACCATCTTCATCAAAACTGCTATTAACAAGATGTTTATCTTCAGTATGATAATGACTGACTTCAAACAACGAACCACGGTATTGGGCGTTAAATTCTTGAGATAGCAAAATATAATCAAGCACTGAGCTTTTGGCTCCGAAGTAGTGAGTCGGTGGGCGAGGCAGTGTGGTTTGTTCAGTATTTTGAGTAAACAACGTCCAACTATCATATAAACGATAATAGCCAATTAAACGTTCAATATCCCCGTCTGACATGCCAAAAACATTACCCGCAATCAGTTGTTCTAAGCATGAACTTGAGATCTCATCATTAAAATCTCCCATTAATAGCATTGGATGCGTGCTTGATTCACGTTGTTTGAGAATGGCTAATAATAATAAATTTGCTTCTGTGCCACGCAACATTGCTGATCCCCAACTGCCTAAGCGTTGGCCTGCAAAACGTGATAATGCGGTGTTTGATGGCACAATCACGTCAGGGAGTGGATCATCAAACAGGGAGCGTTTTGATTTGAAATGTGTGACATAGCAATCAGTTAAGCCAACGTGTGGAATATCTATCGTGGCTCTTAGGGGCTTACGACTAAAGTGAAAATCGGCTAATCCGAGTAATGCAGCCGCTTGTTGATCGGCGGTAACGGTAGATATTTCAGTGATAGGAAATTTTGATGCGATAGCAACCACAGGGCTACGGCAGATAAAATCATCAATCACTGTGGGAGAATCAATTACCGCATAATAAGGGTAACCGGCTTTTTCCAACAGAGATTGTAGACTCTCACTACTGAATACTTCTTGAAAGCCAATAATATCAGGTTGGTTTTTATCAAGAAATCGTGTTATCCATGCTTGTTTTTTATGCCATTGTTCAAGGGTATAAATATTTTGAAAATCATAATAAGCCATCGGTGGCTCAAGATAATTCAATAAGTTAAAGCTGGCAATTTTAACGGTGGGTAATAGCACTTCATAAGAAGGCTGATTAACGTTTGGCACACTATACACTCTCAGTAATATAGCCGAAGTTTATAACTTGGGCTTTATGATTATGCTAAATTATTGATATATAGCATACCAGAGTGAGAGGGTAATAACAGTGCTGCTTTTAGAGTGAGCCAATGCAAGCCAGTTAACAGAATAATTTATTAATATTTGCTTTCGGTGTTTTAGCAAATTTTTGCATTAATGAAAATGGTACGTCATTAATACCATATTGCTGTTTAATATCATCAATCATTGTTAGCCATAATCGGGCTGTCATTTCAGAATCCGCTAATGCTCGGTGAAAAACACCATCATGGCGAATATGCTTATATTCGACTAAAGTACCCAGTTTGTGGTTGGGTGCGTGTTGGTATAAACGTCGTGCAATTAGCATAGAACAGGCAAATTGTTCACGGTATTGACGACCAATCATATCTAATTCAGCCGTAAGAAAACGTTGATCAAAAGAAGCATTGTGTGCAACAAGGTTAGCATCGCCAATAAAATCGGCAAACTCAGCCATGACACTTTCACAGCAAGGGGCAGTGCGAAGCATATTATTACTAATGCCAGTATAGTTCTCTATAAAACTACTGACACGAAAGCCGGGGTTCATTAATTGTTGAAAATGCGCGACTACCTGACCATCTTCAAGTTTAACCGCACCAATCTCAATGGCTCGATCACCTTGAGCGGGTGATAAGCCTGTGGTTTCAAAGTCGAGTACGATAACGCTATTTGCAGAACGAGAATTGATCATTTTTAAATCTTTAACGGTAATAGTAGTCGTATTGTAGCGTTATCCATTCAGTTGTAAATTGTAACCAGTCAATTTTATACCACTTTTAATGCTGAATTTTTCGGCAAATACGCTTGTTTTTTATCGTGTTTAAATTTAAATGGCATATTGTATTCTATGAAAGAATCAATACGGTGTTATTATTTGATGATTGGCGAATTATCGCCCCGATTATGAGTCAATTAAACGTTATATGAAAAAAAAATACTCCCGTCAGATTCGCGATCATAAACAAGAAAAAGATTTATTTATTCGACGAGCCATTCAAGCTTTTATTGGTATTCTCATTTTAACGTGTGTGTTAATTGCTAATCTTTATCATTTACAAGTTCAAGATTACAGTGAATATAAAGCACGATCTCATAATAACAGTATTAAACTCATTGCTGTTGCGCCTAATCGTGGTCGGATTTATGATCGTAATGGGGTGATATTAGCGGATAATATTCCAGTTTGTTCTTTGGAAATTATTCCTTATCAAGTCAAAAATTTACCTCAAGTATTGCTTCAGCTTCAGTCGTTGTTAGGTATATCAGATAAAGAGATCGCAGCCTTTAATAAAGCGAAATCTCAACTAGCGGCATTTAAGCCTGTTACGCTTATTGCGCAGATGAATAATAAACAAGTGGCGGTCTTTTCCGTTAATGAATTTCAATATCCAGGGGTGAATGTTGATGCGCATCTTGAGCGTTATTATCCTTATGGTGCTGCATTAACACATCTATTAGGTTATGTTGGAAAAATTAATGATCGTGATATTGCAGCCTTAAAAAAGAGCGGTGAATACGAAAATTATAAAGCAACCCGTACTATTGGTAAGTTAGGCATTGAACATTACTATGAAAATCTTCTTCATGGTAAAACTGGCTATGAAACAGTTGAAGTAAATAGTCATGGTCGCGTTGTTCGTACTGTGTCTTATGTTCCTCCTGTTGCGGGCAAAGATTTAAAGTTAACGATTGATATTAACTTACAGCTTTATTCGCAAAAATTACTGACATTGCAACAGCAAGATCCAATAACAGGCTTGATAGTAACGAAAGTTCGTCGAGGCGCTATCGTGGCAATGAACCCAAAAAATGGGGCGATTTTAGCCATGGTTTCAAGCCCAAGTTATAACCCGAATTTGTTTGTTAATGGCATTTCATCAAAAGCTTATGCCGCATTATTGAATGATCCTGCGCGACCACTGATCAATCGTGCCACATTGGGTTTATATCCACCGGGTTCAACTGTAAAACCTGAACTTGCTGCTGCGGGTTTAACAACCGGGGTGATCACGGTACATACGGTGCGTAATAACCATGGCTGGTGGCGTATTCCTAATAGTAAAAGTCGTAAGTTTAGAGATGATAGAAAGCAAGGCTTTGCCAATGTTGATATCTATAAAGCGATTGAAAAATCAGTGAATACCTATTTTTATCAAGTGGCTTATGATTTAGGCATTGATCGATTATCAATGTGGATGACTAAATTTGGATATGGTCAACACTCGGGTATTGATATCGATGAAGATTCAACTGGTATTATGCCAACACGAGCATGGAAAATGGCACGTTTTCATCACCAGTGGATGCAAGGTGACACAGTACCATTAGGGATTGGTCAAGGTTACTGGACAGCAACTCCAATACAGATAGCGAAAGCGACCTCAGTTATAGCAGAAGACGGCATTGAGCATCGTCCTCATTTATTAAAAGACATCATTGATGGTAAGGTTCAGCAACCGGTTACTTTTGCTGATTTTAAACCTCTGACCTCAGTACCTCAAAAAGATTGGGCGATCATTAAAAAGGGCATGGAGCTTGTTGTTGAAAAAGGAACGGCTAGTCGAATGTTTCAAAATATGCCATTTCAAGTTGCGGGTAAAACAGGCACAAGTCAGGTCTATTCAATGAAGGATACTGAACATTACAACTCGAATGAGGTTGCTGAGCATTTTAAAGATCACGCTTTATTTACGGGTTTTGCTCCTGCTAATGATCCCACTATTTTAGTGACTGTAGTGTTAGAACATGGTGGTTGGGGTTGGCATGCTGCTCCGTTTGCGCGAGATATTATGGAGTATGTTTTGCTGAAACCGACATTACATCCTCAGTCTGATGAGTTAGTACAACAGCCATCACCATCACTTGCGGGGTTACACTCGCCCCAAACTAAAAAACCATGATGACGAATGAGTATTAATCGGTAATAGAATCGTTTAGCCGTGATGTTAAGTCTTTGACTCACGGCTAAAATGAGATTGATGCGAGCTATTAAACCATTCGTTTAGCATCGCGAGTAATTCAGAGGCCATGTAAGGTTTACATAAAATATCGTCCATACCAGCGTTAATACATGCTTCTCGCTCGGCGGTTGTTGTACCTGCCGTTAATGCAATAATAGGTTTGGTGAACTGTTGTTGACGTAAAATTTTGGTGGCACAATATCCATCCATAATCGGCATACGACAATCCATCAGTACAATGTCAAAAGGTTGGTTGGCAATGATATCTAACGCCGCCTGACCATTATCAACGATAGTGACATTAATATTATGTTTTTGAAGCATTAGTTGAATGATCATTTGGTTTGTTTTTAAATCTTCCACGACCAAAATATTTAATTTTTGTAATGCTTCGTGTGTGATCGGTGGATGATTAGAGAGTGTTTCGTCACGTGTACTTATTGTTAATGGCAGTGATACTGAAAACGTAGTTCCTTTTTTAGGCTCACTCGATAACGTAATATTACCGTCCATTTGTTCACATAATTGTTTACAGATTGCCAGTCCTAATCCAGTACCTTCATGGCTACGCTTACTTGATATATCGATCTGACTAAACGGTTTAAATAATTTATGTTGTTGCTGTTGTTCAATACCACAACCACTGTCTTCTACGGTAAATATCAGACGATTATTCTGCCAACTAAATTTTGCACGTACAAATCCTTGATGGGTAAATTTTATCGCATTAGCAATAAGGTTAACGTAGATTTGTTTAAGGCGATCTTCATCGGCATTAATTGAGCGTGGAATATCAGTATCATAATCAATGGTAAAATCTAACCGTTTTTCTAACGCACGATGAGAAAATATATCCCTTAATTTAGTGACTAATAAATGGCTATCAAAAGGCTTTTCTATTAGCTCTAACATGCCAGCATTTATTTTACTGTAATCAAGTAAGTCGTTAATAATAGCGCGAAGTAGTTCGCCGGAATGATTTAATGTGGTTAATAATTTATTTTGGTTGGCATTTAATTCTGTGTCTTGTAATAGCTCGGCAGTCCCTAATAAACCATTAAGGGGAGTACGTAATTCATGGTTAATCATCGCCAAAAAATCACGGGTTGATTGTTCTGAATCCTCAGCACGTTGACGGGCATGAATTGCGCGGCTTAGTGTGATTTGACGTCCAATAGCAGAACGAAATAACTCACAAAAAAGCGCTAGATGCTGCTGAATAATAGTAATTCTATTGATAGGGGCTGATATTCTGGCGGCAAAATATCCCACAATATCGTTGTTATTAATTAATGCCGTCCAATAAAGATTAGTGGTTGGATCCCATAACGAAATTTGATTTTTAAGCTCTGCGGGTGGAAGCCATATTTGTTCGCGGCCACTGCAATAATCACCACTAATCGTAATGTTTTCAATGGGCATGATGGAAATATAACAGGCAGTAATGTAGTAACCATCAATGAGGCTTTCGATTAATTGCTGAATATTATCACGACAAGGTGCTTGTTTTAGAAATAGCCGTGCATAGGTAAGGAGTAAATTTTCAATTTTTGTTTGATAGGCGAGTTGTGCGGAATCTAACTCTGCCTGTAAGCGTAATTTTTCTAAAGATATTTCTAATACACTATTAGTTTCAAAAAGTTCACGACTTTTCATCTCTAATAATTTTTCAGCCATAATACGCGAAGCATGTTCTCGCTCTAGTTTGCGTTCTAATAACATAATATGGCGATTGGCATCCATGTTAGTCACCAGTGAGTGTTAATGAAAATCGGACATGACTTTGTGAAGCATTCATCGGTTGCATTGCGATGGTTAATGACTGATTAAAATAATTAGCACAGCCTTCTAATACGCCCATACAAACGTACCCCATACAACGCGCTGAATGATAATCTAAGATCATGGTTGATTGTGTTTGATTACTAAATGTGAATTTAGGCGGTGTTACATCAGGATAGAGTTTTTTGACTTCAATATGAATATGCCGCTCGACTTTTTCAATAAAGCTGAAAGTATCATCACTTTCAATATCAGGAATGGGTAGGGCTTGTAATAATGAAGGAAAAACTAATCGGCCATAAGTTTGCTGTAGCTCTTGTGCCGGAATGTTAGTGATATGGCTTAAGCTCATGATTAATTTAATCAACTGACGATGATCATAACTGCCAACAGCGGTATAAACACCAGCATCATTAGCATGATCAAACATTTTTTGACTTATTTCTAAACCAAATTGTGTTTCTACAATCGTAATAAATTCAGTAAAAATAATCCCTTTCATATCAATCCTTATTATCCAATCGCGCGCATTCAGCACTGTAGCTATGCAACTAATCACTATAGGTTAAATTGTATTAGTAATTATGGCAGAGTTTATTGGTTCGTCAAAAATAGACGTGAAGAAGATTGTATTTTTGAGAGATTGGCAATAAAAATATCAAGATGCAATATTATTACATCTTGATAAATAATATTATTTTTGAAGTACAACTGTTGATGATATTTGTTGGGCAACATCTAATAAATATTGCTCCATGTCTTGCATCAGTTGGTTTTGGTTTGGTAGTGGTAATGCATGTATATCACTGACTAAAGATACTTTTTTATCATCGTTAACATCAGTGTAAATCATCCCTGTTGCTGCGGGTTTACCGTTATAAAAACCTACATACAGTTGTGCATTTGTCTCTGCTTCAAACATAATCTGAGTCAGATATTCAACAATAGCTTGTTGTTGATCTTCTTGTTGCCAATAGCTTGAATAAACCAATGCATAACGGATAGTGAGGGGATGACAATCAACCGGATAGAATGTTAATGATGATTCAGTTGGGGAGATAATTGAGTCGATAATCTGTGTAGACAGTTCTGAGTGTGCGAGTTGATACAGATGTAAACCTTGTTCACTTAATGGGGTTGGAAATTCAGCATCAGTAACATGGCTAGCCATCCACGCGTTTTTTAAAGTAATCAGTTTTTCTGTAATTAGTGGCATATCATCACTTCTTTTATTCAATTGCCGATACCATAACCTAAATTACGAGAATAAGGTATGCTATTCGATTGTTTTCGATAAAGTCGTTCGTTGTATTGCTCTGTGATTGAACAAAGTATGCACTATAGAGATTTAATGCGCATGTAAAAGAATAAAGTAATGGTTGTTAGCTATAATATCGCTATATGATGTTGATAACTTATATTTTAATTATAAACCTAACTATTAGGTATCAGAGTAAGAATGAAAAAATTGGTATTAGTGGCTGCGATGAGTGTTATGCTGGCTGGATGTGATTTTTCGCATACATCACCTCAAACAGAGGCAAAAGCGACGGCAGTAAATGCAGTTCAATCAATTGCGAGTGTTGAAAAGCAACTTCCTGATTGGATCAAAGACAATACCGTGACTTCGCCATTAGAAGCCATTGTCATGGGCGGTCATACTTATGATGCGGTTTCTTTTTGTAAACCTCATGATTGTGCCAGTGATTTTATGATCACCTTAACGGCAGATAATAATAAAAAATATTCAATGATTGTGCATGTAAAAGATGTGCCTGACGCATTGAATACCCCAAGTATTTACGCAACATATCAATATATTGGTCAGCCAGATCAGCAAGTAAAAAGTGTATTCACACAAGCCTTGAGCCAAAATCCCAACTGGCAATAAAAATCACCGCGCTACAATTAGTGGCTATCAGAAATAGAGCGCTCAGTCTTGTACTGTGGGCTCTGTATGTTCACCATAAGCTGAAATCTTTATTGAATCGTATAGATATGGGTATCCTGTATCTCTGTGGTGAAACATAAACATTCCTGCTAGTGAATACCCAACTCACCCCGTCATTCCCTACAGTGAGGTTACGAACGAGATAGGGAATCTACTATCAGCGCGTTGTAGAGTAAAAAAACGGAAACTAACAGGTCAGTGCCCGATTTTATGATTATTATTGGGATTGATAAGTGAAAATGTATCTGATTTATAATGTTTTTTATATTATTAAAAGATAAATACGGGTGCGCGTTCAAAGAACAAATTCGGGCAAGTTGTTAGCTTTCTGAAGGTGTAAGCCTAAAACTATGCTGTTATAATCGAGACATATTTGTATTTTGAGAAATAAGATGATGAAGTTTACGTTAGAAGGTAATGATTGTATGCCACCCATTTCAGGTGGCTATTTACTTATTTATCGCGGTTCTGAAGAGATTACGGTTGTTAGCGTACCATCTCCTAACTTTATGGTAGATCGTTATAGGGACAGTGTGAGCGAAAACTATGATTCGTTTGAAGATGAGAAAGGTAATAAGTTTAACATTAATATCTGGTCTTCCAATGTTGGCGTTGATTGGACGTTAGACGTTGAGACAGAGGATGGAACGTTAAAAGAGCAAATTAGAGTGGAGTACCATGCTAATGAGTTCTGATGCTGCATTTGATGTATATCTCAATACTTTCACTGAAGGACTTACGCAAATAAGAGCCCAAAGTCGTGATAGCTTTCACAACCAATTGTATTTTTCGAACGTTATAAGTTTAATGGAACAGTATCTTTCAAACTTGTTCATTTTTGAAATTACTAATTCTCCTGAATCACTCCGAAAACTAGCAAGCCATGATAAATTTCGTTCTGCTACCGTGACGGTTCCTTTTGCTTTAAACAATCCTATTGATGAGTATTTGATACATTCAATGAAAGCATTGGTATGGCATCGGCTTAATGATGTTGAAATGTATTATAAAAAAGTGCTTGGCATTCGTTTCAATATCAGCAGAGAGTTATTAAAGCAACTTGAATTACGCCATGACCTTGTGCATCGAAATGGTCATACCTTAGATGGTGATAAAGTAGATATAACGGATGATGATCTAGACCGATGTATAGCTTTAGTGGAGCCGTTTGTCCTCGATATTCACGCAAAGTATGTAGCCCAAAAAAGCTAACAAATAAGGATATGTATCGCGCAGCTGACACCTATTCGAAGTGTTGGACAAGCCCAAGCCACTTTATATAAGTAAATATTGCGAATGTCATGAGGGTGATGCTGCAAAGATGTCGAGCGTTATCTTTTGCGTGAATCCATCAATTTTATTTATTGATTTATAATTAGAGCCTCTTTAATTATTACGCGTTAATGCCATTATCCTTATTACTTTTGCTGACGTCTTTTAGGCTCGATCACGTGGTGAATAGATCACGGATAGCTTCGTTCTTCAACTTTCGAGATGATGAATAATGGGCTGAGTGTATACCAAACCCCGTCATTCCCTACAGTGAATGCCCGCGAGGGCGATAGGGAATCTATTCACAGCGCGTTGAGTTTTCAAACTAAATATACTATTGCCAAATATTCTTATATTCATCATTAGTAGAAAATCCAGAAACTAACAGGTCAGTGCCCGATTTTGTGATTATTATTGGGATTAATAAGTGAAATGAATCTGATTTATAATGTTTTTTATATTATGAAAAGATAAATACGGGCGGATGTTCAAAGAACAAATTCGGGCAAGTTGTTAATATAATAAGTTGTTAGCTCTCAAGGAGATATAAATTGAAATTCCCATATAATAAAACAGATTCTGAAATGGAGTTCTTATCGTCTAAAGACGCATTATTTCATTTTACTAAAAAAGATACTGCAATTGAAAATATTTTGAATGATCGAACTCTTAGGTTCGGGACTCTTTCTGGTACTAATGATCCTCAAGAGTATAAACAAAAATTAACAGGAGCAATTGGGTGGGGTTGGGAAGATCGCCATAACGATAAAGTATCAGAAGTTACAAATTTAATTGACGAATTTTTAAGAAAAGAGACAAAATTCATTTCTTTTTGTCAAAGCTCATTTGTTGATAATAAACTATCTACACATGGATTACTCAAATCGAGAATGTGGTCTCAATATGGTGATAACCATAGAGGTATTTGCATCGTTATTTCTAAATCGAAATTTTTAAAACAGTTAAAAGATCAATATCGAAGAACTCATGTTTTAAAATCAAGCAATGTAGCTTATGAAGAGCCTAGTTTAGAATCAAATATTCCATGTTTAGATGTCGATGCTCCAGTACTTGATGAATCTAAGAGCGGTGATATAGCTTTAAGTTTTATAAAAGAGTTTAGTCAGTCTTTGCTCTTTACCAAACAACCAGATTATAAAGATGAGAATGAGTTTAGAGTTGTAGCTATAAACATTGAAAAAATAGATGATTCAGAGTTTATTTATATAGACCTTAATACATGTATTCACTCTATTATTTTAGGGGATGCTTTTCCTTACGTTTATAAGCCAACAATTCAAAAATTAGCAAAGGAGTTAAATGTGCCGTGTAAAAAATTACATTGGGAACACCATGCATACGTCCTTTTGAATTGGTCAAAAGAAAGCTAACAGATAAGGATATGTGTCCCGCAGCCGACACCTATTCAAGTGTTGGACAAGCCCAAGCAAATATTACGAATGTCATCAAGGATGCTGAAAGAAGTCGAGCGTTATCCTTGGCGTGAGCCAATTAATTGAATGCATTGATTTCTTCAAGGCTCAAACTCCCCTTGAGTAGATCACGGATAGCTTCGTTCCTCAACTTCCGAGATGACGTATAATAACCAGAGTTATTCTTTACCATAACGCATAAATCAACGATCGTTATTTTCAATTACAGAACCATCAATAGTGGCAGGACGTTTATCTTGTAGAGTTAGGTGGGTAATGTGTTGTTCGTTCAACAAATGTATCAACCCGATTTACTACACTTGGTAATCTCAGTCTGGTGAGTGTTTCTCATTTTAAGGCGTCAATATTAAGTATAGTTGCAAGGTAGTAAACGTATGCAGGCGTTAAGAGTTAAGGCTCAAATTTATATTGATAGGTAATTCTTTTATGATATTGACATCTTTAATTGATAATACAAGATTGAATAATCGAACAGACCTAGCGATAGAAAGAGGGCTATCTATTCACGCAAGCGTTATGGGGAAAAGTATATTATTTGATGCCGGAAGCAGTGAAGCTTTTTGTGATAATGCAACATTATTGAATGTTGATATTAACAATGTAGACGCAACTATTATTTCACATCGTCATCATGATCATTGCAACGGAGTTAGTCACTTTTTAGATCGTAACTCGAAAGCTCAGGTCTATTTTCGTGAATGCGAAGAAACCAATTATTTGTTTAAAACATTTGGCTTTAAAAGCAATATTGGTATGGATAAACAGTTATTGGTCAAAGGTGCTAATCGACTAACCTTTGTTAATCAAATGACTGAGATTTCATCTAATATTTTCGTTATCACTGATTTAAGTAATAAATATGCGAAACCAAAGGGTAATAAATACCTTTTTACTAAATCTGATGGGTGTTGTAAACCTGATAACTTTGATCATGAATTATTACTTGTGGTTAAAGAAAGTGACGGACTTATCGTGTTTACTGGCTGTGCTCACAGTGGTGTTCTAAATATGATAGATACTGCAATTAGTCATTTTCCAAATACAAAAATCAAAGCGGTTGTTGGTGGCTTTCACTTGGTCGGATTACCATTATTTAATAGTATTGGTGGAACTAAAAAGCAGATAGAAGAAATTGGTGAATCTATCTTAAATTATCCAATAGATAAGTTGTATACAGGTCACTGTACCGGAATGAAAGCCTATCATATTTTGAAAGGCGTGCTTGGTGATCGCTTAGAATACTTTCCAACCGGTCGTAGTCTTACTATCTAACGTTAGAAAGGCTTAACAGATAACAACATGTGTCGCGTAGTTGATACCTGTTCATATCGAACGTTATCTTTTGCGTGAACCCATCAGTTTAATTTATTGATTTATAATTATATTTTTTAATTACTACGCATTAATGCCATTATTTTTGTTAGCGTTTTTCTAGCTTATCATCACTCAATAGTTTCAAAGTAGAACTTGTAATCACGAACGCCATCTATATGAATACCTTTCTCTCTTAACTCTAGATATTGTTGAATCTTAATGGTTCTAAAATCCATTGCCTTGAGTGCCAGAATTATTCGCAGTTCATCCATTGGGCGTGATTTAGCATCAGAGCTACAGCTACCACAGACAACATGCGCTTTTTGTTTAAAACCAACCTGATTAAGCCAGTTAAGATCTTTAGTTTCTTTACGTGTGCCACAAAAGTAACAACAATTTTGTTGTTTTAATACAGCCTGTTCTCTTAAAGCTTTAGGGCTTGATGATTTGGCTTGTGGGGGAGTGTTCGTTTTTTTATTCTGACTGAACATAGAAAGCTGAACGACATTAGACATTTGAATTACTCTTACTAACCAAGGGATAGCGCATATAACAGAACATTAATGCCATACGCTTTTGTATTTTATTGCTTGTGTATTCGATGAGTCAAACTATCAAGCATGCGTAATGATGATCTCTTGATTATCAACCCGTTGACGCTCGCCATAAATACCTTCTTCTGTGCGCTTGCCACAGCTAACAATCATGGTGATTTCATCGCTGCTTTTAAGGCCAAGTAAGGCTTTTGCGCGTTTAGAGTCAAATCCTTCCATTGGACACGTGTCATAGCCTTCTGCACGCATTGCCATCATAAATGTCATTGCTGCCAGTGAACTGCTTTTGTGCAAACAAACCCGTAAATCGGCTTTACTCACTTCACGCATCATTGGCTTGTTTCTGCCTAAAAATGCACAGATTAAGCGACGACCTAAGCCCAAAAGACCAAATCGGTCATTACGATACACAAACGGGATCAGCTTTTCATAATATTTAAGGGCGCGTTTAGAGGCTTTATCATCACGGCCTTTAAACATTTCTCGAATGTGGGCAGCATTAATGCGTGTGCGCTGTTGCCATTTATCGGGAGTGATCACAAATGCGACTAGTTCATTTGCAGTCTTAGCAGCATTTTGATCCATGCAAAGTGTGGCTAATTGCTGGCGTTTGTTATCATTAATCACACGGTGGAACTGCCATAATTGCATATTGGAACTGTTGGGTGAAAGGGCGGCTAATTCTAATGCGCGAGCAACTGCTTGATGATCAAACTCGGCCGTTAAATCATATTTACGTACCGAACGGCGACTGTGAACTAAAGAGGAAAAATCGTAAGGTTGAGAAATAGATTCAGGCATGATGATAATGGGTTTTAAGAAATAGAGGGTTATGTTTTTACCTATATTCGATTCAATAAGCAACTTCTGTCGTTATGTTTGTGTCGCATGACAGAGTTTGATGTAAGAAAAGAGGAAAGACTGGCTGATATAATAAAATGCTTATATCAACCAGTGTTATTAATGATCACTCAGGAGTCACAATGGTTTGGGGGAACACATTGCAGACAATGTTCATTAACCTTGTCAATACATTAAACGCCACAGAGTTAACATGCGTAATTTTGCTCTGTGATGATACGTTTTTGTTTTGACATGCTCTATTTTAAGTTAAAGTAGAAAAGTTAAAAGAGTATAAATCGATAAATAAGGTTCCCCTTTTTATGAGTGGTCAACGGCTTAAATTGCAATTTCAACGTTTGTACAATCACTTTGGTGGTGATTGCACTGAGACTAACCTGCAAGATATCTCTGAAGTTCTGTTTTGTACGCGCCGTAACGTGCGAATGGTGATCAATAAGATGGTCGAGAAAGGTTGGGTTGACTGGCAACCCGCTGTTGGCCGAGGTAAACAGTCGCGACTTATTTTTAATAATACAGACAGCGAGTTACAGCTTCACCATGCCCGTAAGTTAGTGGCTGATGGTAAGTTAGAGCCCGCTTTGGTGGCCTTGGATAATAATGCTGAAAAATTGGTACAGTTGATTCAAGAACAATTAGGTATTTCACATCATCAAGGCAAGCAAATTGTCCGTTTACCTTATTATCGTAGCTTTGAAAATATCACACCGCTAAAGCCATTACGTCGTTCTGAACAGCATCTTGTAAGGCAAATTTTTAGTGGTCTAACGCAGCTAAAAGAGGAAAAAGGGGAACAAGAAACGGTTATTGGCGATATTGCCCATGCTTGGGAAGCGATAACACCACGGCATTGGCGCTTTTATTTACGACCAGCGATTCGATTTCATGATGGTCGATTGCTTGATAGTAATGATATTTTTGCGACGTTTTCAGAAGTGAAGCAGCTAGCTTTATTTGCACATATCGATAAAGTGTCGTCACCGTTTATTAATATTATTGATTTTCATTTATCTCAAGATGATTATCGCTTTCCTGATTTATTAGCCAATATTTGCGCGATGATCCAGCCTGCTAATCATGCTTTGATCTCTGATTATAATATTTTCCCGATAGGCACTGGCCCTTATAAAGTGGCGGTTAATGATAAGCAGCGGTTTAAACTTGAAGCCTTTGAGCATTATTTTGGTTTTAGAGCGTTAAGTGATGTGGTTGAAGTGTGGATATTAAATCATTTTGCTGCGTGTTATTTACAACCGACCTTGGGGGATAAACTTGAGCAACATGTTCATATTTCATCGCGCTTATCCATGGATCAAGGCTGTACCTTCTTATTGTTGAATCGTATTTCTGGTTTAGCGCAAGATCCACAATGGCTGCGTTATTTTCAATCACGGTTATATAGTTTAAATGTGATGCGTGAGATGGATTTAACACAGGTGGGGGATTTTAAGTTATTTAATGCTTATGGGTTATTACCTGGTTGGATCCATACTCAACAAGTGCCTGAACCTGTTGTTATGCCGCATAAAAGAGTAGTGACACTGGCTTACCAACATGAACATCCTATTTATCCGTATGTTGCCTCTTTGATTGAAAAAATCCTGATGAAAGATGGTATTCGGCTAAATATAATGGAATTAAGCTATGAAGATATCGTTCTAGGAAAGCACGCTGAAAAGATTGATATCTGGCTAAATGGCATGAGTTTGGGAAGCAATCGGAGTGATGCTATTCTAGCGTGGTTGCATAATTTCAATCATATTCAGCGCGTAATGCCGAGTGATGAATTTAAGCAATTACAGCAAGTGATCAGTGAATGGCGCTCAACGTCAACTACCAAGTTTCCCGGTGATATTATTGGTGAAACATTATCGCAAACAGGGCAAATTATTCCGCTCTTCCATAACTGGTTAGGCGTTGATGATAACGTACAACTGCAAGGAATGGAGTCGAACTTACTCGGGTGGTTTGATTTTAAATCGGTATGGAGTAAGCCTCAGTCATCGTAGTTATTATAGTTGTCATGGTACTAATATCTAAGGTTAAGATGTTGTTGTGCTGCCATGAAGATGACATGCAGATCGATCAAATCACGACGTTGTTGTTGCCAGTGTTGCGGTTGCTGGCATTGGCAAAATTCTAATAACTTAACAATGATGCTATCGAGCTTTTTTAATCCCCAGCGTTTTGTGGTTGCACCTTGTTGTGGATCACAGATAAGTGCTTGTAACTTGGCATAAGGTAATTGGAGATAAGTAAAGGCGAGCTCTGGTTGTTGTTGGCGATGAAACTGGCTGATTTTTTGACACCCATCAAGCCAATAAGCCAATGCTTCTTCATAGTTATGATTATTTTGTTTATTTAGGTTTAGATCTGGCGCGGTAAATAAACGCGCTGGCGTGGCGCTAATGATCGCGATAAGAGGCTCAATATTGTGAGGATTATCTTTACGGTACCATGTCTTTATGGTGGCGATCCATAGCTGTAAATCATCCATATAATTTATCCTTGTTTAGTAACTTGAAGCATCAGCTTATATGGTGTTTTTATCTATTATTGATACTAGTTATAAGCGTAGTTTAAGATAGTAAACAAGAGGGGTGATTTTGGTGTTTTTTTGCTTGGATGTGACGTATTTCTAACATTTAAATAAAGCCCATATCCACTTATGCGTGTATGGGCTATTCGTTTTTGTCAGCGAATTAACTGGCTATTATAATGCGCTTTTTAGTGCTGCAATAAAGGTGTCAATATCTGCTGTTGTGATATCTAGATGAGTAACGAAGCGCATTGGATTGCCGCCACTGATCAAAATATCTTGCTGTTTTAGGGTTGCGATCAGTTGGGTTTGATCAATGTGTTGATCGACCTTCGCAAACGCCATATTGGTTTGGATATGTTGTAGGTTTACGCTAAAACCGTCAACCGTATTTAACTGCTCTGCTAAGTAACGTGCGTTGTGGTGATCGTCAGCAAGACGCTCAACATTTTCAGTTAATGCTAATTTACCCGCAGCGGCAATAATACCCGCTTGGCGCATACCACCACCCAGCACTTTACGCCAGCGACGGGCTTTGGCAATTAAGGTTTTATCACCAAGTAATAAAGAACCAACAGGCGCACCTAAGCCTTTAGATAAACAAATTGTAAATGAATCAAAGTATTTTACAATTTCTGTAATATCTACGTTCATGGCAACAGCGGCATTATAAACACGCGCGCCATCAAGGTGCATTTGTAAGCCGTGTTGATTAACAAACTCACGTGCTTGCTGAATGTATTCTAGTGGCAATACTTTACCATTAATGGTGTTTTCAAGACTAAGCAGTTTAGTTCGTGCAAAGTGTGGATCTAATGGCTTAATTGCAGCCGTTAGTTTTGAAAATGGAATACTACCATCGGCATCATTTTCTAATGGTTGTGGCTGAATTGAGCCTAATATTGCCGCGCCGCCGCCTTCAAACTTATAGTTATGTGCTTGCTGACCACAAAGGTATTCATCGCCACGTTCACAATGCGCCATCAATGCCAGTAAGTTTGCTTGTGTGCCTGATGTGCAATAAATAGCTGCTTCAAAACCATGACGTTCTGCAGCCCACAACTCTAAATCATTAACGGTTGTGTCATCGCCATAAACATCATCACCGACAAGGGCTGCTGCCATTACTTGACGCATTTTGTCTGATGGGCGAGTGACTGTATCTGAGCGGAAATCTATCATTTATTTTTAATCTTCCTTTGTTGTGTTTTTTTTTAATATATCACTGCGCGATTTGAATGATCGATAGCAATCGTTATTTTAGAGTTAGTTATTAATAGCTAAGCTTTATTTACGAGGAATCGGTAGATATAACATCGCTTTTAAGCCACCAAGAGCACTGCTCGTTAAGACTAAATCACCACGGTAACTATGTACTAGTTCATTAACGATATTAAGGCCAAGCCCTGTGCCTGGGGTGTTTTCATCTAATCGTACACCACGTTTTAGCACTTGCTTGCATTTTTCATGTGCGATACCCGGTCCATCATCTTCAATCACTAATACAATATGACCATCGACAATCGATTCTTGATACACACGAATCAAATTGTTCGCCCATTTATAGCTATTTTCGATTAAGTTACCGATCATTTCATCTAAGTCGCTTTTTTCAACCGCAATCACCACATCACTATCAAGCTCATTGACTAGCACAACACCTCGATGGGCATAAACTTTATCCATCGCTAATGAGATGGCATCAATGCGGTGTGATATCGCTGTTTTGGTCGCGAGAATATTTATCGCTCCCGCCATTCGCGCACGCCCTAAATGGTAATCAATATGCTGTTGTAATTGTTGTAGTGCAGGAGCTAGTTTAGCCTGTGTGGTTGGGTCTAATAACGATACTTCATTATTTAAAATCGCAATCGGGGTTTTTAACGCATGTGATAAATTGCCCGAGTGGTTTCTTGCACGCAGCAGCAGTTCTTGATAGTGAAACAGTAGTGCATTGAGATCATCTATTACAGGTTGAATCTCTACAGGATAAAGCCCTGTTAACTCGGTAGAGTGACCTTCACGTACTTCAATAAGGTTTTTACGCAGTTTACGTAATGGCCATAATGACCAGCTTACTTGTAAGGTGGTTAGTACTAAAATACCAATCGCCATGATAATAAGAATAATCCATAAACCATGGGTCAATTGTTGTAGTGTTTTAAGGAGCTTGTCTTGATTTACGGCGACTGATAATTCGATAGGGTAGTCACTGTCAGGCAAGCTGAATTTACGTTTTACTACAATTAATGATTGATTATTAGGGCCTTCAAAGCCTTTTTTAGCATTGCCTCTTATGGTGGTATCCCATAATGAGCGCGAGCGTAATACTTGGTTATTGAGCTTTAATGACCAATATAAGCCACTGTATGGAAAATTAAAGCGAGGGTTTGATAGGCGACCATCAACAAACAATTGACCGTGTTTATCAATATCGACTTGGGCCGTAATTTGATCCATATAAAGGTATAACTGTGACTTTTCTTGTTCAATTAAATAGGTCTTGATAAAAGAAGGAACAAGATAACCCGCTGATAATGTGATCGCCAATAACCAGACTGCCGCAGCAATAAGCAGTCGGTTACGAATACTGGGTTGACGATTTTTGGGTAGGCTAACTAGCATTGATACGATATCCAAGACCACGTACTGTCTTGATTACGTCATTACCAATTTTTCGGCGAATACGACCAATAAACACTTCAATTGTATTTGAATCACGATCGAAATCTTGCTTATAAATATGTTCAACAAGCTCAGTACGAGAAATTACTTTATCTGTATTGTGCATGAGATATGACAGCACTTTAAATTCAAGCGCGGTTAAATCAACAACATTATCTTGCCATGTTACTTTTGAGGTTCGAGTATCTAAGCTTAAATCGCCAGCTTGAATAACGGGTGATACATTACCGGTTGCACGGCGTAATTGGGCGCGTACGCGTGCCACTAACTCGACCATTTGAAATGGCTTGGTGAGATAATCATCAGCACCTGCATTTAAACCATCGACACGTTGTGTTAGCTCATTACGGGCGCTTAGGATCACCACTGGGCAGTTAACGTTTTCTTCACGAATGCCTTTTAAAACGGTAATGCCATCTAGCTTGGGTAAGCCTAAATCAAGCACAATAGCATCCCATGGTTCTGATGTTGCGCGATAAAGTGCATCAATACCATCTATGGAGTGTTCTGCAACCCAACCGTTTTGTTCTAAACCTGCGACAACTTGTTCGCCTAATGTTACATCATCTTCAACAACTAAAATTTTCATTTTGGAACCTTAAGGACGCTTTCAAGATGGCGACCTTTTATTTCTATCATTTTAAGAGTACGGGCTTCATACTCGACTTTTATTATATTATTGTTATCATCAATAAGCTTTAATTCGTAAATCCATTCATCATCATCTTTGTCTAATTCGACGCGAATGATACGGGCTAATAGCTGTTGTTGGACTTTATGTTGTAGTGCAGAAAACGGTTGAATGAGTCCTTGAGCTACGGCATCCATAACATTATCGTGATGTTCATCTATATCAGCCGTCGGGGAGGCAAACACCTGACAGCTTATAAGACTGATAAATCCAATTAGATATAAATATTTGCAATGTTTTTTCATATTTATAACTGTAACCAAGTCGCCATGAATGGAAAATGAATACTATCATTATAAATAGATTCTTCAATTTGTAAGCCTTTAAATTTTGTCATCTTTTCAATGTTATAACATAACGTGAGGCATTAGCATTTTGTACCAACTAATGCGATAATCATCACATTAGCAATGCCTTCATTAGTATAGCGATAATAGGTTTATTAGCATGGCTTCAACCGCAGCAGCACTTCATATTCTAGTAAAACATAAAGAACAAGCAGACGATATTTTAGAGCAACTTAAAAAAGGTGCTAAATTTCAGACGCTTGCTAAAAAGTATTCTACTTGTCCATCAGGTAAAAAAGGTGGCGATTTAGGTGAGTTTAAAAAAGGTGCGATGGTACCGGCATTTGATAAAGCTGTATTCAGCGGCAAAGTGCTAGAGCCAATCGGTCCGATTAAGACAAAATTTGGTTACCATATTATTAAGGTTTTATACCGTACTTAGCCGATCAGATTATTGTGGATTTTTAAGAAGGCGCTGATGATTCAGCGCCTTTTTTATAGGTCGTAAAAAATATTGTCATTATGACGGTATTATTATTAATAAGAGAATTACCACCAGAATAGCGTTAAGGTGATTAATATTCGGCACATCATATGACATAAATAAGAAGAATCATTGAGGAGGGTATTAAGATGTAATCCGTCGCAGCGGGGATTATTTTCTTTTTGTTGCCATAATGCATTATAAATATGCTCTATAAGGCGTTATTTGCAGCATTATTTTTCGTGTAAAAATTTCATTATTAATTCCTATTAAGCTTATAAGCATTCGCTATTATACATTTTCATTATATACAGGTACTTTTGATGAGTAAAAAAATGCCACCAATAATGTATTGTCTAGTTATGGACTAAATAAGCGTCAAATGGATTTCTATAAGGATTATAACCATGAAAAAAATACTACTTTCTGCCTTAATTTTAGCTTCTGCTAGCGTAAGTGCTGCTGATCTCTCGGTTAAGATGACAGATCTTAGCTCTGGAGCTATGGCGGGGACGATATCGATGGAGCAAACAAAATATGGTGTTGTTTTTACACCACATTTAAAAGGCTTACCAACAGGATTACATGGTTTTCATGTGCATACCAATCCTTCATGTGATTCCTCTGAAAAAATGGGCAAAACTGTTTTAGGTGGTGCGGCTGGTGGCCATTATGATCCAATGAAAACGGATAAGCATGGTTATTCATGGGCAGATGATAATCATTTAGGGGATTTACCGCCTCTTTATGTCGATGATAAAGGTGATGCAGAGCAGTCAGTGTTAGCACCACGATTAAAATTGTCTGATTTAAAAGGGCGATCAGTCATGATTCATGCAGGGGGGGATAATCATTCAGATCATCCTCAACCTCTTGGTGGTGGTGGTGCACGTATGGTTTGTGGTGTGATAAAATAAAAAACTGTGACTTTTAAAGAAAGCGCTGATGATTCGGCGCTTTTTTGTAGCTGTCATTTGAAGGAGGTTAAATTCGGAATATTTAGCTGAAATGTTTTATGTTAATGTTTTATTAGGTAATTAAAATGCAGATGCATCGACTTATACGTCAGGTAGTATTTTACTCATTATCAGCAATTGTTTTCTATAGTGCTTTAGAATCGGCAAAATTTGTATATTTATTAGGCTCAAGTAAAGCGCTGTATCCAATTTCTATTTTTGGATTCTCTCTATTTTACTGCACCTTATTATTATTGGTTTCGTATTCTTTAGGACAGAAATTTCTATTTGAAGCAACGCGAACTAATCCGCTATTTACGATTAAAAGACAGTCTTATCAAACTCTCGTTATGATGAGTTTATTTACGGGATTAACTGTTATTAATGTTATTGTTTTATCGGCGTTTTCTTCAGGTAAATTATTATCATCTACTTTGACGGATCTTTGTACATTATCTTTGCAGTATGGTGTGACAACGTTTATCGTCACATTCATTGCTCTTTTCGTCGTAATACTCATTAATAATATGATGGTCAGTCGAGGAAAATACAGCTAGAACGCTAGTTTTTTTGAATAAAAGGTTGCGACAAGACGTCGCAACCTAGAATGTCATATTACGGTTTACGCATTAATCATGTTGATTAGTAAGGTAATTCACCCGCTTTATCTAACTCGTTATAAACATCAACAAATAGCTTAGCAAAATGAATTTCAGTCCAGTTACAAGGCTTTGGCGGGCAGTCATGATACCAATTCTGACCAAATTGCTCGCCAAGGTATAAAGCAAAGTCTTGCATTTCACCGCGTTCAACTTTATCTAACTCTTTATCAGAGACACCAAATACGGTTCCCGCACTTTTACCAAAGCTAAATGTATTTTGGAATCCAGATGTTTGACGATAGTTCACAAAGCCATTCGAATTTAATGTCTTGTTAAGTAAACTTTCTTTCTGTGCTTTTGTTTTAAATGTTGTGCCATAAAGGTACAAATCATGACCATAGTTTTCTTTATAATTCATCAGCTTATTTTTGAAGCTATCACTAGAAACAATATAAGCAACGTTCGTGAGAAGTTCAATGTGGCGCTTGATGCTGTTTGCATCCCAAGGTGTTTCTGTATTAGTAGACCCTAGCAACATATCCGTAAACGAGATATCCCATGTCGCCGTTATTTTGTTTAATTTGTCTAATAGCGGATGTTTTGTTTCTGTTGCAAAACGTGAATCAATGAGATGCTGGGTGCCATAATGACCGTAAGTATTGCCTTGACCATCCAGCGTACTTAGCATTCCGGTGTAGTTATATACACCACTGCCGTCTGTAGTATTAAAGCTTTTATCTATATTTAGATCCGTAATAGGCAGGGTAATACGAGTGTATGCTGGTAATTTATCTAAATTAGCCAAGCGAGCCCAATTATGTTGGCTGTGAGCTTTAATATCGAGATCTAGATTGCTAAGATCTATTCCAGTAAAGTTTGTGATTTCAACGGTATTACGATCAAGTAAACGAATATTTACCAGTGAATCAGTCTTGGCTGAAATAGATTGACTACCTTCAGTTAATCCATCTTGTAAAATTTTACGTACAGAGGCTGTTTGTGGTAGGGCATCAAATTCTAGTTGAGCCGTTGGTACATATGCATTTGGTGTAAAATCAAGGGTATCTAATTTGTCTAATGGCACGCTTTCAATAATAGACGGAGTTAATGTAATAATCTCATTATTATTGACGATTAGATCATGACCACTTACCCAGAAATTATCCAGGAGGTAAACGGCTTTAGCTGCATCTTTAAATTGGTAATCATTTGCAATAAATTGCTGAATGTCATACATAGCAAAACGTGTCGTTGCATCAATATGTTGACCATTATTTTCTTTTACAAAAATGTAGTTATCATTAGCATCCATTGATTCAAACGCACCAAGGTTTTTATGCATTGGTTGAAGCGTTATATTCTGTGACAGTGCGGCTAAATCATAAACAGCTGAGCCTTGTGAACCACCGGCAAGTAATTTAGAACCAATAAATTCAAGTGTAAAAGGGCGACCATGAGCATAAGCTAAGTAAGCAAAAGGTTGTATTGATTTGGTTTCACCAAGCGTTGCTGGAGTATTATGGTAAACCGCAATATGATCGGCATCAGCGACTAAAATATATTGATCATTAACAGCAATTTTACCACTGCCATTATGTTGAACAGCATAAGAGTATTGGTATTGATTTGTCTCACCATTAAATACATCTATACGATCATGGGCACTAATGGCTGAAACGAACAGTTGTGATTTATGGCTACGTAAATCATCAAGACCTTTATAAGGTTGAGCTTCACTAATACCTAAAATTTTTGTGGTCGTATTTGCTTTGGTATCGTAAATACCCACCATTGGTGAATCACCCGCTGATGGCGATTGAGCCACAATCAGTTTGTCACCAAGTTGCTCTATTGAAACCATGTTTGAATGTGCAACATCGACACCAAATTTATAGGGGGCGATAGAAGTAGCATCTGGTTTTTCATGTTTGTCTGAACCATCCATACATGTAAATGCTTCATTTAAAACATAGTTGCTATCAAGGTGACCATTGGGTAAGTATTCAAGCACACAGCCATTGCCCCAATCATAATTTCCCCATGTTTTATTAACGACAACAGCGCCGCCTTCATACATGGAAAATTCCCAATCTTGGTCAAAGAAACTGAATAGATTACGGGTTGCACTGTCATCTGCCCAGTTTCGTAATGGAATAATAGGGGTGCCATGCTCTGCATCTATTTCATAATCAATATCATTGATTTTAATGAATTTCTTACCATCTTTGAAAAAATAAAAATCAGGGTCCTGAGCATACTTTTTGAGTTCGCTTACACGTTGAACCATTTGTGTAGCCATTTTGTTCATGATCTGAACATATTTAACCTGACTTACTTGTTCAATCTCAGGCATAACTTCTGCTGGTGGAGGTAAAGGTAGAACGTCTTCTGGTGTTATTGCTTCTGATGTTGAAATGAATACCCAAGGTGATTCCCATGTGTTTTGTGTAATGGTCGCTGGAGATTCATTTTGATTTACCCACCACTGAGCTTCAAAAATATTGCCATTAAATTGTACTTGTTCTTTAGTTGAGTAATTTTTATTTGGATCATACATTTCAGCAGCAAATAGAGAACTAGATGCAGTAAGTAAGATCGCCATAGATAATAATTTTTTGCGCATGCTTAACCTCAGTGGTTGATTTATAAAATACTGTTAAGTCATTATCAAAAAGATAATTGTGTATTTCTGGTGACGTTTTTTTGCTGTGCCTTTGTATAATAAAAACATATATTTGTCATTAAATTATTTTATATATCGGGCCGTTTTATTATTAATATTCCATTAAGGGATATTGGAGTATGATGAGCTTAAATAGCTAACTTTGATTTGTAAGGTAAAAATATGCGTTATTCATGGGCGATGGTTGGTGTAATTGCACTTTTATCTGGTTGTAGTACTGCGGCTTTAACATCAACACCTTCTACAACTGCAACTTCAGTGGTAAAAACAGAAGCAACTCAAACGGCTAAAGTTCTTACTCTTAGTGAGCAATTTATTCAACATGGCTATAACGATGGGTGTAAAGATGCGCTTAAGAATCAATGGCAACCATCAAAAATGATCCTTGATGACATGAAGGGGGTTGAGAAAATGAAGTATGTAGAAGGTTGGAAGCAAGGTTATCAACGTTGTGTTAATGGTTTAGGTCCTGTAGTTATTAACGATACAATGCCGATTTCACAGCAGAAAAACAAATAATTCATACAAATTTAAATTAACACCTTTACGTTGTGAGGATGATAATTCTTATGACGTAAAGGTGTTTTTATTTTAAGGACACTAGGATTCTTTTCGTTGTTTTACGGGTTTTGGAATATAGCGTTTTAATTCATCAATTTTACGGTTTTTAGAAAAGAACATTTCAAGTTCAATCATAATACCTAGGTTTGCGTGATAATTATAATCTCGTGGAAATTCAAGCTGTGGTCTTGCTGCGAGATAAAGCCAGTGTTTGTATATACGTCGTTTCCATTCAGCGGATACCCAATAGTTGGTGATTTCTTTCATTTCATCGGTATCTGCGCTGATTCCCATCGAGTATTCAAACAAATCTCTTTCTGTTGCCCGCTGATAAATATTAAATTGTTGTACTAACTCCCATTTATCATCATCTTGTAAATATTGTGCACTGGTTGTCGTTCTAAAGATGTTTTTTTGATCAGGGGTCAGTGCATAAAAACCACTTAATTGAGTCAGTGAACCAAAGCCTTTTGAATGATAATAAAATAGCTCTTGTTCAAGTTGGGTTGTCCAGCTTTCACTGACATTATCTACACGAGTAAGGCGAGCTTTTACAAAGGGGTCGAGAGGGAATTTGAGCTTGATACCAATATCAAAATCAGAGCTCCAGTTACCAAATTGCGCATCTTGAAGCCTAAAGCCACCAACCGTATTTCCATTTTGAGTTTTACTGCCAGAGGCAATACCACGTTGTTTACTTTCGAGACTGTCATAATCGCTGGGTTCTGAATCTAGGATTAACTTCCAATCACGTTTGACGTGTGGTAAATCGAGCTTGAAGTAAACTTTGAAATCATTTTCTAATTTACCTCGGTGTGAATAGATTGATCGCTGGCGAATGCGCAGATAACTGCGGTTGGTAAGTTTCGCTTCGTCTTCATCTTTAGTGAGGCTTTGATCTATATATTCACCGACAGTGTGTACTGAGTCTGTCATCGATTGTTGAGAGCTATCAATCCATAGTGTCATTTTATGTGGAGGGGCGGTATCAGCATCAATGGTTGGGGCTGTTTGCGGTAATAAATTTGTAACGGTGTTACTCTTTTCTGAAGAATTTTGAGTGAGAGATGCTGCGTTGATCGCTGTTGTATAGAAGCAGCACAACGATAAAGAAAAATAAGAAAGAATAGTGTGCTTTAGAGTCTTCAAGTGAATGTCATATCCTTACTTTTTTGTCGCATAAATTTCATTTTATATCGTATACGACAACTATACTGATTAAGAAATTAGGTATAAATAATTATAGTGTAGAACAATACATTATGACTATTTTGTTAAGTTATATAGTTGTGATTGTATTTTTATTGTTTGTTTTTGATAGATTAATACAATAACTGCGATCCAGCAATTGCTTTTAATCGATCGTTTATTACTATTATTATTGTGGTTTTTCTGGAGGTTGATATGGATAGTTCAGAGTTTAAAAGGATCAAACAAGAAATGTCAGGGAAGGAAAATGACATCTTTGATGATTTTGAAGAATCGAATAATCGTTTACCTACGATGGAAGAGTTGCGCGTTATTATGGCGGATACTACGGAGCATTATTTAGGTCCGATAGATCAAAGTGTTATTGATGGTATTAATACGAATTTAGAGCGTCAACATATACGAGAGAAGCCATTGTGGAATGCAACCACTGAGCTTGAACCTTAAGTACATATATGCCGTGATTATGAATGATACTTTTATATGATAACGACTGTATATTAGTTGGTATTTGTTGTAAAACTGAAAACTCTGTTTTCAGCACTATTTCTTAACTATCATTCACCGAGAGGCTATAAATGGCATATTATTGCTTACTTAATGGATTATAAAAGAGGTTTAAGGATGACTGGAACGGTAAATATATTTGAAATTCGATGTGGCAGTGGGCATGCGATTGGTGTGCTGGAATTAAATAATGCATCATCATTAAATGCATTAACATTGACAATGCTAAGAACGATTCAGCAACAATTATTGCATTGGCAACATGATGAAAATATTGTCAGTGTGATGATCCAAGCTGTTGGTGATAAAGCATTTTGTTCTGGTGCTGATATTCGAGCGCTTTACTATGCGCTGGAAAATGATCCCGCGATTACAGCGATTGAACAAATAAAGTCACCAACAGTTGATGATTATATTCGTCGTGCTAATAACGAAAAAAGTTATTTAGCAAAACCATTTTTAATTGATTATTTTACGGTTGAATATAGCTGTGATTATCTGATTCATAACTATCCTAAGCCAATAATTGCTTGGGGAAATGGTCTAGTCATGGGCGGTGGACTTGGATTATTTATTGGTGCTAGTCATCGAGTCGTTACACCCTCGGCATTGCTTGCGATGCCTGAAATGAAGATTGGTCTATATCCAGATGTGGGTGCTACGTGGTTTTTAAATCAACTTCCTGCTGGAATCGGGTTATTTTTAGGTTTAACGGGGGCTGATGTTAATGCGAGTGATGCGCTTGATTTAGCGATGGCGGATCATCTTATTGTTGATACCGATCGTGAACGTTTGATTAAACAGTTAAAGCATTATCCGTGGCAAAACGTAGCTGACGATCAAGTCTCTAATGTGATTACAGAGATGCTGACTGATATTGCGATAGATTCAGAACGTCAGCGTCCACCAAGTCAAATGATCCCTTATTTCCCACAAATTCAAGCGGCATGTGTAGCACCGACACTTGACGTTGTTTATGAACAAATTAATGCTATTGACGGGCTTGGATGTTGGCTTGAAAAAGCAAAACAAACGCTTGTTAATGGTAGCCCATTATCGGCTCATCTCTGTTTTCAGCAAATGCAACAATATCAACAAGCAAGCTTAGCTGAATGTTTTAAGATGGAGTTATCATTGTCGGTACGATGTGGGTTAGTCGGTGAATTTAAAGAAGGCGTAAGAGCGCGATTTATTGATAAAGACGCTCAGCCTCAGTGGTTATATAACACTATTTCAATGGTAGATATCCGTTTGGTTAATAGTTTATTTACACCATTGTGGCAACAACAAGCAAATCCATTAACTGATTTGATGTGATTATTCGAATAATGAAACAGTGTTGTGTTTTCTCTATTTTTCGAATTGTTAATGTTAATCAGTATTTTTTATATATGTATAAACAAGTTTAGGAGCGAATTAACGTGGACATTGAGAATAGTGTTATTGTCATAACAGGCGCAGGCCAAGGTCTTGGGCAAATGATGGCTGTAACGCTTGCACAGATGGGAGCGCGGCTCGCTTTAATTGATGTGAATACAATAGGGTTAAGACAAACACAAGATCAGTGCCATATGCTTAATAGTATGGCGCGCATTTATGAAGCTGATGTGACAGATGAAGAGCAAGTAGATCAAGCTTTTATGCATATCATGGAAGACTTTGAGTATATTGATATTCTTATTAATAATGCTGGTATTCTTGATGATGGTTTGTTGATACAAAAAAGTGAGATGGGCATTAAGAAAATGTCATTGGATCAATTCCAAACCGTAATGAATGTTAACGTTACGGGCACTTTTTTGTGTGGCAGAGAAGCGGCTAAGTGGATGGTCGAAAATGAAACCAAAGGCGTTATCATTAATATTTCAAGTGCCGCTCGTGCAGGAAATATTGGGCAAACAAATTATGCAGCATCAAAAGCCGCCGTCACGACAATGGCTGTGGGCTGGGCACGTGAACTTGGACAATATGGTATTCGAGTTGCCGCAATTGCACCAGGGCTGATTGATACACCAATGGCAGCACAAATTAATGATGAGGCAATTGAGAAAATGCTAGCGATGGTACCTCTAGCACGTATTGGTGAGGCAAGCGAGATTGCCCATTCGGTGAGATTTATTATAGAAAATGATTATTTCACCGGCAGGGTGCTTGAAATCGATGGTGGATTACGTTTGTAATCAACGTCAGCTTAAAAGTGGTTATATAGTGCAACTAATGCTAAAACGCCACCAACAACAAACATGATCATTGATAGGCCAAATGCGAATTTTGCCATATACGGCATTAATTTTTCCATTGGAAAGTCCAAATAGCGATGAAGGAAGATATTCTACCTCAGATTATATATTAATAAGCATTAATCTTGAGGTATGGCTGTGTTTTTGACATAAAAAAAGATCGTCATCTGACGATCTTTTTTTGTTTATTTAGCAATATTTGTTTGTGAATTATTTTACTAAACAGATATTAGAATGCTTTTGGTGCGAAACCTGTAACAGCTTTAATACCCATGCTACGGCCAAGAGCCGTCATTGGGTGAACAACAACAAGGTCTTTTACTGATTTTTTCAGTTTACCCATGTCAGCTTGTTCTGCTTTAGTTAACACGCGATTAAAAGCAAGAGATTTAACATCTTTACCTTTAACACTTACTTCTGATGACTTACGGTGTTTAACGTTTTGCGTTTTTTTGTTCAGGCTAAGAAGCTCATCTTTAAACTGCTTGATGATAACTTTATCATCACGTTGAATAGCAGCAGCAAGTTTACGCTGGCACTTGTCCATACGGTTGTTAAGATTTTGAAGCTCTTCGTTTAAATTCATTTCATTACCTTTGTATTTACACTCGCAATACACTAAATCGTAGTGTTTACGATGAATAGGTATTGAGTTGGCGCTAGTATACATTATATTTCTGATAACTGGATCGCTATCCTACAACTATTTTTACTTAAAATTGCAATTTTATGGAGATATATGCCTCTTTCACTGTTTAGATATGCTCTGATAACATTTATCGTTAATGTTTTATTATTAATTTAATACAGTCGACTACCTTTCATGGATTGATCAGACGTGTTTGTGATTATCTATGGTTTAAAGATAAAGGGGATATATTTTGATTTATGGGGAGTGATTAGGTACAAAGGAAACCAATCGTTTTGAAAAAGAAACTAATTTATGCATTTAAATAATTAGTATCTTTCTGGAAGTTATAATAGTTTTATTACAAGGATGTTAACTATAGCGCAATATAATATCGCTGTAGTTAGGGAATATTAGTCATCATCGGTTCAATAATTTATGGCTACATTTAGAACCGATGACAATACATGGAAGTGATTATTAATGGTAAATCAAGCGTTAACGACACAGACAGAATCTGAATTACGGGTACGTTATAATGATATTACTCGTGGTGTTTATTTTATCGGAACAACCCCCCCCAAAACCAGCACGCCTTTAGATGAAGTGGAAGGCATTGCAGATCGATTAGTGAACCGTATTAAAGATCTCGCCATTGATGGTTTGATTGTGTACGACATTCAAGATGAAGTTTCACGGACGAAAAAACCACGCCCATTCCCATTTAAATCAACCCATGATCCTCGTTACTATTCATCGTTACTCAATAAGAAAACTGGGCGTCCGGTTATTACTTATAAAAGTGTGGTGCAATCAGAAACAGAAGCCTTTGATGAGTGGCTTAATGAAGCGTGGCATGAATATCAAGTACGTGACATTGTGCTTGTTGGAAGCCCCTCGGCGAAAAATGAAGTGTCGTTACCGTTATCGACGGCGTATCAAACGTTGGCAGAACATCAAAATAACTTTTTTACTGGCGGCATTATGATTGCTGAACGTCATGCTAAAAAAGGCAATGAACACGCCCGATTAATTGAAAAATACCAGCAAGGGTGTAATTTCTTTATCTCTCAAGCTATTTATGACACGCAAGCTACAATTGATATTTTGACCCGTTATGCGATTGAATGTAAACAAGATGGTATTAAACCTCAACGTATTTTATTAACATTTTCGCCGTGTGGTAGTGCAAAGACATTAGAGTTTATTGAATGGTTGGGGGTGAGCGTGCCAGAGGCAACCAGTTTACGTATTCTGAATGCGACCAATCCGTTACATGAATCGATTAAAATGTGCTGTAACAGTCTGAATCAGATTTTAGATGCAGTGGTTGAGTATGATTTACCGTTGGGATTAAATATTGAGAGCTTAACTAATCGTAAAGAAGAAATTGATGGGTCTATTTTATTGTATAAATTACTTCGTGCATCAATGGATAGCCATTTAGCAAAACATGAATTTCGAACATTACAGAGAAACACAATAGCGGCACAGTAGTTAATTTATTGTGTTTGGCATTAGGTCGTAAATGATAAGCCCATACCTATAACGCGTTGTACAGGGATGGGCTTATTTGATCATTGTTTATGTATTAGTTGGTTACATTAGACCTAAAATAGACCACCAAATAATGCCGGAAGTCATAAATATTACGGCACCGCCGCCAGAGATAATTAAGCCTATTTTCATCCACTGCTTATCGTTGTGATATTGATACCCCATTAATAATGGATTACGTGCATGACTATAGGTTGTGAGGTTACAGCCGATATTAGTAATACCAGCAACGGCTAAAATAGAGATCAGAGGATTAACCCCTAATGCCATTAATGAACCGATAATAACTGGACCTAAAGCAACAACTTTTGCTGTACCAGAAGCAAAAAAGTAGGCAGTTACAAGATAGAAAACCATCATTACAATTAAAATAACCGTTGGGCTAGCATGGCCCATATATTGGCTGATTAAATCGGAAACACCGTGACCTACCCAAGCGGTAAAACCGAGTTTTTTAAGCTGGCTCGCCATTCCCATTAGCACTGCAAACCAAACTAGCGTATCCCATGCGCCTTTTTCTGATTTAACATCATTCCAATTTAAAACCCCTAAGATTAATAAGGCAGATAAACCGATAAATGCTGATGTGGTTGAGTGTAGATGTAGAGACTGTCCACCAACCCACATAATAATTAACGCGATAAAAACGGCAATTAATTTCCATTCAGCAACACTGACAGGACCTAAATGCAATAATGCTTGTTTTGCATAAGCGGGTGCTTGTGGTGTCTTTTTGGTTTCTGGATTGATAAATTTAAACAGAATAAAGGGGATCGTTAATAGTAAAATAGACGCAGGCAATAATAGATAGAGCGCCCAGTGACTGAAGGTCATATTAATGCCAGCAACAGAAGCAGCAATACCGACTAAAGCAAGGTTACCTGCAAAGCCTGTTTGAAAACCTACTGCTGATGCATCGTTCATGGCGCTTACCGAAGAAATAAGGTATTGACCCAATTTGCGATCGTCTTTGTTGATGACTTTTGCAAGTGAGTCTGCAATAGGGGAGATAATTGCTGAACGGGCAGTATTGCTGGGTGTTGCGGGTGCGATAAGGAAATCAGCCACACCTAAACAATAAGCAATGCGTAAAGAAGATTGACCAAACCAACTAAGCAAGATAAGCGCAATACGTTTACCTAAGCCAGTTTTAGCAAAGGCGCGTGCAATCATAAACGCAATCACAATCAACCAAATAAGAACGTTATTAAAATTGCTGGTGGCTGCCATAATCGCGGCTTTTGCGGATGTTTCTCCACCTGCATGGAGTACGGCATAAACTGAAACCGCAATAACGGCAACCGCACCGGTGGGTAAGACGTTAGCAACGATAGCGACAATGGTAGCGATAAAAATAATAGCGGTATGAAATGCTGCGATGTTTAATTCAGCAGGTATATCGATAAAGTGCCAGCAGAGAGTACTTAACACTACAATGATTATTGCTGGAATAATTTTGATGGCAAAAAAAGGTTCTGATGGTGATGTTTCTTCAGTAACTGTTGTAGTCATGGTTTTTGAGTTATTTTATTGGACATGCCTATATGGTATATCTGATTTTAATAATTCCTATTTAATATGTTATTTCTGCGATATAAATACCAAAAAATGTTGATTTCTTATTCAAAATAGAATGTTTTTTATGCAACTAGTGGATTTGGGGTGCGGGTGATCTAATCGCGAGTGAGTGTGTGGTAAAAAGAAAACGCCACGTTATGGCTATAACGTGGCGTTAGATAACAAACAAAACTAGGTAGTCATGCCATTTTGTTTATCACTATCTTTGCTGCTGTTATATTTTACTGGTAAATGTACGAGTAATTACGTCTTGCTGTTGTTCACGTGTTAAAGAATTAAAACGCACGGCATAACCTGATACACGAATAGTTAGCTGAGGGTATTTCTCTGGGTGTTCAACTGCATCTAATAATGTGTCGCGATTTAATACGTTCACGTTTAGGTGTTGGCCTCCCTCAATACCGTCTGCTGCACCTGTTGCTTCGTGGTGGAAGTAACCATCCATTAATGCTGCAAGGTTTTGCTTTTGTGTATTTTCATCTTTGCCTAATGCATTTGGCACGATAGAGAAAGTATAAGAAATACCATCTTTCGCATAAGCAAATGGTAGTTTTGATACTGAGGTTAATGAAGCAACGGCGCCATTTTCATCACGACCATGCATTGGGTTAGCACCAGGACCAAATGGCATACCAGCACGACGGCCATCCGGTGTATTGCCTGTTTTCTTACCGTATACAACATTAGAGGTAATGGTTAAGATTGATTGTGTTGGAATTGCTTCACGATACATATGCATTGTTTGAATCTTCTTCATGAAGCGTTCAACTAAATCACAAGCGATATCATCCACACGAGCGTCGTTATTACCAAATTTAGGGTAATCGCCTTCAATTTCAAAATCGATAGCCACGCCATTTTCATCACGAATCGGTGTTACTTTAGCAAACTTGATGGCTGCCAATGAGTCAGCGACAACAGAAAGACCTGCAATACCACAAGCCATAGTACGGCGAACATCGCGATCCATTAATGCCATTAGTGACGCTTCATAGCTGTAACGGTCATGTGAGTAATGGATAATGTTAAGTGCTGTCACGTATTGGGTTGCTAACCAATCAAGCATGGCATCATAACGAGGCATTAGCGTATCAAAATTAAGCACTTCATCAGTGATTTTGCTAACCTGAGGGCCTACTTGTTGTTGTGATTTCTCATCAATACCACCATTGATGGTATACAGTAGTGCTTTAGCAAGGTTGGCTCGCGCACCAAAGAACTGCATGTGCTTACCAACAATCTGTGGGCTTACACAACATGCGATAGCGTAATCATCGTTGTTGAAATCAGGGCGCATTAGATCATCGTTTTCGTATTGAACAGACGATGTTTCAATGGAGACTTTTGCCGCGTATTGCTTAAAGGCGATAGGCAGTTGCTCAGACCAAAGGATAGTCATGTTTGGCTCAGGAGCCGGACCCATTGTATGTAAAGTATGTAGGTAACGGAATGTGGTTTTAGTCACTAATGTACGACCATCAACACCCATACCTGCCATTGCTTCTGTTGCCCAGATTGGGTCGCCAGAGAACAATGAATCGTACTCTGGTGTACGTAGGAAACGCACCATACGCAGTTTCATGATGAAATGATCCACCATTTCTTGTGCTTGTTGTTCGGTAATTAAACCGTTAGCGATATCACGCTCAACAAAGACATCAATAAATGTTGATGTACGACCAAGCGACATTGCTGCGCCATTTTGTGATTTAACCGCCGCAAGGTAGCCAAAGTAGGTAAATTGAATGGCTTCTTGTGCCGTGCGGGCAGGTAAAGACATATCAATGCCGTATGTAAGCCCCATTGTACGAATATCTTCTAATGCTTGAACTTGATCAGCAAGCTCTTCACGTAGACGCATGGTTTTTTCTAAATCTTGGCCTTGCTCAAGGAAAGATTGAGTTGAGTTAAATTGCTCTATTTTATCGGCTTTAAGAAAATCGATACCATAAAGGGCTAAACGACGGTAATCACCAATAATACGACCGCGGCCATAAGCATCAGGTAGACCTGTGATAATACCAGAACGACGACAAGCTAAAATTTCTTTGGTGTATAAATCAAAACAGGCTTTGTTGTGTGTTTTACGGTAATCAGTAAAGATTTTTTCAACCATTGGATCTAATTCACGACCGTAAACTTCACATGAACTTTTCACCATGCGAATACCGCCATTGGCAATAATTGCACGTTTTAGTGGTTTATCTGTTTGTAGACCGACAATGGTTTCAAGATCTTGATTTATATAGCCAGCACCATGAGAAGTAACGGTTGAAGGTAAGTCTGTATCAAAATCAACGGGAGCATGAGTGCTGCTTTCTTGCTTGATGCCTTCCATTACATCATTCCACAACGTAGTGGTTGTCTCGGTTACTTCGGCTAAGAAAGACTCATCACCTTCATATGGCGTATAGTTAGTTTGAATAAAGTCACGAGTATTAACGCTAGTTTGCCATTCGCCTTTACTAAAACCACGCCATACTTCAAGCATGTCAGTTGTTGGGATTGTCATACTACTTACCTCTATAATGAAAATTTGAATGCGAGTGAGCAATACTGTTTATTGCTCTCTTTTTGATTGAGTGCCATTTACTTAATGTTATAAATGTGGCTTGAGGTGCTAATTATTACTTTCAATATTAATAGCTTGGCTTGTATTATTGCCGTTATCTTGAACCATATTTGGGTGTGATATGCTGCCTTTAAACCTTGAAATAATAGTATGACTAATATCTGTATGAGTAAAATGAATGGTTTTCATTTTGGCTATGATTTTTATGCATAGATTGTTTGATTATATTGTTATAAGTGCTCTGTAGCGGAAGAAATCTATGATGTAGATAGGGCTGTATTGTAGGTAAGGCTGTATCGTGGGGATCATTGAACCATAAAATCGTCACCTATAATTAAATGACAATTTTATAGTAATAACAGTGGGTTAATATTCTATTTATGCAACAGATTTAGAGGGGTTACGTAATCTAAATACCATCCATAGTGTAAGCAAAGCACTACAAATAGGTAACGCAAGCCAAACACCAGTAACTCCAATTGTATGTGCAAGCACAAAAATAATAATTGTGATTAGAATGAGTTTTCCTCCCGTTAATAGAGAGGCTTCTTTAGGTTGAAGGTGCGGATTAATCAAATAAAAGAATGCCTCAGTGTAGCTAACGATGCTGTAAGCGGCGACATGAATGGGTTTTCCTACTAATAGAAACGATTTGCTATGTAGAATCAATGCTTTAACAGCATGGCTGTGATAGTGGGTAAAGTATTGCGCCAAAAAAGACGAAAGATTGAATCATCACGTAAAGATAATGGTTGGGGTGTTGGTATTGTCTGTGGCTACATGGGGTTAGTCAATTCAGCTAATTGTATTTATGCGTCGGGATCACGTGATTTTGATATTATTATCTATTAAATAAAAAGACCAAAAGGAGGACATTACACTCCTTTGGGCTTTGATCGCTGATTATCTAGCGGTTGGTGTTTTTTGTCGCTGATTTGGTCTGGTATTGATTGGTATTTTTGGTAAACCATTTCATGATTTTTTGTTTACGGCAATACAGTAACAATGCACAAATGAATAAGTAAATTGTCGGCTCAATCAATCCTGATTTTACTGACCAATAATAGTGAATAGGGCTTAATAGTAAAGCGAGATACACCCAATTATGCAGTTGTTGCCAATGCTTGCCTAAGCGACGCTGCATCGATTGTGTTGAGGTAAGTGTTAATAATAATAAGATAATCCAACTAATAGCACCAATGGCAAGATACGGACGTTTTATTATCTCGCTGCCCAATAAAGACCAATCAAAATTCAGATCTAAGGCAAGATAGACACTAAGATGAAGTGCCGCCCAAAAGAAGCTGTATACGCCTAATAAGCGTCTTAGGCGTATCAGTCCTCCTTGTTTATATTGTTTTGCTAAAGGTGATAACAATAAGGTAAGGATTAAAGTATTTAATGCCGCTTTGCCCGTGAAATGTTCAATTCCTTTAATCGGATCCGCACCAAAGCCACCGTTAAGGGTGTTATTAACCAATATTGCGACAAAAAATAATGATACTGCATGAATGGTGATTTTTATCATTAAAATTCGAGCCGGTGTAAGGCGGTATTTTTGAACATAATGAGTGAGCATTAATAATTCCTTGTTAGATCCATGCCTTTATATAACGATGCCACTTCTTCAGCATAACCGTTAAACATTAGTGTGGGTTGGCGACGACTACTAAAGACATTACCTTCACCGATAAAACGTTCACTGGCTTGACTCCAACGTGGGTGATCAACCTCAGGATTAACATTGGCATAAAAGCCATATTCACTGGCTGCTAAACGATTCCACGTTGTTGGTGGTTGTTGATCGGTAAGATGAATACGTACAATCGATTTAATACTTTTAAAACCATACTTCCATGGCACAACGAGTCGCAATGGAGCTCCATTTTGTGGGGCTAATGTTTTGCCATATAAGCCGACAGAGATCATTGTCAATGGGTGCATGGCTTCATCAATACGCAAGCCTTCAACATAAGGATATTCAATGCCGCCACCAAGTCGTGATGATGCTTGCCCTGGCATTTGCTTAGGATCGTATAAGGTTTCAAAGGCGACGTATTTTGCTCGTTGTTGTGGATCGGCTTTTTTAATGATGTCGCGTAAGCTAAAACCTATCCACGGAATATTCATTGACCATGCTTCAACACAGCGTAAGCGGTAGATACGTTCTTCCAATGTAAACTGGTTAAACAAATCATCATAATCGAGTGTGAATGGTTTATTTACCATCCCATCAATTGTGACTTTCCATGGATCAGTGATAAATTTTTCTGCGCGCACAGCAGGGGATGATTTGTCAGTACCAAATTCATAAAAATTATTATAATGAAGAATTTTATCCTCTGGTGTTAGTGACAATGCCACATTGGATAATGACGAGGTTGTTCCTGCTAATTGTCGACGATGATCAGTTGCAGGCTCTTCTGAAGATGAGATAAAATCAAACAATCCTGCGTGAGCATTGGTTGACAATGGTAATCCAACCGCTGCAATACCTAATTTTTTCAAAATAGAACGACGTTGATGGTATATATCTTCAGGTGTTACTTGGTTTTCTGTTAATGCCCAGCGAGGACGCGTTTTTATGTGCATAAGTTACCTATAAGTGATGTTTAAAATGATAATTATTGCTATTTAAGTAGACCGTAACCGAATAATAAAAATTTCAAAAATAGTCGGTTTTTATTATTGTTTTTAAAAATAATGATAAGAATAAGCAAATAAAAAGGAATATTAATGAATGAAATCCATGGTTTTAATGCCAGCCTGGAGTTGCAGCATATTTATTTAGAAGTTTATGCTGAACGGTATAGCCATTTACGGACGTTTTTAGAGTCATATTATTGCTATCAGCACGGATTAGTGACTAAACAAGGAAAGCCCGATTGGATACAGATATTTAATGTTGGTAAGCGAACAATAGCAGCCCATAAGATTCAGGAACGAAAATTGC
This sequence comes from Photobacterium iliopiscarium, assembly GCF_003026395.1. Taxonomy (GTDB): domain Bacteria; phylum Pseudomonadota; class Gammaproteobacteria; order Enterobacterales; family Vibrionaceae; genus Photobacterium; species Photobacterium iliopiscarium. The sequence goes on along the minus strand of NZ_PYOO01000005.1, from coordinate 159,258 downwards.
TTGTTAGAGAGATGATGTTGCCATTATCGGTAATCATGGGTCATTTTAAAACACTCGTTCGTGATGATGAGGCAACGATTGAAAATATTAAGATGATTATTGATGAGCATCTTGAATATGTGATCATGACGCGAGAAGAATATAATGCGTTGGTGAAAGCAGGATTAAAAGAGACAATGCCTATTGGCTATTATCAAGCCACAGATGCTCATTATTGTTGCATAAATGCTCGTTTTGATGTGGTTGGAATCACACTATTGATGTAACAATAACGCTTAATCGTGTTGGTTAGTTGAATCACCTAAGTGGTAAGTATAATGTGGCTTACATGTGTACGCTGAAAATAAGGTGAAAAAGGATGATACCTCAACAGCAAAAACCACCCATTATTTGGTTAAATGTAGTTCTATTTACACTAACATTTGCAATCGCAGTTATTGGTGTTCCGCTATATCTTTATTTTTATGAGCTCGATCTTACACTCGTTGTGATGGCTATTGTGGCATTTTGTTGTTGTGGAATGTCAATTACCGCTGGTTATCATCGTTTATGGGCGCATCAAAGTTATCAAGCACATCGCTTTTTAAGAGTGATCTTTGCTCTTGGCGGTGCATTTGCATTGCAAAATAGTATTCTGCATTGGTGTTCTGATCACCGCATACATCATCGATATGTCGATAATAATAGCAAGGATCCGTATTCTGCTAAAAAAGGCTTTTTTTATAGTCATATCGGGTGGATGCTGCGCCAATATCATGCGAGTAGTTATCATGATTATTCCAATTGTGCAGATATACAACAAGATCCGATCGTTGTTTGGCAACATAAATATTATTTATTATTAGCGGCAATAATGAATATTGGCGTACCTGTAGTAATCGGACTGTTGTTAGGCAATTTATGGGGGGCGTTGTTATTTATTGGTGTGGTGCGGTTAGTTTTGAGCCACCATACCACTTTTTGTATTAATTCATTAGCGCATAAGTGGGGATCTCAGCCTTATACGGATAGGAATAGTGCTCGTGATAATGGTGTTATTGCATGGCTAACGTTTGGTGAAGGTTATCATAATTATCATCATATTTTTGAAAACGATTACCGTAATGGTATTTGCTGGTGGCAATTTGATCCCACAAAATGGTTAATTAAAAGTTGTTCATGGTGCGGGTGGACAACAAATTTGAAAGTAACGCCAGCGGATCGGATTGAAAAAACGCGGACAAAAATGGAATTTATACGTTTGCAAAGTAAATTGAAGTCATTACCGAATAACAGCGCGCGTTTACAACAGTTACAATATGAATATGAAGCATTAATCAGTAAAATTTCTGATTATTATCAAGTAAATAAACGATTAATAGATTTACAGCAAAAAAAATTAGCCAATAATTATGAAAACTTTGAATTTATGCAGCAGTATGAGTTGATTCGGCAAAAATTAAACCAACAACGACGAGAGTGGAAGTATTTAGTTCAACAATATACTGTTTAGTACTAAAAAAGGGTTACTGAGCTGTTAGGTCTTACCAAGATTTAACAGCTCTTTTTTATGAGTGGTTATAATTAGATAGCATCATTGTGCTATGAATTGATATGTTATAATCGATTTTATCGTAGATTTACTATTATCTATAAACTAGTAGATTAAAATAATATCAAGTAGTATGACCGTAAAGCTTAAAAGCACATGTAATAATTAAATATAGTTATTGTATGCATAATTAATTACAGCGTTTTACATCCATAATTGAATGTTTGTAAGATCTTAACCGGAGATATTGTCGTGTACCGCGCATTACTTTTGTCACTCACATGTTTAGCTTCATCCGCAGCGCATGCAATTGAATATAAACTACCGACCAATGGTAGTAATATCGTTGGTACAACAGAATATTATGAGGTAAAGCAAGGAGATAGCCTTGCTGATATCGCTAATAAATATAACGTGGGTTTTCTAGGAATGATGGCGGCGAATAAAGGTGTTGATCCTTTTTTACCGCAACCAGGAAAGTTATTACAAATACCAACCCAAGTTGTACTGCCCGATGTTGCTCATAAAGGTATTGTCGTTAACCTTGCTGAACTACGTCTTTATTATTTCCCTAAAAATGATGCATCGATTGTTTATATTTTCCCTATTGGTATCGGTCGCGTGGGTCGTGAAACGCCCAATATGACGACATCTATTAATGAGAAAGTAAAAAATCCAACGTGGACACCTCCAGCATCGATTCGTAAAGAACACGCAGCGAAAGGGGATATTTTACCCGCAGTTGTACCTGCTGGGCCTGATAACCCATTAGGCGATTATAAAATGCGACTTGCCTATGGTCATGGTGAATATCTAATTCATGGTACTAATAAAGATTTTGGTATTGGTATGCGTGTTAGTGGTGGTTGTATTCGAATGAACCCGTGGGATGTAGAGTGGCTGTTTCCACATGTCGCCTTAGGTACTCAAGTTCAGATTATTAATCAGCCAGTCAAGACATCACTAGATCCTGATGGTGAATTGATTGTAGAAGTTCATTCGCCATTATCAAAAAACGAATCTCAAATTGGGGTTAAGAAAAGTATCGATGCACCAGAAGTATTATTAAAAGATGTAGACGGTGATGCGAAGGCTACGCAACGATTATATTCAGAATTAGATAAGCAATCCGGTCTTCCTGTTATTTTAAAATCATAGTAAGCCCGTCACTATCATATAAACGAGATATTATTATCTCGTTTTTTTTTGCGTATTATTTAGAAATTAATGTAATGGTTATTACATTAAGAATAAATTAATTTTATATTATTGTGATCTGTATTTTGTTTTTATTTGGAATAATATGGCTAGGCTTTAGAAGGGCTATTTATAATTATGATTATAAGTGTATATAAATAAAAAGAGACGACATAAGCCATCTCTTTAGATATTTTATAACTAAGTATTGATTACTTAGTGTATGAACCAGCAATGTTGTCAATACGCTTATTAGCACGCATTGCTTCTTGGTATGCTGCGTCAGATGCTGCACGAGAATCATTTACCGCGCCTACGATTTGGTCTTGTTGACCTTGTAGTGCACTAACTTGCTCAGCCATTGTGTCAACTTTGTTAGTTAGTTGCTGCATTTGACTAACTTCATCAGAGCTAGAACAACCTACAAGTGAAGCACTTAGTAAAACACCAGCTAAGATAGATACAGTACGTTTCATTTTTATATAATCTCCATATTGATTTAGCCACTACAACTGTTGAATAAAGTTTGAGTTGGCAAATTCATTATGGCATAACTTATTATAATTGCTCATTAATTTTTTTCAGCTAAGAAAAAAAAATCCGATGTCGATCGCGTTTTTGAATAAAAAAAGTACATATTTAACCATTTCTTTGCATTTTTATCTAAATTGGCTTGAGCATAACTCCGCTTAATATAAGGACTTACAAGTAATTTCTCGTTTTTAATAACAGTTAAAGTCAGGGGAATGTAAAATTTTGCCAATACTCAAATAAATAACATAATAGATTAAAAAACGAACAAAAAAGCGTAGTTTAAATAAATGTCGTTGATATTGCTTTATAAAAAAAACAGATCACTCACGGTCAAACATAATAGATATGAATTTCATGTAGCACTTGGTTCCATGAATATGATCGCTTCTATCATTAATTATTTTGTTGTCGCTGATATTATTATAGGAATTGTCGCAATTAATTGAGCAGGGCTAGCCATATGAGGAAGCTTTTTAATTAACTCACCCGTAGGTTTTAAAAAATAAAAATAAGAATTGTGATCAATAACGTATTTTATTTCGGAATTTTTTAATTCATTCTTAATATAAAGTACACCATATGTATCAGCTAATGCTTTAATTTGTTGTTCCGTTCCAGTTGCTCCTGTAATTTCAGCATCAAAATAAGCCGTATATTGTGCCGTTTTATCAGCCGTGTCACGTGCGGGATCAAGACTAATAAATATAGGCCATAATTTATCGCGTTGTTGTTGAGGGATTGCCTTTAAAGCCGCAGATAATACTGCTAATGACGTTGGACAGATATCTGGACATTGTGTGTAGCCAAAATAAACCAAACGAATACGGTTGTCCTCAGGCGCGAATAAATCGATGACCTCAGTACCTGATTCTAAATAATTCATCGGATAATAAGGTTCACGTGTAACCTCTGGATCGTTACTGTCCATGATGTAGCGGGCGAATAGTCCAGCAGCTAAAGCTAAAGCAATCACTAACCATTGGTATTTCATTCATTCATCCTTAAATATTATCCTGATAATCGATGTGGAATAAATGAATTATGAATAGAGATGTGTATAAAAGGTAGGTAGAGAGCAATTTTTTGTGACGTAACTGCATGTATATATAAAAAGAATAAAAAAAAGTAGCCACGGGGGCTACTTTCTATATTTTTGAGTCTTATTCATTACTCATTATGTTTTGCGTATTTTTCAAGGCCCCAAACGACAGCGAGTCCTAGAATCATTGCTGCAATAGCATAAGCAAGTAATGCTGGGTGACCGGTTACATTTTCATAATTCAATGGCGATAAATTATGTTCAAGTAGTGGCACTTGTTCACCATGTGAATTTATACGCCATGTTAAGACTTCTTTCCAAGGCCAAATCTTACCCAATGTACCAATCATCAACCCCGTTAATAGTGTCAGGGCAATATCACGGTAGCTACGTAATATCCATGATAATACATGTGAGAATGTTAAAAGACCGGCAACGCAGCCAACAGCAAATAAGCCAAGTGTGAAGACATCAACTGATTTTGCGGCGGCTAGAATCGGTCCATACATGCCAAGTAGTAGTAAAATAAAACTACCTGAGATTCCTGGTAAGATCATCGCACAAATCGCAATGGCACCAGCAATGAAGATATTTAATGGTGTTGGATCCATCGCTACCGGATGTAGAACAGTAATGCCATAAGCAAAAGTGACACCAAGAATAATGGCAATAAAACGGCTAACATTCCATTTATCTACTTGTTTAAGCATATGAATAACTGAAATAATAATTAAGCCAAAGAAAAAGGACCACAATGGAATTGGATGGGTATGCAGCATCCAAGTGATCACTTTCGCTAATGTAAAGATACTTGTTAATATGCCACCAAATAAACAGATTAAGAATGTACCATTAACGTGCTCAAATGCGGCTTTAATGCCACCGTTACGGATTATTCTTATTAGACTTGGGTTGATTCGACGAATACTTTCAAGCAGCGTATCGTAAATGCCGGTGATGAATGCGATAGTACCGCCTGACACGCCTGGTACAACATCTGCTGCACCCATTGCCATGCCTTTTAAAAAGGTTGATATTTTACTCATTAGATTCCGTAACTGTGATAGCTGGATAATTTAGGTCGAACATTATACAGCGAACTACTAAAAACCACTATCAAATCATAAATATAGTATTTCTCTATACGTAGTAAATGAAATATACATATAGTGGATGTTATTGAATTTATTATGATGACACAGCATATTTATTATCGTGTGGTTTTTATGTCAATTTAACCCGTGAATGAGCATCAATGTGAAGATAAAGAGATATTCCGTTGTTATTACAATGAAGTAAATGTTGTTTGTAACATCGACTCAGCCAATAGTGTGAACCTCTGACAGGGTTGTGGTTCAAAGGTAATATTGAATGGGGATGTCGCTATAATATTTAATAATTTTTCTTCTGCTTGATCTTTTATCGTAATATGCCGCTCAGTATTAAAATAGTTCAATATTGGTGATACTAATGTGTTATCTATCTGCTGTAATGAATAATAACATTGGTTAATGGCTATATTATTAGTGATTAATGTTATCGCTGTAATTAAGAGGATTCGCTCTTTTTGATTATGGGTTGCTATGAGCCTATCCCAATGTGCTGCGGCTAAAATACCCATAGCAACATATTCAGGTCGTTGATATTGCGTTAGTAATAGTCGCTCGTAGTCATCTCTTATATTGTTATGGTTAATATCAATGACGGTATCAGTGTCTATTGGTAATGATGATTGAGTATTTTGTGGCATATCATAAGGGCGAGGAACTTGACTGCTACTCACTTTTTTTAGTGCTAAGATTTCTAAGGAGTGATATTCATTTAGGGGTAACTCAACAGTGTGTTGTGTGATTGGATGGGGCGTTAATTTTATAATGGGTTTCATCGGTGTTGCAAAAGCCAACTCTGCTATCAAGCTTGTGGCACCGTAAAATAATAAAGCGAGTGGGGATGATAAGTGCATATAAATAATGACATGGAGGTAATAGACCTTTAAGTATCTGAATTATAGTTGTAAATGACAAGTTTATTAGTTTGTTTTGTGATGATTGTTAAAGACTAACATGAGTCATGGAGCTAATTGAGTAATGATTATGAGGGATAACTCGCAATCTACATAATAAGATAAATTAATGATATGGAATGAAAATCGCTATCATTTTCAACATTCAGAGATAGGTTGTTCAGCTAATATTTAGCATTGGTAACTATACTATAGTCATAGAAAAAGGGTTAATACCTCAGCTTATCATAAGAAGCAGATGGGGTTTGTTAACTGCAATAAGTTACGTTGTAACTGAATCAGTGGTGTAGTATGCCCAAACATCTCTTTGAATTATTACTAACTGTTGGCGCAATAACACTCGCTGTTAGTATGTTTATGCTCATCGTTATACATTAGTTTTTGAAGCCGTTATAAGTCTATCCATGCTTATAGCGGTTTTCTCACCTTATTTTTCTGCTACATCTCTAAATTGTATAAAAATAAACGCTCAATATATTCCCCCATATTAAATATGGTTTAATCGGTATTGTTACCCGTATTAGATTATAGAAACAACTACTTAATAGTGTGTTTATAGCGTTAATGCCTATCAATAAGCGCTTTATAATAAAAGAGCATTACTACTATTAATCAGTTTATCAATGGTTTTATTGACTATAGTTATTAAGTAACAATTATTTAGGTCATTTTTTATTATGAATAATCTTGCATTTCCATAAATGAAATCTTTTAATTCACATATACAAGTTGATCTTTAGGTGAGAAAATACGTTCAGAGACTACACCGAGGTTTTTTGTAGATATTATAAGTGAGGATATATGATATTTGGATTGATTATATTGTTATCCATCGTTGCTGGCATACTATCAGGTGAACATTTTCATTCGTTTATGGCGGGCTTTGGTATTGCAGCTGTCGCGATAGGAACCGCATATTGGTTAGCTTTTCGTACAACGCGTTATCCACAGTTAGCATTATTGATGTTACTTGTGGCGATGGTGGCGAAATTAGTGATTACTGTGACTGGCGTGATTTGGGTCGTTAAAGCTGATCTGCTCAGTTCACCATTTGTATTTTCATTGTCTTACTTGTTCTTCTCTATTGTGGTGAGTTATGGCTATTTCAAATTAAGAGAATATCAAATGTCTGTTACAGAAAAACGTAATCCAGTGATTTTCGCTACGCCAATAAAGCGTACTGCAACATTGATAGCCCCAACGACAACAACACCGCAGATTTAATCATCATTAAGAAAACGCATTAAAAAAGGCTGCCATTTATTGAATGGCAGCCTTTTACTTTTTCATTACTTTTAAGGTATTAGCTTAAATTAGAATGCTTTTTTACCCATTTGGTAAACATGTTTCACTTCGTTATTATCAGAAAGCAATGTGATATTCGCTTTGTAGCCTGCTTTTAGTAGACCATATTCATTATCAACTTTGATTGCTTTCGCAGGATATAATGTTGCCATACGTAAAGCTTCTTCACGAGAAAGACCAACATGATCAATCAGGTTATTTAAGCCTTGCTCCATGGTTACTGCTGAACCTGCGATAGTGCCGTCTTTGTAATGACACTTACCGTTAGTTACGTAAGCTTGTAAACCTGCCATATCAAATTCAGTCATGTCAGTACCCGCTGGAGCAACGGCATCTGTTACCATAAACAGTTGTTCGCCTAGCATTTCATGAGCAATACGTACTGATGGGTAAGAAGCATGGATACCGTCAACAATAATACCTGCATGTGGCTTTTTATCGAAGATGTAACCCACAACACCTGGTTCACGAGAGCCAAGTGGTGTCATTGCATTATAAAGGTGAGTAGCCATGGTTAGGCCTTCTTTCTCATCTACTTGCTCGTAAGTTGCATTAGTATGACCTAGTGATACGGTGATTCCTGAATTACGCACAATATCAATAACTTCTTGTGATGTGTTTTCAGGTGCTACTGTTAATACGCAAATTTTATCTGCGTTATCAGCAAGGTATTTAGCCGTGTTAATGTCTAATTCACGGATGAATTCTTCGCGGTGTGCACCTTTCTTTTCAGTACTGATGAAAGGACCTTCAAGGTGCAAACCTAGCACACCTTTTTGTAAGCGATCATCCATTGCTCCAACCATATCAAGCACTTCAATCATTGACTCAGCATCGCTGGTAATGAATGTAGGTAGAAACTGTGTAGTACCACCTTTTAAGTTTGCTTGATTCATTGTCTCAAGGGTTTCTTTACAGATAGCAGTGTTAAGTAATACACCACCACAACCATTTAGTTGTACATCAATAAAGCCTGGTGATGCGAGTAAGCCTTTTGCATCAAACGTTTCTTGTGGTAGTTCACTCTCTGATACCGCAGACATTGGAACAATACGTGAAATAAGGTCGTTTTCAATAAAGATGGCTTGGTTTTCTTGAATAGTTTTACCATCAAATACATTGGTGTTAATAATTGCAAACATCTGATTACTCACTTTAATTCTGTAGCCTGATGATAAATTAGCAGGCTAAATGGTGATTTTACTCTACATCGAGTGATACTCATTAAGATGAGCGTCGCACTCTGTTTGTTGATTGGTAGAGCACCGAATAATTGGTCTGAAATAAGATTTAATCTTGTGTATTAAATCTTATTTCACTATAAAAAATAAGATACCTGTTTCAATCCTCATTCGTCAATCTTTTATCTAATTAAATGCTAAAAATTCTAGGATTCTTACCATTTTTTATCTTTATATCATACAAAAGTAAATTTAAGTCTGTAACTGAGGTTCTTTGGCGGTATTTTTTTAGAGAATATGCTTTGAGAGGGGGATATAGAGGGATTTTTTACGCTATACCTTTAATAAATACCTGTAGTGCTTATTTTGATGAATGAATTTGTCTTTTTGGATCAAAGCCTTTTGCACTCATTCAGACAATTAGGCAGAATAGCTATTTATTAAAGTGTGCTATGGCATATAAAATGGGTGCTATTTAGCCATGTATTATGCGTAAGTAAGGCTGTGTTAGGAGTAAAAATGCAGTGGAATGATTGGGCGATATTATTGTCTGAAGTGGTAGAGCAATTTTCGATAGGTGCATTCATCATTATTGGTGGTGTAATGCTATCGGGTAAATTGTGTTTTGGGCAACATGATCGTGTAATGAAGGTATTACCGTTAATTAGTTGGTTGTTAATTGCTTCGTTGTTAATTCGTGAAGCCACTTTAATGGCAATACAGTCAAGTAGTAATGAAGGGAATTCGAGTGCGACTTTCTTTGTGCTCGTATTTGTAGCATTAACATTGGTTTATAGTTTATGTGAAAATCGCCTAATTGGAAAAGATGGAACACGTAAAATAATTGTCGGTATTATGCTGTTATGGAGTATTGCCTACGTTATTAATATTTTGAGTTTTAGTGCTAATAGTGGTCATGTTAGTAATATGATAACGATTATTTTTAGCGTTGGTTTTGGAGGAAGCTTATTAGCCCATGCGATGTTAATAAAGGCACAACATAAAATTGATCCTCTGAATGTAGCATTACCGCTATTTGGTGCTCTTATTGGTGCTATTGTCTTTGTTGTAGCATGGTTAGATTTAGCAACGCTGGTCGAACAAACACACCATGGTCTTTTATTACCTTTTATCTGGCGTATTGTTAGTGTGGGGTGTTTGTTAGCGGCGACTGGGTTATGGTTAATGTCATTATTAACTAAAACTAAACCTGTTTTAGCAATGTTGGCATGTGCATGTGTTTTTGCCATTATGGCGAGTTTAGCTGTTCATGGTAGTTTTTAATGATTATCTGAAAAGTAAAATCGTTTCAGTAATGATTATTTTAATGATTTGTAACGATATTGTTCTTTACAGTAATGATGATAAACGGAACAATTAAACAAAGAAATAGCAGATTTTATAAGCTTTAACTAAAGTTACTATAATATAAACGATAATTTTAGGAAGCGTTGTATTAAATGAACAAATAGTGTTATTGAGATAAATTTGAAGTGACATAATTATGAATAAAGGAAATTATTAGGAATTATGGCCGAAAAGAAAACAAATCCGTTAAATGAAATTATTTTTAACGTTGTTGTTCCGTCAATCATTTTAATGAAAATGAGCAGTGATGACCGCTTAGGATCAGTAGGGGCATTGTTAGTCGCTTTGGCTTTTCCTGTCGCATTTGGTGGTTATGAATTATTAAAAAAGAAGAAACTTAACTTTATTGCAATTTTAGGTATTGTGAGCGTATTACTTACTGGCGGAATTGGTGTATTAAAACTTGATACTCAATGGCTTGCGGTTAAAGAAGCGTTGATCCCTGGCATTATTGGCGCGGTTGTTCTTGGGTCAACGTTCACTAAATATCCGATAGTAACAAAGATGATTTTTAATGAAGGTATTTTGAATTTAGGCCTAATTAAGCAAAAATTAATGGAATTTAACCAGCAAAAAGCGTTTGATCGTTGCTTAGTTCAATCCAATTATTTATTTGCGAGTACCTTCGTTTTCTCTTCTATTATGAATTATATTCTGGCTACGGTGATAGTAACGAGTCCAGCGGGTACTGAAGCCTTTAATGAAGAGTTGGGACGAATGACCCTCTTGAGTTATCCCGTTATCGCTATTCCATCAATGTTGATGATGATGGGGATATTCTATTTTGTTTGGCGTCAGATTCGCAAGATGACCAAACTTGAGACGGTACAAATATTTAAAACACAATAAATAGAGCGTACTAAAAAGATAACCAGTAATGTTAATGACAACATTACTGGTTTTTTTATATCTAAAAATCTTAATTATAAGATCTCTTTGATAATTAAAGCAGCCCTTCACTGAGTCAGTCATACTGATATTACTTATTATTATTGGAGGGTAATATGAAGCAATTCTCATTACTCTGTACATTATTGGTAACGATCGCATGCTCATCTGCTGACGTGGCAGAACTAAATAAACACCCTCAAATTCACCAGAGGGATCATTGTGGCGCTTATTTAGCTCCTCAAGTTAAAGATTATTTTAATTCGTTTATTGATTCGCAATTACAGCAAGTTAATGCTCTTCAGGGAGAGATTACCAATGATAATATGAATGAGCTACATAATGCGTTATATCAATTTGAGGCTCATTGGTTAACCTTAAAAGAGGAACGGTATGATGCTTGTCTACGGTATGCCAATTGTAACGAATTAGAACGGCAATATAACAATAACGTTGTACAACACCCTCGAGATTGGATCGCTACATCCCCGCCTTTTATGTGTCAGAAAAGTAGTTTTGAGTATGCTATAAGTCGTATAAAAATGGTAACGTTTTATACTGATGTCGAACGTTTGGAATTAATTCGTCAAGAATAATGTTTTAAAACACGATGATTATGTATCAAGAAGAAGACGAGATTGATATTAAAGACTATATTTAATAGTAAGGTATTTATATTAATATTATCAACATTATAAATATCAATATAAACAATAAGATATATTTTAATAGAGGAGGGCGTCGTTGAGGTAAAAGAGTGTTATTTTTCTTACTGAAATGTGTAATCAAGGGGCAAAGTATCTTTAACTAATTGAAGTAGCGTTAATTTTACGATAAACAGGCTAAAACGTAACCTCAGTGGCCGTTATGACTCAATAATGTTAGTTATAACGTGAGTTTTATGCAAAATATTGTGCTTAACGTAAAAATTAACCGTAAATTGTCACAACTTTATAACTTATTTGAGCTGTTGTTAGTACAATAATGTAAGTTGTTAGTGGATTTGAGTGGAATGATAAACAAATCTCAATAACTTATGGACTGAAAATTGTCAGTTGGTTTTGTTTTAACAGATATAAAGGTCAATTATGGAAATTATACTCACTGTAGCGTTTATTGTTGGTGCATTTTATATTATATTGAAAGAGAAAAAGAAATGTTCCAAATCCGTCGATTATTCGAAAGATAGTTTATAATATTTAAATATAAATAAATATTATGATTAATATCGTTTATTTATATGGTAAAAGTGCCAAATGGTACTTTTATATATTATTGATACAGAATTATTATTATATTATATTCGCTAATATAAAGGTGGTTATTTCTCTTTTAAATGTATGTATATTATTATTGTTGAAAAGAATAATTTCAGTTAATATTTGGAGATAAGAAAAATATCAAAAACAGAGTAATATTATAAACATAATGAGTGGTATATATAAAATAAAATCATGGCTTAAAAGTCGATTAATAGCTAATTATTCTAGTACTATGGTAGTAGTTGCGATATTTGTTGTTATTTTTATGTCCATAAGCTTTACATTACTATCTCCTTATATTGCAAAAGAACAGTTGTCTTCTAAATTAGACAGGATGTCTAAGGATCTAATTGATAACTATAGTTCAAATGTTGGTGAATATCATACCTTTATAAAGTCAGTAGTGGACAATATTAGTTATGATTGCGGTGTAAATGACCGTGAATATATAGAAAGAAAAGCATACAATAATTATTATATTAGAAATATTGATATTGAAAATAATGAAGATGTTTCTTGCTCAAGTTTTAATGGACAGCATGATTATAATTTGAAACCTACATTCATAAAAAAATTACAAGAAAATATTTCATTGTGGAATCTTTATGATAATAAAAATGAGCAATCAATACTTTCATTAGTGTGGGAAGGTAATAAAGGAAGAGTATCGATTGATTTTGAACCTATAATATCTAAAGTCATACGCAATAAGTATTGTGATGATTGTATATTAAGTGTGGTTTCAACGTCAAAAGGTAACAAAAATACGCTTCAACCCCAAAATGAGACGAAACAATTTTTATCGCAACAGTCTTTAAATATAGAAATATTTAATAATAGTTTAATACTAAGACATTATGTTGATCCTAAATTACTATCGCTTATTTCAATGGATTTAAAACCGTTATTATGTATTATCGGTGGACTTATTGGTTTAATCACTTTCTTTTTGATTAATATTTATTTTAAACATCAATTATCGCTACATTCATTGATTTTAAAAGGGATACAACGCAAAGAATTTATACCTTATTATCAACCGATTGTTAATGTTAAGAACAATAAAATGTATGGTTGTGAAGTGCTTGTTAGGTGGTGGTTTAATAAAAAAGAATTAATATCACCTGATAACTTTATTCCTTATGCTGAAAATAGTGGTTTGATTATCTATATAACTGATATTTTATTGGAAAAAACATTAGCTGAATTAAGTTCATTAAATTGGATTGAAAGTTTAGGCATTATTAGTATTAATCTTGTTCCTGAGCAATTAGAAGATAAACAACATATGCGTAAAACGGTTGATTTAATTATTAAATCATCAATTTCACCTAAACAAATTGCTTTTGAAATAACAGAAAGAATGTCTTTTACTGATTTAGATAAAGCGGCAATAGTTATTGATTATTTGAAAGCTCAAGGCATAAATGTGAAGCTAGATGATGCTGGTACTGGGTATGGAAGTTTTAGTTATATACAACATCTAAAGTTACAAAGTTTAAAAATTGATAAAATGTTTGTTGATACTATTGGTACTTATGATCATAAACTGTCTGTACTCGATTCAATTATTGCTTTTGGTAACAAATCAGGTATGGAAATGATAGCGGAAGGCGTTGAAACTAAAGAACAATCGGATTATTTATTAAATAATGGTGTCTATTTGCAACAAGGATACTATTTTTCAGAACCATTAATATTTGAACAATTCCGTGAATATTTTAAACGAGAGCAAGAAAATAATTAAAAAGCACTTTATTCGACTTATTAAGTAAAGAACAAAGTGCTAGAGAGTTTAGTCAATTAATTGTTTTTATTATTCCATGTTTCGACTAAGTGTGAAATAGAGCGCTGTGCTTGTTTCCATTCGCGTGTTTGCATTAATGCATTGAATTCAGGTGTTGGTTTTTTCAATAATGTATTAAGAATTGTGGCTTGAGTTTGTGGTAATCCATCCAATGCTTGTATTGCACCTTCACGGTTATTACATAGCATAACCATATCACAACCTGATTGTTGGGCTGCAACAGCGCGCTCACTATAATTACCTAAAACATCGGCACCTTTCATATTTAAATCATCAGAAAAGATAACACCGTTAAAGCCTAAATCACGACGAAGCACTTGTTTAAGCCAATATTCAGAACCACTGGCTGGGCGCTCATCATAAGCATCAAATACGACATGTGCTGGCATGATCCCTTGAAGCTTATTATTGCTTATTAAATCAGTAAACACGGTCATATCATGTTGTTTGATATTATCCCGTGAGTCATAAGGGGTTTCAAGGTGTGAATCCGCAATAACACCGCCATGACCGGGGAAATGTTTCCCCGTTGCTGCCATACCTGCGGTTGTCATACCATCAATAAAAGCAGAGGCATAGCGAATAACATCAGATGGTTTGTCTGAAAACGCACGATTGCCGATGGCTTTACAATCAAAACCTAAATCCAACACTGGCGCAAAGCTGATATCGATATCCATTGCCAATAATTCAGCCGCCATTAACCAACCACCCGTTGTTGCTAGTGCTAGGCCATTATCTGATTCTGCAAATGCGCGAGCAGGAGGAAGAATTGAGAATTGCTCTCTAAAACGCTGAACCCGTCCGCCTTCTTGATCGACACCAATAATAAGAGGGCGTTTTGCTGTTTGACGAATATCTTTTATCAGTGCTCGCAGTTGATCTCGATTATCGTAGTTACGTGCGAAGAAAATAATACCGCCAACGGTAGGATGTTGAATAATTTCACGTTCTTCTGCATCAAGTTCATAGCTTGAAACATCAAGCATTAAAGGTCCCATGAAGACACTCCAGCAAACAAATAGAATGGATAAATTATCACAGTTTGCTATAACCGCAATTTTTAATCTGGATTTTATAGTATTTCTTTAAATCTAACGATAGAAAATAAAGATGTGATGCTTATCGCTTTAAATAGTAATCAAATGTAATCTTATTTAGTTGTATGTGATCTAAATCGTTTTAAGTGCGCGGCTGGTTAATATAGACTACGCGTTATTGAAAATTGACGTGGGATCAATAATGTCTTTGCTTATTGCTATTGCCTTAACAACAGGTATTCTTTCTGGAATATGGGGCTGGGTTGCTGTTTCTTTTGGCTTGCTGAGTTGGGGGGGATTTTTAGGTTGCACAACATACTTTGCTTTACAACGCGATGGTATCAAAGGGGTTGGGTTAAGTATTGCAACTAACCTTAGTGGTGTTTTTTGGGCGATGGTGATTATTAAATTATCAACAATGATTAATTTAGAAATTGTTGGTTATATCATCACGGCTCTCGTTGCATTTATGATGTGCGCTCAAGCAAAAAAACATTGGTTAAGTTTTATTCCCGGTACATTTATTGGTTCTTGTGCAACGTTCGCTGCGGCAGGTAATTGGCAGCTCGTAATTCCATCTCTTATTGTCGGTGTTATCTTTGGTTATTTGATGAAAACAACAGGTATATGGCTACACGCGAAAATGTCTTCAGATTATGAACAGATGAACAACGAATAATAAAGGGTGATGATTATTGATCATAAAAACGCAGAACATTGGTTCTGCGTTTTTAGTTTATAATTGTAAAATTTCATCCAAAAATAGGGACGAAAATACCATTATGACTGGTACAGTATTTTTTGATGCCTGGACGGTGGTTATCTTTGGTCGCAAGTATACAAACACGGACACCTTGTTGCACAAGATTTTCTGTGAGGGCTTGGATATTTTTATGATCACAACGCTCACGATCAGCATCACGTCGACATAAATCAATAAACACATCTGCTACATCGTCATGGTAAAGAACATATTCAGATTGTTGCATTAATCGTAATGCTTTAAGGCTGAGTAATTCAGGATCATGGCCCGTTTCAATTAAATAAATATTACCGCTACAATCATTTTTTTCCGCTAATAACTGCTGAAAGGCTATTTCTAATTCTTCGTTGGTATGCGCATTTTCAACAGCGGTTAATCTGAAAAATTGTTCCCAAAATTTTCGACGTTCATCAATCGTCGTAAAATGCTGTTTAATACGCTGACGTTGCTTGCCAGAGAATGTGGCGACTAAGCTTAGATTTTGTGGTAAATAGGTTTCTAAACGTTCGCGTAAGTAACGCACTAATACGGGCGATGCTCCGCCACTAGAGATAGCAATATGAATGGGAGAGCGATCAACCATTGATGGCGTAATAAAATCACAGAATTTTGGGTCATCAACCACGTTAGTCCAAATTTTTAATGCATTCGCATCATGGTAGATTTGGTGATTAAGTTCTGCTGAATCTGTTGTTGCCCACACTTGATCGGCACCACTCAGTTGTGACGACTGATAAGGTTGATCGATATGTGTGATCAGCTGTTGCTCAAGTAGCATTTGTAAATGCGGATGCAGTATTGGTGATACAACAGTGATATTAGCATGTGCTTTTAATAATAAATCCACTTTGCGGCAAGCAACTTCGCCACCACCGATAACTAAGATTTGTTTGTTCTTTATTTTCAGAAATATTGGAAAGAAATCCATTTAATAATATCCATATTTAAATATCAATGTAGGTCTATTATCACGTAATATTTATTGATAACAATAATGTATTTATTATTACTCATAAATAGATAGTTATAACTTGCTTTCTATAATAAATTGATTCTTTTTCGAAATAAAGCAATTGTTATAAGCATAATTAAAACTATTAATGGTATATTTCCAGCAGTTTGTGGCTGAGTTGAAACTAATAATAGATTAAGATCCTGATCTTGCGGGTAATCATCAGCAAGACGAAATGGATTGTACTTGTAATTAGGCGAATTATAGTGTAAGGCTAATGAAAAGTGGAGCAGGTTATCATATTGTTTAATAGACGTTTCAATCCAAGTTCGTAATGACGCCAGTTCGGTATATTGGCCATGTAGATGTTGATATTGTTGGGTCGGATTATTTAATCGTTGTTCACATTGCGCACCATTACTCACAATACCAAGTACTCGTAACCCAAAGTCATTATTAGCAGCATGTTGTGGATTTTGCCAAATTAATGGACCACCAGAGTCGCCACTACAGACATCTTTCAGTAGACCATCAATATTAGAATCAGCACAAATAATCTGTGATTTGTTGGCTTGCAGGCCATTACAATATTGATCAGGAACACCGGCTAACGTTACTACTTGTAATTGCGTCGGGTAGTTTATTATTGTACTGCTATTTGATTTCCCCCAGCCTGATGCAATGAGATTTGCCGCTGAATTTTGATGTATTACCCAGCTATTATCAAAAATATTATTAGCAGTTATTTGCTCATTTACCGAGGCAATAATAATCGGTTTAGCAACCGTCAATAAAGAACGATTAACACGAATCAACGCCAGATCATTTGCAAATATTTCCTTATTGTAATGAGGGTGATTTATTATGTGTGTGATGGTGAATCTATATTTAACATCAAGTTGTTGTGTGTTTTTTTTAGGAATTGAAGATGTTCCTGCAATAACATAGTGAATATAATTTTTAGTGCAATGCGCTGCGGTTATTAACCAAAATTCATCAATAATAACTGCACCACATAATACAGATGTTACATTTGATGAGGTTATTGCTGCCTGCCACGGTAATAGTAATGGCGCGTAAAGTGTCGCTGGGTTGCTATTTATTGCTTTTGATGTGGGTTGTGCTGCGAGTGCAACTGAATGACGAGAGCTGAATATTATAAGAAACAAGAGTAATAAATAACGGGTTGTATTTTGTTGTATATGTAAGCGCATTATTAATCCTTATTGTGCCTATTATCTTCAGTGTAGTAAGTTGATGATTAACATGCTTATGAAACTGTGATTAAGGTCGAATCAAAAATGAGAATGTTGTTTGGTGTGTATAGATAATTGTTAACTCGATAACGGAAAAGAGCTGTGTTTTTGATTATCATAAGCCACTATTTTTTGTTTTTTGGTGGGTAAATTGTGTTTAATCAATGTATTGGTTTTGGTGTCGCGGGTAATTTTGCAGGACATTTAGAGCAAGCGGGTGAAGCCGCAGATTTTGTGACAGTTGCAGTAAAAGAAGTGACGCAACCTAAAGCTATTTTTCCTTTTTACCTTCCTAATATTAATTCCGGATTGCTAGCAACATACCCATTATCCTCAACAAATATCACGCCGCCTAATGATGCAGATAATCTTCAAATTGAACCTGAAGTAGCATTGGTTTGTGATGTGATATATAGCACTGATGTTAATGATGGACATCAAACCGTGTCAGCATTGATTCCGCGTCAATTTGGTGCTTATAACGATTGTTCAATTCGAAAACCACATGCAAAAAAAATCAGTGAAAAGAAAAACTGGGGTGCAAATAGTAAAGGCATCAGTGATCACCTTATTACTATCGATCATTTTTCTGTAGGTGGTGTTTTAGACAGTTACCGTATTGCGAGTTTTCATTGTCGTGATGGTGAAATTCATCGTTATGGTGAAGACAGTGCGGTGATTGGCTACAGTTATTTTCATAACACGTTATTAGATTGGATTATTGAACGAATGAACCACCAGCAAGATGTTGGACCTACTGAAAATATTGCTGAGCTGTTAGCGCAAAGTCAGTATCCAACCCAAGCGGTGATCAGCATTGGAGCGACTCGTTATACACCCTATGGTGAAACCCATTTTTTACAAACAGGTGATACTAGTATCGTCGTTGTCTATGATGGTAATCGCTATAATGCGGAAGAGATTATGCAGATGGCATCGACCCATGATTTAGCCAATAGTGAGGGTCTGTCAGTATTAATCCAACAGGTTGCTACAGTGTAACTTATTGCTGGTTATAGACGTTACTGCTTATCCATATTGTTTATTTATCAACATGCGCCGTAAAGGATCTTAATATATATGGCTGATTTAGCTGTAAAAACTGCTGCCGTCATAGACGATGATCCGCTTAGAATGGCATGTTTGCGCGCTGTACAAACATTGAATTTATCTGATTGGTTTATAGCTGCTGGGTTTGTGCGTAATGCTATTTGGGATCACTTACATCATTTACCGATGACACCATTAAATGATGTTGATGTGGTGTATTTTGATCCTAATGATTGCTCATTAGTCACTGAAGCGCATTATGCCGCATTGCTACAACAGCAATTACCTATGATTAATTGGGAAGTTAAAAACCAAGCAAGAATGCATTTAAAGCATCAACACTCACCGTATAAAAATAGTGCAGATGCCATATCTCGCTGGGTAGAAGTCCCTACGTGTGTTGGGGTGCGGTTAACGATTGATAATCAATTCATTTTTACTGCGGCATATGGACTAGAGCATAACTGGTCATTACATGTTAGCATTAATCCACATTACCCAAGACCTGCCGTTTATCAACAGCGTATTCGAGACAAAAAGTGGCAGGTGTTGTGGCCCAGGTTAAGAATTTTAACTGCGGATTATTCCTAAGGATTTTTTATGGTATCGCCTGTTAATAATATAGTGTCTGTTGCTTGGCTTAATCAGCAATTATTTGATAGCTCGTTGGCAGCATCAATTGTAGTGCTAGATGCGAGTGCATTTATGCCTGATGTGCCGCGTGATCCGCAACAAGAGTTTATTGATGTTCGTATCCCAACGGCACGTTTTTTTGATTTTAACCACCAAATAGCGGCACCGAATACTGATTTACCACATATGTTGCCATCAGCTGAATTATTCACTCAAGAAGTCGAAAAATTAGGCGTGAATAATGATAGTCATGTTGTTATTTATGATAGCCAAGGGATGTTTTCAGCACCACGTGGCTGGTGGATGTTCAAGGCGATGGGACATGATAATGTGTCAGTGCTTGATGGTGGTTTACCTGCTTGGCTAGCGGCGGGTTATGCGACGCAAACGGGTGTACCAATGACTAATGCGATTGGGGATTTTAGTGCTAAATATCGACCTAATTGGGTAATTGATGCAGATACTTTGTGTCAAAGACTGGATGATACCCGTATTCAAATCATTGATGCACGTCCTACCGCACGTTTTTTAGCCACCGTAAAAGAACCGCGCGTTGGGCTTCGCAGTGGTCATATGCCAAATGCGAAAAGTTTACCTTTTGGTGAATTATTGACTGATGGTCACTTTGTGCCTGTTGAGCAATTAAAGCAAAAATTTGATGCGTTGAGTACTGTTGAACAACAGCTTATCTTTAGTTGTGGCTCAGGTGTGACAGCTTGTATTTTAGCTCTAGCCGCGCAACTTAGTGGACGTGACAATGTCACTGTTTATGATGGCTCATGGACAGAATGGGGCGCAAATGAGAAATATCCAGTGGTTAAATAGTTAACCGACTAATATTAAGCCGTAAAAGTATTAAAATAGGCTTTTAGTCGTATTTATGACACTAAAAGCCACTATTTTAATTAACAACAAAAATATTATGATTGTTCAGCGATATAGCCATTATCATTAATGATTTTTATAGCATCATCAGATGCTAAAAATTGAATAAATCGTGTTGCCGACGGTGAAAGTGCTTGTTTTTTATACATGATCAAAAATGGACGGGCTATTTTATACTTACCTAAGCGGATATTGGTTATATTAGGAATGACACCATCATAAGATAACGGTTTAATTGAACTATCGACTGAACCAAAAGACAGATAACCAATCGCTTGTTGATTACGGGCAATTAAACTTTTAACCATGCCATTGGTACTGACCACCAGCACTTCTGGGTTTATATCTGATACAGTAAATCCTGCGACATCTTTTGTTAGTTGCATAAATTGTTCAAATGAAAAGCGTGATCCAGACGCATTTTCACGGCTTACAACTGCGATTTTTTCATTATTTCCTCCCATCTGTTGCCAATTTTTGGTAACACCATGATAAATATCATCAACTTGTGAGTGGGTAATATTATTAATAGGGTTAGTTGGATTAACGATTATTGCAATACCATCATGTGCAATAGGCGTAATTGTATAGTTGTCATCAAGTTCATCGGCATTAATCATACGTGAACTCATGCCTATTTCTGCGGTTCCTGTTTGTAATGCGACGATACCTGCTGATGAACTGATACCTTGCACATTAATTTTGTTGTTAGGATACTGTATTGAATAATGCTCAACTAAAATATCCATAATATGACTCACTGATGTTGAGCCAGTAATGGTGACGCTATCGTTAGCTTGGGCATTGAATGCCATTGTTGTACAAAGTGCCCATAGGGTAGTTGCTTTCACTAGCATTGCTTTGCTCCATGAGTTAATGATAAGCAAAGATGGTATTACGCGTATATGACGTTAATATGAAGTTAAAACTGTAATTTTATTAACTTAACGTTATTCAAAATGCCTTTAAAGTAAGATTAAAATAAATAACAAAGAAATTTAAAATGGATAGGGTAATGATTTATAAATAATTTCATGTTGTAGCTATCTGTATTTACTTAGTTATCTGTTAATAATCGTATTAATTATGAGTTTTGATATAACGCTTTATTGTTAAACGACCGTATAAGATGTATCACGCATAAAATCATGATATAAGAGTAACAAGACAACAACGTATTGGTGTTAGTCGACATAATTAAGCACCGTTTACGGTATACCATGTATGGTAAGAAAAGAATTCAAGGTTGGATATATGCTTACAGTAGCAACAGCTGCACCGAATAAAGCCATTTTATCAGAACGCATTCAAAAGCTGATCAGTGGGCTTGCTAATGGTGTTTATGAACGTGAAGAAACTATCAAATTATGTCTATTAGCCGCGTTAGCTGGTGAAAGTGTCTTCTTGTTAGGCCCTCCTGGTATTGCTAAAAGTTTGATTGCTAAAAGACTCATTCAAGCATTTGACGACAGTAAGTTTTTTGATTATTTAATGACTCGCTTTTCAACCCCAGAAGAAGTATTTGGCCCATTATCGATTCAAGAATTAAAAGATAACGGCAAGTATGTTCGTTTAATTGATGGTTATCTACCCACGGCTCAAGTTGTTTTTCTTGATGAAATCTGGAAAGCGGGCCCAGCGATTCTAAATACCTTATTAACTGTGGTGAATGAGCGGACATTTAAAAATGGTCAGGATATTTTACCAATACCTATGCGATTGTTGATTACTGCATCAAATGAATTACCCGATGCAGATAGTGGCCTAGACGCGCTATATGATCGTATGTTAGTTCGCGTGTTCGTTAACCGTATTCAAGAAAAACGTAATTTTAAATCAATGTTAATGGGCGATAGCACAACGTTAACGGCGATTGATCCGTCACTAACGATCAAAGACGATGAATACCATAGCTGGCAAGCGCATATTGAAGATGTAACATTAACTGACACCCTTTTTGAAAAAATTTATCAGCTAAAATCAATGATAGAAGCGCGTTCAGGAGAAAGCATTGCACAAGCAACAGATAGCGAGCTTTATATTTCTGATCGCCGTTGGAAAAAATCAGTACGGTTACTAAAAGCGAGTGCCTTTTTTAACGGTCGTGATCATATCAATCCGTTAGACTTATTACTGTTACAAGATTGCTTATGGCATAGCCCTGAGTCGCGTAATGTTATTGTTAGCATTATGAAAGAATTTGCGACTAAACATGCTTTTAATCAACAAGATGCTATTGCTGATGCTAAAGAAGCCCATGTTATTATTGATAATATTAACCAAGATATCTGCACCCAATTAGTTGTGACCTTTACCCGTGAAAGTACGATGCGTAAAGAATGGTTTAAATATAACTTTGCAACGGCGACGCGATTTAATATTAATAACAACCCCCGCATGATTAAGTTAGTCATGCTACAACCTAACACTTCAGTATCAGAGCAAGAACTCGGTGATAGCCGGTGGGTGTATGTTGATGGTGATGAGTTTGATAAAAAAATTCGTACCGGGAAATGTGATATTTATGGCTTCGTGAATAAAAATACCCATTTATGCCGACTACAGTTTGAGATCGATGCTGAGAATCAATTGGTTATTAAAGACATTGCTAATCGTCCTGTTTTGGTCGGTGTTACTGGCAATAAAGGCTTAACAACGACTCAGCAGCAACAATGGCAGCAACTGGTTGATCAAGCAATGGCTAAGATCACTGACTCTGAACATAATGTGATTAAAGCGCGCACTTCGTTCCATGGCGCATTACCGCATAATTTCATTAGTGGTGATTTTCCTACATTAATAGAACAAAGCCTTAATGATTGCGTTGATAAAGTCGCCGATCTGAAATTAATAACTGAAAGAAGTGCTTTTAGAATTACGCATATGAATGAATATTTTTCTAAACAATGATTGTTGGAATAAGAAAATACCGTTGTATAGCTATGTGTGATAATAAATAAAGTAAAGGATTAATGCTTATGCCTGTATCTGAAGGGTTAAATTTTGCTTTGATGCTTGCTGAGTCAGGTATTATTGATACTGCTGTAAATGAAGTGATGCTTAGGCCACAACTTCTTATGGCAGCAGAAGCCAGCCCTGGTGTTAAAACCGCCATGAAAAATCAAATCATGAAGTGGCGTGGGCAGATGATCAAAAAAACCGCCAAAGGCACGGTCGTTGAACAATTCAGTGATGAGATTAATTTATACCAACAAGTATGCACATGGAATAAAGAGTACTTTTTTGCTCACTCCGAGCAGATTATTAAGCAACTTGAAGGGCAGTCAGCATTCTATTTTAAGGCAAAAAGTTTATTAGCAACCGAGCAGAATAAACATAACCCCATGTTCCAACGTTTCTTTTGTGATAAATGGTATGACTACCTAGCCCATGCATTGCGAGAAGCGCAAGAGTCTGAAGTTGAAGAACAAAAAGATCAATTATTACAAGATCTGTATCAACGCATTGAAACCATGAAAAAAATGGCGACAGTAACAGACGCTGGTGATGTCAGTAAAGCAGGGCGTTTGTGGGATATGGCACAAGCAAAGTTGACTAAAACTGATGTTGATGTGATGAAGAAAATTGCTGCTTTTTTAAAAAAGAACAATGGTCTTCAAGATATTGCAGAAAAATTAGGCCGTATGGCCAATGAAGTTGATGATCCCAATAAAGAGCGGGTAAAATCGGAACAAATGAAGCTGGTGGAAGAAATCAGTGACAATGTCACCGACGATATTGTTGGGATCCATGAAAGTGATGATTTAACCAAGCTATTGCCTAATGAAGCGATGTTTTTAGCGTATCCTGAGCTTGAAGTGATTTTTTATAAGCACTTAGCTGATAAGCGGTTAATGAATTATCGAATGCAAGGTACTCAACGTAAATTGCGAAAAGTAAAAGCCTTTCAGCGGCAAACCAAACAGGTTGATCAACCTAAAGGTCCTTTTATTGTTTGTATTGATGCATCAGGTTCGATGTCGGGTTATCCTGAAAACTGTGCAAAAGCATTGGCTTACGGGTTAATGCAAATAGCACTTGTTGAAGAACGTGACTGCTTTGTCATTATGTTCTCAACGCAACAAATCACTTATGAACTGACCAAGCAAGATGGTTTACATGAAGTGGTTAACTTCTTGTCATATTCATTTCATGGCGGCACCGATCTTGGACCCGTATTGGATCAGTCAATTGATCTGATGGCGGCGGGTAAATATAAAAATGCCGATTTGGTGGTATTGTCTGATTTTATTGCGCCAAGCCAACCTGAAGTAATGCAATCGCGAGTTCAAAAGCTAAAGCAGCAGAAAAACCGTTTCCATGCGGTGAATTTATCTAAATATGGTAACCCAGAGTTATTGGAATTGTTTGATCATTGTTGGTCTTATCATCCGTCGACATTAAGCCAACTTGGGCGTTTATTTAAATTACGTTAATGATGTATATTTTATTGCAAATATTCTAAGGAGTACATGAGTGCTCCTTTTTGTTGTGTATCTGTTTTTTGTAACGATTGTCATTATAAAAGACACTGGCTATTTAATCTTGAAATATTCAGTTAATGCTTTTTTCCATTGATTACTTTTACGAAATTGCAATAGTTCTCGATTGATTTCTTCATCATAAGGGCTGTTTTCGCCCAATACGATACCGTAGTTTTGTTTTTCAAATTGATAAGGAAGCACTTGTAATTGTTCGTAATTACCTTTGTTTTTCGCCATTTTTATTTGATATCTTAAAATAGCATCATCATCGACAATCGCTTCAATTTCGCCTTTATCTAAAGCCAATAGCATTGCGGTAACTGTTGGGTAGGTTTTATGGCTAATACTGTGGTTTGTTAAAAACTCAGAAGAGGTTGATGATTGTTTTGCGCCAGTAATGACAGTGTCTAAATCATTTGGGCTTTTAATATCGCTATTTATTAGCACTACAGTAAACGAACTTGCTAGAACAGCGGTAATACTCGCAATAAATAATGTTGTAAAAACCGCTAATAATACCGTGATCACACGTCCGGTTAATGTTTTAAATTCATAATAATTAAATGGACCTTTGGTGATAAATAATAATCCTAAGATAAACCCTTCAACTAATCGGGCTGAACGTGATTGCATTGAATAAAGTTTGTCGTTAACCCGATGTTCAAGTCGATAATATATTCCACCAACAATTGCGGCAGTTATTGAGATAATTGCCAGAATCTGTAAGAGTTTTTTATTGAAAACAATACTGGTAAAGGTTTCCCAATGACTTTTTTGCTTAACAGCAATGGCTAGATTTGTTTCATAAAAAGAGTGTGAAAAATCTAATATTTCTTCACGTTCAGGTGTAATAGAAATACACGATAATCCAATATCAAGCTTACCACTGGCAACCTCTGCAAGCAGGTCTTTGAGGGGTAATACTTTAACCGTATAGTTTAGATTAAGGTTGGTGGCGATATTATCCCACAGTAAAAAACTTAACCCTTGATAGTTATTGGTATCATCCGTTATCACAAACGGGGGGCAAGCATAGGTGCCTACTTGTAACGTCTTACTGTTAATGGGGGCTTTTGCGTATGTATTCGCAGAGTAAAATATAACGATAATACTGAAGGCTGTAATAAAAAATAATGAGAAAAAACCGAAATGAGATGGCTGAGATGATGGGGCGATAATTGTCATAGCATCACTCCTAGCAAAATGAGGACATCTTTAAGTATAAGTAATTTTTTAAATATCATAGATATTACAGCGGAAAATACACATGATGGTTTAGTGATATTCTCAAATGGATGTGGCATATTTTCGCGTTGGATATTAGGGTTAATCGTAAATTTAAACACTAACATGATAATTGTTAGCCGCTATTGGGTGTTTTTTGTGCATTTGATCATTAAGATGCTAAGGTTATTAGGGTTTAGCATGTACAATGCTGCGCTTAATTGTATTTGATTTCTGCGAGTAGCAAAGATGACCCAAAAGAAAGCCGCACAGCCTAAACAAGGCTTACACCCACGTAACCCACACCGTGCGCGTTATGATTTTGCGACCCTAACTCAAGCAACACCTGAACTGGCGCAATATGTTAGTGAAAATGCTTATGGGGATCTTTCCGTAAACTTCTCTGATCCACTCGCAGTTAAAACGTTAAATAAAGCGTTATTAAAGCATTTCTATCATATCGATTACTGGGATATTCCAGCGGGTTTCTTATGTCCGCCAATTCCTGGTCGTGCTGATTACATTCATTATATTGCAGATTTATTAGCACAATCTAATGGTGGCGTTATTCCTGAAGGTAAAGGCGTGCGTGGTTTAGATATTGGTATTGGTGCTAACTGTGTTTATCCTATTATTGGTCATCGTGCGTATGGCTGGCAGTTTGTTGGTTCTGAGATTGATAAGTTAGCCGTTAAGTCAGCGAAATTTATTGCTGCTAGCAACACTAAACTAAAAGGTGCTATTCAAATTCGTCTTCAAAATCAGGCAGATAATATCTTTACCGATATGATTGATGATGAAGAAATGTTTGATTTCACTATGTGTAATCCACCATTCCACGGCTCAGAAGAAGAAGCGATGGCTGTCTCTGAACGTAAAGTGCGTAATCTAACGACTAACTCAAACAAAAAGCGTCAAGCACATGGTCGTAGTAATAAGCTTTCGGCATTTAATGCGAAATCTGAGTCAACAACGCCAGTGCTTAACTTTGGTGGTCAAAAGGCTGAATTGTGGTGTACAGGTGGCGAAGTTGGTTTCATTAAAAAGATGATCAACCAAAGTGCGACCAAAGCGACACAATGTTTCTGGTTTACGACACTTGTTTCTAAGAAAGAAAACCTTGGTGTGCTTTATAAGCAACTTGAAAAAGTAAGCGCATTCCAAGTAAAAACCATTGAAATGTCACAAGGGCAGAAAATCTCTCGTGTTGTTGCATGGACGTTCTTAAACGAAGAACAACAAGCAGAATGGCAAGCAGAACGCTGGGCATAATGTTTCAGTAATAGATAATTGTATTGATAACAAGCGACCTTGATGGTCGCTTTTTTATGGTTGTTTAATTTGATGCTTAATCTCTAATACAATTAAGTGATAGTGTTAAGTCTATATTTTAACGCTATAACGTAATGTTGATGTTGGTTCATACTTTGTAAACATTATAAAATAGGTAAAAGAAATAAGATGTTATTCACAAAATATCAATTTCATAGATCATAGAATACGTTTTTTGTTCGACAGTTGGATTTATCATGAAACGCACATTCTTAACTCTTTCTTTGGTGACTATCCTTTCTAGTTCTCTTTATTCAGCACCAAGCATGGCTGCATTAGATGCGGTTCAACCACAGACTAATTACACCGAAATGACCTCTCAACGTCAGGTGGTTGATCAATTACTGAATGATGCTTATCAAATATTTAAAAATCCAGCTCGTGTTTCTCATGCAGGCTTTACGGCAAAAATGCCAAGCAATGTAGAGATGATCACTAACGACCTACTTGAAGCGTATAAACTTGAACCTTATCGTGTTGATTTATTGTTCTCTGCGGCTAATGCTCAGATTTACAACAGTAATGTCGACCGAGCCATTGAACTGTTTACCCAAATATTAGATGTTGCACCTGATGATGTAGATGCGCATTCATATCTTGTCATTTGGCAAAATTTCAAAGGTAACAAAAGTGAAGTCACCAAACATTTAAACGCATTAGAACAGCTCAATAAAGGGCGTGTCGCTGATTTGAAAAAAATCATGTCTACCATTGATAGAATCGTTGCGACGCCATTAAGTAATAAAATCAAAAAACCAGCGAAAGGTAATAATGCCATTATTACTTTGGGCTATGCTTTAAATCCTGATGGCAGCATGAATGAAATATTAATTGATCGATTAAATGCCACGCTCGCAATGGCGAAAAGCAATCCTAATACTTACATTATAGTGACTGGTGGCGTACCTAAAAATCACAAAACTGAAGGTAAGTTGATGGCTGATTGGCTGGTAAAAAATGGGATAAAGAAAGCTCGTATTATTGAAGATAACTATGCGCGAAGTACGGTAGAAAACGCACTATACAGCAGTTATGCCTTAGCCCGTCATGATATTAACCATGCAACCATTATTAGTTCTGCAAGCCATGTTCGCCGAGGACAAGCTTTATTTGAAGTAGCGAGCTGGCAAACCGGCCCTAAAGGGATTTCATTTGATACCTATGCCGCTAACGATCGCCCATTAGAAGAACTAAAAGTTCCAACCGATGGTGAATTATTAGGGATCTATCGTGATGCTCTACGTGTTTATGGCATGAGGAGCTATCGTTCATACCCTTTAGAGCAAAGATAAGCTTACTTTTTTTCTTCTAAATTACAGCGACCTTGATGGTCGCTTTTTTTATGGCTGCGATTTAATAGATGTTATTGATAGAGGGGTCATCAGGTTGTACAAAAAAAAATGTTGTACAACTATGATTTGTTGACTACATTTATTGTACATAATTTAACAATTGTACAACCTTTGTGTGGGGTTTGGAGGCAGTATGGGGATTCCTGTAGGTATAAGTGCTTGTGTACTAGGACAAAAAGTTCGTTTTGATGGCGGACATAAACGTAACCGTTTTGCCGATGAAGAACTCAGTGAATTTTTTGATTTTAAACCTGTTTGTCCTGAGGTCGGTATTGGGATGACCGTACCGCGACCAACGATTCGTTTACAAGATAACGGTGATCGTATTGCTTTAGTTGGATCTAAAGATCACGACCTTGATTATACCGATCAAATGATAGAATTTGCCGATAATCAAATACCCAGTTTTGAACATTTACGGGGTTATATTGTGTGCGCTAAATCGCCAACCTGTGGCATGGAGCGGGTTAAATTATATTTAGATAATGGAAATTCAGTACCCGGCGGTAGTGTTGGTATTTTTACTCAGCGATTAATAGCAAGAATGCCGTGGTTACCCATTGAAGAAGATGGTCGTTTACAAGATCCCGTATTACGTGAAAACTTTATTTTTCGTATCTATGCGCTTGATGATTTATACCGCTCTGTTGCCGATGGAGTGACTCGCGATAGTATTATTAAATTTCATTCCCGCTATAAATTGTGTCTTATGGCGCATGATCCACAATCTTATCGTATCTTAGGGCCTTTTGTTTCGGACATTCACAAGTGGGATGACTTAAATGCCTTCTTTATTGAATACCGACAGCTATTTATGGATGCATTAAAGCAAAGAGCAAGCCGTAAAAATAACACTAATGTATTAATGCATATTCAAGGCTATTTTAAACGAGATCTCGACAAGCCCCAAAAAGCAGAATTACGTGATGTCATTATGCGTTATCGTGAGGGACTTTTGCCCTTAATTGCACCTTTAACCCTGATTAACCATCATTTAACGGTTCATCCGGATAGTTATTTAGCCGATCAAGCCTATTTAGAGCTTTATCCTGAAAGTTTGAAATTACGTTATGCATTATAAGTGACTCACTCTCGTTTATATTTTCAATGGTTAGTTTAAAGGCGTTTTATGGGTGATCTTACTGACACTACATTATTTGCCATCAGTGAGGTTTCTGAGATCACGGGGGTGAACTCGGTCACATTAAGAGCATGGCAGCGCCGCTATGGATTATTAGTGCCTCAGCGAACACCTAAAGGACACCGGTTATACACAGAAGCAGACATAGAGAAGATTCAATTAATTCTCGATTGGTTAGCAAAAGGGGTGTCGATTGGTAAAGTGAAACCGTTATTGATCTGCGGTGATACACAGACATTAGAGCCACAACAAACATTAGATATCGCGGTTGATATTATTGCTGCAATACAAGCGTTAAATGGTTTTAAGTTGGAAAGATTGATCAATGAAGCATTGAAAATATACCCGTATAAGGTGATTCAACAACGTTTATTGCCTGAAGTAAATGCTGTTATTGATCATCCAGATAATCCCTTGATTGCTGTTCAAAAAAGTTTATGGTCGTCGGTTTTAATGCTGTGTTTTATTAGTGTTATTAGCAAGATTAATAACGAAAAAAAACGCACATGTTTGTTGATAAGTTTTGATAAAAATCAGAATCATAATATTTGGCAACAGGGACTTGAATGGTGCTATAAAGGTGACGGTGTCACTATTATGACGGGTTTATCTGGGCGGCTAACGGGTATGCCGGCTTACATACGTGAGCGTAGTATCGTTAATCTTATTATTGTCGGTGAATCCAAGTTAAGCCGACGGCAATTAACTGATATTGAAAGGGTACAACAAGAAACTGGGGTTACGTTACATTTTGTTGGCAGTATAAAAACAATTCACGGACAGTAATGGATCATGCTAAAGGGATATCATAATGAATATTGAGCCTCAATTATCAGCGACAACAACCGTCAATCATGTATTGGTGTGGTTGCGTGCTGATTTACGTGTTAGTGATAATACGGCTTTAAATCGAGCGATAGCATCAGGTTTACCCGTTATTGCCGCTTATATTGCAACGCCAATGCAGTGGTATCAACATTATGTTTCAGGGCGACAAATTGATTTAATTGAACGCCGATTACACGTTATTAAACAGCAGCTTCATGATATCAATATTCCATTATTAATTCTTGAAGGTGATGATTTTGCAGTAGCGACTGATATTATTATTAATGTGTGTCAG
The DNA here is from genome assembly GCF_003026395.1 of Photobacterium iliopiscarium. Lineage (GTDB taxonomy): Bacteria > Pseudomonadota > Gammaproteobacteria > Enterobacterales > Vibrionaceae > Photobacterium > Photobacterium iliopiscarium. The sequence continues at coordinate 127,888 of NZ_PYOO01000005.1, read as the reverse complement.
CAATATCAAATTAGTGCGGTGTATTGTAATCGCCAGCATGCTTGGAATGAAAAACAACGAGATCGTGCGGTAGAGCAGGCTTTACTGGCACAAGATAAGCAATGGCATTGCAGTGATGATTTTTGTGCCTTACCGCCTGGTAGTGTGGTTACGAAACAACAACAAATGTATAAGGTTTTTACACCATACCGAAATGCATGGTTAACGCAGTTTTTAATGCATAACTATCAGCCCGTTACTAATAGTGACACCGTAACTCCTAGTGCGCAATGTGCTGATCTTCTTGCGGGCAATATTGACGCTAGTTGTAATATTCAAACCTTTAATTATACCAAACAAGACAGTGTATTATGGCCTGTTGATGAAGGTGCTATTCAGCAACGATTACAGATGTTTTGCGAAACTAAAGCTGAGTATTATCAGCAACAACGTGATTTTCCTGCCATTGATGGAACCAGTTGTTTATCGCCGTATTTAGCCATTGGGGCTTTGTCAGCCCGTCAGTGTTTATCCGCTTTACTGCAAACTTTACCGCAATGTGTTGAAATAAATAAAGATAATGGGGCTTTTGTCTGGTTAAGCGAAGTGGTGTGGCGTGAGTTTTACAATCACTTGCTTGATAGTGATGAACGTTTAAGTAAAAACCAACCTTTTCAGTTATATACAGATAATGTGCGATGGTTAGAAAATAGCGATCATGTTCATGCTTGGCAACAAGGACAAACTGGATTTCCGCTGGTGGATGCGGCAATGCGACAACTGGCAACAACCGGTTGGATGCATAATCGATTACGGATGATCACTGCGAGTTTTTTAACCAAGGATATGTTGTGTGATTGGCGCATTGGTGAACAATGGTTTATGCAGCAGTTGATTGATGGTGAATTAGCGTCGAATAATGGCGGCTGGCAATGGGCTGCATCAACGGGAACTGATGCTCAACCGTATTTTCGAGTCTTTAATCCCACCACGCAAAGTGAACGTTTTGATCCCAACGGTGAGTTTATTCGCCAATGGTTACCTGAACTCAAATCAGTCCCTGACAAATATATCCATGCACCATCATTATGGTCTGGTTTTGGTAGTGTGAATTATCCATTACCCATTGTTGATCATAAACAAATGCGATTGTTAGCGATTGAGCGTTATAAGCAAGCTAAAACTGAGTATGACAACCAGCGTGAGGCATAAATAGAATAATAATAAGGATATTATTATGGTTACAACCAATAACACAGTAATTAATAGGTTTATTGAGGTTTATTGTCAGCTTAATAAAGACAATTTATTACTGCTCAATGATGTCTATCATTCAAATATTGTGTTTGACGATCCTGCCCATCACATCGCGGGTATTGACGCGCTACAGCATTATTTTACTGCGCTGTATAGTAACATTAATTATTGTAATTTTACTATAAATCAAGCGGTTGTTGATGGTGATCATGCGTTTTTACAATGGACTATGACTTTTTCTCATCCAAAGTTACAGCAAGGAAAACAACGTACCTTAGACGGCTGTACTCAGTTAACCATTAAGCAGCAACAGATCATTTATCATCGTGATTTTTTTGATTTAGGGGCGATGCTATATGAAGGGTTACCTGTTATTGGTTATGTGATTACGTCTATTAAAACGAGGTTAGGCCAATGAAACAGGTACTTATTACTGGTGCAAGCTCAGGCATTGGTCTGCAATTGGCAATGGATTATGCGAATGATGGTTGGCATGTTTATGCTTGTGGTCAAAATCAACCACGGCTTGAGCAGTTAGTCACTAATTGTGATGCTGCCACGACAGGAAAAATAACCCCGTTAGTTTTTGATGTCACTCATCTTGAACAGACTCAACAGGTATTATCACAGCTTGAAACTTTGCCTGAGTTGATCCTTTTAAACGCTGGCATCTGTGAATATATCGATGATGGTGTGATTGAGAGTGATGTGTTTAAGCGTGTATTTGAGGTGAATTTTTTTGGCATTATTCATTGTTTAGAAGCGATGCAATCTCGATTTACAGCTACAACACATTTGGTATTTATTAGTTCATCTGCCGCTTATACCGCTTTACCTCGTGCTGAAGCGTATGGTGCCTCTAAAGCTGCGCTATCTTACTTAGCAAATGGGTTAGCGATTGATTTAAAAGACAAGGTTAAGACGGTTACTTTGGTTAATCCCGGATTTGTTGCAACACCGCTCACCAATAAAAATGACTTTCCAATGCCGATGATTGTTAGCTGTGAATACGCCTCACGTAAAATACGTCTAGGTGTGAGTAAGCAACAAGCAGAAATACATTTTCCGATAAAATTCACCTTATTACTGAAAGCGATTGCTTTATTTCCTGTTGCTTTACAGCGGATTATTATTCAACGGATGACAAGGAATGCGTCATGAAAATAGCAATTATAGGATCAGGGATTTCAGGATTGACCGCTGCGTGGTATTTACGTCATCAACATACAATTACACTGTTTGAAGCCAATGATTATGCTGGTGGGCATACAGCAACAGTAGATGTTGAGGTTGCGAGTGGTCGATATGCTATTGATACAGGGTTTATTGTCTTTAATGATCGTACATACCCCAATTTTGAGCAGTTATTGTCAGAGCTTGATATTCAAGGTCAACCCAGTGAAATGAGTTTTAGTGTTCATAATGATAATAATGGCTTGGAATACAACGGTCATGGGTTGAGTTCACTGTTTGCTCAAAAAAAGAACCTCTTTAAGCCGCAGTTTTACCGCTTTTTATATGAAATCACCAAATTTAACCGTCTGGCAAAGCAAACCGCTTATGAAAATATAGAACAACAACAAACCTTAGGGGATTTTCTGCAACAACATGGTTTGAGTGATTATTTTACTGAGAATTATATTCTACCGATGGGGGCTGCAATTTGGTCGTCATCATTAGCGGATATGCGCAATATACCATTAGGCTTTTTTCTGCGTTTTTTCTTAAACCATGGTTTGCTTGATATTGTTAATCGCCCACAGTGGTATGTCATTCCTGATGGTTCTCGTGAATATGTAAAGCGTATGCTAGTAGAAATAGAACCACTTATCAGGCTCAATTCTTCCGTACAACAGGTGAGCCGTATTAATGATCAAATTCATATCACCGTTAACGACAGTGTGGACGTTTTTGATCATGTTATTTTTGCATGTCATAGCGATCAAGCCTTAGCGCTACTAGCCGATAGTACCGTAAATGAACAACAGGTGTTATCAGCCATGGCGTACCAAGATAATGATGTTGTTTTGCACACGGATGCCCGTATTTTACCGAATGCTAAAGCTGCGTGGGCCTCATGGAATTATCATTTACCATTAGCCGATAATGAGTCACTCCACCAGCTTCCTGCATTAACGTATAACATGAATATTCTACAAGGTATTGATGCCCCTGAAACATTTTGTGTCACCTTAAATCAAACGCATGCTATCGATCCCAGTAAGATATTACGCCAATTTACTTATGCCCATCCGGTGTTTAATCGCAACAGTATTAAAGCGCAACAACAACGGCATTTGATTAATGGTCTTGATAATACATGGTTTTGTGGCGCTTATTGGTATAACGGCTTTCATGAGGATGGTGTGAGAAGTGCGTTAGATGTTATTGAAGCAATAACCCATATTGATGTTGAGTGTGCATATGAACAAGACTGAACCCATTATTAATAGTGGAATTTATAGTGGTCATATTCGACATCGACGCTTTACCCCTGTGCTGCATCGTTTTCGTTATTCAATGTTTATGATGTATCTCGATGTTGATGAAATTGATTCCCTGAGTGACAGGGTAACGTGTTTTGGACGATCATGGTTTCATTTCGCTCGTTTTCGCCGTCAAGACTACATTGATGGTGCCGATGATATCCATTTGGCGGTTGAGGATAAAATTCATCAACTCACTGGCGAACGTATTCACGGTAAAGTTAGTATGTTGTGTCATCTACGCTATGGTGGATTGTATTTTAGCCCATTGAATATGTATTACGTTTTTGATCAGCAAGGTGTTTGGCAATATGTATTAGCTGAAGTGAGCAATACCCCTTGGAATCAACGCCATTATTATGCGATCCCCGCCAAGCAATATTGGCAACAAAAGCATTTTATTGATGACAAAGCGTTTCATGTCTCCCCGTTTAATCCTATGGATCAAGATTATGTATGGCAGCTTTCTTTACCTGATAGCATTGTAAGGGTTCACTTAGAGGTTGATTCAAAAAAAGATAGCTTTTGTCGGGGAGGTGAAAATGAAGCTTATGGAAACAGCAATCATAATGCCGATATTTCAACAAAAGTCTTTGATGCCACATTAGTGATGAAAAAGCAGTCATTTACAAGCGCAACATTATTACGACACTTATTGGGCACGCCAATTATGATGGTTAAAGTGTTAGTGGGAATATATTGGCAAGCCTTTAAATTGTGGCGTAAAGGTGCTCCGATTTATGATCACCCTAATCATGACAATGAATAGTAAGGGATAAACTATGCTTAGAAGTGAATTAGAACCAACAACATCAACCGGTTTATTTAGCCATGATCGATCACGTCGATTGATTTTTACGATATTGCATCAATTATCAGATGTTGGATTAACCGTATCAGAGCAAGGTGGCGATACCCATTTCTTTGGTGATAAACAAGCCAGTTTACAAGCAACGATTACCGTTACTAATCTTGATTTTTATAAACGGTTATTAACCGATGGCAGTATTGGTGCCGGTGAGGCGTATATTGATGGCTGGTGGGATAGCCCAGACTTAACCAATGTAGTGCGCATTCTGGCGCGTAATATGACGACACTGGATAAAATAGAAGCCAAAGTTGGCTGGATTGCACGTCTTGTTAAACAACTTAATCACTTTTCACGTAGAAATAATCTTTTAAACGCGAAAGACAATATTTCAGCACATTATGATTTGGGTAATGATTTATATCGTCACTTTCTTGATGACAGAATGCTGTATTCTGCTGGGGTGTATTTATCGGCATCAGACACACTTGCTCAGGCTCAAATTAATAAAATGGCAAGATTGTGTGATCAATTGCAGCTAACCAAAGATGATCATCTATTAGAGATAGGCACGGGTTGGGGAGGAATGGCTATTTATGCGGCGCAGCATTATGGTTGCCATGTTACGACCACGACTATTTCTGAGCAACAATACCTATGGGCGCAAGAGAAGGTTAAGCAAGCTGGCCTTGAGGATAAGATCACCTTATTACTTGAAGATTATCGTGATTTAACCGGACAATATGACAAATTAGTGTCAATTGAAATGATTGAAGCGGTCGGTAAGCAATATCTCTCTACTTATATCAAAAAATGCCAATCATTATTAAAGCCTAACGGACTATTAGCAATTCAAGCGATAACCATTGCTGATCAACGCTATGAAAGCTATAGCAAAGATGTTGATTTCATTCAAAAACATATTTTCCCTGGTGGGTTTCTACCATCCATTAGTGTCTTACAATCACAATTAACATCGCACAGTGATTTTGTAACGCGTGATATTAAAGATATCGGTTTAGATTACGCAAAAACATTAGCCGATTGGCATGTTGCGTTTAATCGCAATAGTGAAGCATTAAATCAGTATGGTTATGACGAACGCTTTATGCGCATGTGGCGTTATTACTTCTGTTACTGCGAAGGCGGATTTTTAGAGCGCAGTATCAGTACCATTCAATTAGTTGCTAGTCGTCCTCAGTGGCGTAAATAATGAAATATATCGCGATAGGTCTTGGGTTTAACCTGTTTTGGTTGCTTGCAGTATGGGGGCAATACCAATATGTAGGCATATTAATCGCACTCTTAATTGGTTGTTGGCTGTTTTACCATCGTAGTTGCCCGTTTGCGTTAATTGCTAGTGTTATTGGTATCTGCGGTGATTATGTCTTATCTCAGTTAAAAGTAATGCAATTTCCATTGCCTCAAGATCCTTTATTTGCACCTTTTAATGACTTTATACCGTTGTGGCTCATTTTATTATGGTTAGGGTTTACTTCAATGGTATGGGTAATGCGAGAACAAGTACAAAAGCTGCCATTATGGGGGGCGATGATGGGGGGTAGTCTTGGCGGTGCAATCAGTTATTGGACCGGATTAACGTTAGGTGCGGTGATATGGCCTTATGGTGAACTTGTTACGTTTATCGGCATTGCTGTTGTCTGGAGTCTTTATAGTGGTTATTTACTGTGGTTATTACAGATGATGACCAAGAGAGAAATAGCATGAAAGCGTATTTAGCACTATTGCTGCTTATTGTTACTTTAACGAGTTCATCCGCACAAGCCTCATCATGGTTTACATGGCCAACCGTGGGTGAGTCGACCTTAAAATGGGGCTGGTGGCAGATATATGTCGCCCAACTTAAAACCCCATCGGGTAAATATGTTGCAAGTGATCCAAATTTGGCTCTGATTATTCGTTATTTACGCGATATTGATAAAGAAGATCTTCTTATTGCAACAGATAAGCAATGGCAACATTTAGGTATTTCGTCACAACAACGACAGCAATGGCTTAATCAGTTAGCGCAACAATGGCCGAGTGTTAAACCAGGCGATAGATTAGTGTTTGTGAAAAATGCCACTGAAGGACGTTTTTATCAAAAGGGTAAACCGTTAGGCAAACCACTGTCTGCGGCATTAAGTAACGCTTTTATAGGGATATGGTTATCAACCGACACTGCATACCCTAAGTTACGGTTACAGCTCATTGGTCAGTAGAACCTAGGTTATATACGCTAGTTATTGGCTATAACACGTTAAGAGGAACAGATTATGTCTTCTCATTCTATTTATCAGACACCACATATCACCTTACAATGGTTATTTGGATGCGTATTAGCATTATTATTAAACGGTTGTACTGCTTCAATTGAAGATTATGAACAGGCTGAACCTAAGTTTGATTTGTTTCAGTTTTTTGAAGGGCATAGCCAAGCATGGGGGATGGTACAAGATTATAAAGGTCAGCAAGTACGCCGATTTAGCGTTGAGCTCAATGGTGTGATCACGGGAAATCAACTGGTGCTTACTGAAGATTTTGTGTTTGATGATAAACAAACCCAACAACGGGTATGGACTATCATCAAGCAAGCCAATGGTCACTATATTGGTACGGCTGATGATGTTGTCGGTGAAGCCGTCGGTTATGAAAAAGGCAATGCATTACAATGGCAGTATGTATTGGCGATGGATATTGATGGTACGACATACCATATTGATTTTGAAGATTGGATGTTCTATCAACAAAATGATCAGTTATTTAATGTCGCAAAAATGAAAAAATGGGGTATTACAGTGGGAACTGTGACTTTGTTTTTTCAAAAATAATATTTTAAATATAGATTGCTATGGTTAATGGTATACACCGTTATAATGCACGTGATAAATGCTTATTATTATACATACACATATCGGCATTATGAATCATACCGTCAATGTTTGTGTTATTTATATTTTCAGAATGAATGCAATATGATCCAATAGCGGCGGTAATAATAATATTATCTATTTTTATTTGTTGTAATTCAGATATGATTTTATTTTTTTTAACATTAGCATTAACCAGTGAACTGACTTCACTATAAACAATAAATTCATCGCCACCTAAACGAGCAACCCCTGTTTTTTTATCACTAAAGTTTTTTAATTTAGAGGCGTATTTTTTTAGAATACGATCGCCAAAGTGATGACCATATTGATCATTGATCATTTTGAAATTATTAATATCAATATAGAAAAGGATAAGGTATTCATTTTTAAGTTTAATATTTTTAATGGCTTTTTTTATTTGATGATAAAAAGCGCGACGATTCCAAATTTTTGTTAGGAAATCATATGATGCAAGATGATCAAGCTCTTGTTCTTTAATGTTTTTTTCGATTGATATGGAACAAACTGTTGCTGCCATATCGAGTAATTCATGTTCATCATCCGTCATTGATGAATGTTGAGGGCAATGAGAATATATAATGCCTAATATTTTGTTTTGTGATGATAAAATGGGTTGTCCATAACAAAAATTAAAATTATTAATATTCTTGAGGCTGTAATATTCTCGGTACTCATTGGTGCTGGTTATGTTTTCAGAGATGATAATCTTATTTTTTGAGCAAATATGTTCAAAATGTATCTGCGTTGGATTTACCATAAATCGTTCATTACATGCTTGATAGCTACTTTTATGTATGAACGGTGTGAATTTTTTCTCATTATCATCAAAAAGAAAGATTGATACTTGGCGATGATTAAACGTTTCTTCCGTTAGTTCAATAACACGTAATAACATCTCCGGTAACGATTTTTCTACCGGTAAATGTTTCAGTATTTTATTGAATGAGCGATATGCCGCAATTAATTCACCAGACACATTATATTCCTAATTCTATAGATAAAAATATCAATCTAAATTCCATTTTATGAAACACACTATACTAATTATTATAGATAATAGGAATATTCTTTATTTATAATTATATTTATTTCGTGATCTATCATTAAATAAATTATATTTCCTTAGTTTAAATAAATTAATATATTCATTTAAATTATGCCTCTTGCCATAACTATCACTTTCTTTAACACCCAACGAATTAATAACGGCATTTTGTCTGAATCTGATTCACGGGTATATTTTACAATAGCCAATGCAACATCAGGTTTTGCGTGTTTTTTTAAAGCGCGATAAATGATTTTTCGAATGGGCATTTGATCATTATCTGCAATATTGGCAAGTTGACGAAATAAGGGTTCATAACCTTTTTTAAAGAGGAAGTGTTCAATATCTTTTGCAGGGAGTACGGTTAAGCGCTCGCGTTCATTATCATCATTCAACAATGATCTGACTTTATCGGCATATTTTCGGCCAGCAGGATCACCATCAGCAACAAGGTGCCACTCAATACCTAATAAACGAGCAAGTTTAATCAGTGGTTTAAGTCCACTTTGTGCAAATTCAATCACATGAATACCTTCAGCGGCCAGATTATGACCCGTAAGGTGTGCCATTTCATTAAATAACCAGACTTCCGTTTCTCCTTCAACAAGAAGCCATACTCGCGCATAAAATGCACTCGGGCGATGCATGCGGACGTGAAAGGTGACTTTACGAATATCATCGTTATTTAACTCACCATTATTCACGTCATGTATAATATTAACGCCATGCACAATCGTTTTTTGTGGCGTACGTTGTAGACGTTTAATCGAGGTAAGAGGAACAACACTTAATAACTCTGGACTATTGGTGGTTAATACCTTTTGCATCGGCATATTTTGTATAAACGCCCACGCTTGATGAAGCATGATAGGGTGCAAACGACCTTCTGGATCTTCTAAAATCATGATTGGCCGCGAAATACGTTTAAGATCAACAGGGCCTCGGGCGCGAATATAAGCATTAAGTAACCCCATTAGAATCAACTTTGCTTGTTTGGTCATTTTAGGTTGTACAAGCTGATCAAATGGATTAAGACATTGATCATCGTATTGGTTTTGTAATGGATAATACGCATGAGGGTGAGCTTTCGTACGGGTATGTGGCGCAAAGGCAAAATAATGATCAACCAATGAACGTAATGTATTAATACTACTTTTGATTTCAGCGGCGCTCACATGCCCTGGCTGGGTCATTAACCGCTGACAGGTATTATCCAATCGGCGTTGAATACGATCAGATTCACGGTTTTTGGCTGGTGGTGTTATTGAAGAATTATGTGCCGTGACGGTAGGGGAATTACCATATTCTAATTGGCGTGCATCTCTAATCCTAACAATAGGGTGTAAGACCATTAATTGACGTAATAACTTATCGGTATCTGGATGTTGGATAATATGACCGTCGGTATGTAAAAAATGACGATGCGTAATGATTTTATCGTTTTTGATATGGCTCTCTATCTGGATATAAAGATGTTTTAAATTATTTTGTTCACTCCAGAAGGGTTCAAAAGCGCGATAACGTCGTGCACGATATTCACCTTGGTAATCTTCATGCCAACGTAACACTATTTGTAGAGACGATGTACGTTCATGGCCGATAGCATGATCAATATGAAAGTCAGAAAACTTCATTTCATAAAATTCAGCACTTGGGCATAAGGTTAAACTTAATGCATCGAGTAGTGATGATTTCCCCCATGCATTTTCTCCGATTAGAACGGTTAATTCATCGAATGACAGTGATAGTCGTTTGATACCTCGAAAGCCTGCGATTTCAATTCGTTCTAAATGCATGATTTTTCCTTATTCTTTCTTTACAACATAGCGCAGAGGATATAAGAAAGGGATCGCTTTGCTCACATTATTGATACAATGTTCAAATTAAAAAAGTTACTATACCGAGCAATGAATATTTAACGAAAACAATTATAAAGGACGATCTGATGGCTAAAATTATTCACGCTATGATCCGTGTTGTTGATCTTGACGCGTCATTAACGTTTTATAAAAAAGCATTGAATTTAGATATTGCACAACGACTGGATTTTGATGGTTTTAGTTTGGTGTATCTACGCAATGATGAAAATGACATGGAACTTGAATTAACATGGAATGAGGGCACAACGGAACCTTATACACATGGCACAGGTTATGGTCATATTGCGATTGCTGTTGATGATCTTGAAGCTGAATATCAAAACTTGGTGGAATTAAATTATAACCCAGCAGAGATTAAAGAATTTTCTCGTGAAGGAATATTGCTCGCTAAATTTTTCTTCGTTCAAGATCCTGATGGTTATAAAATTGAATTTCTACAACGTCATGGTCGCTACCAATAATAATTAATAGCATAATGTTCACTGAGTGAATAAACGTTATCGTTAAAGCGTTAGTTGAATATTCACTCAATGATTTTATTTGAAAAACGGTATATTTTGGCAGAGATCTCATTTTTATGTCGTTTTGTGTAATTTGGTTTCTTATTTAGTGACGATCTTTATTTTTGTAATGCTGTGAGCGTTATAAATCAGTCGTTAGGTGATACCGATGGTTCTGGAGGAACTGAAATTATTATGACTGTTAATCACGCAGCAACAATCACTTTTGCTCATATTAATGATACACACTCTAACTTTGAGCCTTCTGCGATTTCTTTGTCACTCTCTCCTGATGTATTAAATTCAGAGACATCTGTTTATGCCAGTTGTGGCGGTTTTTCTCGTCTTTGTTCTGCGGTTACTGAGATTAAGCACGACGCTTTACTTCATCAACGTGAATTTATGTTTTTACATGCGGGCGATTGTTTTCAAGGCACATTGTATTTTTCGCTTTATAAAGGCATAGCGAATGCTGTTTTACTCAATGCGATTGGTGTTGAGGCGATGGCATTAGGTAATCATGAACTTGATATGGGTAATGATATTGTTGCTGATTTTCTTGATCATACGACATTTCCATTATTAGCAGGCAATTGGGATTTATCGCAAGAAGATCAAACTAAGCGTAATCCTCTGCGTAATAAAGCCAATATTTATGCTTATGATAACGCAACTCAATCCGCTAAATATTTGATTAAAAATGTTCACGGTGAACCTGTCGCTATTTTTGGATTAGCGATTGAAAATATGGCGGGAATAGCAAGCCCAGATCCTGATACGTCGTTTCATAATGTTGTTACTGTTGCTAAAAATACTATTGCACATCTTAAAGCGAAAGGTATTAATAAAGTCGTTGTATTGAGTCACTTAGGGTATGACCGAGATCTATCGTTGGCACAAGAAGTTGATGGAGTCGGTGCTATTATTGGTGGGCATTCACACACAATGCAAGGCGATTTTACTAATATTGGTTATGGAAAAACAGATACTTACGCTTTGATGGTTAATAATACCTGTGTGGTTCAAGCTGGGTGTAATGCATTAGCTCTTGGTCAATTAACGTTGGCATTTAATGCTGATGGTAGTGTAAAAAGTGCCACGGGATGTAATCAGTTATTACTTGGACGTAAATTTACGATTGATGCTGGTCGAACTCAAGATCTTGATCACGATAATCATAATAAAGTGCGGGATTATTTATTGCATCAGCCCAATATTCGGTTTGTAATAAAAGATCCACGTATTGAAAATATCCTTAACGAACACTATCGGCCTGCGGTACGAGCATTACAAACAGATAAAATAGCGCGTATTAATGAACCGTTGCGTCATGTTCGCGTGCCTGATGCTAAAGGGGCAAGTGATATAGCGCCATGGGTTGTAAAAAGCTTTGTTTGGCAAGCGAGAGAACTTGGTCATCATGTTGATTTTGGTATCCATAATGCTGGTGGCGTAAGGTGTTCATTTAATCCTGGAGAGATAACACCTGCGGATATTGCTGGTCGATTATTACCGTTTGCGATTGGAATTATGCTCTATAGCGTACGCGGGTTACGGATTCGTCAAGCTCTTGAAGGGGCAATTGATAATGCCATTAATAATGATGTAGAAGGGACAGGGGACGGTAGTTTTCCTTATGTTGCTGATTTACGCTATGTCTATCGCTGTGGTGCGCCAAGTGGTCAGCGAATTGAAAGCTTAGAATATTATACGAATCATCAGTGGGTAGCCGTTAAAGACGATGCTGTGTATACCTCAGTATCATCAGGGTATACCGCGACAGGAAAAGAAGGCTACGCTCCGTTGCTTGATTATGTTATAGAACCCCAAGCCCTTAATGTAACAATGGCTGAAGCGTTTGAAGCGTTTGCAAAACAGCAGCATGAGTTTAATAAACCAAGTGAGAATTTAACGGTATTTATTCCATGCGATAATCATTGCCATTGAGTGTTGTTCGTTATTATTTTGTAAGTTTAAATGGCACATTATTCGCTGTTAATATGGAGTGTTGTAGATTTAATAGTTAGATATTCTGTGCTGGTGGCGAAGAGTAAACGTTGGTGTTTAGGATTAGATTATCTAATCCTAATCGTTAAATAATGTCATTACTCAATCGCTTTGGTGTTACGTTATTATGCTGCCAATTTCATTGATAACGGTTAATCCGAAGAGGCAGTATGGCACAGGTATTTGATTTCGATTCTATTCCAACAGCAGTAATGGACGATCAAAAAACGTACTCACTGACGTTAAAAGGCTTGCTCGTCCACGCTCGTGATATTCTATTTAGCCGTTCAGTTTCAACGCCAACATTACGTAATGTTTCTGATTTACCATTACATATTCAAAAAGACATTGGTCTTTATCGTTAATTCTGTTGTATCGTTAATAGTATGACTATGTAAGCGTTGTGATTACGTTAATTATGAATCAAGAATACAAGAAACCAGCCGATGTGCTGGTTTTTTTATACCTGCAATAACGGTGGTCAGCCGTATCTGATTTTTTACATGTGATTATGGGGTTTAATTTATCACGATGAGATATTGCTATACATTGCCGACAAAGTGATTTGCTACAGTAATGGAAACATATAATATTGATTTTGTGATATAAAAATAATAGTTAGATCTGTTTTTATATCACAAGATAAAAGGATCCGTTAGCGTGGATACCATTGATAAAAGATGTTATTGATAAATTAAGATGAGGTAATGATGGGATTATTTTCTTGGTTATTTGGTAAAAAAACAGCAACAGAAACCGCAACAATTGAACCGATTGAGTATAACGGTTATTTGATTTATCCCGAACCGCAAATGGAAGGTGGACAGTTTCGTATTGCTGGACGCATTTGTAAAAAAAGCAATGACATTACGCAGACACATCACTTTATACGTTCTGATATTTTACCGTCACGTACTGATGCTGAAACATTTATGCTAAAAAAAGCACAAATGTTTATCGATCAAACGGGCGATCGAATGTTTAAATAAATACGCATATACAACATATTTCATTGCAATCATGTAATTAGCTGGGTATCTTATTTTCAGCGCTAAAATTTGACCGTTAAGTGTTATTTTTTTGTTAAATTAAGCGTGTTTTTAATATATTTAGAATCCGATTTATAGAAATATTAACTAAGTTGTTTTTTGACTTGTTTAATATAACTAACATTCTGTAATACATGTTTTTTAAACTATTTATCATGGATGAAAAGGTGCTTATATTTCAATAAAAAATGACGTCAATGTTATTTATTAATGAAATTTGTGGGATTTTTTGCTTTTAACTGTAAAAAGCTTGCTATTGCTTTTAAGGTTAGATACAAAATATTTATCTATAGCCAATGTTCAGGGAATAATAATGCAGATTGGTGTACCAAAAGAGGTTCTCGCGAATGAAACGCGAGTTGCTGCCACGCCTAAAACGGTAGAACAGCTATTAAAAATGGGGTTCAGCGTTGTTGTTGAACATGGAGCGGGTGCATTAGCGAGTTTTGATGATGCGGCCTTTGAGGCTGCGGGTGCTGAATTAGCAACAACTGAAGCTGTATGGCAAGCGGATCTTATCTTAAAAGTGAATGCCCCGCAGGTAAATCCTGCAACGGGTGTTGACGAGTTTGAACTCATCAAAGATGGCGCAAGTTTAGTGAGCTTTATTTGGCCGGCACAAAATGCTGAGCTATTAGAAAAATTAGCCACAAAAAATATTAATGTGATGGCGATGGATTCAGTGCCACGTATTTCACGTGCGCAAGCCTTAGATGCATTAAGCTCAATGGCGAATATTGCAGGTTATCGTGCTGTTGTTGAAGCCGCCCATGAATTTGGTCGTTTCTTTACAGGTCAAATTACTGCCGCAGGTAAAGTGCCACCTGCAAAAGTGTTAGTGGCGGGTGCTGGCGTCGCTGGTCTTGCTGCTATCGGTGCTGCCGGAAGTTTAGGTGCTATTGTTCGCTCGTTTGATGTTCGCCCTGAGGTGAAAGAGCAAGTTGAGTCAATGGGTGCTGAATTCCTTGAAGTAGATTTTAAAGAAGATACGTCAACGGGTGATGGCTACGCCAAAGAAATGTCGAATGAATTCAACCAAGCGGCTGAGCGTTTATATGCTGAGCAAGCAAAAGATGTTGATATCATTATTACTACTGCGTTAATTCCTGGTCGCCCTGCGCCTAAATTGATCACCAAAGAAATGGTTGATTCGATGAAGTCAGGCAGTGTGATTGTTGATTTAGCGGCTGCTAATGGCGGTAACTGCGCTTATACCGAAGCAAACAAAGTTATCACAACCGCGAATGGCGTTAAAATCATTGGTTATACCGATATGGTGGGGCGTTTACCGACACAAGCCTCGCAACTTTACGGTACTAACTTAGTTAATTTATTAAAACTGCTGTGCAAAGAAAAAGACGGTACGATTGATATTAACTTTGATGATGAAGTATTACGTGGTTTAACGGTGATCAAAGAGGGTGAAATTACATGGCCTGCACCGCCTATTAAAGTGTCTGCTGTTAAGCAACAACCCAAAACAGTAGAAAAGGTACAGCCTAAAAAAGCGGAGCCAATGTCACCGCTTAAAAAGTACGGCATGATGGCTGCTGGTATTGCATTATTTGCGTGGGTTGGTCATTACTCGCCACCAGAGTTCCTCGCTCACTTTACTGTGTTTGTATTGTCATGTGTTGTCGGTTATTACGTGGTATGGAATGTTAGCCATTCCTTGCATACACCACTGATGTCAGTAACAAATGCAATTTCAGGCATCATCATTGTTGGTGCATTACTCCAAATAGGACAAGGCTCAGGAATCGTTTCCGTGTTGGCTTTTGTTGCTGTTCTCATTGCTAGTATCAATATTTTTGGTGGCTTTACTGTCACTAAACGGATGCTAGAAATGTTCCGTAAAGATAAATAAGGAGTAATACATGTCTGCAGGAATCGTACAAGCGGCATACATTGTTGCTGCCGTATTGTTTATCATGTCACTTGCTGGATTATCCAAGCAAGAAACCGCCCGAAAAGGTAACTATTTCGGTATTGCGGGTATGGCAATCGCGCTTATTGCCACTATTTTTGGTCCAGACTCTCAAGCGACAGTATGGATCATTCTGGCGATGATCATTGGTGGTGCAATTGGTATTTTCTACGCTAAAAAAGTAGAAATGACTGAAATGCCAGAGTTGGTTGCAATGCTTCACAGTTTTGTGGGTATGGCAGCGGTACTGGTTGGTTTTAATACATTTTTACATCATCAGCCGCTAGAAGGTGCATTGTTAAACATTCACTTAGTGGAAGTTTTCCTTGGTGTCTTCATTGGTGCGGTAACCTTTACGGGTTCGTTGGTGGCTTTTGCTAAACTACGTGGCCTAGTGTCATCATCAGCATTGAAGCTTCCACATCGTCACAAGCTTAATCTTGTCGCATTACTTGTTTCTGCGGCATTGTTAGTGTGGTTTGTGAAGGCTGAAGGTTCACTTGCTGCATTAATTTTAGTGACATTGATTGCGTTTGCATTTGGTTATCACTTAGTTGCATCTATTGGTGGTGCAGATATGCCTGTTGTGGTTTCTATGCTTAACTCATACTCAGGTTGGGCAGCAGCAGCAGCAGGTTTCATGCTAGCGAATGATCTATTGATTGTTACGGGTGCATTAGTGGGTTCTTCAGGTGCTATTCTGTCTTACATCATGTGTAAAGCAATGAACCGTTCTTTTGTCAGTGTTATTGCTGGAGGTTTTGGTTCTGATGGTACCGCTCCTGCATCTGATGAAGAATACGGTGAACACCGTGAGACAACGGCAGAAGAAGTAGCTGAATTACTGAAAGATGCAAAATCTGTCATTATCACTCCTGGATACGGTATGGCGGTTGCACAAGCTCAATACCCTGTCCATGAGATCACGGATAAATTACGTGCGCAAGGTATAGAGGTTCGATTCGGTATTCACCCTGTAGCAGGGCGTTTACCAGGACACATGAACGTATTACTTGCGGAAGCTAAAGTACCGTATGATATCGTATTAGAAATGGATGAAATTAATGATGATTTCCCTAAAACTGATGTGGTATTAGTCATTGGTGCTAATGACACTGTAAACCCAGCCGCAATGGAAGATCCAAACAGTCCAATTGCTGGAATGCCTGTTCTTGAAGTATGGAATGCAGCCAATGTGATTGTATTTAAACGTTCAATGAATACTGGCTATGCTGGAGTACAAAACCCATTGTTCTTTAAAGAGAATAGCCAAATGCTGTTTGGCGACGCGAAAACAACTTGTTCTAAAATTTTAGAGCATCTTTAGTGTGTTTTAGATAAAATAAAGGAGAGCATATGCTCTCCTTTTTTCTGCTTGTTATTCAGTCCCGTATTTCTTGAAATCATACGCACAAAGTAAACGGCGATAATGGGTATCTTTCTTATCGGTCATTCCAAGCAAAAATTCTTCAACTTCATTTAAGTCTAAATTTTCGTACCATACAGACCAGAAAATTGCGTTAATTTTGTTAGCTCTGGTGATACTTTCTTCATTTATGATGTCAACAAGACTTGTTAGAGTGTTTTGAACATTAGAATTTAAAGTTCTAAGGTGTGTTTCAAGCTTCGCTATTTGTTGTACTTTTAGTGCTTGCGCTTTAGCTATATCAGGACAGACTCTATGAAATCCAAAGATTGGAAACCACTGAGTACTAGCAATGTTGATTTCGTTTATTAGAGTCAAAAGCTGAACGTTCGCTTCGTCTATAATATCAAAATAATTACTCATCATTCCTGCAGAATCTTGATGAGTATAAGTAATAGTCTTACTTGAACCGATAGCAAGAATCTTTGCATTGTTATCAAGTGAATCTAAGTCCTCCGTAATGTTGACTTTAATGCTGCCCCCTGAGTAAATTTCTTTAACAATGCTTTGTACCTTTCGAATGTCCATTGCAGAAACAGGTAAATTCAGATTAGAAAGGGCTTCGTATATTTCCACGAAATCATCGGTCTTAACCTTGTTGATTCGAATTGTAGCAAAGCCTTCAAGAACAATATCATGCTCACAGATTACATGTGAATTTGAACCTTCTTCGTATTCAACTAATAAAAAATTATTGCGAATTCGTTCAGCGTCTTCTGAATTATGTTCAACGTAAGTGAATATTGTCTTTAACAAGCTCTTTATGTTCTCGTCACCGATACCGTAGCCCAGAAAAATTATTGGGTTATGAATAAAGATAGACAGCAGTTGAGCACGAATAAGCTCGTACTTATCGTTGAATTTATTATAATCCTCTGTTGTGATAATCACTTTTGATGGATCAGTGTGGCAGCCATGAATCTTGTACACAGATCCGTATGGGTTACTTAATAGAATGTCATTACCTACTAGCGACTGAAACCCAAATACGTCTTCAACCAAACAGTCGTAATTAGTTGTGATAACTGAACCGATGTTCTTACGAATTTTCTTCAGCTCGGCAATTTCATGCGCCATTTCTTCACGATAATCTAGCTTACCTAATAGTTGTGAGATATAGATTTTAAAGCGGCTCAAGTTGTTTTCTTTGTCCATCTCCTCATAGAATATATCATTTACAGCCTTGAATTTACCATTACGATCTTCACTCAATGCTTGGTTGAACGCTTTTTCAAGCTTAGAAGCAACCATAGTGAAGTCGTACTTACCATCGACTTGGCACTGTGACTTAATATCTAGATAGAATTCACCGTTGCCAGTTAGCTCAATAGCAATTTTTTTGAGTAAGCCATCCCATGTGTATGAGTTATTCAAATATCGAAGACTAACGCCAGCACCAATAAAAAGCACTGGATGATTTCGATACTGTCCAATAAATTCGCGTATGTCCACGTTAGCCTCTGAAATTAATGATATTTGCTAGTAGAATAATACGCTAATCATTAGTCGCATAGCACTAGTTTGTATATTAGTGTTAAAAATGGTTATCTTGTTGGCTGCAAGTAGTTACTAACCGTCTTACAATTGATTTAATCATGTGGTTGATACCAAATGAACCAGTAATAGTTAAGTGGCTTATAATGGTTTTTAGCAAGATTGATAATGATGGTTTCTACTGAGCCATTGATTTTAAAAGGTGAGTGAGTCTATTTTACTTTTGGCAATGCAAAGCATCATACTTATCTATTCTTGAACATTTATAAAAATATCAGTAGTATAAATAAGGTCACTCAAGGTTGAGTGGCCTTTTTTTTAATGAATAATAGAATGTATTTTTAACGTAAATGTTACAGTTGAAAGCTATTGATTCAAGTCATTGCCGCTCTGACATTTTATTGACAAAACACGGTTCTACAATGTTAAGCTACAAGCATGAAAACGTATGTGTTAGTCTTTTCTTTATTTTTTTCTGCCGCATCATTTGCAGAATCTCAAACATTTCCAGAACGGTTAAATGCGGTTCGTTCTGATCTATTGAAACATAAGCCTTTAGCAACATACGATTTTCGTAAACTTCAGAGCTTATATCCAGGGCCCTTGTTAGTGCCTGAAACGTTATTACCGCAAACGAATGAATACCCATTGAGTGCATTGCGTCAGTTGTACCATAATTCGTTAAACTGTAAAGGGCCATGGCCATTATCACCATTAGTGACTCAACCTGTTGTATTTACTCGTGCTATTTGTTTTAAAACGAAATTACCGTCGAGTTGGTTTGTGCGTTCAGGGTATATTCATCCCGGTGGTGGTAGTTATGCATATCGTTATATTCAAAAACATCCGGATATGGCGATAAAATACAGTAAATATTTACATATAAAAGAACGTCCAATTGCGGCAGCCGCAACGATTCTAGGCCGATTGCAGCGAATGAATAATGATGAAATTCATGCATTTCTTTCAGGCGCTCAATTTTTTATATCAAATGGCGAACTGTGGGTTCGCAATGATAATGAATACCGCGTTTTTGGTCAGGTAACATGGACAAAAATGCTTAATCGCTATCAATTGCATTTTAAGCGTTTAGATAAAAATGATTTTTGTCTAGCGAAAAATGGTAATATTTGTTGGCGTGAAGATAATAAATCTCATGTAACCTATTATTTATTAATAGGCTTACTTGTGATGAATGCTGGTTTGTTATTGAGTTGGGTTATTTATCGATTCCGAATTCGTCGTCGAACGATGGAAGAGCGGATGCTAGTATTACAAATATTAACCCATGAATTACGAACACCTATTGCGAGCTTAGCAATGACGGTTGAAGGTTTTAGACGTCATTTTGATGAACTACCTGAAGGTTTATATGATGAGTTTCGTCGTTTAACTGAGGATTCTCGTCGACTCCGTCAATTAGCGGAAGCGAGTAAAGATTACCTTCAAGCAAACCAGCAACAGTTAAGTGTACAAAACGTTGAGTCATTGAATGAATGGCTAGGTTATATAACCGAAAAATATAACGTTATACTAAAATTAGAAGAAGATAGAAGTGTCCTTGTTAATATTTATTGGCTTGGTACTTGTCTTGATAATGTGTTATCTAACGCTCATAAATATGGCATAGCGCCAGTTAGCTTGTCGTCATCGTATAAAAATGGGACTTTGAAATTGGTTGTTCAAGATGAAGGACAGCTTAGTGCTAAAGATTGGTCTCGTTTAAGAAAACCATTTGTTAGTTCTCAAGGTTTAGGTCTTGGTTTAACAATTGTTGAATCGATGATTAATAGAATGGGGGGCCGTATGAAACTTATTGGTCCACCGACAACATTTATTTTGGAGATTCCGTGTGAATCAAACTCTGCTGCTGGTTGAAGACGACCGGAACCTTGCTGATGGTTTACTCGATTGCTTAAAGCAAGCCGGATACAATTGTTTATATGCTGATTGTGCCACTAAAGTTGATGCATTATGGCGAGACGCAGATCTTGTTGTACTTGATCGCCAATTACCAGAAGGTGATTCGCTTGACTACTTATCTGGTTGGTTAAAAAAGAAATATGTTCCTGTTATTTTGTTAACAGCGATGGTTTCAATTAACGACAAAGTGATCGGTCTAGACTCTGGTGCAAAAGATTATTTAACCAAGCCATTTGCTGAAGAAGAACTGCTAGCGCGTGTTCGTGTTCATTTACGTGGTGAAGATGGCGATATGGCTGCCATTAATATTATTTCTGTCGGTAATATTCGAATTAACCAAGAAAGTCGTGAAGTTTTTCATGGTGAAGAGAGTGTGACATTAACCCGCACTGAATTCGAATTGTTAGTATTTTTAGCTAAAAATGCAGGCCGTGTATTTACTCGTGATGAATTATTAGATCAAGTATGGGGTTACAATCATTACCCAACAACGCGTACTGTTGATACTCATATTTTGCAATTACGTCAAAAGTTGCCAGATATTGAGATTGAAACGTTACGTGGGGTTGGATACCGAATGAAACCATAAGGTTTAGGTACCGTATTCCATGAGAATAAACAAGCCAAAACGCTGGCTTATGGGATTATTGTTAGTGCACTCGACGTTATTTTCATCGAGTGCATTTGCAGCATCTGATTGGTTTATTTCAAAAGATCTTTATACGATGGCGCATAAAGAATTACTTGAAGATAATACAGCTGCTGTTTTTCAAACTATCATCCAAGCATGGCAACAATCGCCTAATAGTGTCCAAGCTAATAATCTCGATCAATTGCTTAATTTAGCTATTAGTGAAGATTGTGGGCACAGTCTTGAACGTAAAGTGTTACCTACTTGGCTGCCTAAGTTGTCAATTGAACGTCAGGTAGAGCAAAATCTTAATCAACAACTGTTAAAAATCTCTGTTGTTGGTCTTACGCGCAGTGATATTACTAATATTAGCCTGACCAAATGGCCCAATAAGCCGTTATTACAAGGTGCACCATTTATTGATGATGGTGGTTTTTTTTCTGTTGAAACACAACGATTAGGTGAACCTGTATCTGCGGGCTTATACAAGCTTTCAATTACAGCTGTGAATCAACCAGAGTGGGTTGGATGGATTGTTTTAACGGCACCCGCCGATAAACAAGAGATCAGTTGGAAAGACAGTAAGACATGGCGTATTGATAATATTGATAAAAATAGTGGTAACTGTCCATCACCGACGTTAAGCACTAAATTATATGATCTCAATGATACAACGTGGCATGCAATCTGGAGTCAAGAATCTGATTCTAATTGGCCAACAACGTTACCTAAATTAAGTTTTCCTGAAGGACGTTATTGGCTTAGTGTCGGTGTGATAAAAACACGTTGGCAAGGTGAAATATCAATCTTAGATATACAACGTATTACTCGTCCTGTTGATTATGTGGGCGATGATGATTGAGACAATTTATTATCGAACGGCTATTACATTAGTGTAATAGCCGTTTTTTTTCTTTAAATTCAGATAAATAAAAGTAAATCGAGAAAGAGTAGAAATAGAACTATAAACATGTATAATTTACACATGTTTATAGTGAGGCAATATAATGCAAATTATCGATCGAGCACAAGAAGAAAAAATCCCCCCATTATTTAGACTCGCTTTTCGTCCATTTTTTATTGGGGCAGCTATTTATGCTGTTATTTCAATTGCATTGTGGGGGATGTTTTGGGCGGGTAATAGTCATGTTAGTCAGTTTATGTACGGTAATCCGTTGTGGTGGCATAGTCATGAAATGTTATTTGGATTTTCGGGTGCGGTGATTGTTGGTTTTCTATTAACGGCAGTACAAACATGGACCGGACAAACAGGAGTAAAAGGGGCGAAGTTAGCCTTTTTATTTAGTTTATGGCTTATTGCTCGTTTAGGGTTGATGATTGCGACACCCAGTTATGTTTGGATGATCATTGATTGTGCTTGGATTATTGTGGCAACGCTTTTTTTAGCTATGCCTATTATTAAAGTAAAACAATGGCGTAATTTGTTTTTTGTACCTGTTCTAATAATGTTTACGTTGTTGAATATAAAATATCATTTGATGGTGCTTAAGGTGATCCCTTACGATTTAAAAGCAACCGCGTTAATGACATTAACGATCATCGCCGCTGTTGTCATTGTTGTTGGCGGTAGAGTGATTCCATTTTTTACGTCACGAGGAACAAAAACGGAAACAATTACCCGCATACCAATGTTGGAATATGCAGCCTTAATACCTATTTGGATATTGTTAATATTCACACTTTTGCCGGTTACAGTTCCTTCATCTCTATTAGCGGCAACATATCTTATTGCAGCAGTGACCAATTTAGTGCGCATGTGCCGCTGGCGTAGTTTTAAAACAATCACCGTGCCGTTATTATGGTCGCTACACGGGGCTTATTTATCAATGATCATTGGCTTAGCATGGCTTGGTGGAAGTTATATTAACCATAGTATGAACCCAACAATCGGCATTCATATCATCGCTATTGGTGGCATTGGTGCGATGATTCTGGCAATGATGGCTCGCGTTTCATTAGGGCACACCGGGCGGAAATTACAGATTGGTCGTTGGATGATTATTGCGTTTATTAGTCTATTCGGTTCGTTATTAGCGCGAACATTATTCGTCGTGGTTATGCCTGTAGCAACAATAGATGCTTATGTTATTTCTGCTGTTTTATGGGTAATCGCATTTACCATTTTTGCTATTGTTTATTTTCCGGTATTGACGAAAGCACGAGTTGATGGTCATCCCGGTTGATTTGTATTCAGTAAGGATAAACAGTGACATTGTTTCACTTTACTCCTAGAATACCTACCCGTTTACGAAGTTAAGAAGAATGATATGTATAATCACACGCCGACATTAACACACTCAGAGCAGCAAGTAGCTGCGGAGCGTATCCATGATCTTATGGCTACAGGTATTAGCAGTGGTGAAGCTATCATGATTGTCGCTAATGAGATTCGTGAAGCGGATATGAAGCGTCGTCAAGCTGCCGGTGAATTTTCAGCAGATGAAGAAGAATAACGCTGAGTTATCATTCCTAACGATGTAATTAATAGAAAGAGCCGAAAGGCTCTTTTTTTATTTTTGAATTATTTTATTCCAAATAAATGACTAGTAACAAGGAATGTATTACTTCTACAATGATCCAATAGAATAAGAAAGTACTGAGGATATAAAGATGGATAGCCGTTATTTAGCAGCACAAGAATTTGCAAAAGAACGCCATGGTGAGCAAAAATATGGCGATTTTCCATATACCATTCATCTTAATACTGTTGCAAAACTGGCTCAACCATTTGGGGTTGATGCAATGATTGTCGCTCAATTACATGATGTTATTGAAGATACAGATACTAATTTTAATGAATTAGTTGATCTCTTTGGTTTTACTATTGCTGATGCAGTTAATTCTGTTACTGATGTGAAATTAGAAGATCGTGCTAAAAGAAAATTAGAAATTAACCAACGTTTAGCTGCGTTAAATATCGAAGAAGATGCTGCACGTTTGGCTTTGATTGTGAAAGTTTGCGACCGTTTATCTAATGTACGATCAAGCAGTAAAAGTTCGCCACGACATTATAAAATGTATCAGCATGAACATTCGGCATTTAAAGATGCAGTATATCGTCCTGGCCTTTGTGATGATTTATGGAGAGAGCTAGATGCACTCATTATTGATCAACCAGAAACAGCGTTATGTGAGTAAATTATTTGTTGTTCGACGAAATAGAGGCCTAACATGATGTTAGGCCTTTTATTTTGGTGTTAACTCATCACAATATATAGATTGGTGTTAATCAATATCGTAAATAGTTGGAATAGGTTGACGTTTATGTTGGGTGGCACGATAAATATTGACTAGACGTTCGCGTACAAAATCATCAACGGGTTTACCTTCAAGAAAGTCATCAATTTGGTCATAAGTAACCAATAATGCGTCTTCATCTGCTTTTTGTGGTGCTAATTCTTCTAAGTCAGCCGTAGGTACTTTTGCAACAAGATGATTTGGAGCACCTAATGTTGCTGCAATAGAACGAATTTGACGTTTATTTAAGCCAAAAAGTGGAGCTAAATCACAAGCACCATCGCCAAATTTAGTGTAAAAACCAGTGATATTTTCTGCTGAATGATCGGTGCCAATAACAAGTCCACCAACTAAGCCTGCAATTTCATATTGAGCAATCATTCGTGCTCGCGCTTTAACATTGCCCTTTACAAAATCGACTTTAGCGGCATCGGTTGGAATTAACTTTGTAGCGTCTAATCCTAATAGAGCACTTGCATGTAACGCATCAACACCTGCTTTGATATTTACGCTAATAGATTGACTTGGTTGAATAAACTTTAGAGCTTGTTGTGCTTCGTCTTCGTCTTGTTGTTCACCATAAGGAAGACGAACAGCAATAAATTGATACTCATTATTTGTTGTTGTATTTAACTCATTGATAGCAAGTTGTGCTAAACGGCCACAAGTTGTTGAATCAACACCTCCGCTAATACCGAGTACTAAAGACTTACAACCAGACTGTTTAAGTTTTTTCTGGATGAAAGCAACACGGCGTTGAATTTCAAACGCAATATCGATAGTGGGTAGTACGCGCATTTGTTCACGGATAAGTTGTTCCATGGGTCATGAATCCTTAAGGCTTTTGCCCAAATATTAATCACTTAAAACGACATAATGGAAAAATGAGAACTCAGCCATTACACCTTTATCAAAATCATGCGATAACTCTAACCAAGTAAAGATTAATGCTCAAGCGTAAATTATTTTAAATAATGCTATTTTGGTGTTAGAACAATACGATACGAAGTGATTTTTCGCTATTTAGTGGATTTGGTAAGTTTATTTAGTAAGTTTTGCAAATAAGAGGTTAGTTGATTGAGATATGAAACAAACACTGGCAGTTTTTGGTAGCGCATTTAACCCCCCTAGTTTAGGTCACCGTTCGGTATTAGAGCGACTAAATCAGTTTGATAAAGTGCTATTACTTCCAAGCTATCAACATGCGTGGGGAAAAGTAATGCTCGATTATGAAGCTCGATGTGATCTTGTGCGTGCATTTATCGGTGATATTGGACAACTTAATCTAGAATTATCAACATTAGAGCAACAAATTGCTATTGATGATAATGCAGTCACAACATTTGCGGTACTTGAGGCTTTACAATTAAGGCATCCCGATACGAATATTACATTTGTTATTGGTCCTGATAATTTTCTGAATTTTCATCGCTTTTATAAAGCAGATTATATTCTTAAACGCTGGCAGATTATGGCGTGTCCAGAAACGCTTCCAATACGAAGTACAATGATACGTGAAGCATTAGTACATAATGATGACATTACTCAGTACACGACACCTACAGTGACAACAATGCTAATGAACGATGAGCGGTTTCAATTTACTGAATAACAAATGGATACTTAACATTGCGTATGAATAAAATTAAAGCCTTGATACTTATCATTATGAGTAACTTAATTTATTCATCATCTGCATATGCTTTTCCTTGTGATTTGACGCACAGAAGCACTATAAAAACAGACAATCAATTGTTTCAGCTTGATGATTCTACTTGCCTTTTGCCGAAGAATATAAGTACTGTTTCTTTTTCGCACATTAAGGATAATCCTTATGAGCGTGCTCAACGCTTCAGCGATTGGAAACAAGATCATCGTTATAACACTAATGAGTTTTGGAATCAGTGGAGCGATGATTTTGCTGATCATCCCGTTTTTACTGAACATAATGATTCAATGTATTACGGCTTAGGTTTTTGGTTACCAAGAAAATACGATAATGAAGACGTTGAAGATATTGTAGGGGCTGAACAATGGGTCTTAAATCATGGTGTACAAATGAGTGTCGGATTTGGTGATCCTGATGATGATAGTACCCGTGTACGATTAGATTATCGTTGGCATACTAAGAGCAGTGTCGATGATGGCATCTCTGTACAGGTACATGTACCGTTAAATTAGAATAATGCCCATTATGTTAATGGGCATTATTTTGAATAGCTGATTTTATTATTGGAAGGATTTACCTAAAATTGCAATAGCAAGTGCATCAAGTAATACGTCTGATGTTTTTAGCTGCGTTGCAATTTGCGGTAATTTTCTTCCTGAGCGGATTAACTTCACTGTTTCACGCATAATAATGCAGGATTCAAATTCTTTTAATGTCATCCCTAATACGGGCTCTATTGCTTGAATAGCCGATTTTTCGGTGATTTTATTACCATTACACAATAACGCCAGCGCACTATGGTATTGCTTGTTTATAGCAGGAGATAACGATTGTGTTGACGCTGATAGGGTTGATACTTGATCTGCGAGAACTTTAAGTAAGCGTCCTTCCACACCATCCCAATCATGTTTTTCAGCGGGTTGTTTTTCAAGTTCAACTAACAAAGCATCAATGAGTGGCGTAACCACAAAGAACCCTGTGTTACGGCATAGTGGTTGTCGTAAACGGATTGAAAAAGCAACTTTGAAAAAATGCGTACCCGGTAAAATAGTGACTGCATGTAAACAATCAAAGGGAACCCAAAAGCCATGCCCTTTGGACACGAGATGCTCATGTTTACCTAAGCGTATTAATATGCTGCCGCTAGTAACAACAATAAAATAGGCGTTGTTACTTTTACGACGAGAACCGACGAAAAGGAAAGGGTGCTCGTTTTTAGAAAACTCAATGGCTTGTTTCATAATGTCTCTCTAACTCGATATCTGGCACATATTCGGCTGTTTTTACTACATCGTCAACATTGCATAGGCGACAATAATCAAAATCAGTGTATGATTGGTCGTTTTTGCATTAGAACGCACTTTTTATGATTAATAGTGGTTGAAATTTCAACGACTAGACGTGGTTAGAACTCCAACCATATTCCTTATTGATTTAGGTTATTAGGTAAAATAATATTTGCCAATAAAATAACCAATTTTTTTCAAGATGAAGCCTTATTGTGTGTATAGATAACGATATTTATAAAGAAATCCGCCCTTACAACGATAACGAAGTTAAAGGGGCTATTAAACGCCTTATTGATGATAAAGATTTTATCAATGCTATTTTAAAATACCGCTTTCCTCATGCGTCAGGTATGTTTGGTTGGCTACTTATTCCATTAATAAAACGCTTTCTTGTTAATAAATGGTCAAATGTAGCGAGTGTTAAAGACGTACAAGATTATGTTGCGAAGTATATGCGAGCAACAATAGATCATTCATGTGACGGTGTAACTATAACCGGCTTGGATAAGCTCGACCCAAATAAAGCCTACTTATTTGTTTCTAATCATCGTGATATTGCAATGGATCCTGCGATGGTGAATTGGTGTTTATTTAATAATAATTTCACTACAGTTCGTATTGCGATTGGTGATAATTTACTCAAAAAACCATGTGCCACTGAATTGATGCGTTTAAACAAGAGTTTCATTGTTAAACGTTCATCAAAAGGCCCTCGCGAATTAATGAAGTCATTAGGTCTACTTTCTAGTTATATTTCTCATTCTTTAATGACAGGTAATAATATTTGGATAGCACAAAAAGAAGGCCGAGCAAAAGACGGTAATGATAAAACTGATCCTGCCATATTAAAAATGTTTTTTATGGAAGGACGTAAGCAGAAATTACCTTTTGCTGAGTTTATGAGTGGCTTAAATATTGTTCCTGTTGCGATCTCATATGAAAACGATCCTTGTGATTTGGCTAAAGCACAAGAGCTTTACCAAAAAGAGACAACCGGCACATATGAAAAATCTGAATTTGAAGACATTGAAAGTATTGTTCAAGGCATTGTTGGCCAGAAACGACGCATTCATATTAGCTTTGGTGATGTGATCACCGATGCACCAGAAACCCCCGATGAACTTGCGGCAATAATTGATAAGCAAATAACTGAAAATTATCATTTATTCCCGTCTAATTACATCGCTGCCGAGATTGAATCTGATCAAGTAACCGCAGCAGAAAAGCAGTTATTTTCTCAAAAGCTAGCAGATCAACCGCAAGGCGTACAAACTATATTACGTCGCATGTATGCTTTGCCAGCACAAAAAAAACAAGCGATAGAATAGTATTATTGATGTAACAATAAAAACGCGGCTATGATGGCCGCGTTTTTTATTGCTTTTCGAATTAATAAAATATTACGGTAGTATTGGCCGTGGTGTTTTATACGGTGCTTGTGCCATTCGCTCTGCCATAAAATCGATAAAGCAGCGGACTTTAGGTGCTAAATACTTTCGACGAGGATAAACGGCATAAATAGGTAAATCGACCGTCGTTTTCCATTGAGGAAGTAACTGAATTAATTTGTTGTTTTCAAGTTCATTAGTCATTAAATACGTTGATAAATACGCGATGCCTAAGCCGCTTACCGCCGCATCTAAGACCGCAGGTGCATTATCGATACGGTAATTACCTCTCACTCTAATCGATTGTTGAACGCCATCACGAGAGAAAGCCCAGTTAACATATTTACGTTCGCGGCTTTGGTAAGTAATGCAATTATGACGACGTAAATCGCTCGGCGTTTCGGGTTGACCATGTTGAGCGATATAATCGGGTGATGCCACTACAACAAACTCACAATTAGCTAACTTTCTGGCGACCATACCTTCAGGTGGATGTTCATGAATCGCTATCCAGCAATCAAATCCTTCTTCTAGCAAATTAGGTCGATGATCAAAGAGGCTAATTTCTAGTTCTAATTCAGGATTAGTCTTTTGAAATTCAGCTAAAGCGGATGTGATATGAATATTACCAAATGATTGTGCAATACCAATTCGTAGTACACCTTTAATTTCATTTCGATAACCGGCTACCATCGCTTCGGCCTCATTGACCGTATCTACGAGCTGTTGACCATAATCTGCATATTGTAGCCCGATTTCAGTCAAAGCAACGGTGCGAGTGCTACGTTGGACTAATTGACAACCTAAGCGTTCTTCTAAGTAACGTACTTGTTTACTTACTTGTGATTTAGAGATGCCTAATCTATCTGCTGCTCGAGTGAAATTTTGCTCATGGCCGATAGCTGCCAAGATGACCATTTGTTGAAGATTTTCTAACATAAGCATCTACTCTTGAAGAGAAAAGCAAAGTAGGGGAACGGTATATGACTTTGCTTGTTATTACATAAGAAGTATATGATTTCTATCATAGAGGATTCTGTTCATTATTAAAATGATATGGTGCAATAAAGCGATTAAACATCGATACTATTAATAATATGTATCTGTATAAACGATTTCAATAATAGAGGAGCAATCGTTACAATTATCACTTCACTATAGGAGATGTGATTAATGATAACGGTTTTTTGGCAGTTTTTAGTGTTAGGGCTATGTAGTTTCGGTGGTCCAGCTGCGCATATAGGTTATTTTCAACAAACATTTGTCGTAAAAAAGAAATGGTTGAGTGATGAAGATTTCACACAAGCGATTGCATTATGTCAATTTTTACCCGGTCCTGCGAGTAGTCAACTTGGAATGTATATCGGCTATAAAAAGTCGGGTCATCTAGGTGCGATTGTTGCCTTTATTGGTTTTACTTTACCTTCTTTTGCATTATTAACCTTTCTTGCTATTGCCAATAATAAATTTGGTCATTCTGTTATTGTTGAACATATTATTACGGCTGCAAAATTATTAGCGGTGGTGGTAGTTGCTGATGCACTATGGGGAATGGTAAAAAAGAATTTAACATCAATACCAACAGTGGTAACTGCGTTATTAACCATGATATGGCTTATGGTGAGTCATGGTTTACTTGGGCAAATATTCCCGATCCTTCTTGCGAGTATTGCAGGGTATTTATGGTCATTTAAAACACAACCAGTCCTTAATCAACATTTAATTAAACCTATTCGACCTCATATTGGATTAGTGGCTGTTTTTTTAGGGGTATTAATATTATTACCTTTAATCGCAACAACTAACGATGGGCTAAAATTATTTAGTATTTTCTATCAAGCGGGTAGTTTCGTTTTTGGCGGTGGGCATGTGGTATTGCCGTTATTACAACCTATGCTTGATGGAATGGTAACCGATAATACGTTTTTAAGTGCTTATGCTTCAGCACAATTAGTACCTGGACCTATGTTTACGATGGCGAGTTATCTAGGAGCGTCAGCAATGCCGTCAATGCCTCTTTGGGGGAGTGTGATTGCAACCATCGCTGTTTTTCTTCCTGGTAGTTTACTCTTATTCGCCTTTATTCCTGCATGGAAGGCATTGTTTAGCCATCCCCGTTTAACTCACGCTATTTTATTAATTAATGCTTGTGTCGTGGGTTTGTTAGGTAGCGCATTTATTAACCCAGTGATAACCAGTTCGATAAAATCAATAAGTGACATTGTTTTGGTTATTATTGGGTGTATTTTAATCAAAAAATACCAATGTCCAGTATGGTTATTAGCTGTTTTATTTTTAATCGCAGTAATTACTATTGTTTAATTTAACGCAGAGTTTTTATGACTCTGCTTTTCAATATAACTAATGCACTATAACTTTATATTGAAACAAAAAATAACACTCATCACAAAATTAAACCTAAGTAAGCTTAAATTCAGAAATGCTTGCTAGAATAAGATCGCTATTAATTAAACTGAATGTTTAAGATGGATAAAAATCAAAGAATACGTTCAAACATCACCAACTATGATGTATTACGGGCTGTAAAAGCAGAAGTTAAACTAAGTGAAGCGCGTATTACTCGGAGAATATATACCGTTGCTATTTTATCTGTTGCGACAATTATTTTTGTACTAATGCTTATTATTACCAGCCAAACCCCAACGACAAGAGATTATGCAGCAGAAGCCATGAAGCGTTCTTTTGAAGCAGAAAGATCTGTAAAAATGATAGATGAAACCTTGAATGAGCGTATTTTAAAACAGGAAAAAAGTAATGAATAAAAAGCTCTTATGATAAAGAGCTTTCTATATAAATATTAACTGATTACCAATCTAAAACTAATTTATGATTTTCAATAACTAATTCAGGCTTGGTTTTTTTCAAAAGCGCTTGTTCTATTTCATTATCATTCAATTTATAAACGGGTTTTGTTGATAACACCTGGCTTAAAAAAGAAACAATTGGAGTAATAACGGGTTTAGTTAATACATTATTTAATCGTTCAGGCGTGATCGCTAATGATTTTAAATGCATAACAAACCTTAACTATAACGATAGAAGAGCACCTAATGTGCTCTTCTAAATAATAGTAAACAATCTATCATGCTGTGTCAGCAAATAGTATCGAGATATCATAATTATCACGTTGAAGGTAATTACGAAGCTTTTTCAATGAAATAACTTGCAGCTGACGAATGCGTTCACGCGTTAATCCTACTTCATCAGCCACTTCTTGAAGCGTTTGTGACTCATAGCCAAATAATCCAAACCGGCGACAAATAATCTCTTTATCACGAGGAGGTAAAGCATTTAAAACAGAAGTGGTTATATTTTTAATATCCATTTGATCTAAATGCGCATCAGGTTGAATTTCTTTATCATTAGTGAGGAAAGCGGCAAGTGATTGTGAATTAGCATCATCATTGATTGTTTGATCATAAGATATTACTGGAGCATCGTAAGCTAACAGGGCTGTAATATCATTAACGTTACGATTTAATGTTTGAGCGATATCTTCATCGTTAGGTTCTTTATTCTGACTCTTCAATAACTGTTTGTGGGTACGTAAAATAGTATTAATTTCTTTGGACACATGAACGGGTAAGCGAATAGTACGACTTTGATTATGAATAGCACGCTCTATCGTTTGCTTAATCCACCATGTAGCATATGTCGAAAATCGAAAACCTTTTTCTGGATCAAATTTATCGACGGCTGTAATAAGACCGATATTTCCTTCATCAATGAGATCGCTAAATTGAATAGAACTACCACGGTAACGTTTCGCTATATTTACAACTAAACGTAAGTTACTCTCAATCATTATATTCTTTGCACTTAAATCGCCAGTTAATGCTTTGCGGCTATAAAGGATTTCTTCTGTTTTTGAGAGAAGTGGCTTCATTGAGATATCATGAAGATATAATTGAATGACGTCTGTTTCAAAAGTGCGTGTTTTGAGGTTTACTTCGGCTTCCATATTACATCCTTTTTCAATATCCATTTTGAATCATACTTACAGCGATTGATGTATATAATAATATTTATTCTTCACAAGAAATCTTACAAAAAGATGACTATTTTTATTTAGCCAATGTAAATAACCTTATATTTAATAAGTATTAATCTTTAGTCATAGAATGCGCTAAAGATATATAAATCAATATGACAATATCGATTTTTTAAAAAAGATAAAACACTCTTATACTTATTCTTGAAAAACGATCACAAAATTTTGAGGTCGATGACATTTTAAGCACTAAAAATGATAAAATTTACATTCTTTAACCAAAGGCATTAATACAATCAATAGGATTAAACTATCGTTATCTGACAACCCATAAGTGAAATCTAAGCAATCATATTTATTTATCAAATGATATTGATTCTCATTTGCATCTTGAGTAAAGTAAGCTCAAGACAAAGGAGTCGTTTATGAATAAAGCATCTATTGCACTTTATATGCAGCCAATCCCATTTAGCTTAAAGTTAAAAAAGAAATTACTTTTATTAGGCCCTGCATTCATTGCTGCTATTGGTTATATTGATCCAGGTAATTTTGCAACAAATATTGAGTCAGGCTCAGCCTTTGGTTATCAACTTTTATGGGTCGTTCTGTGGGCTAATTTAATGGCGATGTTGATCCAATATCTGTCAGCTAAATTAGGGATAGTCACAGGTAAAAATTTAGCTGAACATTTACGTGATCATCTTCCTAAATGGGCAATTGGTCCTTATTGGATTCAAGCTGAAATAATAGCGATGGCAACCGATCTTGCCGAGTTTATTGGTGCGGCTGTTGGCTTTCAATTATTGTTTGGTATTAGCTTAATGGAAGGGGCTATTATCACAGCAATAGCAACAATGATGATATTAATGCTTAATAACAAAAGTCAAAAACCACTTGAAGTCGTTATTGGTGCTTTATTATTATTAGTTGCCGTTATTTATATATTTGAATTATTTATTGCACCGCCAGCATCACATGCTTTAGTCACTGGATTAATTGTTCCAACATTAAACAGTCCTCACCAAATATATTTAGCCGCAGGTATTCTTGGTGCAACGGTAATGCCTCATGTTATTTATCTACACTCAGCATTATTTAAAAACACGTATGGTGAAAAAGTATCGACACGCTTACGGTCAACAAAATATGATGTATTAATTGCAATGGTCATTGCTGGATTTGTCAATATAGCTATCGTCGCTATGGCTGCCGCAGTATTCCATTATTCAGGTAATCAAGATGTCGCTGAAATAGAGACAGCATATAAAACATTAACACCATTAGTCGGTAAATCAGCATCTATATTATTTGGTATTTCATTGGTGGCATCAGGGCTTTCATCAACTGTAGTCGGTACAATGGCTGGCCAAGTTGTAATGCAAGGCTTTGTTAAATTTAGCATTCCAATGTGGGTACGTCGTTCAATTACCATGATCCCGTCATTTGTTGTTATCGCTTTAGCGGTTAATACAACTGAAATTTTAGTCATGAGTCAGGTTGTTCTAAGCTTTGGTATCGCACTCGCAATCATTCCCTTATTATATTTTACTAATAGCAAAGTCATTATGGGAAAATACAAAAACAATAAAATAGTTTCAACACTAGGATTAATTATTGTAGCTATTGTTCTCGCACTAAACTTATATTTAAGTTATACATTACTGGCTTAATTCTATTGTTCTGACTCCTTACTTAGCTCCCGTTAATATTATTATTAGCGGGAGTTTCGTTTATGACAATTCTTTTTCTTATATAATTCATTAAGTGCTTTATATTCTCGTTTTAAATCCTCATATTCTCTTTTAGATGCCGTCGATAACATCATCGATAATCTTTTTTCAAAGCTATCGATTCTCGTCTCTAACCCGGTGCAAGGTAATAAAGCATATTGCTGGGTATATTGTTGAAGTGTTAGAGCTGAACTTGATGCCGTAAAAGTAATGAGTGTCATCAATAATAATGTACGTATAAATATCAACATAATCAATCCAATTTGTTATTTTTCATACGATAACATTTCTTTTAATATATAGCAGAATATGATGCTGTTATTATACTTAGACTCAATTTTTCATAATAAATACTGAAACAAAAATTCTATAATGTGACATATTAACGTCCCGGTGTAACACCTTGTAATTCATCATCAGTACGACGGTCATAACGCTGGGTTGTTGTAATACTACTATGCCCCATAAACTTACTGACTAATAATAAATCATACCCTGAACGTAATAAATTAGTTGCGACTGAGTGACGAAAATCATGGGGAGAGATTTGTCGCGAAAAACCAAGCTGATATATCTGTTTGCAAAGGTCATTTAAGGTTTGAGTCGTTAAACGTTGCGATGTTAATTGTTGATACCGATTAACACCACAAAAGAAGCTCGATATTTGTTGTGGATGTCGAGAACGTACAATTAGCCATTGCTCAATTGCCGCATAAAGATCACTGCTTTTTGAAAAGGGGACATAACGTTCTTTATTACCTTTACCCATGACCCGTATCTTGCATAAATAAAGATCAATATCGTTAACATCTAGCCCGATCACTTCTGCACGGCGTAAGCCAGATTCATACATTAGCCAAAAAATAGCATTATCTCTTAATGCTTTTATTTTATTTGATTGTACCAAAGTTAGTGCCGATATTTGGTCAACATCTGAATAACTTAGGTAACGACCACTGGATTGTCGTGATCCTCGTGGCAGTTTTATGGCCTTAATTCGCTGCAATGTTTCAATCGAAATCGACTCAGATAGCCAAGCATGATAAGCGACACCACGTAACATTCTTAATAAGTTATCGGCAGTAGCGGGGGCATAATCTTGTTTTCTATCGCTACTTTTCATGGTTAAGCGTGAAGATAAAAAGGATTGCATTGACGTTTGTAGGACTGGTGCATAAAGAACGCTATACCAATCCATCCTTTCTATACACGGTCTTATACAAAAACAACTGAATGCTTCAAGCATAATTTTTGCTTGTGATGTAAATTCAATCGCTAAATTTTGCTCTATTATAAGAGGGGGAAGCCAACCTTGTTCTAAGGTAGTTGTTTGATTTTGAATTGAAAACGTCTCAATAGCATATTGCCAATCATGATACTGCGATAATGAAATTTGTCGCTGCTGATAAAAATAATCACCAACAATTAACAGTGCTTTTTTTAAAGGATTAATGTGCAAGTTTTTAAGTGATCGCTGCGGATCATAAAATAAACCTTTCATCTTAGCTTTTGTTTTTGCACGATGAATCAAAAAAGCCGCCATTGCTTTTTCAATCAGTGTTGGTGTCGTTAATACCATGATCCAATCAATTCGATCGAATGTTGATCCTAATAAAAACCGACTAAAACGTTCTATTGTATAGCGCGCATTTGCCTGACCACCGGTGGTATCAGTCGCTGCTAATGAATGTATATACGCCAATGCCGGATTTGTCATAAATTGATCACGTTGACGGATCTGTTGACTAACAGCAGTTTGTTGACGTAGCGTTCCAGGTCTTAAATTGAAGTCATTATGTACTAGCGCATTTGAAGGGTCGATCGTCATTACTTTTAGTCTTTATTCTTGATCTGCTATAAGAGATATTATATAAGACTGACAAATTAAAGCTATATAAATCTGTTAGTTAGCGAAAAATGAGAAGATCAATGGAATATCTGAAATAGGAAATTTTTGCTTAAAATAGCAGCAATCAATAGCGTCGATTATTTTTATATTGCCCATAATCTGTCGCTATTTAAATAAATATTAAAGTGTTACGTTGTCACTAACTGTAAGATCGTTAGCTCTAATCATGAAATGAGGTAGAAAGCGGGGACGGTTTAATATTGCGTGCGTAATATTAAACCGTATTAAAATCTGATTATTTAATATCATGATAACGGAATTTATATGATATGGGTGTTACATAGCAAGATCATCACTGGTGGTCATTATTTAAAACATCATCAATAAATGTTCTTTTAGCGAGTGAACTGCATACGGCACCAAGGCGCATTGCGGCATCAATACTTTTCTCAGTTTCGTTACGTTCTAACAAACTATTCACGTGAGAAGAAAGGCACATA
Source organism: Photobacterium iliopiscarium (assembly GCF_003026395.1). GTDB lineage: Bacteria > Pseudomonadota > Gammaproteobacteria > Enterobacterales > Vibrionaceae > Photobacterium > Photobacterium iliopiscarium. Next base: position 90,887 of record NZ_PYOO01000005.1, on the reverse strand, counting down.
TGGCCACCATTCATTAATGAAACAACCACACACGCATAATGATAAGCGGTTTCATTTTTTATATTCAGTGCTTGTAATGGACGAAAATGAAGGCTGTTTAATGATCCACCTTGTTGAATATCAACAAATTGTCTAGACATAAAATAAGGATTGGTAACACCCATTCGTGAAATAGCATATTCAATATCTTGTAACGTATTCACATCTGGACGTTGAATATGTTGACTAATATTTTCAACAATATACTTACTTTGAGAATTGAGCGCCGCAGCCCAAGCTGCATAGATCAAATTATCATTATTTAATTCTGTTTGCTTTGTTAATAGCGATGACAGAAGGGCTATTTGATCAGTAATAACTAGCATAAATTAATACTCATTATATAAATGTAAGCAGATTAAAGAAATGTTGGTTGGATAAACCCAGTTAACGATTTAATGTTATTAAGCCAATTTTGAATATTTTTATAGTTATCTAAACTAAAAGAAGCCTCATCAATATAGAGCAGTGTTGAAGCCACAGCGATATCAGCAATGGTTGGCATGTCATTGACTAAAAATGCTTTATCTTCTAATTGTGTGTTTAGGATATTTAAAACGTCATAAGCAATAGTTTCACATTGAGGTAATAATGTATCAGGCAACATTTTAAAAGCTGTAATTAATCGCGCTTTTTCAATTCCTTCATATAATTCGTTACTGACTAAAGATAATAACGTATCAATCTTAGCGGCTGTTGCGATATCAGATTCAGGATACCAATGCTTGGTTTGAGATTTTCTGGCTAAATAACGCAATATAGCCATTGAATCACTGACAATTACTTGGTCATCAGCCATTACTGGAATTTTACCCAATGGATTAATAGCTAAGAATTCCGCTGATTTTTGCTCATTTTTACTTAAATCTATCACATGCTCTTCAGCATTGAATCCTAATAATGATGCAGTTAATCGAACACGGTAGCTAGGGATTGAATATGGGAAGCTGTATATTTTCATGTTATTCTCTTTTTACACAAGTCTGTGTAAATTATTATAGGCTGCTTTTTTTAAAACACAAACATTTTTACACAGATCTGTGTATAATTATTGGTAATAACATTAAGGTGATACAATAAATGACAAAACGACAAAAACTAATCACGGGGTTTCTTGAGCTAGCACAAAAAGAAGGGATCACTCTAACCGGCGTAGATACAATTGCAGAACATACTAAAATATCAAAGAAGACTATTTATAATAATTTTGGTAGTAAAGAAGGTTTAGTGATTGAGGCATTAACGTTATTTAGCAATAACATTCAACAAACTTGGGCTGAAGAATGGGATACCATTGAAGATAAAAGAGAATTGGTTCTTGCTAGGTTTAGCGAACTAGAAATGCTAGTTAAAAGTAATCAGTTTTATGGGTGTATTTTTATGTCCGCTTGTCGTGAATTTTCCGATGAGCAACATCCATTACATCAATTAGCCGTAAATCATAAGCGAGCGTCCTACACTGAAACGCAAAAAAGATTGATCGCATTTGGCATTGAACGTTCTCAATTAGCTTTCCATATTGAATTACTTTATGAAGGGCTTATTGTTAAATTAGTTGCCAATAAAGAGATAAAACTCATTTCTGACACTAAAGAAATAATACGCAGCCTCATGATCTAAAGAGGGAAGCTATTATTTATTATTGCAAAAAAGAATACCCACTCTAAAGAATAAAAATCCTGAGCGGTATTCTACTATCTATGAATAAGCTTACTTATGCTTTTGTGTACTCAGTATGATAACCACAAACACACAAAAGAATGCCTCTTCCTTCAAGATAATTTGATTGTCCACATTTGGGGCATATAAATTCTTTTATTAAAATATACATAAACACACCATATTATTTAACATATAATCAATATATAGCATTGAGTTATTGAGTCAGAATAGTTTTAATAACATGCGATAAAAACCACAAAATTAAAATAAATGATGCATTTTTTTCCTAAAGAATAACAAATGTATCCAAAAGTTATTACTAATCAACATAATAACTTTTGGATACATTGGATAGATACAAAAACTCTCACTAAATAGGTGAGAGTTTTATACAGACTAAGAATGACGGTTAATCATTACTTATCAACCTCAAAGCCGAATGTTTTATTTTGAATATAAACCATGTCGCAATCAGTAGTGTATACAACACTATGAATACGATTAGCTTTAATGTAGCCAGTTTGACCAGCAGTTAAGATCATTGGCTCGCCATCATCAACTAACTCGCCATCAACACGAAGGTGGAATTGAATTGCAATTTCACCAGTAACAATAATGGACATATCATCATGTGGATGATGATGGGGATCTTCAATTGTACCTGCTTGCCAACGTTCAAGTAATGCCGTTACACAATTAGCATTACTTTCATCAGTATCTCGAAAACTAAAACCCGGAAACTCAGGATCAGCAGTAAAATCTGACCAAATATCTTTTGAAATAAACGTGCTCATAATAAAGATTACCAATAAATAACAGTTTTACTATTATAGGCACTTATAGATAACGTCATCAGTATTAAATTAGCAAGCTCAATATGCAATTATAACGTACTACATATCGTAATTTGGCTGTTCTAGCCAATCATCAGCTTCATCAAACATTGCTTCAAGTTCTGATTCGACATGCTGTTTATCTTCTTTTAATCCACCTAATACGCTTAATTCGTTAGCTCCACCTAAACGTACTCGAACTAATGCGTCAGGCCAAGAAATTGCCATACGGCGAGTAAATTCAGATTCAACTTGGTAAAAAACATTTTCAGGGACGTTATTTTGATTAACCATTAATTCAATACGCATATAAGTCCATCTATTATACTGGATAAAATAACACTGATTATAAACACAGTAACCCTGAGTGACTAATTTAAATTATTTATGGTCTTGATTGGTAGTACTGATTAACGCTAAATTTTCACGCTATGGCATAATATTTAAAGTTAAACCTAATCAAAAAAAAGACGAAAAGTGTCATATCGACCTTTATATAAGATAACAATGACACTTTAAGGCTAAAAGTGATCGTGAAAATCTCGTATAGTAACGGCATAGACAATTAATACGAGAATATAATCATGTCAACATTTACAATGACAAGTAACAGCATTACTGAAGGTCAACATCACGAAAAGCGTTTTTCATTTAATAGCTTTGGTAATGATGGCGATAACATTTCCCCTCAACTTGCTTGGAAAAATGCCCCTGAAGGTACGCAAAGTTTCGCTGTAACATGTTTCGATCCTGATGCACCGACTGATTGTGGTTTTTGGCATTGGCAAGTTATTAATATTCCAGCATCAACACACGAATTAGCAGAAGGAGCATCAGCTAATCTTGCTGCGGGTTTAGAAATGCGTAATGACTACGGCTTTAATGGCTACGGCGGTGCATGCCCACCTGAAGGTCATGGTGTTCATCGTTATATATTTACAGTATGGGCATTGCCTTGTGAAAAACTAGAAGTGCCTGATGACGCATCATGTGCATTAGTCAGTTTTATGCTTAATGGTACAGCTCTAGCAAAATCATCTATTACCGCACATTATCAGCGTTAATAATAGCCATGCTAGCGTTAAAGAAAAGTCTCATTAGTAGTTATCTATTATGGGACTTTCTTTTTTGGTAGCATCAATAACATCACTTCGCCTAGAAAGAGAAATAGCATGTCAGCGCTTGTTCAGTGTATTCATTACACGGGTCAAAAATCACAATCATTACGTAATGTGCCATTTATCTATCCTTCCATTGTTTGGGTACAAGCCGGTGTGAAAAAATTACAATGGCAAAATGATTGGATCAATATTGATCCTAAAAATTGGCTACTCACAGCCGGACACTCACAACAAACATTTATTAATCAACCATCACAGACTGTATTTTCATCACTGCAATTATGTTTTTTAACACGACCCACCACCGAACTTATCACCCGTTCTCGCCAACAGAATAATCGTCATACCACACCTAATTACCAATTTGATAAAGCAGGAGAGTATTTGTTTATGAATCTGGTTAACATGCCAGGCACGTTACCGCGTAACGTTCAAGAATGTATGGTTAATGCTTTATTTGAATTCTTAGCCAATATAGGAAGATTACATCAACTCTTCAGTTATCAAGATTTATCATGGCGTGACAAATTAGTTGAATTATTTAGGCAACAACCAAGTGAACAGCATAATATCGAATCAGCTTGTCAGCATTTGGGTTTAAGTAAATCGACATTAATTCGTCGTTTACGTGAAGAGTCGACCCAGTTTAGAGAAATATTAGCAGAATTAAGAATGGGTTACGCGTTAACCTTATTACAACAGCAACACTACACACAGCTTGATTTAGCACAACTTTGTGGTTATCAGTCAGAGACACGGTTTGCACAACGATTTAAAAAACAGTTTGGTTTATCGTTAAAAGAATATCAGCAAACAATGGCCTAACGAGCAATAAAGGAGAAGTGAGTAGCTAGAGCGATCGTTATACCAATATAATTGATAAAAATCAGGTTATCATTTACTCTCATTATCATAATTTATTGTAATGATCTTCTGTGAGTAAAACATGATAAATCCCCAATGGTTAACCACATTTACAACTTTAGTAGACACTGGACATTTTACTCAAACCGCAGATCTTTTACATATGACCCAACCAGGTGTTAGCCAGCATATTAAAAAATTAGAACAAGCTTGCGGCTATCAACTGATTACACGCTATAACAAACAATTTGAAATCACAGAACAAGGGCAGCTTGTCTATCAATATGCCCAGCAACAAACACATCAATATCAAACACTAATGAGTAACTTACAAACAGACAGTCCTTATGAAGGAACTTGTAAACTCGCTTGCTCAGGATCATTTGCATTATCACTATATCCTCAGTTATTACGCTTACAGCAACAACATTCCAAATTGCATTTTCATTTAGAAGCCGCACCTAATTATAAAATCTTAGATAATATTGAAAATAATACGATTGATATGGGGATCGTCACTCAAAATCCAGCCAATACACACTTTAAAACGACGATGATAGGACGAGAGCCTTTATGTTTAGTATTGCCGTTACAATACGAACATCATGAACTAACCAATGAATTATTAATAGCATGTGGGCTAGTTGATCACCCTGATGCACAATATTATTTAACGAAATACTTCCAACATTGTGGTTATCATCATTTATCAAATATTAAGATTGAACACCTACCGATTACGAGTTACATCAATCAACTTAACCAAATTTTAGTTGCTGTTGCAGAAGGAATTGGCTTTACGGTTTTACCCAAAAGTGCCATTGATCATTTTACAGATAAGCATAAATTGTATGTTATATCACCACCGATATTAGTCACAGAACAGCTTTTTATTATTCAAAAACAGCACCGCCAATTACCTATCCGTTATCAAACAGTAACGTCATTACTGACATCATTATATTAACAAGCAATCAAATTGGTGATTAAACAAGCAATAACGTATTTATTTTATTACATAATTTGATCTTCTCTATAAAATAAGCATTAAATAGATGATACATAATCACCCGTTTTTTACTGAAGGGGATCACCCATGAAAAAATCAACAATATCTGCACTGGCAGTACTTAGCGGAATTGTAATCTGTAGCCTCGCGTTTACAATGAGCAAACATGAGCAAACCAAAAATAATGACACTACAGTTCAACAACCCACGCCAGCAACACTAATAAAAGATAAGCCGTATAAATGCAGTGATTTTGACCCTAAAACTGGCGGCTTAAAAGGGTGGACGGCGGATATGGGAATCGGGCCAGCCATACCTGAACAATTATTGCCTAAAGATTGTCCTGCACTTCAACAGTAATCGTTATTTAAACAAAAGCCCTTAATCTACAGGGCTTTGTTTTATCTCAACACCCGCAAAATACTTATAAACACCGTATTACATGCCAGTTATGGTATTACTTGTATCCAATATATTTGATTATTTATCGCTTTATTCATTTCTTTTTTAGATTTAAAAATCCTTGTTTAACCTTATATCAATAAGATACATCTTAATAACGTACACAAAACAACCAACGCTTAATATTAAGTTGCGTTTTACTGTAAAAGCTCAATAATACAACTTGAAAAATTAAAAATAAAAGAGTCAATATGTCTGGTAATAATCGTTCAAATATTCACGTTGGTCTAAATGTACAAATTGTATTAAAACAAGATCAACGTAGCGGCACACTTACATCTGGTACGGTAGAAAAAATCCTTACTAATTCACCAACACATCCTCATGGTATTAAAGTACGCCTCACCTCAGGTGATGTAGGACGCGTAAAAGTGATTATTTCCGAATAAATAACGCACAAAAATAGCCTTATTTTCAAATGATTAATTAAAACAAAGCCTAATCAAGCTTTGTCATTTCAACGCGTCAGTCCATTGATAAATTGATCGCATAATCAAAAAGAGAACACCGTGAATCAAACGAATATTATTCTACTTAGTGTCGCACTATTGCCGACGCTTGCATTTGCACAGTCGCCACAAGGTAACACCACCAACCAATCATTCAGCAAAGCAAAAAAGATCATGCAACAGCAGATCTATACTAATCCTGTTGATATGAAGACTATTTACTGCGGTGCTGATTTTAACAATAAAAAATACGTTACCTTGCCATCAGGCTTCACAACTGATGTGTATAAAAAGCGCGTTAAACGTTGGGAGGCTGAACACGTAGTGCCTGCGGAGAACTTTGGACGTTCATTTAGTGAATGGCGTGAAGGTTCAAAAGTATGCATTGATAGTAAAGGCAAATCATTTAAGGGCCGTAAATGTGCTGAAAAAGCCAACCCTGAATACCGCTTAATGCAATCAGACCTTTATAACCTTTATCCAGCAGTAGGGGCGGTTAACGCTGCTCGTCAAAACTACAACTATGTAATGCTGCCTAAAACAGCCAGTAAAAATTACCGTTCATTCGGTAGTTGTGACATGATCATTGATAAGAAAGATCACGATGCTCAACCACCAGAACGTGCCCGTGGTATTATTGCGCGTACTTACATGTATTTTGATGCAGTATATCCAAGTTACAAAATGAGTCGTCAACAACGCCAATTAATGAGCGCATGGGACAAGCAATACCCAGTATCAAAGTGGGAATGCCAACGCGCCGCTAAAATTCAAAAGATTCAAGGTAATGTTGATCCTATCTTAGCTTCGCGCTGTAAAAACATCGGTTAATAACACCAATAATTCAACCGTGATAAATCCACATTTAACGATGTGGATTTTTTTATATTTGATTTATGACAACACATTAACCACACTGACAATAGCTTATACATTCATCGTTAGTAGAACAGTATACTCAAAATATACAGTTAAATATGACCACATGATTCAAATTAATATTTACAATGCTATGTATGATCCACTCTAATTGTTAACAATTGGCAACATTCGTAATGCCAATGTTATGATCTTCGTAGGATTATCAACCACTGATAGCCTTAATAACGAGCGTCAGTTATCAAAAGCAAACTAAACTATATTAATATTTCATTATTTGTAGTCTTATATGCTACGCTATAAAGGTAACGAGCTAGAAATACAATAGCATTAACCGTTAAGTTAATTAACCTGTTGTAATGATATATAATTTAATTGTAGTCACACAGCAAATAACATCATTTATTGGAGTACCATTTATTAATGAGCAGCAATCGTAGAACCCAGAACCAATTAGCAGCACTTACAAAGAAACTTTCTAAGTTACAAGCTATGTCTAAGTCTACTAGAGATGGTGCAAGTAAAGCACGTTACACTGCTGATATTGAAAAAATTGAAATAGAGCTTAGTAAGCTTAAAGAAACTGAAGAATAGAATCTTTCTATTTATGACGTTTGGCCTACTACTATTTCTACAATAGTAGTAGGCTAGTCAGCCATACTAAGTAAAATCCCACCATCACAATTCAGATCACTAATAACGACTCCCCATACCAAACCGGTTTGACATGTCATCATCTATTCGACCACCTTTCCATCCACCTAAAACAAGCAGATTAAGCACATCCTGTCCGGTGTAATCATTCCCCTCAAAGAAATAGTGTGATATATCATTACGTAACAATTTCAGGGTAGGGTTTTCTTCAAAATTAATATCTTGCGGATCAACATACAAAGCGACTGCGATTTGTTGCTGACGGGCACTACACTCACTGGTACTGGCTGTGATTTGACCTAAAGAGAAAAAATCTCGACTGCCATAACCCTTTATCAACCTTGCCGAAAGCAACTTGATGACCTTTTTGATTCGGCGATGCTGAATAATTCTAAGCACTGTAATTCCCTTCATAAAATCAATCAATAGCGATCATATTACTGAAAGTAGCATCTCTCGTAAAATTAGTTAGATTATCCAACTATTCTACACTTAGGGAACGCAGGGCAACCTCAACACTGTTTCCCGTTATTCTCACTCCGCTTTGCTATACGTAAGTCTGATACTGACACACACAATGTAAAATACAGCGTCAAAAAAATTATTCTCATAAGAGTGAAATTTTTCTATGACTTCGATGTTCTATTACTGCAAGAATTAGTACATAGAGATCACTATGCTTAGAAATATCACAATCGCTTTGGGGGCAGGGTTTATTGGCAGTATCGCCAATGTACTCGCTATTTATCTCATCAACCCATTGCAAGGATTACCTCAACCCGATCATATTTTTATCTATAAACAAGTCTTTTGGGGCGGGTTATGGGCATTGCTTTATTGTTTACCTTTTTTAAAACAGAGATGGTTTATCAAAGGTATCGCAGTGGGCTTTATCGCAAGTTTATGCACTTTCTTTGTCTTTCAAACAATTCCTGTCACGTCAATTAATATCATAAAAGCGTTGATGGTAAATATTGTTGCATGGGGAGGATGCTCATCGTTCTTTTTTTATAAAGCAACAACGTCAGACAATACTTTATAACTACATGATTTTGAAAGGTATAAAATAAAAACCAAAGTGGTCAAGTAAAACTGACCACGGATTTGTATTCATTATAAAGCCTGTCTCTTAGACAAATTCTGCAAATGTAATTTATCTGTCTGCTCATTATCAGGCAAACGTAAATACTCCAAACGACCATAGCAAAACTGAATCCGATTTAAACTCATTACATCATCTTCATGTTGGTTCATCCAATCTCTAATACCATTTAATAACACCACATCTTTTGGACGTGGCGTTTTAAATTCCCCGTCACCAGTAAACACCACTAACGACTTAATGTGATCTGTTGGCACAAAATCGAATAGGGCTTGGATTGCTTTGATATGTTTGTAATTTTGATGAATAGGGTTCTGAAACCGTGAACGCTTTTTGAATAAGATCTGCATCCATTGTTTTTGTTTAGCATCACCATAAATCCAACCGCTATAGTGCTTAGTTTCAATAACAAACACACCTTTGGTACAAATTAGAACATGATCAATTTGGGTCGTACTACCATCAATGGATAAAGTTACGTTATTGACGACAATCCCTGTCACTTGCTCATGTATTAAATAAGAATTTACGCTTTTTGAAACAAGACGTTCACCAATGTTTAGCGTGTGTCCTTTCTGTTTCTTATGACAAAAGACAATGCCACAAATGAAAGCAACGAATAAACCCAATACATACCAAAAACTAAACATAATCAGCCTCATAAAATATGAGCATAAATCTATCACTACATACAAAAACTTACCATTAAATTAATGCATCTAGATTTATATGTTTTAAACACTGTGATTCAACACGACTGATTATTAAAGCATGATATAAAGATAAAAGAGTCAATTGGTTATATAACTTATCCGTTGCAAGGGATAAAAATCAAATATCCCCTATAGCGGATATAAATAGTATGGTGACCGGATGTAAATAACATCAGCGTGTTAACCGTTAGTTTAGATTAACCCAGAGTAGGATAATCAGTATAACCGTGTTCATTCCCACCAAATAGCGTAGTGCCATCCAAGTCAGCTAACGGTTGTTGGTGTTGTAACCGCGAAACAAAATCAGGGTTAGCAATAAACGGACGCCCGAACGCAACCAAATCAGCGTAGCCTTTGTTAAGCATTTCATCAGCACGCGCTTGAGTATAACGGCCCGCGACAATGATCGTATTGGTGAAATACTCACGCAACTCAATTCTAAATGGCTCAGGGATCACTGGCGCATCATCCCAATCCGCTTCCGATAAATGCAAATAGCCAATATCACGGGCTTGAAGCTGTTTTGCCGCCTCTAAAATAGTCGGCACAATATCAGGGCAATTCATGTCTTTAAAGGTAATGAAAGGCGCAAGTCGAACACCCACTTTATGCGCACCAATCACATTACTTACCGCATCAACCACCTCTAACAAGAAGCGAATACGGTTGTCTCTAGTGACACCGTAACTATCTGTACGATGATTAGAATTAGTACGTAAGAACTGATCGATAAGATAACCGTTACCACCGTGAATTTCGACACCATCAAAGCCAGCATCAATCGCACATTTCGCGGCATGAGCAAAATCAGCCACCACCCGATCAATATCAGCTTGGGTCATGGCTCTTGGTTCAACACAATCGACCATGTTGCCATTACCTTGTTCATCAGCAATCCACACTTTGGTTTCTACTGGTTTAAGTGCTGATGGCGCAATAGGTTTATCACCACGCTGAAAGGTAGGATGAGACACGCGGCCCACATGCCATAACTGACAAAACATTGCCGCACCTTGCGTTTTTGCCGCTTGAGTAACCGTTTTCCAGCCAGCGACTTGCTCATTAGTATAAACACCCGGAGTGAATGAATAGCCTTGTGAATCATCTGAAATCTGGGTTGCTTCCGAGATAATTAATCCCGCACTAGCACGTTGTTGGTAATAATTCGCCATCATCGCGTTTGGAATATTACCCGGTTGACTACTACGCGCTCGCGTCATCGGTGCCATCACAATACGGTTTTGTAAATTCAGTGCTTTAAGCTGTGTTGATTCAAAAAGCTTGCTCATCATCGACATCTTCATTTCCTTTCTGTCTAATCTTGTTTTGATGGTGTCAGTATATTGATTTGATAGAATTTGATAATTAGGTAAAATTTAAAAAGATTATTCGGGTGAGCTGAACAATAAACACAAGGAAAGGGCATGGATAAGTTTTCTGACATGACGTTATTTATCAGTATCGTTAAAAACCAAGGCTTAGCGGCAGCAGGAAGAGAGCTAGGATTATCACCAGCAACCGTTACCGCAAGGCTGCAAGCATTAGAAGATCGCTATGGGGTGAAGTTACTCAATCGCAGTACAAGGCATCTCTCTTTAACGGAATCTGGTGCAATGTATCATCAGGCCAGTTTAGACATTATTGACAGCGTTAAAGAGACAGAAAACTTACTCCAAACCGGTAGCCAAGAAGTGCGCGGAACGATAAAGATCGCAGCGCCACGAGACATAGGCAAGCAATACATATCACCAATAATTTCAGCGTTTTGCGAATTGTATCCAGACGTTGTGCCATACTTATATTTAGACGACAAACTCACCAACTTAGCGGAATCAGGCATAGATATTGTTATCCGTTATGGCGAACTAGCAGACAGCAACCTAATCTCGCGCAAACTGGCATCCAGCAGACGTGTATTGTGTGCAACACCTCAATATTTAGCCAATAAAGGCACACCGATCACACCGCAAGATCTCGCTGATCATCATTGTTTAGCCATGATACGCAGTAATGAAGAACTGAAAACATGGCATTTTAGCGACGACACCCAACACAACGTTATAACCGTATTACCAAAACGATTTTCAGATGATGGCGAAGTGATTCGTCAATGGGCATTAGATAGCGCAGGTATAGCATTAAAGTCGATATTAGATATTGAGCAAGACATAAAACAACAGCGACTGGTCACTGTGCTTGATGGATATATGAAAAACTTCAATGCATCGACATCATCAGCCAGTGCAGACTTAAATGTGATTTACCAAAGCCGCCAATACCAACCCAAACGGCTGCGATTGTTTATTGATTTCTTGATAGCGCGATTTGCGGGTAGGTTAGGGTAGTTGTCGTTATTTTTATCAGCGATAGTGAGTGACGCGTTTAATGAAAATGTACGCTTATCGTGAATTATCACCACTGGATGATGATTGGAAAGGGTGGAAAATATCCAAAGGAAAGTTGATTACTCCTGATGGTTGGCCGTTAACACCAAATAGGATCATCATGGGTAATGCACTAATAGAGATAGGGGCAGCGGATGAACTTCGATTTCAGCGTGAAGTGTTGAGAACAGCTAGGGTGTTGAAGAAACTTTAATAACATCAAAGAGCCTAATTAAAAATATTGTAAAAGGCTAATGAAACTTCACCCAAGGAGTCTGAGATTGGAACGGATAACGAGAAGAAACTAAGAGCTGAGATTATGAGGGTGTAAGACTTTAAAAAAACATATACACAAAAAGCCGATAATAATCGGCTTTAATATATCGATAGTATATATAAATTTTATTATATTATTTAAAGTAGCCTTGAAACCGTTATATTTCAAATCTATAAATAATATTTAGAAAAATATATTACGTCTTTAATAAAGTATTTGTGATCTTTTTATCACTAGATTTTTTTAATTCACTCTTTATATTGAATGGCAATTGAGGTTTAGATATTGAACTATCATAATGTTGCCTCATACACATATCAGCATGACAAAACCCAAGATTAATCAACATTCTAGTATCGTTATCTGAAAATCTATCCAGTTGAGTACCAAGCATATTTAAGTGTTTATATTTATATTCTTCACTTTCAGATAATAAAGGTGAAGCATTAATATAATTTTTAACTTGACTAGCTATTGACCAATAACTTCCATCATATTCTTTACCCTCATAATTCCTCATCAACATACGCTTACGCAGTGCTCGTTGTTGATTAATCATAATATCGGTCATTCTCATGGTTAATTTTAATTTACCACCTAGCCATCTCATCGTGAGTGGTGCTCCAGCATCACAACAAAATACGGTTTCATACTCTTTATGAGCCCCATGCTTCCATATCATCTCAAGCCCCATATTGTCATAAAGGCCACCATCACATAAATTTAGTTTTTCTCGAAGATGTGCTACATGGTCAATTGGTAATTTACTATAAATAGAATCAGTCCATTTCCATTTTTTTCCGCATAACGTTACAGGAGCAAGGACAGGAGGGAATCCACTCGAAATAGAAACGGCTTGTGCTAAAGTGATTTTATGATCTATTGCCGTTCCTATATGGTAATCTCTGATCTCATGTTTAGATATTCTAACACTAACACCTGTATCTAGATTTGTTCCATAAAAGACAAATTCAGGGGCTAGATGGTTATCAGGTACATCACTAAGACATATATTGCCAAATAACAACTTTTCATACTTTTTACATACTTCTTTTACTGCCGAAGTTGTTGGATTAAGGGTATGTAAAATTATTCGTGATTTATTTGTTATAGTTTGAGAACAAAAATCAATTATAGGATCCACAATAATTTCTTTAAAATTAGTTGCGCGATAGCGTCCTTCTCTAGCATCTATTTTTACAAAATTAAGCTCATTCCATTTAAGCATTAATAATCCTGCAGCAATCGACCCACCAGATACTGATGTTATTGTATCAAGTTCTGTTAATATGCCATCTTCGTTCATTCGCCATAGAGTACCTAATGCATAAAGTGTTGCTCTAAAACCGCCACCTGAGAGAGCTAATCCTTTTTTATATTGACTACACATTACAGCACCTTCTCATAAACTTTGATCTCATTTTCTGCAACAATCATTTGATATGCTGGCAAGCCATCATCCGATAAACTTATAGCTAACTCTTTAAGTTGTTCAATATCCAATTGACTCATTTGCGCAGATGCACCTTTAGGATGACTGTGCCATTCACCAATATAACCAACATTATTAGCGGTATAAGCAGCTATTCTCTCTAATTCTTCAATTACACCCGCAGTTCCTCTCAAAAAAGAAATAGGGGTACCGACGCTATCAATTGGAGCAGGAAGAGCGTCAACAATATAAACAGACTTTTGAACCATATCATGATATCCAATAAGTATTCCGCCAGTTTCATTGGGTAAATTATTATCTCTTAACTTTCTTACTCGCTTTTCAATACCTATATCCCAATGAATCTTGAATTTATCAAAATTATGATTTGATTTTGTTATATCTTTATGAGCTTCAGTTTTAAATGATACACGCTCACCAGTATCGAGATCTTCATGCCAAATCATAATTGCAGACTTACTCTGATTACTAATTTTAGCTATATGTTCAGATAATAAAGATGAACAGGCCATTACACGAGAATGAGACATAACAAAAGAATTATCACGACAAGTCACTCCAGAGCGGAATTGATCAAAAGAATTTAAAAGATGTTTATCTCCAATAAATTCATTAATTAATACTCTGTAATATTGTGCCTCAAGAGAAGCTAAACGTATTTTCCTTCGAGAATCCTCTGCTAATAAAACACAACCGTTACCAGTTGGAGTAAAAAAAGCAGCAATATGTCTAGGAGCATTTTTAATTGTACTAACAGCTCTTGGATAACTTAAGGATGCGCTTGCATCTATAACCAGTTCTACATTTTTTAAATATTCTTTTACAACAGGATCATCAAACTTTTTAGCATCAATATTAATACCTGTAAAATCACAATCTTTAAATCTAGATGAATAATAATGCGCTACTGCTTCAGCCTTATTTTTCCCTAAAAAAGACGGTGAAATTACATGACGAGTGAAATTATGGGGTCTAAATAAATCGTTATCAATAATAGTCCATGTTCCCCATCCAGATTTAACCCAAAGATCAGCTAATGCCCCTCCTAATGAGCCAGCGCCTATAATTGCACCACTCCCAAATGGTTTGTATGTACCTGATTGAAGTTGTCTTGACTTTTTACAGCTCTCTTTTAAACACTCCATGAACTCAATTGATAAATCAATATCATTACAGCTAAAAGGAAATAATCCTCCAATAAAATTCAATCTGAATTTATTTAAACTTTGACAAGGAACCTCAAATAGAACAACTAGTTCTGCTAATGATTTATTCGAAAAGAGAGCTACAGTTTGAGTATTCTCAACTTCACTGTCAGAAGATCGTTTAATAGGTAATGTTAAAATAAAAACTGTAAAATCTATATATAAGTTACATTTATTAGTGTTAATAATATCTAACAATTGGAGACGTATTAAATTAACAATATCAACATCTAAAGAATGAAATAACTTAGTAAGGCTAGATAATGTATTTACATTTAAATTGATTACACCATGAACAATAGGTTTAGTTTTAATTGTAACAATATTTAAATGCAAACTATTATTTAATGATCTGTTCTCATCCCAATCAGTTACAATAAAAAATCCATCTTTAGTATCATTTCTATCCCTAGAAATAACATTTAATTGCCGTCCAAAATTTGATTTAAAATCAAAATCAAATGGTAAGACAATTGTTAAAGAAGGATTATAAAATAATTGTTCAACACCTTGATCATTATGATGTAGCTTTTCAATTGCCGTTTTTTTTAGCCACCAATTAGTTCTTTTTATATGTTTTTCTGCCGTCCATGATGCTTCTACTACATCACTAGGCTCAAGATATAGACATAGTGATTTGGCTGAATCTTCAGACGGTGCATTTTGATGCATTGTTATAGGAAAGTCCTGACGGAGAGCCAGTGTTAAAGGTAACGACTCTTCTTCAATAAATACGAAACAAATTCGTTCTCTATAGTTGATTCCGATAACATTGCGAGATGGAATCTCATCATTACAGATATCAACAGTAATAAACTCAATTCTTTTGCCTTCCTTGATATTTAATCGTATATCAATAAGCGTTACATCTGAATTTTTGTTGATAGCAGCAAGCATGGCAGTGGAGCCACAAAGCTCCACCTTATCCTGATTAATTTCATCTGCATTTACAGGGAAAAAATTAATCATATATATTATCCTGCCCGAGCTGGAGTAGCAGCAGCAGTTGCTAATGCCGCTGCCATTTTATAACTTTTTTTTGTCAAGCCTGAAGACGAAAATTCGATAACCACAGGAGCAGGCTTAATCTTACTTTCATTCTCCATTGTCACTATTAAACTTCGACCATTTACATCACGTAAATAGTGTTCATAACAACGTTTTGCTTGTAGGTGAGGAGGTTGAATTGAATTTAAAGCATCAGATTCTACTGTTTCAAAGGCATTACTTGAACAAATCATATAAGCATCTTTATTGCCCATTAAAAGAAGCTCTTCAATCTTCTCTTTTGGCTTTGTTTCTTTTTGACCTTTATCATCAGATAAAGCAAGATAGCTGCTATGATGAGGAATATTTAATAAGTCCCAACGTAAACGGTCTTCATTTTGATAGTATTGAGTTATAGATACTATCTCTTCCATAACTTCCCATGTTGAGTCTCCAACAGCTAAAAAATTAAATAACTCGCCATTCTCGTTAAATCGAATATTGAATACTAATGATGCTTCGTTTCGTACTTTCTTAATATCTTTCCCTGACTCTTCGCAATGTGTCATAAAAGGGGAGTGTACAAAAAATTCAACATTATCGTTTGCTAATGAAAATGTATCTACAATGGTACCAGCATCAACAATTAAATCTGAGAAATCATCTATTTTCATATCCCATTTCTCAACCAACTTAACAAGTTCCTCTGGTTGTGAAAATACACGAATACCTTTCTTGTTTTTAAAACGATGTTTAGATTCAGCACGCCAGATAGCAAACTCTGAGGATAATTCATCCTTTGGAAGAGACTCTAATAACATCGCAGCAGGAACCCATAGTTGATCTATTTTTATTCGGCCACTATCTTGGTATTTATTAGCATGCTCTAAATAAAAAAATTCTGTACTACCTTCAATATGATCAAGATCCGCATGTGTAAAAGCTAAGACATCGATACTATCTTTTTTTGCATCAGCCAAAATTGATTTAATATCTGTCGCTATATCAAAATGAGGCTTAGTACTATCTGTTGCTGAACTATGCTGACGATAGTCCATTAAAATATGCTTATTATTTTGTAGTGTGATTAAACTAGTATCACCATTACCAACGGGATAAAATTTTATTGTTGCCATTCCTTTCACCTATAAATCTAGTTGCATTTAAAATCTGTAATATAATATACCTGCGGTAAATTGTTATCAGCAACATATTTAATATGATTTCTAGTCTTTTCCTTTGCTTGTAAAAAGATTATTATTAGTTATAGGTTGTTAAGTAGATAATAATGAGGATTAAAGTAAATTATTTAACCCGCCATGTGGATAACAAAAAAGCGCGTTATCCACAATCCTAATGAAGTGGGGAACGCGCTTTTAGTTTTGGCCTCCGGCCATCAAAGTTTTCTTTTTTTTTAAGACAAAAGCTAAATGATACTGACCTTTATCAATACAGATAATTGATTGTTGATCTCTCTGTCTGATGTAGAGCCAAAGAGCGAGCCTATTAGTGGTATCTCTTTTAGAATCGGCACTCCCGTATCATTGTTTCTTGATTCCTCACCAACCAAGCCACCAAGTATGATTGATTGACCGTCTTTAGCTTGAATCACTGTTTATATCGACGGTTATTGGTAATTGGACTGACACTCTTATTATCGATATACAGCAAATCATATAACTTGGTCTTTGGTGGTACAATAACCAATGAAACGTTTTTATCACGATTGGATAATCTACGTTATAAGGTAATAATATGACGATACAAAAGATATATTCTCAAAAGGCTGTTAGTGTCACTTACGCTGGAAGTCATATAAAAGAGTGTTTAGATAACGGTACAACAGCACTTTTAAACAATAATAAAGTAACAGGATACATAGTTAACGCTGAAACTTTTGAGTCAATGATGAATATTTTGGATGGTTTTACATCAATCAAAAAGCAACTAAGCCCTGATATTGAATCTAAAATAATCCGAGCCCAAAAAGCACTAAATGGGATTCAGAGTAAAAGCGCTAGTGATTACGAAAAATATAAACATATGTCTGATGATGAATTGTTTGAGTAGTTGCCATTTCTTATAACTGTATTTTATTTAAAATACCCTCATTATTCCCCGATTAAAATGTCTTATTTTAAATGCGGTTTGTTTTTGCATCCCGTTTACTGACATGAAACACCGTATGTCGATCACTGTAAAAAGCAGTTGGCTTGATATACCAAGGCGACAAGAACAACGTAGGCAATCACGAATGAATCCAGTGATGTAAATAACAAAGCTCGGTCACTTAGAAAAAGTGACATTTCTAAGTGGTTGCAACAATCAGTTTATAAATTTGGTAGTCCCAAACATAAAGTTAGATCAGTTCTATACCTAAGCAATAATTGTGATGAAATCACCTCAAAAACACACACCACTCAAGTATAAACGTGATTAAACTCATACCTTTTCTTGTTGATTTTATTTTTTTATAACTTCCTACCAAAACAAGCGTATAAAAAATATGCAACATGTTCATATTTCACTCACTTCAAAGAAGGGTTATTAACATGAAAAAATATTTTTTTAAGTTGCTTTGTTATATCTCTAGTGGGACTCGAAAAGTGCTAATTGCATCTTTGTTTTTAAGTAGTTTTGCTAATGCCGAAATCTTAATTTTAGGTGGTGAAACACCTATTTCTAATGGTATTAAAAATCATTTTGATAATAAAATTATTTTATTCGGTGAAGAGACCGTTCCAATTTATGAACACCTCGTTTATGCTAATTTTGGATTAATGTCAGATGATGATCTATTAAAACTAAAGCAAAAAATAATAAATAAAAATCTTGTTGTGTTAGATTTTAATCATATTCAAAATCCTGAAAATATAGAAAAATACACTAAAGACTTAACAGGTCTTGGTTTATCCTCAAAATATATTGTTGTAGGTGAACTTAACGGTGATTATATTTTCAACGTTATTCTTACAGAAGATAAAAATAGCAAGATGACAACAAAACAAGTTGATAAGAACACAGTTAATTCTTTTGTTTATGTTTTGAATCGTTTTGGTTATGGAGTAAAATCATGAAAAATAAACTCTTACCCTTATTTCTATTATTATCCAGTAATGCAATAGCTGAAAAATATCTTCCCATTGTACAAACTGGAATAATTATAACTAAATCTGGAATATCTTGCGAGTTACCTAAAAATAAAGAACACACTAGTTATTATGATTTTTGTGGTGGACAGGGATCTTTAGATCTACGTTTTAACTTAATTCAAATGAGGTCTGTACAATCAGCAACATCACAAGGAATAACTGAAAATAAAAAATATGTACAAATTACGTTAGATAGCAATAAATCGGGTGCAGGTATTCATCTAGCTAATAACGTATCACAAGGTTTTTCTTGGTTTCAAAGTTGGGCACATCGTTATGAGTATTTAGGTGGATTTTCTCGTAGCTATGATATTAATATAACTCCACAACCTTATTCTTATGTTCCATTTATGTTGAAACAATTACCTGATAATGAAAATAAGAACTATCAACATCAAGATACGTCTGGTTTTACTGTAGGAATTTCTGGGAATATAGGGGCGGAAGTCGGTAATCAAGGACCTACGGGCTCTATTGGGATCGAAGCATCTTATTCTTACACTAACTCAAGAACTCTTATTTATGATACACAAGATTATAAAATTGTAAATCGCAGTTCGGGTTCAGAATTAGATGTATCTTTCGTTTATGATGTTAATTTATGTAATTCTTCAATTGGTGGTTCTGGTGTATATGGATGCAGTTGGAATGATGTTTTAATGGGACAAAGTTGGGTATACGATAAGCATAAGATATCGCCTATTGCATATGCAAACTTTAAACCAAATGTAGAGGTGATTTATGAAGCTCCAGTTGAAGAAAATGGTCCTTCGGTACTTTCAATAGCCGCTATTTTCTATCCTCATGTTGTGTTTGGAAGGATTGAACCCGCAGCACTTGTTCAATTAGCCAATGCTGATGGTATGGAAGAGACATTAAATGCAGGTAATGTCAATGTAACAATTGATTGGGGACATCCATTGTTTGAAGCCGAAGCTCATGTTGTATTGCAATCTTTAGATGCTAATAACATTTGCCTAAAGTCTAATAATGGCATGGTAGAAACAAAAGTTTGTGATAATAACTGGGATAACATTTGGGGACTAGATAGTAATTTCCGTTATCGCACACGTACAGCTCAAAATACTTGTATGTCAGTAAATGATGATTTACGAGTATCAACAACTACATGTGATCATTCTTTGAATCAAAAATGGTATTGGGAAGGTGATAGTCTATTTAGCCGTTATCAAGACGGATCTGACTCTAGATTTGTTTTAAGTATTCCTAATCAGTTAGGTCAAACTTTACATGTTGTAAAGGATAATGGCACCGGAAATTCACGAATAATGCCTCGATTAACTAACATTTCATTGTAATGAAATTAAACTGTTAAAATTATTGAAAGTCTAGTTGCTTGGCGACTAGGCTTTTTCTTTATTACTATTGGATTGCAAAGATAGCTGAATATTCGATCCAGTCTCTTTAATTTAGCTTTGCAGAAAAGAGACACTTTGCCTTGGGACCTACAACCTCTGTCTTTCCCAGTTTAAAATGTCCTCATTATTCCCCGATTAAAATGTCTCCTTTTAAGATAGTTCATTGTGGTAAAAATGGATTATAGAGTAGGGAAGTCATGGCTTTTTTCTGGTGCTCGGTCTAAATTGTTCTGGGTGAACTAACACTGGATTTATTTCTTCAAGTTGACGGATTGCCCGTTGTTGGGCAGTACGTTTAGGGGCGCTTTTACTGCGACTACGCTTTTGTTGTTGGTCATATTGTTGCTGTTTTGCTTGGGCAAATTTTAATACTGCACCCAAACGTTTGTTATCAACTATCTGACCTTGGTCAACGTCTTCGAGTTTATCAAACACTTTAAAATCCAATTTTCGGTGACCATATTGGATCGCGATGGTGCCATCTGGACGATCAATAACCTTAACGACTTGATGCACAAGTCGTTGATTTTCTTCGGTTGGATCAATCAAATAGATAACTTTGTCGTATTGAAATGTCAGTGACTTTGAGACTTTTCTTGGTTCTTGCCATGAGAAAATATCATGTAATTCATCTACTGATTCTCGTAATGGTCGATGCATGTCTTTAGGATATTGAGCAGCTTTAGCAAAACGATGGTTAAAATCAGCGATAAAGTCGGGGAGCCATACATTAGCTTGTTCAATATTATCAATGTGTTGTAATCGCATTTCTTTGACTAAGCGATCTTGTAATGTTTTATTGGCACGTTCAACACGACCTTTAGCTTGAGAGCTATTTGCACAAATTAATTCAATGTTTAACTCATGCAATACACGACCAAACTGAGTCATGCGGTTTGTTTTTGCATCCCGTTTACTGACATGAAACACCGTATGTCGATCGCTGTAAAAAGCAGTGGGCTTGCCATGTTGCTCAACATATTCGCGCGTTGTCACCATGTAATCAAACGCAGATTCTGTTTCGCTAAACCGCAAGTTCATCAGTTTGCCGGTAGCATCATCAATGAAAACCAACAAACAACATTTGTCGCTGCGGCCTTCAAACCAATCATGATGTGAACCATCTATTTGAATTAACTCACCATAACAATCGCGACGATAGCGAGGTTGATAAATGCAAGGCTTACGTTTGAAATGCGGAACCCAAAGGCCATCAGCGATCATCCATTGACGTAACGTTTCTAATCCGATCTTAATACTGTGGCGTTCAATCAGTTTTTCACGTGCCAATGTGGGTCCGAAGTCTGCGTAATATTCGTGGATGAGATTTAAAATACGCAGCCTATGATTATCATCATAACGATGATTACTTGGCACGCCGCGTTGCTGTGAAAGTAATCCGCCAGCACCGAACTGAGTAAAGCGTTTTACTAATCGTGATACTTGACGACAACTCAAGTTAAGTCGACGGGCAGCTTCAACACCAGTAATTTGTTTATCACAAACATCTTGAATAACTTTGATTCGGCTTAATTCATTTTCAGTCATAGTGAGCAACATTTATTGATTCCAGTTCATAGCAAAACCTATGATCTGAAGATAGTTCAACATGACATTTCTAACGGGTTCAAACCGGACATTTCTAAATGGGACCTACAACCTCAGTGCGCATTATGTACCTTATGTTAAATAGGATATCTGGCATTAATACTATAATGCCATTACAACTAGGCTATTGATTAATAATGGATAATAATAATGGATAAAGGCACTCTCCTACAATTTACTACTTGTGTATTTAACAGTATTGGCTATTTACCATAAAGTACATAATTAACACTTATTCTAAGATGCTACCTCAGACATTCTGTATTCGGTAGCCCCTTAGAAACATGTAATTATTAAAGCTAATTTGATCAGGTTTACAAAATAGATCACTACAATGTAAACGCAAAAAATAACCCTGTTTCGAAAAACAGGGTTTAATTTTATTACAAACTTAATTCATCAGCTATTTTGCTTACTGTGGGTTAAGTCCTAGTTTTTGTAGCACTAGCTTAAAGTTGGCTTGACGTTCTTTAATGTTATGAACATCGCCTGTCGAACAAGTTGAATCTGGACAGCCACGGTTCACAATACCAGAAACATCATCAATAAATTCAGTTCCTTTCAGGCCACTATTTACATACTTTTTCAGTTCGTTGTAATAGTTCCAATCAGCATAGTCACCGCCTTCATTTGAGTATGCCTGTACTGATGTTACCCAGTAGAATAAGCCTGCAATCCATTTGATCTCTTTATTCTTCTCAGAGCTACAGATTAAGCCAGGGTTTGAACAGAAATCGAGATCTGAATATAACGGATTTACAGGTGGCGCTTCAACCATTACACCATCAATGGTTTGACCAATTGTTGCAGGATCAACGTGTGAACGGCCTAAATAATGGTTTAACGTACCAAAGTTTTGGCGGCCTGTGGTTTGAATAACGCCACGTCCCCACCAACCACAGCCTTCAACACTTTCTTGACTGCTGCCATCCCATAGGAATGTACCGGCTTTTTGACCAACGTAGATTTTACACTCATCACGTTCCCATACTTGCTTTGAAGTATCGATTTTGTCTGGCACTGCATTACAGTGACCATTGTTAGTCCAGCGTCCCACATGACCATTAACCAGTAAGCCTTGCTCTTCTAATACTGCATCGGGAGCTGCAAATACAGGTGCTGGTGCGCCGTACCATTTAGCGTGGGTTAATGCGCTGACTTCCATTTTGTTATCACGCGGACAAGAATAAGCATAATCTAAGCCTGATACTGGGTTAACGCCATAGTCTGCGTATTTTTGACCTAACTGACCACAACTCGCTGACATTGGGTAATCGGCAGGCGCGCCATATTTAATTTCAGACCAGTTATTTTCATCACATGCGTTATAACGGATTGTCTCTTGCATGCTTTGCGCTAAGAACGCAGCAATGGCGACTTTGGCATAAATAATATTGGTTGCATCATCTGCTTCGTCAGTCAATAACCAGAACTTATTACCCGCGACACCGATATTGTGCATCGCATTAAGGCCATCAAGGAAGTCATTCCATTTATAAACGGTCGATGGCACCCACTGTGACTGCGGTGTTTCATAGAGGAAGGCTTCATTATCCATGACATCTGAGGCATTCGTTAACTCAGTATTAAGTGCTTCAATACGTGTTAATGAGCCTTTTTCGAGTTCTTGACCTATATAATATAAAGGTACTTTCGCGCCTTGGTAGGCTTCAATTTTACTGGTTAAATCTGCGCTGTCTGTATCAAATAAAATCGCAAATATATTGCTGTGAGCCGCTTTACGAATTTGCTGATCACGTGTTGTTTGACCCATAAAATAATTCGCAGCTTGCTCGGTTGGAATATTAGCAAGCATTGCAGGCGTCTTAATATAATCAGTAACTTGTTTTACATATTCAAGTGCGTTGTGCCATTGCTCAGTTGATAATGCAGCGGTTGTTGTCGATTTGGTAAAGCTAATAAAGTCAGCTTTGGTTAATGACTCTGCTTTGTAAACATCGAGAGTATTTAATAGATCTGCGGTGGCACTTGACGCAGCATTCCATACTGCTTGTCGACCAGAATGGGTATCAAATGCAAAATCACCAATGCTGAAAGACCAGCCAAAACTCGCTTCAGGAGCAAGTGTCGTTAGAATTAGGTTGTGAGCTTGTGCCCAACCTTTCAAATCATTACTAAGTGCATTGATTTTATCAATATCAATTTTACTCGCCGTTGTATCAACGGCTTTGAGTAATGCCTCTTTAACGGCAATAACACCCAGAGACTGACCTTTATCTGGTGTCGCTTTATCAAGTACATCACTACTAATGATGACAGATGAACTTCCCGCTTGTGTCGCCACTTCAATGATAGAAACAAACTTAGCAGTTAACTTATTAACATCTGCTAATTCTTCAGTAGCACTCGTTGCAACGGTTATTGTTGTTGGCGCTATTAATGATGGACTCGCAACAACAAAATCATTTGGCCATCCAGCAACTTCAAGGCGCACAGGATCCATTGGATTAGGTAATGAAAGTACAGCAGCAGTACCTGGCTCAGTTCCATCACAATTAAGATGCAACTTCCATGAGCTATCACTTCCAGGAACAGATTGAGTCCAATAAACAGCAGAATAAGCAATATTTTTGTTAACCATTATATCGCCAGTACCAGCATGATCACCCCGCGTCCAATCAGGATAAACATTAAATTCATCACATAATCCCGCAGAAGCCAAAGGTGCAAGACTTGATATCTGATTAACATCAGACGCACACACATAACCGCTAAGCATAGTACTGAATATCGCTATTGTTATTTTATTTATTTTTCTCACAAATTAATTCCTTCTATGTTCATGCGTTTAAATAGATCAAAAATCTAATCTGAGTAGTTATTAGCTAAAAATATTGTTCATTGGCTATAAACACAGCACTGCATGTAACAATTTTTTAATTATTTACTAACTTATTTATCATCGCAAATTAAAAGTAACAATATGCAACCACTCAATATCAATGAAATATGATCGTTTGATCAAAGAAAAAAACAGTAAGAAGAGAGTGTGGATTTTATAAATGTGAGATTGAGCCTAAACAATAAAAGATGTAGCTAACTGTTATAAGTATCCTTTTCATCAAAAAATAACCGAATAACAGCACTCAATTATTGTTAATTGAGTGCGCTGTTTTAAATCCTATATTAGAAATTAATGGTTTGCGTTTGTGGTCCATTATGGACAAACGTAACTTGATCCATTACGACTGGAACATCTGCTGATGGATTATTTGAATAACCGAAGTTTTCAATTGGCATTCCGTCGTTACCTTTAGTTAGATCATAATTGCCATCGTTATCTTGAAATGCAAACACGGCATAATTGCCAGAAGGTAATGCGTTAATCGAGATCCCTTTGACCAATTCTTGTGGCGAAAACGTATTCATATAAATCGTGGGCCGTTGAGATAAGTTATCCTTTTCATCAAACACCAATACTAAAATGGATGTTTTCGTATCATTGATATTGGTAATTTTAATCGTCAATGGTGAAACATTATCATCAGTAAGTACATTACCCAGCATTACGACACTAAACATAACGCTTAAACCACTCACCCAATGTAATCGACTTACCGTATGCGCATTGTATTTCTCTGATAATAATGCCGCTAACCATAATGTTGCTGCAATACTGACGATTAATACACTGTAATAAGGGGCTAAACGTAAATTATGCAGTAATGGAGCACTTAAATAGACAATAACAACCTGCCAACTAAATACGCGTAATGAATGACGGCCAATATAACTCAATGCTTTACTATGAAGCGCATTAGGATAACGTTGAATGATGACGGCAATCAGATATATCCACACAGTAATATTTAACGTTCGCAACCAACCGAGTTCCGGTTTATTTGCATACGAATACAGTGTCCAACGATGAATACCGTAGCTAGAAAATGCACCATGATGAGCAACAAAAATAATAGTCGCAATAATCACCGCAAGAATAGTTAATATAGGATGCTGCCAACGTAATGTTTTATTTTGCAGCATAAAGCCAAGGGCAGATCCGCCGACAAACAATAGTTGCCACGCAAAAATATTAAAATAACCCAGTTGAAGTTTAAAACTCGAAAATACAAACGAAAATAAAGGTAACAGTATTGTTGTATTAAGCTCTTTACTAAAAATACAAGCCCCAATACTAATGCTAATAACTAACCACCCTTGCCCTTTACGGTATGCCACTATGAGTAAAGGCAATAACAACATAAAGACAATATACAATGGAAGAATATCAAAATAGTTAGGCTGGTTAACCAATGCAGCACTAGCTATAAAGGTTTTAAATGGACTTTCTACAATATAATGTGCACTTTGTTGAAGTGTCGGTGAAGCAGATGGTAAAAATTGTGATGCGATAAGAATCCAAATAAAAACAATGAACAAACAGCCTATATGATACCGATAAATACTAAATGCTCGGTGCCATGCTTTGGTAATGGTCTGAATGTTGGTTAATGACTCTCGGCTATATATCGCGCCTGCAAGTAATCCTGATATAAACACAAAACATTCTGCTGCGCCAAACTGCCCCAATGGCTGTAAAGTCACGGTTTGAATGAGAGAATATCCGCCACTTATCCATATTAAGTGGTTAATGGTCATTAGTAATAGTAACAAGCCACGAATACTATCTAATGCTGCAATCCTTTTCATTGTTGTTACTCTACTTAACTGTATTTTCGTATTTTTATCAAAAAATGTGCCTTTTTATAGACCTAATTATCTTTTAATCTAAAACTTGAATTAACGCCTCATATTTTAAGTGTAACAAGCAGAATATTGCACCCATAAAAAACCACACCAAAGGAAATCAGAGGCTTAATCAGTAACAAATGCGAATAGTAATGATGATTGTTATAAATAATATTACTCTTTGCCTTGAATAATCCGCGTTAGTTTAGGCGCAATAAGCAATGTAAATACGGCGATTGCAGCGGTAACATACCCAATTTCACCAAAAACTTCCGCATAAAGAATAAGGCTTTGAGTAGGTTCAACAATCCCTTCGGGCGCAGCCGTTAAACTTGCAATCCAACCCGCTAAAATGGCGGCTGTTGCTGATGTTAAAAACCACATCCCCATTGCAAACCCCATCATTCGCTGTGGCACTAACTGTGCAATCATGGCTAAACCTAACCCTGACACCAATAACTCCCCTAACGACTGTAATAAATAACTCACCACTAACCAATTTGAGTTGATGATCCCTTGCGAATTTGCAAACCCCGTTGAGAACTTTAGAATTAAAAAGGCCAAGCTACATAACACCATCCCAAACGCAAACTTAAACGGCATTGCAAACCGTTCACCGAGTTTATTATAAAGAATGGCTAATAATGGGCTCGCAATCATGATCCAAAATGGATTCAATGCTTGGAATTGTTCAGGTTCTACCTTAAAGCCAAATAAATCATGGCTGACATTATGAATAGCGAAAAAGTTAAGCGAAGTGGGCATTTGAAAATAGAGTGCAAAAAATACGATCCCTTGTAGCATTAAAACAAAAGCGACAAACATCTTCGCCCTTTCAAGTCCCTGGGTTTTAAAGGCTTCTTTAAAATAAATAGCCACAATAGTTATTCCGATAACAACTAAAATAGCATGTGCATAAAACAAGTGTTGCAATAAAAAGGCACTCAAAAAGCTCAACGCCACCGTTGCAACCACAACCATAAAATAATAACGTTTATTAACGGGCGACATATCAGGCTTAGAACCTATATTTTTAACGATACGCCCCATCACCATAAAGTTAACCATAGTGATTAATAACCCGATCGCACTTACCCCAAATGCCATGCCATAGCCCATCTTTTCGGCAATCCAAGGGCTTAATAACATAGAGAAAAATGAACCTAAGTTAATCGCCATATAATACATGGTAAACGCGCCATCAAGACGCGGATCATTTTCCTCATACGATTTGGCAAGTAAGCTTGAAGGGTTGGCTTTAAATAAACCATTACCCATGGTAATAAAGCCCATTGCTATATAGATGAGTTCTTTGCCGCCAACGTCACCTGCTGCTGATAATCCTAATAAAGAGTAACCAATGGTTAGAATGAAAGCACCGAGCGTGATTGTCCGTTTTGTACCAAGGATCTTATCCCCAACCCAGCCACCAATTGCCACCGAACCAAAAATTAACGCAGAAAACGCACCAAATAAGGTAAATGACTCAGCCTCTGACATGCCAAGAATATTGACCATGTATACAGTAAGAATGGCCTGCATACCGTAGAATCCAAATCTCTCCCAAAATTCTACTGAAAATATGAGATAAAACGGTTTAGGTTGTTTAAATACATTTACCTCTGACATACGCCATTCCTTAAATCAGTCGCAATTGTTTTAATAGTAGTCGTTATATTTCAAGTGCGAGTCGTGAGGCTGATTCAAAGACCAGATACTATCGAATTAGGTTTATTTAGTTTGGCGAGAAGGTTAAGAAGAGAAATAACAGCGTGATTAAAAACAGATAACGTTACAATGCTGGTGGTTATGTATATACGAATAAAATGAAGGCAATAATCGTTTAAATTATTGCCTTATATAAACGAATAATCGCTTTAATTCTTTAGCGTATTAATCATTGACGATCAACCACCTGCTAATTTAACCGTGTGGCCTTTTTTCTCAAGATGCGCTTTTATTACATCACGCTTATCACCTTGAATTTCAATTTTACCGTCTTTTACTGAACCACCACAGCCACAAACTTTTTTCAATTCAGCAGCAATCAGCTTCAATTGGGTATCTTCAACATCAAGCCCAGAAACAATACAAACACCTTTACCTTTACGGCCTTTTGTTTCGCGCTGAATACGAACAATACCATCACCTTTTGGGCGTACTGGTTGTTCTTTTTCTTCTTTAATTCGACCGGTTTCGGTTGAGAAAACTAAACGGTTACTATCACTCATTGTGCAATCTATCTCACTTGGTTGCTTGATTGTGTGAATACCATTAAAAGTTAGCACATCAATCTTGCGAAATACTCATGAACCAATACTATCAATAAATGGTACTCTAACGGAACATCTTATGATTCGTAATGTGATTTTTGATTTTGGCGCAGTACTATTTGAGTGGAATCCACACCATATTGTTAATAGTTTCACCACATCACAACCAGAACGAGAAATATTATTGCGTGATGTATTACAACATTCAGATTGGTTATCACTTGATCGTGGTACGATGCTTATCGCAGAAGTGATCCCTAAATTTTCAGCGCGTACTCAAATACCGTCTCAGCGTATAGAAGACTTTATTACTCATATTCAACTTAGCCTAACTAAAATCCGACAAACTGAAATACTCTTTAATCAACTAACACAACAACCCTATTCTCTTTATTACCTGACCAACATGTGTAGTGCTTTTTTTGATACTTTATATGAAAAGCATCATTTCATTTCATTTTTTGATGGCGGATTAGTCTCAGGAAAAGAATTGGTAATGAAACCAGAACAAGAAATATTTATGCGGCTATGCGAACGTTATCAATTAACACCACAAGAAAGCTTATTTATTGATGATAATAGTGAAAATATTCAAATAGCCTCTGCGCTTGGTTTTAATACTATTCAATTTAATCAAACACAAACATGTTTTCAGCAAATAGAAAAACAACTTTTGCCACATTAAATTCAAATAATTCACTAAATTTTACACAAAATTGAACACTTTTATAACGACTCAGTCTATCATCTATAATTAAGAGTTAAGAATATCAGGAGTTTATGTGAAAAAAGTTTTTATTTCTGCGATGTTAATTGCCGCTGCAACAGTCTCAACCATGAGCTACGCTGCCAACGAATGTAATGGAAAGTACATTGTCGGTCCGATTGAAACCATCCACGTTAAAGATCTTAATATGGATTTCAAAGCACGGATCGATACAGGGGCAAATACAACATCGATTAATGCTTATGATTTACATGTCATCGATGGAAATAATAACCCTACAGATACCAAAAAAAGTTGGCAAGAAAATCTTGGTAAAATGATCAGTTTTAAAACAGCTAACGCGCAAGGACAAGAACAAACACACTCGAGTAAAATAATAAAAATCAGTAAGATACGAAATGCTCAAGGTGTTGAACGTCGCTACGCAGTGGTTATGGATTTAGTTTGGAACGGCAAAAATCACGCGATTCCAGTCAATTTGCGAGACCGTAAAAAACTAGAATATAAATTACTTATCGGTCGTAATTGGCTAAATGGCCGTTATTTAGTTGATGTATCAAAACACGACGATAATGATTAATTCATCAACAAATAACTAAATCAGTGCCTGTAATCAATAGGCACTGTTTTTTAGGATATGATTGTTTTATCTACATACTTTTTGAGTGAAACAATATCCCCTTTAACTAGCTGACCGCGAACAATAACGTACCACTCGTTAGCTTTACCGTTATCATTCTTTAGAATAATCCCTCGATACTGCTCAGACGTTGCCATTGAGATTACTTTTTTGGTTTGTGCCTGAAGATTAAATCTTTCTGGTGGCATAAAAGCTTTTGTGTCACACCACCAATCTACACTCTTTTTAATATTAGTGATCATTCCTTTAACAGTTTGTCCGTTAATGATCGTTTTCCAGTCGGATGTAAGCCCGGTACTATTTTCAATAATATAACCACGATGAAAAAGGCGTTTTTTCATTGTCCTGCTCTCTACTTTATTAAAGTATTAGTTTCTTTAATAATCATTACGTTATCTACTTATATAATAATAAGACTTACATAGCTAAGCCAGTTTTTTTGTGATTATTCTTTCGTTTTATGATGATCGTTGTTATTATTTAACTATATAAAGTTATAGTGCATTAGGTGTTATTATGGCAAAGAAAATCACGGTTATTGAAGATGAAACCGTTCGCGAAGCAAGTATTACTGATTTTTCAGCCATTGCTGAATCAATTACGGTTTGGGAACGACTAACGCACCAACAATATGCGAAAAATACATTGGTTGCGTTTAAAAATGATTGGAATAGCTTTTTACTTTTTTGTATCCAACATCAAACATCAGCATTACCCGCATCGGCTGAAATTGTACATCGCTATATAGAAAAAATGGCACAAACGCGTAAGTTAGCCAGTCTTAAACGTTACATTGTCACTATCAGTTTGGTGCACCGCTGCCATGCATTACCTAACCCCTGTTTAAGCAATGAAATAAAACTTGCCATGCATAAACAGCGTCTTGATAAACATGATGATTACACTAATGCTCATGGCTTTCGTGATAACCATTTGCAAAATCTTCTGGAATCATTTTCGCACGCAACTAAAGCCAAAGATGTACGCGATATGGCGATTTGGGCAATGACCTTTGAAGCAATGCTAAAGCGTTCAGAAGTAACCGCGTTAACAATCAATGATATTGAAATCACGCCGGAGGGTTTAATTACTTTATCAGTAAATGGTACTTTAATTGCGTTAAGTAATGTCGCCTCTCAAGCAATTAATCGTTGGTTAACATTATCCATGATTGATAGCGGTTTTGTTTTTCGACGTATAGATAGACATAACAATATTGGTGATAACCCTCTTGATCACTCATCTATCTACCGTATTTTTAGACGCGCAAGCCAAGAGCTAGAGCTTCCAACGGATGTGATATTTTCAGGACAATCACCACGTGTGGGCGCGAGCCAAGATTTAGCTGACGCGGGGCTGTCTATTCATCAAATACAGCATCAAGGTCGATGGCGAAGCCCTGCTATGCCGGCTCAATATATCGGTCAACGTGCTAAACGGGATAACACCTTGAAGAAATTTGCCAACAAAAGTGGCAAATAACACACATGTACAATAAAAGGCACAAAAAAGCCAACCCCAATATTCTTTCTGGTTGAAAGCGTCATAAGAGGTTGGCTAATTCTGTACGTTGTTAGACTTATTTAACGGCGTTTTTAATCGCTTTTTCAATAAAATCTGTAACGTTATGGCCATAGTTCTCTAGCATTTTAGGGAACATTGAAATTGGCGTCATACCTGGGAAAGTATTGATTTCATTTAATAGGATTTCATTATCTTCACTTAAAAAGAAATCAATACGTGATAAATCTTTAAGCTTCATTTGTTCAAACGCTTTACGTGCATAATGCTGAATCGCTTCAATTTGCTCTTCAGTTAAATTACGCGCTTCAACCTGAGTGGTTGATAAGCTATCAGTGCTATATTTTTCTTCATAGCTATAAAACTTATCATCAGGGCATGATACTTCACCCGGTTTGGTGATAATAAGTTGATCACCATATTGATAAGCCGCAACTTCTAACTCACGAGGCTTAATGGTTTTTTCAATTAGTACTTGGTTTGAATAACCGAATGCGTTGTTAACCGCTGTACGTAATTCTTCTGCGTTCTCAACACTATAACAACCAACAGATGAACCTTGGCATGCTGCTTTAACAAACACCTTGCCCCACTTGTTCAGTGCAGCTAATGCTTGTTGATGTGCGTCTTCCGTATTTTCACTCAAGAAAACATAAGGCGTATTAGGAATATTCAACGCATCAAACCACAACTTAGTGGTGATTTTATTAAAACAGTTTGTACTCGCTTCAGCGCCACAACCTAAATAAGGTAAACCTGCTAAATCAAATAATGATTGCAAATCGCCAGTTTCACCAGGAAAGCCATGCACACAAGGGATCACGTAATCAATCGTGACAGGTTGCTCACCGACAGCGGACAATGTTTTATCCAAATTCAATTCGCAAGAATGTTGATTTTCATTTAACCAACCTTCATTTTTAGTCATTTCAACACGTGTATAGCTAACGCCATCAATCGCTTTTAATTGTTGTTCAATAAAGTTTGCAGACACGAGAGAAACTTCATGCTCAGCGCTACCGCCGCCGCATAATAATAAAACATGGATAGAACTCATTATCGTTCCTTAATTATACCAATCACAATACAATGCAGATCACAAAAACCTTGATAAACTACCAAGGTCAAAAAGAATAAGGCATTCACGGCTGAATATAGTAATCAAAAAACTAATGTGAATGTACCCTCTACATCATCATATCGTGATTTATTTTTAAAACACGCTAAGTTCGTGCCAAATATGGTGAATTAACCACCATTTATATGCCATCTATCACTGAATTATTGCAATTGTTTCAGTTGTGGCGAACGAGTATGCTCAATTTCATAAAAATTCCGCACAAATGCCCCGTTTTGTTGTATCGCTTGAGGCAGTAACTCTAATGCTGCTGTTGCTTGATCATGATTAGAATAATGACCAAGCAGCAATGTATAGACCTGACTGCCATTGATCATTTTTTTGTTAAGCCAAGCGGGTTGCTGACTATCTAAAAACAATAATAATGTTGCTAATGCGTTCTCGTCTCTAGAAGCCGTAATTTGCACACTGTACCCATCCATATCGACGATTTGATAGTCATCATCGGTAATAGGATTTTCTAACAATGTCAAATCATCAACCTCAGTATTCATAGCAGGATCAATAGGTTCTGGCTCAGCTATCTCTATCGTATCGGTTGTAGGTTCTGTCGCCATTGTTGGTTCTGTAACCATAACCGCATTGGGATCGGTAACGGTGATTTCATCTGTTATTGATAATGAATCACCATTCGTCGCCAGTGCCGCAGCCATTGCACTCTCAGTGTTAACAGCGTCTGTCGTCGCGGTATCAGCCTCTGTTACTGTATCAGCCTCTGTTGCTGTATCAGACTCTGCTGCTGTATCAGACTCTGCTGCTGTATTAGCCTCTGTTACTGTATTAGCCTCTGTTACTGTATCAGACTCTGCTGCTGTATCAGCCTCTGTTGCTGTATCAACATCTGCTGCTGTATCAGCCTCTGTTACTGTATCAATATCTGTTGTTGTATCAGCCTCTGTTGCTGTATCAATATCTGCTGCTGTATCAGCCTCTGTTGCTGTATTTACTGGCTCAGTGCTTTCTACCGATACTGGGGATTGAGCAATGGGTTGTTGCTCAATAACTTGTTCACTCACTGCTATCGAATCTATAGATTGATATAAAGGATCTGTTTTAACGGAAGCATCCAATTCAGCGACAATCGTCGGCTCTACAAACTTTTCAGGCGTTTGATTAGTATTAATCGTTTCAATAGGCGTTTGTAATGGTGTTTTAGGCGGCATCAATTGAGCACACCCCACTAAGCTAGATAGCAGGCTCAATGCGATAATTTTTTTCATTTTATTCTCTCTTATTCATAATCGAATATTGAATGTGCTCATCATAAAAACAATTGAATGACAAATGGTTAGTAATAGTTTGCCGTAGCTTTTGATTACGATCAAACAGTTCATAACGATAGATCAATCGAACGGCATTTATGTTACCATGATCACTATAAATATTGTTTTACTAACAATAATATCACCCTATTTTTTATTATTATTTTTTGGCGACTGCCTAGGAGCCTCAATGGCTGATCCACATATTAAATGCGATCTTGATATACTTGATAAACTCACTGTTATTCTATATCGCTCTGCATTCACTCTTGCCGCTATTATCATGGCGATCATTGCGACAGAAACTAATGCGACAACACCCTTTCTTATTATGGTCGCTTTATTAGCATCAACAACAGTGCACATTTATGACAAACGTTTTCGTTGGTTAATTCAAGGTGCGGGCCTGTTTGCTGCCATTTGGTTTATGTCTGGATTATGGCAACCATTAGCATTAGGTGCGGCTTTGTTTGTCTTTAGCGCACTTTCAATAAAAGAATACTTCTGTTTTAAAGTAAAAATACTCTTACTAACCCCGATTGCTCTAGCGGGTTTTTGGTTCTGTTTAGTCTTTAATGCCATAAATATTGCAATTGGGTTTGCAATGGTTGGTGCAGCGCTACTTGCATTTGCAGCCTTTAGTAAATGGCGGATGCCGCTACATTTTGATATTGGTGATAAAAGCCGTTATCAGGTGTAAATTACTGATAATATTTAAGCCACCAGCTTATTATCCACCAGCAAAAAAGAGAGATCATTTGATCTCTTTTTTGTTATCCTTTGCGTGCATACTTTTGCTCATACATCGCTTTATCCGCCTTATTCAGCGCTGAATTTATATCACCTTCTATTTCAACCACGCCATATGAAAAACTCAATTGTAATTGTTTAACTGCAAAATAAGCTTCAATATTCGCTCGAATAATTTCTATCCGTTGTTGAACCGCCAACCGTGACGTACCCTCTAGTAATAAAACAAACTCATCACCACCAAAACGTACCACCGCATCACTGTCTCTCAACATATATTTCATCGTTTTCGCAAAATCACGTAAAACCTCATCTCCTTTACTATGCCCATAAAAATCATTAATCACTTTAAAACCATCTAAATCAATAAAGATCAAGGTTTGATAATTTAACGCATGTTTTGATTCTAAATAACTACGTTGATAACAGCCGGTAAGATCATCAATATTGATACTGTCGTTAGCTTCATAAACACTACAAATAATAAAAGCTTTATTAAAATGCGTTATTTTTTGACGATATGTCTTAAAGCGTTGTTTTCCATGTTCAGTTTCAACACTTTCATTAGACACCATAAAACAAGTATCACCACTAAGTAATCCTTTATCTAACTCAATACACGTACTGTAATCAGGAAAGCGCTCACAAGCTTGTTCTGCTGTATATTTAACAAGATCCGCCCCTAAATATTTGATATGTTTTTCATTATTATAAATAGTCTGCCCTTCACTATCCCGAATAATAACTAATGCGTCACATGTACTAATTAACGAAGAAACTAACAAAAAATGCGGACTACTCCTTTTTTCAAGTAATTCATTATAATTTTCATTAATTCTTCGTTGCTCACTATAAACATCAAAAATATTGGGACTAACACCAATAATATTATAGTTATCTAATTGGATTAAGCGCGTAATTGCCGTCTTAATTGCTTGGGGATTTTGAGCTCGATTTATATTATAAATAGCTTGATCAAGTTGATTACAAAATGACTTAGAATCTATTTTATGTTTGTATGAAAAAGACTTGGTTGGTTTTACCTTATCAATATCCAAAGGCTCAGAAAAATAAAAGCCTTGATAAGTCATGTCTCCAAATTGCTTCAGTAGATTCAATTGCTCAAAGGTTTCTATGCCTTCAACAATGACATGCTTACCTAGCACTTTGGCTATTTTATCATACGTCGTTTTAATTAATGAATAAGCAATATAGCTTTGATCAACTTGCTTAATCAGTTTTTTATCAAGCTTAATATAATCAATATCAAGGTGTAAAAACATCTCACTATTCACATATCCCTTGCCATAATCATCAAGGGAGAACAATACACCTTGCACTTTTAGATCTTTTATAGCCTGTTGAATGCGATCAAAGTCATTGGTCTGATCATGCCGAGTTAATTCTAAAATGACCTTTTTCTCATGTTCAAAAATGATCATACAGGCTTTAACAAATGCATCATCCAATAAACTTGAAATAGAGATATTAATCGATAGCTGTATCTTTTCACCATGAGATAAAAGTGAACGCTGGTTAATAACAAATTTAATAACAGCTAAATCAAAAACAGCATGATCATCGATATGATCTATATAGTCTTCAATGTTAGACGCTGTTGTTCTTAATAGAGCTTCATAAGAAGATATTTCACCGTTATAGTATTGAGGCTGAAATTTAAGGTAACAATCTGATAGCATTAAATTATTCTTTTTATAATTTTTTTTGAGAATAATCGAAAACCACATTAACCCCTAATGGATTTTATAATTAATTAGCACCTATTCTAAAGAGGAATTATTTGCTCATTCAAATACTTATTTGGCATTAAAACAACGTTTCACCTAATAAATAATCTTATCATTACATATAAAAAAACTTATAATATACAACAAGACTAATACTCTTTGGTCTTTATCGTTTCCGTTGTGACTTTTCTTTATACATTGCGATATCCGCTTTTTTAAGTGCTAATTCAACCCCGTCTTGTAAAGATGCAACCCCATATGAAAAACTTAATAACCGTTCTTTTTCACCAAAATATCCTTCAATATTTTGTCTTAATTGCTCAATCCGTTGATGAACATTTTTTATTACATGACTATTTAATAAGATAACAAATTCATCGCCACCAAAACGGACAATAACATCTTCATCACGTAACATTTCTTTAATCGTTACTGAAAAATCACGTAAAACCTCATCACCAATATAATGACCAAAACGATCATTAATTTCTTTAAAACCATCTAAATCAATAAAAACGAGTATCTTATGCTGACTCATGTAATTTGATGATAAATAATTTTTTTGGTAGCAAGTGGTAAGCTCATCAACAATAATCGTATCTACTGCTTCATAAACAGAACAAATAATAAAGTTTTGATCAAAATGGGATACTTTCTGTCTATAGGTATGAACAAGCTCGCTACCGTTTTTAGTTTCGATAACTTCATCCGACATCATAAAGCATGAGTCACTTAACAGAAGTTCATTATCTATATTTAAACACGTACGGTAATCAGTCACTTTTTCGCAGGCTTCATCAATCGGCATATCAACCAAATCAAGACCAATGTAATCAATAAAATGTTGATTATTAAAAATTACATTACCGTCTTTATCTCGAATAACCACGGCACCATCACTACCACACACTAATGATGCCGCTAACAAAAAATGTGATCTTGTTTTGTTTTTTATAATTTCTCTATAATTTTGATTAATTCGTTGACGCTCACTATGTAAATCAAAAATATTAGGCGTTAAACCAATAATATTGTATTTATCTATTTCTTTAATATTATCGATAGCCTGTTGTATATTTTGGGGGTTTTGCGAACGATTTAAATCAAAAATAGCTTCATCTAATTTAAGGGAAAATTGCTTTTTAACATCCGCTTTAGGTAAATCTATCGTGTTTATTTGTCTAATTTCAGTAATCGCTATTGGCTTTGAAAAATAGAAGCCTTGATAGTACATATCGCCAAACTCTTTAACTAAGTTAAACTGTTCAAATGTCTCTATACCCTCAATAATAACCACTTTTCCTAGCACATTAATAATATGATCATATTTAGCTTTAAGTACCGAATAAGTTATATAGTTAGTATTAATATTTCTTATTAGCTTACGATCTAACTTTATATAATCAACATCAAGATACAAGAAATTATCTGTATTTAAATAACCTTTACCATAATCATCAAGTGCAAACTTAACCCCTTTATTTTTAAGAAGTAATATTGATTTTTGCAATCCATTAAAATCATCAGTTTGATCATGATTGGTTAATTCTAACGTGATGTTCTTTTCATCTTCAAATATTTCTAGACATTGATGCATGAATTTTTCGTCAAGCAAACTTGCAATAGAAATATTCAATGAAATAGAAACATCATCACATATATGCAATGACTTTCTGTCTTGAAGCACTTTTAAAATGATATTCAAATCAAAACTAGCAGAACATTTAATAGAATAAACAAAAGCTTCTACATTAAAATTATCAATATGACTTCTTAATAATGCTTCATACGAAGATATTTCACCGTGATAGTACCTTGGCTGATATTTGAAATATAATTCATCAGTCATATCTTTTAGCATCCCAATATTATTAACGCTTACACCTTAGTAACACATATATAACCAGCATTATCAATGTTAAACGTATATAATTATTTTATTACAAAAAAATATAACTATAGCGAATAATGATTTTACTTTTAGCATAATATGTTATTGGGATTTGAGTCATTAATGTTCAGTTAGATCACATTATCTTTATAAAAAAAACGTTTATTTCATATTTAGGAATACAGTATCACTACGACAGATAGAGATAATTACCTTATGAATAATATGGCCGCGTTTTTAAAACCAACCAGTGTCGCAGTGATTGGCGCTTCAAACAATCCACACCGTCTCGGTTATGTTGTGGTCAGCAATCTGTTAGCGGGTTGCTTTAATGGCCCTATTATTCCAGTCACGCCAAAATATACCGCTGTCGCAGGAATTCTAGCGTATAGCCACATTGAAACAATGCCGATTATTCCAGATATTGCAATCGTATGTACCCACGCTGCGCTTACGCCAGAGATAATCAATCAACTAGGACGCAAAGGGGTAAAAGCGGTAATTGTTATTGCTGCGGGTATGAGCCCCTCTGCCCACCATAAAGAAACCATTAACCACCAGCAACAAATGCTCGCCAATGCAAAACATTATAATATGCGCATTATTGGCCCTAATAGCATGGGGATCATTTTACCGTGGTTAAACCTTAATGCTTCTGTCGCCCCTACCCGTGCAAATAAAGGCAATATCGCGTTTATTTCACAGTCAGCCTCTATATGTACGACCATCCTTGATTGGGCGCAGAACAAACACATCGGTTTTTCTACTTTTATCTCTTTAGGGGATGCCTGCGACATCAATTTTGCCGAGCTACTTGATATTTTAAGCCAAGATACAAAAACTGAAGCGATCTTGCTTTATATCGACAATATTAAAGATGCACGGCAGTTTATGTCAGCAGCACGCGCAGCAGCTCGTAATCGACGCATCTTAGTATTAAAGAGTGGCCGTACAAGTGTGGGACGTTCTGCTGCATTATTATCGCCAAATGACACCCTTGGTATTGATGTCGTTTACGATGCTGCCATTCGCCGTTCTGGTATGTTACGTGTACATACAACCCATGATCTCTTTGCCGCTGTTGAAACATTAGCGCATTCAGTACCATTACGCGGAGAACGCTTGGCTATTCTTACCAATGGTGGGGGTCCCGCTATTATGGCATTGGATACATTATCTGATTGCGGTGGCAAGCTAGCACAATTAAGTACCGACACGATGGCTAAGTTGTCCCTCGTTTTACCCGCCTATTGGTCACAGACAAACCCGATAGATATTATGGGTGATGCAAATCCAGCGCGTTACCAACAAGTGATGAACATTTTACTTGATAGTGATGATTTTGATGCGTTACTTATTATGCATAGCCCTTCTGCGATAGCTCATAGTTCTCACACCGCCAACGTTATTATTGATACCCTCCACCAGCATTCTCGCAGTCAACGGTTTAATATTTTAACTAATTGGTCTGGTGAAAATGACGCCGTTAACGCGCGAACACTTTTTACTCAAGCACGTTTACCGACTTATCGTACACCTGAAAGCGCGATCTCAGCTTTCATGCATTTAGTCGAATACCGTCGTAATCAGCGTCAATTAATGGAAACGCCACAATCTATTGGTGAAGTTACCGCTGATCCTCATTATGTACGTCACGAAATACAGCGTTTGCTTCAACAAAATATTCATCATCTTGAAACTCATGAGATACGACCGTTACTAGAAAGCTATGGTTTTACAACATTGCCAACATGGATAGCCTCTGACGCCGCTGAAGCAGTACATATTGCGGAACAAATTGGGTATCCCGTGGCGGTAAAATTACGATCTCCTGATATTCGGCATAAATCAGATATTCATGGTGTCGTATTATACCTACGTGATGCCAATGAAGTGGCTAATGCCGCTGAT
This sequence comes from Photobacterium iliopiscarium, assembly GCF_003026395.1. Classification (GTDB taxonomy): domain Bacteria; phylum Pseudomonadota; class Gammaproteobacteria; order Enterobacterales; family Vibrionaceae; genus Photobacterium; species Photobacterium iliopiscarium. The sequence goes on along the minus strand of NZ_PYOO01000005.1, from coordinate 50,084 downwards.
GCTATTTTGTCTCGTGTCGCACTACATTATCCCAGTGCACGTATTGACGGGTTATTAATCCAACGTATGGCGAATCGATCTGGCGCACAAGAATTACGGATCGGTGTCTATAACGATCCTATTTTTGGCCCAGTGATCACATTAGGAGAAGAAACCATTGATTGGAATATTGAACGAGATGCCGTCGTTGCCTTACCACCATTAAATATGGCGCTTGCCCGTTATATGGTGATCAATGCGTTAAAGCGTAACAAAATCAAACAACGTGGTAGCTTAGAGAAGATATCTCTGCCTGCGTTATGCCAATTTTTAGTGACTATTTCTCAAATGATCATTGATTGTCCTGATATTAACGCCTTGGATATTCACCCCTTACTGATCTCGGGCGATGAATTAACAATTATTGATGCTTCAATGGATATCACAACGTTTAATGGCGATATTCAACAACGATTAGCGATTCGACCTTACCCTAAAGAATATGAACAGCAATGCCAACTTAAAGACGGTAAATCAATCTTGTTGCGTCCGATATTGCCAGAAGATGAACCAACCCATAAAGCCTTTATTAGCCAAGTATCAGAAGATGACCTCTATAAACGCTTCTTCTCTGATGTCGGTGAGTTAAATCATGAGGCCTTAGCCAAATTCACCCAAATCGATTACGACCGTGAAATGGCTTTTGTTGCTGTTTATGATGAGATGATTATTGGTGTTGCACGCGCATTATCAGATGCTAATAATGCAGATGCAGAATTTGCGATTCTTGTGCGTTCTGATCTTAAAGGCATTGGTTTAGGCGGAATATTGATGCTCAAGTTGATTGATTATGCCAAACAACGCGGGCTTGAGACTCTAACTGGAATAACAATGCCAACCAACCGTGGCATGATCACTCTCGCGCAAAAAATGGGGTTTGAGATTGATGTACAGTTGGCGGACGGTATCGTCGATATGCGTTTACGACTAAAATAAGCCCAAACAATATAAAACAATATGCAGTGAACCATTAATGGTCATAAATAAGGCATTTTAATGCTTTTATAGCGTTAGTTATTGTCTCATCCGCTATAATTATCACTTATGATACAGTTATAGCAGTATGAGGTGACAACGTGCATGGATACTATTTCACTGATAATCAAACTACTGACGCCAAATATTCGCATTTATCATCACTAACAAGGCTTCTATTTGGCTTATTCTGCCTAACATTCGCTAGCTTTAGTGATGCGGGTACAGATCAACCAACAGGCGGCAGCTATGGTTTAGCCTTAGATCCCGTCCCTACCGTTAACTTTGTCTTTCTAACCCCATCTAATACGCAACAGCAACAAGCAAAAGACATTATTCAACATTCCTCTATTCTCGCGACCATTAAGCAATTAAGCCAAACTCGGTATATTTTCGCCCCCAGCGTAGATATCGTTTTTGGTAGTGACACAGGACCAAATTTTGATTTAACGCAACAACAAATCCAAATCCCTTATCAATACATTAATCAACTACTACAACAGATTACGACAACAGGCGCTTACCCAACCCAGCAGCAACGTTACCAAGCAACCACTGATGCCTTATTACTGACGTTACTGCATGAAATTGGACATGCTTATATTTTAGATCGCGCTATTCCGATATTAGGCAATAGCGAAACAACCGTTGATAATTTTGTGGTTATTTTACTGCTTAATGATATCCATCGTGGTGATGAGATTGCCATTAATGCCTATCAAATCTTCAGTAAACAAGCGCTGAATAACTCGATACTTAGCAACAACAGCTTTATTCAACAACATAGCCTTAGCCAGCAACGTTATCAGCATATTGTGTGTCTGGTTTATGGCAGTAATCCAGCCCGTTATCAACGCGTGTTTGATTCATTATCTTTAACGCAACGTCAGCAACAACAACGCCAATGTCGGGATATTTACTCAACAACCTATGCAGGATGGTTGTATTATTTGGATAATTAGCACAAACGATTAAAATGCATATAAATTCAAATCAAAAGATGTAATACCGTAATTTTTGTAACGAAAAGCATAAATAGTCATTTTTAGATGGAATAATATTGGATTATTTTCATTTACAACGCACTAATCATAAAATCTGGTATATGTTTAAAGATGAAACTGGTGATCATCATTTAAAGCAATCGGTTATTGCTGGTATTACGTTATTCTTTTATCAATAGGTGAGCTATCGCTGTGAAATCCCCTTCGCACAATACTGAATCGCCACCAGCAACAGAGGCCAAATCGTCGTGGTTACGCAATAGTACAAAAATCGGTTTATCACTATTAGCCATCGTCCTACTCATACCGATAGTCGGCATTGTATGGCTTCACATTAATAATATTACACTGACAGGCATCAAAGGGCTCCGCTATGATAAAGGTATACATGCCGAATACATGTCATTAAATCTATTCAGTTACAATGTCACCTTTCATCAGCTCTCGTTGCACCATTATATTGATCCTAAAAACGCTCTTGATAGTGGTAGTTATCGCCTGTTTGCCAAAAAATATGAAATAGAGCTTCCTTCAACAACAACGGCGATGTTAGAAAAACAGAATATTCATTTACGCTACATTCACTTTTTTGATGCTACGTTTAGATTTGTTGATTTTGCATCACCATTAGCCATTAATGCTCATGCTCGCAAAGTTACCGCATCAGCAGCACACAGTGATGGTAAAGAAACAGCAGCGACCCAAATTATTGAACACGTTGATGTTACTATCACAAATAGCCCACATTTAAAGATTTCAGGCCACGCCGCAAAAGGGAAACTAACGCTCTTCTTTCCACACTATCAGCCATCGCCTCATTACTCACTACAGTTCAAAGAGAGTCAATTCGCGATTGAGATGCAAGATAATCACACTCCAGTGTCTGTTACTATCGCCTCACTCCACCCACAATGGGCAACGCTTAATAATTCTTTATCTGAACAAATTATTTCTCAATTATCGTTAACGTTTGATCTTAACCGTAGTTTACCGACAATGATGTTAGTCGCGCATACCATCAAGCTAGAACAACCTAAAGACTTACCGGCGTTTATTAATCGTACGGATATTGATAGCAAAGGTATTCATCTTGGGCAAACTTTGGCTAATCTATCTCGACTTCCCATTAACAAACTCAAAATATCATCATTCACTTACGGAGATTTATTGATTGATGCAAAAGTAATATTAAAAACACCAACCATCGCAACCACTCAAACAGCAACATTACCCAAAAAAGCCGTAATGATAACCGATGACAATCAACAACAACGTCAACGCCGAAAACAAGCACGCCAAACAATAGAACAACAAGCAAAAGAATTAAATATCGCCACAGAGAACAATACCCAAGCCCGTTTTATTGTAAGAGGCAAAGCGTTAGCCCCCAATCCTTATCAAATTGATGTCAATATCCATCATCTATCAAAAACAGATGCCCGCGTTCACGCCATTATGACCCGTAGTGACGGCAATAATCTTAATTGCGATGCAAAAATAATATTTAATCAACCTTTACCACGCTATTTAAATTGCAATGCTAACTTTAAAAATACTAACGAATTTACTGATCGTTTAGGCTTATACGATGTGCCTGATGCTCAAATAAATGGTCCTTTACGTTTTTATGCCAAACAAATTGTTGCTGACAAATCAAAGACAAATCAACCGATGGTGATTAATAATAAAATTGTTGATGCCCATTATTTAATTGGGATTGAATTACCGCCATCTTTAACGATTGAACTTAACAAATATGCCATTGAAGCCCCTTTCTTTTATGCTAAAGATGACATGCCCCTACATAATAATCCGCCTAAACATGTCGCCAATATTCAAATGGACAGTGATGGCAAAATAAATTTCAACGTCAGTTATCAAAATAAGCTATTCAGCATCGATTTAGGTGATAAAAGTGAGACTATTCGTTTTAAAAATGCCAAAACGAAGTCTGAGTTACAGTTTTTAATTCGTGATTTCAATTGTTTATATCCTGATTTACAATGCCACCTTAATACTAAAATCAATGCCCGTATTAAGACGTTACATCCCACCATTGACAGTAAAATTGATAACATTCTTTTTAGTTCTCAAATAAAAGCAACATGGGCTAATAATTATTTACTCTCACAATTACAACACACCCATTTTCAAGCGGAAAAAGTATCACTTAACGCCATTCCCCTCTTAACAAATAACACGATTAAAAATATGAATTTCAGTTCAAACCTATTAGTTGGACAACTTGAAAAGAAAGCGCATCGCCTTGCATTAACCTTATATCAGCCTCAAAGTACTCCAACGAAAAATACTCAAGCACAATTAGATGCTCAGTTATATACTCGCCATCAACTTGAAAAGGAGTCACCATCAGTAGACTACAACGCACACTTAAAGATTGATGTTGACCAGTTTATGTTACGCCATGAGATATTATTCAATCACAGACCTCAATCTGATCCCGTTGCGCCATTAGCCTTATCAAGTAACATCAAAATCACCATTGATTCCACTCAACGTAACCAGCATCCATTACTTCCTCCGCTCTATCTGCACAGTCAATTTCATTTGGCTAACAATAAACTGCAAATAGCCTCTGCATTAACTGATTCTGATGATAATACTTTAGCTAACGTCGATATTAACGCGAATTTAATCACCAAAAAAACGCATGTTAAATTACACCGTAATACTCTTTATTTTTCGAAAGTTAACAGCTTAAAAAACAATTATTTTCCTGAGCTCTCTTTACCCATCGATATAACTGAAGGCAATATTACCCTTAGCGCAGCGTTTGTTATTGATCGTAATAATCAAATAACAGGCAGTACGAAGATTGCGACTGATCGCCTTTCTGGCCATTATCGCGGTATCGATATTACACAACTAGATAGCAACGCTAATATTGCGTTCACCCCCCAAGGCATTCAAACCCTGCATCCTATTTCGTTATTTGCACAACAAATTAAAGCCGGCGTAACCGTAACTAAACCGAGTATAGTGATTGATGTTGACACCCAAACAAACCAATATACGTTGCATCGCATCTCGGCCTATTTACTTGGAGGAAGTTTAAGTGCTCATAGCATTCACTTAACAAGTCTGCATAATCTGACCACGATCCCTATTACAGTCTTTGGTCTTAATATCAATGAAATAACAGATCTTATTGATCATGAAGGAATTGAATTCACAGGGATCCTTGATGGAACGATCCCGATCGCAATCATTAATGGTCAGCTTGAGATTCATAATGCAATACTTCACTCCCGCTTTCCTGGTGGCGTCTTACGTTATATGACAGACTCAATCATTGATCAAAAAATCAAAGCGGCAGGTCATCAAAGCCCATTAATGGTAAGTGAAATTCTTAAAAATTATCATTACCGTACCTTATCCATCAAAATTAACTATGCTAAAGATAGTGTGTTAAAAACTCGAGCTCAATTCAAAGGTTATAACCCTGATTTTCAGTACGGTCGCCCAATTCATATAAACCTAGCAATTGAAGAAAATATGCTTGAACTCATTAAAACAATTAACATACTTAATGCATCAAACATTGAACAAAAAATTAGTGAGCATTTTAATCGTCAATAGCATTTAAGGTTATGCGCATGAATCATTTACAAGGAACACTGTCACAGTCAAACCTTCATTACGGACTCATTATCGTCGCAATACTATTGCTTAAAGGGTGTACTCCAACCATACAAGTTGCAGCATCAAACAAACCCATAGAAATTAATCTTAACGTTAAAATTGAACATGAAATAAAAATAAAAGTGGATAGAGAAATAGAGCAGTTATTTGATAACAAAGCCGTCTTTTAATGTGTTTATTACTCTATATAAAAGGTATAGCCATATGAAATATAATTACTTTAACGCTATACTGATTAGCTGTTGCTTGATCTTGTTTTGTTCACATTCAGTATTTGCCATGACATTACAACAAGCCAAACAACAAGGGCTTGTGGGTGAAGCTAAAAATGGTTTTATTGCCGCAGTTAAGCCAAGTAATAATACGGCGGTGACTCATCTGATAAACACGGTCAATAAACATCGAAAAGAAACATTCCAAACGATCAGCCAATCTCATGATCTTCCATTGAATATAATCAAACAACGGGCTTATCATAAAGCCATAGAAAAAACTCAAGTCGGTAATTTTTATCAAAATAATCAAGGATCATGGCAAAAAAAATAACCCTAAACATTCAATTACTTTTAACCCTCGTTTCAAAATATTTAACTAAACTAAATAGAATGACGTGCGTATAATTTGAGATCTTATCAACAATCTGATTTCAACCACAAAATGACATTAAATCAAAAAATTAGAAACCTTCAACCAACTGACATTGTCTTTATAATAGCCGCAATTATATGTTTAGCACCTTTCATTAGCTCACCAATAGCATTAATTCTTGGTTTTACTCTTGCCAGTTTTGGTTTTGTTCCCACTCAATTTAATCTTGCCGCTTTAACCAAAAAACTTTTGTCATATTCCATTATTGGTTTAGGGTTTGGGATTAATTTAAACGAAGCCATTGAAGCTAGCCGTCAAGGGCTCGGACTGATTATATCGTCCATTTTCTTTACGTTATTTTTAGGTTGGTTGGCGACCCACTTTTTAAAATTGGATAAAAAAACAGGCCACTTAATCGCAGCAGGTACGGCTATTTGTGGTGGCAGTGCCATTGCCGCAGTATCACCTGCGATCAATGCGCGTGATGACCAAACCTCATTGGCTTTAGCGACCGTGTTTGTACTAAATGCAGTAGCTTTATTTCTGTTTCCAGCAGTTGGGCACTTATTAGAAATGAGTCAGCATGCTTTTGGTACTTGGGCGGCGATTGCCATTCATGATACATCGTCAGTGGTCGGTGCCGCAGGATCTTATGGTGATGAAGCATTAAAAACAGCGACAACCTTGAAACTCGCTCGTGCGTTATGGATCATTCCCGTCGCGTTTGGTAGTGCTTTAATGTTTAAAGGGGACAGTAAGAAAATCACTATTCCTTACTTTATTCTTTTTTACTGCCTAGCGATTTTAATTGCCCATTTTGTTCCACAATTTCACTCAACCTATATTCTTATCTTTGACGCATCAAAACGTTTATTGGTGGTATGCCTATTCTTAATTGGCTCAGGCATCACAGTGAGTAAATTACGTAATGCCGGACACAAGCCTTTATTATTAGGTGTGATCCTCTGGTTAGCGATTGGTACTGCTTCACTAACCTATATTGAGTTGTTTCTTTAACGCTTGTTGACTCTTTATCTTGTCATAAAAAAAACCTCTATTCTTCAATATTAAACATGAAGATATAGAGGTTTTTTATTTAATTTAATTTAATTTACTTTATTGTTTACAGGGTTTCTACCGTATTTTTTACAAGACAAAACTTGCAAAAATAAAGCCAAAGATAATACTGAATACCATGCTTAATAGACCGGGGATCATAAAGCTATGGTTAAAGATGTAGCTACCAATCTTTGTTGTTCCTGTGCGGTCAAAATCAATTGAAGCAATGATAGGACCGTAGTTAGGAATAAAGAAGTAACCATTAACCGCTACAAACGTTGCGATAATGACTTCAGGTGGTAGACCTAGTGTAATAGCAACAGGCACAAGCACGGCTGTTGTTGCACCTTGGCTGTTAACCATCACAGATAAACCGAATAAAGCAAAAGCAAATGTCCATGGCGCAACTTCTACTAAGCCAGACACCGCTTCTTTCACCATTTCACTGTGACCAGCTATAAACGTATCACCTAACCAAGCAATACCAAAGATAGCCACAATCGCACGCATACCAGCATGGAACACGGATCCTTGAGAGATCGCATTACCGTCAGGCTTACAGATCAAGATGATCAAAGCAGCAATTGCTAACATCACGATCTCGATCGTGTGTGCCATGCCCATCGCTGATCCATTAAAGTTAGGACGTAACCCTGGGAATGCACCCATAACAACGACAGCTAATGCGCCAAATAAGAATAAACCAACCGCTTTCTTTGCTTCTGGTTTAATAACAATCTCTTCTACTTTGACTTCTTGTTCCATTTCTTGACGGAAAGCAGGATCTTGCATACGACGTTGATATTCAGGGTCATCTTTTAGATCTTTACCCATTTTATTAACGACAACACACGCTAATGCTAAACCACAGAAAGTACCAGGAATTGTCACCATTAACACATCGGCTAATGTAATGCCTTGAGGTTCTAAGAAAGCCACTAATGCAACAACCGCCGCGGCAATCGGACTTGCAACAATCGCAAACTGAGAAGCAATAACAGCCATACCCAGTGGACGCTCAGGACGAATACCACTACGACGACTTACTTCTGCAATAACAGGTAATACCGAATAAGCCACATGGCCCGTACCGGCTAAGAAGGTAAACATATAAGTTACTAACGGCGCAATAAAGGTAATATGACGCGGATTTTTACGAAGAATATTTGACGCAATTTTAATTAAGTATTCAAGACCACCCGCCGCTTGCATTGCCGCAGCCGCAGCAACAACCGCCATGATCATTAGCATGACATCAATCGGTGGACTGGTTGGTTGCAAACCAAAAACAAAACTTAAAATAGCAAGGCCGATGCCCCCCATTACACCCAAACCAATACCGCCGATTCGAGCACCCACTAAGATACACACAAGTACAATCAAAAATTCTACAATAAACACATCAATACTCCCTAATAACAGCGTTTACATTACTGAGTAATATTCAGTAAAAATTCGAGCTGATAATAAAGATTATATAGAAGCAATAATTAGCACCCAATCACACTTTATTAAAATATATATAGATAAAAGTATTAATATAAATGATTGATTGTTTTTATGTTTTATTTAATTTGCACAATTGTATGTTTATTGTTTCTCTTTTAACAATAATACGCTGTAGCGTTACTTCATTCCCTGCCCAAATACGTCATTATTATGGCTCAATTTTGATTTTTGACGAAGGTATTACGCTTTCATAAGGCCGATTGCCTATTGGCGATTCGCGTGACCTTAACCATAGAACACCCCACAGAAGAGTAAATGCACTTAAATCACATAACGCACTAATGATGCCTGTTGTTGCCAATGACACCGAAATCAATAACATTGTAATAACCGTAGCTGTAATCAAGCGTTTATGGTCATTAACGCTAGATGACCTCTCTTTCATAATGCAGACCTATTTAAAACTCAAATTGTTATTAATATGTTAACTAATAATCTGTGTTTTAAAAAATACCATTTACCTCTATGAAAGAGTAAAAAAATATATACTCCATTCAAACATTAATTATCAGCATAAATATAACCTATTCTCATTTAGCATAGTAACGCTGATTAAAAAACATACATTTAACCGTAAATATGTAATTATCATGTCAATATTTTGCCGTTTTTCGCTACAATACATTTCAAGTATAAAGACATTTGTTAATAGTGATATTTGCGTCATGAAAAGTCATGAATACTGCTACCACATTTACAAATTATTAACTATTTTTCGGAGAAAATAATGACATCTCGTACGCTAAAGGCAGCAGTTGTCTTAGGTTTATTCGCATTATCTGGTTGTGCATCATCAGACAGCCCTTGTGATTCAGGTTACCTATTACCATCTAAAGTCGACAATGAAAACCTACAATGTCAACAACCACCAGTAGTAACCTCTACACCCATTGAAACTGTCGCTCCTGAAACAACGAACGAGCCAGTTATTGATAGTGATTACATTAACAATGATGACGCTCATCTTGCTGATGAAGAGTCAATGACTAACGATCAAGCATTTGGTGATATTAACCCTTCACACTTTACCGTTCAGATTTTGGCATTAAGTGAAGAACGTAACCTACGTGGTTACCTTCAGCCAATTACTAGCAATCAACCAATTTGGGTTAACTGGAAGCATGCATTAGGCCGTAACTGGTATGCGGTTATTTACGGTAATTACGCAACCCGTGAAGAAGCAAAACAAGCTATTCAGACATTGCCAGCAACAGTTCAAGCACAAGGTCCATTTGTATTAAGCTTTGCGGCTGTTAAAGCGGATAAAGAAGGTCAAGTGTACCAATTACGTTAATCGTATTGCGACACTAAGTGTGACTGCTACTCTACTGATGAAATGCAGTAACAAAAAAACCAGACACTAAGTCTGGTTTTTTTTATGCTGTTTATTAAACGTATTAATAATGCGGCATGCAATCTATTAACGGTTCTTAATCGTCAATTATTGATCGTCGTTGCTCACATCAGTATTACGTTTTTTCTTAGGGATAAAGACATCGTTACCCACAGCTTGGTTTTCGTAAAAACGCTTATCAACTCTCTTCGTTGCTCTAGGTGCTTGCGCTTTTTTAGCGGCACCTGTCGCATTGGTTGTCGTTTTCTTAACAATCTTCTTCTTCGGTGCAGGTTTAAGGCCTTTAAACTTACCCGTTAAGCCTTCAATGGTTGTGAACTCAATCTTTTGTTTCAAGAATGCTTCAACCGCTTTAAAGCTCTTCCAGTCTTTAGGACCTACTAATGAAACCGCATCACCTTTGTTACCCGCACGACCAGTACGGCCAACACGGTGAACATATTCTTCTGCGTGTTTTGGCATATCAAAGTTAATAACCAGCGATACGCTATCGATATCAAGACCACGAGAGGCGATATCTGTTGTCACTAGAATTTTATGACAATTACGCTCAAACTGACTCATGATGCTATTACGTTGCGTTTGGCTCAAATTACCACTTAGTGCAACCGCTTTTAGTTTACGTTCATTCAGCTCAGCGGTTAAACGATCAGTATCAGCACGAGTTGCAGTAAAGATAATAACTTGATTGTAATCTTCTACTTCTAATACTTTATCTAGCAATGCTTGTTTATGATCTAAATGATCACACAAAATAAAGCGTTGAGTAATATCGGTATGTTCTTCTGCTGAGTGACCAATTGAAATACGCTTTGGCATATCCAACATCTCAGATGCAATTGACATCACATCAACGTGATCCATGGTTGCAGAGAACATTAATGTTTGACGACGACGGTGGTTAGCCGCTTCGTTAATACGACGAAGTTGTGGTTCAAAACCCAGATCAAGCATACGGTCTGCTTCATCAAGAATAAGCATCTCTAAACCATCAAGGTGTGTACTGCGGTGCTCAAGGTGATCGGCAAAACGACCTGGCGTTGCAACCACAAACATGGGGTCATTACGTAATGCTTTAACTTGGTCGTTAAAGTTTTCACCACCAACAATCAAGGTTGCATCGTAAGGCGTACCAGCATTAAGCGTACGTAATTGTGCGAAAATTTGTTTCGCTAACTCACGGGTCGGCGTTAAAATTAATACGCGGGGATCACGACGAGTGAATGGCTTACCACGATACATACGCTGCATTGCAGGTAATAGAAATGCTAGAGTTTTACCGGAACCCGTTTTCGACGACGCCAAAATATCTTTGCCTGCAATAGCAACAGGGACGGCCGTTTGTTGAATTTCGGTTGCTCGATCAAACGCTAAATGATTCAATTTATTTAATAAGCGTGCGTCTAAGCCAAGATCTTTAAAATGCAAAATGATGCTCCGGTAAAAACAACTCAATTTATGAGTATGTCCTGTCAAATATGATGAATATCACAATATTGTGAAAACATAAGCTGGAAATTATAACACAAACCAATTTTAAAAAACCTAAAATAAGTCATCACGCCAGTGTTAACATATTGATAATCTTTCTTGCTATATATACAGCAAAAACGTTACCCTTTGGCTCAATTTGTTACTATAAGGAATTGAAATGATTAAGAACAAATACCCTAAATGGCTCGCATTATGCTACATAATCTTCTTTATTGCGCTTGGGCTTAATCCCGCTTTTCGTGCCGTATGGATTGCCGAAGCGATCCCCCTTGCCATTGTATTTTTGTTTTTAGTTCTTAGTTACCGTTATTTTGTATTCAGTAATCTTGCTTACACTTTAATGGCAGTATGGCTGGTATTACATAATATTGGCGCCCATTACACCTTTGCAAATGTCCCTTTTGACTGGATTAATCATCTATTAGATTCAAACCGTAACCATTTTGATCGTTTTGCACATTTTTCGATAGGTCTATATGCCTTTCCAATCGCGGAGTTTCTAGTACGTAAAAATCATTGCAAACCGATTATCGCCGCCCTTTTTGGGTTATTTGCCATTATGGCAACAGCTGCTGCTTATGAAATTGTAGAATGGTGGTATGCCATCAGCGCTGGTAGTGAAGCGGGTATTGAATTTTTAGGATCTCAAGGCGATATATGGGATGCTCAACAAGATATGCTGGCGGATACTCTGGGGGCAATAACGAGTTTGATTATCTTCTTTATTGCCAAACCGTATAACAATAAGAAACACTAAGAAAAAATAACGTTATTTTCAAATAACAAAAAAGGCGCTAATTTAGCGCCTTTTTCATTTAATCCAGGTTGAACTTACTCTGCGTCAGGGTAGCCATTTGGATTTTGTGACTGCCAACGCCATGTATCTTGCGTCATATCATCAAGTGTTAGTTTAGCTTCCCAGTGCAATTCAGCTTTTGCTTTCGCAGGATCAGCCCAACATTCAGCAATATCACCAGCACGACGTGGTGCAATTTTGTAAGGAACTTCGACACCAGAAGCAATTTCAAACGCTTTCGCCATTTGCAATACACTGTTACCGTTACCAGTACCTAGATTGTAAATATGTAAGCCAGCTTCACGACCTTTATGTGTTAATGCTGCAAGGTGACCATTAGCAAGGTCTACCACGTGAATGTAATCACGCACACCAGTACCATCTACTGTTGGGTAGTCGTTACCAAAAACAGATAAGAACTCACGACGACCAACCGCTACTTGAGAAATAAATGGCATTAGGTTGTTAGGTATACCTTGAGGATCTTCACCCATAGTACCTGATTTATGTGAACCTACTGGGTTAAAGTAACGCAGTAATGTCACACTCATTTCAGGATATGCATGTTGAATATCACCCAAGCACTCTTCTACCATTAGCTTACTACGGCCATATGGGTTAGTTGCACTGGTTGGGAAATCTTCAGTGATCGGCACAGAGGCAGGATCGCCATAAACTGTTGCTGATGAACTAAAGATAATTGCATTAACGCCAGCTGCACGCATCGCTTCAACAAGCACCAACGTACCACTAACGTTATTGTCGTAATACTCTAATGGCTTTTCGACTGATTCGCCGACAGCTTTAAGTCCTGCAAAGTGAATCACAGCATCAATTTTATTTTCAGCAAACACACTGTCTAAAAATTTACGGTCACGAATATCACCTTTATAAAAAGCAGGTGTTACGCCAGTTAAGTTCTTAATGCGTCCTAATACGGTTTCTTTACTGTTGTACAAATTATCAACAATAATCGGGGTCATACCCGCTTCAATCATTTGTACACAAGTATGACTACCAATGTAGCCCATGCCACCAGTAACTAATACACGCATAGTGTCTCCTAGTCGTTAATACGTAATTTGAATCTAAATATTAATACATATACGTATGGCAATAATACGATTTTGTATAAAAATTTATTATAGAAAAATATTATGCTATCGATTGTTTTCTTTAGCAACATACTGATTAACATAAATTTGAATTTTGACATAATGCTAACTCAAAAAATAAATACAGATATCACATTTTTTATTTTTACCGTTATCGATAAATATTCTTACCAACCGCAATAAAACATCGTATAATTAAAGAATTCCTCCATTGTTTGAGTTACCTATGAAACGATCCTTCTCTTATTTTATTCTTTTATGGACACTCTTTTTTGTAACGACAGGCTGTGAAGTTGTCCATTGGAAAACAGAATACGATCAGTCATCATTGAAAAAAGAAGGCTTTAGTAAACATCAACTAACCCTCAATGAAGGTGGCAAATTAACCTATTGGGAAGGTGGTCAAGGTCAACCGCTACTGTTATTACATGGATTCGGTGGTACGGCAGCGGCAACATGGAAAGCAGAAATGCTTCAACTAAGTAAAAAATACCATGTCATTGCGCCTGATTTACTCTGGTTTGGTGAGTCATACAGTGATAATACGGCTCAATTAGCAACCCAAACCAGCGCTATGTGGCAGTTAGTCGATAAATTAAAATTAAAAAAAATTGATGTCGCGGGTATTTCGTATGGTGGGTTTATTACCTATGACATGATGCTAACACCTGAACGCATCAATAAAGCAATAATCATCGCCAGCCCTGGCCCATTATTTAATGATAAAGATTTACAAGATTTAGTGAGTCGAGCCGAAATTCAATCACCTGAAGAATTATTTGTACCTAATAATGGTGATGATGTTAAACGCCTTTATGACAATGTCTTTATTGAGAAAAAAATTATTCCTGATTTCATCGCGAACCAAATCTATCTTGATTATTTTTCACAATGGAAATCACAACGAACACAATTAATTAAAACACTACTAACAGATAGAAACCGCATTCAACGATATGATCCTAAAAAATTACCTCAAACACTAATAATATGGGGACAAAATGATAAAATATTCCCACTTAATAGTGGTATAAAATTAAGCAAATATATTCAAGCTCCTATCATTGTATTACCTAAAACAGCTCACGGCATTACTAATGAGCAACCTCAAATAACGGCTGATTTGATTGATAATTTCTTATCATCGTTATAAATCCAATATAGCTGCAATAAAAAAGAGAAGCCGACAACGCTTCTCTTTTTTTATTTATTATGCTTTTTGTTGTAAATAAGCAAAGATTTCATCTTTTAATAACAACTTTTCTTTTTTCAATTGCTCAATGAGCGTTTCATCAAAACCACTCGCGGCAGTCATTACATTAATTTTATCATCTAACTCATTATGCTTTTTAAATAGACGATCAAAATGCACATCATGACCTTTTAGTGCTGAAATTAAGCTTCTATATTCTGGAAACATTGTCGCTCCTACTCATCTTGAAACACTCTTTATTTATACTCAATTAGAATAATAATTCGTAGTTATAGATCTCATTTTCAATCATTTAAGCTAAAAAATTAGTTTCTGTCTCAATGTATAAACACATATCATCAATTTTTATACTTTTTGTATCATATAGTTATCGACTTCACCGCTTACTTTTACCATCGATGGTGATAACAACATCTCTTTTTAATATATTATTTTACATTAAAGTTGAAAAATAATTAGACATCAATCGCAATACTGATATGCTTCCAAAAAATGCATCATATGTTGTATTTATCTTCGTGTTGTTATAAAGGTTTTTTCCATATCATGGCTACATTGATTAAAAGTACCCAACTGCAAGCAACAAACTTTGCCTATATTGAACTTAGTGAGAAAACATTAAAAAAACAACTTTCATTATTATTCCCTTTCGCTGGCGCTATCTGTGCCATTATTGCCTTTACTTATTTTGTCTCACAACAAGCACATTATTTTACCATTGTCGGTATACTTGGTATGACATTGTGTTACACCCTTGCAGCATTAAATCGAACTCTCTTTTCTGCCACTATTCTTTTTTGGATCTTTTTAATCGCAACCACCTTTATTTGTTCTACTGGCTTTTATTTTACTGGGGCGCGTCATATCAGTAATACTATTGGCTTAACCATTCCATTATTATGTTTTTTCGCTTTACAAATCAGAACGGCCGCTTGGTATAGCGCTATTTTTGGATTTTTATACATCATATTAAGCGTTTCTGAAATAACCACTAAACAGATGCAAATTTCATCTGCACTCCAAAATATTTGTGCTTACTCTATTATCTTTGTGATGGCATTTTTATTATCTCGCCACCGTTATGATGCTATTTTACAAGTAAAAAGAACCACGACTAATGATTTCCTCACCGGATTATTAAACCGTGATGGACTATTACCTCTTTATCAAAATGAATCATCTCGCTGCAAGCGTTACCGTCGTGATATATCAATGCTATTAATTAACATTGATAAATTTAGAGACGTTAATGATCGTTTTGGACTTGATGCGGGTGACAAAACCCTCATGATGATGGCTAAATGCCTGCGTGAGACTTGTGGCAATAATATGCATATTGCGCGTTTAAGCAGCCAAGAGTTTTGTATTATAATTCCAGATGCTAATATTCATGCAGCAGAAGAATTTGCAATTAAAATTCGTGATGAAATTAGTCAATGGATATTAGAATTAACCACTGGTCATCAAATTAAGATCACGGTGAGTATCGGTATTACTAATATTGAGTATCAAGATTTTAGCTATGACTATATAAAAGCGGAAAGTGCATTGATGCGTGCAAAACGTTGGGGCTATAATCAAATAGCAACCAACGAATAGAGAACAATCATGCGCATAAAAAAACACTATCAATGGAAATGTTTTAGCATTGAGGAACAAGCTCATTTACTGCCTGATGGTAGAGAAATATCATGTACCAGTATAAAACACCCAGGCGCCGTTATTATTATACCTATTGATAGTAATGGCGATCTCGTCCTTGTACATCAATATCGTCCAGCCGTTAGCCAATGGTTATTTGAATTTCCTGCGGGTACGCTTGAAGCTAAAGAAGATATTTTTGGTTGTGCACAACGAGAATTAGCAGAAGAAACAAACCTCGCCGCTAGCCAATGGCACCCTCTTGGTCAGTTACTGCCAGCCCCTAGCTTTTGCGATGAAATACAATATCTTTATGTTGCTCAAGGATTATCAGCAACAGATGGTGAACTTGATGATGACGAAATCATTAATGTTGTCACGCTATCCGTTAGTGAAGTAGAACAAAAAATTGCAGACAATCAAATTCAAGATAATAAAACCTTAGCCGCCTTTCTAAAAGCACGCATCCTTGGTTTCATTTAAATGACTGACACGATAAACATATTGTGCGATTAGATAATAAATTGCGCAATATGTTTAAACTAACTCATATCTGAAAAATTACTATTCACACAAATACATCGCGTTAAATTTCATTTCAGTTTATAAAAGCATTTTTACGAGATGAACTATCGTGTCTTTCTTACTCGCTTTAATATTTTCTCTTTCATCGAATCTCGATAATTTCGTTATTGGCCTGAGTTATGGTGTAAAGAATGAAAAAATCCCATTAACAGCCAATGCTATTATTGCATTTATAACCGCACTCATTACTTTCATTTCAATGCTAGGCGGAAAATTAGTAACTCAACTTATTCCTAATTATGTATCGAATGAGCTTGGTTCAGTGATCTTTATTCTAATGGGGGGATGGTTTATTGGCAGCGATCTTCTAAAAAAACAACAACAGCAAAAACAACATACTGTGCTCAATTTTAAAGGCGCGGTAATGTTAGGCTTATTATTATCTATCAATAATATCGGTGTCGGTATTTTAGGCAGTATTACGCATTTAGACATTACACTGGTCGTTACACTTACTTTTATTACCGGCATGTTTTTAACTTATGCGGGTAATCATATTGGTCACAGTACTATTGGCAACATCGTGGGTAAATATAACGACTTAATTTCAGGGAGCCTACTCATTATGTTGGGAATGTTATCATTATTATTTAAGTTTTAAGCCATGTTTAGATCTATATTTAACCCAATAAAAAGCCCAGTAATATACTGGGCAACAATATGCATTATCAATTAAAAACGAATAACCATTACAATCTAATTTGCCAACGTTTAAGCGGCTCATTATGATTAATGCCTACACGCCCCCAGCGATCAACACTATCAATCACCATCACATTCACGCCTTTAGGTAATAATGCTTGTTGCGATGCCGTTAATTTCTTTGTACTTAATAACCATAAGCTGTCATCTTCTGCTAATAACGCTTTCAATTTTTGCTTATCTTTCTCTGTCCATTCTAATTCTGGCGTCGTTAGCCTATCAACAACAAATAGCTGATTTCCTGAAGCAAAATCTTCAAGTTCCGTTGACAGTAATATCACAGAATCAATTCCGGCATCAATTAAGACCTGTTGCTGGCTATTAATCAATTTACGAACATTACCCATTAGTTGCTGCTGATTCTTTTCAATTTGTTGCGCTTTTTCAGGCCATAAGCGCTGTAAATCATCACTGACAATGGCGGCCATTCGGCTAAGATTTGTTGGGTTTAGCCATGAATAGATTGACATTGTGCCATCACTTAAACGCAATGCGGCAACACCTTGTCCTCGTGGCGAAATAGCTTGTGATGCATCAATTTCAACGATCTTAATATTGCCCTGACGCGCATAAACATAAAGCGGATCTTGCGGCCAAACAGCCCCTAATGTCACTACGGCTTGGGCTTTTTTACTCTCTTCATTAGTTACCACGTCACCTTTAGAGGCAAACCAATTAGGCAATCGAGATACCCCGTAACGTTTAGGTGGTAGATATTTTGTCGTGATCCCGGTGTCATGGGTCAATTCAGATGCCAGCATATAAGTAACAGGCGTTGTCGTTAAAATATCTTCTGCCTTTACTGAATGACTATAACTGCCGCCGGTAACGATAATCGCAACAGCACAAACCGATTGAATCAGTGAACGTATTGGGTGAAGCTGAAGATGACTCATGATGATTCCTTAAAAAATACAGCGACTACCCTTTACGAATAATGCGATAACAAGTGGCGATTAAAAAGAAAGTAGCAGCAACAATAATAATTGCCGCTCCTGATGGAATCGGTAATTTAAGCTCCATCGGTAGGACAGTACCCACCACACAACTGATAGTGGCTAATAAGGATGACAATAAGACAAAACTGCCCATATTTTTAGTTAGCAAACGTGCCGTTGCCCCCGGAATAAGCAACAAGGCACCGACTAATACTGCGCCCACAATTTTAACGGATGCAATGGTGACAAGCGTTATCATAATAACAAACAGATAGTCATAGAAATTCGTTTTATAACCACGAACACGGGCAATATCAGGGCTAATACAAGTTAACAATATTCGATTAAAAGTGGGTATTAATAACAATATAATCAACCCACAACTTATTGCTAATACCCACAAATCTTGATCGGTTACGGTTAGAATTGAACCAAACAATACATTTTCTAACATATGGATATTAATTTTTCGCGCCACATACATCAGTAATGCCGCACCAACCGCTAACGCCAATGCTAAAAACACGCCCACCAGCGTGTCATAAGGTACATTGGTTCGATTACGGACAAAGTGGAGTAATAACGCAAAAATCATGCAAAAACTGAATAACCCAATAAACGGATTTTCAGGTGGCTCGCCTAACAACACCCCAAGCGCAATGCCTGTTAATGCCGCATGACCGACCGCTTCAGAGAAAAAAGCCAACCGTTTAGCGATCACTAATGTCCCTAAGCCACCTAATAACGGCCCTAATAACAGCGCAGCAACGATCGCATTAACCATGAACGCATATGAAAAACTGTCACTTAGAAAACCCGCATCAACACCTAATTGTGCCCAATGACGTAATAACTCCATTACGCAACCTCGTGTTGATTTGCCACAATCGGCGCATGACTGTAATGATTAAATAACCGTTCAATTTTTTCAGGAACCAACACTTCAGAGTGATGACCAGAATCAACAACAATACGGTTAACCACATGTACTTGCGCATCAAGGCGTCGAACGGCGGTTACATCATGATGAACGGCTAATACGGTTTTTCCTTGCGCGACAAATTCATGAATCAAGGACTCTAAATAACGAACCCCTTGCTCATCCATGCCTGTTGTAGGCTCATCAAGCACTAATAAATCAGGATCATCCAATAACGCTTGAGCAAATAAAACCCGTTGTTGTTCGCCACCAGATAATTGCCCCATGCGACGATCAGCACGATTGGCCATGCCGACACGTTCCAATTGGCTTAATGCAAACAACTTATCTTGTTGACGTTTACGCCAAAATAACGGTGATCGGGTTAAATTTAATAAAATAAAATCCATCACTGTTAACGGTAAACTTTGTTCAAACATCGCTTTTTGCGGCACATAACCAACAGATCCGGGTTTACCATTATTGGCAGCATCATCCCATAAAATATCAACATTGCCTTTGAACGGTGTTAAGCCCAAAATTGAGCGTAATAATGATGTTTTCCCACCGCCATTTGGCCCCATCACCACATGGCATTGCCCTGCTGCAAAACGATGGTTAATATTAGATAAAATATGATTTTCACCGTATTGCAACTCTAGGTTGGCAATCTCAATCCGAGGGCCAAAACTCATACTTGATCCTTACTAACAGCAAATTGCATTGCGTCAACTAACGTAGTTAAATTTTGCTGCATCTCAATTTCTACTTTGTCCACTTGATATTGACCATGCGTCATATGTGAAAAACGGTATAACTTCACCCCTGTCGCTTTTTCTATGGTGTCGACGTAACGATTAGGCATATTTAATTCATAAAACAACACATCAATACCTGATTGCTTTATTTTTTCTATTGTCTCTTGTAACTGACTGGCACTAGGTTCAACCCCGTGGGCAGGTTCAATTACCGCTGCAACATCAACACCAAATTCTTGTAATAAATAACCGTAAGCATTGTGTGTTGTCGCAACCTTCATACCCGAGGTATCTAAATCACCTAGCGTTAGCATTGCCTTACGTTTCATTAATCGAAACTTTTTTGCATAATTTCGAGCATTCTTACGGTATTCACGAGCATTGTTAGGATCAAGCTCTGCCAATTTATTCGCAATGGTATACACTTTTTGAATCGTGGTTGATAAACCAACAAAGGTATGAGGGTTTACCGCACCATCACCCACAGACTGCCCCATCGCAGGTAATAAAGGCACATCGTTATTGGCTTTAATCACCACCAAATCATCACGATTAGCCGCAGCAATCACTTTTAGTGCAAAGTCATCATGACCAATACCATTCACAACAATCACATCCATTTGTTTTAAACGACGTAAATCATTAGGTTGTGGTAAATAGTTATGGGGGTTAAAACCAGCATCAACTAACGGTAAAATATCCGCTTTATCGCCAACCACGGCTTTTACATAGCTGTAGTAAGGTTGCAATGTTATGCCGATAGTTAATTTTTCCGCCGCTGCACTAGAGAAGCTGACAAATAAAGCAACAGCAGTCAGTACCGTTTGAATGACTATTTTCATAATATTTTTACTTCAACGTTAAGAAATGAATACATCGCAAGCTATACACGATAAGTAAAACAAAAAAGATTAATGAGCCAACGCTTGATTATTACTGTCGTGATTAAACACAATTTGCGTCCAACCACTATCAATCAATTGTTGCGGTTCAAAAACAGCATTGTCGTTAATAACCAGAGGTGTCGTATCTTGAGAAAGTGCTAACCAAATATCAGGATCCGAACTATTACTGTTCAAAACCACTGACGATGCCCCTTGATCTTCACTGCGAATACCTTGATAAAGTGCGCCATTAAGATGCTGCCACTGATGACGCCCTTTACGCTCCCAACTTTTATCTTCAATAAATGGTGCTAACCACAGCTCAGATAACTCAGCCATATTGGGCCAATGATTCTGATGATCAATATCACGACTATCTTGATGTAAATTACGGATTTCTTCATGGGCAAGACGCAATTCAGCCACCATTGCGAGTTCTTCTGAACTTAACTCAGTGATCGCTATTTGGTGAGTATCCAATGGCGGTGTTTTTGTTTTATTCTGATGGTACGGTAACAACACCGTGGCAAGTAATAGAATTGAAATGATAATACCGCCAACCCACTTTCCTTCCTTTCCACCATTATTTGAAGGAACGGTTTGACGGATCATTTTTCTTTAATCTCAACAACATCGACTTCTACTGGGCTTTCATGCCCTGAATCAAACACTAAATAGAAATCAGCTTCCGGCTTAGTAAATTCAGCAATAGATCGTTTATCTGTGTTCACTTTGGCAATAAGGTTATCGTCGTAATCATACATATTAACGTTGTAATCAACCGCTTTACTGCCATCACTGTAGCTGGTTTCACATGCCACTTTGTCACTTTCAAACCAACAACTCATTAATGGAAAATGCGCTTGAGCAGCACTTGAAAATAATCCTAACGTTAAGAGCGATAACGTGATCATCGGTAAATGATTTTTCATAACAACCTCAAACCTGCCTATATTGTGGGTAGCAGTAATAAATAATGATTAGCGGTAATAAAAAGTGCTGCTTTAATAACAGAAACAGCACCGAGGGTAATTATTTTAGCGATGCTTCAAAAGTGATATGCACGTTAACGTTAGCGGTATCAACCATTGGATCATTGGCAATATCACCACGGTAATTCGCTTTCATAATATAGCGACCCGCTGTTTCAGGCGTAAAGCTCACCTTACCGTCTTTATCACTCACCACATCAATTTGCTGCTGGTGGTTACGGTATAACGTCCCTTCACGGGTGACTTCAGCCACGACACCCGCTTGAGGCTTACCATTAAAATAAAATTGGAAGCTAACAGGCTCACCTTCAACAATATCGGCAGGGTGAGTAATCGGCAGTAACTCTAAATATTTTCCCGTAATGTCCATTGCTTTGGTACTTGGCTTACCAACAGTGACATACGTTTCAGCGCGGGTATAACCGACCTGAGTGACAACGTCACGTGATTTAGGTGGTAATACAGCATCACGTTCAACTTTGTTCGCTGCTATCCATTTCACCGTGTCGCGACGGCCTGCTTTATATTGCGTAAAATAAACAGGGGTTTGATTCACTTGAATTTTATGAGTACCTTGCTCTTCAAAATAGAAGTCAAAAATAGCACGACGTTTACCCCGAATAGTAAAATTAGGGCGCTCAATACGTCCATCAGGCATGATCACTTCAGCGGTTTCTGTACTTGCTGGCTTATCATAAATAAAGGTGCCGTGTGACGCGGTAACATCAAAAGACAACCAATCGCCACCCTCTTTTGATACGGTAAAATGTGACGGTAATATCCAACGCGGATGTGCATTCGCCGAGGCTGATACCGCTAATCCTGCAATAACCGCACATGCTAGAGAAAACGCTTTCATTTTGTTATTTTTCATAATGTTACTATTACTCAAAGTTTATAATTAAGTTGAATAGCACCGGTTTCTTCCGTCGGTGCAATAACATGGCTAAACGCGTTTTCGCCTAGCTCGATTTTTTGACGCAAATAATTACGACCACCGTGTTCACGCACAACTTCAACGTAGAAGGTATAATTGCCTTGTTCTACTCGCTGGCCTTTATCATTCAAACCATCCCATACAAAGGTATATTCACCCGCAGGACGGGTTGCAGAAGTTACCGCATCAACTAACTCACGATCATAACGACCCACTTTTCGCCACCAGCTGCGTAAATCTTTCAACCATTCATCTTTACCCACCCACAACTGCACGGTACGTACAGGTTTTCGATCTGCATCTTCAACCCAAACCGCAACATAAGGACGGGCATACATAGTGGTATCAATAGCAGGTAGTGCAAAACTCACCTCTAATTGCGCCGTTTCCGGTACGGGTTTTGCTATTGCACTGGCCAATGGTGTTAACAATAACGCGACCAATAATGGTTTTTTGATGATGTGAAACACGGTCATAATGAACCTTTAATAAAATCGACAATCAAGTACTGGCTTATGGCACAGCAACAATATAAATCAGTAAACTCACCGCAGAACCCAGCCCCATCCATTTCAATGAAGTGCGAAAGGTTTTCTTTTTAGGGATCAATAAGCACACACCGGTTAAAACAAACATCACCATCAATAAGGCGGTAATATCAATAAACCCGCGCCAGACTTCACCACTATTACGCCCTTTATGGAGATCATTAAGCACCGCAATCACACCATAATGGGTACTCTCAATGGTTGCTTGCGCGGTTGTCATATCAATAAACACCGTGGCGTTATAACCAGGGCCTTTATAATCCAGTGAAATTTCACCTTCAACTAACTCATCACCATCAACATCGGTAAAAATATCAATTGCCGATGGCGTTCCACGAACATCACCATGCTTAGCTAAATACGCAATTAATGCTGAACGATTAGGCGTAAACGGCCCTTTCTCTGAACCCAATAATTCAACAGGAAGTGAAAGCTGTTGTTCAACGATATTCGGTGATTGACTCACAAACAGATGCGGTCGATTTAATGTGATGCCTGTGATAGCAAAAAATAACACCACCAGCAGCAGTGCCATTGAAATATAAATATGTAATCGGCGCGCCCATAATTGCACGGCTTTATTTTTTAACACCATCACTAACATCATGCATAAGAGTAACTTGGATAATGATAATTTAATTGATAATCGTTCTTATTGGCATTCAATTTACATTGTTTACGTTGGTTAGAAATGCGTTACAAGAAACAAGGTGCGAGGTGCGAGGTGCGAGGTGCGAGGTGCGAGGTGCGAGGTGCGAGGTGCGAGGATAATAAAGGCGATAAAAAATAAACCCCTAATAAAAAATCATTAGGGGTAATTTGTAAGATTTAACGTTGATCCATATAACCCGTCTAATGAGTACGACACTGACGGAAAAGATCTTGCTTCGGTTTATAAACAGACGTATTTACATTCATAATACCTAACATAGAACTAAACACATTATCTTGTGAATAATCCCCTCTCTTGGCATTGTTCGCTATATTCTCAAGACAAGTGAGATTTAAACCGCGATCTTGAGTAAAACTTTTTGAGAACCACATCATCATTGGCACTGTTGTTTGGTATTTAGGCGCTAAACTATAAGGCGTACCATGTAAATACAGCCCACCTTCACCTAATGATTCTCCATGATCTGAAATATAGAACAATGCCGTATTGTATTTATCACTGTAACCTTTTAACTGTTGGATCAATTGACTGATCATATAATCGGTATACAAAATAGTATTATCATAACTATTCACTATTTGTTCTTTGGTGCAGTTTTCAATATCCGAACGCTGGCAATCTGGTTTAAAAAACGCGCGATCTTTAGGGTAACGTTTGTAATATGTTGGCCCATGGCTTCCCATAATATGTAACGTAATAAACTTATTACCCTTCATATTCGCTACTTCTTGATGAAAGTTATTCAATAACGCCATATCAAGACATGATTCGCCATCACATAAAGGATCTGTTGCACTATGGTTTAAGGTTATCTTTTGAATACGATCTCCAGCACCTTTGTCACCACCATCATTTTCTTTCCACAGTATTGAAATACCCGCACGATGCAGAATATCAATAAAGGTATCTTGATTATAAGCAATGGCTTTTTTATAGTTGCTGCGATTCATTGCAGAGAACATACACGGCACAGACACAGCGGTTGCCGTTCCACATGAAGTGACATTCTTAAACGAAATCATATTATCAGATTGAGTATATTGATTGGTGGGGCGAGCATAACCGTTGGCTTGATAATTTTGAGAACGTGCGGTTTCACCGAGAACAAACACAAATAAAGTAGGCTTACCATTAGATGTTGCCGTCGTTACCAACTTAGCATCTGTCCCAATTTTTTGATAAGGGATAGGTTTAGTAAAATAGGTTCTATCAATATACTTAATGCCAGTATACACGTAAGACGGATTAATCACGCGATTAAGATATTTATTATTACGCCCTACTGACGCATAATCTTTATAAAACAAAGCCGCAATTAAAATGATGATAAGAATGGATACGACAATTGATATTAATTTATATATTACAAACGTTTTAATAAAATATTGTTTTTTTATCTTTACACCAATAATAAACAAACAAGGAACAACACCAATAATAATAATAGCGATAAAGCCAGATAAGCTAAAATAGGATGCTGCTTCACCACTATTGGTCTCGAAAATGTTCTCCATCATTCCATAATCAAAAATAATCCCATAATGATATGACGCATAAGCAGTAATAGCTGAAACAAAAGTAAGCACACTAAACAAAACACGCCCAATATAAGGCCATGCTAAAAGTTGGAATATAATATTAAGAGCCGCAATAAGAAATATAGGCAGTGATATTATAAATCCCACACTCACTATCTCTAACTTTGACAGTATTTCATAAAATGTTTGCCATAATGGAATATTTAAAACAATCCCAAAATATATAGCGATACAGAAAACTAAAATATTATAATTCATTTCTTTATTGAAAACAGAAGAAGAACACTTCATTTATTTAACCTAAAATAATAGCATAGCCAAATGTCAGAGAAGACACGTTTTATGCGCACAAGTATACTTATATGCTCATATGAATAATAGCATTAAATAGCTATACGTAAGAAGTATTTACCCGTATAGAAACTACACCAGTAAATAGCTCTATATAGTTTCATGATCAATAACCTGCACCATCTCTTTTGATAACCAGCATTCGTTATTATTATTAAAGAGTTCTAATTTCAGGTAATGATAAAGAATACATGTTATTTACTATAAACAGAAAAAAGTATCAGCCTGTCTTATAAATAAGAAAAGCGAGCTCAATGGCTCGCTTTTCTACAAATAACAATCTCTTTAATCATTACAATATCTATTTAAGCATTTACATCTATTTTTCGCATTTGGCCTAAATATTTAATCCAACTTTTCGCCGCAGAAGATGGTTGAATGTTATTTGCTTGTTTAGCGTGAATAATCGCTTGATCGAGATTATTCATTTTGTAATAAACCCTAACTTTCGCTAATTCTACCACAGCCTGTTTGTCTTTACGTTTAACTCGATCTAACTCAACCAAGGCTTGTTTATAATCACCTTCTTGAACTAACAATTGTGCTAACTGCCAACGGTAGTGGTTATCTTTCGCCGCAACTTTTGTCCATAGTTTGATTGCTTTGTTCCATTCCCGAGCCATTTGCCAGTAATTAGCTTGTTCAATTAATAACGTCTTATCACTATTGGCATCTTTCAATGCGGCTATTTGTTCCGCTGCACGTTCTGGAATACCACGTTGAGCATACAATTGGGCTAATACTTTAAGATCTTGCTGACTCAGTGCCACCCCTTGGTATTTTGCTAACTTTAATGTCGCTAATGCATCAGCATTTTTACCTGTTCGCATTTGAATACTGGCTAATTGCTGCCACCAAATTAACTTATTTGGTTCAAGTGCGATTAAACGATTCAATGTTGCCGAAGCACCTTGCCACTGTTTAAGTTGTAGCTGTGCCCCAAGCTTAATCGATAACGGTGACATCGTGTCTTTAAGACGATAACCATCATAATGCTTCATCGCGGTTAACACTTGCTGCCACTGTGATTGCTGATAATGCGCTTGAGCAATGCGTAACCACAACTCATCCCCTTTTTGTTTGGCAGGAATATTTTTGGTTAACTTATAATAATGCGGTAATGCTTGGCTATATTTAGCATCAGACAACAAAATATCCGCCAACATGCGCTCAGTCGTCCATGCTTGATCGTCATGCAACAAACCACTGTTCACCGCTTTTGTTAACAGAGAAATAGCTTGTGACTGTTTCCCTTGCTGCCAATAAAACACCCCCAGCATTCGTTGCACATACGCTTTATCGTAAGCAGAACGTGGGTTCATTTCAGCTAACAGTGCAATGGCTTGAGTAAGCTTATCATTTAATTGTAAGTCATTAGCGCGTTGTACCTTGTGGGCTGTCGCTTGTGATAACTGACCACCACTTGCATAAGCATTTGATAATGGCAGTGAAGCCGACAAGGTTAACGCGATAATAAAAGCTAATTTTTTCATTATTGATTTAACCTAAATTCAAGGCGCACTGTCTGCCCTTGTTGTGCCATTGCGGTGCCATTAACAACTTGTGGTTGGTATTTCCACTTGCGTAATGCGCGGATCGCTTCTTTATCAAATAAACGATGGGGCTTGGCATCCATGATCGTAATATCGATTGGTCGACCTTGGGTATCAATGGTAAATTTAAGCACCACATACCCTTCTTTACCTTGACGTAAAGCACGTGATGGATAACGTGGCTCTACGCGATAAAGAGGCATCGCCTGTTGAGATTTACCTAATCCGTTACCTATCGCGGCAGCACTACTGAAATCAGTAAATTTAGGCGCATTAACCGCTAAACCATGAATAGACGTATCTAAACCTAAGCTAGGAATTGACGCCATTGGCATCGTCGTTGATGTTGCCGCTTGTGACTGCGACGGTTGCGCTTCAGGTGGTGGCGTTGGCGTTTCTGGCGGTGGTGGTGCAACACGCTGACGACGCTGTGGCGCTTGTTCGTGTTCTACCATCACCATATTAAACGCTAACGGCGGTGCATTATCTTGAGGTTGATGATTACCGTTATCGACCATCCATGCCATCAGCGTAAACAGACCTAAAGCCACCGCGAGCGCCAATGGCAACGCCATCAATATGCGCATCATTAGTTTTTCTCCGCAGCCAAGGCAATATTTTTGACTCCAGCACCTTTTGCAGCATCCATCACCTTAACGACCGTACCGTTATAAGCATGTTCATCCGCTTGAATCACTAATGCCGCATCAGGTTGTTCTGTTAACATGTGTTCTAAGGTTGCTTGAACACGTTCAGGATCAACCACTCGCTTATCGATGTAAATATCATTTGCTGCGGTAATAGCGACAAAAATACCCGCATCTTTTTGGCTAACCACATGGCTTGCTTGCGGGCGATTCACTTCAACCCCAGATTCACGCACAAAAGAACTAGTAACAATAAAGAAAATCAACATGATGAAAACGATATCTAACATCGAGGTTAAATCTATTTGTGCATCTTCACGCACTGACGAGCGACGGCTGAGTCTCATTGTTGACTCCTTAATGATTTTTCTAATTTCAATTCACGCATTTGACACGCTTTTGCCAATCGAGCATGAATAAACATCCCCGCTAGTGCTGCCACCATGCCCGCCATAGTTGGCAGTGTAGCCAGTGAGATCCCTGACGCCATCAATCGCGGTTGGCTACTGCCTTGGGTTGCCATTACATCAAACACTGAAATCATACCCGTAACCGTACCAAGTAAACCTAACATGGGACAAATAGCGACTAACACTTTAATAAAATTAAGGTTTTTGTTTAACGCTATTTTAGCATCACTCAACCAGCCATCTCGAATTGCATGAGCATACCAAGATTGATGATCAGCACGTGCTGCCCATAATGCTATCCATTGTTGCTGTTGTTGTGGAAAGTAAAACACAAGGTAAATAACCCGTTCAAACACCAATAACCACAACACCGCAACCACAGCGGCTAACCACCATAAAATCACACCGCCTTGCGCCATAAAATGCGACAGTGATAACCACCACGTTTGTAATACGCTGCTATCCATTAGGCGGCCTGTTCAGTTGTCATGCCAGAATTTTTAATACCGCTTTGGTCATTTTTCTCGGCTTGTTCCGCCACTAAGCTAATACCTTGTTTTTCAAGGATCATACGAATATTTTCAGCTTGCGAACTTAAAATGTTATGCGCCAATAGCAATGGCATTGCCGCCACTAAGCCTAGAACCGTAGTCACCAGTGCCATTGAAATACCCCCCGCCATTACTTTTGGATCACCATTACCAAACTGAGTGATCACTTGGAAGGTTTCAATCATACCGGTTACTGTACCTAGCAAACCTAACATCGGCGCTAACGCAGCAAACAGTTTCAGCATTGACAGACCTTTCTCTAATCCTTGCTGTTCATCAACAATCGCTTCTAATAAACGTAATTCTAACGCTTCAACGCTACGGCTTTGTTCTTTGTTATAAACAGCTAAAATATGACCTAATGGATTATTACCCGGCTTAGAAGGTTGTTTTAATTGTGCTTTAATTTGTTGACGAATAATGGCTAATTTCACACCACGGAAAATCGCAATACCTGCACCAATAGCCAGTAGCAATAGAATGATTTTACCAACCGCGCCACCTGCTTGTAGACGATCCATTAATGTCGGTGCTTGGGCTAATTGCTCTAGCATCACCCCACGTGAAGGATCGACCACCAGCATGTCATTGCCCGTAGAGATTAATTGATCATAATCATCCAATGTCGGTGCATGTTCAGGTTGCTGTAAATACGCCATTGCTACATGTTGGCTGCCATCCCAACGTAAATAACCATTGTCGCCGACTAAACCAATACTGCCTAAACGCAATGCCTGAATATCACTTTGTTCACCATCACCGTTAATGTACGGCACAGTGACTTTAGCAATTTGCCCGCTCGCAACGATCTGATCAGTCATTGCTTGCCATAAACCTTGCAATTGCACCATTGATGGTAAGACTTTCGCCGCGACAATCTCATTCACAACGGCATTATCTTGGCTGTTATCAATCGCAGTTACAGCATGTTGTTGTTCAGCTTGTACTTCTTTGGCGGTTTGACGTACAACACCAAATAACTCGCCTAAGCTGCCGCTTTCTAATCGTAATTGTTGTTCTAACGTCGCTAAACGTTGTTCATTCGCACTAAAGGTTGTACTTAATACTTCTGTGGCAGCCTTTAATTTATTACGCTCAGCTAATAACGCATTGTATTGCGCTTTAATATTATGATGAGTGCTATTAAAACCCGCTTCACGTTGAACATTATGCTGAGCCTGCTGGCTATGCTCTTGCTGAGCTTGTTTTACTACCGATTCGGCATTAACGGTCAATGGCAAACTTGCGATACATAATGCGGCAACTAACGTTTTTAATTTCATGTTATTTACTCTCTACGCTAGTTGATACGCCTGAAACAGGTAAGGTAATTAAGCTGGGTGCAGCTTGGTTATCAGCAATCGCAAACGCTTTATCGATGTTTGCACCATCACTTGCATCAACAGGCTGCCATTGTTTAGCGGCAGTATTCCAGCTCCAGTAATGGCTACCATTTAAGCTTCGAGCCACCAAGGCAATGCGACCTAAATGCAACACATTCACTTCAATCGTTTTATTATCAGCAAGGGTGATTTTCGCTTGGTAAGCAGCAAGCTTGGTACCGTAATCCATTTCAATTTGGTAGGCTTCTAAAATACGACGGAATTTTTCAGCATCGCTAATATCAGCTTGTGACATCATGGTTTCAAGTTTATTGACTCGGGCTAAACGCGCTTGGCGTTTAATTGGCTTATCGTTCTCAATAATGGTCTTCAATCCATCAATCATTTGGTACATCAATGGCACCACACCTTGACGAGTCTGCTTAATGTCGGTGATTTGTTGATCAATAGACGTCACTTCTTGCGCTTGATTTTTAACCAATCGCGCTAAGTGATCATGATAAACCGTTAAGTTTTTCACTTCTTCTTGCAGTTGTTCCATGCTGGCCTTCATTGCCAATGCAGAATCTGCACTTTTATCGATCTTATTTTGACTCACAGCAGATGCGGTATTGGTACTATTTTCAATCGAACGCGCATTATCAAGATTAGAAGCGTGAGCACCCGTGGTGACGCTGAGAATAACAATAGCAAGGCTAGTTTTAATAAAATTCATAATATTTAATCAATCGTTATCTGTAATAACCAAAAAAAACAAAAAAGGGAATGTTAAAAATAAAAAGTATCCAAGATTGGCGAACTATAAACAATAACTATTATGATTAACAGTTTATAGGCCACCACATTCAGATCACAACAAGGGGAAGTTAATACTTCCCCTTAAATATTCAACTACTTATTAATACTTAAACTCAATGGTTGCCATAAAGTTACGCCCTTCACCAAGCGTTA
Source organism: Photobacterium iliopiscarium (assembly GCF_003026395.1). Lineage (GTDB taxonomy): Bacteria > Pseudomonadota > Gammaproteobacteria > Enterobacterales > Vibrionaceae > Photobacterium > Photobacterium iliopiscarium. The sequence goes on along the minus strand of NZ_PYOO01000005.1, from coordinate 18,354 downwards.
CACCTGTTGCGCCCACATAGTCTTTGCTGGTTGAACCGCCACCCGCCATGTAATCAGTATCAAATAAATTCTCTACATTTACACGACCAATGATATCCAATTTACCGTCATATTTATAAGTATGAGCGACACCCACATCAACACGTGTATAACCGTCTTTCTTAAAGGTATTGGCGGCATCACCAAAACGTGAACCTTCATAGATAACCCCAAGGTTGACATCTGTCGCCTGTGTCACGTTATAGGTTGACCACACACTTGCTGCAAACTCAGGCACATCAACAGGACGATTACCTTCATAATTCTGATCTTTAGTGTATTCCGCATCAAGGTACATTGCAGAAGCATTCATGCTTAGTTTATCAGTAATGTTACCTTGTAACGCAAACTCCACACCATTATGTACCCGTTCACCCGCTTGGGTTAGCGTTTGATTATTGTCAGGTCCAACGGCAATCTTTGAATTTTCTTGCGTAATATTAAATACTGCGGCTGTTGCAAATAAACGCTTATTCAATAATTCCCACTTCGTGCCTAGCTCATATTGCTTACCACGTAGAGGATCAAGGTTATCTCCCGCATTGGTGTAATCAGATGACACCACCCCTTGAGGCTCAAAACTTTCAGAATAAGCTAAGTAAATAGAGCCATTCTCTGCTGGGTGGTAAATTGCGGCTAATTTAGGTGATACCGCTTCTTCAGCAATGCCACTCTTCACTTGACGATCAAAACGAATGCCAGCCAGCACTTGCCAGTTATCATTCAAGGTGATCATATCTTGCGCATAGAAACCCCAAGCATCGTATGAAGAATTTGATACTTTCGGATCTTTATTTGAATACACAGGTGCGGGTGTTGTTTGACCCGGCTTAACATCCACGGAATCAAATGAACGCTGGAAACGATCGTAGCTATAGCCTAACCAGTTTGCTCCCACTAGTAACTGATGTTGCATGCCTAACGTATCAAACTCACCCACAAAATCGGTGTAAGCTGTTTTAAATGCCCACTCATCATGGCGATCACTACCACCTTGTTTAATCGTGCCATTTTCTTCAAATTTACTAAAATTAGGGTAACTTTCTTTGTCATTACGCACAAAATCTTGGTAGTTAAAGCCCGTATTTAATGCCCATGTATCAGTTAGCTGTGCTTTTACATCAAAACCTGTATTTTGAACATCGTTATCAATTTTAGACCATTGGGCATCCCATACATGATCTCGACCCATTACCGGCTTGCCATCGACAATATACGCGCCAGAATCCACACTGCCCTTATCTTGAGTACGATCATAATGCAGTGACACCGTCACGTTATCGTTAACATCATAATCAAGGAACATACCACCAACAAAGCGATCCGTTGATGGCGTTGAACCATCACTAAACTTACGCCATGAATCGTAATCTTCTTTCGCTAATACCACGCGTCCACGTAATGTTTGATCGGCATTTAGCGAACCACTAACATCTAACACACTGCGGGTATGATTATTGGAACCCACATCTTGGCTGAAATTCATTTGTGTTTCATAGGTTGGCTTCTTTGACACCATGTTAACTAAGCCACCGGGTGCTGATTGCCCATAAAGCAAACCCGCAGGGCCTTTCATGACTTCAACACGCTCTAATAACTCAACCGGTTGGCGGTAATGCGACCAATGCTGGTGGCCATCACGTAAGAAACCACTACTACTGCCTAACTCAAAACCACGTAAAGAAAAACGTTCACGGTTACGACTGGTGCCACCCGCTGAAATACTGGCATCGTTTTGTAACACTTCACCTAGCGTACTTGCACGTTGCTCATCAATTAGCTTCTCATCGATAACGGCAACTTGTCCTGGAGTTTCTAATTGGGTCATCTCCATTCGCATTGCGGTCGAATTCGTGTCAGCCTTATAGCCATAATCACGTCCAGTGACCACCATATGCTCATCGGTGTCTGTCATTTCTGCATGAGCCATCGGCGCTGATAATAGCGCACCAATCAATAGTGTTAGCTGACTTTTAGAAAACATATTCCGTTATCTCCAATTACCGTATCTTTGAGAATAAAACCAATTGAATTGTGTTGTTACTTAATACCGCATCTTTAAAAGCGAACCTCTGTAGGCTTTTAAAGATACTCAATATCAGCACCGACTCACTGTCCAAGTAGTCTTGATTGTTTGTCACCATCAAATGATGCCGCCAAACTCAGAACAAGAATATAAGTGATAACCATTACCATTTGCATTAAATTTACATTCTTTGCATTCGTAAATTTTTTGTCAACAAATACAATTGATAATCAATTCACTATCAATAAATACAATCTATTCTCAAATCAGGCAGTATTCGCCCTCTAATAACTATTAATTATTCCGTACTCAGTACTGTTTTTTCGAAGACATTTAGAACAAACGAGCGTATAATTCGGCCGTTTTTATTGATTTCTGCGGTATTAAAAGTGACTCAATTAAGTCTTGAAGCTATTCATCAACAACTAGAAGAACGCAATTTTATTGCCGAGAAAGTCCGTATTGTAACGGTAGAGGCAATGGATCCTGAGGTATTAGCGGCCTGTACTACGACTGAAAATGAAACATTCTATAATAGTTATATGAATGTGATTTATTGTCGTGGTGAGCGCTATGTTTTAGGTTATCGCTGTAATGAAGCAACAATCATTGACCAAGCGATTATTTTTAAAGATGGTAAGTATTACGATCCTACTTTACAAGCAAATGGCGAAGGTGAATTTATCCCTTATTCCTTTGCTGTCTTAGCGGAATTTAAAGTCTTTGACATGATGACACATGCTAAAAACAATAAAGACTTCCCGCCAGATGTAGACTTCTTATTTACACGTAAGAAGCACTTCAAAAACGTTATTCGATAGCGATATCTGTACCCGTTATTAAGCTTTAATGGCGGGTATTTCTTCTTTAGCCGACCCAATCTATAAAATTAGCATAATTTGTCACATCCCTTCCCCTTTATATAATGGCATAAACTGTTTCAGTCTTGATACGCCATAAGCAAATAAACGTACGAACTATCCATTCAGCCCATCAAACACTTGAGAATAACCACAATAAATGTACTATTTTAATATACACCGTTTTATATTGGACATCAGTATATGGATCAGGCAAAAGGATTAAGAAACTACTTTGTAGACAATAAACGTCAGGATATTTTTATACAGCAAGAGCACGTTCGACAATTAATCATTCAAAAACAAGACAAAGCTAAAATCACAGCCAGTCTCATTGAATTAGAAAAAGCGTGGATCGAATTTGAACATGAGAATAATCAGTAAACAGCATGTAACTGACAACATAAAGTCCAGCGAATGGTGGACTTTATGGTTAACCTTTTGATTTAAATCTAACCGCTTCACCCCTCCATTCAATTTATCGTTATCGTTATGCCCTTCCTGTTTAATAATCTACCAGTACCGTAGTTAACATTTACAAGCTCAAAGCCAATCGCATTGAATGTTGCTAAGCTGCCTGTGCGGCAGTGAACTGTATAGGTTTTTAAACACATTCCCATCTTCATTTCTAAGCTGCCTGTGCGGCAGTGAACTCATGTCAACAGTGGCAATTTCCGTTTGAGCTTTTCTAAGCTGCCTGTGCGGCAGTGAACCAAATTACAACGGTATCATTGGCGCTGCATTCTTTCTAAGCTGCCTGTGCGGCAGTGAACGGGTGCATCAGGGCATCATGATGGAGCTGTCTTTTCTAAGCTGCCTGTGCGGCAGTGAACATGACCTTAAGCTAGCAGAGCCATCCCCGACATTTCTAAGCTGCCTGTGCGGCAGTGAACATCTTCAGGCGCATTACCTTGCATGCGGATACTTTCTAAGCTGCCTGTGCGGCAGTGAACATTCAACACGTCAGCGTTAAACCCTTTAATATTTTCTAAGCTGCCTGTGCGGCAGTGAACACTACAGTGCCAGCCGCCCCTGATAGTAATTGTTTCTAAGCTGCCTGTGCGGCAGTGAACGTTTAAATTTTGCGTTTGCTAAATTACTATCTTTTCTAAGCTGCCTGTGCGGCAGTGAACTAAGGTTGAGGATGTAATCACCGATAGATGACTTTCTAAGCTGCCTGTGCGGCAGTGAACAACGTATGACGGGTGAAATTGCAGACATGAATTTTCTAAGCTGCCTGTGCGGCAGTGAACAAGTGATAAGGCTAGTTTATGTTTAATATAGCTTTCTAAGTTGCCTGTGCGGCAGTGAACGAAAAAGATAATCTTATGTCATTACCTGATGTTTTCTAAGCTGCCTGTGCGGCAGTGAACATAGTGTTTCTTCTGAATTCCGTTTACGTCTTTTTCTAAGCTGCCTGTGCGGCAGTGAACAAAATCGATGGTTCACTAGCAATAAGTGATAATTTCTAAGCTGCCTGTGCGGCAGTGAACTCATTTATCTGTTTGGCGAAGTTTTGTTTTGTTTTCTAAGCTGCCTGTGCGGCAGTGAACTTTGATGTGGCAATTAAGCCAACCTTTACTAATTTCTAAGCTGCCTGTGCGGCAGTGAACTGATTGGGGAGTAGCTATAGAAGTCACATTTCTAAGCTGCCTGTGCGGCAGTGAACTCGCGCATGATGCCGTGTCATGGGGTGCTAGCTTTCTAAGCTGCCTGTGCGGCAGTGAACGTAAGCGCATTCGTAAAAAGTTCGCCACAAAATTTCTAAGCTGCCTGTGCGGCAGTGAACGTGAACTTTTTAAAGTTAGTTCTCACTTTGTTTTTCTAAGCTGCCTGTGCGGCAGTGAACTGCGCTGTTGCTGCTGTGTCCGGTATGCTTTCTTTCTAAGCTGCCTGTGCGGCAGTGAACAACTTTAATGGTTACTGAGTGATTACCAGAAATTTCTAAGCTGCCTGTGCGGCAGTGAACATAAAACTCTTTAGTTGTCGTTCTGATACTCTTTTCTAAGCTGCCTGTGCGGCAGTGAACTTCGTAGTCCAGCGCTTTTTTCAGCACCGTCATTTCTAAGCTGCCTGTGCGGCAGTGAACCCGATGCTGAATCATTGGGTGCATTCTTCAGTTTTCTAAGCTGCCTGTGCGGCAGTGAACAAATAAGTGTGAGATTTATTACCACCATGTACTTTCTAAGCTGCCTGTGCGGCAGTGAACAACCACTAAATAAATCAGCTTGGTTTCTTAATTTTCTAAGCTGCCTGTGCGGCAGTGAACATATATAGACACAAAAAAGCCCCTTATTTCTATTTCTAAGCTGCCTGTGCGGCAGTGAACGGTTTAAGCCAATTCAATAAAGTAATGGCAAAGTTTCTAAGCTGCCTGTGCGGCAGTGAACGCTGAGACCGGTTAAGAGGTGGTATGTTAGTGTTTCTAAGCTGCCTGTGCGGCAGTGAACGTACGCCTGTTTAAATCCGTCAAGTACTAGCTTTTCTAAGCTGCCTGTGCGGCAGTGAACACCAGAAATTAAAAAGACTGATGATGATTCATTTTTCTAAGCTGCCTGTGCGGCAGTGAACGTTACAATCCGTGGGTTAACGGAATTATCGGTTTTCTAAGCTGCCTGTGCGGCAGTGAACAAAGCTTTTTTTGATTCAGCTTGTCTTGTGAATTTCTAAGCTGCCTGTGCGGCAGTGAACGTGTATCGAAACTCTTTCGAATTCATATCAACTTTCTAAGCTGCCTGTGCGGCAGTGAACTAGACGAAATATTAGAAGAATTAAAGCTAAGATTTCTAAGCTGCCTGTGCGGCAGTGAACGTATTGACTTTGACTCAATATACAACGGGCGTTTTCTAAGCTGCCTGTGCGGCAGTGAACTACGAGAAGCTAAGACGGCTTATCTAGATGCTTTTCTAAGCTGCCTGTGCGGCAGTGAACTGAAGCTTAACTATAATAAGCGATTGTTTAATTTAAATAAAACCCTAAAAACCCTCTTTTACCCCTTTTTTATCTGCTGATTATAAGTCATTGATTTTAAATACAACTAATAACGGCTAAAAAAAAGGGTTAAATGACTACTCATCTAACCCATTATTGCTATTACAATCAAAACAGCACTTAAAATACAGGGATCGTTGCGGTGGCACTTAATCCATAGCTACTAAATACACCGTCAGTTGCAGCACTCACAACTTGGCTGTGCTCAATAAATACTCGCATCACATTCTGATTAGATAAACTCTGTATTTGAACATAAGGCAAAGTTAACTTACGCTCTGCTGTATCAGGAATAGCATGGATCGCTTCATCAGCACTGATCCAACCTTTAGCAATTGAACGCTTACGCTTATTATTGGCACTTTTAGTCTGTACACGCTTAACGGTTTGATAACCTTTGATGTCACTCGGAATTTCTGTAATAGTCGTTACATGCGTGTAATCTCTTAGCCCTTTAAGCCAAGTATTCGCCATCATTTGTTCAAGTGCTATTTGAGAACCGTGTAAACGTAACGTATCACCTAATGTTTTATGCACATTAGGAAAACTGATCCCCACAGCACCATTACCAACAGTTGCTATTTGACGATGTAATTTAGCAAATAAGTTATTCATTAATACTGCCGCAGAAGTTTCCAAATCTGGTAGCACTTGAATATCAATGTAATACAACATAATCGCTATTCTCCAAATACACCGCCGCGCACCAACATCGCCATCACATAATGTTGTTGCTCTAATTCAGGCGCTTTATCTTTTAATAACCAGTTATCTAATAAGTTATAGAAATCTGTTTTTTCTTTAGGCTGACGGTACGCTTTACCGCGATTAGTGACCGAGCCATAAGGTTCAACGGCAATCGGTCCAACTTCTTCTGTTTCAGGATGCCATGTATCAATGGTGCGTAATGCATTACCAATTTTTTGAGAGTGCATTGCCGCTTGACCATTTAGTTGATACAGATACTTACTCTTATCACCAGAGCCCGTATTCATAACCAATTCTTGAGATGGGAATACTGTTTGTCCATGACCTAATTGTACAAAAGCAGTCACGGTTAATAAGGTTGCTTTTTCGCCAAGTAATCCTTGCTCAATCACCGCTGATAATGCCGCTAAATCACCTTTTGCAGCAGTAAATTGACGTAGGCTGTAATCTAAACTGTCAAACGTCCACTGTTGATCATGGTGCTGTACTGTCACCATTACATTTTCAGCCCCAACGCGGTTACGCCATAAAAAACGACCATTAACGAGATTAGTAGCATAACGTGTTGCTAATTCTTTAAACCCATGCTCAGTAACATAGCCTTTAATCAATTGACTTAATGCCGCTTGGTAATCAGGGCTATTACACGTAGATGGCACATTTAAATCACCGAGAACACGCAACGTAAAGGTTAATTTAAGCGTATCGCAATCAAACGGTAACGCAGCATTATCTACTGTTTGTAAATTTGCCTTTTGAATTTCAGCATCTAATTTAGCCGGATCATTCGCTTTAGGCCCTTTCATACGGTTAGAGATCGTACCGCGTACTGATTTCTCATTAACTACGATAGGCTGCCAATTTGCGCTAGTGGCTATTTCATTCCAATTACCCGCTGCCATTACGGCATCTGAGCAAGCCAATTTGCCTTCAAAAGCTAATACTGATGGTGTGGTTAACTTCGTTGTCATTGTATACATCCTTGGCTATTTAATAAGAAAAGTCGAAATCTTCATTACTTTCAATAGAATGAATAGATTGTTGGGCGCGGCATAAGTAATACGGTGAACTATATTGATAACGCCATAAGATTTGATTGATAGATTCAACCCGACTCGGACTGCCTATCCACTCACCGACACTATAAACAGCCTCAGTAAATGCAAATGGGGTTGTGTTATCACGAACGTTAGCCACCTCTCCGGCAGCAAATACATCGCTAATTTGTTTGTAACCAATCATCAGTGGTACTAAATAGCCGCTTTGAGGCTTAGTTATAGACTTCCACTTGCCTTGTTCCGCTTCTACATTGTCACTATCAGTGGGCATTTCATAGCGATAACCTACTGCAATAAAATCGAGCCAATTCATGATCATATTTTGACTATCATTTTTATTTTCAGCATGTTGCTGTAGATAATCGCTACGATCACATAAAATAAATCCAGGTAACAATGGTCGTAAAAGTTTGCGACAATCACTTTCCTCATTCGGCATTGGTTTAAATTGACACGCTTCAATATGGGTAATACGTCCACCAGCACAACGTTGACTTAATGCCAGCGTTTTTATGGCGTCACTGATGCGTTGTTCTTGGTCGCTGTTACCGCCACTGAAGCCTTTGCATTCAATCAGTAACGACACACAAAGATTCATTTTTCCTTCTTCAACAATAGGCGCTGTTTTACCGTCTTTCGCTAACGGATTACGGGTTAATGAAAAACCATAATCATCCCAATCACTGCCCCGATAAGCATGCACTTGATGTTGGTGGCACATCACGGCACAACCATCAAAGCTGATCCCATGTTGTGGCTCAACTTTGCGTGATAATGCATGCGCAAACCCTAAAAACTGAGTAATAGCAGGAAAACCATAAGTAAAACCTGCAATCGCATTTGCACCTTCAATGTGCATATTTTTAAGAATAAATAAACTCATCGTCCTGCCTCACGAATAGCGTCATGACATAATGCTTGCCAATGTTGTAATGCTTCACTGCCTAACATTAATTGTTGCTGGCTGGCCTTTTCTAAACGATTATTGAGCCATAAACCAAAATCACGACTGATCTCAGTTTGCCAATCACCGCTATAAAGGTGTTCGGCTTGTGGATCAAGCCAGCATTGCTGTGCTGGTGATAATTCACTGGTTTCGCTCCAACCTTTTGCATTCACTTGATGAGGCGCTGCCAAGGTTAAAATACTATCAAGGATCTGATCAGCTAATTGATCACGGCGTTGACGAATACGAATGTTGCTATCTAAGAGTTTCACTTTAACTAAAAACTCAGCCAGTAACTTAACCAGATAATAGGTATCACGTCCCACTTCTCGGCTATCAAACCAATTAGAACCAAACATGGGTGGTTGATATTGGCTTTTCCAATCAGGCGCAGTACAAGGGAATAAATAGGTTTTACCGTAACGCTTAGAATTCAATTGCGAGATATTTTGGGGCTTTGACCCCCCACTGATCGTTACCGCTAAATTAGAGTAACGCACCACATCAACATCACTTGGTTGATTTTTCTTACGCGCATCCCTCGCGGCTTTCATCTCATCACTAAAACGGGAATGTTGTACCTGATGAAATAATTCATGGGCTAAAGCAGAGGAATATAACGGGCTAATAAGATGATATTGATTATCGCCAATAGGGAAATAAATTTGTTTGGCTAAGGTATGACTACTGGGTGTTTTAACTTCCAATGCTTGACGCAACCCATCAGCCCACAATTGACATTGTTCATCACTACTCGCTAGAGGACGTAAAACATGATCGTCCCCTTGTGATAAATAAACAGCCAATGTAGCATTTCTATCATCAAGCTGGAGTAACTTCGCCACATCTAATGCAGCAGCATTACCCACAGCATCGACTGCGGGAGTTACTATTGCTGAAGAATCAAGATATGGCGCATCAGTATTAGAAGCTAATGCTAAAATATTACTACCTTTCGCACTACCATGAGTAAACTTCACCGCATGAGTTGCCAAACTGATTTGTTTAGCTCTCACGGCAGCACTTGTCAGCCATATTTGTATATCAAAATCTTGATAAGCTGTTTGAATCTGTTCATTCAAGGTCGCTAATTCAATTTCTGACACTCCATTTTTGACATTCTTTTTCTTTTCTATTTCATCAAGTTTCGTTTGACGCCGTTGTTCAATATACGCTTGAATCAATGTGCTGATGTGTATTGGCATAGAAACTCCCTATTTCACCTTTAGCAAAAGATATCGCCACTACTCTCTAAATCTAAAATAAAATATCAATAATCCAACGGAGACACTGGATAGCTAATTGACTACAGACTTTAGTCAAAACTTTCAACATAAAATCTAAAAACCTTGTTTGCCTTGCACTCATTCATATCACCTATATATACAATAAACTATGCATGATAATACATAACAAAAAAATAAAATCAACCTATGTAGTACTAAATAATTTAATCATGTATTTGTCTTTAACTGATACAATGAGTACAATGAAAAAACTGCCGAACAAGCAGCTTAGAAGTATGTTGTACTTATTTATACTACCGTACAGGTAGCAATGATGAACTAGTAGTATCTAGTTCATCATATTCAATTTTTTGAATGCCTATATTTACCCTCAAATACACCTAGCCACGGAAGGTAATAAAATCGGGGTGTTTTATTCGAATCATTAAGATTAATACCACCAAATAATTCACTGATCTGCTCACTGTCTTTATCAAAGATGTCACTTAACTCGTCATACACTGCGTTGTATTGACAATCAAACCACGCTTGATTTCCACTCGCAATATTGTCTATCGCCGCAAGGTGAAACAGCTCGGTTTTATTTACAAAATCACCGCTATATTCATCACGCACTTTAATGCTCAGTGCTTGATCTTCATTATCGATAAAGAAATGGTATTCCGTTTGCGGTCGAGATTGTCGAAACCGTGTTTGGCTCTGATATTCGCCGAATAAGTGTAAATAAGGTTGTAACCACCAATATTCGACTTTTTTAGCGCTGTCTTTAAATAAGGTATAAATCAGTGCGTAGTGTTCTAACTCAATTAAACTAAATGGTGGCTTTAATGTTGTCGGTTCCATAAATCGTGGATAAGCGGAGATAACTTGATAATCATCAGCCATTAATAGCTGAGTCAGATCATGCTGATTTAACTGCAAATGGCCTTTATTTATGTCATTTTTTGGCTGTTCAAATCCTGGCTTACAATAAGCAACATCTGCACCTAATAACGCTTTAATATTTTTGCTTAATATCATAATATTTGGCGAATTAGGCACACATTGACGATGACGCTGAATACGCCCTGCCAGCTGAATAATTGACCGCATTGAACTAGGTTCAACCACAGCCCAATCATAATCATGATCGCGCCCAACTTCTGCTACCGCAGTGGCGACCACCACAAAAATATGATGTTGTTGAGGCTGTTGTTCTAATGCAGTTTTGATTTGAGGTAACTCTAATATCGCTTGTGGATCATTAGGATCGCGCATTAACACCGCGTCTAACTGTTGCTCTATATGCGCTCTGACTGCCATTGGATGTTGGCTATGATAAAAACAATAATGAATACAGGTATTATCTGGTGTCGGCATTGATAATAACGACTCACCCACCGCAATTAAGGGTTCAATATTTGCCATTCTCACTAAGCCAATCGAGATGGTTTTACCGTTTGGTGCAACTTGACGATGGCGTTCATCTAAGGTGTAAATTGCCTGTTGAATATGGCTTGATAGATAATTAACCGCATCGGTTTTTGTTAATTTTTCCACGTCTAAAGGCACTAACTCAGCTTGACGTAAGGGTAATGATTTACGGCTTAACGTTTTTGATCGTTGAGTAATAAATTGGATATGCTGCTGTTTAAAATCAGCATCATCAATACAAGCTGCTTGCACATTAAATTCATCAAACCAACCACATTGCACTGTTGTTTCGGTAATGCCGTGGCTATGGTTATATTGCTGACGACCATGAGAATAGGCTTTAAATAACGCAGTAATTAATGACGGTGCTAACGTCGCTGATGACAATAAGATGCGTGAACCTAACATACCCGCCCAATGCACTAAACGGCATAATGCGGGTAAATCTTCTAAACCAAAATCATCAGGCTCATCAAGAATGAGATCCCCTGTAAATAATCGCAACATAGGTGCAATTTGCTGTCCGCCACGCGTACCTTCTGTGGCTGGCATTAAATAATCAATGGTGCTTACTGTAATTGGCGCACTGACCAATTTATGGATAGTGGGTTTTTGTTTGAGCCACTGGCTAAGGTGACCATCATCAAGGCTGCCGTCATAACTGACATACATATGCTCTGAAAATAACGCTTCCGACTCGCTACCTGTTTGTTGCTCTTTTGCTTGTTGCTGAGTTGTGAGCTTACTTTCATGAAGATCTTTAACCGCTTGCGATCCGACTAACACCGCTAAATCATCACTATCCAGTTTTAAACGATCTTTGAGTGCATCCCCTGTTTGTAGGGTTAATGTTCGCAGTCCTAAAGCAATGCTAAATCGACAGCCTTGTTGTTGATTGGCTAATCCATACATAATTCGCGCATTGGCAAAGGTTTTACCACACCCTGTTGACGCCATATTGACCCCAAAAAAGCCGTGTACCTCAGAAATATCACGCACCGAACACGCCAAATCATAGGCTTTATCTTGCCAGCGAAATTTATTGATTGTGGTACGTTTTTTAAATAACGAATGCCGAGTAATCGCAGGTAGACTCAACCGTAATTTAGGCAAGCCTAAGCTTAATCGATAGGCTAATTGCGCTACTCCGATATTATGTTCATCTAATTTTTGTTTTAATTTCCCCGTTTTACGATCGGTATTTGCATAAGCTTTATAGAGAGGATCTTGCCAAGCAATAACAGGCATGCTTGAGGAATAACAGTGATCAGCAAGCATTAAACATAATCGTGCCATGTGCAGTGGAAATGCGTTCTCACACCGCCCAAAATTACGCAGATTAGGATGTGCCAATGCCCGTTTCGCCAATTGTTGGGCTTTGTTTTGCCATGTTTGACTTTGTAGTGGAATTCCATGAGGGAAAATAAAGTTATCCGCTATTTTTGCGATTAACTCAGGGTTTTTATGATTTTTTGCATTCCACTCAGGGCACAGTTTTTGTTCTAACCAATCATCTGAATCACCAATTGTCGGCTTAAAGTCTGACAGTTGATAGGTTGGTAAGCGGTGGTGAGAAACAATTAACCATCCAATCGTTTTTGCTAATTCGGTTAAGCCAATAAACGGTGACAACGCTGGGGTATAGTGTACATCATTAACAATCTTGCTAATTTTTTGTGGTGATAAATCCGCTAATTCTGTTAGCCATTGATCATCGGTTTTATTCTTTGCAAATGCTTGAAAAACCAACAACGATAGCCATTCATGCCGCAATGGCTCGGCAATGCTGCCTTTACCCGTTAGTTTGTGTTGAAATAAGCTGTTAGCTTTACCTACATCATGAAATAAACCCGCCAGTGATGCCATTAACGCAACGGCATAGTTACTTTGCCAGCCATTTTCATCTTCCGAACGCAGAATATTACGCTCAGTTGTATTTGTGGGTACTGTACCCTGTTCATTAAAACGACGTTTATTACCGACAATCCACATTAGTTCGGTATTATTTGCGCCTCGAATCCAGTGACAAGCCACCGCAGTATTCCGCCTAGCGGTTTGCTTTAACAACTGACGTAATGTTTTTAACCCTTCTAAGGTAATCGGCGTTTGCCATGTGCGATCACCTTTACGTTCTGCAAATTGATCCAGCACTTTACGGGTTTCATCAAGGGCTTTTTTATTACATTGAGAGATAAGAAGAATATTCATTTATAATTTTGCAACCGCTTGTGCTGTGTCTTTAATGGCATCGATCATCACATCTAATGCATTGGCTTTTCTAAATCCATTTAGGCATCGTTGACGAAATTCTTGCTCATCATCCCCGGCCATTGCGGCAATAAAAGCATTTGGAAGCACTATCGCATCTTTAATTAAATCAGCAACATCAAACACTAATCCGCCTCGACGGGTTTTTCCGTGTAAAACGGCTAACCCATGTGGCAATCCAATAACCCAACACGCGGTCGCCCCTAAGCCATACGCTAAATAGTTACCGTGATCTAAAAAGCGATTGGCAATATCGGTACTATTTCCTCGCGACGAACGAGTAAACTCACCATATTTCACCGTATTGACTGCGAGTTTATATAAGGCTTTGGTCATGACGGCTTCTAATAACAATAAATCAGTGCTGTTCTGGCAATGACTGAGTTTATTTTCAAACGCCGATAAAATATGGTTCAGTTTGTCTTCTTCAATAATGAAATGATTATCACGCTGCATGGTTGCTGATAACCACACTTTCTTTATTTGTTGTAATCGGACTCTCTGGAATAGGATCGCAGCTTCTAATCGTTTCGTATCATCAAACCAAAAACTGACCCACCATTGAAGATATTCGGTTGGTCGATATTCTGATTGTGGTGTTAACCAACTAACATCAGGCTCTACTTCATTAGCTGAGAATAACGGCGTTCCGCCACCACCGCAAAAACCGACTAGCACGCCAGCTTTAGCTAATTCGCGCATTGCGGCCTGAGTAATGGACGTGCCAGTTCCGAGCATTATGGCTGTCGTGTTTGCTATGGGGATATTCCAATATAATGATTGCTTACCTTCGTCAGTGACATATTCAACCCGCCCACCATTCACTAATACGCGGCAATGCTGTAAATAATAAAGATTGGCACGTTTAGAATGAATAATCGTTTTTAGCTCACTCGGTGTGAAAGACTTAGCGCACATAGCAATCACCAACAATAAAAAAACGAATTATATACATAATGCGTATAATTCGTTTAGAGTGTAATCACAAATACCCTTTTTTATTTGGCACTTATTCAAACCATATAAAACAACAACTTAAAATATCAGTTTAAAAAAGGGTTTTTAGCGAGGATTTGTGGTTTAGCTTTTATAAGCAATCACTTATACTAATTACGCTTCAGTTCACTGCCGCACAGGCAGCTTAGAAAAGGGGATAAATGTATTAGCCATAAGTCCCCGCGTTCACTGCCGCACAGGCAGCTTAGAAATGCTACTGGCTCTATATATGCACCATTAGAAAGTTCACTGCCGCACAGGCAGCTTAGAAATGAACGTTAACGAAGTCGCTATTTTTTGGGTTGTTCACTGCCGCACAGGCAGCTTAGAAAGCTGGATAGGCGCAGCTATTTTAATACTTGAAGTTCACTGCCGCACAGGCAGCTTAGAAAAATGTTGAGAACTTAGCCGCAATACTTCCATTGTTCACTGCCGCACAGGCAGCTTAGAAAGTATTTCAGCTGACATGCTTGAATACTCAGAAGTTCACTGCCGCACAGGCAGCTTAGAAAGTTCTGTATGATTGGCATAGTTTAGCGGCTGCGTTCACTGCCGCACAGGCAGCTTAGAAACATAAGAAACAGTTGAGCAAGCAAGAAGATGAGTTCACTGCCGCACAGGCAGTTTTAATTACTTGCTGCTGCCATCGCTTCTTTGATTTCATCTGAGCCATAACCTTTTGATGACAGGTAGGCATAGGCTTTACTTTTATCTTTAAAATTCGACAAATCAAACCGCTTTTTCGCTAACACTAATTGGCAGTTTTCATAAAAATCGACCTCACCCGCTTCCTCTAAATCATAGAAGACTTGCTCAAGGTTAGTAATATCAACATGCTTCATTTTAAGCTCTTGCTTGATGACTGTTTTGCCTTTGAGCTTTCTCACCAATTTCAATACTTCGGTTTCAAGATCAGCATTCATGCCTTTAATTTTAGCTTTGCTCAATAGCGTATCGGCGGCATCATGCTCAGAAATTGCTCTTGAAATATCTTGAAAGCTGTACCCTCGCTTAGTGAGATCGTTGGTTATTTTCTCTTTGGTGGTTTGACTAAAATCATCATAACTATCTAAACGACTTTTGATCATATCAAGTTCAGACACTTGTTTTTTCTCCATAATATCAATTAATGCTTCTTCAATGATTGTTGCAGGAATACCTTTACCTTTTAATTTCTGTTTAATGTACTGTTGTCCATGTTCATTAGAAAAAGCCATCTCACTAAAGTGCAGTGCAAATTGAAGATCTTCTTTTACATAACCAAAATCTTTCATTTGTTGCAATACAGTCTCTATCCAATCTTGTTGCTCTGTTTTAGCTTCTAATTTTTTTCGCAATTCATACTCAGTATGATCCCGTAAATTTAAATGATAAATCGCACTGTTAATCACATTTTGGATGGTTTTTGCAGGATACGGTTTCTTCATATTATTAGTCTTTATTAGTAATGAAAAATACGCGTCGATATATTATTTAAGAGGAATATTACCGACGTATGGTTGCTCGCACTGTAATCGCAGTTAGACCAATATAATAAATAGCAATTAATACCGCAGGTAGCGCATCACGATCAAATGCAGAATGAACGGCAAATAAGCAGTAACTGATAATAATCGCCGGAATAATATACATGCTGTTATTACGTGGATATAGGTCAAAGACCAAAAATAATTTATGAATGCCGGCTAATACTAGCGGCAACGTTATCATTAAAAACCACAACATAACCAATCTCTTTGAAAAGGAAATACCTTTAATTATTATTAAAACAGCCTATTTAATAGGTTATATATTTGATCGAATAGCTAAGCAATATTTATCCTCTACTTTAGATAGAATTAAACTATCAAAGCCATCAATAATCAAATCGGCCTCGGCTAAATCAACTACATCATGGCTGGTAAGAAGAGCGATGGTATAGCAACCAGCCGTCTTGGCGGATTTTATTCCTACAGGAGAATCTTCAAAAGCGACACATTGTTCAGGAGACACGTTTAACATCTTCGCCGCGACCAAAAATGGTTCAGGCTCGGGTTTACCTTTACTCACTTCCTCGGCACACACCATCACAGGGGGCAGTTCAAAACCAGCAGCATGTAAACTGGTAGATGCTATCTTTCTAGGGCCACTGGTTGCAATTGCCCATGAACCTTGATCTAATTTAGAAACAAACTCCAGTGCACCCGGGATTGCCGTCGCTTTCTTCATTTCATTAACAGCAATCGATTTAACAGCTAATATCTGCCCGTCATTAGCCAATACACTATTCACACATCTTAATGTTTCTTCAATTTTTCGACCATGAATATGCTGCTGTACTAAAGAAAAATCAATACCAACACCCTTCGCCCATGTTTTCCAAATGTTATCAATCACGGTTTCTGTATCAACCAACGTCGCATCTACATCAAAAATAAAACAATCGAATTTAATCATTCACATCATCTCCTTAATTTCATTGAAGAACACATTACCGATTAAACCTTACAAGGTAAATATCTGATGCCAACTCCTGTAATCAACCTAGTGATCAATCATGGCGACATTAACGACTTACCTTCAAAAAATGAACTAATATAATAAAGTAATAAGCATCGTTATTCTAAAAACAGAGTACCTATTAGCTGAAGAATAAAGGAGCAAATAATAGTCAAAAAAGCAATTGTTTACACTCATTCTTATCATTATGTGATTAATATCTCAGACGTTTACCCATTTGGTAGATATAACCCATACACAACCCATTCAATAATTAAGGAACGACTATGGATAACATTGCTAGTCTTATTTATGACACTTTGATAGATCTATCGAATAATGCACCAGAACAACATGCAAAAATTCGTCAGAACTTATACGACCAATTAGATCTACCATTAAATAAACAAAGAGACTTATATTCAAACGCACTTGGTCCTGCAAGTTCAGGACTACTTGAGAGCAATGCTGATGTTAATAATACTTTAAACATTGCCATTAAAGCACTTGAAACACCTGAAAAATAAATCAACAAAAATCACTCAAAATATAAAATAAGCATTCTAGATTTAACTAGGGTAACAAGCGCTTAAATCAACACAATAAATAGTATTAATTATATTTATCAAACATATAAATAAACGCCTAAGGTTATTATCCTTGGGCTACTCTCTTAAGTCACCTAATTGTGGACAGCCATATATTTTAGTTATCAAATAACACTAATTGTGGACAATAACCTAATTGTGGACAGCCATATATTTTAGTTCTCAAATAACACTACTAATTGTGGACAGCCAAATGTTTTAACTCTTAAATAGAGTCCTCAAAAAGCAAACCATTCCACCAGCAATAAACTCTCAAATCTAAAATTTACAGTTCATTATGATAATTCTTTGTTAAATCAGTCCTATTCCCATATTTCAGGATCAACAGCGCCCACAATCCTGATGGTTATTGCAGTATGTTCATCTAATTATAAGAAACTATATTTAATTAGGATGTAACTGATGGCTCGCGGATTTTCCTTTACACCAATGTCCACCAATACGTTGTTTGAAGGCACACACCTAATTGTGGACAGCCAAATGTTTTAACTCTTAAATATAGTCCTCAAAAAGCAAACCATTCCACCAGCAATAAACTCTCAAATCTAAAACTTACAATTCATTATTGATGATTATTTGTTAAATCAACCCTATTCCCATATTTCAGGATCAACAGCGCCCACAATCCTGATGGTTATTGCAGTATGTTCATCTAATTATAAGAAACTATATTTAATTAGGATGTAACTGATGGCTCGCGGATTTTCCTTTACACC
>NZ_PYOO01000043.1 GCF_003026395.1 Photobacterium iliopiscarium | reverse complement strand
TGTGTTGCAAATACTGTAGGACCAGTATGGTCTTTAGCATCGCCACGCATTGCGTAGTGACCCTTGTAGATAGGGTTAAAACGTGCGTAACCAAACCATGCTTCATCCATGTGAATACGGCTAGAGCTTTCACCTAGTAGCGCTTCAGTCACTTCTGAGTGGTAACATAAACCGTCATAAGTACAGTTAGTTACTACTGCGTAGCTTGCTTTTTTCTCGTCAGCGTTGAAAGGAATGCCCGCATTTTTAGCTTTAAGCGCGATGCCTTCTTTGCTCATTTGAACTTTGCTGATCGGACCGATGATACCGTAACAGTTACGGCTAGGTACCATGTAGATTGGACGTGCGCCCGTTAGGATCAGACCTTGTTCAATTGATTTGTGACAGTTACGGTCACAAATAGCGATATCGTCGTCTTTCATACATGCTTGCATGATAGTACGGTTTGAACCAGATGTACCTACGATACCAGAGTAAGACTGGTGAGCACCGAAGATCTTAGCCGCTTCAA
>NZ_PYOO01000042.1 GCF_003026395.1 Photobacterium iliopiscarium | reverse complement strand
TTCTTTTTATAAAAAAGAGACAGTGCACAATGGGTCGTTAGCTCAGTTGGTAGAGCAGTTGACTTTTAATCAATTGGTCGCAGGTTCGAATCCTGCACGACCCACCATTTCCTTTCCACGAAGGAAAGCTAGTTTGAGATTACTTTTTAAAGTAATAACAAATAGCAACTATCGTGGGCGATTAGCTCAGTTGGGAGAGCACCTCCCTTACAAGGAGGGGGTCACTGGTTCGAGCCCGGTATCGCCCACCACTTTCTCTTTTAGAGAACTTCTCCTAAAGAAGTAAAACTTTAAGGGGCTATAGCTCAGCTGGGAGAGCGCTTCGCTGGCAGCGAAGAGGTCTGCGGTTCGATCCCGCATAGCTCCACCACTTTCTAAATGCATTCGTAAGAGTGTGATTAAAAAGTGGTTTTCAATAGAAAATTGCATGCTCTTTAACAATCTGGAAAGCTGACTAGTAAATTTAATCGAAAGATTAATTTTAAAAAATGTTTTTATCTTCGGATGAAAACGAGTTCTCAAAACAACA
>NZ_PYOO01000041.1 GCF_003026395.1 Photobacterium iliopiscarium | reverse complement strand
GCAACGATAGTTGCAACAACACCAGCACCAACTGTACGACCACCTTCACGGATAGCAAAACGTAGACCTTCATCCATCGCGATAGGTGCGATTAGAGTAACAGTCATAGAGATGTTATCACCAGGCATTACCATTTCAACGCCTTCTGGTAACTCGATAGTACCAGTTACGTCAGTTGTACGGAAGTAGAACTGTGGACGGTAACCTTTGAAGAAAGGAGTGTGACGACCGCCTTCATCTTTAGAAAGAACATAGATTTCTGAAGTGAAAGTAGTGTGTGGAGTGATTGAACCTGGCTTAGCAAGAACTTGACCACGTTCAACGTCATCACGCTTAGTACCACGTAGAAGAACACCAACGTTCTCACCAGCACGGCCTTCGTCAAGAAGCTTACGGAACATCTCAACACCAGTACATGTAGTAGTGATAGTGTCGTGAATACCGATGATAGCTACTTCGTCACCAACTTTAACGATACCTTGCTCAATACGACCAGTTACAACAGTACCACGGCCTTGGATTGAGAAAACATCTTCGATTGGAAGGATGAATGGTAGATCGATAGCACGCTCTGGCTCTGG
>NZ_PYOO01000040.1 GCF_003026395.1 Photobacterium iliopiscarium | reverse complement strand
TAGAATCCTTGCAACGTGAATGAAGCCATACAGGTTCGGGGTAGCTCCCCATAAAGAAACCGAATATACGTGCACTTGCCAACACGCTTTCTCAAACTCTTGCATTACACGGGGAGTCCATATACGTACCTCCCTTCCGAGATGACGGATAATAACCTACACGATTGTTATCATTTTCTACAGACGAAAAAAAACCTGAATCGTTAAATTCAGGCTTCTTCAATAATGTGAAGTGGACGGGACTTGCCATACCGAAAATCAGCGCGCCCCCGGCGTAACTGGCCGCTAAGCTTCTCAATAAAAAGTCGAACCAACTGAACTACCACTCCGCAGTGTCTATTCTGCATCATCTTACTTTTATACAGACGAAAAAAACCTGAATCGTTAGATTCAGGCTTCTTCAATAATGGCGGAGTGGACAGGACTGCCATCGCTAACATTACAACCAGAGCATCAGCGCAACCATTACCATCAAAGAATAGCCGTGACAGGCCGCTAAGCTTCCTATTTATAACTACCGTCATTCCCTACAGTGAGGTTACGAACGAGATAGGGAATCTATTATCAGCATGTTGTAGAGTTATTGTT
>NZ_PYOO01000004.1 GCF_003026395.1 Photobacterium iliopiscarium | reverse complement strand
GTTAAGCCATTTATTTGAAACTGGTGCTCGCTACTGGACTCGAACCAGTGACACCTTGCATGTCATGCAAGTACTCTAACCAACTGAGCTAAGCGAGCAAATTGTACTGCTATAAACCGCTGTTAAGCCATTTATTTGAAAATTGGTGCTCGCTACTGGACTCGAACCAGTGACACCTTGCATGTCATGCAAGTACTCTAACCAACTGAGCTAAGCGAGCAAATTCAGCTTAATTACTGTTGAATCGTAATCAGCGAATGACAAGCATAGTAGCGAGTCACTTTCGTCTAGGCAAGTGTTTAAATAGACTTTTTTAGTAAATTCAGTGCGTTTGCTTGCACAATAGCCAGTTTGGTCAAATTTGGTGATGGTTAAATAGGCAAATGTGATGTTACGCATGTTATTTGTGAGGGACGCCACCAGTATTTTACTGGTGGCTATGTAAAAAGGGTTATTGAAGCAGTTCGTGATTTTCTGGTAATAGACGAATAATCCATAGCACTAATTTATGTTTCATATTTACGCCATCTTCTTTATCGACAGCTAATGGCGTTATTTGTTTACATTGCACTAATAAACGATAAATACATTCAACGCGATCGGTTGAACCAACACCGCGATCTAAATCATGAAATCCTTGTTTTTTTGCAAAGGTGAAACCGAGCTCTAAAGCTTTTTTTAATAGTTTTGCTTCATTTTTATGTTTTTTCATTATTATTTCCCTGACCTCTACAATGTGATGTAGTTTACCTATTCTCTAAAGGAACTAATAGTAGCAAAAATGATAATTGAGGTTGGTAGCAACTTATTGTCGCCCAATCTTAAATTGGCAGCGTTTAAATAATCGTTGCCAATAGTGCACATGATCATGTGTTGCTTGGTGAAATTGACGGAGTAGTTCACCTTGAAAATAATAGCGAGCATACAAGTTCATCGTTGTGGATGGCGGAATTTGTTGTTGAACTAGCGTGGTGTACAGGTTATTTAGATGCGGTTGTAATTGTTGGTATTGGGAATCTAATTTACTGAGATATGGCTGAATATCATTGGCATAATATTTATAGAAAACATTACGTAAATATTGGGCTTGTTGTTGATTGATATTTTTACCACACATGACAGTTTGCTCATGAGTGGTAAGTTGATTTGTAATGGTATTCATTATTGTTGTAATACGCGCAATAGAATAAAACAGTTGGCCAATGTATTGCGTATTATGAATTTGCTGCTGATGATAGAGTAATAATTCAATATTATTCGTTGTTAATGGATATTGGAAAATATGGCGTGATATTATCGTTGTCGTTAATGTCTCTAAATAATCAAACGCCGCTAAATTTTCTATATAGCCACCAAATTGTTGGGGTGACAGTAATTGATGCCCTAAGGTAAATTGTTGCTGCCATTCTTGACCTGTAAATACCATATTCCATATAACTTGCGGTAATTGCTGTTGTTTTTGATGATAAATATCTTTGAGCTGGTGTTGTAATGGATCTGTGCTATCGAGAACATTTAAGCAATATTCAAGTTGTTTTAAAAACAATAATTCATAGCGTAGTCGACGCGTTTTATCCTGCACCTTTCCTAATACTGAATTACGCTCAGCAATTAATTGAAATAAACCACATTGACGTAATTCATAAGCATTTAATAGTCCAATTGTTATATCTGCAATAGGTTGTTTGAGGGGATGGTTTTGAGGATAACTGGGTATATCTAGGGGAGGAATAGTATCAGGCTCAACGTCTAATATATTAGTAAGGCGTTGTTGGTAGGTGTCGAGTAATGCTTCGGTTGGGTTTTCTTTACAACCTGTCACAGCAAATAGGCATAACATAACAAGCAATAATAGTCTTTTCATCACACTCTACAATTAATGAAGATGCTTTAAGCATATGCTGCCTTAATTGTTTTAGACAAAAAAAAGCGATCCTAAGATCGCTTTTTTAATAAGATATAATTTATGGCTAGCGTAATGACATCTCAATTTGTTTTTGCGTATCAAGTTTGTGAACCCAACGCATACGCAAACCAAGCATTATCGCAGCAGACGTTAAGCCAATAATAAAGCCAATCCAGAACCCTTCAGGTCCCATCGGTTTAACGATCCAATCTGTCATACCTAAGATATAGCCAATCGGTAATCCGAGTAACCAATAAGCGATAAAGGTACAGAAGAAGATGGCTCGCATATCTTTATAGCCACGTAGTGCACCTGCGGCAACAACCTGTACAGCATCGCTACATTGATAAATGGCGGCTAATAGAAGTAGTTGGCTTGCAAATATAATAACTTCGGGGTTATCCGTATACAGTAAGGCAATTTGTTCACGGAAAATTACTGTGAGAATTGCAGTACAAAATGCTAATGATATGCCTACGAATAATCCACAATGACTGGCAATTTTAGCGCCAATAATGTCTTTTTGCCCCATTTTATGACCAACACGAATACTAACCGCAGCAGCGATACTCATTGGTAACATATAAACTAAGGATGAGAAATTCATCGCAATCTGGTGTGATGCAACTTTCATCGGCCCCAACGGTGAGATCAATAACGCAATTACTGCAAATAAAGAGACTTCAAAAAATAATGAGGCAGCAACAGGAAAACCTAATTTAAACAAACGGCTAATAGCGGCAAATTTAGGCGGGTAGATCGTACCAAAAACATTAAGACTGTTAAGACGCTTATTAATTAACACAAACGCTAGCATGGCAAAGAACATAAACCAGTACACGATAGCCGTTGCAATACCACAACCGACACCACCAAGTGCTGGCATACCAAATTTACCGTAAACAAAAATCCAGTTTAGGGGAATATTAAGTACTAATCCTAAAAAGCCAATCACCATGCCAGGAATGGTAAACGACAAGCCTTCAGAGAAACTTTTAAGTGTTTGGAAAAAGAGGAAAGCAGGCACGGCAAATAAGACGGCATGTAAATAACCGACTGTCTTTTCAGCTAATACGGGTTCTACATTCATGTAGTGGATTAAAATGCCCGCGTTGTAAAGAATCAACATTGTCGGAATTGAAATTAATACCGCTAAAATAAAAGCGGTTTGAATTTCAAATGGTATCTTTTCTTTTTTTCCTGAACCACTAAGTTGAGCAACGATAGGAACAATCGCCATCAGCAAGCCAACCCCAAATAAAATTGAGGGTAACCAAATGCTTGCTGCGACAGCAACGGCTGCCATATCTGTTGCACTTACGCCACCCGCCATAACCGTATCAACAAAACCCATTGATGTTTGGGCAACGGAGGCAATTAAAACGGGTATAGCAAGTTTGAGTAGTTGCGTTGTTTCTTTTCTGTAGTTTTGCACTCAGCAAGGCTCCAAAAATGAGGAAATAAGAAAGAGAGAGAATTAATAGTCGTTAGTCGCTATTTAATGCATTCTAAATATGGCTGGATTATATAAATAAAACTAACAAAGCCAAGCAATATTTAACATTTTATGTGGATAAAAATAAACGGCCTTAATAGCAGATCATTGAGGCCGTTAGGTTACGTTGATAGTTATTGTCTTTATTTAGACAGTAAAGAACTGGTGCCCAAAGAAACCAATTGCAATAAAGGTACTCGCGGCGCTAAAAATACACAGCATTGGCGTCTTAATATTTGGGTAACGTTCGACAAGTAAGGCTAACCCAAGGAAGGTAGGGTAAAGCCCAAAGGCGTAACGTGGCATTGCATTAAGGCTTGAGGTAAGAGGCAGTATTAAACAAATGAACATAAACAGTGCTTCGGCATAATATTTACGCACCATTAAGTAAATATTAAGTGCAAAAGCCAGCAACGCCATAATGGTGAGGTATAATTTAGGGCCTCCTGTTTCAAAACCAAAGATTATCCAATGGAATGGATTAGTCAGTTGACGTCCCCACGCTATTTGAATATGTCCAAATGCTAGAGCATCCCCAACATGAAAATACATATAAGTCATAAAGCCAAAAAAGCCAATCGGGATCACCCAAATAGCGGCTAATACTTTTAGTGCGGGTGTTTTAAAGCGTACAAAACTTTGAATACCGTAGTGTTGAATTGCAATAATTAATACAGGGAAAACTAAAAATACGCCCAAGTTACGTGTAACGGCGGCTAGCATGCCTAAAATAGCGACTAAAAACCATTGCTGACGGTAGCTAAATAAGAACACTCCAGCCACTAATGCAATAAATAGTGGTTCGGTATAACCGGCAGAGGAATAAACCGTATAAGGTGAAAAACACAATATCCACACCATGGTAGAACATGTTAGAGCACTGATTTTTAGTTGCTTTAGTACCATTAGTACCATGGGGATACTAAATAAAAACGCAAGGTTAGACGCAAATGCTAACCCAAAGCGATAATTATTAATGGGATCTTCAAAGGTAGTTAAGTGTGAGAATACCCACCCGAGCAAGGGCTGTAATGGCATAAATGCCCAATTGGCGGCATTTTTTTGACCAAGCCATTGTGGAACAAGATCATAACCATTATCAATAATGCGATAAAACCATACACAGTCAAAACGACATACGGTTTGTAATAATGGTTGTTCGGCATAATGTCCTGTCATGAACATATTAACGCCCCAAAGACCAAGAGCGTAGATAACAACACGACTAACGATGACAGCAAAGATCAGGTTTAACCAGTCTTTACGAGTGAGACGAATGTCCGTAAGCGATAGGGGATTCATTTAAAGACCCAGAATTTCGATAAAATAAAAGTAATGATTGGCACACATAACGTTGAAATTGTCACCGCAATCCAACCTTTTACATGAGCTGTTTGTAACAATGTCACCAAGATAATGTTATTGATTAAAAAACCAAATAAAGATACCGCTAAAAATTTAAAAAATGAGCCTTTTTGAGCAAAGGTAAAATGGCGATGACCAAAATAGGAGACTAAAAAAGCGATACTAAACCCGAAGAT
The DNA here is from genome assembly GCF_003026395.1 of Photobacterium iliopiscarium. Lineage (GTDB taxonomy): Bacteria > Pseudomonadota > Gammaproteobacteria > Enterobacterales > Vibrionaceae > Photobacterium > Photobacterium iliopiscarium. The sequence goes on along the minus strand of NZ_PYOO01000004.1, from coordinate 383,930 downwards.
ATTAGCGATATATTCAGACGGATGTGCTATTTGGAAAAAGTATAACCGTACCACTGATAAATGTACGGCAGTGGCTAATAATCCAACAAGGGCAAAACGGTTAAGCTGCCAAAAATGTTTTAGAAAAGACTCATTCATAATGATTGCTAGACTTGTTCAACGTTGTTAAAGGGCTCTGTTTTGGCTCAGGTGGTGTGGGATTGTTTTTATAGTTACCGTATACATCTTCTACTAAATAAATTGGTCGATGCTTCAGCTCAGTATAAATACGGCTGACATAACCACCGATAACCCCTAATGAAATTAATTGGATCCCGCCTAAAAAAAGTACCACTGAGATAGTAGAGGCATAACCTGGTGTGTGGACACCAAAACATAACGCGCTAATGACGATATACATTAAAAAGAGGAAAGATAAAAAGGAGATACCAAAACCAACAAAGCCCCATACACGCAAAGGCCATGCGGTAAAACTGGTAATGCCATCCATGGCGAAATTCCACAATTTCCAATAATTAAATTTGGTATCACCAACAAGACGTTCAGGTCGTTGGAAATTAACGCCAGTAGCACGTAAAGATGACCACGCTAATAAGCCTTTCATAAAACGATTACGTTCTGGTAATTGTTTAACCGTTTCAATGACGCAGCGATTAATTAATCTAAAGTCACCTGCATTTTCAGGCAGTGTTGTTTCAGCAGATAAGAAATTAAAGAAACGGTAGAACCCGCCAGCGGTTAATCGCTTGGTATAGGTATCTTGTGAGCGATCGACACGTACACCATAAATAGTGTCATAGTCACCAGTAAGCCATAGATCGACAAACTCAAGGATCACTTCAGGTGGATCTTGTAAATCAACATCCATAATGACGGCAGCATCACCTTGAACATAATCTAAACCTGCCGTCATGGCCGCTTCTTTACCAAAGTTACGCGAAAAATTGACTAATGAGATGCTTGAATCTTGTTTTATCATTTTATCAATAACATGTTGGGTATTATCTTTACTGCCGTCATTAATAAACACAATGTCAATGTGTGATCGAATACTACTGAGCTTGTCATTAATCGCATTTAAGAAGGGTTCAATAGCCACTTCTTCATTGTAAACTGGCACAATAAGCGATAAACGATAATCAAGTGGGTTTGGTTTTTGATTCATTTTTCGTTCCCAATGGTTGGTTTAATATGGTCAGTTTTATGTGACAAAGATAAGGTATTTACGTTTGCTGTTGTGAGGTTAATTGTCGTCACTTGTAGTGCTGTTGGCGTTGTTAATATAAAGGCTTGTAATTGCTGTGATGTTGGTAAAAACTGTTGTTTAGGTAATTGAGCAATAAGCGTTTTACCCTGATCTTGTGGTAATAACGTGCCTTGATGATGATTAAAAATAAACGTAAGCGGTTTTATTGGTTGCTGTGCTTTTGCTAAGGTAAACGTAATTGTTATGTTATCTGTTGGGGTTGCAGATAGCGTAAAATATAAGCCACCTTGCTGCGTTAGCTCGCGCATCTTGTTGTCAGTATCAAAGCTCCAGCCAGCACGGGATAAATTAGGGATATTGTTAGTAACATTTAAATTACTGGGTATTGCTAAAGTCAGATTAGGTTGCTTGGGTTGCCAATATAATGTCTGATTTTTTATATAATAAGCCTTATAAGCAAGGCTGACATTAGGTGTTATTGCTTTGTAAAGTACCCAGATATAATATCCAGATAGCACTATTAATAAGCCGATAAGCAGTATTCGTAAAATAGGGCGGTGTTGCTGTGAAGACGGTGAAACAGTCGATGAGGCATCAGCAGTCATAGTGTACCTTTCAATGCATATTTTTATTGGCTAGGTGTAATAAATAAGGAAAAAGCAGCTTCAGTAAGCCAACGATTATTGTCATACAAGTAATACGCTTATCGTATTGTAAAGTGTCACCTTAATGTCAAAAAATAACAATTGATAAAAATATTGTATAAATTGTTATTTTATTAAATAAGAAAGTATTCTTAAATAGGATATTGCGACATTCCAAGATCTTAATAATAGGTCAGTTAAGTTAACTCGGTATAAAAGGTTCAATATGTTTACTGGAATTATACAAGACACGGCACAAGTAGTGAAAATTCATAAACAAAAGAATTTTCAAACACACACTATTCGGTTATCTCATGAATTAACACAAGGGTTAACATTGGGCGCTTCTGTGGCGCACAATGGTTGTTGCTTAACCGTAACTCACATTGAACAACAATTAGTTTCGTTTGATTTAATGCAAGAAACCTTAAATGTGACCAATTTGGGTCTACTCATTGAAGGGGATTATGTCAATATTGAGCGGGCAGCAAAGTTTGGCGATGAAATAGGTGGTCATGCGATGTCTGGCCATATTATGGCAACGGCTCGTGTTTGTGCCGTGAATATCTCTGAAAATAATCATCAAGTATGGTTTTCTGTACCGTCGCAATTAATGAAATACATTTTTGCAAAAGGATATATTGGTATTGATGGTATCAGTTTAACCATTGGTGAGGTCAAAGGTGCGAGTTTTAATGTTAATTTGATTCCTGAAACATTACACCGAACCAATCTTAAAAATCGTACTGTAAATGATGTGATTAATATTGAAATCGATCCACAAACACAAGCTATTGTGGATACCGTTGAGCGTGTGATGGCCGCTAAACAAAAAGATTAAAATATTTGCTCATCATCAGCATCAACAAAGAGATTAATGGTTTTATGTAATTCATCAACTTCCATGGTTAAATGAATCGGATTACAACAGATAGAGCAATCATCATAAAAATTTTGACTTCCAGCACTCGCATCAAGGGTGATATTAATGGTATGACCGCAATGGGGGCAATTAACATTTTGCATTGAGTATTTGTGCATAATAGATCCTTATATACAGACATTAGAGGCATGGTTTGATATATCGTGTCGTATATTATTATTGATCCTAGTTGGTAGTTATCAATTTTGCGAATACTCGTGCTATTGCTATGGTATATCAACTCACAGCACACCAACACCGAGTGGCGATAGCGTTGGTGTACGGCGAGTCAATAAACAAGAAACGTTATTCATCCCATAACATAAGCTTGGCAATAATATGTTGTGCTTGCCCCATATATTCGCCACCAAAGAGATTGCAGTGATTAAGAATATGATAAAGATTATAAAGGTCTTTACGTTCTTGATAACCTTCTTCTAAAGGGTAGACAGATTGGTAGCCTTTATAGAAACTTGCGGGAAAACCACCAAATAGTTCTGTCATGGCAACATCACATTCACGATCTCCCCAGTAAGTGGCAGGATCAAAAATGATTGGTCCAGAGACGGTTAATGCAGTATTGCCATGCCATAAGTCACCGTGGAGTAATGACGGCTTTGGCTGATGATTGCTCAAACGTTGAGCGACATTGGCGGTGATGGTGTCAATATCACCGAAATGAAGTCCTTTTTCTGCACAAAGTTGTAGTTGCCATTCAATACGTTGCTCAGCAAAAAATTTATCCCAGCGGCGACGCCATTTATTGGGTTGGGGTGTTAGACCAATGTAATTATCAAAATCGAAGCCAAATTCAATTTGCTCACCCCATAAATGCAGTTGAGCCAGTTGTTGGCCGAGTTTGTAGCCTGCGTCGTCATCAATGGTTTTAGTGGGAAGGTAATTTAAGATAAGGAAGGATTTGTCACGGCAAGTGCCAAGATGAAAGAGTTGTGGAACTTGGACACAGTTTGCTTCATTGAGGATACGTAAACTTTCTGCTTCTGTTTCAAAAACAGCAAGTTGGTCTTTATCATTAAGTTTAATAAAAAACCGCTGTTCGTCATCACCAATACAATAGCATTGGTTAACATCTCCACCTTGAAGAGTTTCACGTTCATTTATTTTGAACTGTCGACCAAGTACTTCCGACAATTGGTGAGAAATAGCCTGCCACATAGCATCCTCCACGCATTAAATTGGACTAGATAAAACTTGTCTATCAACATCTTAGTTCATTTTATTTAGATATATCTGTGAAGTTGATGCTGTTTTAAGGTATTGATAAAACGCTAAGTTGTAGGTTGTTGAAAATAAAGTATATATTATTTTTAATATTAAAAATGAAGTATCATTATTCGCGTTATAATATTTTTATTTCTTTGTTATTGTCCATTTACTTTTCAATATTTGCGGTTACTCTAGCCGAAAATTTATTCGGTAATAAAGGACACCATCATGAGCACTACTATAGTTCCGACGGAAATGACATTTTTCTCACGTTTTGAAAGTGACATTTTGTCAGGTAAAAAAACGATTACTATTCGTGATGAAGCTGAAAGTTATTATGTACCCGGTACGACAGTTGATGTTTCAACATATGAAGAGGGGCGTTGGTTTTGTCGTTTAAATATTTTAACAGTGGAACCGATTGCATTTAATGATCTTAATGATTTCCATGCACAACAAGAGAATATGACATTAACTGATTTAAAAGCCGTTATTCACGATATCTATCCGGGTATTGAAAAATTATATGTAGTGAATTACGCCTTAGTTAAATAGAAAACATAAAAAAGCAGGGGGATTCTTTGCAATATCTTGTTACCGTTTGTATAGTGTTCCCCTATTTTTATCTTAGCGTGTAGCTCTGTATTGCGGCATCAAGGTAAAAATATTTTTTTCTTTAAAAAGCTTCTCTAAAAGCTTTATTAACTCAACATGTGCTACTTGGTGTGTGGCACCACTGTTTAAGGATATTTAAATGCCTGTTATTACTCTTCCTGACGGTAGTCAACGTCAATTTGACGATGCTGTATCAACAATGGACGTTGCACTTTCAATTGGTCCCGGTCTTGCGAAAGCAACTATTGCTGGACGTGTTGATGGTGTTCGCGTTGATGCTTGTGATCTTATTGAAAATGATGCAAGCCTAGAAATCATCACAGCAAAAGATGATGTTGATGGTCTTGAAATCGTTCGTCACTCATGCGCACACTTGCTAGGTCATGCACTTAAGCAATTGTACCCTGATGCAAAAATGGCGATCGGTCCTACGATTGACAACGGTTTTTATTACGATATCGATCTTGAGCAATCTTTAACACAAGAAGATCTTGATGTTATTGAAAAGCGCATGCTTGAATTAGCGAAAACTAAATATCAAGTCGTGAAGAAAAATGTAAGCTGGCAAGAAGCGCGTGATGCGTTTGATGCACGTGGCGAAACATATAAGATTGAAATCCTAGATGAAAACGTTGCTCGCGACGATCGTCCAGGTTTATACCATCATGAAGAATACGTTGACATGTGTCGTGGTCCTCACGTACCACACATGGGTTTCTGTCAAAACTTCAAGCTATTAAGCGTTGCTGGTGCATACTGGCGTGGTAATAGTGATAACAAGATGCTGCAACGTATCTACGGTACTGCATTCCACGATAAGAAAGCACTGAAAGCGCATATAACGCGTCTAGAAGAAGCTGCAAAACGTGACCACCGTAAGATTGGTAAGCAACTTGATCTATTCCACATGCAGCAAGAAGCACCAGGTATGGTATTCTGGCATCATAACGGTTGGACTATCTTCCGTGAGCTAGAAGTATTTGTTCGTGAAAAATTGAACGAATATGATTACCAAGAAGTAAAAGGCCCATTAATGATGGACCGTGTGCTTTGGGAACGTTCTGGTCACTGGGATAAGTACGCTGAGGCAATGTTCACAACAAGTTCAGAGAACCGTGAATACGCAATTAAGCCAATGAACTGTCCTGGTCACGTACAGATCTTTAACCAAGGCCTTAAGTCATACCGTGATTTACCACTGCGTATGGCTGAGTTTGGTTCTTGTCACCGTAATGAGCCTTCTGGTTCACTTCACGGCATTATGCGTGTACGTGGTTTCACCCAAGATGATGCGCATATTTTTTGTACAGAAGCACAAGTACAACAAGAAGTTACATCTTGCATCGAAATGGTGTATGATACTTACAAGACATTTGGTTTTGATAACATTGTTGTTAAATTATCTACTCGTCCTGAAAAACGTGTGGGTTCTGATGCAATGTGGGACAAAGCTGAAGCCGATTTAGTTACCGCGCTTGAATCAATGGAAATTCCATTTGAAATTCAAGAGGGTGAAGGTGCATTCTACGGTCCTAAGATCGAGTTTACACTTCACGATTGCCTTGATCGCGCATGGCAGTGTGGTACTGTTCAACTTGACTTCGCATTACCTGAGCGTTTAGGCGCTACATATGTAGGTGAAGACAACGAACGCCATACACCGGTTATGATTCACCGTGCAATTCTTGGTTCACTAGAGCGCTTCATCGGTATTCTTATCGAAGATTATGCTGGTTTCTTCCCTACGTGGTTGGCACCTCAGCAAGCTGTTGTGATGAATATTACTGACTCTCAAGCAGAATATGTGCAAGAAATTGTAGAAAAATTGAAAAAAAGTGGAATTAGAGTCAATGCGGACTTGAGAAATGAGAAGATTGGCTTTAAAATCCGCGAACATACTTTGAAGCGAGTGCCTTTCATGCTCGTTTGTGGTGACAAAGAAGTCGAAGCAGGCGTAGTAGCAGTTCGTACTCGCAAGGGTAAAGATTTGGGTAAATTTAAGATTGATGAACTTGTTGCATTTATGCAGGAAGAAATTAGCAGTCGTAAGCTCAATATTGTGGAGGAATAAGGTATTAAAGGCGGAAAAAGAACCCAGGCACCAGTTAAGCAAAACGCGCATCGCCTAAATGAAGAAATTCGTGGCGTACGTGAAGTTCGCCTAACTGGCCTTGATGGCGAATCAGTTGGTGTTGTTTCATTTGATGAAGCAATGAATGTTGCTCTTGATGCTGGTGTGGATCTAGTTGAAATTAGCCCTAATGCCGAGCCACCAGTTTGTCGTGTGATGGACTATGGCAAGTACCTGTTCGAGAAGAGCAAGGCTGCTAAAGAGCAAAAGAAAAACCAAAAACAAATCCAGATTAAGGAAGTTAAATTCCGACCTGGTACAGACGAAGGCGATTATCAGGTAAAACTACGCAACCTGAGTCGCTTTTTAGAAGAGGGCAACAAGGGCAAAGTCACACTACGTTTCCGTGGTCGTGAAATGGCCCACCAAGGCATTGGTATTGAACTTCTTAATCGTATTAAGGCAGAACTTGAAGAGATTGCGGTCTGTGAAAGTTTCCCTAATCGTGTAGAAGGTCGTCAAATGACCATGATGCTTGCCCCAAAAAAGAAGTAATAACGGCATTCAAGTAGCTAAAAAGTGCTGCTTTTAGTAGCACTTTTTGTTCGCCCTATTACTATGATTATTAACTATCAACAATGCGGAGTTATCATCTCATGCCAAAGATGAAAACAAATCGTGGCGCTGCTAAGCGCTTCAAAAAAACAGCTGGTGGCTTTAAATTTAAGCACGCTACTAAGCGTCACATCCTGACTAAACGTACTACTAAGAACAAACGTCAGCTTCGTCCAAATGCAATCCTTCCTCGTTGTGAAGTGGCTGCAGTTGCTCGTATGCTTCCGTTCGCTTAATCGTTTAATCGTTTAATCGTTTAATCGTTTAATCGTTTTTAGTTTTTAGTTTTATATTTTTTAATTTTAGTTAGGAGTCTCCTATGCCTCGCGTAAAACGTGGTGTACAAGCGCGTGCACGTCACAAGAAAGTTCTTAAACAAGCTAAAGGTTATTACGGAGCACGTTCACGTGTTTACCGCGTAGCTTTCCAAGCTGTTACTAAAGCTGGTCAATATGCTTACCGTGACCGTCGTCAGAAGAAACGTACTTTCCGTCAACTTTGGATTGCTCGTATCAATGCTGCGGCACGTCAAAATGGTATGTCTTACAGCCGTCTAATCAACGGTCTTAAGAAAGCGTCTATCGAAATCGATCGTAAGATCCTTTCTGATATCGCTGTATTTGACAAAGCTACTTTCACTGTTCTTGTGGAAAAGGCAAAAGCTGCACTGTAATTTATCAGTCTAGTTTATATTGAAAGGAGAGCCTCGGCTCTCCTTTTTTCGTTTCTGAACATTATGTTTTTTCTAAAGTTTTTTTAACATCCAAACATCACAGCCACTATGTTGAGTCCCTGTTAATGGTTTTTTTAGGTGGGTAAATCCCAATCTTTCATATAAAAATACCACAGAATGCATGCTAGCAAGAGTATCGAGATAACATTCTTCAAAGCCTTTGTCTTTTGCATACTCTAAACATTGCAGTGAGAGTTTTTTCCCTAGCCCTAGCTGACGTCCATTAGGTAACAGAAACAATTTTTTTAATTCACACGTTGTTTTACTGTTATTGAAGGGGGCAATACCACATCCACCCACAAGTTCTCCATCGACTAATGCGATTAAATATAAACTACTGACACCATCGTGATAAAAGCGGCTCATATTTAAAACCTCAGCATCTGATGGACCAAATCCTTCACCTACAGCACCAAACTCCGCGCCAACGTGTTTAATTATTTTACAAAGTTCTATATCAAAATTGGCAGTTATAGGCATTACTTCAATGTTCATGGTTTATTATCCCTGTAATTTAATTACTTATATGTATTTTTATTTTATTGAATTGAGTTTAATTTGTGCAATGAATTGTTTTAACATAGTTACGTAAATTAGTGGCTGAATATTACGCCTAATTTTCAATATAAATAAATCACAACAGGGGATGTTTGGTTAGCATGTAGCTGTGGTATGGCTGGGTAAGGGAATTAAAGATATAAAAAAACCAGTTATTCATACAGTAGAATAACTGGTTTTTAAAATAGAATCGATGGCTTAACGATTATGCACGGGCATAACGTTGATTACGCTTTTTATTTGCTGTTGCGAGCGTTTTAAGTAAGAACGCTAGGAAAGTAACAAATAACGTATTGAAACCCATAAAGAACACAAGATTAATAAAATTGAAGCCATCTTCAGGAGCAATTGGCATTGCTGATGCAAGGTTATAGTTACCAAGTAACAGTAGGGCAGTACAAAGAATTGCTGCGATAGTTGATATTTTAGAGAGAGCTGCAAGATCTTGAGTATTCATTATCGGGTCCTAACATTGATTTTGATCATAAGTTACACTGAAAAGAGTAATTTTAAAACAAAATTGATAAAAAATATCTTAAATGTAGGTGATTTTGATCGCATAACAGATCCCATTATTATTGTTCGATGACAATGGAGTCTGCTATGGCTTAAGAATTAAATGGGCTAAACGATTAATGCTGCGCCAAATATGCTTTCATTTGTTGTTGTGAGTGTTTAAGGCCGACTAATAAATAAGCAAGAAATCCAACAAAGATAAAATTGAATCCAACGTAGTAAATAAGATGAATATAATCAATGTGCATTTGATTACTTAAGTTGTCTTTCATTTCAACTGGCATGCTTGAGAACATCCCATAATTACCGAGGATGACTAGCCCAAAGCAGAGTAGGGATGCAAACATGCTCATTTTGATTAGGGCTGAAAAAGATTGGGTGTTCATGATAATTATTCCAAAATAAATATAGCTGAAATTTACTTTTTTTGGCTTGGTTTAGAAAGAGAGAAAAATGGAATATAGGAGTGCGAAATTTGTTTTATAGTCTACTGGAAATTACTTTTAGTGTACTGAAAAAGCACAATTTCATATTTTAATAGCCAAAGACGTTTTTTTTTCGTCCAAACTTACTGTTTTATTACGATTCAATTTGGATTTAGACGCTGCTTTCTTTAATATGTATCGTTATGCGATTTTATATCTCCCTTAAGGACGCCACCTGTGGGTGGATGAGGATACGATGCAACATCTAGACGAGATTATTGCCAACGCAACGGCAGCTATTGAGCAGGCTGATTCATCAGTCGCTCTGGACGAAGTTCGAGTTCAATTTCTAGGCAAGAAGGGTCATTTAACTCTTCAACTACAAGCCCTAGGTAAATTACCACCAGAAGAGCGTCGCACTGCTGGTCAAGAAATCAATAAAGCGAAACAAGTAGTACAAACATTACTTGTTGAGCGTAAAGACGGTCTACAACGCGCTGAGCTTGAAGCTAAGCTTGCGGCTGAGACTGTTGATGTTTCTTTACCGGGTCGCCGTATTGAAAATGGTGGTCTTCACCCAGTGACACGTACCATTGAACGTATTGAAAGTTTCTTTGGTGAGCTTGGTTTTACAACTGAAGCGGGTCCTGAAATTGAAGATGCTTTCCACAACTTCGATGCATTGAATATTGCAGAAGATCACCCTGCACGTACTGATCACGATACGTTTTTCTTTAACCCAGATTTAATGCTACGTACGCATACTTCTGGTGTTCAGATCCGTACCATGGAACACGGTCAACCGCCTTTCCGCTTTATTGCGCCGGGTCGTGTATACCGTAATGATTACGATCAAACTCACACACCAATGTTCCACCAAGTGGAAGGTATGTTAGTTGATGAAAATGTAAACTTTGCCCAGTTGAAAGGTATTCTTCACGATTTCCTTTGTAATTTCTTTGAAGAAGAAGTTGAAGTACGTTTCCGTCCTTCATTCTTCCCATTCACAGAACCTTCTGCTGAAGTTGACGTTAAAGGTAAGAACGGTAAGTGGTTAGAGGTTTTGGGCTGCGGTATGGTTCACCCTAATGTACTTCGTTCAGTTAACATCGATCCTGAAAAATATTCAGGCTTTGCATTTGGTATGGGCGTTGAACGTCTTACAATGCTTCGTTACGGCGTTAATGATTTACGTGCGTTCTTTGAGAACGACTTACGTTTCCTAAAACAGTTCAAGTAAGCACTAGGGGCTAGAAATCTATGAAATTCTCTGAATCTTGGCTACGCGAGTGGGTTAATCCTGCAGTAAACAGCGAAGAACTAGCTCACCAAATCACAATGGCTGGTTTGGAAGTTGATGGTATTGATGCAGTTGCTGGTGAATTCACTGGCGTTAAAGTGGGTCAGGTTGTTGAGTGTGCGCCACACCCAGATGCTGACAAACTACGTGTAACAAAAGTTGATATTGGTGCTGAAGAGCTACTAGACATCGTTTGTGGCGCGTCAAACTGCCGTCAAGGTATCAAGGTTGCGGTTGCGACTGTTGGTGCTGTTCTTCCTGGTGATTTCAAAATCAAGAAGGCAAAATTACGCGGTCAACCTTCTCACGGCATGCTTTGTTCATTTACTGAACTAGGTATTGATATTGAGTCTGATGGCATCATGGAATTAGCAGCAGATGCAGTACTAGGTACTGATTTCCGCGAATTCTTAGGTCTTAACGATGTAACTATCGATGTTGACCTAACGGCTAACCGTGCTGATTGTCTAAGCATTGCTGGTCTTGCTCGTGAAGTGGGTGTTCTTAACCGCGCTGAAGTAACAGAACCACAGTTTGATATTGTTGAGCCAACAGCGGCTGATACAATGTCAATTGAGGTTAACGTTCCTGCTGCATGTCCACGTTACCTTGGCCGTATCGTTCGTAATGTTAATGCGCAAGCTGAAACACCATTATGGATGCAAGAAAAATTACGCCGTTGTGGTACTCGCTCAATTGATGCAATCGTAGATATTACTAACTACGTATTGCTTGAAATGGGTCAGCCAATGCACGCTTTCGATCTTGCTAAGATTGATGGTGGTATTGTAGTTCGTATGGCAGAGCAGGGCGAAAAGCTTACTCTTCTTGACGGTAACGAAGCTGAATTAAACAGTAACACACTGGTTATTGCTGATAACACCCAAGCGCTTGCAATTGCAGGTATCTTTGGTGGTCAATTCTCTGGTGTTAACGCTGAGACTAAAGATGTATTGCTTGAGTGTGCATTCTTTGCACCTGATGCAATTCGTGGTCGTGCACGTAGCTATGGTCTACACACAGACTCTTCACACCGTTTTGAACGTGGTGTAGATGCAACACTACAAATGAAAGCAATGGAGCGTGCGACTGCACTTCTTGTTGAAATTTGTGGTGGTGAAGTTGCGCCAATCGTTGAAGCTGAATCAGAAGCTGATTTACCAAAAGCGGCAACAATTGAATTACGTCGTTCTAAACTTGATCGTCTATTAGGCCATTCAATTGCTTCTGAAGAAGTAGTCGAAATCCTAACGCGTCTTGGCTGTGATGTTGAAACAACAGATGCTGGCTGGAAAGCAACGGCACCTGCATGGCGTTTTGACATGGCAATCGAAGAAGATTTAGTGGAAGAAGTGGGCCGTATCTTCGGTTATAACAACATCCCTAATCAATCGCCTGTTGCAGCGCTAAGCATGAACTTACACAAAGAAGCGAATTTACCGCTGAAACGTGTACGTAACTTATTAGTCGATCGTGGTTTCCAAGAAGCCATCACATACAGTTTTGTTGAGCCAGAACAACAAAAACTGATTGTGCCTGATATTGAGCCATTGGTTCTGCCTTTCCCTATCTCTGCAGATATGTCGGCAATGCGTTTAAGCTTATGGACTGGTCTACTAAATACAGTAGTGTTCAACCAGAAGCGTCAACAGCCACGTGTGCGTTTATTTGAAGCTGGCTTACGTTTTGTACCTGATCAAAATGCTGAGAATGGCATGCGTCAAGATATGATGCTTGCAGGTGTGATTGCGGGTACTCGTAGTGATGAGCATTGGGACATTGAAACTAACACTGTTGATTTCTTTGATCTGAAAGGTGACTTAGAAGCGGTTCTTGAGCTAACAGCAAAAGACAGCTACAGCTTTAAAGCGGCTAAGCACCCAGCACTTCATCCTGGTCAAACAGCTGCGATTGTTGTTGATGCTGGTCTTGAAACTGAGCGTGAAGTTGGCTTTATTGGTACTGTTCACCCTGAGCTTGAGCGTAAGTTTGGTCTTAATGGCCGTACTATTGCGTTTGAAGTTGAATGGGATGCTATTAATAAGCGTGACTTACCAGAAGCTGTAGCACTGTCTAAGTTCCCTGCTAACCGTCGCGATATTGCCGTTGTGATTAATGATGATGTTGCAGCGAATGATATTATTGCAGCATGTCGTGATAATGGCGGTGAGCTATTAAGAGCGGTTAATCTGTTTGATGTTTACACTGGTAAAGGTGTTGATGACGGTCAGAAGAGTCTTGCGATTGCGCTAACATTGCAATCAACTGAACGTACATTAGAAGAAGCAGATATTGCAGCGGCAGTAGAAAGTATTGTTAATGCATTGGCTGAAAAATTTGATGCATCACTACGTGATTAAAAAAACATCATAATTAAATTTAAGTCTTTGTTTTCGAAAAGCAGCCTTTAGGGGCTGCTTTTTTTTGATCTAGATCTAAAAAATAATAACAGCTTGATAAATAGTTATATTTTCTATTTGAACGCCATCAGGTAGAGTTTTAAACTGTAAATTGTTGATTCTTTAGTGATTTAACGCTGCTTAGTGCAAGAGTAAGATCAACTTGATGCATTGATATAGTAAAATTTAGCAACTAAAATGGTGTTATTTGACATGAAGTTAACGTAAAAAAGTTGGCGAAAATCAGCGAGTTGGCTTAGACTGAGTCTAGTTAACAGTGAGAGGGATAATATAGTCCCGTAGTTTTTGAAGTTTAAAATTACATCTCTAATTAACATATACCTTATTCACAGTGGCATACTTTTTATTAGTTAGGTATGAACACTATTTATTCAACATAGTCTTGAGGGAGTTATCTATGGCGCTCACAAAAGCCGATTTGGCTGAGAACCTGTTTGAAAATGTTGGATTAAGCAAACGGGACGCCAAGGATACGGTGGAAGTCTTCTTTGAAGAAGTTAGGAAGGCTCTAGAAAATGGTGAGCAAGTTAAATTATCAGGTTTTGGTAATTTTGATTTGCGTGACAAAAATGAGAGACCTGGAAGAAATCCTAAAACGGGGGAAGATATTCCTATCTCTGCACGCCGTGTCGTTACATTCCGTCCTGGTCAGAAACTTAAGGCACGTGTCGAAAGTTTAGAAGTTAATAAATAAATCTTTCACAAGTTTGCTGATCCGAACCGAAACCCAAGTAAATGTATTTTTACTTGGGTTTTTTATTCGCTTATTTTTACGATTATATGTATAGGACGGCTATATTTAGAGATAGGTATATTAACAAGGAAGTTGCGACATGACGTTAATAGAGCAAATAAAACAAGGGCGGTTTTTAGAGGCGACTTGTGATTTCTCACAACCATTTGTAGCGGAAGAATGGACATTAGATTCTGGGCTACATTGTCAGCTGTTATATCGTGGTGTATTGCAAATTACGCCAAGAGACTTATCTTGTGATGCAAAAGATATTGTATTGTCCTCTGGTATCCACGGTGATGAAACCTCGCCAATAGAACTGATTCAACACGTTGCATCAAGTATTGTACTGGGGCATATTCAACCGACACACCGTTTATTGTTAATTATCGCCCACCCTGAGGCGGTTAATTATCAACAACGATTTATGACTGAAAATATGAATCGCTTATTTCAAGTGAGAAATTCCGAACGAAATAATGAATGTCGGATTGCTAATGCGCTGCAATTAGCCATTAACAGCTTCTATGGTGCTTCTATTGCTATAAAACCAGAGCGATGGCATCTCGACTTACATTGTGCTATTCGTCCTTCACAGCATGATACCTTTGCTATTAGCCCTTATACCGATAAGCAGACCCGCAGTAATAAATTATTTAGTTTTATTCATCATGCAAAATTAAATGCTGTTTTATTGTCTAACACTCCGTCACCAACTTTTGCTTGGTATAGTGCGGAGTATCATGGCGCGCAAGCCCTAACGATAGAGCTTGGGCGAGTGGGTAAGATAGGACATAACGATTTTACTTTATTAGCACCTTTCAGAGATGCAATGTTGCAATTAATTACGGATGTCGCTTTACCGATTATTTGGACCAGTGAAGTTGAGGTATATCAAGTTAGCCGTACTATTACTAAACAACAGCCTGAATTTTATTTTACCTTTAATGATGATGTTGCCAATTTTACTTTTTTTGCCGAAGGTGATGAATTTGCCGTGGATGGACGTCAAACGTATAGCGCCAGTGTTGGTGGCGAGGCGGTTGTTTTCCCTAATCGACATGTCATGCTTGGGCAACGAGCAGCGTTAATGGTAAAAAAAGCCAATTTGATCTTTGATGAGCAAGTGCGAGTTTGTGATATTACTAACGCATCATATTGATAACTATCTTTAATTCTTAACTTTTTTCCGTGTTTGTTTGCATTATAATAACGGCAATGTATTGTGTTTGGTTTTACTCTTTGGGTGTAATAAATAGTGATGTTGTTAAATGAATTATTATACCGACAGCAACGACGATGGCGTACTTGCTTAATTGTCTCATCGTTATTATTGGTTGCTATTTGTGTGTTTGCTGTTGCCGTTGGTGAGATTTGGATTTTACCTTGGGCTCCGAATGGCGCGCTTGAGCAACAATTATTATTACAATTACGCATACCTCGCGTATTAGCAGCTTTAATTGTTGGTGCGGCATTGGCAAGTTCAGGGGCGGTATTACAAGTATTATTGGGTAATCCATTAGCAGAACCTGGTGTGTTAGGTATCTCAGGCGGTGCGAGCCTCGCGGTGGTGTTGTTATTGTTTTTTGTTCCTATTACACCGACGCCTTTTATTACCATGATCGCGGCGATGGCTGGCGCATTATTGTTTACTCTTATTTTAGTCGGATTTTCTCGGCGCCAAAAAGTCTCTATGGCACGCTTATTATTAATTGGTGTTGCGCTTGGTATTTTATCGGGGGCTGTGGTGACATGGGCATTTTATTTCAGCGATGATTTAAGTATGCGTCAATTGATGTATTGGTTGATGGGCAGTGTCGGTGGTGTGAGTTGGGAGCAATTGTCACTCTTATTTGTGATTGTGCCCGTATTGATTGTGCTTTGTATGCAAGGTAAATCATTGGATGTGATGATGCTGGGTGATGTGGCGGCGCGTCAATTAGGGGTCGATGTTAGGCGTATTCGGTGGTTGTTGATTTTGATGATCTCGCTATTGGTTGGCTGTTCGGTGGCACTTGCTGGGGTGATTGGGTTTGTTGGTTTAGTTGTCCCGCACTTATTACGGTTACAATTTGGTACTGAAAATCGATATTTACTGCCTCTTTCTGCTATTTGTGGCGGAATATTATTAGTATTAGCTGACACCTTATCGCGGGTTTTATTAGCAGATGCTGACTTGCCTATTGGTGTTGTGACAACATCATTGGGTGCCCCCGTGTTTATTTGGATGCTGATGCGTTCGCAGTTGGATTAAATAATGGCAATAATGTTTGAAAAAAGTGACAGTTCAACGGCTGAATTAATATTAACCGCTCAAGATATTGCTTTTGTGTCACGATTATTACCGATGTCGTTAACCCTTTATTCAGGGCAAATAACACATGTTATCGGGCCTAATGGCAGTGGTAAAAGCACTGTTTTATCCATTTTGTCGGGTTTGTTTGATTATCAAGGACGCATTACATTATTGAATAATGATTTGGCGGATTATGATTTACCATCATTAGCGCATGTTCGTAGCTATTTATCACAACAAGATAAACCCAGCTTTTCTATTCCCGTGTTTCAATATTTATCACTTGCCATCTCTGCTTTGCACAATGTGGATAGGGCGCAATTTCAAATAGCATTAGATGAGATTTGTCAGCGGTTAGATATTCAAGATAAGTTATCTCGTAATATTCAACAGTTATCTGGTGGTGAATGGCAACGAGTACGACTTGCTGCTGCATGTTTACAAGTTTGGCCAACGATCAATCCTCAAGCAACGCTGTTATTGCTTGATGAACCCGCCGCTGCTTTAGATATTGGCCAAGAAGCCACAATGTATCAATTGGTTCGAAAAATGGCACAGCAGGGTATTGCAGTTGTCATGGTGAATCATGATCTCAATCGAACCTTACGTGAAGCCGATAATGTGATGTTGTTAGATCAGGGACAGTGTGTCGCATTTGGTGGGGTTGAGCAGGTTATGACGGTTGAACGTTTACAAGCGGTATTTAAAACGGGTATCGATAAAATAGATCACCATGGCATGCCATGTTTGGTGTTTGTTGATTAATAAGGCGATGTCGAATCGTTTGCTGTTTATTGTGTTATAAGTAACAGCCATTATCGTCTAAATATTAACGATAATGGCTGTTTTTGTATTATCCAATCCAGAGTAAGATCGCCAGTATTTGCGGTGATAAAATACGCAAACACATTACCAGTGGATAAACGGTAGCATAAGAAAGCGCCGCAGCCCCATTACTTGGATGCAGTCCATTTGCAAATGCTAATGCTGGTGGATCTGTCATTGATCCCGCTAACATGCCACACATAGAAAGGTAATTAAGCTCACCAAACATACGTGCAATACAGCCAGTAATAACTAAAGGAATGAAGGTAATGAGTGCGCCGTAAGCCATCCAGCTAAAGCCATCCCCATTGACTAGAGTATCAATGAAACCACTGCCTGATTTTAATCCCACCACCGCCAAGAATAAGACAATACCTATTTCACGTAGTGCTAAGTTAGCGCTAGGTGGCATAAACCAATAAAGTTTACCAATGCTACCAATACGAGCCAGTATTAAGGCAACAATTAAAGGACCACCGGCAAGACCTAGTTTTAGCGCCGCAGGAAATCCGGGTAGATATAAGGGAATTGAGCCTAATAAAATGCCTAATCCAATGCCAATAAAAATAGGTAACATTTGCACGTGTTGGAGTTTTTGTTCAGCATTTCCCACCATACCGCTGACAGCGGCAATAGCGTCTTTACTACCAACAAGATTAAGAATATCACCAAATTGGAGTGATGTTTGGCTATTAGGCACCAATTCAACACCGGCTCGGTTAAGTCGAGAAATCACCACATCGTATTTTTCTTTTAATTCCAATTCTCGAATTTTTTTGCCTAATACAATTTCATTCGTGACCACTAAACGTTCAACTTGTAAATCAGTACCTTTTGTTGAAAGGGAGATATCAACAATATCGCCAATAACGAGTCGTGCTTTTTCAAGTGCTACTTTTGTACCCACTAAGTGCAAAACATCATTAAGTTCAATTGTGGTTGATTCTTTAGGTATTGAAAGTTGATTACCTCGCTTTAAGCGTGAACAAATAATTGCGCCTTCGGTGATCGCTGGAATTTGAATAAAGGTGAGGCCATTTAAGTTAGGGTTACGAACGGCAACATTGAGTGTTTGTAAGCCTTCTTTTTTATCGCCACTGTTGGAGTTGTAAACCATTGCTTCTTTATCAATATTAACTTTAAATATTAATCGTAATAGCCACATTGTAATAAGAATGCCACAAATACCAAAAGGATAAGCGACGGCATAACCCATACCCGTTATATCTAATAAATCAGCGGACACACCAAGCTCAGATAGAATTTGTTGTCCAGCACCTAATGCTGGCGTGTTTGTAACGGCACCAGAATAGATTCCCAAAAGGATAGGGAGCGGTACATCAAAAACGATATAAAGCAAGATAGCAACAACACAGCCTAATAATACGACCAGTGCAGC
This sequence comes from Photobacterium iliopiscarium, assembly GCF_003026395.1. Lineage (GTDB taxonomy): Bacteria > Pseudomonadota > Gammaproteobacteria > Enterobacterales > Vibrionaceae > Photobacterium > Photobacterium iliopiscarium. Next base: position 365,424 of record NZ_PYOO01000004.1, on the reverse strand, counting down.
AAAGCCATTGAGTTTTAAACCAGAGCTTCGTAATGATGCAAAAAAGCCGGGCCCAACTTGAATACCAATGGTGTAGACAAATAAAATCAAACCGAATTCTTGAATAAAATGTAAGGTATGTGCATTTAACGTAACGCCCATTGTTTCGGTATAATGTCCGACAATAATTCCGCCAAATAATACGCCACCAATACCTAGGCCAACGCCTTTAATGCGCCAGTTTCCCATCCATAAACCGAGTACGGCTACCAGTGATAATATACTGATAGATAAAGCAATATCACTCATAACAAGCACCTCCTTGCTAATGTTAAAAATCCATTTGTGTGTATTATAAAGATATAAATACGCGCGTATATTTGTACGACAAATTAGACATAAATGTTATGCCTTTTTTATGGAAATGGGGTTGAGTTGGAATAATTTACTGCAAATAGAATGATGAGGGTGATGTTTGACTGATATTGATGGAAAGATGATTAAGATTGGGGTAACGCGGTTATAAAAGCTTAATATTGTAAACCCGTTATTGTTGGTGATTGGGTTAGAGATAAAAAAATACCTGTCATTTAACAGGTATTTATAATTGAATATTTAAATGATTATTGTTTATTTTTTAGATAATCAATGGTGTCAGCTAAATCTTGTAGATTTTTATGCGCACTGGTATTTACAAGGTATTTACCATTAATCAGGAATGCTGGCACTGATTCTAGCGCTGCGTTACGGACAATATCTTCTGATTGTTGGAACATCTTAAAGACTTCTTTTTGTTGAGCTTCTGTTAGCTCATAAGGGCTTTTTAGTTTGTTATCATGGAAGATCTTATCAATAGCAGCTTTACGTTGATCTGCTGTCATATCTTTTGGTGAGTCTTGTACAAACGAAAATAATTGCTCAACTAATGCGTGGCTTGGTTTGTTATCTGTTTGTACCATTGCCGCATAGAAAATAAAGGCAGCTTTTTGAGCACTTTCATTAAAAATAACGTGAACTTGTTTAATATTGCTATTCGTTAATTTCTGGATTTCAGGAAGAATGCTTTCCATTTTACGACAATGGCCGCAAGAAAGAGAAAAAATTTCAGTGATGCCTTTCATTTCAGGCATCGGTGTTGGGATCACTGAGTATTGATCACCTTCTTGTGGTGTTTTTGAATCAGAACAGCCTGATAATGCAAAAACGGTAAAGAGTAGAACAAAAAAAGCTTGATAAATACGTTTCATGTTTCGGTACTTTTATAAATAAGAATTATTCCATTATGTCTATAATTTATGATAAATGCATCGACAAAATGATAAAAACTCATAAAAAATGTGCCACTTAATTCATTTATGGACGAATGTTAAACGTTTATCGCTACCGAGAGGTTATCTAATATTAAGCATAAATATCTCCGTGTGTTACATCTTATAATCAGCTATTATTAGCGGCTTTTTTGCCGCATGTGAGTGTTAATCGATGTACATTGGATTTGATTATGGAACCGCGAATTGTTCGGTTGCAGTGATGGAAGATAGTAAGCCTAAACTTTTACCGTTAGAGAACAATAATCAATATATTCCGTCGACCTTATGTGCACCGACACGAGAAGCTGTGTCTGAATATCTATATCGCTTTATGGGGGTTTCACCATCAAACAGTGTTGGTGAGCAAGTTTTACGCCGTGCGATTGCTTTTAATCGTGAAGAAGATATAGAGGTTGTTGCGGGTGATGTACAGTTTGGACAGGCAGCACTTGATCTTTATCTTGATGATCCCGAAGAAGTTTATTACGTAAAATCACCAAAATCATTTTTGGGTGCCAATGGCTTACGTGACGGCCAAATTAGTTTTTTTGAAGATCTTGTTTGTGCAATGATGGTCAACATTAAACGTACTGCGGAACAAAATTTACAACAAGATATTACCAGTACCGTTATCGGGCGGCCGGTAAACTTTCAAGGGATTGGTGGCGAGAATGCAAACCAACAAGCTGAAGGGATTTTATCACAAGCGGCTAAACGAGCAGGCTTTAAAAATGTGTGCTTTCAGTTTGAGCCCGTTGCAGCAGGGCTTGAGTATGAATCAACCTTAACCGCGGATAAAACGGTGCTGGTGGTTGATATCGGCGGTGGTACGACTGACTGTTCATTAATTCAAATGGGACCTAATTTCCGTCATTTAACGGACCGTAGCGCTAGTTTATTAGCGCATAGTGGTCAACGTATTGGGGGTAATGACCTTGATATCCACTTAGCGTTTAAACAACTTATGCCTCAATTTGGTTTAGGCAGTAAAACGGCGCGAGGCATTGATATGCCGTTTAATCAGTTTTGGAATCCGATTGCGATTAATAACGTTGCAGCACAGACTGAGTTTTACGGTGATGCTAATTTACGTGCGTTAGAAAAGCTGCGTCATGACGCTGCTGATCCACAATTATTGTCACGATTAATACATGTTTATCATGAGACACTTGGTTATCAGATTATTCGTCATGCAGAAGAAGCAAAAATTGCGTTATCTAGTCAAGCACACTACGCGGTAAATATGGCATTAATGCAAGATTTGTTTGAAGTGGATATTTCAGCACAACAATTGGCTGAAGCGATAGAAACACCTAAAGAGAAAATGCGAGAACTTGTTGTTGAAGCCATGGCACAAAGTCAAATTATGCCAGATGCTATTTTTATGACGGGTGGTACGGCACGTTCACCTATTTTACGTCAATGTATCGAACAGCAGTTACCTAATATTCCGATTGTAAGTGGCAGTTATTTTGGCTCAGTAACCGCAGGCTTAGCCCGTTGGGGTGAACGCTGTTATCGTTAATAGGTAATATTGAATGATATAAATGCCTGCATTACGATGTGGGCATTTTTGAATATAGAGATAAGAATAAATAGTATTTATGTAGATATTGGTGCATTGGCGAAGCACTAGCCATTAATATTAACTGCTTTACTCGAAAATACGATACAGACGATTAATTACGCTTAATATATTTAAGTGCATTTTATTGCTGATAGTTTTCTTTTAAATAGGAAGGCTCAATGACTGAATCTGAACGTATAATAAGTTTATGTACAAATATTAATCCAACCCTGCGCTATTAATTGCATAAAATAACCCTGTGATAATGTTATTAGCATCATGCTTAGCTTACTACTTCTACTGAATAATTATCCTAAGGGGAGTTATACAAGTAAAAATAAGTAATGTAATTATTTTAAGTCTATTGCGTATATTCTCGTTTTTAAATAATAGTATATAGCAATATAAAATAGCGTGAGAGGAACTACGTACTTTATTACTCTAGGTAATGATAATTATTATCATCTTATGGTGTTTGCAATTAAATAAAGGTAATGATTAAAAAATAATATTTTAACGTCATTTTAATGCTGTAATTTCATATTTATTAGAAGGTTAGAATGTTGTTTTTATTGGTGGTATGTAATATTCCATTTTCGGTGTCTTTATTTATTGTTTTATTTCAGTCTTAATGTAAGAAAATGCATAACTATAATTTGTAGCTGCTTTTTACTTTATATTCATTACTAATAAAACGGTATAGCGTCATTATTCTGGTTATTTCACATTGGGGCGAAATAACATTAAGAAATATACGTGTTTAGATTAGTTTTACCTTAAATCTTTCAAGGAGCAGCATATGTCTGACGGGAACGTATTTAAACAACCAAAACCGTTCTATTTGATATTTTCAATTGAATTCTGGGAACGTTTTGGTTTCTACGGTATGCAAGCAATTTTAACTGTTTATATGGTTAAAATTCTTGGTATGTCAGAAACCGCTTCTTTTACTTTATTTGGTGCTTTTTCAGCATTGGTATATGGCTCTGTTGCTATCGGCGGCTGGGTAGGGGATAAAGTTCTCGGAACAAAAAGAACCATTCGATTAGGCGCTATGGTGCTTGTTGTTGGTTATGCCTTATTAGGTTTATCTGCGACCAGTGGTTACGGTGGTTCAGATCTTATTTATATCGCAATGGGCTTTATTACTATGGGTAATGGCTTATTTAAAGCTAACCCATCAAGCTTATTAGCAAAAGTTTATGGCAAAGATGATCCTCGTCTAGATGGTGCATTTACAATGTACTACATGGCTATCAACCTAGGTTCGTTTTTCTCAATGCTATTATCACCATGGATCGCAGAGAGATTTGGTTATGACTTTGCTTTTGGTGTGAGTGCTGCTGGCCTGGTTATTACTCTTATTAACTTCTTTATTAGTGGTCATATTGTTAAAACTATCGGTTCTAAGCCGGATATGAAGCCAGTTAATAAAACTTACTATATTGGTGTTGTTATTGGTGCTATTGCGCTGAGTTTTGTTAGTTCAGTTTTATTACAACATCTGTTTTACGCACACGCTATCTTAATCGTGGTTGGTACGACTATTGTAGGGCTGTATTTTAAAGAGCTCTTCTCAACATCAGGTCTTGAACGTGCAAAAATGTTTGTTGCGTTTGTGCTGATGTTACAAGGTGTTGTATTTTTTGTCCTTTACTTCCAAATGCCAACGTCACTTAACTTCTTTGCGATCCATAATATCTCGCATGATTTATTTGGTATAAAAGTTGCGCCTGAACAGTTCCAAGCACTTAACCCATTATGGATCATGATTGCGAGTCCAGCACTTGCGATGATTTATAATAAATATGGTGATCGTTTCTCTATGCCATTTAAATTTGCATTGGGCATGGTGCTATGTAGCTTGTCATTCTTAGTGTTAGTTCTTGGTGCGCATTTTGCCAATAGCGACGGTATTGTTGATTCAAACTGGCTTATTGTTTCTTATGGATTCCAATCTATCGGCGAGTTGTTTGTATCTGGCCTTGGTTTAGCCATGGTTGCTCAACTTGTACCACAACGTATGATGGGCTTTGCGATGGGTATGTGGTTCTTAACATCTGCAACCGCCGCGGTTGTTGCGGGTTGGGTTGCGACGCTAACTGCGGCGCCTGCAAACGTTGTTGAACCACATCAGACACTAATGCTATATAGCCATGTGTTTGGTATTATTGGTTATTCTACTGCGGGTATTGCAATTTTCACTATGATTATTGCACCTAAGCTAACACGAGTTATGCGTGGTGAAGATACACCAGCGACAGTAACAGCTGCATAATCATGAGTTAATCTCATCAGTAGATGTATAAAATTAAACGGGTGCCGACTGATCAAGTCATTGGCATCCGTTTTTTTTGGTGTGTAATAATGAAGAGCAGGAAGAGCAGGAAGAGCAGGAAGAGCAGGAAGAGCAGGGTGTATCGTTGAATCAATCGCAGCGTTATTTGTACTCTTTATTTTGGTCTAAGCCAGTGAAGTGCCATAAATTTAAATCAAACTGAAAAGAGATCATTCACCTGTATTTATTTGGGCAAATTAACTATGTCACTTTAGTGTTGCTACTGAAGAGCCAGAGAATACGATACAGAAGGATAAGTAAGAAAGGTTGATAAGAGGGTAAGATAAAATATGAATCGCTCATGGCAAGCGAGAATCCGTTTAATAAGTACTAATATTAACAAGAAACAAAAAAGCCTCAGTATCACGTTTGAAGTGATGAACTGAGGCTTTTTATTGCAGGCGAATAAATTAGCTTACTGAGATTGGATCGCTATTTTCACGCTGTGATTTTAGGTTTGCAAAGTATTGTTGAGTTTCATCAATAACAACATGGCGTAATACCACTAAACCAATCAGGTTTGGAATCGCCATTAAACCATTAACAATATCAGCAATAACCCAAATCATATCTAACTGCATGAATGCGCCACTGGCGATAAGCACTAAGAACACTACTTTGTAAGGCATAATCGCTTTTACGCCAAATAAATAAGTAATACAGCGTTCACCGTAGTAGTTCCAACCCAAAATAGTAGTAAAGGCAAAGAACATTAAGCCAATGGATACCATTAATGGGCCATAATAAGCAGAATTCAAACCAGCAGCAAAGGCATGTGTTGTCATTGTTGCGCCAGCAAAATCACCTGTCCATGCACCAGTAACCACAAGGGTTAAACCCGTCATTGTACAAATGATGATAGTATCAAAGAACGTTCCCGTCATTGAAACTAAGCCTTGGCGTACACATGAATTTGTTTGCGCAGCCGCAGCAGCAATTGGCGCACTGCCTAATCCTGATTCGTTAGAGAATACGCCTCGCGCAATACCCGATTGAATAGCTAACATCATTCCGGCACCTACAAAACCACCCGTAGCCGCATGCCCAGTAAAAGCTGAGTGAATAACGGTTTCAATTGCAGCGGGTAGGGCATGAAAATTAGTACCTAAAACAATTAAGCAGGCCATAATATAAAAGCCAGCCATCAGTGGTACAACCGTACTTGCTACTTTTGATATCGATTGAATACCACCTAATGTTACTGTCGCAACTAAAAGCGTTAATATAACAACGGTAATTTCTTTAGGTGCATTCAGTGAAATATGTGCAGCTTCCACAATCGCATTCGCTTGTGGAAATGTACCTATACCAAAACAAGCAACACCGACGGCAAAAATAGCAAACAGTTTAGCAAGCCATTTACTACCAACGCCTTTTTCAAGGTAGTACATTGGACCACCCAGAATTTGACCATTGGCATCAATTTCACGGTATTTCACGGCTAATAAGCATTCTGCATATTTTGTTGCCATGCCAAACAAAGCAGCAAGCCACATCCAAAATAGCGCGCCGGGGCCACCTAATTTGATTGCGGTTGCAACACCAACAATATTACCTGTACCTATTGTGGCAGATAAAGCAGTACACAATGCCGCGAAGCTTGATACATCACCTTCACCGGAGCTATCTGGATCTTTTTTACCACCAAACACATATTGCAATGCGAGCGGTAAATAGCGGATCTGGATAAAACCAAGTCGAATCGTAAGATATAAACCAGTACCTACTAATAAAATTAATAAGGGTGGTCCCCAAACTAAGCTGTCTAATGTGCGTAGAAAATTAAAAATTGTGTCATGTAGTGGATTCATTATTCCTCCTTCAACGTACAAAGGAAGAGATATAGAACAACAGGTAAGTGTTAGTTACAGAATGGCTTCTTGTTGCTGCTCTTATCTCCTCTGTCCTTTTGCCTGAGAGTTTCACCGTAATATGCTACGGTTTGCTCCTTCGGCGCTCGATTTAACGAGTCTCTCCAGAGGCTCCTCCAATAACAGTCCATACCTATTGCATTACTGCAACGTGGTGCCTGAAAGATTTACGAATCAAAATATGATGGGATCATATCGTTTTTCGCTTACTTCTTCGGCGGGCCGACGTGTTATGCCGTTATGGCATTCGTCTATGGCCGCTCTCCTGCTACCTTCATCGGAACTCATTTCGTTTGCAATGTTAGGGGATAAAAATGTGATTGTCAGCAAAAAAATAAAAAAAAAAGCACTGGCTAAATAAAATAAGCGTCAGTTGATAATAAAAGGAATATTCCGTATAAAAATAAGTCACATTTAGTTAGCCACTTTTACTATAGTATTATTCCTAATGGTGATTAATCATACACCGTCGTTAAGGATTTAAGGTGTTATCCAGCACTGAGATTAATTCATTATTAGTATCGGAGGTGATCTCCCATCCAAATACGCCACCAAGGCCGTGTTTTTTTACATAATCGGCTTTTGCTTTGAGTGAACGTTTGTCTTCAAAACTAATATATTCTTTATTTTTTTGATTATAGAGTACAGCGGCTTCTGCGTGTTCGTCATAGAAATAGTGGTAACCTAATTTGGGGTTGTTCATGAAATATTTACTGATATCACTATAAGTAAAATATCCAGGATCTTTAATATCAGAGCCTTTACCTAATCCGCCTTGACTCTTTAGTTTTTCAAGTTTACTCAGTGATATTGGTTCGACACCTTGCCATCCTCGGCCATAAAAAGGACTGCCAATGATTATTTTATGTTTATCAACTTTCTTATTGATAAGCGTTTTAACTAGATTATCAACAGAATTGTTATTTGGGGTGTTGGGTGTGCTGTATAAATTACTATGGTGCCCAACGACATTATCCCAGTTACCTAAAAAATCAAAGCTCATGACATAAAGTTGATCTAAATTGTTTGTAACATTAGGCCAGTCAATACCAGGTAAGGTTTTTTCACTGGCATTGATGGCAGCTGTAAGTTGGTATTTACGGTTATTTTTCATTCCTAAATGGTTTAATTTAACGCGTAGCTCTGCAATTAAAAGACTGTAAGCTTGTCGTTCTTGGGCCATTTGATTTTTACCTTTTCCGGATAGGCCATGACCACCTGGATATTCCCAATCAATTTGAACACCATCAAAAAAATCATATTTTGTAATTAAATCTATTGCCGAGTTTACAAACGTTTGTCGATAAGCAGGATTAACAGCAACTGTATGAAAAGGTTCTGAAAGTGTCCATCCACCAAAACTGGGTAGAATACTTAAATGAGGGTATTTGTCAGATAATAATTTCAATTGACCAAAATTGCCTTTGTAACTGACGTTAGTTGCCGTTTCACCTGTAAGCTTTATTTGTAATGCTGCATAGTCATCGAGAATAATGGCGGTGCCAATAGGTTTATCTTTACATTGAGCTTTGATGATTTTTTTGATGTTATTTGGAGATGAATCTACAGGTCCGCATATAGCTAGAAACGCATAGATCAGATGCGTTAATTTCTCCGCAGGAATCATTCCAGCAGAATAGGGATGGTTAGGTGTATAGACTTTCCAATCAGGGTAATAAGCTGCAACAACATAAGGCGGATCTTGCTCGGCTGCATGAGTAACATTGGTTAGTGATAGTAAGCCATAGGCAAAAAAAGAGCAGAAAGAGAGTGCTTGCGTTGTCGTGAAAAAAGAAGCCATTTATTTTTCAATCGAATTATAAAAACTGTCCATATTATTGACTATATTGATAAAAATTAGATAACCGTTTGTTATTGTTATTTGAGGTGCATCACAATGAAAGCATTAATAGTTCATCTTTATATAAAAAAGGTGTCAATGATAAGACTTTAGTATTAATCAATATTATAGATGTATTTTATTGTGTTGTTGAGAAAAAACGATGAAATCTAATATTTAGAACAACTGATGGCACAATATTAAATTACTTTATTAATAGCATTTAATTATCTTGTTTTTTGAAAGTATAGATAAGTTTTATATCTAAATATGTAATATCGAATAAATGAAAATGTTCAATTTGATGTTAGGAGGTAATATGATTTGGGTTAATTGCTGCTATAAAGAAAAGTATACTAGCGTTAAAAATAATCTTGTTAAATATCATAATGTTTTAGATGTATCACCGTATGAATTATTATTAACAATGACAGGGTATGAATTGATTTTTATTGAAATTGAAAATTCACAATCAAATGGATTTAAATTATTGAGGATTATTAAACAACATTATCCTATTGTTAAAATTGTGATTGTTTATCATGATTTAGATTCTGAATTGGCCGTTGTTGCACTGCGTGCAGGAGCAGAAGATATTTTAGTTGCCAGTGCAAATAGACAAAAAATTGATAGTTGTTTAAGTCGGTTGCATACCCATAAAGAAGATATGACGATAGATGATGATATATCTCAACGTGAACGTTCAATATTACCTGCACTATCTATTATTGATAATGATATTAGTGCGCCATTACGAGAAGAAGAATTAGCGAAAGCATGCGATTTTTCAGCCACTTATTTTTCTCGGTTATTTCATACTACGATGGGGGTCACATTAAAACAGTATATTATTCAAAAGCGACTAGATTTAGCCTGTGGGTTATTAAGTTCTGATCATGAAAAAATCGCATCAGTTGCTACTTCTGCGGGCTTTAACGATGTATCTTATTTTTCTCGAGTATTTAAAAAACATATCGGTTGCTCACCAGGAAAATTTCGGTCAAATAATGATAAAGAATCATAGCAAGCGATGATCATTTACAGGTTATAGCGGAGTTGTTTATAATCAAAGTATACTTCTTTTGATGATTTGATTAATGACAACATTTCATGAATTACTTGGCACTGATGATAGTTGCTCGATAGCAGAAATAAAGAAAAAATATCGACAATTATCGGTTAGGTTACACCCCGATAAAGGTGGGTCTCAAGCATTAATGCAAATGTTGAATATGGCTTATCAACAAGTAATTAAAGGTTGTGGCAATAAATTATGCTCTGATATTATATTTAAACAAGAAGATAAGAACAGTCAAAATTTTAAAAATAAAATAATAGAACTCGTTAAAGAAAAAGAAAAACTACAAGCTTTACTTGAACAGCATAAGCAAAATGTTGAACATGCATTCTCTGCTGGCGAAAAAAGCACACAGCAAACATTGATCTTATTACAAGTGACGAATAATCAACTTAATAAGCAACTGGTTTTATTACGTCATCAAATAGAAGAAGATGGAAATAATAATTCTTTATCTAAAAAGGCGAATAAAAAATATCGTTTTATTATAATTTTTATTATTTTAGCGATTATTATAACGGTGGCTGGTGGCGTTTGGTATTATCAAACGCAGCATCAACAACGGCAATCTTTTGTTTCAACCTCTGTTCCTATTACTACTCAAGTGAAAAATGTTATCGCAACGCAACCCACTACAGTCGAATATGTGGATGCAATGAATAATGCCGATAAAATAATGATAATGAATACTACGGGATTATGGCAACAACGTTATTATGAAGGGACGCGTCAACCTTATATTGCGGTACGTAGTATTAATGGGTCTTATATTGTTAAAGATTGTCAGGGAACGTTTAGTTATTATTCCAACCGTTTGCATAATACAACCCATATATCAGCTAATTTGATTTTTAGTGCAAATGATCGTTATTTTTCAGTATATAGAATTCCTTATGGTAATGGTTCTAGTAATCAACAATGGTTAGAGAGTAAGAGCTTAAGTATCAATAGTAATATATTTAGTAATAAAGGGTATAAATCGAGTGCATTAGCGCTAGCGGCTGTATGTAGTAATACAGTACCTTTTTAATTGTAAATATCAGGAGTATCAAATGGATTTATCAGCATACCAAGGGATTATTTTTGATATGGACGGTACGTTGGTTAATTCAATGCCGGCTCATATTAAAGCATGGCAACAAACATGTCATGATTTTGGATTGCCATTTGAATGCGATTGGTTTTATTCAATGGGAGGATCACCAACGATTAATACCGCGATAGCATTATTAAAAAAATATAACATTGATGCAGATCCACAGTTACTTGTGGTGAGTAAATTACGCCATTTTGATGAGATCAAGCATAAGGGCGATATTATTCCTGCTACATTTTCTGTATTGCAGCAACAAAAAGCAGCGAATAAACGTATTGCGGTGGGTACTGGATGTTATCGGCATCATGCTTTAGAAATACTAACATCATTGGCTATTTTGCCCTTACTTGACGCCGTTGTAACTGCAAATGATGTTAAGCACCATAAACCATTACCAGATACCTTCATTGAAGCGGCTCGTTTACTTGGAGTACCCCCTGCACAATGTGTGGTATTTGAAGATACGGAATTAGGTTGCCAAGCGGCATATGCTGCCGGAATGGGATGTTATCGAGTCAGAGATGGCGTGATCAGTGAATTTATAGCGTTTAAATCATAAGGTTTAGCCATTTAAAGAAATACGTTATGCTAGTGGAGTTTTTCTACTTACTAGTGATGTCATTATGACTAAACCATCGCCGCAAAAGCACGCCCAACATCAGCTATCTGAAACTCGTTTTTGGATTCAACGTTTAAGTAAAACAGCTATTCGCGCATTACATATATTAGGTGTTGCCATATCGAGTGGCGGTTTTATTTTTCATCTTGATAAAGCACTATGGCTCAATTGGTGGTTATTAGCCATGTTCAGTGGTGTCTTAATGATGGCACTAGAAATTTATCGCTCAAAGTTGTGGTTAATTCAGCTTAAAGGCGTTCTAACCTTTGTTAAATTAGCTTTATTGGCTTCAATTACGCTGGTATCGCAGCAGCAACCTAATATTTATATTTCAGTATTATTACTTTCTGTCTTTATTGCTCATGGTCCAGCAGGATTGCGACATTTTTCTATTTGGCATCGACGAGTTATTGATGAGCCGAGAGGCGGAAGAAAAAAGAATTTGAATGGGTAGTGTAATTATTGTTAGTTACCTTACCGTAATTGTTTTTATTACAATAGATTCAACAAAAATACATCATAGTTAGTACACTAAAAGAAAGTCACTAATAAGGGTGTTGAGATGATTAAGTATGGAGCGTTGTATGTATTATTTTCGGTTGTGTTTGTTGGTGTCGTAATGATCGCTGATCGAATTCATAATGATCATTTATTAACGCAGACTAAAGATTCAGTGTATTTAGATAATGATAAAGAACGCGCAACATTTGCCGCTGAAATTGTACGTCAATATATACTAAAACCGGATCAATCTTTGCCGACCACTGAAGGTGGGTTGTTTCCATATTTTTATGGGTATGCTGATTTAAATAATGATGGCAGTGATGAAGTTTTTATTCTTATGCAAACTGAAGAGTATTGTACTAAAAAAGGCTGTCAAGGATATTTGTTTAGCCATACCCAACAAAAATTAGCGCAATGGATAAATATTTACCAACCGATTTTAGTTGCAGATGAATCCCATAATGGATGGCGTGATATTTTAATGTCCGATGATAATAAAATGTATCGGATTGAGTATCATGATGGTCATTATCTCACGGATGTAAGTAAAGCGCCTGAGTTTAATAATCGTCAACAAGCATTAGTGGCTGTTGGGCTTGCACTTGATAGTAAATATTACCGCAAAGGTGGTAGTAATCTAGCGCTTAATTACTCGCAACCCATTTTCGATTGCCAGCAATGTTTCTTATTTAGCTTTAATCGATATGATGAATCGGATAATGATTTTTATTTATTGGTTAATAGTAAAGAAAAAAAGGTGAGTATGTATCCTTGATTTTTATTACGGCATAATAATTCACAGCTATTGCAATACAAATATTGTATCCATTTGTTACAAAGGGTAACCATATAATACGTTTATTTTCAGCGGGTTATAATATTAAGGACTTTTTTTTAGATTTGTTTATTTACCTCATATGACTATTGCTTATAGCGATAACTCAATATATATATACAGCTAATATTTATAATAAAAATAACTTATTGGACGTGTATTGTGGCAAATAAAAAGTTGATTGCGTTGGCTATATCATCAGCTCTTTTGATGGGATGTAATGGCGGTAGTGATTCAAGTGATCCTATTCCACCACCACCAGTTGTTGATCCTGAAACACCTGAAATTATTCCACCTGTTGATCCAGATAAACCAGAGATTTTACCTCCCGTTGTTGATCCTGAAATACCCCCTGCCTTCGGTATTTTCTCGCTTAATGGTGATATGAATTTTGGTACGAGTGTGCTTTGTAATGGCTTACCCGCGACAGATTTTATCATCGAGGATGATAAAGTTATCGTATGTTCATTTGATAGCATCGAATTAGCGACTTTTAGTGATGTTCAATTACAAACAACTAAGTCCAACGCTAAAGAAAAAATCAAATTACTGACGCTCGCTCAATCAGATCGCTTTGCTGCTTTTGCTGATGATGCCCAACGTCAAAATGCAATTGTTAACACACAAGCATTATTGAATAAAATGGCTGTTGTAAGCGGTAAAGTGATTGATTTTAAATTGTCAGAGATTGATCAAGTACGGTTTAATATTTTCTATAACACTGATGACATATTGCTGCCACCCGCTGAATTTAATGCGTTGATTAGCGATAAACTTGACGAAAGTACAGAAACTGACAGCAAACCATCAACCCATGAACCTGAATCACAACCGGTTGTGTCACCAGGAACGAGTAATGATTTAAACAGTGGTTTTGTAAGTGCTAATGCCGAGCAAAATTTAAGTTACCAGCCAACCAAATTGATCTTAACGGAAGGCTTTTTACGTGATCTTGATGGTCAACCTATTATCGGTGTTGATTATTACAGCCCATCAGGGCGTGGGAAAACTGATACTAAAGGTAAATTTAGCTTTAGCTGGGGTGAAAGTGTTGCTTTTGGTATTGATACCTTTGAGCTAGGTGAACTTAAAGCCAATAAAACTCAATTTACGGTGACAGATCTAGCTGAAGGGCATGCCGGGCGTAATATTGTTCGTTTATTACAGCGCTATTCTGCATCGAAGAATTATATTGAGATCACCGAGCGTGTTCATAACGTATTTGCTCAATACCCTAATGTGATTAATGAAGCGTTAAATATCGAGTTGTCTGAGTCCGTCAAACTGCCTGATGGTACAGGTCAAGAAGTTGCTGTTGCTGGTGAGTTTGATAAGCAATTTGAATCAGGTTTAGCACAGCGGATTGATAACGCAATTTGTGGTGATACTTGTAAGGCAAATGTGGCTTTCTCACCCTTGTCGTTTTCGCGTACTGCAACAGTAACCGATAAAAATATCCAAGCGGATATTAATAAGCTTTGGGGTGCAGGGGCTGAGGCGATTACAGCTGGCTGGAAACCCGTTAATAAATTCCACGTATTTACTGATTCAACATGGTTTTATGGCAGTTCTGGTGGTGCTCGAGGTCAAAGCTCAATTAATATATCTAATCGCGCTTTTCCTATTTTAATGGCGCGTAATGATAATAACTATTGGATCAAGTTTGGTGATAAAAAAGCATGGGATGAAAAGAGCCTAGCGTATATCACCGAAGCACCATCAACAGTTAAGCCTAAAAAGGTTGGAGCAGAGACTGCAACGTTTAACTTACCGTTTATCAGTATCGGTGAGTTAGGAACCGGTAAAGTTATGATGGTGGGTCATAATCGCTATAACAGCATTTTGGTCTGCCCTGATAGCTATAGTTGGAACGGCAGTGTTGATAAGAATGGTGTGTGTAGTCAGCGCGGTGCTGATTCAATGGATAGCCCTGATATGGGTAACTTCTTTACTAATACGTTCCGTTACTTATTAGGCGAGAGTTATAGTCATTCTGCGGATCCTATTACTGTTGGAACCAATATATCACATGTTTATTTCCGTCAAGCAGGGCAAAAGGTTGGTCGCTCCGCAGAATTTAAAGCAGATAAACGCTTTAAGTTAAATATTGAACAAGTGACTGATTTTAGTTCGATTGATCCGGAAACAATGCCATTAGTGATTCTTAATGGATATGAATTTAATACTATTACAAGTGGTTATACTATTCCGACTGTTGCTGATATTAGTAAGCCTAAACTAACAGAGCAAGATGTCTCTGGTTTACTCAGCTATGTTGAGCGTGGTGGTAATATACTTATTATGGAAAGTATTACTTCTCAACCTAAAGATGAGTTTGCTCGTTTATTAGATGGCGCTGGTTTAGCATTAAATGGCCATTCAGTGGTTACTAGTGGCCCTAGTTATGGTTATCCTGATCGTGTGCGTGCACAACGTGAACATGGTTTTTGGGTTATTGAACGTTATGAGTCAGCAAAAGACGAAGCGAGTGGTGAGATAAAACCACCATATACAATTAAAGATGGCATCGTTACTTGGGATTTCATTACCAATAATAAACCTGATGATAAACCCAAATTAGAAGTTGCGAAGAAAGTCATTACTAACGATGAAGGCAAAAACGAAACTGTTGTTGCATTTATTGATACATTTAATAAAACGCCAGAACAAATTAATATTGCAAAACAGCAGCTATTGGATGAGTTTGGTTATCAAGAATGCCAGCTTAGCGATTACCACTATGAGGTTAACTGCTTAGAATATCGACCTGGAACAGGTATTGCGACTGATGGTGGCATGTATACACCGCGTTACCAAGAATTAGATCTCAATGAAGCGACAGCTAAAGCGATGGTAAAAGCGGCCGATCTTGGGACAAACATTGAACGTTTATATCAGCATGAATTGTATTTCCGCACTAAAGGAAAACAAGGTGAGCGTCTAAACAGTGTTGATCTCAATCGTATTTACCAAAATATGACGGTATGGCTGTGGAATGATCTTGATTACCGTTATGAGTCCGGTCTTAATAATGATGAATTAGGTTTTGAACGTTTTACTGAATTCCTAAATTGTTATGGTGATACAGCCGATAGCCAAACGGCGTGTAGTGCAGAGTTAGGTCAAAGCCTTGTTGATAACAACATGGTTTATGGTGCGAATAGCGACGTAAATGCAGAATATCAAGGTTGGATGAACCCAAGCTATCCACTTAATTATATGGAAAAACCGTTAACGCGTTTAATGTTGGGTCGTTCATATTTTGATTTAGATATTAAAGCCGATATTCGTCAATATCCGGGTGAAGCTAAAGGTTCATCGTCAGCCAATGTGGATGTTGATTTATCGAGTAATACCGTTGCATGGTATGCGGGCAATCGTCAATCAACAGGGCAATGGGCTGTGGCACATCAGCCATTTACTATTTCAGTACAAGGGAATAGTAACCCAGTGACAATTACTGTGGCTTTAGCTGACGATCTAACTGGACGTGAAAAGCATGAGTTGGGTTTACAGCGTCCACCGCGTGTTTCTAAGTCATTCACATTACCTGCTGGTGGTTCGAAAGCGTTTACCGCGCCATACGGTGGTTTGATTTATGTATCAGGCAATGAAACAGGGAAGGTTAGTGTTAGCTTAAACGGAACGGTTGATGCACCATGGTATAAAGATAATGCTTGGGTAAACCCTCAAGAGTCAGCAGCTCCGATTGGTGAAATTGAATCGAATAGCTTTATTTATACTGCTGCGTCAAAAAATCTTCAAGCGAGTAATTATGGTGGTAGTCCACAGCAATTCGCACAAGAGTTAGATGTTTTTGCTGAAGATTTAAATGATTTTTATGCGCGTGATGAAGTGAAGGGTGAAGGTACGGGGCATCATCGTAAAGTAACGGACGCGGCATTACCAAATAATAAGCATCATGTAGTTAATGATGTCGCTATCTCTATTGGTGCGGCACACTCTGGTTATCCGGTTATGAATATCAGCTTTGATACTAAAGGTAGTGATATAAAAATGTCACCGCTAAACAGTTGGTTGTTATGGCACGAGGTTGGTCATAACGCAGCTGAAGCACCATTTAGTGTTGAAGGTTCAACTGAAGTTACTAACAATATTCTTGCACTTTATATGCAGGATAAACATCTTGGTAAAATGGCGCGTGTTGAACAAGATATTCGTATGGCACCTGATTTTGCTAAATTAAACTATGCTTGGGCGGCTGGTGGTAACGGTGAACGATTAGTGATGTTTGCTCAATTAAAAGAGTGGGCTGAAACTGAATTCGATATTACGAAAGCTATTACTGGAAAGTTACCTAGTTATTACGTTACTGATGTTGATGGCATGAAGGGTTGGAATTTATTTAAACTAATGCACCGTCTAACGCGTGGTGGTTTAGAAGACAATATGCAATTACCAACACCGAATGCTTGTCAATCAACACCAGGTTTAAGTAAAGGTGATCAACTCATGGTATGTGCATCTTATGCAGCACAAACTGATTTAAGTGGTTTCTTTGATGCTTGGTCGCCAGGCTCTAAAGCGTATATGATCCCTGGTGCGACAGAACCTTCTTACGAAGGGGGCATTACACCTGCGGGTCGTGCAGCAGTCAAAGCATTAAATCTTGATGCACCAAAGCATGATCCATTACAAATTAATTCAGTGACAGTACGTCAAATGAATTAAATAACGTCAAGATATACATCGAAAAAAATAAAACCGCGTATCTGAATGATGCGCGGTTTTTTTTATTAATAACTAAATATCACGTTTGCTATACTACAAAAGCTCGTTGATATATCATCCACGCAATAAGTTGTTGAATATCTTTTTCGATTAAGGCACATAACATATCGTCAGGGATCGGTGCTATTTTTGTTTCTGTATAAAATGGTGGCATTTCACCATGTTTGCAACGATCAGGAAATGTCTGTTTGATCCATTGTAATTGATTAATCCAACGTGTTGTTGATTGTGGTTTATCTGATTGAATACCCAATTTAGTTGCTAATAATAAGGCATCATTTAAACGTTGAATTAGTACTAATAAGCTTAGCCAGTCTTTCGATGTACGAGGACTTAAGTTAGGCTCTTTCAGTAAATTCATCACTTCGCCATTTAATGAATAATAACGTTGTTGACTTTGATATAAGTTGATTTTTTGTTCCCATTGCGGTTTGTTTAGCACCGCAACATATAAGATTTGGGACTTTATCATGCTAGCAGTATGACGATCTAACCATGTCATGGTCCAACTTGGCGCAATAAAATAGTTCACTGAAAATGCAATAGTTACCCCAAATAATGTATCGATAATACGATAAAAAGACACATAAGTATTATCTGGAGATAACAAGCTAATCGCGAACACAATCATTGATGTTAACCAAAACACATGGATGTCGTAACGTTCTTTGTGGTATGACGTAAAAGAGAAGAAGACGGAAATACTGGTTAGTAACAGAAGGTATTGTGGTGGCACAAAATATAAGCAGATAAAGCAATAAATCCCCCCTAAAGAGGTACCAGAAAAACGGTTCCAAATTCGATGGTTAGTGACTGCCATTGATGATGTTAGTAATACAATAAATGCCGTTAATGAAATCCAATAACCTTGCGGCAAATGATAAAATTCAGTTAAAAACTGGGTGACAGCTAATGTGACTGCAATTTTTCCAGCATGACGCCACTCTTTAGAATTAAATTTAAGAGCAAGACGAAAATCACTAATAAATGCTTCACTGTCATTAGTGAATAAATAGATATTTTTACTGTTATCGGGTGATGAGAAAGTATCAAAGTTATAACAGCGTTTGAAATTTTCTATTATATCAATAATATATACTGTATTGTTATATTCATTTGTTGCAAAGGTTGCCGTGATTTGTTGTTTGTTTTTTAATTGTTGAGCGGATTTTTCTATCCATTCAAACAGTTTAATGCGAGTGGTTGCATGAATATCAAAGCTGAGTACTTGTTCTAAACAAATAATATATTCAGACATTTCTAATAAACGTTGTAGTTCTATTTTTATTTGTAGGGCGCGTTTAGATGATGAAACAGAATTGCTGTAATACGCTAAATTGTGGGCACTTTGATAAAAGAATTGGCGTCTTGCCGCTAGCTGTGATTCATTATTAGATAAACGTAATTCATTAAGCCAATCAGCCAATGCATTGTGCACTGTCACTGTGTGCTGATGCAAAATACGTCCTTTAAAAAAAGGCCATAGCATTAATGATGATAGCATTACACAGAAACCAGCAAAGACATTCGCCATAAGTACAATAGTTAAACTATCACCTACTGAGGCAAAGTGAATCGCCATAATGTAGATAAAACCAAAGTTATAGCCAAAGAGACGAATATGAGGGCGCTGGTTAGACATTAAGCCATAAAGAATAGCAATTGAGCATAAGGTAATCGCACTTAACCACATGTCACTAAAGACTAAAAATGCCAAATAGGTCGCAACAACAGTGACTATTATTGAAATAGACAGTATCTGTAGTCGCTTCAAATAGGGCAGGTTACGGGCTTGAACCCCAAGTAACCATGCTGTAATTAAGCCTGAGATCCCTGCACTAGTAAAACCTAAACTATAGAATACGCCTAGGCTAACTAACATTGGAGCAGTTATACGAATTGAGTCAGGGATGTCTGCTGCATTGGAAAACCAGCGGCTAAACATAGTCGTTAACGTTGTTATTTTCATTATGGCGGCTTGTTAATAGTGAAACATGTAGATACGACTAAATATAGTGGTAAAGTAAAACTACAATTAGACGTAGATATATAATAAATAACGCAATACAAGGAATGCATTATTGATGAAATGGCTGATGGTATTAATGAAAAAGTAGGCAGTGTTTCTTATTAAACGCTGCCTTTTTTATAATATTATGTTTATTTTAGTAATAACTGACCAAGACAATTCATAGCGAAAGCGGCATCTTGTGCTGCTGTATTTACTTGTGTGATTAATTGTTGTGCACGTTCATCATCATCTTTTAGTGCGATTTTTATTTTATTAGTTAGCTGCTCTGCCATTTCTGTCTTTTGTTTACAGTCGTTAAATAATGCAGAAATAACTGCAACATCGATTTCACCACCTTTTGCAAACAAATCAGCTGCAATGCTATATACCGTATGAAATTGATTTGCAGTATCTTTTTTTCCTGCTTCAACATCTTTAGCCCACTCCGTAGACCATGTTTTAAAAATAACGGCAAGTTGTGGGTTAGGTTGTACTTGTATTGGTTGCATTATGTTGTCCTTGAAGTGGTTATACCTAGCATAGTAATGCAGCTTATAACGGGTTTAAAGGGCAATTTTTAGAAAGTGATGTCATCAAGTGAATTTAATATTAGTTGGATATTTTTAACGCGGAAAGTGGTGGTTAACTGTTCGATATTGAGATGAGTGTCACATAATTTAGTTATATATACCATTTTATATCAACATCTTTGAGAAACGGCTTGCATGCGACACTGTAACGTTTTACGTTAAACTTAGCCCTTGGCAGTAGTGATAGCCAAATAGGAGCTAAGGAGGAACTCATGATTAATGTGAACTTCGAATTGGCAAAGCAAGCCTATGCTAAAGTGTTAATGTATCCTTATGGTGGTGAAATTGAACAGCATGAATATACAGCACTGCGTGCCTTCCGTTGGGATTTAGCACGATCTGGCAAGCCAATTGATAAGGCCTTTGATTTAAGACTGCAAGCAAGTGGTTATCGAAAAATAGCGACACAGCCTGCAAAAGCCCATCGTCCACTTCCTGCGTGTGTTCTAGCACAAATGAGTGAAAGCTGGAAAAGCCAACATGGTTATCTATAATGTGTAAATATGCCTAAGGCTAAAGAATATATTTCTTTAGCCTTTTTTTATTTCTATTTTTTGATGAATATAATTAATACTCAAAATAAAGATAAAAAAAACCAGTCATTGCTGACTGGTTTCAATCGATAAATACTACCTAGTTATTCTATTTATTAAACGTATTGCCATTGGCTTCACGTGCTTCTGCAATAGTATCTGGGTGCCATGCACCTTCAATATCTTTTAGTTCTTTAAACTTAGAGCGATCAAATTCTGGTGTTTTACCTGCTTTAAGTTGTTCTTCATAATCTTTGATAACTTTAATCGCCAACCCAGATAAGAAGATAAGAGCAACAATATTAACCAGTGCCATTAAGCCCATAGAAACGTCAGCTAAACTCCAAACAACAGGCAGTGAAGCTACAGCGCCAAACATTACCATGCCTAAGACACAAAGGCGGAACAAGAGTAAACCTTTCTTTGTATTGCCGTTTAAGAACATAATATTTGTTTCTGCATAGGTGTAGTTTGCAATAATTGATGAGAAACAAAATAGTAAGATAGCTGAGGCAATGAAATAGGTTGTCCAATCACCTAATTGATTACTTAGGGCTTGTTGAAGTAGACCGATACCAGTAGCTGCATCCGGTGAGTTCATTACGCCTGATAGCATGATCATTGCCGCTGATGCGGTACAGATGACAATAGTATCAACAAATACGCCGAGCATTTGCACAAAGCCTTGTGAAGCGGGGTGGTTAGGGTTTGGTGTTGCACTTGCCGCTACGTTAGCCGCTGAACCCATACCGGCTTCATTTGAAAATAAACCACGCGCAATACCACTTTGCATTGCTTGTGAAGCTGTAAATGCTACACCGCCAGCAACCGCTTCATGCCAACCAAAGGCACTTTTTACAATAAGAGCAAGTACGGCAGGTAGTTCAGTAATGTTCATTGCAACAATAACGAGTGCAATCGCTAAATAACCCACCGCCATGATAGGAACAATTTTTGTTGATGCTGTCGCAACACGGCGTAAACCACCCATAATAAAGAAGGCAGTAAAGATAACAATAACGATACCTTGTGTCGTTTCATCCCAACCAAAAGAGTGGTGTAGTGCATCTGTGATGGTATTTGCTTGAACGGCATTAAAAACAAAGCCGAAAGCAATAATAAGGCAAATTGAAAAAAGAGTACCCATCCAGCGCTTGCCAAGACCTTGCTCCATATAATAAGCAGGTCCGCCACGGTATTGACCGTCAACATCTTTTACTTTGTAAACTTGTGCCAAGGTTGATTCAATAAAAGCCGTCGCCATACCAAAGATAGCAATCAGCCACATCCAAAAAATAGCACCTGGGCCACCAATGGTTAGTGCAACCGCAACGCCGGCCATGTTACCGGTACCAACACGTGCAGCCATTGATGTACAAAATACTTGATAAGAGCTAATACCGTTTTCTATTTCACGGCCGCTTTTTAATACATCAATGGAATGGCGGAATTGGCGAATTTGGATAAAACCAAGACGAACACTAAAGTAAATTCCCACACCTACCAATAAATAAACAAGAAGTTGTCCCCATAAAATGCCGTTTATTGAACCAATAATCGCCATTAAGGTATCGTTGATTGAACCCAGTATATTTCCATTCGTAGAAGTCATATTTTTTCCTGTTAATAAAACTATGCAACCTTGAAGGGCTACTTAGTGAAGAGGAACATTCATCACTTGTGAGTGCTCTTGTCATCGGTTTCTATAATAGGTTTTTTATTGCTCATAATTTGTAATATACATTGTTATTATTTATTACAATTATTAAACATGTAACCGATTTCATTGCCATCTAAGGCGATGCAAGTTAGCACAAAAAATCAAAAATCCTAGGTGATTTATATCACAAAAAAAGAATTATTACTATGTAACAAATTACATTTCCAATGATGATGGGTGTTTTTATTCTTTACAATCAGCAAGTTACAAAAGCGCGTGAGGATGAGCGTATAAAGGCTATTGTACGTTGTACATTATCATATGTTGAGATTTTACGAGTAAAAAACGGGTATTTATATTTTTAATATTAGTGGCGGTTATTATATTAGCGCTAGATTAATATCAACAATCATCGTAATTAACGCATTGAATGTAGAATATGAGGCAGTAAAGGAGATAGAGAGCAATATAATCAATTGCTCTCTTATTACATGGTAAGAACTAAATATGAGAATCGTTACTTTCCAGCGGCTTCAATATGTATTTTCTTATGACAATTACCGTAGAAGGGACGTCCTTTAGGACCTGATTCAAGTAGCTCTTGAAGGTTATTGTTAACATTAAATGATTTTCCTATATTCAATCGTACTTCATTTAAGTATTTACCTTGGCTACAAGCTAAGCTTATACGGTCAACGGCATTTGCACCAAAGTGAGAGATAAGATTTTTCTTAAAACTGGCTGTTGAGACATTATTACCAATATTGGCTTTGATAAATTGACCAATTGCAGAGGCATCTACTTTTTCAACCAGTTTAGTGGCTGTTAAAAAATAGTCATTAGCGTCGAGGTTTTGACAAACACCGTGTTTTTTCCATTCATATTCGCCAAATTTTGTTTGGTAATAAAAATTGGGCATCCATGGTGCAATGTCTTTTATTGTTGATGCTGAAAGATCTAAGCGAGCATAACGGTCACAATAGCCATATTTTGTGCCACAACTGGCTTTATTTGGCCATAATCCATGTAGCGTTAAATTAGTGATGTTTAATTTACCGTCATTAATTGCCGTACATTCAGGTTTATTACCTTTGTAGTTAACATGTTCACAAAATCCAGGTTGCCATGTTAATGCTAATACATATGAATCAAAGTCATTGCGGGTGTCACAACTTTTTGATGATGTTTTTAATGAAGTAGAAGTAGAAGTCGATGTAGAAGATTTAGTGAGGTCATCACTATTAAACTGTGTTGTGCCACATGATTTACTGACCCAACGCATTGCTGGGGATGCATTAGGGATAAGTATTTGTACCCAATCAAAATCTTTTTTATTAATGGCTTTTATTGCATATTGTTTATTGTTTACTAGTTGGGTGTTATCAGGATTAGTTTGTTTACGAAAAGATTGATAAGCCTCACATTGGCCATTTGACGTAAAGTTACCCGATGAATGAATTGATGCATTGGCAGCAAAGCTAGATAAAGAAATGATATTACCGACAATAACGGTAACTAAAAGAGAATTAAGACGCACAATTTGCCTACGATTGAATGATAATTTAATGCTAACTATAGTTGATTATTACACTTTTATTAAGGGATATAAGGTAGGGCATAGAATAATTAGATGTGATGTTGCCCGAAAAACAGCGTCAAAAAAGAACATACATACGATTTAAAGTGAATAAATTGACGATTTTTTTAAATTAGTGTTCACAATAAAGCTAACTCAGAGTAATATTCACAGAAGTAGCGTCCCCTGTTACACGAAAATGAAAAGATCAATTATAATAAAAGAGTCTTTAATCTGAATAAGTCATTTTAAAGAATGTTGGTCGGTAAAACACCAATCTCATTTATTCATCTGAGGTTACTAATTTCATTTAGCTAAATATAGAACAATGTTAATTTTTATTATTAAGATTGCTCATTTTATCAATGCATGCTTTGTCACTCTTATGTACAAGGCAAATTTGTATTATTATCCGAGGTTATTAATGGACAGTTTCGCGGCGGCAGAAAAAGCGCTCAGTGCAATGTTAAAAAGTGTAGAAGCGACAGGTGAAGTAAAGGAAGCTCGTGTTGACTATCGCCAAATTTTAATCGATTTTGCTGATGAAGTTCCCGGTCGTCAAAAAGCAGTAATTAAGCGTATTCCCCTTCAAAAAATAAATAATCTGATTGCCGTATTACATGAGTTTAAACAAGAATCACGTCATTCTCGTATGATTGAGCTTTTAGCTATGATGGAAAAGGATGAAGTGTCACCACATGATCTTGTTATTGAAGAGCCATCTAATAAAGTTGAATAGCGATATAAATCAATGATTAAACTAATAAAGTATGTTTAATTATTGCAATATAATTATGTTTATACTGCCGATGTTTTAATGCTATATTTATTGAGTAATTTCGATTACAGCCTTCTTATTTTAATATAGTAAGTTGCATTCTTATATTAACCACTTATTTGGTATACAGAGTTAATTATATTAGCTTTGTATACTCTCGCCTTACTTTTCATTATTAACTCATATTTTTGTGCATAGTGTATTTTATTATTAGCATCTGATTATCGGTATCATATAATCAAACGTTGTTTTATTTTTAAGATCCCATTTTGTCAGCTATCAATTTATAAAATAATTTTTTCTGTTATAACTAAACATTATTTCGATTCATTGGTCATTAAGGATTCTATGTGAGTAATATAAACTGTGATGAACCTTTTATTAAAGCTCAA
Organism: Photobacterium iliopiscarium; assembly: GCF_003026395.1. Taxonomy (GTDB): domain Bacteria; phylum Pseudomonadota; class Gammaproteobacteria; order Enterobacterales; family Vibrionaceae; genus Photobacterium; species Photobacterium iliopiscarium. Next base: position 340,095 of record NZ_PYOO01000004.1, on the reverse strand, counting down.
CACATTACCAAGTCTTATCATGATAAAAAAGCATTGGAAAACATTAGCTTTAGTTTATCGAGCGGCCAAGTCCTTGGATTACTTGGTCATAATGGTGCAGGTAAATCAACGTTAATTAAAACGTTATTAGGTATGCATAGTTGTACTGGTACATTGAGTATTTTTAACCTAACACCTGAAAAAAGTCGTGAAAAAATAGTTAAACATCTTGCTTATATTTCTGATGCTGAGTCTTTACCAGAATGGATGACAGTAAAGCAATTAATGGCATATACCATGGGTGTCCATCCTCGCTTTGAACAGCAAAAAATGCAGCAATATTTAGCACAAACGAAGATCAATATTAATAGCAAAATAAAAACCTTATCGAAAGGCATGAAAGTGCAGTTACATTTGGCACTGGTGATGTCTACCAATGTTAATGTACTTATATTAGATGAACCGACGCTGGGGCTTGATCTCATGTATCGTTCGACATTTTATCGCACTCTGATGGCATGGTTTTCTGAGGGGGATCGGGCATTAATTATTGCGAGCCATGAAGTCAATGAAATAGCCCATTTATTGACAGATGTTTTAGTGCTTAAAAATGGTCAAGTGGTTTTACAAGCTTCTTTATCCTCATTGGAGACAGAGTTTACGATATTATCCGTTAATGAAGAGAATATTGTTGCTGCAAAACAATTAAAGCCATTAACGGTGAACTGTCAGCTTGGGCAATACCGATTGTTGTTTGAGGGGGTTGAAAACGCTAAATTGGCATTGTTAGGTGATATTAGTCAACCCAGTCTTGCTGATATATTTTTAGCGAAACAGCAGGAGATGGCATAATGAAACAAAGCTATACCTTGGTAAAAACTGAATTATTAGAGCATAAAATTATTATACGGTTACCGTTGTTTTTAGCGTTATTTGCAACGGTATTAGTAGTAATGATTTTAAGTAATATTAATAATTTCTCGTTTAATATTCAGATGGGTGATATTGATGGCTGGCAACCACCCATTATCGCATCATCATTTGCAGGTGTTGTTGGCTCTATATCCTTTTTTATTGCTGGTATTGTTTCTTTATTGAGTTTTTTTACTTATTCAGCAAGAGCGCTCGCAAAAGAACGTAAAGAAGGCTCTTTGGCTTTTTGGCATTCAATGCCAGTAAGCGACAGGAAAGCCATTGCGATTAAATTGTTCATTGCATTAGTTATTATTCCCTTGTTTTCATCATTATTGTTATTGTTTGTTGATGTTATCGTCTGGATCGTTGCGATGTGGGTTATGCCTGCGGATATGCTAGTTGAGAATTCACTTTCTTTAGTGGCTATTGTGATGCATTGGGGGCAATTTATCTCAATGATGGCGGCAATGAGTTTAGCGTTATTACCTATTGCTTGTGTAATCTTTTGTGCATCTCAGTTAACAGATCATCCATTGCTAGTGTTGTTTGTTGCGATAACACTCGTTAAGTTCATCAGTTATATGCTGTTTGACTCAATGGCGATAGGGGCTTGGTTAAACCGCGTCAGTAATTTGGCGTTTAATATCTTAACTAATGCTCACCCTTGGCAAACATTAGCGAGTGTAGGATCAATAACATTATTGGGATTATTAATAGCGGCGGTAGGGTTATTTAAAATCAGTGTTTATCTGAGGAGTGGTGACTAGTCATTATTGCTTAGTGTTTTTTAAAAGAGAATGTAGAGCTACATTCTCTTTTATTTAACTTATAACTGAAAATGATTATTTTATTTCATATATACATTAAGTATATTGGTTCAGTTATAAATAATATAATTATCAATTAAGCAGCAGAAACAGATTCGATGTATTGTACTTCGTTTTTATATTTACGAACATTACGAGATAATGTGCCTTTTGGTAACTCATAACGCTTCTCTGCTTCGTAGCTTGATAACCCATCAAAAACCACAGCAGCAACAGCAACACGTTGGTTCTCTGACTTGAAGATACGTTGTGCGATTAAATCATATTGTGTATTTGTCATAATCTTGCCTATTTGATTTTTTGAGAGTGGGATAATGGTCGTTCCAATTCGTCCACTCAATGCTTGAAAAATGGTCGACTTGTTATATATATAACAAGTAAACAAATGCTGTTAGCAAGACAATAGCAATATGAACCTTAACAGAAGATTAATAGAATTATTTTTATAGTTTAATTTTTGCGTAAAAATGGAAAAATTAAATCAAAAGAGCTTTTTTTAAGTATAAAGGCAGTAATTACGCCTTATTTTTAAATAAGAAATGTTAGATTGAATATATGAAGTCAAATAACGGAAGGGATTAGCTCCCGTTATTTGATTATATTGATATTAATTAACCAATAAGACGTAAACCATTGGGTAATGCATCACCGAATACGCGTTTCGTTTCTTCCTCTGTCAATATTTTGACCTCAGATACCATTTCGATCCAACTGGCAGGTGCTTTGCTTTGCTTTAACTTAGTAATGACTTGTTGGCGTAGTTCATCATTAATGTCTAATGTGCGATCCCCCGTCATTCGCGTCATCATTACTGCCGCAAAGCCAATGTATGATTCTTTACGCCAATCATAATTCATTAGCTCTGGTAAGCAGTAAGAGACATGCTCCGCGGACAATAGGTTATGAGCACTGCCATAAAATGGTGAACGGGTTGCAATACGACCAATAGCCCACCAATGCGCTTGTGCATATTGTGTTTTCTGTAGGCGACCAAATAACCACTCAATCAGCTGTAGCTTCTTATCAAACGGTAAGTGTTCTAAAGAGGCCGCTAAGCGTACCATGTCTTCGTAGCTACGCTCTTGTAGCTCTTTATTAAGCTTAGCGTTACGACTTGCGCCAGGCGTAATATACTTAGCAAGATCTTTATAGATAAGTAGTTGCTGCTCTTGGGTTAAACCGCCAGAGACGCGACGCCAGAATGTCCACCAATCACACCATGTTTGAGTATTGGTATCAAATTGAATGCCATGTTGGTATAGCGGCCAAATTTGTTCCATACGGTATTCATCAGCAGGGTAGCCAAAGCCAGGGCGCATAGTAAAGCCCGCTAGCTTTAACCAGTTACGTTCATGGAGATCTGAGCGGCGGCGGCGTTTTTTACTATCAAGTAATGCATTGGCAAGTTCACGTAAACACGGTGTTTCCCATGCATCACGTTTACCTAAGATTTTATCGAGATCATTGCGCAGTGTTTTAACCGCTTTATTGTTATCGGTGGTTTTCGTGCCACCAAAAACTTTCTTAACAGCATCAATTGCTTCTGGCATTCTCGCCGGAAGTTCACTTTCAGCTAGCGTGCTATCACTGTCATCATTACCACGGTTTAAACGGGCTAAGTCTTTACGAATAGCAAATTCAACTTTCCAACGCTTAGCATTGTCATTAAGGCTGACGGCTTCAATTTGCAGGGTGCCTACTTCAGTTAACTGACAAGCTAGGGTTACTTCTTCACGATCTTTTTGGTTCGCAGCCAGTTGGTCACGGTCACGATCACTGTCTAAGGTCGCAATAAAAGGCGGCAGGTTAATATAACCATCACCTAATATTTCAATCAGTTCACCGACATCGTGATGTTTATCATTGGTAGAAGAAACTAAGTTAAACCGTACTGGTTCACCTAATGTTAGTGCAAATTTGCGGTGGGTTAGCGTGACTTCAATCCCTTCTTCAATCCCTTTAGGTAATAAGCAGATCCCTTGTTTGGTGCCTTTATTTTCACCAATAGTTAAGAAGAACGAACGGGCAGAGCCACCACCAATTTTTAGTTGTGCGCCATGACGGGCTTTAGCATAAGCAACAGCGCCAAAGGCAACCGCTAAATCAGGGTGCAAGTTTTTAAGTTCAGTGACGGGAGCGCCGCGCCAGCGAGAAATAATATCTAGCGTACGCGCTGATAGTAGGGGGCTGTTAAACACACCACCATTGAGTAGTACGGCAACCGGAATTGCAGGTTGATCATCACTAATAACGATTGAATCTGGATGATGCAAGTTAAAATCATTAAACGCTTCACGGCACACATTGTCATGCAGATCAATAAACTGCGCGACATGCTTACTGATAGCAGGATCTGCCGCATAGGGAAGTCCAAACTCAACCATCGCCGCTTGGCGTTGATTAGGTTGATCAGTAAAGGCGGTGATAGGGAAAAAACCATCAAGGGCGATGCTATGCACTTCTTCACGGTTTAACTCAATACTTTTAGCACCACCAATCAAACGTGAGCCACTGCCGAGCATGGTCACTTTGGCGTTGTCTGGTGCATTGCCTGATAATAACTTTTCTTTCACTTTTCGCGTTTGCTGAATCAGCTTTGATAACGCGGCAGGGCTGAGTTTTTTAGATTCGCCATGTAATCGTTGTTCGGCAACGTGTGCTAATGCTAAATCGAGATTATCGCCGCCTAACATTAAGTGATCGCCAACCCCAATACGATCAAGGGTCAACTTACCTTCATCAGTGCCGACTTTGATTAAACTTAAATCGGTTGTACCACCGCCGACATCACATACCATTAATAATGGAATGTCTTTTAATAATTCATCGGCATGTTGACGGTTTTGAGCATACCAGTCATAACAAACCGCTTGTGGCTCTTCAAGGAGTAATACTTTTTGCAATCCAGCCAGTTCCGCAGCTTCTAATGTTAGTGCGCGTGCTGATTCATCAAAAGAGGCAGGAACAGTAATTACAACTTCTTGCTGTGCCAGTAAGTCATTTTTATGGTGGTAATCCCATGCTTGACGCACGTGGTTAAGGTAACTTGCACTTGCAATAACCGGAGAGACTTTCTTTACATCAGACGTTGAGGCCGTTGATGACCACGGTAGAATGGCTTCGTTACGATCAACATGTTGATGAGATAACCAACTTTTAGCACTAACAACTTGGCGACCTTCCACTTTTGCACCTAATTCACGTGCAAATTCACCAATAATCACACTTGGAATTTCACCCGCAACAGGTTCAGCATTCCAAGGTAATACCAGTTGTGTTGAATCCATTTCACCTTCCGCGGGATGATAGCGAAATGAGGGTAATAGTGGTTTGCGCGCAACTTCACCCGGTGCAATTAATTGATCAATTTCAAAAATATGCATCGGACTTGTTTCTAACGTATCTGTGATTTCACAATAAGCGACAACGGTGTGTGTTGTACCAAGGTCAATACCAACGAGATAACGTGGAGAAGATGAAGACATGCTGGCTCCATAAAATAATTGAGATGAGAACATAGCCAGATGAGAAACGTTTGATGTGTCAGTGTGTTGCGGGTAATAAATAGGTGAAAGCATACCCCTGACATGTTTCATTGGCTGGTGGATAGATAAATAAACGGCGCACTATAAAGTGCGCCGTTGTGCGAACAATTATGCTTCGCGGACGTCAAATTCAACTTGCCATTTCTGACCATTATCAGTCGCAATGGCTTCAAGGCATAACATACCTAATTCGGTCACGTGTGACGCTAGTTTGACAGGAATAACCTCGCCAGCGCTACGACCTTCAGAGACAGGTAATGTCATTTGAATTGTTGGTAATTCTTCCATTTCTTCTGGCTGCCACCAATCAAGGTGCGTACCTGCAACATCATCACGACGTACAGTTGAACCGAAGAACTTAAATTGTACTGGTTGGCCGATAATCAAACCAAATTCTTGGCTTGGTACATTTGCTTGGCTGCCTTCTTCCATACCAAAAGGAGCAACACATAGCGCTTCTAGTGGTGGTTCCATTCCAGGAATAGCAGGCATTGCACTTTCAATACCAACGTAGTAACTACTTGCGATACCACCACGAATACGTACACCTTTACCACGACGTACAAAACCGTAGTATGAAGCGCCACTTGCAACGGCAAGATCAAGATCAAGTCCTGAAAGTAGTTTAGCTTCTGTAGAACCAGCGGTTGTTAGCCAGCCATTAATCGTTGTTAAGAGACGATCTGACAATAATGAAGATTTAAGTACACCACCGTTAAACAAAATAGCGGTTGGGCGAATAAAGCCTTCGTGCTGTTGTTCATACTGTGCAAAGAGTTCTTCAACTGCTTGGCTTTGACGGCTTAAGAAACTTGCTACATGGCGCGATACCGCAGCATCTTGTGCATATGGTAGACCCATTTGGGTTAATGCGCCGCGAGCTGTTTGTACAGGTAATTCTTCAATAGCAGTTTGAGGGAAGAAACCTTCAACTAGCGTTTGTTGAACTTCTTCTTGGGTTAGTTCAGTTTGTAACGTACCACCCAATAATTTAGAACCACGGCTTGGAACAACAATCGGCATAGATTGTAATTTAGCATCGTTCAGTAGCGCTTCTTTCGCATCACGACATGCATGCGTAATAGCCAGTACTTGCCATGGTTGTAATTGTTTGCCTTCTTGCGCAAGCTTCATCTTTAAGCGATAAGCGAGAGCAAGATCCATGTTGTCACCACCCAAAAGGATGTGATCGCCAACTGCAACACGATTAAGGGTTAAATTACCGTCTTCTTCAGTAACAGCAACTAACGATAAATCTGTCGTACCACCACCGATATCGACCACGAGGATGATATCGCCAACAGCGACTTGGTCACGCCAGTTTTCGTCGTTATTTTTGATCCAGCTATAAACAGCTGCTTGTGGTTCTTCAAGCAGAGTAAGGTGCTTAAAGCCAACATTGCGTGCTGCTTCTGCGGTTAATTCACGCGCAGCAGGATCGAACGATGCAGGTACTGTGAGTGTTACGTCTTGATCACAAATAGGCGTTTCAGGATGTTGGAAATTCCACGCATCAGCCATGTGCTCAAGGTATTTTTGAGTCGCTTCTAATGGCGAGACTTTAATGACTTCTTCTGGGCTATTGAGTGGCAAGAATGCGTCACGACGATTTACGCCACCGTGACAAAGCCAACTTTTAGCACTGGAAATAAGACGAATAGGGGTCTTACTACCTAAGTTTCGTGCCATTGCACCAACAATAGCATTAGGTTTTGCATTCCAAGGAAGTGCAGTATCACCTTCAGCTAGCTCTGATTCATGAGCTTGGTACATAAATGACGGTAATTGATTTTTTTCTTCCACATTACCAGGCGTGGTTAATTGTGGAATCGCCATTACGGTGACGTCAGCGTTTTCATTTTCAAGATCAACATAAGACAGCACACAGTGTGTTGTGCCTAAGTCAATACCCACGCTGTAGCGATGTTGTTGTGTTTCTTGCATTATAGTTCTACCTCAGCGGCTGCGATGATATGTACATCATGGCCTTCTGCCAATTTAGGCAATTTAACATTTGTCACTTTCCAACCGCGATGGATTAAAGTGCCATTAAATGGTGCTTCACCAACGACGTTACCCGTTAGGCGTACTTCAGATGCGTTAAACCCTTGGGGTAGGGTAATACGTGATTCTTCTTCTTCAGCACGAACAGGTGCGAAGCTAAAGTATTCGTTAAGTACTTTCTGACCACCTTCATGAATAACACGAGCAGCGGCACCAATATCAGCATCTGCAAAGCCTTTAAGATCTTCTTGCATAAAATCAATAAAGCGCGCGTCTTGTTGTAAAAGTGACAGTAGTTGGAGAGCTGAATCGGGTGTTGATGTTTTTAGTTTAGGTTCAACTTCTACTTCAACGATCTTCTCAACAATTTTTTCTACTTCAACAATTTTTTCAACAGGTTTCTCGACGATCTTCTCAACGATTATCTCGACGGGTTTTTCAATCTCAACGATTTTTTCTACTTCAATCTCTTTTTCAACAATTTTTTCGATCTCAACAGGTTTACCTTTTTTCATTAGATACATTAACAAAAAGATCACTGCTAGTGCGCCTAAGATTGCGTGCCCCATGTCGATACTCTTTGGCATCGCCGACAAATCTACGTGCATCGCTGATAATTCAGTGAGCATATTGGAAACATCAAAAGCCATATTTGTTTACTCTTAGCGGTTAAAGGTCGATTCGTGAAACGTTCTGTTAGAATCAGCTTCAAATAATTGAATGAATATTAGCATAGACCTTTTACAAAGGTGTTATCTATACAAGGTTTTATCTTCTAAAATCTCGAATAAAAGGTCTCTTCGCTTAAATTACAGCCAAAATATTAAGTTAAATACAATGAAATTCTGTGTGATTTTTAACAGAAAAGATGGCTGACTTTTTATATGGAGGCTGTTAAAAACGATTTCAAGCTAACTGGTTGTATTAAAAGATCAACCTAGATTAAATTGTGATAGAGAACAGAAGAGCTGAAACTTTACTTGAAATTTGTTGTTCGGTGATGGTTCAATACGGCAATCGGCAGTAAGTTGCCTAAACTACTAGAGAGACTAGTGGTTTATTTCTTTATAAAATAGGTCAAGATATGTCGTCTGATTATACAGGTACTAGTGCTGCTTATGCTCGCCAAGAAGCGGGCTACCGTGAAAAAGCATTAAAAATTTATCCTTGGGTATGTGGTCGTTGTTCGCGTGAATTTGTTTATTCAAATTTGCGTGAGCTAACTGTTCACCACGTGGATCATGATCATACTAATAACCCTCAAGATGGTAGTAACTGGGAATTATTATGCTTATTTTGTCATGATCATGAACATGAAAAATACACCGATGCAGATAATGGTCAGGGCAGTGTAATTCGTGCGGGTGAAGATGATCATCAAGCAGCGACGTTTAATCCTTTTGCTGATCTTAAAGCAATGATGGAAAAGAAGAAATAATATAATACGCGAATAAGAATTAGATGCTGTTATTGATTATAACAGCAAAGAAAAGCCAGCAATTATTATTTGAATGCTGGCTTTTTTATTGTTACTTTTTGTCGTGTTGCTCTATGTGGTTAAGCTAACGTAATTAAGTGCCTAAAATTTGTAGCGGCAAGCTAAGTAAGCTGTCACCTAAGCTCGCAAAATACGCAATAATACCCATAAAAGCAGCGACAAGGCTGACATACCATATCGTTGAGAAAATTTGACCGTAGCGATCTAACGGTAATAAATGACTTTGGTGACGTTGTCGCCATTCAAAGATAATTTCTAAGCTACCCATGATCAAGAGAAAGCCAAATAATGTCAGCCCTAGTCGATAGCTTAAAATAATTCCTGCAACTGCTGCTAATGCACAAGCAATAATACCTATCTTACTGTTCATTGAAAAACTAATGCTTTTTAGAACATGACCGCCATCGAGAGGCAGAATAGGCAATAAATTAAACAGATTTAACAGTGCATTAAAGACAGCTAAGCCAGCAAAGAACATTTCACCGGTGATCCAATAGGCAATCATGCACGCTAATGACATGATTAAACCAAATGCAGGCCCCATGATTGAAATCACCACATCTTGCCAGCGAGTATTAATTTTCTCGTCGCTTAATGCTAATCCACCCAAGAAAGGAATTAAGTAAATACCTTTGGTTTTCATGCCAAAATATTTCATAGCACGAATATGACCGTATTCATGGAACACTAAACAAGCCAATAACGCTAATGCAAATTGAATTGAGAATAGCCATGAATAAGCCGCGAGACTTGCAGAGGCGAGAACCACTTTAATTAATTTAGCACTTTTGAGTGCTTTCATGCCCAATGATGCTAATCCAATTAAGCTGAATCTTTTTTCTGGGACGATCACTTGTTGTGGTTGTTGACGCTCAATATCTTTATCATTACGTTCGCCTTGTGTAATGATTTGTTGATCTGCACTCGCTTGGTAATGGATCAGAAACGGTTGCCAACTCAAGCTACCATTAAGTTGGCATTGAATGGTTTGTTCATTATTTGAAAGCTCAAACTGATGTGTAAACTGATCTGTATCGGTTGGCGCTGCTGCTATTTGTGAGACTAAGGTGTTATCCCAAAATAATTGTTGCCATCCGGCCATTGAGCCTTCAAGTCGTAACGGCTTACCTAAAAAATCGATAACCAATAATTCCAATGCATTATATCCACAGAATAAAAAAAGATAAGGCGATTATACGGGAAAAAGCAGAATGGACGAGTCCCTGTTACGGGTTGTTACATATTACATGTTATAAGCAGAAAGAATTGCTATTGGCTATAAATAACATTTTGATAATTAAGAGATTTAATTATTGATAATATTTTAATGTGATTATTTTTCATACGTTTTTTTTGAAAAGTTTGCTTAGCGTCAATTTTCATCATAAATAAGCGAGTTTTACTTTTTACTATTATAGTTAGGCCTTATTATAGACAGTCATCTAATTATTATATTTTTTGTATTTTTTTGGATAAAAAATAACGAAAAAAATGGGTCACAATATCGCATGAGTTTTAAAAATAAACCTGTATTTACACGATCATTACTTCACCCTCGTTATTGGGGTACATTAGCATTAGTAGGGTTAATGTATTCACTTAGTTTACTACCGTATTCGGTTCAATTGTTTTTAGGGAAACATATTGGTCGTTTAGCGATTAAATTAATGAAAAAGCGTCAACATATCATTCATCGTAATCTAGAATTATGCTTTCCGTTAATGAGTGTGAGTGAACGAGAAAGTCTAGTTAAAGAAAATATTGATAACACGGGATTAGCACTGTTCGAAACAGGCATGGCATGGTTTTGGTCTGATGCACGTGTTTGTCGTCATGTTACGATTAAGGGCATGGAGCATATGGAGCAATTAGAACGTGAAGGTAAAGGCGCGTTAATGGTTGCGGTGCATTCAATGAACCTTGAGCTTGGCGCACGTGCTTTTGGTATTAAAAAAACAGGTATGGGTGTTTACCGTCCTAATAATAATCCGTGTTTTGATTATTTCCAATATCAAGGTCGTTCACGATCTAACCGTACTTTAATCGATCGTAAAGACGTTAAAGGCATGCTACGAGCATTAAAAACAGGTAAGCGTGTATGGTATGCGCCGGATCATGATTATGGTTTACGACGTTCAACTTTTGCCCCTTTATTTGCGGTAAAAGACGCTTGTACAACAACAGGAACCAGTTTGTTGGTTGATGCATCACATTGTGCTGTCGTGCCATTTACCATGGTACGTGATAATGATTCAGGTCATTATACGTTAACGATATGCCCGCCAGTTGAAGGTTTTCCTCACAAAGATTCTGATGCCGCAGCTGTGTTTATTAATAAGATTGTAGAGCAATCTATCATGGCGGCACCTAGTCAATATATGTGGTTACACCGTCGTTTTAAAAATCGTCCAGAAGGGCAGTCAAGTCTTTATTAATTAAAGCAACATCATAAAAATACTGCGAAAGCTCACTTTTTAAGTGGGCTTTTTTTATTTTATATATAGCCAATAATTAAAGTTGATTTATTAACCAAATAATAACTAAACTTAATCTTTGCTGTATAGCAATTATTGGGATATTACATTGACTTGCATTCAATAAAGTATTTTACATAATATAATGGCACGATTAGTTATGTGAGTTTTTTAAGAGACTGTTTAGAATACGTATTCTTAAAATATGAGCAGAGGAACCCTGTGTTTTATTATGAGTAGATTTACTGAGCCAGCATTTCGTAAAGCTTTCTTACATCCGCGTTATTGGCCTGTTTTAATATTAATAGGAATAATGTATTTGCTAAGTTGGCTGCCTTATTTTATTCAGTTTCGTTTAGGGCAATGTATTGGCCGATTAGTCATGAAGATGATGTCCGGTCGCCGCGATACAGTCCAGCAAAATATCGCTCTGTGTTTTCCCTTTATGGCGGAAGAAGAGCAACAACATATAATGAAGCAGAATATAGATAACGCTGGGCTGGCCTTATTTGAAACGGCAATGGCGTGGTTTTGGCCTGATATTCGTGTAGAACGGCATGTTGAGGTCGAAGGATTAGAGCATCTAGAACAGTTACAACAGCAAGGAAAGGGTATTTTACTAATAGCAGTACACTCTATGAACTTAGAATTAGGTGCACGTGCTTTTGGTTTAAAGACTCCAGGTGTTGGCGTATATAGACCGAATAATAATCCCTGTTTTGATTACTTCCAGTTTAAAGGTCGTGTACGTTCCAATAAATATATGCTTGATCGTAAAAATGTGAAAGGCATGCTTAAAGGCTTAAAAAATGGTGAGATATTATGGTATGCGCCGGATCAAGATTATGGTCATGGTCGTAACTCAACCTTTGCTCCTTTATTTGCAGTAAAAGAGGCCTGTACGACAACCGGCACCAGTTTGTTGGTTGATGCTTCAGGTGCGGTGCCTTTGGCTTTTGCGATGATTCGTAATAGTAACAGTGGTAAATATACGTTAAAAATATTTCCGCCATTAACTGAGTTTCCACATAAGGATCCTCATGCTGCTGCGGTGTATATCAATAAAGCAGTTGAACGTTCTATTATGTCTGCACCAAGTCAATATATGTGGTTACATCGACGGTTTAAAACCCGTCCTGAAGGTGAGCCGAGCTTATATCATTCATAAGCCATTGATGTGAGAAAATAAAAAACCGAGCTTTTAGAGCTCGGTTTTTTTGTATGATGGCGTGCAATATTACTGTGCTAATGAGTAGAAAATAGCAGAGATAGACATTAAACCAATAATCGTTACAAAAATATTACTGATAGCCCCTGAATATTTTTTCATCGCGGGTACTTTCTTTATTGCATACATTGGCATAATAAACAGCAACATCGCAATAACGGGTCCACCTAAGTTCTCAATCATACCTAAAATACTTGGGTTTAATGTTGCAACTGCCCAAGTGGTAAGCAGCATAAACAAGGCAGTGAAGCGGTTAAGTTTTTTATCTGAAAGTGTCTTGTTATTATCACGAGCGACTTTATGAATAATACCATTCAAACCTTCACTAGCGCCTAAATAGTGGCCTAAGAACGATTTTGTTATCGCAATAATTGCCACAATCGGCGCAGCATAAGCAATAACAGGGGTATCAAAATGATTCGCTAGGTAAGTCAAAATTGAGGCATTTTGTGCTTTAGCTTCGATGAGGTTAGCAGGCGTTAAGCTTAATACGCAACTGCAAACAAAAAACATCACCGTAATAACCATCATAATATGGGCGCGTAATAAAATACGAGAGCCTTGACGTTCAGCGTTAGCACCATATTCTTTTTCTTTAGCGACAGCGAATGAAGAAATAACAGGTGAATGGTTAAACGAAAATACCATCACTGGTAAAATTAACCATACGGCCATTATTACCGTACTGCTACTGCCATTTTGAGGAATAATATCTGTGAAAATCGCATTATTCCAATGAGGGACAAGATATAACGCAAGCATCAGTAGAACCGCAACAAAAGGGAAGACTAAGATGCTCATTGCTTTTACGATCAGTTGTTCACCTAAACGAACAATGGCCATTAAAACCAGAATTAAGATCAAAGCCAAAATTGCACGTGCTGGTGGTTCAATACCGAGCTGAAACTTCATAAAGCTTTCAACAGTGTTAGTTAAAGCCACACTATAAACGAGTAAAATAGGGTAGATGGCAAAGAAATATAAAATGGTAATAAGTTTACCCATATTTTTACCAAAGTGCTCTTCAACCACCTCTGTAATATCAGCACCAGGGTTAGCACTTGATAGTACAAAACGCATCATCGCTCGGTGAGCAAAAAAGGTCATTGGTAACGCTAAAATCATCATTACGATAAGGGGAATTAAGCCGCCAACCCCCGCATTGATTGGTAAAAATAAAGTGCCAGCACCAACTGCTGTGCCATATAAACCGAGCATCCATACGGTATCACTTTTACTCCAGCCGAGCTTTTGGGTATTTTCGGTTGTTGCAGTTGTTTTCTGTTGTGCGGTGCCCATTATGGACATCTCCTTTATTTTCTTTTCAGTCACTGCATACCGAGATAAGTGAAGCCAAACAAACAAGCAAGCAAATAGATAGTGATATACAACAATGACAATTGCTGTAAGAGGTGAGCGTTCCGTGATCGTAATAAGCATTTCCGTGCTAGTTATCGTTGCTGTTGTTGTTACCTACCTTAGTTAGCCATAGAGAATGAAAAATAATTAACCATTATTGAGGTGGGTGATTATAGGGTATAAGCATGCGTCGCAACAATTTTTGCAAATAAAAAAATTTGTTTGCTTAAAAAGTATTCTTTGATGTGATTTTTATGTTGATAATGTTATTTGGTGGTTTTTTAATGGGGTTATTTTGATTATTTGATGTTTAAGAAGTGTTTTATTTTATATTTGTATGACGTATTTGCGCATAACAGTAAAGTATAATTTTAATAATTACAGTTTAAATGTTATTACTTTTTTTAAACACTATCAAAAATAGTTGAATAATTAAATCAAAAAAAAGGAAGCGTTGATACGCTTCCCTTATGATATTTGCAGTGATTAGTCACGGAAATTATCAAATTGGAACGGTTGACCAAGATCTTGTGAGCGAACTAATGCCATTGTTGCTTGTAAATCGTCACGCTTTTTAGCCGTTACACGTAATTTTTCACCTTGAATTGCAACTTGAACTTTTAATTTAGCGTCTTTAATCGCTTTAACTAATTTTTTAGCGTTGGTGGTTTCAACACCTTGCTTAAATTCAATGTTCTGTGACGCTGTTTTACCTGAGAAATTGATTGATTTACGCTCAAGTGCATTGGCATCAACACCACGTTTAGCAAGGTTGCCACGTAAAATTGCTACAATTTGATCAAGTTGAAATTCTGATTCTGAAGTAATTTTTACGATTTCTTTGTTTAATTCTACGTTGGCTTCAACACCACGAAAATCAAAACGAGTACTAATTTCTCGGATTGAATTATCTACCGCATTTTTGATTTCTACGGTATCTACTTCGGAAATAATATCAAAACATGGCATGTTATTGGCCTCTAACCTGAATATGGGAAAATTATCCCGTTATGAATTAACGCGTACATTATACTGTTAATTTAATATGAGGAAAGGAGCAACAATATATTGGTGCTCCTTTATTATATTAAAAGAGTAAAACAAAATTATGCGTTGGCATCTTTAATGGCACTGGCCAGCATATCAAGCATCACTAACGTGTCATTCCAATCGATACAAGGATCTGTTATCGATTGACCATAAACAAGTTTGCTTTCTTTACCGCAGATAACCGCTTGATTGCCTTCTTCGATAAAGCTTTCAGCCATAATGCCTGCAATAGACGTGCTGCCATTACGAATTTGCTCACAAATATCAGCCGTAACATCAAGCTGGCGTTTGTGTTGTTTTTGGCAATTACCATGGCTAAAGTCGACAATTAACTTCGGTGCTAACTCAAATTCAGCCAATGTCTCGCAGGCTATCGTTATATCTTGCTGGTGGTAATTTGGCATTTTGCCACCACGAAGAATAATATGACCATACGGATTACCAGCAGTACGATAAATGGTCATTTGACCATTTTTATCTGGCGAGCAAAATAAATGTGATGCGCGCGTAGCACGAATAGCGTCAATCGCAATTTTAATATTGCCATCAGTGCCATTTTTAAAGCCAACAGGGCAAGACAGTGCTGATGCCATTTCACGGTGAATTTGAGATTCAGTGGTGCGGGCACCAATGGCTCCCCATGTAATAAGATCTGCAATATATTGACCGGTGATCATATCTAAAAACTCAGTCGCAGTGGGTAGCCCTAGCGCATTAATATCAATTAATAATTTACGCGCTTTATGCAACCCAGTAGCCAGATCAAGGCTACCATCTAAATGTGGATCTGAGATTAAGCCTTTCCAACCAACAACAGTACGCGGCTTTTCAAAATAAGTACGCATAACGATAAATAGTTGGTCTTTATATATTTCTTGTACAGCCACAAGGCGTTTCGCATAGTCCATAGCAGCGTCGGTGTCATGAATTGAACATGGCCCTACAATCACCAAAAGACGTGAATCTTTACCTGATAAGATTGCTTCTACTTGCTTACGTGCACTATCAACATGCACCGCAATAGCATCTGTTATTGGTGACGCTATTTCTACTTCTGCTGGGGTCGGCATTCGGCCGAGACTTATTGTGCGAAGCTCATCTGTTTTCATTGGCATAATAGTTTGCCTACCTTGGGATTTCTGTAATAACCCCGTTAAGATAGCCCAAATCAGCACTGGAATAAACCAAACTTGTGATAACAAATAGGTTTTTAATGAATAATTGTGGATATTGTTAGCTGAAAGGGTGATTTTGCATGCAATTATTCATCAACATAAACACGGTGGCATATACTTAAAACGTTGAATAATTGTTATCACATATCGTTTTGTTCTTGCGTGAAAATTAAACACACAGTAAGGTCAATAAAGGTCTATTTTATTGGTGTAAATGGATAGGCATTAGGTTATTTAACATGGAGGTATAGGTAGAGTATGACAACACAAACTGAATTAATGTTGGCAACAACAGCGGTGTTACACAATGCACAACAATTAGCGACGCTAAATAATGACGGTATTGGGTTAGTTTCGTTAGATGATCTTATTGCTACCGACGTTGGTATTCATCCGTTAGTTTTTACCCAACAAAATCTTTTATCTGATGCGACTCAGCAAGCGTTACAACAAAAAATAGCTGATCAATATGGTCAACAGACTGTCGCGTTGGCTGAATATTATGTTGCTTTGTTGGCTGAGTTATTAGTGTCCGCAGCAAGACAACAAGGATCTGCGCCATTAAAAGTACAATTAGCAGGGGCTAATGCCGAATGTCGATGCCAACTATTAGGTGCTGAACTAGAAGCCATTGAAACTAATCCACAATTAGGATTACGCGGTGCGAGTCTTTATGCTGACGTTAATTATAAGACCAGTTTTGCGTTGCAATGTGAGGCGATTAAACGTGCTCGTGCAGCTGTTGGTGGTGACACGATTGAATTGGTAGTACCGTTTGTACGTACTTTTAGTGAAGCGGCAACTATGATTGATTTGTTGGCTGAACAAGGTTTATGTCGAGGTGCAAATGACTTAAAAGTCCATATGCTTTGTTCTGTGCCTGCAAATGCATTATTAGCGGATACTTTTATTCATTATTTTGATGGTTTTGTCGTGGATGTTACGCAATTAGCACAATTGGCATTAGGACAAGACTTTGCCAATGCCAAACTTCATTATCGGGTTGATACTCAAAATGATGCGATAATAACACTATTAAAAATGTTGTTAGCTGTTACGGGGAATGCGTCAAAAGAGTGCGATATTTATTATGATGCTATTTCACAAGCGCCACGTTTACAACGGTGGCTGATGGATCATGAAGTGATAACGGTTATTTGTTAAGAAGAGAAACCTGCGCTATTAATAAGACATAATAACGCAGGCTTGTTGTTTTTTCTGATTACCACTATGTAAGGGCCATGTTATGTTCAAATAAATTGTCATATTGTAGGCAGACACATAACCAATGAACCATGTAATGCGGATAAATATTAAATCCCTGTCTTTAGCTCACGCTTTACCGTGAGATAGCAATATTAAACGGCTATAATAAGGAACGTCCATTTCGTCACCGTTTATTTAGTCAGTAGTAAGTTAAATTCTAAATATTAAATAAAAGTAAACATCTTACTTTTATTTAAATAAGTTGGGTCTATATTAAATAATTAAGTAAATATATATGAAAATAACAGATATAAAAAATGCCGGCCATAGCCAGCATTTTTATTATTTATCAGCGAGGATAAATTATAAAGCTACAACATTTGAAGCTAGAAGACCTTTAGGACCTTCTGATACTTCAAAAGATACTTTTTGGCCTTCAGCTAATGTTTTAAAACCATCTGAAGCAATAGCAGCGAAGTGAACGAATACGTCAGCACCGCCGTTGTCTTGAGAAAGGAAACCAAAACCTTTTGCTTCGTTAAACCATTTTACTAGACCAGTTGTTTGATTAGACATGTAATGTCCCTTATATAAATATGATTAATTAACCGCTAAAATGCGATGTGCTAAGTGGTTAAATTATTAATGTTGCTGCCAATACAAGGGAAACACTGAAGTACAAAACGATAACGTTACTGTAGCTGAGGGTTTAACTATTACTTGGTGTTGCATTTAATAACTCTTTAAACAACAGAGCAAGACGCTATAATACCACTTGATTATTTTATGTACATCTATTTTTATTAATAATAATATTATTATTGATTGAGTTTCTGTAACTTATTGAAGTTAGTATGTAATTAATAAATAGTTCAACGCTTAAATGAAAATAGTAACCATAAATAATGATTACTATTTAAGATAAATAACGTTTCAATTATTAAATTGAATAATTAACCACCTAATTACTGCTATTTAACCGCCATAGTTAAATAATATTTTATCCTTCAATATATTGCAGGATAGGGTAAACGCCATGCTTAAAAATTAATCCAATTTCAGAAAGGCTTATCTATATTCGAAATTCGAATTTATACACATGTACGAAATTGAAAAATAAGGTGGAGAACGTTTATTTAATCTGCGTTGGAAAATGGTGATATTTGTCCTGAATGTTATGCAAAATCACCACCGATACTTGAGAAAGTATTAACCTTGGCTGAGTCTCGGTGGTAATTAGGTATTTTTAAGAAGAGAACAACAGTTTTATTGATTGATAATCCGCAATTGAATGATTAACGCCTCTAGTCGACTCATAAATTGGCGAGTTAGCCAAAAATAGCCATAAATACCCAGCGCATTAGCCGTATCATCTGGCGATATTGCTTCTGCCATTGTGGGTAACAGATCCATATTTGGTAATGTATCAATGTTCGATAAACTACTATGATTAATTGAAGCCTGCTCTAACTGACTTAAAATAGTAATAATATGTTGTTGATAGACTTTTAGATCGTTTTGAGCCAGTAATTGACGACGGCTAATATCTGAACTCCAATGAGTTTCAATTAATTGTTCAGTTACACTAATTAATGAACGTTGCACGGTAATAATTGTTCGATAATGACCCGCAAGTTTATGCCTTTCTTTTTGCACATTAGGCAATAGAATGATCATCTTCATGTGTCGTTCTAATACTTCACGTTTCATGGCATTTAACTGCTTAATACTTAGCATGTGGGCTGAAGCGTGTGCTTGGTAAAGCTGACGTAATGCGCGTAAATTTTGATTAAACAGTAAATTCCAACCGGTTATCGCACGAATAGGTAATAGTAAAGAAAAGGCAATCGCAATCAAACTACCAATAAGAATATTAGCAACACGCCATAATGCGACGCTAACCTCTAACGCAGTGTCTCCTTGATAAGAAACAATGATGAGTGTCATTACGGCTAAAAAGAAGAAATAGATATTTTTACCGTAAGATTTTAAAGACAGTAAAAAGACCCACGCCAACATCCATACCGGAATCAGGTAATCAAACTGATCAGGGAATAGCACCGTTAAAAGTCCTAATATAGCCCCTAATAATGTGCCTCCAATACGCTGAAAGCCTTTATAAACAATCGCACCAGCGTAAGGTTGCATCATAACGACAACCACGGTGACAGGACCCCACATTGAATGTGGAACGTGGACAACAGCATAAAAGGCAAGCGTAAAAGCAATCGCCAATGTTACCCGTAAAGCATGAGAGAATTGTGCATGCGATATTAATAATGCTTTAAGACGTAAATACATGGTGGAGCCTATAGCAACCTAGTAAAAAGAGATAATGATAAGTAATCGTGTATTTTTTCATTATTGTTATTATTCTGCAATGAATAATAGCAATATCATTAACGATGAATGACTTGGCGCGGAATTACCTCAACATTCGGTTCATAGCTACCTTTTATTGCTTCTAGTGCCAATGTAAGCGCATGATCGGCGATAACTTCAAATTGTTGTGGTAATGACTGTATTTTATTGGGTAAAAAATCCAATAGGCGGTTATCACCAAACGTTGCAAGATAAGTACGACTCATTAGTTGTGGATTTTTAAGTAAACAATCCAGTACCCCTTCAAACAAGGTATAGGATGTTGCTAATATCGCATCAGGAAAACAGTCATCATCAATCCATTGCTGAACCATACGTTGCCCATTTTGCTGACTAAAATGCTCCCCATAACTCATAATAGTCGTCACAGGTTGTGAATGGCGGTTAATCGCTGCGGTAAAGCCTTGCTGGCGTTCTTTCGATACTCCTAAATCTGCAACGGCACCAATAAGACCAATACTGTTAATGGGCTTTCTCAATAATGATTGTGTCAGTTGATAAGCACCTTCTAAATCTTCACTGATCACTGAGATAAAAAACTCATCGTCTAATGCACGGTCAATGGCAATTACAGGTACGCCATTGGCTTGAATCTTTCGATAAAATGTGTTATCAGAAGCAAGGGCACTGGCGACAATTAATGCATCAGTTCGACGGCTTAATAGCATGTCGGCAACCTTCATTTCGGTTGCAGGATCATCATCAGAGCAAGAGATAATCATTTGATAACCGGCTTTGCGCGCATCACGCTCTAATAACTTAGCAATTTTGGCATAACTGCTGTTTTCTAAATCAGGAATGATCAGCCCGAGTGAATGGCTGTTTCCAACTCGAAGCGAGGTAGCAGCATGATCGGGGCGATAGTTATGTTCTTCAACAACAGCCATTACTTTGAGCTGAGTTTTTTCACTAATACGATATTGTTTTGCTTTACCGTTAATAACATAACTTGCCGTTGTTCGAGACACGCCTGCTAGTTTTGCGATTTCATCCAATGTCATTATCGTTATCCGTTGTGAATTCATGTTAGGGAAAGCATCAGAGATCTAATCGGGCTGATTGTTATTTACTAAATATAAGTTTGTGCGCTTGATCATATATTCACTTAATGCATACTTATCAGTGTTTGCAATTCTAGCTGAAACGATTCAGTATGCAAGCTGAAAGGTTTCAGCAGGGTGTTGTTAAGCGATAAACACCCGTTGTGAACATTTTTTATTTCCCGTTTTGCTGAAACGATTCAGCTATTGATAAGCACATACTGCGATGAAGTGAATAGGGTTTATCAATAGCTTAATGAACAGCACTATAAATAGCGACGATCTCACAGAGAATTGAATCGGAGAGTTACATGTTATCACTGTCTAAAAATGATATTTCGATGCAGCAAACGGCATCTAACAAACAAGACGCAATCAAAGCGTTGGCGGCTGATCTTGAAGCAACGGGATTAGTACAGACAGGGTATGTCAATGGCATGCTTGCCCGTGAACAACAAAATTCAACGTATTTAGGCAACGGTATTGCGATCCCACATGGTACGACTGAAACCCGTGATTTAGTTAACCATACCGGAGTGAAAATTCATCACTTTCCACAAGGTGTGCCATGGGGCAATGATAATACGGCTTATATTGCGATAGGGATTGCGGCTCAATCGGATGAGCATTTAGGCATTCTAAAACAGTTAACCAAAGTGTTATCTGCTGATGGTATTGAAGAAAAATTACGCCATTGTGAGTCTGAGCAAGCGATCATTACCTTATTAAGTGGTGATGAGCAGCAAGAGGCTGAGTGTAATGCTGAGCTTATTTTGAAGCAATTTCCTGCGCAAGATTTATTACAGTTAACCGCTGTTGCTGCGGGCTTAATTAAATACCAAGGATTTGCAGAAACAGCCACCGTCACTGATGCGATTAGCCAAGGGGCAAGTTATTTAGGGCAAGGCTTATGGTTAGTTAAAAGTAATAAGCAGGTTAAACGTACCGCGATTGCAGTGGTAACACCTCAAGAGCCTTTTGAAGAATTAGGTCACCCTGTGGCGGGTATGATCATGATCGCGGCCAATAATACTGCTCATAAAGCGAACCTTGAATACCTCACATCTTTGATTTATCAAGGCAAGATTGCGCAATGGTTAGCATCATCAGCACAAGAAATGGTAACCGCACTGACGCAAGTCGCATTAGAAGGCAATCAAGCTATATTTACGATTCGTAATCCCCATGGTTTACATGCCCGCCCTGGTGCAATGTTAGTTAATACTACCAAGAAATTCGATGCGGATATTCAAGTGGTTAATATCACCAGCGACAGTAAGCCCGTTAATGCGAAAAGTTTAATGAAAGTGATTGGTCTTGGTGTGAAATGCGGTAATGAATTGCAATTTACCGCACATGGCAGTGATGCAGACGCGGCATTAACGGCAATCGGTCAAGCTATTGCTGATGGCTTAGGCGAAAAACTATAAGGATCGCAGCAATGACAATTTCAACCTTACAGACAGAGATTCAAACCATGCACCATGTTGTTAAACCTAACGTTGTTGCGGTAACACTCAACCCAGCATTAGATCTTACTGGAAGTCTAGCGACCATTTCGCTAGGCCGTGTCAATGTGGTTGAACACGGTAATTTACATCCTGCGGGTAAAGGCGTGAACGTTGCTAAAGTCTTAGCAGAGCTTGGTGCTGATGTGACAGTAACGGGTTTATTAGGAGCTGATAACCAAGAACCTTTTTGCCAATTGTTTGAGCAAATCGGCGCAACAGATAAGTTTATTCGCGTGGCGGGTGCAAGCCGGATTAATGTTAAATTAGTCGAAAAAAATGGTCAGGTAAGTGACATTAATTTTCCTGGCGTTGCCGTTACAGCTGCCAATATTTTAGCCTTTGAAAAAACATTATTTGAATTAGCAGTCACCCATGATGTATTTGTGATTGCAGGTAGCTTGCCACAAGGTATTACTCCTGACATGTGCGCTAATTGGTTAGAAAAATTACATCAATTGGGCAAAAAAGTGTTGTTTGATAGCAGTAAATCAGCATTAGAAGCAGGTTTAGAAGCCCATCCGTGGTTGGTTAAACCGAATGATGAAGAACTGGCTGAATGGGCAGGACAAGCATTAGAAACGCAACAACAATGTATGGACGTTGCGGAACAAATTGCAGCTAAAGGGATCACAAATGTTGTGGTATCACTCGGTGCAAAAGGGGTGATGTGGCTTAACCATGAAGGCTGGTTACATGCTCAACCGCCAAAAATGGACGTAGTGAGTACCGTTGGCGCAGGTGATACTTTAGTTGCTGGTTTATGTTGGGGTGAACTTAATCAACATTCAAAAGCACAGTCATTACAATTTGCGACGGCATTATCAGCAGTAGCGGTGACACAAGTGGGTGTTGGTGTTGAGAATATCAATAAAGTTAATGATATTGCTAAACATGTCATTGTAACTCAATAGCTTAAGTACATAGAGATTAATCACATCATTGCTTAACGACAGAAGAACATGTGAAGCAACATTGACCAAGGTGTAAATATGAAAATAGCATTAGTAACAGCTTGTCCTAGCGGCATCGCAACCACCATTATCGCAGCGGGTTTATTAGAAAAAGCCGCCGCAGAGCTACAATGGCAAGCAAGCATTGAATGCCAAACTGCATTTAATCCAACCAAAGAACTGACTCAACAACAGATTGATGATGCTGAAGTGATCATCATTGCGGCAGGAATCGCTGTTGATGATACCCGTTTTGTGGGTAAAAAAGTTTATCAAGCTGATATCACCGCTTGTTTTGAAAATACCAAAGCATGGCTAACAGACGCCGTTACACAAGCACAAGTATTAACGGCAGCCAGCACTCAACCTGTCGCTGATGAAACCGAAAATGCGATTAAGAAAATTGTCGCGATCACCGCTTGTCCAACGGGTGTTGCTCATACTTTTATGGCAGCAGAAGCGTTGACAGAAGAAGGTCAGCGTCAGGGTTATGATATTAAAGTTGAAACCCGTGGCTCAGTTGGCGCTAAAAACCAATTAACAGATGCGGAGATTGCAGCCGCAGATTTAGTCATTATCGCTGCCGATATTGAAGTAGACTTAGCCCGATTTAATGGCAAAAAGCTTTACAAAACCAGCACAGGATTAGCACTCAAGAAAACCAAACCAGAAATTGAAAAAGCCTTTGCAACTGCTACTGTATATCAACATTCTGGAAATACTAACGCTCAAAACACAGATACAAAAACTGAAAAAGCAGGGCCGTATAAACACCTAATGACAGGTGTGTCTTACATGTTGCCATTAGTGGTAGCTGGTGGTTTATCCATTGCCTTATCGTTTG
Organism: Photobacterium iliopiscarium; assembly: GCF_003026395.1. Lineage (GTDB taxonomy): Bacteria > Pseudomonadota > Gammaproteobacteria > Enterobacterales > Vibrionaceae > Photobacterium > Photobacterium iliopiscarium. The sequence goes on along the minus strand of NZ_PYOO01000004.1, from coordinate 316,108 downwards.
TATTTGGTATCGAAGCCTTTAAACAAGAAGGCACGTTAGCCGCAGCCCTAATGACCATCGGTGGTGGTTCAGCATTTGCGTTAATGGTGCCAGTATTGGCGGGTTTCATCGCATTCTCAATTGCAGATCGCCCAGGTTTAGCACCGGGTTTAATTGGCGGTATGTTAGCTAGTACCACGGGCGCGGGTTTCTTAGGCGGCATCGTTGCCGGTTTCCTTGCAGGTTACAGTGCTAAATTTTTGGTTGAAAAAATCAAACTGCCACAATCAATGGAAGCGCTAAAACCGATTTTGATTGTGCCATTATTAGCCAGCTTAATTACCGGCTTGGTAATGATTTACATTGTTGGTGGTCCAGTATCAGCAGCAATGGCAGGTTTAACCACATTCTTAAACAACATGGGTTCAGCGAACGCGGTATTACTGGGTATTATCCTTGGTTGTATGATGTGTTTCGACTTAGGTGGTCCTGTAAACAAAGCCGCTTATACCTTTGGTGTTGGCTTGTTAGCTTCACAAACCTATGCCCCAATGGCAGCAGTAATGGCAGCAGGTATGGTGCCAGCAATGGGTATGGGTTTAGCAACATTCCTTGCGAAGCGTAAGTTCTCAGCCAGCGAAAATGAAGCAGGTAAAGCCTCGTTTGTATTAGGCATGTGCTTTATTACTGAAGGCGCGATCCCATTTGCAGCCCGCGATCCAATGCGTGTTATTCCAAGCTGTATGATTGGTGGCGCATTAACAGGTGCATTATCAATGTTGTTTGGCGCAAAACTAATGGCTCCACATGGTGGCTTGTTTGTTCTGCTCATTCCAAACGCAATTTCACCAGCGCTACTTTACCTTGTCGCCATTGCTGCGGGTACGGTAGTAACAGGCGTGATGTACGCATTCTTAAAGCGTCCAGAAGAAGGCTCTGTTGCTGCTCAAACGGCACAAGCTAACGCGTAATTAATAGCGAATACACCATTATTTAAAGCCGACTTCATTGTCGGCTTTTTTGTGGGGGGATAAAGGGGATAGATTGTAAGGGACGAGGGATTAGGAATAGCGCATATTGTTATAAAAGCCACAATAGCTCGTCATTCCCTACAGTGAGATTACGAACGAGATAGGGAATCTATTTGCAGCGCGTTGAAGTGTTATTATTTTTGATATTTTTAAGCGCTTACTGAAAATTCCGAGAGTAAATACAAAACCCACCCTCGTCATTCCCTACAGTGAGGTTACGAACGGGATAGGGAATCTACTTACAGCGCGTTGTAGTGTTATTACATTTTGATGTTTTTAAACGCTCACTGAAAATTCCAAGAGTAAATACAAAACCCACCCCGTCATTTCCTACAGTGAGGTTACGAACGCGATAGGGAATCTATTTACAGCGCGTTGTAGTGTTATTATTTTTTGATATTTTTAAACGCTCACTGAAAATTCCAAGAGTAAATGTAAAACCCACCCTGTCATTCCCTATAGTGAGGTTACGAACGTGATAGGGAATCTATTTATAGCGTGTTGTAGTGTTATTATTTTTTGATATTTTTAAACGCTCACTGAAAATTCCTAGAGTAAATACAAAACCCACCCCGTCATTCCCTACAGTGAGGTTACGAACGCGATAGGGAATCTATTTATAGCGTGTTGTAGTGTTATTATATTTTGATATTTTTAAACGCTCATTGAAAATACTGAGAGTGAATACAAAAACCATCCCGTCATTCCCTACAATGAGGTTGCTAACGCGATAGGGAATCTATTTATATCGTGTTGTAGTGTTATTATTTTTTGATATTTTTAAGTGCTCACTGAAAATTCCGAGAGTGAATGCAAAACCCACCCCCGTCATTCCCTACAGTGAGGTTACGAACGAGATAGGGAATCTACTTACAGCGTGTTGAATCGTTATTAATTATTATTTTTTAAATGTGGTGATTGGTTATTTAAATAAGACAGAAATTGTTCAATATCATCATTATCTAATTTGTCAGGATGTTTTATATATATGTATTCTTTTATATAAGTTAGAAAGAGAGAAGCCATTGCGCACCTTTTATACTGTTAATACATACAGCAATTAGTATTAGTAAAAAAAGTGGAAACTAAAAGGCAGGTGCCCGATTTTGTGACTTCTATCGGGCAACCAATGTAATAATGTTTTTGATTTATAATGTTTTTTGTATAATGACGAATTAAATACGGGCGCAGGTTCAAAGAACAAATTCGGGCAAGTTGTTAATATAATAAGTTGTTATATTTTCGGTGATACATCAGTAATGTATTTAGAGGTTGTAATACTATGGATTGGAAAAACAAGTTAAAAATTAATGATGGCGATGTGGTTAAATTTGTCAGCAAATTTGAAGCTGGAAATTTAGGGCAGAATGAACGATATAAGTATGAGATTGTAAATTCTCAAGGTCAAACTGTTGGTTCTATAAAGTACGTCGAGTATACATCAATTAAAGCTCCATTTAATCAAACATACTCTCTTCAACAGTTTGATATTGATGATAATGAAGTGGTTTTTGAACGTTGGTAAGTAAGGGGTTATAAATGATCACAGTAAAAATAAATAAAATAAATGTTCAAACGGTTAGTAAAGACGATGTTGAGTCACAAGTTAACGCATTAAATGATATGACGTTTTTAGATTTCAAAAATCTACACAAATCAGCTATTGATAATGCCGTTACGAATAACCTTAATTCAGATGATTATCTAAATGTAGTATCTGTCTATTTATCCATGAACAACATTAAAGTTAATGATGTTAAGTGGTTCAGGATAGAAAGCAGTAGCGTTGGTATTATTTGTTGTCACGGTACAGAACAAAGTGATAATGACATTATACAGTCTATGCTTGTTCAGCTGTCCTAATGAAAATATAACAGATAAGGATATGTGTCGCGCAGCCGACACCTATCCGAAGTGTTGGACAAGCCCGAGCGGCTTTATATAAGTAAATATTGCGAATGTAATGAAGTGTGATGCTAAAAAGAAGTTGAGCGTTATCCTTGGCGTGAACCAATCAAATTAATTTATTGATTTATAATTAGATCCTCTTTAATTATTACGCGTTAATGCCATTATCCTTATTGTTTTACGTTTTTATCTGGGTCGAAAAATCCCCGCCAATTGCATGACATGCTGAAAACATAGGACACCCATAATATTCGTAAACCACTACGATCAATTCTAACGGTGCTCCATGAATGGGTTTTAATCAGTTGGGCAAAGTATCGCTTGAGATCATCAGTGGTTAACGTATCAGGTGATTTATTCAATGGTGAGTAATGCGACGAAGTGCACGACTATAACCATCAATAGTAGCTGGACGTTTACCTTGCAAGGTTAGGTGGGTAACATGTTGTTCATAAAGATAATCTGAACGTTGTTGTTGTTCGTTATTCATCATTAGGCGTATTAAAGGTAGTTTAATCGCTGTCTGCTTTACTCTGCCGCGCAGCGGCTTCGTTCAACAAACGGTTTAAGAGTGATTCGCAACGCGTGGCATTTTTACTATGCGTTGCGTTCAGTGAGGTGGTATGCGGAAGCATCGGTATTTCGTTGCTCACACCTTAACAGGGCGTAAGGTTTCAAAAATGAACATAAAGAAAGTTTGGTTAATTTTAAGCTCAGTTTGGATAGCGTTGTGGAGTTATCTTTATGTCCCAGTTTTACTTGAGGAGGTTGAGTCTTTCGAAAGTAGTGTAAGTGAGCAGTTTAGAAGTGATGTTTTACTGAATTTTAAGAAGTGTCTTTTGGATAATGGTACGGATTATCTGTCAGTCAAACTAGACTCCGTAACTTACTGTAAAGACTATGTTGCGAAACAATGCGGTAACGTTCTGTTTTGTAGTAAAGACCTGTTTCGTGAATTATGTTTTAAAAGTTATATTGAGCCATGCAGACACTTTGCTTTCGTTGATCCAAACAAGATGGATGGGGTAGATCGCTCCTTGAAAAGGAAAGCTGGATTGTTTATCGAAAAAGGCTATTATTTAGCGTTCCTGTTCTATATCGCTTTTGTGGTGATCATTCCCTATTTAATGTCCTTAGCTCCAAAAATTAAGAAATGGTTATATACGTGAGATGAAGCCTAACAGATAAGGATATGTGTCGCGCAGCCGACACCTATTCAAGTGTTGGACAAGTCCGAGCGGCTTCATATAAGTAAATATTGCGAATGTCATGAAAGGTAATGTTGAAAAGAAGCCGTCATTCCCTACAGTGAATGCCCGTGAGGGCGATAGGGAATTGTGGTCGCCACAACGAATCTACCATTAGCGTGTCGTAGAATTACTATTTCATTGGTGTCTTTTAGGCTCGATCACGCTATTAATAGATCACGGATAGCTCATGCTTCGCTTCCGAGATGACGGATAATAGGCAGTGAATTCTTTGTTGCTATACGTAAATTAATTCTCGCCATTCTCAATCACGTTGAAGTACATGCTTAAAGAAAAACTGTAATCCATTACGATCAATTCTAACGATGCTCCATGAATGGGTTTTAATCAGTTGAGCAAAGTATCGCTTGAGATCATCAGTGGTTAACGTATCAGGTGATTTACCTAAATGGTGAGTAATGCGACGAAGTGCACGACTATAACCATCAATAGTGGCTGGACGTTTACCTTGTAAAGTTTAGGTGGGTAACATGTTGTGTATAAAGATAATCTTAACGTTGTTGTTGTTCGTTATTCATCATTAGTCTTATTAAAGGTAGCTTAATAGTTGTCGGCTTTACTCTGCCGCGCAGCGGCTTCGTTCAACAAATGTATCAATACGATGCTTATAACATTCGGCGTTTTTGGTTTGAAGTATAATTGGTTTTGAAAGTTGGTCGTCAGCACGTGTTATGGCGGAGTTAACTGCTTCTTGGTTTAAATTAATTCACCGATACTAGCTCTAATGTCTGCAATTGTAATAAACAGTTTGTTATCAGCGTCTTTAAATGCGGTAAAACCGTATTTTTCATAGAAATCCTCAGCGCCATCTTTTGCATCAACAATGACGACAGGGAAGGCGACCGTTTCACTTGCCATTAATAGTTTTCTAAGCGCATCAATCAAAAGCCATTCACCGAAACCCTGACCTTTGTATCTATGGTCAACGGCTAAGCGGGCAATCAAACCACCAGAAGTTATACCAAAACATAGGACACCCATAACTTTCCATTTCGAAAATAGATAATAATTAACGTGATTATCTGAGCTTACAATCATCATTCCCTACAGTGAATGTCTGCGAGAGCGATAGCGCGATTACCATTAGCGTGTCGTAGAATTACTATTTTATTGATATCTTTTAAGCTCGATCACGTGATGAATAGATCACGGATAGCTCATGCTTCGCTTCCGAGATGACGGATAATAGGCAGTGAATTCTTTGTTGCTATACGTAAATTAATTCTCGCCATTCTCAATCACGTTGAAGTACATGCTTAAAGAAAAACTGTAATCCATTACGATTAATTCTAACGGTGCTCCATGAATGGGTTTTAATCAGTTGAGCAAAGTATCGCTTGAGATCATTAGTGGTTAACGTATCAGGTGATTTATTCAATGGTGACTAATGCAACGAAGTGCACGACTATAACCATCAATAGTGGCTGGACGTTTACCTTGTAAGGTTAGCTAGGTAACATGTTGTTAATAAAGATAATCTTAACGTTGGTGTTATTCGTTATTCATCATTAATACTCCATTATAAGGAGTATTAAAGGTAGCTTAATCGCAGTCTGCTTTATTCTGCCGCGCAACAGCTTCGTTCAACAAAGCTATCAACACGATGTTTATAATATTCGGCATTTTTGGTTTGAAGTATAATTGGTTTTGAAAGTTGCTCGTCAGCACGTGTTATGGTGGCGTTAACTGCTTCTTGGTTTAAATTAATTCACCGATACTAGCTCTAATGTCTGCAATTGTAATAAACAGTTTGTTATCAGCGTCTTTAAATGCGGTAAAACCGTATTTTTCATAGAAATACTCAGCGCCATCTTTTGCATCAACAATGACGACAGGGAAGGCGACCGTTTCACTTGCCATTAATAGTTTTCTAAGCGCATCAATCAAAAGCCATTCACCGAAACCCTGGCCTTTGTATCTATGGTCAACGGCTAAGCGGGCAATCAAACCACCAGAGGTTACACTGTGATGTTTCTTCTGTAATTTAGGAGGTAAATCCTGAATATCAATCGGTGTCATTGTCAATGTGTAATAACCAATAATGTGCTCAGGACATTGCTTATCTTCAAGAACAAAAGTACGAGTATTGTCTTTCTTAGCTTGTTGGCTTGCCATAACTTTTAAGTAATTATTGAGTGCGGTAATACCACAATCAAAACGATTTCGGTCATGTTTAGCTTTTTCTAATTGGACAGTATTCATTATTGAGTTTTATCCATATAACGTGAAGCGGCTTTTTGTAATTTACTATTTGGTTTAGCTGGTTGGTCTAACGCAGTCATTAAAGTCATAGCATCTTGCTGGCTTAGTTGTAGGGCTCGTTCACGTTCCATAATAGTTTTTGCTTTTTCTACAGCTGCACTAAGCACAAATGAGTTAATGCTAGACATACCGGCAATAGCCGCAGCTTGAGATAGTAGTTCTTGTGTATCAATATCTACACGTGCTGTAATACGAGGTAATGTAGTAGCCATAATAATCTCCATTCAGTGTCAAAGTGGCACAGGTGAATTGTAGTTTAATTATTATACGCTGACAAGTTTTGTGCCATTTTGGCACGCTGTAAGAGATGGTAAGAAAAGAGATAGGACACCCATAACTTTCGTAATCCATTACGATCAATTCTGACTGTACTCCATGAATGGATTTTAATCAGTTGAGCAAAGTATCGCTTGAGATCATCAGTGGTTAATGTATCGGGGGATTTATTTAATGGTGAGTAATACGACGAAGTGCACGACTATAACTATCAATAGTAGCTGGACATTTACCTTGTAAAATTAGGTGGGTAACATGTTGTTCATAAAGATAATCTAAACGTTATTGTTCGTTATTCATCATTAATACTCCATTATAAGGAGTATTAAAATTGGTGTGGTGCTTGCTATGCGACGGCAGCAATTAATCAGATATTGCCTAATGAGTTAGAAATACAGTCAGAATTTTGTATGCAAATCCTGGCGATGTTGAATCTGTTTTACCCTGAAATGTAAAAATCAACGTGTAGTTCTTCACACGCTTACAAAACAATAATAAAAAGCAGAATGAGCATCAAGCTTCATTCTGCTGTTGTGTTTAAGTCAGATGATTCTTATTGATTGAACTTAATGTTGCTTAATCAACTCAAGAGATTCAGATTGTGAATTTGTCATCATGCGATTCAATTTTGGTACTGTGATCGCCATTACAATAGCAACCGCTAGAGTAATAAAACCAATGTTTTGGAATAACTCAGTGTAAACAGGCAGTGTATCTAGAGGATCAGTAAGATGCTCTGGTGTCACACTAAAAGTAGCAACATAGCCACCAATAATAAATGATGCCGCCTGAGTTAAGAACCATGCACCCATAGTAAAGCCCATCAAACGTTGTGGTACTAAGCTAGCAACCATCGCAAGGCCAAGACCACTGATCATTAGTTCACCTAAACTTTGGAATAAATAAACTAAAACCATCCACCAAATAGAGACCATACCTGCTTGGTCTGCAAACCAGTTTCCCGCAGCTGCTACTGATAAAAAACCGAATGCGCTCATAAACATACCAACCGTAAATTTACCCGGCATGGATAAGTCTTTATTTTTATTTCCATAATATGTATATAAGTAAGCCAAGATAGGACTACAAAATACAACCCAAAATGGGTTTAATGCTTGTAAGCTCACAGGGTTTATATTGATACCGAATAATTCAGTATGAACGTTATTAATAGCAAAGAAGTTTAATGACGTTGGCATTTGTGCGTATAACACGTAGAAAATAATGGCTTGCAGCATAAGGATAAAGGCAACGATCATTTTGTTACGTTGTTCGCCCGTTTCTTTTAACGTTTCTTTTAAGAAAAATCCAACAACCCCGATACCAATTGCACCAAGAGCCAAGTTAGCCATCATAATATTTTGCAGTAACCATGCACAAATTAAAGTAGAGGCAATAGTTCCAATTAGTACAATTAAGGCTTTAGTTTTATTTAGTGGTTGAGAATCTGGTTCTGAACCTATCCCTTGCACTGTGCTACGAAGAGAAAAGTAGCTAAATAGGCTAGCTATTAATCCTAAACCACAGATTAAAAAGGCATATTCATAACCATAATTATTCGCAATTACAGGGCTTAAAGAAAGCGAAACGAGTGAGCCAATATTGATTGACATATAATAAAGGGTAAATGCACCATCTAGGCGTGAGTCACCTTCTTCATAACATTTAGCTAATAAGCTTGATGGATTTGCTTTAAATAAACCATTACCTACCGCAATAGAACCAAGCGCTAAATAGATAAAATTAGGGTTCAGGATGGAGAAGCCCATCAAGAAATAACCTAAAGCAAGAACAATGGCTCCAAAGACCATGGTGCGCTTAGTACCTAGAACATAATCTCCGACGTAGCCACCGACAGAGACAAGCCCGTAAACTAAGGCGGCAAATGCACCAAAGGTAACGAAAGAGTCTTGCATGCTAAAACCAAGCTTATCTACGAAGTAGACGGCGAGGATCCCTTGAAGTCCGTAGTAACCAAATCGCTCCCATAATTCAATGAAAAATATCATTTTGAATGGTTTCGGTTGGTTTAATATACTTGATTTATTTCCCATATTAGTTATTTAACCTAGCAAGTAGATGTTGTGGTGGTATTAAACGTTAAGTTAGATCTTATTAACGTGATATTCATTTGCTTTGAGTTAGTTTTACTGTGAGGTAAGTCCCATTAGATCAAATAAAAAACATAGGACACCCATAACTTTTGTAATCCATTACGATCAATTCTGACAGTGCTCGATGAATGGGTTTTAATTAGTTGATCAAAGTATCGCTTGAGATCACTCGTGGTTAACGTATCGGGGGATTTATTTAATGGTGAGTAATGCGACGAAGTGCACGACTATAACTATCAATAGTGATTAAACTAAAAAACATAGGACACCCATAACTTTCATTATTGATTACAGTGAATTCTGACGGTGCTCGATGAATGGATTTTAATTAGTTGATCAAAGTATCGCTTGAGATCACTCGTGGTTAACGTATCGGGCGATTTATTCAAATGGTGAGTAATACGACGAAGTGCACGACTATAACCATCAATAGTGATTAAACGTTTATCTTGTAGAGTTAGGTAGGTAACATGTTGTTAATAAAGATAATCTGAATGTTGCTGTTGTTCGTCCAATAATCGCATCAATACGATTTGCTACATTCGGTGTTGTAGGTTTGTCTTTGGTTTAGGTGTTTTAGGAGGTAAAATTCAGCTAGGTCTACATAGTAGTAAACGTGTTATGCAGGCGTTAGTTTGCCCACTGACTACAATCAGTCGGTAGGGAATTTTTGCTTATGGTGTAGAACTCGCATTACACGAATTGCTGAGCCATCAACCCAGTAGGAAACGATCATTGAGATTTCCGGGATTAAAAAACATAGGACACCCATAACTTTCCATTTCGAAAATAGATAAGAATTAACGCGATTCTCTGAGTTGACCGTCTATTTGCCTTGAGTTGAAATATTGTTGAGTATAAATAACGGTGTACTATTGCTGGTTGTTGGATGTTTATAGTTATTGATGACACTCGGACGGTTAGTTTGCCGAGTATCTTTATTTTAAACTGTTAATTCAAATGTAAGGTTAAATATTTAGAAACAGATATGGATTCAATAAAAGAATTAGCATCTAAAGGATAAGATATATGAGAGCTAATTATCGCAGCATTATATAAACAATAAACCAATTCTACTTTGATTATATTATTATCTAATTCATCACCATTAATTAACTCTTCATTTTCACCGTTAGCTATTGCATTAATGGCTTTTTGTAAGGAGATGCTTAATAATCGAGATTCTGAATCATAATTAAATGAATGTACTGCAAATTCATCAATAGAGATATCAGCTCGATTGTTACTATAAGTATCAATAAAAATAGGCTTAATATGTCGCTTGAAGTCTATTGAAATATTGCCATGTAAATCAAATGGGTATCTAATTGTTTTCATTGCATTAAACCTGTAGTTATTTTCTACATTTTAGCTAAATTTATTCGTTATTAAGATAGCATTTTGTTTTTTTTATTTAAGCGAGTGCTAATATGAATGGTGTGATCCGGTAAGTTTTTAACTATGAATACCCACTTTTTATAAAAGACAGATGCTTTCACGATGCTTACAAATATTCTTCGGTTTATTTAATATTCATCATATGCTCCATGAGTTTATGGCAGAAATCAGGTAGAATTCTGTTTTTACATAGGGTGAGAATGATATGAATAAGCTTGTTGAACAAAGAATTGGTAATATTGCTTTAGTTGTTGAAAACTATGATGATGCGATTGATTTTTATACTAAGAAACTGCAATTCGAGCTTATCGAAGACACAGATTTAGGCGGTGGTAAACGGTGGGTTCAAATTTCGCCACCAAACTCTACAGGAACTCATTTACTTCTCGCACAAGCAAGTAATGATGAGCAATTAAAGTCTGTTGGTCATCAAGCGGGTGGTCGTGTCTTCCTATTTCTTCAAACGAATGATTTCTGGCGTGACTATAAGTTTATGCAAGCGCAAGGTGTTGAATTTACAGAAGAGCCGCGTGTAGAAGAATACGGTACGGTTGTCGTGTTTAAAGACTTATATGGTACTAAGTGGGATTTGTTACAATTAAACCAAAAATAATTGGTTCGTAAAGAAGATGTTTGAACAGTATTACTATTTTTAGGAACCTATTTGATGAAACTAATATCTGAAACAGAACAACTAATAATAAGACAATTAACGCTAGATGATGCTGAATTTATTATACAGTTATTGAATGAAGAAGCGTTTATTCGTTATATAGCAGATAAAAATGTTCGAACACATGCAGATGCTGTGAATTATTTAACTAATGGGCCATTAGCGAGTTATCGTGATTATGGTTTTGGATTAAATTTAGTGTTATTGAAAGAGACAGCAACGCCGATTGGGATCTGTGGTTTATTAAAAAGAGAAGAATTAGATTATCCTGACTTAGGCTATGCATTTTTGACTGAGTTTTGTAAAAAAGGGTACGCAACTGAAGCAGCTTCTTCTGTGCTTAATGTCGGAATGAAAGATCACTCTTTAAACACAGTCTTAGCGGTTACATTACTTGATAATGAAGGCTCTAATCGGTTATTACAAAAAATAGGGTTTGAGCTTAAAGGAACAATGGCGTTGTACGGTTCTCAAAACAATTTATATGAGTATACGTCGGCATAAAGGTAGGACAGCCATAACAGTTCTATATCATTTTTTAAAGCATGGAGTGCAGTATGAAAACAATCGGAATGTTAGGTGGCATGAGTTGGGAATCGACGGCAAGTTACTACAAATCTATTAATGAAGGTATAAAAGCTGAACTCGGCGGGCTTAGTTCTGCAAAAATTTGTTTATACAGTGTGAACTTTGAAGAAATTGAAAAATTACAGCATCAAGGGCGGTGGAATGAAACGGCTCTTATTCTTACACAGGCAGCAAAAGCGGTTGAGGCTGGCGGTGCTGATTTTTTAATTATCTGTACTAATACTATGCATAAAGTTGCTTCAGAAATTGAAGCCGAGATATCGATTCCTATTCTTCATATTGCAGACGCAACGGCGGAAAAATTAGTCAATGATGGCGTTAAAAAAGTTGGGCTATTGGGTACACGTTTTACAATGGAACAAGATTTCTATAAAAGTCGGTTAACGGATAAGTTTGAAATTGAAGTTATTGTACCAAACGCTGATAGCCAAACTATTGTTCATGACATCATTTACGATGAGCTTTGTAGAGGAATTATTACCGCAACATCTAGAGAGCAATATTTAAATATTATCAATGAATTATATAAAAGTGGTGCTGAAGCTGTGATTTTAGGTTGCACAGAAATAGCGTTATTGGTTCAACAGCAACATACCAACATTCCGTTATATGACACCACTGAAATTCATGCGCTCGAAGCCGTTCAGTTAGCGCTCTCAAAATAGTTAGGACAGCCATAAAAGAAATATAGAAAGAAAAAATACGGGACAGCAAAATACAGGACAGCCAAAACATTGCAGACTCTCTATAAGTTACTACACTTAAGCTTCACGTTGCTTATGGTGGAAGAAATGACAGTCTCAAGACGTAAATTGATCGAACCTCAAATTACTCCGTATTATCATATTATTAATCGCTGTGTTCGGCGGGCTTATTTGTGTGGTGATGATCCGTATAGTGGTAAGAATTACCAACATCGACGAGGTCGGATCGTGAATAAAATCAAGCAATTGTCTGAGGTGTTTTGTATTGATGTTTGTGCTTATGCCGTCATGAATAACCACTATCATTTAGTCTTGAAAATTGACATACAGCAGCAACAGACATTATCACTTCAAGAGGTCATTTCCCGTTGGTTACAGCTGTTTAATGGTCATCCTATTGCGGTAGATTTTGTTAATAATGGCAATGTTGGTGCAGATAAGAAACAAGCGTTATCAACATTGGTTGCAGAATGGCAGTCACGATTAGGCAGTATTAGTTGGTTTATGCGCTGTTTAAATGAAGAAATCGCTCGTAAAGCCAATAAAGAAGATGATTGTACTGGTGCTTTTTGGGAAGGGCGTTTTAAATCTCAAGCGTTGTTAGATGAACAAGCATTACTTTCTTGCATGATGTACGTTGATTTGAATCCGATTCGAGCCGGACTGACAACATCGTTGCACGACTCTGATTTTACTTCAATTCAACAGCGAATAGCAGAATGCCATCAAACGTCTATAGCAAAAAAATCGACCTTAAATTCATCATTAATTAAGCGCTCTAAAATTGGATTATTGCCTTTTGTTGGCGCTGAGCATCAGGCTAAACAGGCGGGGATTCAGTTTGATTTTGTTGATTATTTAGAGCTGATTGATTGGACTGGACGTAGTATTCGTGATGATAAAAAAGGCTTTATTCCTGCCACTCAACCTAAATTATTACAACAAATGGGCGTTAATGCAGAAGCGTGGTTAGATAATAGTAATGACTTTATGGAGCACTATACTAATGTGAGTGGTAAATGGTCGCGAATGTGTTCGTTTCAACAGCATTTTGGTGGCCGTTGGTGTAAAGGTAAGGTCGCTAGTCAAAGATTACACCCTCACTAAATTTCTTTTTGTAATTACAGAAGCTTATTACCGCAATAATCGTTTATTGTGGAATTTGGCGATCTTGTTAAACAAGAAATAAGGTATTTTATTATTGTGAGGTTGGTTTTTGTTACATTCAAAACCGAAGTAAATGGTATGTGGTTGTTATTGTCTCAGTGTGTAGTGGTTTTGATGCTAGAAAGATATGGCTGTCCTATTTTAGTTTATTTTAGTTATGGCTGTCCCATATTAAAACGGTCTTGCTGGATTGTTAGCTTGGATTTGGAAAAGATATGCCTGTCCTGTCTTAGGAGGGGAGAAAATATCGCCATAAAATTGTATAACAGATCTTATGGCGATTTATATCAATTAAACGGATTTAGGCTTACGCGTTCCGCGTGGAATGCCGGTATCACGATCAGTGATTGGTTTACGGTTTCTTGGTTTCTTTGCCTTTGGTTTATCAGTGCTTGGTGAATTGCTACGCGGCTTATCGTTGCGACGTGGCTTGTCACCGTTACTATTATCATCTTCAGGTTTTTGATATTTAGGCTTGAAGTTTAAAATAGAAATCGGCACTTCTTTGGTTGGTACAAAACCTTCAATTTCTTTACGAACGATTAGGTGACCTAATAAACGTTCAATCATGCATAAGTTTTTGAAGTTATCGCGTGATACAAATGAAATCGCTTCACCTTTAGAGCCCGCACGACCCGTACGACCGATGCGGTGAACATACTCTTCAGGTGGGAAGGGAAGATCATAGTTAACAACACGGGTTAGCTCATCAATATCAAGACCACGAGCCGCAACGCCTGTCGCGATTAAGTATTTTACTTTACCTGCTTTAAAATCTTCTAATACTTGTGCACGAGAACCTTGGCTACGCCCACTGTGGATTGCTTCTGCGGCAATACCACGTTTTTCAAGTTGGCTTACTAATTTAGCGGCACCGTGCTTGGTTTCGATGAAGATCAATGCTTGATCCCATTGTTGCTCATTAATTAAATGGCTCAATAGAGAAGACTTCATGTCTTTATCAACAGTGATCAAACATTGGTCAATTTTAGGTTGTGATGCTTCATCTTTAGCAACGCTAATTTCAACAGGATTACGAACAGCTGTTTTAGCAAGAAGACGCACTTGAGATGATAGTGTTGCCGAGAACAACATGTTTTGGCGATCAAGCGGTAAACGTTCGATGATCTTATTGATATCTTCGATAAAGCCCATATCTAACATACGGTCAGCTTCATCAAGCACTAAAATTTCAATCGCATCAAAGTGGATAGCACGTTTGGTGTACATATCCAATAAACGACCAGGTGTCGCCACTAAAATATCAACACCTTCAATTAGGCGACGTTTTTGTGGTTCGTAATCAACACCACCGTACATTGCCATTGAAGTTAAATTAGTGTGTTTGCTGTATTGAACAATATTTGCTTCAACCTGAACCGCAAGTTCACGTGTAGGCGCAAGAATTAATGCACGAACGCGTTTAGCTCGCACTTGCTGGCCATCATCAAGCATTTGCAGAATAGGAAGAACAAAACTGGCCGTTTTACCGGTACCTGTTTGTGCTGCTGCAAGTAAGTTTTTGCCGGTTAGTGCCACCGGAATGGCTTTTTCTTGAATCGGCGTAGGAGTGGTGTAACCCATATCGGTTACTGCTTTAACGATAGCGTCGCTTAATCCAAGCTTAGAGAAAGGCATGTAGAATCTCAGATAAATAAATCAAATAACGGCTATCTCTAAAAGTTAAAGTAATAGCCGACGAACAATGCCGTGGATTATAGCACGGCTACCTTAGGTCATTATATTATTTCGCATTAAGCCACGGCGGACGTTTTTACATAACTTTCCAAACTGGCGAATTTCATCAAATTGTGGCGTTACCCCACGTTCAATCGCATGTTCCCAGTAACTGACTTCGGTATCGACTAGTTCTAATAATTTCTTAGGGCAGCCAATACATTTATTATCTGGTCCACAAACAAAGGTTTCAGGTTCATAAAGTGGAAATGCCTGTTTAACCTCAGTCAGAAGTTGGCGCATTGCCGTTTGACGATCAGGTTTTTTATTCATGGTATCACGTGTATCTGGGCTAAATTGGTATTCTAATTAAGCATAGTTAAAATAACCATGTTTATCTTATGCAAAGGTATTATTGGAAGGTATTGTTACAAATGTTATTAAAAAGATGAATTGATTGGTATTAGGGCTAGAAAGTTGATTTTGTCATCATAAAAAAACCAGCAATAAGTTATTTACTTACCGCTGGCTTATTATTAATTACCCATAGTTATTTGGATAATTATAATTTATCCCAAGCATCAGCCCAGTATTGGCTTGTTGCTGGTGCGTATGATGCACTTGCACACCAACCTGTGTATGGCCATGGTTTACATTGGTATACATTGCCATCAGACGCTAATACTTTATCACCTGCAAGATAAGCTTTACCTGCTTCATAAGCTGGTGCATCTGTAACTGGTGGCTCAATAGTGCCTTTATCTTCTAAAGTGAAATGTGCACGTTGTTCTACGCTGTCATTGTTTGATTCAGCAATCATACGCAATGAGTATGTGCCAGCAACAACATTATCAAGCACCATATTAATGGTTTTGCTGTTATCGACCTTAGCCGTAAATTGACCACCTGAAACAGGGTAGCCCATTGCATCAATAACATCGATTTGTACTGAAGCTGCTTTATTTGCACTGTAATTAAGGGTTAATTTTGCAGTGCCATTAGTGATGGTGTAGTTGCTATTAATGCCTGTTAAACTCGCAGTAAAATCAAGCTCAGGTTGCTCTGTATCACCACAATCTGTGTCGCCAACTTCACGCCATACACCCCATTCGCCAGTGGTACCCGGTTCATGACCTTGTGTCCACCAACCTGCTTGCCACTCTTTATTGTTATGGCTGACAACATCACCTTCAACATAAGTTGCATCTGCTTTCCATGCTGGCGTACATACGATAGAACCATCGTTAACCACCACAACACGTTTTACGGTTACTGTTTGGTTTGCACTATCAGTAATGCGGTAAATCAATTCATATGAACCTGCAATTGCTGTGTTTACTGTGCCAGAAACAGAAATGTTTGTTGTTAGATCGCCGTCTTCAGCATCTGTTGCAGAAACGCCAGCCATTGGGTCAAAGATGTCACCCACTTTGATAACGCTATTAGCTATGCCAGTAAATGTTGGTAGGGCGCTAAAGACAGTGACTTTACGTGGTGATACGGTCTCGTTGTCATTTGAATCTGTTACTGAGTAAGTCAGCACATAATCACCAACACGTTGAGTATCAACATTACCCGTTACCGCGATTGAATCGGTTAGATTGCCATCTTCTTTATCCGTTGCAGTAACACCAGCTAATGGGTTAAAAGTGGTTTTATGTTGAACGCGAGCATCAGTAATACCTGCAATGGTTGGTTTTCCAGGTTGAACAACAGGCGGAGTTTGGCTGTGAACAAATGGACCATAGGTTTCAATAAAGCTGCTGTTGTACGCTTTACCTGATGCGTCAGTACCGATATCCCAGTTAATTGACCATGTCATTATACCGCGAAGAGGTTGTGATTGTTTTTCAAGACGTGCAAAAGCATTAAATAGGTCTTGAGGATTCTTAATAAAACCAGTTGCTGCGGCGTCAATGTTAGTTGGAATACCAAACACTAATTTGTCGTGTGGAATAGTGGTAAAACCACGGGTGCCATTAACCAATGAATCCGCAATGTAATAGATGAACTCTTCTTTTAATGTATCGTTGTTTTGTGCAATCCAGCCTGGGCCTTCAACGTAAACACCGTCGCCACCTTGGTTGTAAAATTGAGGGTTGATCCAATCGTAGTAACCATCAAGAGCGGTGATATAAGGAATATATTTACCCGCAGCGGTTAAGTATGGGAACTCAGGAGCCATAGTGATAAGGAAGTTTTTACCTTGTTCACGGTAGTGATCTTTTACGATGCGCAATGCAGCAGGAATAACAATTTGGTTATCTTTTGCATCAATAGCCGCTTGCTCAAGATCGATATCAAGGCCATCAAAGCCATAAACATCAGTGAGGCGAATAATTTCAGCGGCAAAAGCATTTTCATCGCCTTTTTGTAGCTCAACGTGTGCATCTGCACCACCAAGTGCCAGTATAACGGCACGACCTTGATCGTTCAGTAGCTTAATTTGGTCGATAAATTGTGATTCAGTTAAACCTGTTGCTGGGTCTAAATGAAAAGTAGGGATACGACCTTCGGCAGTGTCATAAACTTTCATAAAAGAAACAGCAACCACATTATACATTGGGTTAGTGGCTTTAAGGCTCATAGCGGGAGCATTACCTGCTTTATAACCACGACCGTCAGCCCAGTTATGCCAATAACCAACAACCACGTCATTTTCAGGGTTAACCATTTTTTCACCAGCATTGGCAGTGAAACTCATTGAGGTTAACGCAAGAGCAATAGCGTTTAATGTGAGAAATGTTGTTTTTTTATTCATTTATTTGACCCTGAAAGAGGTAAGAATGGTAATGATAGAGCGAATAAATGCTACCACAATGATTATTGATTAGAAGCGTGATTGTGTAACAAAAAACATTGAAATCATTCGGTTATTTGTCAATTAATTGTCGGATAAGTATCATTTTTACTTGTAATTGAACAATGAATTATTAGATGATGTTTTTTTGGAATTAAGAATGAATAAAGTAAGCGGAAATATGAAAAATCAGATGAAAAAAGGAAATATGCTGTAAGGGATGGTTGTGATTATATTATGAACAAATATTAATAAAACAGTTCTTTTTATTATAATTAAACCATTGGATTAGATTCACTTATTGAATTAATTGTTATTATCAATTGTTGCTGAAGCCATTTTTTAGGTAAAATAACGCCATCAACAGAATATCGTAGGGATTTTGATCCTTCGCGAGAATCTGATAAGTTACCGCAAAGTAACCTAAATACTAGATTAAGTAAGAGATAAAATGGCAATTTTACAAGTAATAACCGCACCAGACCCACGACTAAATATTCAAGCTGAAGCAGTAACTGATGTTAAATCTGAATCTGTTCAACAACTTGTAGATGATCTACTTGAGACATTATACGGTACAAGTAATGGTGTTGGTCTTGCAGCTACTCAAGTTGGCCGCAAAGAAGCCATTGTTGTTATTGATATCTCAGAAGAACGTGATCAACCATTGGTGTTAATTAACCCTGTTGTTGAAAGTGGCGAAAATAAAGTAATGGGGCAGGAAGGGTGTCTGTCTGTACCTGATTACTATGCTGATGTAGAGCGTTTTGAGGCGGTTGTTGTAACAGCGCTAGATCGTGAAGGTAATGAATTACGTTTTGATCGTGATGACTTCCTTGCCATTGTGATGCAGCATGAAATCGATCATCTTAAAGGTACATTATTCATTGATTATCTTTCACCGTTGAAGCGTCAGATGGCGATGAAGAAAGTGAAAAAATACATTAAGACGATGGCTAATTAATAACGCGATCTGATTTGATAAAAAGGCTGTTGAGTTAATCTCAGCAGCCTTTTTTTATGCGGTTTGTATGGAAGAAATTGCCTCTTTAATGAGGTTTTTGACATAATGTTACGTATTCTATATTAGCCAACTCAGAAATATCTTGGTTACACTGTAACTTAATGGTATCACCTAATATAAATGGTTGGTTATATTTGCCATGACCAAAGAAAGGAAAGTAATACACGGGCTTATTACATTGATCAGCAAATCGTTGTAATACTGTTTTGTACATCATTCGTTCTTGATCTGTTGGATCGATAGAATAATATTGACCAAAAATAATCGCCTCTACATTGAAATCATTTAAAAACAATAATTGCTGTAAGTAGCGATCTAATTGACGAAAGGTCACACCGATATCTTCGAGCAAGACTACCTTACCCGTGAATTCTGGCTGATATTGAGTACCAAACGTTGCGGCAACAAGAGTGTGGTTACCACCAACTAAAGTCCCATTCATTGCCGTCGCTTGGTGTGCCAATGCATTAAGTGGCAATACGTTATTATAGGAAATACCGCTGTTCATTATCTCTGATATATCAGGTAACGGTTGCTGATTTGTTGTGCCCATATCAAGGTGGTTATTCGCATTAACACCATGAATTGAACGCCATCCTAGTTCATTATTTAGAAAACTATGAATAGCAGTAACATCACTGAACCCAACAATCACTTTTGCTGGAATGGCTAATAGCTGCTGCTTATAACGGTGTAGGTACGGTAATAAGTTTAATGCACCACCGCCACCACGATAAAACCACAACACATCAATTGTTGAATCAAGTAATGCTTTAATTAAGTTATGGGCTCGAGCTTGATCGGTATCAACATAGCCAAAATCTGAAATGTTTTGCTGTAAATAATGGCAATTGACGTGATAGCCATGACTCTCTAAAACGCTAACCACTTGTGGTACTTGCGTTGGGTCAAATTGAGTAGAGCAAGCAATTAAGGCAACATTTTTATAATGACAAGGCTCTTTATTTGGCAAGGGTATGGCTTTTTTTTTCATTTTAGTTCTCAAAAATAAAGAATGCGATTATTTTAAGGGTATTAATCTTACTTGTAAATTAAAGTTTATTTTATAATATTAACTTATAAAATATAGACATATAGATAATAAATTCCATGATGGTATTTTACTATCAAATATTAATTCTTTATTGGTATCTTATTGTCAGTTATATTCTATAATTATTATGATACATATAAATAAATATTATCGTGGTTTTTTTTAATGTTTTTTATCTTGTTTTTTATTATGTTTTTTGTTATTAAGTTAATATATTAATGTCATAATTTATGTTGGTAGAATAATAAGGTTATTTTATGGTAGATAATAAGAAAATATTAATTATTACAGGAACAAGGCCTGAAGTTATTAAAATGGCTCCTGTTTTTCATGCACTAAAAAGAAATAATGTTTATGTTGACTGGTGTCATACAGGACAACATGATGAATTAGCTATGCAAGCTTTTAATATATTTAATATTAAGCCTACTTATATATTATCACGACCTGAAGGTAATAGTGTGACATCATTATTGTCAGGTTTAATGAATAATGTTCAGCAAATCCTTGAAATGATAAGTTATGACGCGGTATTGGTTCATGGCGATACAGCAACGACATTAGCAGGAGCAAAAGCGGCATTTTATAATCAGATTCCAATCATTGCTCATGTTGAAGCAGGTTTACGTTCTGGGGATTTACGTCATCCATTCCCTGAAGAATCAAATCGCATATTAGTCAGTAAGTTAGCAACAAAGCATTATGCTCCAACATTATTAGCTTATGCTGCTCTTGTTTCTGAAGGAGTGCCTACATCAAATATAATGTTAACGGGTAATACCGTTGTTGATGCTCAACTTTATTTATTAGAACAAGGGCTATTACCGAATGAAAAAAGTAACAATATTATTGTAACTGCGCATAGACGTGAAAATTGGAATAATATTAAAACTATTTGTAATGCATTAATTAAACTATCAGAATTAAGACCTGATCTTATTTTTAAGTTTGCGGTTCATCCAAACCCTATTGTAAGAACTCAAGTAGAAGAAGCATTATTAGGTCAAGATAAAATACATATTATTGACTCATTAGACTATTTTGAATTACAAAAATCATTAGTATCCGCTAAGCTTGTTATTACAGATTCCGGAGGCATCCAAGAGGAAACACCAACATACCGTATTCCAACTGTTGTTTTAAGAAAAACGACAGAACGACCAGAGGCTATTAATGAGGGTTTTTCTATTTTAGCGGGTGCAGAGTGCGAAGAGGAGATAGTAAAAGCATGTTTATTGATGCTGGATAAAACTATATCTGATGAAATGAAGAATCCATTTGGTGACGGTAAAGCATCATTAAAAATAGCGGATGATTTAGTGAGAATGCTTAATGCTTTTTGATTTTTTTATAAACTATTTATATGCCCTAAAATATATATCGTTAGTTCTGATGTTTTTTCTTGCTATTTTTGGTATTGATGATCTGTTTATTGATGTTTATTTTTGGACAAGAAAACTGTGGCGTAAAGTCACGGTGTACCGTCGTCATGATCATATGGACGCGGATGAATTACTGGTTAAATCCGAACAACCTATCGCGATTATGGTACCTGCGTGGCAAGAGCACGGTGTCATTGATAAAATGGCACATTTAGCTGCAACTGGCTTAGACTATGAAAACTATCAAATTTTTGTAGGTACTTACCCTAATGATCCACAAACACAAACAGATGTTGATAATGTGTGTGCGCAATTTTCACATGTACATAAAGTTGTTTGTGCTCAACCCGGCCCTACAAGTAAAGCTGATTGCCTTAATAATATTATTGCTTCAATTATTGAGTTTGAGAAGAAAGCTAAAATAGAGTTTGCCGGCTTTGTATTACATGATTCGGAAGATGTTATTTCAGCGCTAGAATTACGTTTATTTAATCATTTATTACCTCGAAAAGATCTTATCCAATTACCCGTTTATCCTTATGCGCGTAAATGGTATCAAATGACCCCTGCTCATTATGTGGATGAATTTGCTGAATTACACGGTAAAGACGTTATTGTACGTGAGTCATTAGCTGGGCAAGTACCTAGCGCGGGTGTCGGCACATGCTTTAGTCGTCAAGCTATTTTACGCTTATCCGTAGAGGGTGATGGTCTGCCGTTTGATGTGCAATCTTTAACGGAAGATTACGACATTGGTTTTCGTTTAAAGCAATGGGGCATGGAAGAAATCTTCGTGCGTTTTCCTGTTATGGGAAAAGATCATGTGACGTTACGTGAATATCATTTTGGAGTATCAAAGCGAGAAGGAAGCGTTGTATGCGTGCGTGAATATTTTCCAACCACTTTTAATACCGCCGTACGACAAAAAACGCGCTGGATCATCGGAATTGTTTTTCAGGGAATGAAAAACCACAAATGGACCAAAGATTGGAAAATTAATTACTTTTTGTGGCGTGATCGTCGTGGAGCGATGAGTAACCTTGGCGGATTTTTAGCTATGTTGCTTTTATTTCAGATGGTTGCATTAACGCTATACAGTACATTTGTTCCTGATAGCTATCACTTTTTATCATTATTAAGTGATGATCCTATGGTTAAAGTCTTGCTCTATATTAATTTTATTTTATTTTTTAATCGTACATTCCAACGGGCTTTCTTTGTCACTCAGTATTATGGCTTCTGGCAAGGATTCTTGTCATTTCCGCGGATGGTGTGGGGCAATATTATTAACTTTTTTGCTAATGTTCGTGCGATCCGTCAAGTTGTAGAACAAGGTGACCCTCGTCGTGTTGCTTGGGATAAAACTACCCATGATTTTCCCATCGTTGATGACACCATTCGCCGTATACCGTTAGGTCAAATACTAATAGAAAAAGGGCAGATCACTGAAAAGCAATTAGAACAAGCGTTGGTGGCTAAACCGACGAATATGCTTTTTGGTACACATTTGGTATTAAAACATTATGTCACTAATGAACAATTAAGTGCGGCAATTGCAGTTCAGGTTGATGCCAAGTATCAAGCTTGTGATCCTTTTGAATTAGATCCTCGTACCATCGATCGATTACCTAAAACGTTAGCTTTAAAATATTCAGTCTTGCCCATTAAGTATGACAATGGAACACTTATTTTAGGCTGTAATAAACGCCTAAATCCAGTTGCAATTAATGTTATTAAGCGCCAGTTACAGTGTGAAGTGTCATGGGTAATTATTACCAATGGTGCTGTTATGTTGGGATTACGCTATTGGTATTTTGATCAGCAAGAAACTAATCCATCAATTAAATTAGACCAAGCGGTGGCAGAGAAACAACTTCCTGTATCTGAACGTCAGTATGTTATGGATCAATATTATGCTTCTCGCATGCAATTGGGCGATTATTTATTAGCATTAAAACTGATAGAACCAACGGTATTAAATCAAGCAGTGTTAGCGTTTGCTCGTACATTAGATATTAGGTTTGGTGACTTTTTAGTTTCTCAACAATATGTTTCATCAGCCGCTATTAGTGCTGCGATGGAACTAAAAACCAAACAAGAAATGAGTGTCAGTCAACTGATACAAGCACAAGGAGCTGGTTTAGGTGAGTAATAAATTACACAGCTTATCTTTATGTTTGCTAGTGACATCAACTGTGACGCTTGCCTATGATGATAAAGCCCTAAATATTAGTAAGGGCATGACGGAATATCAACATTTTGCTACTTATCCTTTTATTGATAAAGCAATGCGTGATGAAAAGAATGGTCAGTACAAGGAAGCATTTACTGAATTAGAGCATGCATTAAAAAAAGCACCTAATAACCATGAGTTATTAAAATATGGCATTGAATTATCGATAAAAATGGATAATTACCAATTGATGGAGCCTTGGCTTGAAAAGTTACCATTAGCCCAACGGAATGCCTTAAGTGTACATTTAAAGTTGACGCAACTTAATCATCCGAAGTTATTGACTTACTTTGAGTTACATCAGTTATTAGAAGGGTTGTCACTACACGATCAAGAATTAGGTTATCAAACCTTATTTTATGCGAATTTGCATCATTATGGTGCTAAGAAAACGCTGGCTTGGAGTCAGTCGATTCCCTTTAATCTTAAAGTGAAATCAGCGATAGCACCTGAAGCACAACTTGCTTTTTCGCAGAAAGATTACGTTGGGACTATCGATGCTTTGGCTCATTTAGCTCAAGTTGATAAGCTTTCAAGGGATGATCGCTACATACTTGCGCTTTCCTATTTGAAACTTGGGCAAATTAAGCCTGCGTTAGCATTAGCGAATACTGATCCTAATAGTCATACTTCTAATCGAATACTAACTGAATATGCTTTCCATCTACTTGGTCAGAAAGACTATGTTAAAGCGATGGCTGTATTTAGTGAGCTTGAAAAAAACAAAGGGCTAAATGCAGAAGCTTCTGTCGCTTATCAAGATCTGAAAAAATTAACAACCGAGCAAATAGCCCAGAAAGCAGCGCTTGAATATACACCGTGTACTCAAGAAGTGGTTGAGGCCTTACCAAATAAGCACCAAGCCAGAATATTACTTGCAGGTTGTGATCCTACAACTCATTCAGCGCAATGGCTTAATTTGGCTGAAGCGAGTAATGCGATAAACTTATTAGAAAAAACATCATTTTCTAATCAACGCTTAGCGAAAAAAAGAATCAATATTCTAGTAAATAGTTATGTAAAAACAAATAACTGGAAAGCGATTACACGTTTATCAAAACAACTTCATCAACCATCACAATTATCTGTTCTTGCTACAAGTTATGACAAGCTCAAGCAATATCCACAAGCGGCAACAATTTGGCTTAAATTATATCAGCAGCAGAGAAAAATTAGCTTGTTGAAATCGGCTCTTTATGCGTTATCAAAGGCTAATAACCATGATGAGATGAGCCAGTTATTATCTAGCTTATTGAAACAAAACAGTACTGCATTACGGTATTCTGCGATCACTGGTGCATTTGTTGATGACTTTTATGCAGCAAGCGATGCTTATTCACTGACACAAGTTAGACAATTAAATCAACATCTTTCAATGAGTAAACAAATAAAGAGCGATTATTGGGTAAATGCCAACCAATGTGACGATGTAATCAATACAGATCTTAGTGCTCAGCCTGCATTCGCGATTATGGCAGTTGCCCAATGTAAAGCTGAAACAAATAAGCAGCAAGCTATCACGATAGTTGAAGCGATTGAACCTAAAGGGATCATGGAACAATTGTTATTAGGCTCTTGGTATGCGGATATTAATAATAATCAACAAGCTATTACACATTGGCAATCAGTTCCTCAACCGCAATTAAATGATTATCAATTTCATCAGTATATTAATAGCTTATTAGATCTTAAATTATTGCAACAAGCGCAAAGTTTATGGCGTCAGCGATCTATTAATAGCTCTCAGTGGCAGCGTATTGATGGCAGTAGGATTTTTCTAGGTTTAGGTAATGCAACCGAAGCCGAACGTTTACTGACACAAGCGCATGATCCTTTTAAAAAAGAGCCAGAAGCGATCGCATTGTTTCATGTCTACCAGCAGACCCAGCAAACAGCAAAGGTCACCTCAGTTTATAACCAAATTCAAGCTCGATATGGTGCTAATAATCAGTTAATGCAAGAATATGCATTTTATTTGAGTCGACATCAGCCCCAGCAAGCTGCGTATGTTATGCAACGCTTGTTTGAACAACCAAACTATCAACCTAATGTCTTTATATTGACCGCATATGGGGATGTACTCGCTAAATTAGACCATAATAAACAAGCTAAAATTCGCTATCAGCAAGCGATAGATTTGCTATTGGAAGACAAGAAACCATTAACTGAAACAGATAAAAAATTGCAGCATTATCTTCAAGATTCACATCGTAATGTGTATCAGGGCTGGGCTTTTTCTGTCGCTGGATGGGTTGGTCAAAATGCAAGTAGTCGCTCGTCGTTAATTACCGGTCAAACGGGGGATTATTACCAACAGCTTGAAGCTAAATACTATTTTAATGAAACCCAGTGGCAATTACCAAGATCTGCTCTATACATTAACTATGGGTATAGTACCAATTTTACGGATAGCGTATCTGTTGGTGGCGATCAGCAAAATTATGGTAAAGGGTTTAATGATGCGGTAGAGGTTGGCCTAGAATGGAAACCATTGAAAGAGTATACGGTATTTATTCGCGGAGGCTTAAAATCACAGAAAACCATGAATGATTATCAAGTAAATCCATATTTAACTATTCGTGGCGATCTACTTGCCAATGATGCATGGAGTAAGGCGTGGAAATACGATCAACAGCAATGGTGGTTTCAACAATTATATGCCGAAGGGGTCGCCAACCTTGCTAATATTGATAATTTATCATTCTTTGGTCGTTATGATTTAGGCCGTGTTGTTAAAGTTTCTGATAACCATAAGCAGCGTATTGTCCCCTATGGTTTTATGCAATATAGCTACTCTTCATATGATGCAGAAGAGACATTAAATATCAAAACAACAGATAACGATGTACGTTATGGATTAGGCGTGCTGTGGTTAAGCGAATGGATGAGTAACCATTATGATGGATATAAACTCATATCCGAATTGGGGATGGAATGGCAGTATGTAGGGCAAAGCAGTACCGCAAAAGAGGGCGACAATGCCTTTTTATTACGCTATGCATTGTATTACTGATTATTACTGGTTGTTATTTAACTAAACCAAAGGCTGATATTGGATTTCTGTATCAGCCTTTGAATCGTGATAAACCAATAACAATGCAGGAATGGAAAACGTTGCTGGTTGATATTCAACAGCAACGTATGAATTCGTTGCTGATTCAGTGGTCGCAGTATGGTACAGAAAAATTTGATGGCACAAATGGCTGGCTAGCAAAACGTATTGAAGCATGGTTTGCTCAAGGTGGAACGGTGTGGTTTGGCTTGTATTCAGATCCAGCGTATTTTAAGCGCATCCATACGCAATCATTGTCGCAACAAGCGGATTATTTGAATCATTATTTTGTTGAGCTTGAAAAAACATATCAGCGCTGGAAGCCATGGTTAACTCAGCATTCAGCATCGATTAAAGGCTTTTATTTGCCGCTTGAGCTGAGTGATTATGATTTTCCAACATTACAGCAGCGACAGCAACTTACGGCATTATTGGCGACACAAGCGCATAACTATAATAAACCATTGATGGTAAGTTTATATTTATCTGCCACTATTGATGCGCCAGCTATTGTTCAGTGGGTTGAGCAGTTAACAGAGGCGGGTATTAAAGTGATTGTGCAAGATGGTAGTGGTACGCAAGCCTTAACTGAGAAGGTGAGACAACAGTACCTGTCATTATTACCGTCAAAAAGTGGCATTATTAGAGAAATCTTTAAACAATCTTCAGCAACGCCTTTTGTCGCTCAACGATTGCCATATTCTTATTATCAACAAGCGACGCAACAAGAAATAAACAGGGATACCTACTATTTTTCATTAAGGTATGCCCCATTTAGTCAGGGTGTATTAAAGCTTGCTGATTAGTTATTTGTTAATCCGCAGGATAAATCGCGCCTAATTGGGCTAAACGACTGGCTCCAGTCACTTCGGGTAAATTACCTGATTGATGATGCATGGTGCGATAGGCAAGCCATGCAAACGCCATTGCTTCCATGTTATCAATATCTACACCACGATCTGCGGTTGTCATAACCTGCCAGCTTGGTAGCAGTTCTGCAAGTCGCTGCATTAAAATCGGGTTATGGGCGCCGCCACCACAGACTAATAGTTCATTTGGTGTAACGGCAGGGGTTAGGCCTGTTTTTTTAACGTCATTAGCAATAGTTTGCGCGGTATATTCAGTGAGTGTTGCTTGAATATCACAAGCAGAGAGTTGCAGTTCAGCAATAGCAGGTTCTGCTAAATACTGTTGTAACCATGTTAGGTTAAATAATTCTCGGCCAGTACTTTTAGGGGCTGATAGCTGCAAATACGGTTCAGACAATAAGCGAGTTAATAATACTGAACTCACTGTTCCTAGACGGGCCCAATTACCATTCTCATCATAACTTTTTTGCTGGTGGAGGTTGATCCATGCATCCATCAACATATTACCAGGGCCAGTATCAAAGCCTGTTACCGCTTTATTGGGTTCTAATACGGTAATGTTAGCAATGCCGCCAATATTTAAAATAACCCGAGTACATTGGGTTGTACTAAAAAGTTGTTGATGGAAAGCGGGCACTAACGGTGCACCTTGACCACCAAATGCCATGTCTTTGCGACGAAAATCAGCAACGGTAGTAATACCTGTTTTGGCGGCAATAATATTGGCATCACCAATTTGCATCGTAAACGCATATTCTGTGTGGGGAGAATGAAAGACGGTTTGACCGTGGCTACCGATAGCGGTGATACCTGTAGCATCTGTTTGGGTTTTATTCAGCAGCGCTAATACGGCATCTGCAAAAAGGTGACCTAAACGGTGGTCTAGTTCACCCAATGTTTGCAAATTGGTTGGTTGGCCTAAACAAATATCTAATAAAGATTGTTTGAGATTATTACCCATAGCAAAGGGATGCGAACCAAGTAATCGAATATTATTGTTGTCAATTTCTACGAGAACAGCATCAACGCCATCCATGCTGGTGCCTGACATTAAACCAATATATTTTTCCATCGCTGTTCCCACTGTATTTCAATTTAACGGCTGCTGTTTATCATAACCGTTAAGCAGTTAATTATACTGTTCGAAGTATAAGCTATACCGTCACTCTAATCAGAAGTGACTGAGAAATAAAGTAGCGATGGAATATTTACGTTAATTGTTTTAATGCATGACACTACGAGAAGCGGCAAGACTATTAGCCCCTTGCTGTTGAACGACGTTGTTCATTTTATTCGCAAATTCAGCTAATTCATGGCTCACCGCAGAGCTAGCAATAATCGCATCATCAAGATCGAAAATTTCAATCATATGGCCAGTTGTACCGTCATCATAAGTGCCTGAAACAAAATGAATGGCAGTATCAGTTAGAATTGAACGGCCATAGGTATTCTCGACTAAACGCATCCAGTGGATTAATTCATCATGATTTTCTATGATTTTTGAGTGCATTAACACTGATCCTTTTGCATTGGAGGCATACATTGAGGGGACCGATTGTCCTTTATTTTGTGATGGCCTTTTATGCACTAAGTGTATCAGTTCAGTGAAAATGATAACTTTAGCGTTACTACAAAAATAAGTGTCAAAAAAAACAAAAAGTGACAAAAACGCACATTTTCTTATTTAATCAATGATTTACGAGTTAAAATTTGCTGTTATGTAGTCAATAAATGCTCTTAGTCGGGCGGGCATAAATTTAGTTTGAGCGTATTGCAGCGCAATATCTCCATGATAATTACCACGAATCGTCCATGCAGGTAATACTTGTATAACCGCACCTGTGAGCAAAGCATCTTTGATCACAAAATCAGGGAAAATACCAATCCCTAAGTTATCTTTTACACCATTAAGTCGCATTTGAGAGTGATTAACCGCATAACGACCACTTACGGTAACGCGATGGCGTGTATGTTGTTGTTCAAAATCCCAAATATTGTCAGTATTGGTTTCCCCTAAATACAAACAATCATGATGGACAAGATCTAGTGGTGTTTTGGGCGTGCCACGTTGTGCTAAGTATTCAGGGCTGGCACATAGCATTAGATCGACTTTACCTATTTGCTTTAAAACTAAATCCTCACTGGGCTTTTCAGTTAGCCTAAATACCACATCAATCCCTTCTTTTATAATATCAATATCGCCATCACGGGCTTTAAGCTTTAATTGAATATCAGGGTATTGGGTTAAAAATGGCGTTACTAAAGGTTGCAATACAATCGCTAAAAACGCTTTGGGAGCCGCGACGGTAATCATGCCCGCAGGCACAATTGGCTCTGAATGTGAGATTTCAATCGCTTGTTTAGCGGCATCAAACATTATCGTACATTGGTTATAAATACGTTTACCCGACTCACTGATCATTAATGTACGCGTAGTACGTTCTAATAATTTAACGGAAAGTGCAGTCTCTAAGCGTGATATTTGTTTACTCAACGCAGAAGGGGTGACATTGAGCTTTTTAGCTGCCGCAGTATAACTGCCTTCATCAACCACCACGATAAATACCGCCAGATCTGGCATTAGTGCGATTAGCTTATTAGTTTCCATTCATTTGTGCCTGAGAGTCAATAATCATTTTCCATGGTATGGGATAATACTGTGGTTAGGTTTGAATTAGAATGCTGAAAAGTGACCAATTAAGTTCTAGTTCAAAGTGTTGATAAAAAGCACCAAATAGTTAGCGATTTTCAAATAAAAAAGGTGTAAAAGGAAAGTTACTCCCTAGACTTCGATATTTAATGCTGCTGTTGCAGGATGTTATTGGTCTGAAAGAGTAGCTTTTAGGTTTTATTAGCAATTGCGCTTAGTTACCATCCAATAAATCTGTGAGGAACACATGTCTTCTGCATTCTATAAGCAAATTAATCAGCAAATTGAAGATGTTAAAGCTGAAGGACTATACAAATCTGAGCGTATTATTACATCTGCACAACAAGCAGCCGTAACGATCCAATCGGGTGAAGAAGTATTAAACTTCTGTGCAAATAATTACTTAGGTTTAGCTAACCACCCTGAATTGATTGCTGCTGCAAAAGCAGGTATGGATCAACACGGTTTTGGTATGGCATCGGTACGTTTTATTTGTGGTACACAAGACGCGCATAAAGAATTAGAGCAA
Source organism: Photobacterium iliopiscarium (assembly GCF_003026395.1). Classification (GTDB taxonomy): domain Bacteria; phylum Pseudomonadota; class Gammaproteobacteria; order Enterobacterales; family Vibrionaceae; genus Photobacterium; species Photobacterium iliopiscarium. The sequence continues at coordinate 285,470 of NZ_PYOO01000004.1, read as the reverse complement.
AAACTATCGAATTTCCTAGGAATGGAAGACACCATTCTTTATACCTCATGTTTTGATGCGAATACGGGTCTATTTGAAACGATTTTAGATGCTGAAGATGCCATCATTTCAGATGCACTAAACCACGCCTCTATTATTGATGGTGTACGTTTATGTAAAGCAATGCGATTCCGTTACTCAAATAACAACATGGAAGAGCTTGAGCAACAATTGATCGCAGCTAAAGAAGCGGGCGCACGTAATACATTGATCGTAACTGACGGTGTGTTCTCAATGGATGGCGTAGTGGCTAACTTGCCTGCTATCTGTGATTTAGCCGAGAAATATGGCGCACTTGTGATGGTTGATGATTCTCACGCTGTTGGCTTTATGGGCGCAAATGGGCGTGGTACACACGAGCACCATAATGTAATGGATCGTATTGATATCATTACAGGTACGCTTGGTAAAGCAATGGGTGGTGCATCAGGTGGTTACACATCAGGTAAGAAAGAAGTGATTGATTGGTTACGCCAGCGTTCACGTCCATACTTGTTCTCAAACTCTGTTGCGCCAGCGATTGTAGCTGCATCAAACCGTGTTATTGATCTATTAGCTGAAAGTGGTGATTTACGCGATAACTTATGGATTAATGCGGCGCATTTCCGTACCCGTATGACAGATGCTGGCTTTACTATGGCCGGTGCTGATCACGCAATCATTCCAATTATGTTGGGTGATGCAAAAGTAGCAGCAGAATTTGCTGAGCGCGCACTCGCAAAAGGTATTTACGTCGTCGGGTTCTCATTCCCAGTAGTACCAAACGGTAAAGCGCGTATTCGTACTCAAATGTCAGCAGCACATACCCGTGAGCAACTTGATAAAGCGATTGATGTCTTTATCGAAGTAGGCAAAGAGATGGCTATTATCTAGTTCGTTTTTCGTTGTTAACATCGGCACGACTTTAGCCATTCGCTAAGGTCATTATATAGAACACCGCTAAACGGTTGTTCTAGCTTTCATGGAATAAGTGTTATGAAAATCAAAGCTCTGTCTAAATTAAAGCCTGAAGAAGGTATCTGGATGACTGAAGTAGATAAGCCGCAAATGGGGCATAATGATCTACTTATTCGTATTAAGAAAACAGCTATCTGTGGTACAGACGTACATATCTACAACTGGGATGAGTGGTCACAAAAAACCATTCCTGTACCTATGGTTGTCGGTCATGAATATGTGGGCGAAGTTGTAGGCATGGGACAAGAAGTGCGTGGCTTTAACTTAGGCGATCGTGTTTCTGGTGAAGGGCACATCACCTGTGGACATTGCCGTAACTGTCGCGGTGGTCGTACCCATTTATGCCGTAATACCGTTGGTGTTGGCGTTAACCGTGAAGGTGCGTTTGCAGAGTTTTTGGTTATTCCTGCGTTTAATGCATTTAAAATTCCAGATGATATCTCAGATGATTTAGCGTCAATTTTCGACCCATTTGGTAACGCGGTTCATACTGCATTATCGTTTGATCTTGTCGGTGAAGATGTATTGATCACCGGTGCTGGCCCAATTGGTATTATGGCAGCCGCGGTTGCAAAACATGTTGGTGCGCGCCATGTTGTGATCACCGATGTTAACGAATACCGCTTAGATCTTGCGCGTAAAATGGGTGTGACTCGCGCAGTTAACGTTGCCAATGAAAACCTAACTGATGTTATGGCTGAATTAGGCATGAAAGAAGGCTTTGATGTCGGCTTAGAAATGTCAGGCAATCCAATGGCATTTAACAGCATGTTATCTAGCATGAACCATGGCGGTAAGGTTGCATTACTTGGCATTCCACCATCAGACATGGGCATTGACTGGACACAAGTTATCTTTAAAGGCTTAATCATTAAAGGTATCTACGGTCGTGAAATGTTTGAAACATGGTACAAAATGGCAAGCTTGATTCAATCAGGCCTAGATCTAACGCCAATTATTACACACCATTACAAGATTGATGACTTCCAGCAAGGCTTTGACGTTATGCGTTCAGGCATGTCGGGTAAAGTGATTCTTGATTGGGAATAATGATATCAATAGCAACAAATAGTTGATTAATAATAGGCGAGCTTAATGCTCGCTTTTTTTATTAATGATTATTTTGCTATTATTAGTATAATGCGCGCCACTCAGCGACTACTTGTTAGGAAATAGACATGCAAGAACTAGAACAACAACCAGAAAAAAAAGTAAAAGAAATGACGCTAGAGCAGCAATTACTACAAAATAACCCATTACATGGTCTTAGCTTAGAGAAAATGCTAACAGAGTTAGTTGATCATTACGGCTGGGAAATCCTTGATACTGCAATGCGTATGAATTGTTTTAATACAAAGCCTTCGATTGCAAGCAGCATTAAGTACTTAAAAAAAACAGAATGGGCACGTGAAAAAGTAGAGGCATTTTATTTGTCTCGTTTTAAACGTATGCCACGCGCATCTGAAGCTGAATTTGAACTTCCACCACGCATGCGTACGTTTGCTCATGGTATTAGCCCAAAAACACCAATGGAATTAACGGTTGAATCTATTTTGCTATCACAAGCAAAAGCAGCATCAGCGCATAAAGAACGTTCAAACAGTGGTCGTAATGGTGGTGGCCGCAGTAACGGTGGTCGTTCTCGCCGTTAATCATTGGTTACTAAATAGCAGCACTAATTTAGGGTGATGTATGTCACGAAAGCTGCTATACTAGTCAACAATTTAGAGAAAAAGTCGCCTATCTTGAGCGGCTTTTTTAATGCTTGATATATTCACAAATTTTGGAAACAGTACATTGATTTCAACAGCTAATATCACAATGCAATTTGGCGATAAGCCATTATTTGAAAACATCTCAGTTAAATTTGGTGGTGGCAACCGTTACGGCCTGATCGGCGCAAATGGTTGTGGTAAATCGACATTCATGAAAATCTTGGGTGGCGAACTAGAGCAATCTGGTGGCACTGTTTCTCTTGATCCTAACGAGCGCATGGCTAAGTTAGGTCAGGATCAATTTGCATTTGAAAACTACAGCGTTATTGACACTGTAATCATGGGCCATAAAGAACTATGGACTGTGAAAGAAGAGCGTGACCGCATTTACTCACTGCCTGATATGACAGAAGACGACGGCATGCGTGTTGCTGATCTTGAAGTTGAATTCGCAGAAATGGACGGCTACTCATCAGAAGCGCGTGCAGGTGAACTTCTTCTTGGTCTTGGTATTTCAGAAGATCAACACTTTGGTCTTATGAGTGCTGTTGCTCCAGGTCTTAAAGTTCGTGTGTTATTGGCTCAAGTATTGTTTGCTAACCCAGACATCATGCTTCTTGACGAACCAACGAACAACTTGGACATCCATACAATTGCATGGCTTGAACAACTTCTTCTTGCACGTAACTGCACAATGATCATCATTTCGCACGACCGTCACTTCCTAAACAGTGTATGTACACACATGGCTGACTTAGATTACGGTGAGATGCGTTTGTTCCCTGGTAACTACGACGAATACATGATTGCAGCAGAGCAATCACGTGATCAGTTACAAGCTGACAATGCGAAGAAGAAAGCACAAATTGCTGAACTACAAACGTTCGTAAGCCGCTTCTCTGCAAACGCATCAAAAGCAAAACAAGCAACATCTCGTCAAAAGCAACTAGACAAGATTCAAATCACAGCTGTTAAAGCGTCTAGCCGTCAATCTCCATTCATTCGTTTCGATCAGGAAAAAGAACTGTTCCGTAACGCACTTGAAGTTGAAAACCTAAAACAAGGTTACGGCGATAACATTCTTATCAATGGTGTAAACTTATTGGTAGAAGTGGGCGAGCGCATTGCGATCATCGGTGAAAATGGTATTGGTAAATCAACTTTCCTAAATACACTTGCGGGTCAAATGGACCCAATGGAAGGTATGGTTAAGTGGTCTGAAAACAACAATATCGGCTTCTATGCGCAGGATCACAGCTCAGATTTCGCTGAAGACATCACACTACTAGAGTGGATGGGTCAGTGGAAGAAAGAAGGTGACGACGAGCAAGTTGTTCGTGGTATCCTTGGTCGTATGCTGTTCTCACAAAACGATATCAAGAAATCAGTTAAAGTGATTTCTGGTGGTGAGCAAGGTCGTATGCTGTTTGGTAAGCTAATCATGCAACGTCCTAACATCCTACTAATGGATGAACCAACAAACCACATGGACATGGAATCTATTGAAGCACTTAACCTTGCGTTAGAGCACTTCAAAGGTACATTGATGTTCGTATCACACGACCGTCAGTTTGTAACGTCAGTTGCAACACGTATTATTGAGATCACTCCAGCAGGCGTTGAAGACTTCCACGGCACTTACGATGAGTACATTGCTAAGAAAGCGCTAATTGGTTAAGTTTCATTATTAATGAAGCGGCCTAAGCCAAAGAATTAAATAAAAGCCGCCTTTATTAAGGGCGGTTTTTTTATAGATAAATTTAACGTGTTCATTCACGTAATCTCAATATTTAAGGGAAATCTATGAAAATTTGGGTTGATGCAGATGCATGTCCAAACGTAGTGAAAGAGATTCTTTTTCGCGCAGCAGATCGCGCTAAAATAAGTGTAACGCTGGTGGCGAATCAATATATCCGCACACCACCATCACCATTTTTACGCTCGATTCAAGTAGAGCAAGGCTTTGATGTGGCTGATAACTATATTGTTCAGGAATGCGAAGTAGGGGACTTGGTGATCACCGCTGATATTCCTTTGGCTGATGAACTGATCACCAAAGGCGCACACGCATTAAACCCACGCGGTGAGCTTTATACTAAAGACACCATCAAGCAACGCCTACAAATGCGTGATTTCATGGAAACCATGCGCAGTAGTGGAATTCAGACTGGTGGACCGTCTGCATTAACACAAGCAGATCGCCAAAATTTTGCTAATAAGCTAGATGCTTTCTTGGCTAAAAATCATAAGATACAATAAGTTATAGCTATGGGGTGAACTCAGTTTCACCTCCTTTTTTCCCTTCAGTTGTATTCACATTTCTTCTTATTTTCCTGATAAATACCAATTGCTAACGTTTTGCTAATATGAACTGCTAATATAAATGATTATTTTGAGTTTTTTTAGAAAATGTACGTGCATAATTATTTAAAATAAGTGAATTTTATGAATGTGAGATGAGGCGATTAATATTGTCTATAATGGTCAGAATTAATTATTGAAATAAAGTTTAAATTTATTTATATGTAATATTTTTATAAAATCTCTATGGGTTTTGGTAAATAATAGATAGCCATATATCGTTTATGAGCTAGCAATTTAGCTAACTCATACAATTTTTCAGTTAATTATGCTCGTCTATATACCTTTTTATCGATTGATTTTCAAGTTTGTTGATTTGTTCGTTGGTAGGAATATGATCATTAAAGGACAACGTATCTAGAATTTCAACTTTATAAGCTTGGTATATGAAATCTTCTGTATTGCGAGCAAATACTAGAGTAATAGCACCAAATGCAGAGCTACCTAATACTACGATGAAACTAACTGGTTGCTTTATTTCTTCAAGTTTCTTTTCTGGCGTGTCTTTAGCCCTTAATTGAAGGCTATCGACATCGTTTTGGAGAAGTTTACATAAGGCTTGGATTCTATTTTCGTCTTGAATTAGTTGTTCCATATGAACTTCTAAAGAACTATCTATATCAAACTTATTTTTTAAAAACTGAAGGTTATTGACTAAATCAGAGAAATCACCATGATTATGTTTTATATCGCATTGATAAGACATTGATCCATTTTCTATCCCGAAGTCGAGCTCTAGAAAAAGAGGTTTACCAGAGTTACTAGGACTAAACACTTTGAAAAAACGGATGCATTCTTCTATCGACACTTTTTTATCGAGTGTTTCATGAAGCTTAATGTTTTCAAATGAGTCTTTAGTCATTATTCCAAGTTCAATGGAAAATAAATTTGATTTAAATAACAATCTATTATATTCAGTTAGTACACTTGGAACCTGTACTAGTTCAGCGTCAAATGATATGGATGATGAATAAATACTAGTTTTAAAACGTAGCTTGCATTTACTATGTATTTTTGGAGATACTTCAATTTCAGCTTCGTCGGATTCTTTAATGTTTATCCCGTTTAGCTTAAATCGCGTGTCTTGTATGAGTGCATCCTTAATATCCAAAGAAGTAGCTAAGCCTAATGCTTTATTCATAAAGTAGTCTTCTAATTCTTTACCACTTGTTTTGAAGTGGAGTTGGTAACCACCATTTTCGTAGCCTACAGTTTTAGTTAATTTATCTTTATCTTGCTGGTATTTAGCAATGCCATCAGGAGTAAAATTAACTATTTCATCTCTTAGTACTTCACCAGTATTCTCTCGTAGTTTATTATTCTTTCCGTAGCTTACTTTTAATTCAATTTTGTTTAGTTTTTTTGGCGTTTTTAATAAATGGTTTTGACGGATTTTCTTTAATATTCTTGTTATTAGTTTCTCGTCTACGTGAACTAGATATGAGTGTTCAAGTACGGGAGATATAGAGTTGTCATATTCGTAAAAAAGGATAAAGGCGGGAGAGGTATAATCTACTAATCTCTTCAAAGCTGATAGTTTTATATTAACACTTTTATCAGTACGTTGAGTGGATTTTAGTTGTATTTTACATTCAATAGGTTTTTCTTGTTTATCCTGAGGTGCGTCTGATTTTATGTAAGGAAATTCTACTAAATGATCCCATCCCATAGTATCCTCTTCTAGAGAACGATTTGCTATAAGTCCTGCCGATGTACACCATCGAGATAACTCTTCTTCACCAAGCTTTCCTAAATTGACGTTATATTCGAAATCGGACAATTTAAACCTCTTTATATGTTTATTTTTCTTAAAATATTAAATGCATATCATATCATATGTAAAGTGAGTTTATTTTATTGGTATATTGAATCTAGGTTAATGCATTTAGTTGAATTATTAATTTATTGACTATAATGCAAAAAGCCCTCATTCAAATAGGAGAGCTTTTTGCTATTGATCACTCTTTGGTTTATTAATATTTTTTAGGTTAAGTGGTGGCACCATATTTACTTTACGATCATAGGTATTAACTTGAGCAAATTCTTTATGGCCAGAGAACCGTTGTTTATCAGCCATTGTTCCTTCGTAATCGGAAATACCTTTAGCTTTTAAATCATGGAATGTGAAATCAGTATTGATGCCATATTCTAAAGCGGCTTTCTTTTTTGCTGCCTGCCAATAATCTTGTAGTGAACGACCGTGAACCTTTTGGCCATTAGGCCGACGAAGCACAAAGTTAGTTGTTTTTCAGCTAACGTTTCAGATAGGGCAATTGCTTCACGTAAGCGTGGTGACCACATCTTGATTTGTTTCTTGCCAGTTTTAGACTGAGTAATGAAAATACCATCTTCTAATAAATGCGAGTACTCAAGCTTTAATATGTCGCCTTTACGAGCAGCACATAAATAGGCCAGCTCCATTGCAACTTTGGCGTCTTTTAAGGCTCGATCACGTGATGAGTAGATCACGGATAGCTTCGTTCCTCAACTTCCGAGATTACGGATAATAACCAATGTCATATTGGCGCTGTTATGCATAATTCTTTACTCTCAATCCGTTGAAGTAATTGCTTAAAGAAAAACTGTAATTCAGTATGTTTAATACTGACGGTGCTCTGTGAATAAGCTTTAGTTGAACAATGAATATTCGCTAGAAGGTGGGAGTGCCGATCACCAGTGATTCACCAAATAACCACTATAGCGAATGCTTTGTGTTCCATTTGGTTATAAATGGATCGCAAACGGCTCCTTTTTAACTTTTTACTCATCATTCTTGAAATCTTTGTCACTTTTAATGGTGAATGCTTTTAATTCTAAAAAAGCATATTCTTACTTTTTTAGTAAAGGACCGTTGAATGAAATTTAATCGAAAAAAAATGACAACATTGATTCGTTCAGTAATGACCGTTTCAGCATTACTAACCTGTGGATCAGCTTTGGCTGCTGATAATGCGGTGACCAATACGTTAGATTTACATGTTCTAGATAGCGTTACAGTGAATAGCACCGCATCTTTGTGTTCAAACTCAACGGTCAAAGTGTGTAACGGTAGTATTTTGAATGCGCTGTATGCCAAAAATAACTTCATGCCATATTGGTTAAACCCAGTGCTTGTCAATGCGATCATGCCGCAATTACAAGCGCTGGCAGATTCCAATACGCTACCAGGTATGAAGCAGCGTCTAAAAGAGTTGAAGAAATTAGCAGTATTGCCAGATCAGCGCGGATATGATTTGTTATTAACCGATACGTATCTAGTTTACGTGGATTATGTGCATCAATTAATGCAAGATCCTCGCCCATTATACAATTCACATCCAGTAACATTGGCGCCTTTGACATTAAAAATGGTGCAGAGTTATTTCCCATTAACGGTTCAAAAGATCAATTCTCTTATTCCTTCTTCGCAGTTTGTTCCTACAATGGGGGTGATTAACCACCTATTAAGCTTGCCAGCTAATCCACTTGATTCGAGTAATGTTCACTTTGATAAGGTTGTTTACCTCGGTGATGCCATCCCTTATGGTCCTAAAGTGGCGACAGTGCTTTGGAATTTAGGTTATTTAACTCAGCCTCAGTATCAACAGATTATTGCTCAAGCGACGATTACAAATACCGGTGTGATGAATCAAGCGATTAAAACCTTTGAAGGGAATTATGGTTTGAAGATGGACGGTATTATGGGACCTGACGTTGTAAGCCAATTAACACGCCCTTATTCTAGTTTGGCGCGTATTACGGCATTGAACTTACAACGTGAACGTTTTGCGCAATTGGAAGGGAATGGTCCACAAATTATTGTCAATATTCCTGATTTCAAAATGACGCTATACGATAACAACAAGCCTGTATTTGAATCGAATATTATCGATGGTATGCCAAAACGCCCAACCAATTTGTTTCAGTCATACATTAATACGGTTGTGATTAACCCTTACTGGTATGTACCTGAAACAATTAAAGTTAAGAATATTATTCCAGCGGCTAAAGCTAATCCTAATTTTCTAAAGAATAACCGTATTGATGTTATTGAAAGTTGGAGTGATCGCTCTGTCGTGCCACCACTTTCAATAGACTGGGCAACAGTGAACCCAAAGACATTTACACATCAGTTCCGTCAAGATACCGGCCCTGAAAACGCCTTAGGCCGAGTGGCATTCTTGATGCCTGATTCGTTTGCGGTGTATATGCATGATGAATCAAAATCAGAGTATCCATTGTTTAAACGCCATCACCGCGATTTCAGTTCTGGTTGTATGCGTGTTCAAAAACCACGCCAGATGGCTACGATGATTTTGTCTTATCAAAATATGCCGACGTTACCTTCTGTTGACGATATGATTAATACCAACAATCACCGTGAGATTGGCTTGAAGGTGCGTGTGAATCTTGATGTGGCTTATTTAACGGCTTGGGTAACACCAACGGGTCAGTTAGAGATGCGTCATGATATTTACGGTTACGATAACCCTCGATCTAAACCGATTCAGAATCAATTTATTTCGATTCCAAACTATCGTACACATCAACGTATTAAATTGGCATTGAATGGTCAAAGTAGCTAATTGAAACATTTGAGAAACATAGGACACCCATAACTCTTTTAAAAATAGCAGGGAAAATCTGATCTTCTTTGCTGCCCGTTCAGTGCAGTCAGATAAATGTAATATTGAAGATCTAACGTTCAATGTAAAAAGCCCTCACTTTAAGTATGAGGGCTTTTTTGTTATTGGTTATTTTAAGGAAAAGACAGGACACCCATAACTTTCCATTATCATCATTTTCTATTAAATATCCATAATAATGAAATGGATACTTAATAGAACAGATATGGCTGTCCTATGTTTTGCTACTGGTTTTTTGTTATTAATAGTAATCATACATAGTTAACATAAACCTCTGGGTCGGTGTGTTAATCTGCGCTCTTTATAATTCAGTAAGTAGCAATGATGGTTTCAGATCATTTTAATGGTAAATTTGAAGTCGAGCTTAAATATCGATTGAAGTCTATATCTCAGTTTTTAGCAATATTAAAATCAATGACGCATGAAATTATGCTTCAAGATAATATAGAATCTGATTGTTACTTTGATACCCCAAAACAACAGCTTTTAGCTGAAAATAAAAGCCTTTGCATTCGTGAAATGGCACCGTCAGGCATTAAGCTTTGGATCGTAAAAGGACCAGAAGCTGATCGCTGTGAAGCTGTAAATATTACCGATGTTAATAAAGCAAAAAGCATGCTTACCACAATGGGTTATCAAATTGTATTGGCGATGAAGAAAACCCGCAGTATTTATTTTGTGGGTAAGTTTCATATTACTGTTGATCATCTTGATGGGGTAGGTGACTTCGCTGAATTTGCCATTATGACTGATGATGAAAGTTTACTGGATAGTTATCGAGCTGAATTGGTTATATTAGCTAATAAGTTTGGTTTGAGTGCAATAGATCTAGAACAACGTTCTTACCGACAAATGTATTTTGAAACCTGTGTTAAAAATAAATGAACCCCATAACTTTTCATCTAAGAATATAGATAATAATGAACATTGTTATTTCAGCAGACGATCGCCATTCTTTAAAGTAAGTGTTATCAATATCAATAGGTAATATATTTATTTCGTATTAAAAATTATACATAGATCAAATAATAACAATTTATGCTAGCGTTTTAGTGCTTTTATATAAAGTTAATATGATACATTGCTATATGCAATTAATTTAATCGTTTAATTAGTGGTGTATAAATGGACTTTATCGATCGTTTACAGAATCTTTCAAAAAAAATATCACAGATAGGTTCTACATTAGAGACAGAAGAAGCAACAAAGAACGCGCTTATTATGCCATTCTTACATACAGTTTTGGGTTACGATGTTTTTGATCCAACAGAGGTTGTGCCTGAATTTAATGCAGATACAGGTACTAAAAAAGGAGAAAAAGTGGATTATGCTCTCCTTAAAGATGGTGAAGTTCAAATTTTAATTGAATGTAAAAAATTTGGTGAAAAGTTATTAACTAAGCATGCAAGCCAACTTTTTCGATATTTTTCAGTTACTAATGCACGTATTGCTATTCTTACTAATGGTGATATTTATGAGTTTTATACAGATTTAGATGCCCCAAATAAAATGGATGAAAAACCATTTTTGATCTTGAATATGTCGGATTTAGACGAACATATTGTCCCTGAAGTGAAAAAACTGACTAAGTCTTCATTTGATGTGGATTCAGTTGTTGATGCTGCTGGAGAGCTTAAATACCTTAATCAGATCAAAGCTGTATTGAAAGAACAGTTTAATGCTCCAGAAGAGGAGTTTGTTAAATTCTTTACATCTAGGGTATATGAAGGTGTACAAACTGCAAAAGTTAAAGCTCAATTTTTAGATATTACAACTAAAGCTTTAAAGCAATTTTTAAATGATAGTATTAATAATCGGTTGAAGTCTGCTATCGGCACTAATGACGAAATTCCAGTGAATGCGCAGCTAATATCTGAGTCTGTCACTGAAATTGATATAGTAGAAGAAAAATCAAAAGTTGATACAACTCAAGATGAGCTAGATGGCTTTAATATTATCAAAGCCATTTTACGGTCAAAATTTGCAGTTTCACGTATTACTCATCGAGATACACAAAGTTATTTTGGTGTGTTGTTAGATGATAATAATAGAAAGCCATTATGCAGATTACATTTTAATGCAAAGCAAAAATATTTGGGTGTTGTCGGTGAAGATAAGAAAGAAATTCGTCATCCAATTGAAGCATTAGATGATATTTTTATGCATAGCGATTTATTGCTAGAAGCGGCATCTAAATTTGAATAACAAATAGAACACCCATAAATTTAACTTAGAAAGCGGATAATAAGCACTGATATTATCTTCATTCTCGACAGTAAATTCTCGCGAGAGCGACGCATAACGACATAATGAATAATCACAAGGAGGTAAGCATGGCATTACCTCCTTGTCTTTTACTGCTGTGAGTCGTGATGTTTAGTAAGGTGCGATATTAGGATCTACACACTGAAATGTTTGATTAATACTCGCGTTATTTAACAGTAATTCATGGCTTAATCGTGCTACTTCGCCGCGAGTAATCGCACCGTGTACTTCTTCATTTTGTGATAACTGACCGTGGTGTGTTGGCTCTCCATCTTTAAGCCCACCCGGACGCAGAATCGTAAAATTCAATGCACTGCTTTTAAGCCACGCTTCCGCCAGTGTTTTTTCTCGTAATGCTCTACCAAAGACGTTTTTAGCGCGATCTGACATAAATTGCCATGAATCGCCACAGCCTAAAGATGTAATCAGTAATAGACGTTTAGAGGTGCTTTTTTCAAGCGTATCAATCAAATAACGATGACCAATATAATCCACAGGGATATCCGCATGAAAGCTGCCCATTGTTGAAATGTTGAGCGTATTGTCAGGCAGTATAGCAACCGCATTTTCAACTTGTGTTTTATCTGTCGCATCGCAAGTAATAGACATGAGATCGTACTGTGCAATGTGAGGGTTTTTGGTTGGGTTTCTGGCAATAGCTATTACATTGAAGCCTTGCTCATGGAAGTAGTCGACCATGGCTGCACCTAATCCACTGCTTGCACCCCATATGGCTATATTATTCATTATTACAGTCCAGTTGTTGATAATGATAATAGTTTGCATGTTTATAAAAAAATAGCCAGCACGTAATGAATGAAAGCCTCGCTAATTAAATAAAAACTCAAATATCTTTTATTGGAATATTTTGATATTGACCTCATATTGTTACCTTTTTGTTATGTAGTGTGGTAATTAAAAGGTAATGTCATAGTAGAGAAGGATAATCACGCCACAAACGCTGATTTATAACGCAGATTATATCGAGGGATTTATTATGTTTAATGCCGCTGATGTTTTACAGCCATCTTTTATTGAACAACCTCTTGATCGGTTGTGGGCGTTGATTTCTCCTTATTATGCGGTTGATGAGTCAGAGTGGTTAGCGCAATTAATACCATTAGCAACACCGTCATTACAAGAACATCTAGATATGGATCAGCACGCGGCGGCATTAATTGCTCGTGTTCGCGCGGACAAAAATGCGATTCAAATGATAGATGCATTGTTGCTTGAATATAGCTTAGACACCAAAGAAGGGGTGTTATTAATGTGCTTAGCTGAGGCATTAATGCGTATTCCTGATACTGCGACGGCTGATGCTTTGATTCGAGATAAATTAAGCGTTGCGGATTGGAAATCTCACCTCAAACATTCAGATTCTTTGTTTGTAAATGCTTCGACATGGGGGTTGATGCTAACTGGAAAAGTTGTTGGGTTAGAGATATCGAAAGATGGTTCTGCAACGGATGTTATTAATCGATTAGTGAATAAAATGTCGGAGCCCGTGATCCGCCAAGCCATGCATCAAGCGATGAAAATTATGGGCTATCAGTTTGTATTAGGGCGTGATATTACCGAGGCAATGAAGCAAGGGCAATTAAAGCGCGATCAAGGCTTTAGTTATTCGTTTGATATGCTAGGTGAAGCAGCATTAACGGCTGATGATGCCACTAAGTATTATCAAGATTATATGACGGCGATTGTTGCAGTCGGGCGTGATAGTTATTCGACCATCGATGGGGCGCTTCATCATTCCTTAAATTCGACAGTCTCTATTAAGTTATCTGCATTACATCCTCGCTATGATGTTGCTAACACCGAACGTGTCGTTACTGAAATGTATGACGCGTTATTGTCATTATTGTGCTGTGCGCGTGAACATAATGTTGGAATTACGATTGACGCTGAAGAAGCCGATCGGTTGGAGCTTTCACTGTTATTATTTCAAAAGTTATATCAATCACCACAACTGCAAGGTTGGGGGCAATTTGGCATTGTTGTTCAAGCTTATTCAAAGCGAGCCTTAGCTGTATTAGCGTGGGTGGCGGCACTAGCCAAAAAACAGGGTGATAGTATTCCATTGCGACTTGTAAAAGGTGCTTATTGGGATAGTGAACTGAAAATTAGTCAGCAAGGCGGATATAGCGCTTATCCGGTATTTACTCGTAAAGAAGCGACCGATACATCGTACTTAGCGTGCGCGCGGCTGTTGTTATCTCCCGCGCTTAACGGGGTTATTTATCCGCAATTTGCTACCCATAACGCCCATACTGTGAGTGCTATTGTTGCGATGGCTACACATGATAAGTTTGAGTTTCAGCGTTTACATGGTATGGGAGATGCGCTGTATAACCATGCGATGGCGATGCACAATGTTGCGGTGCGTATTTATGCTCCCGTTGGTAGTCATAAAGATCTATTGCCTTATTTGGTGCGGCGATTATTAGAAAATGGGGCTAATAGTTCGTTTGTTCATCGGCTCGTTGATGCTGATTGTCCTATTGAAGCACTCATTGAGCATCCTGTTGAGACACTAAAAAAACGGTTAACATTACATAATAGTTTGATTCCTTTACCGCCTGATATTTTTGGTGCTGAGCGCCGTAATTCAGTTGCGATTAATATTGATATTGAATCGCAATGGCAGCCATTTAATGCGGCAGTAACGGCTTTTTCTGAGTATCAATGGCAAGCTGCGCCGTTACCTCAATATCATTTGATGAGTGATGTTATCGCAGAAATAATGACAGTAACTGCACCTTATGATCGCCGTGAAGTTGTCGGTAAAGTCATCTTTGCCAATGAAGAACATGTCGAGATGGCTATAACACAGGCGGCTGATGCGTTTGCTAATTGGTCTACATCTTCCGCTTCTGTTCGATGCAGTTATTTATTACAACTGGCTGATAAATTAGCGTTACACCAGCATGAATTAGTTGCGTTATGTCACCGTGAAGCGGGAAAAACCATTCAAGATTCGATTGATGAAATACGTGAAGCGGTGGATTTTTGCCGTTATTACGCTCAACAAGCAATCCTTAATTTTGAATCACCACAACAGATCACTACTTATGACGACATTGAGCAACAATTACGTTATCAAGGACGGGGCGTTTTTGTCTGTATTAGTCCGTGGAATTTTCCATTAGCTATTTTCATTGGTCAAATCAGTGCTGCACTCGCTGCTGGTAATACTGTGGTTGCAAAACCTGCGGAACAAACGTCATTAATTGCTTATCGCGCGATTGAGTTATTGTTGGAAACAGGGCTACCACAAGGGGTTATTCATCTGTTACCTGGGCGTGGCGCGCAGATAGGTTCACAATTATTATCCGATGAACGCATTGCTGGTGTGGTATTTACGGGCTCGACCCCAACAGCACAAACAATAAACCGTATTTTAGCTGCAAGGGAATGTGCACCAGTACCGTTGATTGCTGAAACGGGAGGGCAAAATGCCATGATTGTTGATAGCACTGCATTACCTGAACAAGTGGTGCGTGATGTTATTCGTTCGGCATTTGCTTCTGCGGGTCAGCGTTGTTCTGCCTTACGGGTATTGTTTGTTCAAGCTGATATTGCAGATCGAGTGATTGAGCTTATCAAAGGCGCAATGGCTGAGCTGAGTGTTGGTTGTCCTCAATACCATAGCACCAATGTTGGCCCTGTAATTGATGCCGTTGCTCGTGAAAAGCTACTAACGCATATTGAAACATTAACTCATCAAGCAACATTAATTGCACAAACACCCTTGGCCGCTGAGTGTCAATTTGGTGATTTTGTTCCTCCGACAGCCATTGAAATTAATAATCTTGATTTACTTCAACAAGAGCATTTTGGCCCTATTTTGCATGTGGTGCGCTTTAAATCCTGTGAATTACATCAAGTTATTGACCAAATAAATCAGACCGGATTTGGATTAACGATGGCAATTCATAGTCGCAATCAATGTACCTATTTTGATATTGAGCAACGTGCCCAAGTGGGAAATTGTTATATCAATCGAGATCAAGTTGGTGCTGCTGTTGGCGTTCAACCGTTTGGTGGGCAAGGATTATCAGGAACAGGTCCTAAAGCGGGGGGACCGCATTATTTATACCGTTTTACTCAAGAGTATGTGCAACCTATTCATCATAAGGAGTAATTGATGCAGCATAATGTAACTACAGTGCAGCGGTTAATTGATACGAGTCATGCTGCAATGATCTTATGGAATCAGCTTGGTTTTGAACTGCGGGCTGAAATTTTACGAGGTTGGGCGCAACAACTGCCGTTAAAGTCTGCCGCGATGGTGCAATTTCAATGTGCTAATGCACTTAAATATGCCGCTAAACATGTATTAATGCCTGGGCCAACAGGTGAGAGCAATACCCTTTATTGTAGTGGGCGAGGTGTCTTTATTGTTACTACGCAAGAGGGCATAACCGAAGAAGCAATTGTCGGTCAATTAACCGCTGCATTGGTATGTGGCAATTCAGTCTTAGTGTGTTTGGCGGATACTCAGTATGCCGAACGAATTGTTGCTCAACTTGAACACGTTGAGAGCCTCGCTAATGTGATCACCGTGGTCAGTGGTAGCGCGCTAGATACGTTAGTTCAGCACTCATCAACGGTTGGTGTTGCTTATTGTGGTGATGTTCAAGGTGCGCAGCAATTGGCGCGGCAGTTAGCACAACGAGAGGGATTATTGGCTCAATTAGTTGTTGAACTTGATGGTATCACACTGCCTATTATTGGCAGTCAGCGTTATTGTTTACGGTTTATTACTGAACGTACACGCACGATTAATATTACTGCGGTAGGGGGAAATGCAACCTTGTTAGAACTAGGAAGTGGGGATATTGGATAAATAAAAAGCCCTTAATGAATAAACTGACCATTTCTAAATGGGATCTTCAGTTCATTTACGTAGTAAGGGCTTTATGTCAGCTATGATTTTTATAGATTAAAGGCAGCTTTCAAACCCTTCAAAGTTTGGCGCACCTAAATAGATCTCTTTGTTGCCTCGCGCGTTAGCATGGGCTTTGCGGAATTGTTCTGACTGTGTCCAATCTTCAAATGCTTGGCGAGAGTGCCACACTGAATGAGATGCAAACAGAGTATATTCATCATTAGACGTCCCTTGCAGTAAATCAAATGACTGAAAACCAGGGACAGTATCTAGATAAGTATCACGATTTTTCCAGATATCGATAAATTCTTGTTCAGAACCTAAACGAATTTTGAAACGGTTCATTGCAACGTACATACGATGTCCTTAGTGAGTTTTGCTATACATAATAACTATTATTATCATATCAGTGGTCAATTTTACCACTGATAAAAATAGAATATGTATTTGCTAAAAAAGAACACCAGAAAAAGAAAATAGAGAAAAGAAACATAGGACACCCATAAGATTACTCGTTTTTTAATGCTTCTTCTATTTTGTGATCAATGACTAAGTTGGTAATTCTCTCAAGGTATAAACTGATGCCAATTCAAGAAAATAGATAGCATGATCATTATTATATTCATATGGTTACATGAGATCATTCCTATCTTTGAGCTTGATAGTCACGTTAATGAATTTGTGATTTGGAGAGGCAAATGAAGGCTGTTTTTTCTGGTAAAGATTGTAATAAAGAAAGTTCTACATATTGGTTTGATGTATCAATCAATATTATTGGTGAGGCCGATGGTCTTGTTCTCGGTGTTGTCGAAAGCCAGAATGAAGATATTTGTATTGTAGACTGTGAATCACATGGTATTAAAGGAGCATGGTTTGCGCCTTATGTAACGAATTTGCCAGATTATGTATCTAATGTAGAAAGAGCGATGTAGTCGTTTTCACACTTTTTAATGGCATGTTTGATGGGTGGCCTAATGAGCCACCCTTTTTGTTGTTAATTATAAGATGACGAACAATTAATTAAGCTGTTCAATCGGCTTATTTTTTTTCAATAAATGCGGTAATAATTGCATGGTTGCCACCGAGCCAACAATGACAATAATACCTATTATTGATAATGAAGTGAGATGAGCGGCTTTTATAATATTAGGCCACCATCCCATACTGACAACAAAAGCCGTTGACATAAAACTGATCACTGGGGCAACAGCAACAACAGCACTCACTTGAGCCGCAGGCCAGAAAACTAACGCTTTAGCTAATGCACTATAAGCAATTAACGTATTGAATGCACAAAATAAAGCAATACTCCAATCAAACGTTGTTAGTGCGGTAAATTGAGTAAAATCCGTTAATGGTGTTAATAGAACCATACCAATACCAAACACACACAGTAAAACGTTAGAGGTCGATATTTTAGCCATTAATGATTTTTGTAATAGGGTATAACACGCCCAAGATAATGCTGAAAATTCAATAATGCCAACACCAATTAGAACTTTACTTCCTGTATTTATATGCCCACTAATATTGGGATGGAAGAACAGAATAATACCAACAGCTAATGTAAATAAGCACGAAAGTTGGATTGCCGTTAAGCGTTCTTTAAAAAATAACAGGCTACCAAAAGCAAGAAAAAATGGGGCGACTTGAAAATTTAATTGTGCTTCACCTGGTGATAAATATTTTAAGGTTAATACAAAAGTAACATAGTTAAGTGTTAAGAATACGCCAGCAAATAAAAGTTTAATGATTTCCTTTATTGTTATTTTTCGAAATTGCTGCAAATTATTAGAGGTTAATTGAAGAATAAAAAGGATAATAAAAGCAATAAAGAAACGGAACCAACTCAATGATGTTGCATCAATAAATTTTTCAGAAAGTTTTAGAGCTATAGGCAATATTCCCCAGAATAAAAGTGTAATACTACTGTAAAGTAGGCCAAGCTTATTATTTGTCATAATGATTGTTCTTTATGTAATGATATAAATCTCAAGTAATATAAATGAAGTGCCAATAGTATTGTATGACAAATATCAAGATGGGAATGATTGAGCGTATATCTATATTTATTTAATTGATTTATATATTTATAAATCTAGTCATTTGTGTTTTTTGATGTTATTTTTTGTTTGAAAATTGAGAATTAAAATAGTTAATGCTGATAAGGTTAGGATTTTCTTATAGTTAAAGTTGTTGTTGCCTGCTTTCATCAGCCTCGGTATTGGGTATAATTACTTAATCATTAATGTATTTACATGTGTAAGCATCATTTAAGAGGTAGTTATGTCTAACAAATATGAGTCAATGGTCGGTGATTATTGTGTTGTTGTAAACGCAATTGAGTCTTACGTCGCTTCTAAAATTACAGACTTTGAGTATTGGGATGCTGAAGGTTCTAAGTTTTTTGTAGATACTGAATCAGCAACATATATGTATGACTATGTTGAAGCCGCTATCATTCTGGGTGTTTCAGAAGTACAAATGCAGCACTTTTTTGTGGTGCATTGTTGCCTAGGTGATTACTTAGATGGCCTAATCGGTGAAAAAGATCCTGAAGCTTGGGATATGAAAGATCAACAATTAGTGGTGACTTACACTGATAATTCAGAAGATGTATTTCAAATCGCTGATATCTGTGAATTAATGAGTAAAACTGAAGCAGTAGGTTGGACTTTTGCTGATTTAGTGAAAGCTGAGAAAGTATTGCAACAACAAGCAAATAGTTAATATTACGTATTAGATTGGATATGTGCCGTAATAGTGGCACGTATTCTAACCCTTGTTGTGATATTTGTTGTGTATTTCTACGTTAAGTGTAAGTGGTTATAAATGGTTTTAATTTTTGATTTTGATGGAACAATTGCAGATACATTTAATTTGTATATTGATGTAATGAGAAAGATCTATCATGAATATAATTTTAAATATATTGATGATGACGATATTGAATTATGTCGAGCGATGACCAGCAAAGAGATCATTCAATATTTAGGAATATCACCGTTACAAATACCAATGATAGCCCATCGAATTCGTGGTGATTTTACTCAGCGAATGAAAGAGCAAAAAATATTCACGGGGGTTGATTCTGTTCTTGAAAGCTTAAAACAAGAAGGGCATAAACTCTTTATATTGAGCTCTAATTCGGAAGAAAATATTAACATTTTTTTAAGATTAAATAATATTACTCAGTTTGATGCTGTCTTTTCTAAGTCAAGTATCTTTGGTAAATCAGGGATCATAAAAAAGATCATCAATAAGAATAAGATTATTACTGATGATGTTTATTATATTGGCGATGAAACACGAGATATTGAAGCAACTAAAAAAATTAATATTAAAAGTATTGCTGTTACATGGGGATATAACAATCGAAAGGCGCTTCTCGATAAAAACCCTGATTATATTATAGATAAGCCGCAACAACTTCTCGCATTATTAGCGATGTAAAATACATCAAAAAGACATTAAAGACAGGACACCCATAAGATCGCTATTTTGTGATAACCCATTGTTATATCTTCAATGTGGTCATACTTTTCTGGTGTATAAGTTATGGCTGTCCTATCTTATCTTTCTGAGTTTAACGGTATGCTGTAATCGCAACCTCAATATTTTTATACTCTATTTCTTGTCCTAATATGGTTAGCAAATTAGTTGTTTCAACTAAACGTCTAAATCTTGGGTGTTCAATATTAATAAAGATCAACGTTATGTTTCGGTGGGCTAATTTTTGACTTAATACTTCAATTTTATCAACGGCCGTTAAATCCATATCACTAATACTGCTGGCATCAATAATAACTAGGCGTAGTAAAGGGCGAGTATTGACGAGATTTAGAATACGCTCTTCAAAATATGAAAAAGTGGTGAAATATAAAGGTGCTGAAAAGTGAAGTACAGCAACATCTTCTTCTGCGGATAAGTTATGTTCTGGATTTAAACGAGAACGGTGTCCCCAGTGATCACCGTTAGGCTCACGAAATAATTCTTCACAGTTTGGGCGTGTAATAATAAATACGCTATGTAGTAATGATAATAAAACACCAAACATGACACCAATATCAATACGAAAAGTAACGATCATCAATATCGTTGTTAAACATAAATAGAATTCTTGGCGGTTTTGATGATAGATCCGTTTAATCTCATTCCATTTAAAAATACTCAAACCCACATACATTAAAATTCCAGCCAAGGTTGCTTTGGGAATTAAATGGAAAATGTTTTGAGCATAGAGTAAAACAAGGCAAATAACGGCAGCAGAAAATAATGCTGCCCATTTTGAGTGCGCGCCACCTTGTTGAATTAACATGCTACGTGGTGGGCTAGCATTACCAGGGAAGCCTCCGATTAAACCAGACAACACTGAACCTAAGCCAATACCTGCAAAATCACGATTAAAATTAGGCGTTGTATTACGATCTTTAATGGTACTAGACACCGCTGATGTTTGGACAATACAAATCATGGCGATCAATAATGCTAACGGAAAAATTGTTAACGCTTGATGCCAAGGTAAGCCAATAAAAGCCCAATGAAGTTCAAAACCAGCAGGATTTGATAATGTTGGAATATCGATGCTGTGTGAATTTAACGCGACTTCAATTGCGATGCTAATCGCTAAAGCAACAAGCGCTGCGGGAAAACGTTTATATTGGCGACTAAACCAGAAGATAAAGGCAAACACGCCGCCACCGATGAATGTCGTGATGAGATTCAGCTGTGTGATGTGCTGCGCTAAGTGGTAAAGCGTTTGAAATGGCGATGCTGAACTGTGCGGTAAGCCTAAAATCGAAGGCAGTTGGCTAACAATGATATGAATTGATACGCCCGCTAAAAAGCCTAGGGTTACCGGATAAGACAGTAAATTAGAGACCCAACCTAACTTAAATATATAAACACACAGTAAAATTCCACCTACCAGTAATGCTAATAATGACGCTAGTGCCATATATTGTACGCTAAATAATGTGGCGTAACTGGCAAGACTGACAGCAAAAATAGGGGCAATAGTTGAATCAGCACCACATGATAAATAACGATTGTTTCCAAAGATAAAAAAACCAAGACTGGATACAACAAAAACGTATAAACCATAAATAACAGGGAAACCAGCTAAATGTGCAGTTGCCATTTGAGCGGGAAGGGCAATTGCCGCAACTGATAATCCTGCAAAAATATCCTGACGCCACGCCATCATATTATGTACTTTATTTTGCATTTGATACTCCGATATCAAGATGACGTTATATAATTGGCGTGCATAATCTCATTCTTTATAAGAATATCAAAATAGATAATGCAACATGGATGGTGGTAACACTTTGAATAGGTAAAGATAAATGTATGATAGCCGTAGATAAAGGCAATAATGGCTATTTTATATTGCGAATGGTCTTGTTTTATATTTCAGATAGTTAGGTGTTGTATGTGAGCAACATACTGGGACATATAGAATATACGATCTGTTATTAAAATGAAGTGATGAGTGTTACCTCATCAGCTTCGTTGAGATGAAAATTTAAGCCGTGTGAGTGCGGGTATTTGGTTTTAATCGCACAATTAATGCGATTAATGGCGTTACGATAGCAAGCACTAAAATGCCGTTCCATCCTACATGTTGGTAAAGGTAGCCGCCGAAAGCAGATCCTATTGCCATTCCAATAAATACAAATGTAAACAAGATCGAATTAAGACGTCCTCTGGCTTCAGGCTGTAGGCTGTAAACAATCGTTTGATGTGATACTAACGATGCGTTAATACCAAAATCAAACAAGATGACACACACAACTAAAAACGCGATCTGAAAATGTATGGCGAGTAATGGAATAAGGAACATTGCGATAAACGACACTATAACAATACTAATCGTCAATAAGAGTATTTTATTTGCGCCTAAACGATCGGCTAGTCCGCCAGCTAACGGTGCAGCGATAGCCCCCGCGGCTCCGGCTAATCCAAACAGCCCCGCTGTGGCACTGCCTAAGTTGTAGTTATGTAATAAAAATACCGCGAGGGTTGTCCAAAATGCGCTAAATGCAACTGATAGTAATCCTTGAGCGATAACTGATTGTCTTAATTGCGGATATTGATGCCATAGTGGTTTTAATGATCGCATTATCTGTTGATAAGTAAGTGTATTTTGAGCCGGCATAGTGGGTAATGAAACCCAAAAATACACCATTAACATCATGATAGAGGCGGCGGCTAGTTGAAAGATAGCTTCCCATCCCCAAAATTGACCAATAATACCGCTAAAGACGCGTGATAAGAGTATGCCTGACAATAAGCCTGTCATGACAATACCAACTGATTTTCCTCTTTGACTAGGTGGCGCGATTGCAGTGCTTGCGAGCACGATATCTTGTGCTGTTGTTGCTAAGATGCCAATGAGTAAGCTTGTTATTAATAAATTTGGAAAAGTGGCACTAAGGCTACATAAGCCAAGTGCGCCACAAAGCAATGCTAATTTAGTAATGATCAGTTTTTTTCGATTGATCATGTCACCAAGAGGAACTAGGAAAAAAATACCTAGCGCATAACCGATTTGCGTTAACGTTGGAACCAGTCCTACTTCACTGATTTTTAGCTGAAAGGCGTGTGATAATAAGCCAATAATAGGCTGGCTGTAATAAATTGAAGCGACACTAAATCCTGCCCCGACAGATAAGCCCAATAGTTGTTTAAACGGTAATATTTCATTGTTTTTCAGTGTATTAGTATTGAGTGTCATCTTTGTTTCCGAGAACTAAAAATCTTTAGTAGGAATATGCCTGAACACGATACAATTTTGTAGAGGGCATTATCGTAATATTGTTATACACTCAGCGTATGAATATACATAATCCTAAAAATCTCGATCGAATTTTGTTACTGACAACGTGGGTAAGAATTGTTGAGGCTGGCAGTTTAAGTGCCGCAGCTAAACAGTTAAAGACGACTCAGCCTACGGTCAGTCGACGGTTACAATCGTTAGAACAGATGTTTAAATGCAAGTTAATGCTTCGCACGACACATCAATTAAAATTAACCGATGAGGGAGACACTTGCTATCAGTATGCTAAGCAGTTATTAGAGCAGTGGTCGATATTAGAAGATACGGTAGGGAGTGATACGACGTTAATTAAAGGTCGATTAAGGGTAAGAGCGCCACATGCTTTTGGACAACAACAATTAATCAAACCGTTAATGAAATATTTAACTATTTATCCTGAAATGCGTATTGATTGGCTCTTGAATGATACATCGCCTGACTTTCTTGCTGATAATATTGATTGTGCTATTCATGTTGGTGCAATTACAAATCCAAATGTTGTGGCGAAACTGATTGGTTATGTGCCACGTATTATTGTTGCAGCACCTGAGGTAATAAAAAAACACGGTGATATTAAGAATATTTCTGAATTACAACAATGGCCTTGGATCGCGGTTAGTACATTTTATAATCATGAGTTAATACTAAAAAATACGCTATCAAATGAGTTATCGGTATTAGGGATTGATCCGATTTTATCAACCGATAATCTTTATTCAGCATTGGAGTGTATTAAAGGTGGGCTTGGCATCGGTGCAATATCATCATGGTTAGTTAAACCTTATTTACTGACCGGCCAACTTGTCCATATGGCAGAGCATTGGCAAGCAGATCCATTACCTGTTTATTTTGTTTATCCCTATTCAAATTATTATTCGAAAAGATTGCGGTTATTTATGGAAATTATGACGATAGGGATCCAACAAATGATCGGAATAGATCCTAACGGTGATTATTCTAATCTGTAGATTATCTATAAGATTCCAACGCTAATGAGCAATGATAATGATACTTACATTGCTCTTAGAACAATCGGCGTTAAGTCACCAAATGTAATCGACAGTAGTTCTGATGTTACAAGTGATTGATTATCTAAATATATTGCATGTTTATGAATGTTATATTCCAATACAGAATACATTTAATCTGTATAATTATTCGCTCACTTTCATGTACCATGGGAATTAAACCATGCTGTCAGATACACCTCGATTACCAACTGTCACAGAATCATCTTTTTTATTAAGTATGATTACTCTTATATTAATGGCTGGAATATTATATGCAGGCCTTGATGTGCATATCTTATTAATTTGTACCGTTGTTCTTACGATGCTATTTAGTTATCGTTGTGGTTATGGTCTCACTAAACAAATAGATCTTATTGGTGATAGTTTAAAAGAAGCAACAGGCGCAATGTTTGCTTTTATTCTTATTGGTATGATCATTGGTGTTTGGATTTTATCCGGCACTATTCCTGCCTTAATTTATTATGGTCTTAATTTTGTTTCCGCTGCGTATTTCTTACCCGCAGGATTTTTAGTTTGTTGTGCAATCACTTATGCGACAGGCACGAATTGGGGCGCAGCCTCTACGATTGGCGTCGCGTTAATTGGTATGGGGTTAAGCTTAGGATTTCCTTTGCCTGTTATCGCCGGTATGATCATTTCTGGTGGGGTTTTTGGGGTGAATTTGTCACCTGTTTCAGACGTCACTATATTGGCATCAGCCACTGTTGGTAGCCAAGTACAAGACCATCTTAAATCACTTTCTATTGTTGGCTTACCGACAGTGATTATCGCGACAGTTATCTATTACTTTATGGGTAATTACTATATTGGAATGGGGACAACGAGCGTAAATCATATTGTCGAATTACAAAATACAATTAGCCATATTTTTCAGATTACTCCTATTGTTTTATTACCAATAATAATCACATTGGGAATGACTTTATTTAAAGTACCCTCACAGATAGCCTTATTTTGTGGTATTTTTTGTGGTGCGATCATTGCGATAATTATTCAGAGCCAACCATTAAATCAAATATTCTCATCCTTAAATATGGGGTATCAAATTCCATCTGGCGATCCTCTTCTCGATAAATTA
The DNA here is from genome assembly GCF_003026395.1 of Photobacterium iliopiscarium. GTDB lineage: Bacteria > Pseudomonadota > Gammaproteobacteria > Enterobacterales > Vibrionaceae > Photobacterium > Photobacterium iliopiscarium. The sequence continues at coordinate 259,685 of NZ_PYOO01000004.1, read as the reverse complement.
CTTATTCGTGGTGGGATCCAAAGTATGATGTGGACTTTCTCTTTAGCTTTTATTGCATTAGGTATGGGTGGATTATTACAGCATGTTGGTTTTCTTCGCGTATTATTAAAACGTATTTTACCGCATATTCGCTCTACTTTTAGTTTGGTTGCAACAACGCTTTTTACCTGTGTACTTGGTAATATGGCAACCAGTGAAGTTTATATCTCAATGATTTTAAATGGTTCACTTTATAAAGAAGTGTATGCTGATCGCGGTTTATCCCCACATATGTTAAGCCGATTACTTAATGAAGGCGCAATGACCTCGGGTATGTTGATTCCATGGACAACGGCAGGGGCATTTATGACGGCAACATTAGGTGTTAGTCCCTTTGTATATGCGCCTTATGCGGTATATGTGTGGCTTGTTCCTTTAATTACTTTGATGTCTGTTGCTATTGGTAAAACAGTATTAATTCCAACCTTATCAGAGAATGTATAATGAACAATGTTATAACTACAACATGTGGATTATGCAGTACTGGTTGCCGTATTAATGTTGATTGTAATGAGCATAATCAATACTCAATAAAAGGCGATAAATGCGATCCCGTTACGCATGGCGCATTATGTAAAAAAGGGCTTCATGCTATTGATATTATGCTTCATCCTGAACGCTTAACTCAACCATTAAAGCGCACAGGTAAGCGTGGTGAAGATCAATGGATAACGATCAGTTGGCAGCAAGCGCTTGATGAAATTGCTTTAAAGTTTAATCACACTCAAAATACGTTTGGTGACAATAGCTTATTTTTTAGTTACGGCTACTCAAAAGATTTTATTAATACTCAGTTATTGAAATTAGCCAATGCTGCTAATAGCGTTAATATTCATGGCCCGGAAACAGTCTGTTGGGCGCCATCAAAATACGGTAAAGAATATACGCTAGGCTATAATCCTGGCGCTGATATTAATCAACATACTGATTGTATTATATTTTGGGGTGTTAATAAGCATAATACCCGTTTTACTGAAATGCGGGCTATTAACCATGCAATAGAGCATGGTGCTACAACGATTTGTGTTGATCCTCAACAAACGCATCATGCTAAAAATGCAAATTATTGGTTACCACTGGTGCCAGGATCTGATCTTGCGTTAGCGATGGCAATGATTAAAATTATTATCGATAAAGCGTGGTATGACACCGTATTTGTTGCTGATTTTTGTTATGGTTTTTCAGCATTACAAAGTCATATTGATCAATTAGATTTATCTTATCTTGCTAATGAGTGTCAATTATCCATTGAGATGATCACTGATATTACACAGCAATATATCAACGCTAAATCTGCGGTAATAATAACAGGTAATGCGCTTGACCATAATCCGGATAGTTTTCAAGTTAATCGGGCTATTGCAATATTAATGGCGTTATCCGGTAATATTGAAATTCAAGGCGGACAATCAAAACCCCAAGGCAAATCATTAGTTAATGGTCGGTGGCCTTATGATCCACAAGATGTTGATCAAATATCGCCAACGATCAGGCAGCACAGTGTTGGATCACCACCGATCCCTGAGTCTTTCAGAGCCACCAGTCAGGGATTAATGGATGCGATGTTAACGGGTCAGCCTTATTCAATAAAAGCAGGGTTGATTGTTGGTACTAATCCAATGACCAGTTGGCCTGACAGTAATAAAGTTAAGCAGGCTTTTGAACAACTTGATTTTTTAGTAGTATCTGAATTATTTATGACGCCAACAGCCATGATGGCGGATATCGTATTGCCAGCCGCCAGTTTTTTTGAGTATGCAGGTGTGACTCAAGGACAAGACGGATCGATTCATTATCAGGCGTCATTACAACAGGTTGGTGATGCAAAGCCTGATCATCAAATTATTACTGAAATTGGTCACGCAATGGGGATCATGCCTGTTTATAATGACAATGATTTTTGGAAATCAGCGTTATCACCCGTTAATATTGATTTAATGCAATTAAAAGCACAAACAAGCATTCTTGCAGCTGTTGAGAACCAACAGACATTATCTTATTTATCGGTAGGTTTTGATACCCCCTCAGGGAAAGTTGAATTATATAGCCAAAAATTGCATGAATTAACCTTGGATCCTATTCCCGTATATAGACCTAATTTATCCGTAACAGATCGCTATCCATTAAGAGTCACTACGGCTAAATCTCGACATTATATGTTTTCTCATGGACGTCAAATATCATCATTAAGAGCGAGGCATCCTTTTCCTATTGTGAAAATTCATTCATCGTTAGGGGAAAAGGAGCACTTAAAAGAGGGTGATATTGCGGCAATAGAAACTGCGCCAGACAAGATTATTTATCAACGAGTTAAATTTGATGATAATTTAAATATTGATACCATTATTGCGGATTTGAGTTGGTGGTTTCCTGAAATGAAAAGTAAGCAATTATCAGGTGCTTTTATATCAAATTATAATGTATTAACGACTACAGATACCGGTACTCATTCAGATATAGGTAGCTTTTATATTAATGGCTTGCCTTGTCGTATATATAAAGCGACTAATATCGAATTGTCGACGATCTAAATAGAGAAAACCACATCTTATTTTTAATTGATAAGGTGTGGTTTTATTCTCTTTATTGAGCAATAGATACTGTAACCGTAAAATCACCCGTTATTGTCTGTGTGATCGACAATGGGTATTGATTAATCTTACAAATATTATTAATAATCGATAGTCCTAAACCGTAGCGGTTATCATCTGATCTTGAACTATCATATTGATATAAAGGTTGAATTAACTTTTTAATTTCAGTTTCTGAGTAGTTGCTCGTCGCAACATTTATCACTTCGATAATGATATTGTGTGTATTATTAAGCACATTTATTTGAATGGTAGAGGCGGGTGGGCTGTAAAATAAAGCATTATCAATAAGGTTAGTTAAGATTGTTTTTAGGCTAAAGTTATCGGCAGTAATCACTGTATCTAAGTGTGCTTTAAGCTGTATTCTATTCGCAATGTCTTGATATTTAAACGTAAGTTCATGCTGAATGCTATTTAGTAATAAGGTGATATCAATCGGTTCTTTGTAGAGTTCGATGGTTGATGATGTTCGCTGAAGTAATAATAAATTTTCAACAATAACTCGCATTCTATTGGATATCTGTAAAATATCATCAGTAAATGTTTCTGCTAATCTGGCATCATTAGGAAAGCGCTGGTGGACTTCAGTTAACGTAATCAGCTCTGCAATCGGGGTTTTTATTTCATGTGCAATATCAGATGTGATCCGCTTTTCATTTTCAATACTATTGCGGTGAATATTCAGAAAATTATTTAATTCTTTGATGATTAAATCTATTTCTGAATAATGTTTCTGTTCATAAAATGCAAAATCGTTATTTGAGTAAGTGTTATTATTGTTGAATTTTTTAATTTGTTGGTTTAATGATTCTAAAGGAGATAAACCTTGGAGTACGATTTTTTTTGCCACAATTCGCATTATTATCATTGATAATAAAAAGCTGCCAATAAGTAATATATCTAATATGCTCGTAATACGATCAAGGCTTTGGGTTGATGTTGAGACTGTAATATACATATAGTCACTTGATCCATCTTTGTTTCTGTGAATATATGAGGATAATAGTGCTTGTCCTGGTTCGTTGTTTGGCATTGTCACATCAACGAATTTATATGAATTAATAGGAATTTTGGTGTGAAGTAAGTCTAATTCAGGGTAGGGACGAAGCGATGTTGAGCGTTTGATTGTTTGGTTGTCTTGCCATATTTGGTAAGCATAATGGCTATCTGAACTATCAGTGTTTGATATGATATTATCATGAGCTAATGATTTTATTTGATTTACTTTTTCTTTTAGTTCTATTTTGAATTGTTGCTGAACCCAGTCATCAACACTGACATCAACAAAGGTAAACACAATGATAATAAATAATCCAAAAATAGCTGAAATAGAATTAATGAGATTTCTTTTTATTGAGCGTGTTTTCATTATTAGTTACCCCTCAATATAATAGCCAAAACCGCGTTTGTTTTTAATTGGAAAGGGCGCATTAATCATATTTGATTTTATTTTTTTACGTATAGTGGAAATATGCGCTTCAATGGTATTTTTGGACATATAATCAAAATTATTGGCAATATTATCACTGATCATTGTTGCACTAAGAACTTGATTTTTATGATTAAAAAGGTATTCAATGATTTTGAATTCATTAGGTGTGAGCTCAATATCGATCATTTTATAACGCAAACTCATGGTGTTTGAATCTAAAATAAAACCATTAATATTGATGGTGTTAGTGAAATTATTAATAATACCACGACGGGCAATAGCAATGACTCTAGCGTGTAGTTCATCAAACGAAAACGGCTTGGTAAGATAGTCGTCTGCACCTTGGAGCAATCCATTAATGCGATCTTGATGTTGGCTGTTGGCTGATAAAATAAGAATTCGTGTTTGAATTGCTGATTGTCTTAATTGTTTGAGTATTTCCATACCATTTATGCCCGGCAGCATAAGATCTAAAATAATAATATCGTAAGGGTTATTAAGCGCTAAGCTGAGTCCATCCGTACCGTTACTTGCCTCATCCGTTGTTATGCCTAAATTATTGAACCCAACCACTAAACTACGGCGTAATGCAGAGGAATCTTCGATGATTAATAACTTCATTATAAACTCAAATTGAAAATGTATACTTATACAATATGTATAAGTATACATTAAATTATAATGTTATCTTAGTCGTTTAAGATGGAACTCGACAGCTTGTGCTAATATCAAGTGCAGGATTGATCACCTTAGACTTAACGCCATAAAGCCCTAATAAACTATGGAACAAATTATCGTGTGATAAGTGGCCAATGTCTTCTTTGCTTCTTAGGCAACTCAGGTTAATGCCTTTTTGTTGAGCATATTGGGTTGGTATCCACAGTAACCATGGCACATGTTTTTGTTCTTTCGGTGCGATTGGAAAAGGTGCGCCATGTAGATAAAAACCATTTTCACCCAGAGATTCACCATGGTCTGACATATATAGCATTGCTACATTGTATTTCCCTTCGTTTTTCTTCAATAACTTAATCACTTGCTCATCGACATAGTCGGTGTAGAGAATAGTATTGTCATAAACGTTTTTAATTTCTTGGTCAGTACAGTTTTCAATATCACTACGGTTACAAGACGGTTTGAATTGATCAAACTGTTTTGGATAACGTTGGAAATACGTTGGACCATGGCTACCAATTAAGTGTAAGACTAATAATTTGTTCTTATCATCTTTATTAATAAAATCAGCAGCTTTCTTTAGCATTACGCCATCGTAACAACTTGTTCCATCACAGTATTGATTGTGTTGTGACGTGTCAGTTGTTACATACGGTACTCTAGCGGCAACGCCTTTTGAGCCACCATCATTATCAATCCATAATACTTCAGCGCCAGCACGATGGATAATATCAACGGCATTATCTTGGCTGTAAGCGCGATCTTGATTGTAGTGAGCGCGAGTTAAATTAGAGAACATGCAAGGAACAGATAGTGCTGTATAAGTGCCGCAAGATTCAACATTTTTAAATGAAATAATGCCTTCGTTTTTAGTGTAAGGGTTAGTATCTCGTTTATAGCCGTTGTAAGCGTAGTCATAAGTACGTGCAGTTTCACCTAATACCATAACAAATAACGTTGGTTTATGATTTTCAGTTGGCAGTAGTTTTGCATCTAAGCCTTGTTTTTTGTAGGGTAGAGGCTTGTAAATAAACTCTTTGTATAAGTATTTTCCACCAGCGTAAACATGGCCTGGAATGATCATTCTATTTAAATAATGGTTATTACGACCCACTGCGGCATAACTTTTATAGTTAGTGAGTGCGATAATAAGCAATGCTGTCATTGCTATGCCAATAAGAATAATTCGAGCAATGATTTCTTTTAAAAAGGTTTTACGCTTGGTTATTTTTACACAAGCGATCCAAATACTGGGTAGTAAACCAAATACAACGATATAGGTTATAGAGTGTAAATTAACATACGACCATGCTTCATCTGAGCGTGTTTGGAAGATACTTTCAATAATGGCATTATCAAATAAAGTGTGGTAATTCACTTCAGCAAACAAAGCCATTGATGATGTTATCGTTAAGAAAATCATGATGGTTTTGAAGATATAAGGCCAACATAAACAACTAAAAATAATAATAAAAGCAGCGATTAAAACAATGGGTGCAGTATAGGGGAAAATTGGATTAGCGACGTTATGACTAAGCGAAAATATTTTCGCTAACGTTGGAAAATTAAATAATAAGGCAAAATAAAGGGATAGCCAGACAATGAAACTCGTCATTTTTAAGTGGAAAATATTGCGCATTGTTTACTCTTTATCAGCAAAGGAATGTCGCTATTATCGATTGTGTAACTTAAGACTTACTTAAGGTTATTGAAAAAATAAATGACATTGCCATCACTGGAATCGATTTATAAACCAAGTTGAGCAAATAAACTACAATTCTCAGTTTTTATTGTGATAGATAAAAGTTTTATTTATACATTATGCATAATCAATAATTGATATCGGTGGTTGTTATTAAAGTGGAGCAATATAAAGATGTCAGAGTATGCTATTGAGGGATTTTTTTATGTGCTACATTTTACATAAGGTTTGTGGTGCTTTATCGTTAATGATTATGTTTAAGTAAATTAAAGCACCGTAATTGATGAAATGTTATCTGTTTTCGAAATTATCACTTATTAGAAAGAGGGTTGGTATAGTTTATCTTTTAAGGCGACAGGTTTAGAGAATAGATATCCTTGATACATTTCTATATCTAATGTTGTCAATTTTCTAAAAACACGTTCGTTTTCTACACCTTCAGCGATGATAGGTAGATTAAAGTAATGTATTAGCTTTATCATTGATTGTAATGATTTTAGTTTTTCTAAATCATGATCGATGTCTTGAACAAATAATTTATCTATTTTTACGTAATCGAAAGGGTAGTCAAATAATCGATCATTAATATTATTACCACAACCAAAGTCATCAAGTGCTATTTTTATACCTTTAATTTTCAAATAATGTAATATTATTTTAAAATTATTAATATTACTTATATCATCATTTTCTAATATTTCAATAACAACATTTACAAATATGTTTAATTGAGTCAATAAATGGATAACCGAGCTCGTTAAACTATGACTGTATATATTAATCGATACGAATAAATTATTATTTTTATATAATGTGAAATGTTTAATTAATTGTTGTAATAAACTTATTGTTAAACGTTCAGAGAGCTGTTGGTCATCTTTTATTATGGGGATAAAATGTAAAGGTAATCGGATCTTATGTTCAGAGACAATCCATCGAGCAAGAACCTCATATCCGACTAACTTTTTGTTTATATTGACTATTGGTTGAACAAAAGGTTGTATTTTTCCTGTTGAAATCGCATCAGTTATTTGTGTTTTTTTGATTGCAATACTGTTCATATTCGACCATTAAGACAAATGATTATTTAGGTGTTTTTCTATTAATAACTCTAGCAGTTTAATATAATGATTTTTTTCTATTTCTGTTTTCCCTTGGAATAAAAAAGTAAGGTTATCTAATTTGCTTGAGTAATAGTCATTATAGAAAAAAGTAATATTTTTTTTAGTTATCAAAGAAATGTTAAATAGCACATCAGAACGTGGTATTCGTGTTCCATTTTCAATATCAATATAGGATTGTCTTGATATTTTCAATAAATCGGACATTTCTAATTGTGATATTTTTGATTCTATTCGAGCTGTTTTTATGTTGTTATGCATAAAAATTAGAGATTATCTCCATTATTTAAAGTAATTATTATTGATAATTCTTTAACTTTTAAATAGTATAGATTTAGAAGTTGTTCTATATCTGATAAATCATCATTTAATATTTTTTGTTGTATAAAGTTTCGCATTATTTTTACGGAAACTAAGCTTTTGTCATAATGTTTTTCTATCATAATTTACCGCTAATTATATCTTCTTCTTCTATTTGTTTGATTAATAAAGATAAAATATCATTACTAACGTTGTGCTCAGTGATGATGTTTTGTATTTTCTTTATATGTTTATCTTCAGAGTGATAAAAATAACTAATTTCCTTTCCTGATAAAATAGATAATTTTTTAATGATATCTGCTTTAGGTAATATCTCACCTCGTTCTATTCTAACTAAAGTACTTCTTGATATACCTAGGGCAAAGGCCATATCGTTTTGCGATAGCTTTAATGAATATCTAAGCCTAAGTATTATTATATTCATTTGAAATTGATTAGTTAGCAGAACATTGGTGTATTCTACAATATGGTTCTACTTTTTTTAAATAAAATAATAGATAAAATATGCTTTTGTATTAAAAATAGGACATAGAATAAAAGTAACATTCAAACGGATAAATGCCTATTTGGAATATTTTTGTAATTAATAATTCAGCATTAATTATTTGATTTTTTGAATGAGTTATCATATTAATTAAATATTTATTTAAACTTTTTATATTTTTTTATAAATATATTTTTCAATTCTCAGTATGTGATAATTGCGAGTAATGATAATAACTTGGTTTATGATAAGTTTGTACTTACCTTGGTTGTTAGTATGAAGAGCAAGAGATATATCAGTGATATTGAAACTAACCGCATTTCTGATTTAGATCTGCGGTTATTTATTATTAATAGATGTAATAAAAACTAAGGTAATGTTATTTTTTCTTGGGTTGTAGTGCGAGTGCTACAACTAAGAGAATCTTCAGTTCTTGGGCACTGACTACCAAAACTATGTCGGGTTGTGGTGATTGTCATGGTATGACTTGCAGTATTGATATTTTTAATCGCATAACTGGTATCAGTGTGTTCTTTCGTCATTAACACTTCATCTGTGTTTACATTTTTAATGACTAATTTCCCGTTATTAGAACCGCCACCGGGTTGTGGATAGTTAGGTAATAAGGGGGAATTTTCTAAATAAGCAATGCGACTATTGTTGGCATAAAAATGGGCATTATATGGGGCTAAGTAATGTTGTGTCGTTGCAGAAAGCTGTTGTTTATCATTATGAATAATCACATCATAACCATAATTTATATTACCACCACCAGCAGGTTGCATCATAGCTTTTAAAATGACATTTTTACCATTAGGGCTAAATTTATAAGGTACAAAAATAGCACTGCTATTACCGGTTCGACTGGTAGAGGCTAATGTACCAATAATATAAGGATGTTGATTGTTTGCATCAGAAGCTACGAGTTTGAGTTGCCAGTTATTACAACGGTTGTTTTTAAGAGAGCTACATCCTACAAACGTTCGTACTACTGTATTGCATTGGGCATTAACTAAAGATTTAGCGTAAACGTATTGACTTGGAATTAATTGAGTCACATTTTTAGGGGGACGACGGGTAATACCTGAGCATTGCTGAGTGTTATTTTTTACGTTGTTTGCATATTTTCGTAATGTGCTATCTAAACGTTGCCATTTTTTACTGACAGTGACTAACGCTGTTGCATTATGCTTAATATCATACAATTGACGTTGAATATTAAGTTGAATACAACCTTGCATATATTTTTGTTGGTTGCATTGCTTTTTTATATGTTCATGCCACTGATTTTGCGTATTTGTTGTTACTACTTGATCAACAGGGGACTGTGTTTTTTTTAATTGCGCATACGCTTGCTCAAGTCGGTTATTCATTTTGGTTAATGCCGAGGAAGCGCAGATCGTTTTTTCTATTGCAGAGGCTGGGTTATTGCATTGCAGACCTTGAGCATTAACGTTAACACTAATGATGAGAGCACTACCCATAATCACCAAAGGTAATAATGGTTTGTAAGAAGATAATGGCATTGATAATGTCCTTCAAAATTTTAGTCAGTTATGTTGTTGGCGTTATCTTGCCGTAGGATTATAAATAAGGTGGTTAATATTAAAATGGATAACGATATTTATAAGGTAAATGTATCTATATATTTAACTCTGATAGTAGATCATTAACTTATAAAATAGCAAACCATTGTTTATCGGTTTTTTTTATTGATGAAAAAAACGCCTATCATTATTAATGAGGCGTTTTCTATATAATGGAGAGATAATTGTATTAATTAATGAGTACGGCGAGGGCCTTTGCTGACTAATTCTTTGCCGTTTTCAAAGACAGCATCGCTCACCCAGCGTCCGTAAATAAGCTGTTGTTGGTTATTAAAAACAGCAACAAAGTGACGACCATCAGTGTTGTTAGTTGCCATACCGATACCTTCGACACTTTGTAAGCCAAGGCCACCGTTTTCAACTGAAAGTAAAAAGGCTTCTAGTTCTTCAAGGCTATCGATAACGCTTAGTTCATTATTAATCATTGTTGTACTCTTTGAGTGGTTACATGTTGCGATGGCATATTTTAAGGAAAAACGATCAATTACACTAGCCTAATTGTTGCAATGATAAGTTGAAATAATAGTGATTAATAATCAATGGGTTATTATCTTGTCATCATTGTAATTGTTGGGATAACAGTAATGCTGCGATAATAAAGCCATCTTGATGTTGGTTATTTCCTTCAATATAAGCACTGGCAATTGTACTATTATTGGTTGATAACCATAACGTACCATTGGGTTTAATGATGGCATTAGCAACGGTGCCATGGTTATCCTGTAACCAAATTTGATTACCACTACGCAAGATTGCAAATGGAGGTTGAGTGCTTATTTCATTAACCCATATTTGATTGTTTTTAATAACAATAACCCCCTGATTATTTGTTAATGCTTGGGTGATTTTATTCTGATCCATTTGGTCAAAAATAACAAAATTAGGTGTCTGGGTTTGATTGGTTGGTAACCAAATTTGATGATTTTTTATTATGGCATTGGGTGTAATACTTTTGTTATTGCTATTTAACCAGATATTACTGTCGGCAAAAGCATGACTAGAAAATAGTGCTATGGTCAGTATTACGAGATATATTTTTTTCATTGGTCTGTTACCTAAATCTAGAATGTAAATAATATACATTATTAGCGTTAGCTTGTGATGGTCGAATAGTAGTAATTAATAACTTTTCGTTTCTAGTTAGATATGCTTATTCGTGTTATACAATGAAGATTCAATAACATACTGACGGCACATTGAGGGAGTAACATGTCTAGTCATAAAATAAATACTCAACTAATCACAGCTGGGCGATCAAAGAAATTTGGTTTAGGGGCTGTAAATAGTGTTATTCAACGAGCATCTTCATTAGTATTTGATTCTGTCGCAGATAAAAAGCAAGCCACGATCAATCGTGCTAATGGTGAATTGTTTTATGGTCGTCGAGGCACATTAACCCATTTCTCATTACAACAAGCGATGGTTGAAATTGAAGGTGGTGCTGGATGTTATCTTTATCCTTGTGGTGCGGCGGCGGTAGCAAATTCAATTTTAGCATTTGTGAAAGCGGGCGATCACCTGTTAATGACTGGCGCGGCTTATGAACCAACTCAAGATTTCTGTAATGTGGTATTGAAAGGGCTTAATGTTGACACGACTTATTATGATCCTCTCATTGGCGCTAGTATTGCGGACAAAGTGCAACCCAATACTAAAGTGGTGTTTTTAGAATCACCAAGTTCAATCACCATGGAAGTGCAAGATATTCCGGCTATTGTTAAAGCGGTTAGGGCGATTAACCCTGAAGCGGTGATCATTGTTGATAATACATGGGCTGCTGGGGTGTTATTTAAAGCACTCGATCATGATGTAGACATCTCTGTTCAAGCTGGCACTAAATATATAGTGGGTCATTCTGATGCAATGTTAGGTACTGCGGTTGCAAATAATCGTTGTTGGAATCAATTGCAAGAACGCTCATATTTAATGGGGCAAATGGTGGATGCTGATACTGCTTATATTGCGGCTCGCGGTTTACGCACAATGGGAGTACGTTTAAAGCAACACCACGAGAGCAGTATTAAAATTGCAGAATGGTTAGCGCAACATCCTCAAGTTGAACGGGTTAACCATCCCGCGTTACCTAGTTGTAAAGGTCACGAATTTTTCCTACGTGATTTCAATGGTAGCTGTGGTTTATTTTCTTTTGTATTAAAAAAACGTCTTGATAGTCAGCAGATTGCGGATTTCTTGGATAATTTTAAACACTTCAGTATGGCGTATTCATGGGGCGGTTATGAATCTCTTATTTTAGCTAATCAGCCGGAAGAGCTTAATCGTATTCGTCCTGCGGGTAAGGTTGATTTTGAAGGTACATTGATACGGGTTCATATTGGATTAGAAGATTGTGATGATCTGCTTGATGATCTTGCGCAAGGGTTAATGCGTATAGCGTAAGTTTTATAAATTAAACGCCTTAGCATCAATATATTAAGGCGTTTAATCAATTAATTTTAAATATTTATTATCTCAAATGATCAATGTTGGTCTTTTATGATGAACAACTTATCTCAAGATGCTTACCCCAATGTGGCGGTAGTTGAGCTAATATTTCTGCGTTTTTATGCTCATCAAAGGGGCGGGCTAATACCGTCATTAATTGATCTATGAGTTGATAGTCACCTTGTTGTGCTTTTTCAATGGCTTGTTGAGCAAGGTAATTACGTAGAATATATTTAGGGTTATGTTGCTGCATCACGGCTAAACGTTGGTTATCGTTAGGTTCAAGTAATAATCGTTGCTGATAACGATCTAACCATTTTTTAAGATCTGAAGTACATGGGAATAATTCACTGAATAAAGAACAGCTGTGAGGTAAGTCTGTCACCGTAATATATGACAATGTTCGAAAGAATAAACTGTAGTCAACATGATGCTGCTGTAACAATTGCAACAGATCTGAAAATAAGGCGCTATCGACATCGTTCGTTAGTGTTAATCCTAATTTTTGGCGCATGTTATGGCTATATTGTTGTTGCAGCTGGTGTTGGTAATGCTCTAAACCATGATCTATCTCTGTTTTATCTAAGAGTGGCGTTAGGGCGTAACCTAAAGCTGATAAGTTCCATAAAGCGATTGAGGGTTGTTGATCAAAAGCATAACGGCCAGAATAATCTGAATGATTACAAATATAATGAGGGTCATAATCGTCAAGAAAACCAAATGGACCATAATCAAATGTTAGTCCGAGTATCGACATATTATCAGTGTTCATAACGCCATGTGCAAATCCTACTGCTTGCCAAGCTGCGATCATTATTGCGGTGCGATGACAGATCTGTTTAAACATCTCGGCGTAAGGGGAGTCTGTTGTGGTTAACTCAGCAAAATGATGTTCAATCACATAATCGGCTAATTGTTGCAGTTCTGCATGTTGGCCGCTATAAAACAGGTATTCAAAATGCCCAAAACGGAGATGACTTTCAGCAACGCGAATAAGTGTGGCGGCTGTTTCTATTTTTTCTCGTGCAACAGGTGTTTCACTACCTATAATTGCTAATGCATGTGTTGTTGCAATGCCAAGGCCTTCCATCGCCGCACTGGCAAGGTATTCACGAATTGATGAGCGTAAAACCGCGCGTCCATCACCCGTTCTAGAGTAAGGTGTTTTGCCCGAACCTTTTAAATGTAAATCCCATTTTCTACCGTTACTTGTAATAATGTCACCAAGCAGTAGTCCACGACCGTCCCCAAGATCGGGATTATATTGACCAAATTGATGTCCACAATATTTCATTGCTAAAGGTGATAATCCTACCAATGTTGCGTTACCGCTAAAGATATCAACAAAGCTTGGGTCAAGTGCTGTAATGGAAGTAAGCTCAAGTTTTTCTGCGACAAGTGGATTAAAATGCACTAGAAAAGGGCTATCTAAAGGCTGTGGTGTAACCCGTGTTCCAAGACTGTCAGGAAGATCACAATAGCTATTAGTAAATGTCAGTGTCGATAATGTTTTCATGGGCATACCTATAGCTAAAGAAGGGCGTTATTTAAGCTTATCGAGTTATGATAAATAAACAAGGGATGAAAAGTAGGGGTATTAGTTACATTGTGGAATCAATTTCTTTTTTATAAAATTAACCGTTAATTTAATAAAATAATAAACAAGTATAAATCTATTAATTATTCATGCGATGTTCATTAGGAACATATTATAAATAAGGCTGAAATATATATAAAAACTATTTTGTTGGATTTTTCCGTTTATATTTTTTGTAACTTTAGATTTAAATAATGTATGGGAAAAATTGTTAAATCTTATTTTTCAACAATTGAACTTGTTGTCGACCTTATTTAAAGGCAATTTGTCATATAAATCGTTATATAAGGAATATTAGTGATGACAAATGAAAAGTTTTTCCAAAATCTATTATCTCATGCTGATGTAATTATTAATGGCTCTCGCCCTTGGGATCTTCACGTTCATGATGAACGGTTATATGATCGTGTATTAACTGATGGTTCATTAGGTTTTGGTGAAAGCTATATGGATGGCTGGTGGAGTTGTAATGCGATTGATGAAATGATCAATCGTGTATTACATGCCCGTATTGATGAAAAGCTAGATTTATCGACTAAACTGGCTGTTGGTTTAAAAATTGGCGCATCAAAAGTAAAACACCTTTTTAATCATCAAAGTATTGATCGAGTTACTAAGGATGTACCTTTCCATTATGACTTAGGTAATGATTTATTCGCATCAATGCTTGATAAACGAATGACATATACCTGTGGGTATTGGAAAGATGCAACCGATCTTGATAGTGCTCAAGAGGCCAAACTTGATTTAGTGTGCCGTAAAATGGGGCTTAAACCAGGTATGCGCTTACTGGATATTGGGTGTGGTTGGGGCAGTTTTATGAATTATGCAGCAGAACATTATGGGGTTATTTGCGATGGTTTAACGCTGTCAAAAGAGCAATCGGCACTGGGTCAACAACGTGCTGATGATTTAAACCTTCCTGTCAAATTTATTGTACAAGATTATCGTCTACATACACCGGAACAACCTTATGATCGTGTGGTTTCTATTGGTATGATGGAACATGTCGGCCCTGATAATTATTCTGATTATTTTAAAGCCGCTTACCGCTATCTGGCTGATGATGGAATATTTTTATTACATACCATTGGTAGCCCCAACTCTAAAACAGAAACAGACGCATGGATAAATAAATATATCTTCCCAAATGGTGTGGTGCCATCAATGACGCAGATTGGCTCGGCTGCGGAAGATTATTTTAATATTGAAGATGTGCAAAATATCGGCCCTGATTACGATAAAACATTAGTCGCATGGAACGAAAAATTTGAGCAGAATTGGCCTGAAATTTCAGAACATTATGGTGAAAAATTCTATCGTATGTGGCGTTACTATTTATTGTCATGTGCGGGCGCATTTCGTTGTCGTGATCTCAATGTGTGGCAATTTGGATTAACAAAAAAAGGCGCTGAATTACCCGAGTGTGTACGCTCTAATTAATGATAAGTAGTTATGGTTATTAATGAGAATGCCCTCGAGATGAGGGTATTCTCATTTGTACGGGTTATAAATTATGAGTTACTGACGTTGATAGCTTGTTTAGGCTTCGATTTTTTAGGCTCTGGTGTAATAATAACTTCAATATCAACAATTTTTGAACGACTCATGATGATTTTCCACCGTTGAATTCGTACAGTTTTATCTTCATCTGTTTCTTTGGTGATCAAGTTAATTAAATGTCTTTTTTCTACCGACTCTTTGGTGACTTGACCGTCTTTGAGTTGATAGAGACGTTGTGAGCCTTTTTCCATTAATGTTGCAATCGCACGTAGGTCAAGAATAATTGACTCTCGAGTTTGTTCATAACCACTTAAAAATTTAGTGGGTGACATTCTGGTGGTACTTTTATAATGCAAAATGGTTTCTTCACGGTGAGACACATTATGCTTACGTGTTTTTCGAATAACTTCGGGTAAACTGTCGTAACTAATAAATTCTAACCATTCAAGCTGTTGTCCAATAACATTACCCGTATTGGCATCAAAAAATTGCTTTCTCCAACGAGCTTTACCTTTTCTCATCCATCGCCAGAGCATGGTTTTTAAGTCATCTTTAAAGACTTCACGTGCCGCATAAATAAATGACAGTACAACAATGAATGAGGCAGTAATATCACCCAACATACCGCGTGCTTTTATCAGTATTAAGGTCACGAAAATCATGACAATGCCGGCCGCTGCCCCTGTGACAATTTTACGGGTATTTTTACCTAATTCGATTGTCTTTTCACTCATGGTGACAGGGTATTCAATTAATCGACGCAATAATCGCATTTTATTCGACATTCGCGTTGGGTCTTGCATTGCTCTGACGGAGTTATAATTGTTATCGGTACGGTGTTGGGCTTCTCTTTGACAGATTTCTAATAGCTGTGGCTTAATTTCATTATACTCAGTCCCTCGGGGTAAATGGGCGATGAGTTGTAGCAGTCGTTGTTCTGTAAACCAAGATAAATAGTTATCAATATTCTCATAATATTTAAGTAGTTTTTTATCGGTTGGAATGTTACGACGTAATCGCTTTAGAATACGAACGGCTAGCTGTGCTGCTTCTTCGATCTCTTCTTGTTTAGATTCATTGCTATCACCTAATAATTGCTGCGTTGTTTTTTCCAAGGCTAACGCATATTGGTAGGCGTAAAGGCTCAAACTTAAACGGTACTGCTCAATAGATAATTTTCCTCGACTAGCAAGGCGACTATGCACTAAAGGCAGGTGGTTTATATCACTGAAATAAGTACGTTTGCCATGAATGGCATTATGATAAAACTCTTCTTCAGAGATGATATTGGCATTTAACCCCAGCTCTCCTGGGATAAATATGTACATATCAAGCTGTCGATTAGTTGTTTCTTGAATCACATGAGATATTTTGAGTTTATGCCCATCTTTTTTATCGACAGTAATCACTTTTAGTTAGCCCTCCGAGGCGAATGCTAAATGGCATAAATAGGTTATCATTGAGATTATATGAGAATATTTTTTTGTCTATTATTTATAAATCACAATTATTGAGGCTAATAGAATGAAAAAACATCAAATAATTGCAGATAGGTTGGGCGAAGGGTCGCAACATCACGTATAATGCCGACATCATAAGCGCAACCCGTTCATTATAACGTATTGCCTAGTCAGTGATAGTTAATTAATTATTGCGGCTAAAAATTGCTTGATAAAGATATTGAACCAACTGCACTGTAAGCGTGTTGTTGCCTATAAAGAGAGTACCTGATACATGATTAAAATTGGACAATACAACACTCTAGAAGTTATCAAATTGGTAGATTTTGGTGTGTTCCTTAATGGTGGTGATGATTTCGGTAATATCTTGTTACCAAAGAACACTGTGCCAGCAGGTACTAAGCTCGGCGACAAGCTTAAAGTTTTTATTTACTTTGACTCTGAAGATGAAGTGATTGCAACCACGGATGAACCATTGGTTGAAGTGGGTGGTTTTGCTAAATTACGTATTGTTGGTGCAACGACTATCGGTGCATTCGCTGATTGGGGTTTACGTAAAGACTTGCTAATTCCGTTTAGTGAGCAACGTCGTCGCTTAGAAGAAGGCGAAGAAATCATGGTTCGTGTTTACACGGATCGTGCATCTGGTCGTATCGTTGGTTCAACTAAGTTTAACCGTTTCCTTGATCTTACACCTGCTAATTATAAAGTGGGCCAAGAAGTACAAGTGATCATTGCTGAAACGACAGAACTTGGTTACAAAGCGGTTATTAATGGTGAGCACTGGGGTTTATTCTTTAAAACAGAAGCTTTTGGCAAACTGTTTATTGGTAAGCAACTAAAAGCATACATTCAAGAAATTCGTCCAGATGGCAAAATTAACCTATCTCTACAAAAAGTAGGTTTAGGTAAAGTTGACGATTTAGCGGATAAGATCTTAACATCTTTAGAGATCAAAGGTGGCTTTATTCCTGTTAGTGATAAATCTAGCCCTGAAGATATTTTCCGTGTATTCCGTACCAGTAAAGCAACGTTTAAAAAGACGATTGGTGGCTTGTACAAAAAAGGTTTAATTGTGATTGAAAAAGACGGTATTCGTCTGAATGATAACGATTAATCACCACTAATTTCGCGTTTAGTGAAGATAAAAAAAACCGACATTCAACTAGAAATAGTAAAAATGTCGGTTTTTTTATGCATTTTTTGTGGCTATATTAATCGTTGTCGTGCAATAGTTTTTCGAATTTGGTCATATTCCAGCCCATAAGCACACTATCCCCAATTTTTATAACAGGGACAGAGCGAGCGCCCGTTCGACTTAATTCTTTTCTACCTTGTGGGCTTGCCACATCGACTAAACGAAATGGATAACCTTTTGTTTTCATATATTGCTGAGCATCTTTACAATGCGCGCAATTTTTTTGAGTAAACAGGGTAATACGTTTCATAATAATTAATTCATTACTCTATTAGCCACATACAGGACAGCTTGGCTGTTGCATTAGTTTCATCTCGCGCCAACTCATGCTCATAGCATCGAGCATCAAGATTTTACCCGTTAATGGCGTGCCAACATTGGTGGCTACTTTTATTGCTTCCATGGCTTGTACTGCGCCAACAATACCGACAACAGGTGACATAATGCCAGCCTCAACACAGGTTAATGTTTGTTGACCAAAAAGGGCACTTAAGCATTGGTAGCAAGGCTCTCCATCACGATAACTATAAACACTTATTTGGCCTTCCATTCGAATAGCCGCACCAGAAACTAATGGTGTTTTAGTCTCAAAGCATAAGCGATTTAGCTGGTTACGGGTATCAACGTTATCACAGCAATCCAACACTAAGTTGTGCTGTTTAATAAGTGGTAGTAACTCTTCATCGGTTAATCGTTTAGCGATAGTCTCAACGGTTAAATAAGGGTTTATTGCTGTTAATGCTTGTTTGGCCGATTCAACTTTGAGCATGCCGACAGTCGCATCAGTATGCAAAACTTGGCGCTGTAAGTTAGAAACTTCAACTTTATCATCATCAATCAAGGTAATTTTACCCACGCCAGCTGCTGCAAGGTATTGTGATGATGCACAACCTAAACCGCCTGCACCTAAGATTAACATTGAAGCGGCTTTTAATGCTTCTTGGCCTTCAAAATCAAATTGGCGCAGAATAATTTGGCGATTATAGCGCAGCATTTCTTGATCTGATAATTCAGCATGAGTGTGTTGTTGTGTTGTCATAAGTGAAATTACCGTTATTAGCTGGTGATTCGAGTACACGTTATTTGAGGTTAGATTCAGCTGCTAATGTATTAGCCCTTTATTTATTACTGAGCGGCTAATACATTAATCATTAATTAGTACATGGTGTGGTTAAACATTTCAATGGTTACAAGTTCGCCTGCTTCAACACGGCCACGATCTTGTTCTAGTACCACAAAGCAATTGGCATGGTGCATTGAACTAAATGCGCCTGAGCCTTGGTTGCCTGTTGTTGCAACTTCAAATTGACCATCGCTATTAATGCTATAAATACCACGTTGGAAGTCAGTTCGTCCTGGGCGTTTTTTAAACATTGAGGTTGCTTTAGCTTGTAAACGAACAGGGGGTTGGTATTGGCTATGACCCGCCAGTTTTGCCAGCATTGGTTGTACTAATTGATATAAGGTCAGCATTGCAGATACTGGATTACCAGGAAGACCACAGAACCATGCATTGTTAATTGTACCAAATGCAAATGGTTTGCCCGGTTTCATGGCAATTTTCCAGAAACCAATTTTGCCTTCTTGGTCTAAAATATCTTTGGTGTAATCTGCTTCACCGACGCTAACGCCACCGGATGTAACCACAACATCAGCGTCTGTTGATGCAGTTATAAAGGCTTGACGTAGTTTCTCTGGGCAATCAGGAATAATACCAAGATCTAATACATCACAACCGAATTTATCTAATAACGCTTTCATACCATAACGGTTGCTATCGTAAATTTGACCCGCTGCAAGTGTTTCACCTACAGGGCGTAATTCATCACCGGTTGAGAAAAAAGCCACTTTAGGACGACGATATACAGCAAAAGAAGCAATACCTAATGATGCGAGTAATGGCATTTCACGTGCCGTTAGACGTGTACCTTTTACTAATACTGTTTCACCGTAATGGACATCATCACCAATAGGGCGAATGTTGTCGTTTGCTTTAGGCTTGACGTTAAATTGAATGCTATTGCCATCAACATGTGTTTCTTCTTGCATGATAACAACATCAGTTCCTGCTGGAATTTCAGCGCCTGTCATAATACGAACACATTGGCCTGCTTCACATGTTCCAGTAAAAGGAATGCCTGCAAATGACTTACCAATCATGGTTAGAGTATCGGTATGCTCAAGATCAGCAGCGCGAAGAGCATAGCCATCCATTGCTGAGTTAGCAAAAGGCGGTACATTAATAGGGGAAAGAATATCTTCAGCAAGCACCATACCCATAGCATCAGTTAATGCTACCGTGGTGATTATTGCTAACGGTGAAACTTGAGTCATAATATTATCTAACGCAGTTTCAATAGTCATTAAACCAGGTACGTCACAGCATCCCATAATCGTGTCCATTTTATTTATTAGTGATAATGAAAGTGAGCAGGTCTGAAAAATTCTCAGTTTGAGGCGGTATGTTTTACTCAGTTTCTTACTAAGTATTGTTCAGATTGCTAGTTATTGGGTAGTTTACCCTTTATTGACTACCGCTGTAAGGGATTGAATATACTAAAATACGTTAGATGTACGTCTTCCTAGGTAATTTGGTGGTGAAATTATTCTCATTTGGAGGTATTCTGCTAAGGATTTTAGCGCTGGCAAGGTCAGAAGGGTATGTCTTTTTTATTCTACCTAGGTCAGCTGGAGGAAAAGAATGACAGCATTAAGTGTATCTGCAATACAAGTACGTGACGCCTTAGCCGCCCGTGATCTAGAAACCCCGATGACGGCCGATGTTGTAAGTCGAGAAGAAAAGAAAGAAAAAATTGAATACCATATGCGTGAGATCTTATCGTTATTAGCGTTAGATCTGACGGATGACAGCTTGGTGGAAACACCACATCGCATTGCGAAAATGTATGTTGATGAGATTTTTTCAGGTTTGGACTACACCAATTTCCCTAAAATTACAGTGATTGAAAATAAAATGCACTGTGATGAAATGGTGCGCGTAAAAGACATTACATTAACCAGTACCTGTGAACATCATTTAATCACCATTGATGGTAAAGCGACGGTGGCTTATATTCCTCGTAGTAAGATCATTGGCTTATCTAAAATTAATCGTATTGTGCGCTTCTTTTCTCAGCGTCCACAAGTGCAAGAGCGTCTAACGCAACAAATTCTAGTCGCATTACAAACGCTACTTGAAAGTGAAGATGTTGCGGTTACTATTGATGCTACTCATTATTGTGTTAAATCACGTGGTGTAATGGATGCAACTAGCGTAACAACAACAACCGCTTTAGGTGGGATTTTTAAACGAAATCCAGCCACGCGTGCCGAGTTTCTAAGTGGTATTCGTTAAGCTGATTCTCGTTGTAACTGATTGTAATTTAGATGCTGGTCAATAGATTGTTGACTGGCATTTTTTATTGGTATTCTAGAGACGGTAAATGGATTTAATTAAGTTATCCCGCATTAGCATGAAGCATCTTATTACTCTACATGTAATGCTAGATACTCTCAGTGTGACTGCGTGCGCACAACGACTTTGTGTTAGCCCTTCGTCAGTCAGTAAAACATTAAGTCAGCTTCGAAAGACACTTAATGATGAATTGTTTTATCGCAATGGTAATCGATTAGTTTCAACACCATTAGCACGCCGTTTAGGCCCAACAGTGCATCAAATGATCAGTGATATGAATCAGATCATGACTCAAGAAGAGTTTGATGTTGCTAATTATGCAGGCAGCTTTTCATTGTCGATGCGAGAAAGCACCTTTGAATTAATTACAGCACCTTTGTGTGAACATATATTAAAACTTGCACCGAATATTCGGTTAGATATTTGGTCTAAAGATAATATTGGTGTCAGTGGTTTAGCAAAAGGGGTGTTGGATTTTATTATTTTGCCTCATGATCTCAGCCAGCCACCGAATATCGATAACAACTTAGTTTGGGAAACCTTATTTACGGATGGAATGGTGTGTTTAATGTCACCTGAACACCCGTTAGTCGAACAGTCACTGACGATTGATGATTATTTGCGGTATGATCATATTGGGATTGTTGATAATGATCTTAGTGTACCATTTTTTGAAATGCAGCTTATTCAGCAACATCGTAAGCGGAAAGTCATGGTGAATGTGGCTGATTTTGGTGCTGCGGCGACACTGTGTAAAACAACTGAGTTATTGTTTACTTGCTCAAAAAAATGGGCAGAAGTGGCAGCGCAAGCACAATCATTGATCATGAAAGAACTACCGTTTAATTATGGTCAAGTAGGGTACAGTTTAGTGTGGTATCAACCAAGCATGAATGATCCTGCGTTGCGGTGGCTGTATCAGCAAATTACAACGGTTGGACATAAAATTGGTCGTTATGCATAAACCGTTGGCAGAATTAGATTAGTGATATTACGTTCGGTTAGCTGCATTGCTAATGTTTCAATATCGGCTTGGTTACAGGTTACCCAGTTTAAGGATTCACCTGTTACGCCATGATGTTGAAACGCATTAAGCTTTATACGAACGTCATTATTTAATGTTGTTAAGTAAGCTGCAACGTCATCGATATATTGTTCATAATCGGTGATTTCAGGGATTTGCAATAACCGTATTTCATATAATTTTTGGTGTTGACTTAACCAAGAAATACTCGCCAATACTCGGTCATTATCACGGCCGGTTAGCCATCGATGAGTGGTGTTATTCCATGCTTTTAAATCAATCATCGCCCCATCAAGATAAGGGGAGACTGATTGCCATCCTGTAATGCTTAAACTACCGTTACTGTCGATCATACAACTGAGATGTTGCAAGCTGGAATCGGATTTAATCGCCTTAAAAAGGGCAATTATATACGGTAACTGTAATGTTGCTTCACCGCCTGTTACCGTAATGCCATTAATAAAGAATAAATTATCTCTAATTAATGCCAAGGTATCAGTGACTGTTAACTGCTGTGTTTTTGGTGTTGATTGTTTATTACACGTGGTTAGGCATGCATCACACTCAGTACAAGTTGCCATATTCCATACTACAAACGGTTTATTGTTTTGTGTGATAAGTTGCAATGATTGCGTTGGGCAGCTTGGTACACAATCACCACATTGATTACACATATCAATTGTTTGTGGATTATGGCAGTTTTTGCAGCGGTAGTTACACCCCTGCAAAAACAGCACCATACGATTACCTGGCCCATCAACACATGAGTAGTTCAATATTTTGCTGACGGTAGCAGAAATCATAGTAGGTATTCTTCATTTATTTTGATGGGTAAACAGGTGACATTTCACGGCTAACAACACGTGGTTGGCGCTCTAGAATATGTGTGTTTTCCGATGCTTCAGTACCTAACCAGGTTGTATTTGTTCGTGAACCTTGTTGTTTGAATTTCGCAATATCAGATAACTTAACCATGTAACCCGTCACTCGCACAAGATCATTACTGGCAACGTTAGCTGTAAACTCACGGAAACCTAACGCTAATGCACCTTTACATAATTGCACTAATGCGAGTGGGTTGTTCTTAATGGTCTCTTCAATCGTTAAAATTTCACTGATACCCGATGTATAGTATTTATGGTGTGCTGCTAGCGCCTTAATATGAACCACAGGATCGGGTTCGGTACCGTAAGGAATACGAATCCCTGGTGTAACGTCGTGATCGCAACTGATACCCCCTTGGGAGTGTAATAATGCTCGACCATTGAAACCGTATTTCACTGGGGTTGTTGTTACAATGTCACTTAATGTTTCACTGATTTTTAATCCGATGGCATTCGCATCTTCATTATGACCATATTTTGCCGTTGAACCTGATTTCTCCATCAGTATATTAACGGCTTCTGCCATGCCATAAATACCAAACATTGGGGCAAAACGATCTTCATAAATTAAACCTTCGGTGGTTAAGAAGCCCGTAAAGAAGTTTGATTCTTGATGTAAGAAAGTTGAGCGTGCGTCAATAAGTTCAAACATCAGCGTACTGTAATATGGCAGGGTTGTTGTGAGAAAGTCGTCAATGCTATTACTACGTAGCGCGACTTCTTTTAAACTCATACGTACTAATGTGTTTGCACCACCTGCAAGCGGAAGAGAGTTGTAGCAACTTACAATACCGAATCCCTGTTTGCCAAAAGCATCTGAGAACATTGGATAGTTAGCGATATGTGGCTTACTGCACTCACAGATATTATTACAGGCTTGTTGTAGCAGGCTCTCTGGCGTGATTGTTGGGTCATACATAAAGGTTAAATTAGGTGCGACTTGTTTAAGTTCGGCATCAATAGTTAAAATCAGACGGCAAACAATGTTGTCTGTTGGGCCAATGTTGACGTGCATAAAAGCATCTGGCAGGGTGCGATCTAGCATGATCCAGAAGTTTTTCAGCTTACGGTAAAGAGCCTCTTCGCTGATGTCGCTAACAAAAGGCAGCAAGATTTGATCGAGTTGACCAAGGTAAACGGGAATATTGGTAACAGAAGGTACGTGATGGTAAAGAATAGTCAGCAGGTTGATGGCTTCATCTAAATTTGTCGCAGGCTCAAGTTCTAAGTACTTTGAACCTTGTTGTAAAAATTTGGCGTAATCGGGAAGAACATAACGAGGTTTGAATGGTGCGTTACCTTCAAACATATCACAAATAATGTCAGCATTTTTGGCCGCTAAAACCGCGTTAGGGATTGGCATATAGTCTATAAGTGCTTCAGCTTCTAATGACAGGAATAATGTTTTTTGTTTCGTGCTTAATGTCGCATCAGTAATGATGTTTTTAATTTTAGTTTGTAATGTCATTGCTATGCTCTTCTTATATCCATAAATTTTATACGGTTAATCTACCGTATGTTATTTATTTCCAGAAGTGAAAAAGAACGAATTGTGTTTTTCTAAAATGGAAATCCATGGTGCGATTATCTTTCAGCAACAAGAAATGATTAAAACATTGTATTAATATATTGTATAGTATCGGGTCGATAGATTGTTATACCGCAGGCTAAGGTTAGAATAAGTGGTTATTACTGTATCTTAGTAGTAACAAACTGATTGAAGAGTGGGCGTTATATCGAGAAAATAACAACTATGCTTAATTATTAAGCGAGGTGTGCGCTAAAAAGCAAAAATTCCATTTTTTTAACACAAAACTATTTTTTCAATAAAAGAATTAAGCAATAAAAATTAATACGTTTTTAATCATGATGTTATGTGTTTTTTTTGTAAGATTTATAGATAAAAAATCATGAGATGGCATAATTAATTTTTTAAGTTTCATTTTTTGAATTGTATCATTTGTCAAAATTTGTCTAAATATACCTAGTTAGTTTTTTATGAACTATAGATTGCCGTCATTGCATATCAATAAGATAAGCTGTAATGCTAGGTATGGTATTTTTCGTTCTATTTTATAGGTAAGGATCGCTTTGACGATGTTTAATCCTCAACGTGTTGTTGCTAAACGAGTTAGCAAACTTTTAATGCTGTCGCTGATGGTACCCGGTAGTGTTTTTGCTGCTGAGGTTAGTCCTGCTGTACCACATAATGTCGCAGCTGTATCACAAAATAATAATGTGCCGATTGTCGGTTCTAGTGCGGTATTACCCAAAATGCCGGCTGATACACGAACCGCACCGTTAACTGCTGGCAGTGTTGATTGGTCTTCATTGAATAATCAGCATTTACAAAGCACAAAGATGTTATGTGGTGATACGACAAGTAACGTTTGTTTCGCATCGCAAATAGAACAAGCTTATGCACAAAATAAGTTTTACCCTCTTTGGAATACTGTAGCATTACGTAATGAACTAACATTACAACTTCAAGTGCTTGCTGACAGCAAAATGCTACCCGGTATTGCACAGCGTTTAGCTGAAATGAAGCAACTTGAACAAGAAGGCAATCTACGTGGCTATGATTTATTAGCGACAGATACTTACTATGTTTATCGTGCCTTCCAGAATTATATTGCTCAACATCGTAGTGTTTTATTTTTGTCTGAGCCTGTCAATATGACCCATAGCATGTTGGAATATGCAAAAGGTGATGACGCGTATCCAATGACAATGGCTAAATTAACAATGTATCGTCCTACATATGTTGATTTTGAACCAACGATAAAAGTTATTCAAAAATTTGAAAATTTAGCACCGCACCATTTATCGGCATCAAATTTTAAAAGCGTATATCGCCAAGGTGCTGTATTGCCAAAAGGACATGAAATTGCTCAGGTTCTATATAACCTAGGTGATATGTCAGCAGCTGATCGTGATACATTATTAGCTCAGCCAACAATTACTAATACTGGTCTAATGTTTAGTAGCATTAAGACGTTCCAAAAACGTCATGGTTTAAGCATTGATGGTATTGTTGGACCGGGTACAGTTAAACAATTAGTGATGCCTTATAGTGATATCGCACGTATTCTTGCATTGAATACATTACGTTTATCGGCTTTAAACCGTAATAATGATACTCGTGCACATATTTGGGTAAATATTCCCAACTATAAATTAGAAGTATTCGACAATGGTAAAAAAGTCTTTGAGTCTAAAGTTATTGTTGGCCGAGATACGCGTCCGACGAACTTATTCTCATCTGCAATTACAACCATGGTTGTTAATCCATACTGGAATGTGCCGATTACAATTAAACAGAATGATGTAATTCCGAAAGTTAAAATGTCTCGTAATTACTTGAAAGCACATAACATGCAGATTCTGAATAGCTGGCGTGATCGTACTGTTATTTCACCAAGCAGTATTGACTGGGCAACAGTAAATCCTAAAACATTCCCACATGAATTCCAGCAAGGTCCTGGTCCTCATAATTCATTGGGTAATGTTAAGTTTCTAATGCCAAATGATTACGCTATATTCTTACATGATACGCCTGCACATGGTCTATTTAGCCGCAATAAGCGAGACTTAAGCTCTGGTTGTGTCCGTGTTGAGCGTGCTGATGATCTTGCAAATTATGTTATTAATTATCAAAATCGCAGTAATATTGCACCCTTTAAAACAATGCTAGATACTAAGCAGCATAAAGTGGTGAGCTTATCTAAGCGTATTGATGTTGATTTTGTATACTTAACAGCATGGGTTGATCAAGATGGTCATCTACAAATGCGTAGTGACATTTATGGTTATGACTCACCACAAGCTAAGCCTATTAAAGCTAAATTTATTACGATGAAAGATTTTGTTAAACACTAATTTAGTATTGATTGCATAATCTGTTAAAGCCAGCACTAAGATGCTGGCTTTTTTATGTGCGCAATTTGCGTACTCAAGGTAGAATTTAGATATTATTTTAAAACAACATAGTTAGGGTGTCGTGATGTGCGGCGCAATGGGAATGTAATGTTAAAAGCTATTTTTTTAGATATGGATGAAACCTTATGTGCGACATCAGTTGCAGATAAACAAGCATTGGCGACGTTAAAACATTATGTTCAATCACAGTTTCCGACATTGAATGCAGATGTTTTTTGCGAACGTTATATCGCTGGAATTTATAAGAAACTCAATGGTGAATTTCCGCAACTAATAATGCTATTAGATAATGAATTACTGTTTCGTCAAACGTTAGTACAAACACTATTTTCTCAGCAACAGATCTCTCTTTCTTTTGAGCAAGCAAAGGCTATTCAAGCAGCGTTTGATGAGGGGCGTATGGCTGGATTTGATTTTTTTCCTGAAGTTAAAACGATGCTTGCGACGCTACGTCAGCAGTATAAGCTGGTGGTGATCACTAACGGCCCTGTTTTTTCTCAATATCCTAAACTTGCCGCCACAGAAATGGATCAACATGTAGATCATATTATTATTGGTGGGGAAGAAGCGGAAGAGAAACCTGCATTCAGTATTTTCAAAAAAGCATTAGATTTAGTAGGCTGTGAGCCAAGTGAAGCTCTACATATGGGGGATTCATTAGCGGCTGATATTGCTGGTGCAAATGGGGCGGGTATTGCTAGTGTGTGGGTTGATACTGGCAAGGAAAGCGATCATGACAAGCTTTCGCAAATCACACCATCATATATTGTGACGCAACCACAACAGCTCTTGAATGTGATAACGCAACATTTTGCTTAGTAAATAGTTAATGATTATAAAGTAAACAATAAAAATGCCACTGGTTATCGATTTTAGTTAGCAGTGGCATTTTTAATTTAATCAGTAATCAGCAGTGATTATTGTTCAGTTGTTTCAATATTACGTGTCTTCCATAGTGATGCACTGATAGCAATCGTAATGGAAAGAATGATTACGCAAAGTGAAATCACTGTTGGAATTGCATACGGTGAACCAACAAGTAACATTTTGATACCAATGAAGCTTAATATAAATGCTAACGCAACACGTAAATAACAGAAGCGGGTTAACATGCCTTCTAATACGAAATACAGTGAGCGTAAACCGAGTAGGGCAAACACGTTAGCAGTAAAGACTAAGAATGCTTCTTGAGTAACAGCAAAAATTGCAGGAATTGAATCCAGTGCAAACATTACATCTGTTAGTGAAATAACCGCGACCACAACTAATAGTGGTGTTGCTAACCAGCCTTTGTCATCTTTAACAAACATTTTATGATCATGATAATCATCTGAGACTCTAAAGAAGCGTTTTACAATACGTACAGGTGCTGAATTTGAGAAATCTTCTTGCTCTTCTTCACCGTCACGCCAAAGCTTAAAGCCTGTGTAAAGTAAGAAAACAGCGAAGATGTATAGGATCCAATGGTAATCAGCTAATAGTTTTGCACCAACGCCAATCAAACCTGCCCGTAAGAAAAGAGCACCAACAATACCCAACATTAGAATGCGAGGACGTAAACGTTCTGGTACCGTAAATTGACTAAAGATTAAGGCAAAGACAAATAAATTATCAACACTTAGAGATTTTTCTAATAAGTAACCTGTGATAAACGATGTTGCTGCTTGTTTATTAGTATATGTGCTTTCTGGCGCCATTTGTGGCCAATATAGATAAATAAAGCCCATAAAAATGAAAGCTAAACATACCCAAAAAACACTCCAAAGTGCCGCTGTTTTAATTGATATTTTACCGCCACGTGTTTGGTATAAATCCAATGCAAACATTAATACTGTTAATACAGCAAACCCTTCATAACTAAAAATACTCATAGAGTTCTCTCTTTTATATAAATATCGAGTGCATTAATTTATTGCTATTAGTCTTGTTGTTTATGTGACGATATTTATGAAAATTGAGTCAAATAAAACAGTACTTATAACAATGTATTATTGCAAAGAATAAAATACGAAAGGTATGCCATAGGCGAGCCTAAACAAAACCTTCCGCACATTAAAAAAACCCATGCAATTATGTTGCATAGGTTCGATTACATTTTTATGTAAACGATAATGGCATTGGTCTCGTCAAAATGGTGCTAGCAGTGGTGTCTATTGCAGACAAAAGTTACTGCGAGCAAATCCATTCACGGCTGCCGGAAGTGTATGACTTCGAGATGACGACAGGCGAACAATTGTGACTACTCCCCAAACGAGGCAATTTTAGACTTGTAATCCATAAGTTTCCAGTCGTTTTTGGGTTAATTGGGAACAATCTTCTAAATGGCTTTAATTTAGGACAATTAATTGTAAAGTTGCTGAATAAATTACCGTTTTATTATTGGGTTGTATGGACGCGATATCGTCATTGACGGATAACAAGTATTTATGAAGACGGTAAGAATTGTTCATATTAGGTTAGATTTGAGAATAATTATTGATGAGAGAGTAAATATTTTAATATTGATTATATTACTTACTGATTGCAATTTATTGCTACTAAGGATTTTGTCTTACTATAGAATGATTTTATAGATATTATGTTTTTTATAAAGCATTTGTTGTATTCTTAATGTTAAATAATTGTTTTTATTGTGTTTTTTATTGTGGTTGTGTAAATAGAACGTGATATCCATCACATACTTTAATTCTGAAGCGTACAATAAAAATTGATATAGACGTATAGTGATAATACAGGATGATTTCCGAACGATTTTGAAATTAAATGAATATTATGTTTCTGACTAAGGATAGCTATGGAAACAGTAATTGATAAAGTTATAGAAAAGGATGTGATTTTTGATTATACGGAGTTTCTATCTAAATCATGCCAGCAACGTTTGTCATTTATGGATGCTTTAAAATATTTAATCCCTTTATTTAAAGTGACAACAAGCACAATAGGGAAAACGCCTTTATCTTGTACTGAACGCTTAGAAAAAAAAGCATTAACAATACTATCAAGTAATACTAGTGATATTAATAACTTAATCCGACTATCATCGTTAGCTAAACAAGAAGGTATTATGCGACTTGTTGTTTATCTTCCATACTCGCTTGAAGCACAACAATTAGTTGAATTGAAGAGCGAAATAAAAGGCTCAATTGATTTTGTTCAGGGTAATAGCGAGCGATTATTGTTTATTTTAGACTAAAGTAAGCACAGAAAAGGTGACGATTATCGCCACCTTTTATAATGTTTTATTTTTCTGTGCTAGAGTGCTTTGTTACCAAAAGAGCCATGTAAACACGGTTAAAAATATAATGCAGACGATATTTAAATAAAAACCGACTCGCATCATTTCACTTTGCTTTATATAACCGGTGCTAAATACAATTGCATTGGGTGGCGTAGCAACCGGTAACATAAATGCACAAGATGCACTAATGGCAATTAATGCAGAGAGTATAACGGGTGATACACCTAATGCTTCAGCAACGGTTGCAAACACAGGGACTAATAAAGCAGCACTTGCTGTATTACTTGCAAATTCAGTAAGAAAGACTACAAAAATAGCCACCCCAAGGATGGTGAGTAAAAGACCTGCTTGTTGCAACATATTACTGAGTTCGTTAGCCAAAAAGACGCTAGTACCAGTGGCTTTAAGAATATTACTTAAACAAATACCACCACCAAACAGTAATAAAACCCCCCAATCCGTTGAGTTTTTAATATCCTTCCATTCAACAACTCGTGATACTGCCAACATGATGATAGCGCTTAAAGCAACTAAGGTATCAAACTTGGAATAACCACCTAAAAAAGCATTAATCGGATTACTGAAAACCCACAAAGTAACGGTCACTAAAAAGATCGCCATTGTGATTAACTTACCATTACTCCATTGAATTGGGCGGTGATCGAGTTCAAATTGATGGTTTAGGTCGGGTTTTAATATTACATACAATAGGGTAACGGTAACCGGTAATAGAATAATAGTAACGGGAACCCCAAAGGCCATCCATTCAGTAAAACTTAAACCCACTTCAGCCGCTGCAATCGCATTGGGTGGACTACCAACGATGGTTGCGATACCACCAATACTGGCACAATAAGCCGTACCTAATAACACAAAAACATAGGTATTATGGCCACTTTTTGTATTGACCTTACTTAAGACACCGAGTACAAGTGGCAGCATCATCGCGGTGGTGGCGGTATTACTGATCCACATTGATAACCCAGCAGTTACACCAAACAGCATGAATACAGCAACGGACATACGACCTTTAGCTGCAATTAGCACTTTATCAGCAATAACTTGGTCAAGTTGCTGTTTGTGTAATGCTGCGGCAAGTGCAAATCCTCCTAGAAATAAGAAGATAATAGGATTGGAAAAACTGCTTAACGCTTTTGATGTATCAAAAACACCAAATCCGACAGCAAGAAGCGGTACGAGTAAGGCTGTAATACTGACGTGAATGGCTTCAGTTAACCACATAACAGCAATAAAAAATAAGATACTTAAACCAATTACAACATTACGTTCAAAAGGTAAGGTGTTAATGAGTATAAGCATTATTAAGCTATTGCTGATTAGAATTAAGCTACTTCTATTAAATAACCAATGTTTAAGTGTGAGAGCGAGGGTTGTCATAGGTGAATCTTCCATATATTGAGGCTACATTATTTTTATTGTTAGCTTTAATAAGCGGAAATGATAATACGTTGTGTTGTGGTAGTGTGAATGTGATGGAGGTATATTAATGAGGTATGTTTGTTGGGTATTTGTGCGTATTGTGATCTTAATGTAATTTTATGATTGGCTGGGTTCTATTTGTAGAAGCTATTTATGGCGGTAATATCGCATTTTATCTTTATATTATTTTGTAAAATATAATCAGTGCTGTACGTCTTAGCGTGTGATAATATTCGCACTGCAATGGAGTGCTTATAATCATAATGGTTAGCGGACAATGAAAGAAAAAAAGATTGGCTTAACTAAAAAAATTCATAAAGAAGCTCAAGAACATATGAAGTGTGTTCGACAACGGGTTTTTGACAAAATGAAGAATAAAAAAGACAGTTAGTTATAGGGTTTAATTAAAGACTAACTGAAAGCCAGATGTTTATACGTCTGGCTTTTTTAATGTGTTGTTATTGTGATTCTGAGCGTGTTTTTATCGCTGCGGATGGCACAATTATCTTGTCGGCGATAGGCGTGGGATCATGTTTGATAGGCGCTTGTATCAATGGATCAATAATTGGCTCTTTAGGTCCTAAAAATTTAGGCTGTACATGTAATATAAATAAATCAATCATTGCTTTAATACGAGCAAATACTTCACGTACTCTAATTTTAAAACTTGCCATACCACGTCGAGGTTCTTGAACCGCTAAACAGGTTGCGTTGATATTATAGTGATTGGCAATAAACAGCGCACGTTCACAATGAAACTGCTGAGTAATAATAACAAAGCGATTAGTATCAAAAACTTCTTTTGCTCGAACAACCGAGTCAAGAGTACGAAAGCCAGCATAATCCAGTACTATTTCATTTTTAGCCACGCCGGCTTTTAATAAGTCACGCTTCATTGTACGAGGCTCATTATACGATCGATGTGCGTTATCACCACTAACTAAAAAAACATCAACTTTATGTTTGTTATAGAGATCGACCGCGGCAGACATGCGGTAGGTGTAATAAGGATTGAGGGTTTTAGCGATGTATTTACTGGTGCCTAAAACTAACCCCACTTTATACGCGGGTAGTTTTGCCGGATCATGATAAATTTGACTTTCAGTTTGTGCTGAAACCCAACGATCAAGTAATAACAGTGTCGCAACAAAGATAATAAAGAGAACTGCAAGAGTGCGAATAATGTTGAGCAGTTTCATAATCATCCAAACTGAAAATGTAATCATTTATTAATATCTTACCCTAATAAATGATGTTTTTGTTTAAAAAATCGCAAACAGCAGCACTAATAGCAACGGTTTGTATGTTTTGCATTCAATACAATGCGTGAAATTACGTGTAATAAAAATCCGAAGTGTTCTGTACACTTCGGATATTAGATATAGGTTACTGTTTCGTTAGAATGAAGTACGTTTGTAACGACGGTATCCTGATTTCCAGAAATTAGCGTCAATTTTCTCACGAATACGTTCATCTGAATGTTTAGGTGCTTTATGCTGCTCGACGGCTTTTTTAGCTACAGCAAAAGCAATTTTACGTGATACTTTTTGAATATCTTCAAGTCCGGGAAGTAGTGGGCCTTCACCATGAATGGCTAATGGTGAGCACTCAGCTAAGGCGCGGCTACTTTCCATCAACATTTCGCTAGTAACTCGATGAGCATTAACGGCTAGTACACCTAAACCAATACCAGGGAAAATATAAATATTATTACATTGAACAATCGGGTAGGTTTTACCTTCATAAACAACAGGCGCAAAGGGTGAGCCTGTCGCGACTAATGCGTTACCTTCTGTCCAATGAATTAAATCAAATGGTGTTGCTTCAACACGACTGGTTGGGTTTGATAGTGGAAAGATAATAGGGCGAGGACAGTGAGCGTACATTTCACGAATAACTTCTTCACTGAATAATCCCGGCACACCAGAAACACCAATCAGTACGGTTGGTTTTGCATTTCGCATAACATCTAATAATGAGATGTTGTTATCCGATAGTTCCCAATCTTTAATATTGGTGTTCTTTTGGATCAGTGCTTGCTGGAAGTTAAGTAGGTTTGGCATGTTTTCAACTAACAAACCCCAACGATCCACCATATAGACTTGGCTACGTGCTTGAGCATCTGTAATACCATCAGCTGTCATTTGCGCGATAATAGCTTCTGCAATACCACAGCCAGCAGAACCTGCACCTAAGAAAGCAATACGTTGATCAGAGAACTTAGTGCCAGCGGCTTTACATGCTGCTAATAATGAACCAACAGTGACCGCCGCAGTGCCTTGAATATCATCATTAAAACAACATACTTTATCTTTATAACGCTCAAGTAATGGCATCGCATTTTTTTGAGCAAAATCTTCAAATTGAATTAATGCTTCAGGCCAACGATGTTTAACGGCTTGAATGAAATCATCAACAAAGTTGTCATATTCAGCGCCCGTAATTCGAGTATGACGCCAACCCATGTACATTGGATCAGACAGTCGTTGTGGGTTATTAGTACCTACATCAAGTACAACCGGTAAGGTGTAAGCCGGGCTAATACCACCACAAGCGGTGTAAAGCGATAGTTTACCAATAGGAATACCCATGCCACCGATACCTTGATCGCCTAGGCCTAGAATACGTTCACCATCGGTAACCACAATGACTTTTACATTTTGGCGTGAGGCATTGTTAAGCATGTCTTCAATACGATCACGGTTTGGGTATGAAATGAATAATCCACGACCGCGACGATAGATATTTGAAAAATCTTCACAGGCAGAACCAACCGTCGGTGTATAAATGATCGGCATCATTTCTGTAATGTGGTTTTCTACAAGACGATGGAAAAGTGTTTCATTAGTATCTTGAATATTGCGTAAGTAAATATGCTTATCCATGTCGTTATCGAACTTCTGATATTGCTTATAAGCACGTTCAGTTTGTTCTTCTATTGATTCGATAGCTTCAGGAAGAAGACCTTCTAAGTTGAAGAACATACGCTCTTCAATGGAGAATGCACTGCCTTTATTTAATAGTGGCGTCTCAAGAAGTATTGGGCCAGCATAAGGAATATATAAGGGTCTTTTATTATTGTTCATACGATAAACTCTGTTGCGATTAAGCCAGAAAATGGGCTAAGAATTTCTATGCTGCTAATGCTAGAACTTCATCGTTGATAATTCAAAGGCTAGAGTGATTTATTTCGAGAAAGCGGTCATGTTTCTGATGTTTATTTTATTAATAAGCAAAAATATGACTGTTTTTTATGGCAACTAACAATTTTGGTAAAATAAAAGCCCTTTGATAAGAGCTTTCATTTATAAGATGAGATATGTATCGGTGTTACTAACGCAATAGGATCATCTTGTTACTATTTTTTGCTACACGTATCAATAATGCCAAGGGAACTTACTGAAATCTTTATCGCGTTTTTCAAGGAAGGCATCACGACCTTCTTGCGCTTCTTCCGACGCGTAAGCTAAGCGGGTTGCTTCACCGGCAAATAATTGCTGACCGACAAGACCATCGTCTGGCAGGTTAAAGCCGTATTTAAGCATACGCATTGCAGTTGGCGATTTACTGTTAATTTCTTTCGCCCAACGTAGTGCTTCTTCTTCAAGCTCAAAGTGATCAACTGCTTTGTTAACCATACCCATGTCATAGGCTTCTTGAGCGCTGTAGTTAAAGCCACAGAAGAATATTTCACGTGCACGTTTTTGACCGATCATTTTTGCAAGGTATGCAGAGCCATAACCTGAGTCAAATGATGCTACATCAGGGTCTGTTTGTTTAAATACCGCATGCTCTTTAGAAGCAAGGGTTAAGTCGCAAACAACGTGTAAACTATGACCGCCGCCAACAGCCCAACCAGGAACAACCGCAATCACGACTTTTGGCATAAAACGAATAAGGCGTTGTACTTCAAGGATATGCAATCGACCCATACGCGCAATATCAGCCGTACCAGCATCAGCGCCTTCGTATTTATAGCCATCTTTACCACGGACACGTTGATCGCCACCTGATGAGAAAGACCACTGTCCTTTATGAGATGGACCGTTACCTGTAATTAATACACAGCCTACATCTGACCATTGACGAGCGTGATCAAGCGCAGTGTAAAGTTCATCGACAGTTTTAGGGCGAAAGGCATTTAAGCAATCAGGACGATCAATGGCAATACGTACTGTTCCATGCGCTTTAGCACGATGGTAAGTGATATCTTCAAAGTTAAAGCCTGGAACGGTTTCCCATAATTCAGGGTTAAAAATGGTTTTGCTAGTCATACGGCACAGCCTCCATAAGTTGATGCTGTAAGGCTAGGGAGTTACAGCAAAAAGTCAATTATTGTAGCGGTAAACTGACATATTTACTGAAATTTAGTGTTGATTGTTTATGGAATCAACAACTATGACGGCTAGCCAATGACAACATCGTTGAATATTGTCACAATGACAACGTCAGAATCAGTAATAGATTGAATTATGTACGCTTCATTGCCTATCGATAACCTTAAATCCGATTTTTTAGCCGCATTATCTCAGCAACACATTGTGGTAGAGGCTGAGACTGGCTCAGGAAAGTCAACCCGCTTACCGTTGTGGGCTGCTGAGTTAGGTCGAGTCTTAGTCGTGGAACCGCGACGAGTTGCTTGTACTTCATTAGCTGACTATCTCACCACAAAAACCGCGAATCCACAGCAAATTTCAGTGGGTTATGCGATTCGTTTTGAACAACATTTTAATGCTGATACACAAGTCGTTTTTGCGACACCGGGAGTTGCATTACGCTGGTTAAGTGATGATCAGTTAGCCTTATTTGATACTGTGATCATTGATGAATTTCATGAACGGCGTTGGGATACTGATTTACTGCTCGCTCTTTTAAAACAGCGTCAAAGCCATCGTTTAGTTGCCACCTCGGCGACAATGGATAGCCAACGGTTAGTGAAATATTTAGCGGCGACGCATTTGCATGCTACTGGGCGTAATTTTAAGGTAGATGTTTATCATCATGCAACTGATACTCAAACTATGCCCAGTAGTGATCGTCTAGAACAACGGATTGTTAAATTAGTCAGTCAGCACTATGCTGATCATCAAGATATCTTAGTATTTTTACCCGGTAGAAAAGAAATAACAGCTGCTACGCAAGCATTGAGTCGTTATTTTGCTGCTGCCATTGCCGCCGATGAAATAGATGTGATCCCGCTACATGCTTCTGTTACCGATGATGAACGTCAACGGGCATTAACCGCAAGCAATAAGCAACGTATTATTTTAGCGACCAATGTTGCTGAAACATCACTGACGATTCCGGGTGTTACGCTCATTGTTGATTCAGGGTTAGAGCGCCGTACCCACCAGCGTAATGGTCGTACGGTGTTATCACTACATGCAATTTCAAAAGCCAGTGCAGATCAACGTAAAGGCCGTGCGGGTCGTGTGAAAGACGGTGTTTGTTTACGTTTATACGGTAAAGCGGCACCACTTGAGCGATTAACGCCCGCAGAATTACAACGTGAAGAGTTAGTTGAACCCTATTTAGCCGCGTTGTGCTGCGAGGCTAAATTTTCACAATTAGCGTTTATTGATCCTTTGCCAGAAAAAACGTTAATGAGTGCGTTTCAAACATTACAAACGATGAAAGCGGTAACGAATGATGAAGTGGTGACCGATTATGGTCGACGTTTATATCAACTACCGATTGACAGTTTATTTGCCCATTTGATTACTGCAATGCCTGAGCGCCGTCATCAAGAAGCAATGGTTGACTTAGCTGCTGCATTATCGATTCCGCAAAAACTGTGGCAGCCTCCTAAATCAGAACAAGATCAACAGGCGCTATTTTTATGGTTAGGGCAACAATATTGCGATGCGACAGCGTTAATTAAAATTGTAAGGGCTGATGTTGTACCCGAATGGCTAACCGTTGATGACAATATGCGCGCAGAAGCACGACTATTGGCAGCAAAAATGCGAGAGGTGCTGCAATTACCGCAGCTTGAGGCTGCTAGTGCTTTTCGTCGTCAACCGTGGATAGATGCTGTTATTACCGCAGTGCCTGAACTTGTTTATGTGCGTCGAGAGCGGCGACGACAAGCTTTGGGTAATGGTTTTAATGAAGTAACCTTAAGCCGCGATACTTTATTTGGTATTGAACATGACCAAGCAACAGAAGCTGCGATCGTATTTGATCAGTTTGCATTGCCAGGAAAGGGAATCAAACAAAACCTCGTGTTAGCAACGTGTATTGCACCTGTGACGCTGTCACAAATGGTTGCGCTTGATCTTGGTGAAAACCAGCAAGGGCAAACCGTTGAAACCAGTAAGGGGCATTTTCAAACCGCGATTAAACGAGTATATGCGGGGCGAGTGATTGATACACAATGGCAAGATGTTAGTGGCGGTGCGGCAAGTACTGCGATTGTTGATTTGATTTTAGCGAATGAAGTTTTAACGGGGTTGGCAACTCGAATCGTCACCGATATTCAACAATGGAATTTGTACCTTGGATTAGGACGTTATCAAGCGGATATTTGTCAGCGAAAGCCTGAAATTGTTGATGCGGGGATGTGGCTATTACAACAAATTGAAGATCTTGGGATTGAAACGATTGATGATATTGTTTTGTTCAATGCTGATGATTTTGTGTTTGATGGCATTCCTGAATGGGAGCGGGAAGAATTTGATAGTCAATATCCACACCGCGTGAATTTAAATGATTTTGAGATGCGAATTGAATATCAGATCAGCCGTAAAACGGTAATTGCACATTATCTTCAAGGTAATCGTAAACAAGATCCTAAGCGGTGGGAGTTACCACGTTGGCAAGGGTGGCGAATTAAATATAAAAAAGCCAGTCGAACAATCGATATCCATTAATGGTTATTTGATTTATCGTTTAAACAACAAGCCCACGATAGTGAATATCTACCGTGGGCTTGTTTTGTTAATGATCAGATTAGTGAGTAACTCATGCTAATCATTGATTGAATTATGACGCTAGTTTACCGGCATTGAGTTTAGCGCGAATATATTCAGAGTGATCTAAATAGATCAAGTCAGACACTTGTCTGATCACTGCTTCCTCTTGAGGATCAATCACACCATCCGCGTAAGCAACTTGCCACATGGCTTCGATTAACTGGTAGCGTTGTGGTTGTGATAATTCACGTAATTTATTAGTGAACTCATATAAAGAGATTGATTGTTGGCTTTGCTCTTGTGCTTGGCTTAGTAATACCGTTGCTTGTTCTTCTGTGGTATCAAGCAGTTTAATTAACAGTTGCACTTTAGCTTGTTCTTCTCGTGGATCACGATCATGGTCGGCATTTGCCACTTCACATAATAGTGATGCCATTGCTAAATTAAGTGTTGGCGTATCTACTGCACCAGCGCTGGCACTTTCATTCATAACTTGTCTAAACAAAGTTCGTAATGTTGAAAACATTGTGGCCCTTATTCTGATGATTATTACATATAACGAGTGTTTAAGTTTATATCGATATACGATAAAAATAAAAGTCACTAAAAATACGTTTGCAGTTTTATCTGTTATATCCACTTACGACGATAAAATAGTGCCAATTGTAAGATTAATACTCCAACCAATAATCCACAGAAGATTGAAAATGATAAATGATTTTCAGCCCCTGGAATACCATCGAGATTAACCCCAAATAAACCCGTTAAAAAGCCAAGAGGTAAGAATACCGTGGTGATAAGTGACAGAAAATATAAACGTTGGTTTAATGCTTCTGATTGCAGGCTCATTAACTCTTCTTGGGTCACATTAGCGCGTTCGCGAATAGCATTAAGATCATCAAGCGCATGACTGATTTTTTCATCAACTTCATGGATTTTTTGACGTTCAGCTAAAGATAGCAGTGGGGTGTCGATAGTAATTAATTTGGCTAATGCATCGCGTTGTGGTGTCATTGAATGGCGTAACTTTACCGTTTCACGACGTAATACAGCGATATTATTGCGTAATTTCATATCGCTATCGGTCATCACTTGCTCTTCAAGCTCTGTTAATTGCTCATCAAGAGTATCAATCACCGTCATTTTATGACTTACCAAATGATCACATAAGCTTAAAATAAAGTTACCAATAGTTGTGGGTCCAAACCCCCCGTTAATATGATCTGCGATACGCGAGATAGCGACAACTGGTTGATTAGAGGTGGTAACAATTAGGTTTTTAGTAAAATAACCACGAATAGAAACCATGCTATCTGACGGTTTATTTTGGGTGTTTTTATCAATGTCAATGCCGCGTAATGCCAAGAAAAAGCCATCTTTGGTTTGATTTAATCGTGGTCGTTCTCGATCATTGGTCAGGGAATCTTTTTCGATGTCAGGCAGCTGACTTTGCTGGATCCATTGCTGTGCTTGTGGTTGGGTATAGTTGAGATGTAACCAAAGTAGGTCATCCGTGGGTTGCCAGTTATTAATTTTATCAAGGGTCAATGCGGGTTTGGAATGATCGCCATTAAGTCGATAACAGTAAGCAAAACAATTTGGCATGGTGGATCCCTTTAATAGCACTAAGTACTTAAGTCTTATTTATTCTATACCTATAAGCTTAACCGATATAAGCCACCGATAGAAAATAAAATACAGAATGTTTATTGATTCTAACGAGCAGTGTTCAAGATCTGTGCTGAAAGCGAGCTCTAAATTGCCGTGGGCTAAAAGAACTCCAACGTTTAAAGCGGGTACTAAAATTGGTTGGGTTTGGATAACCACAAAAATCACTGATATGTTGAATTGGCCATGAGGTGGTAGTTAATAAACCGGCGGCATGTTCCATGCGTAAATGTGTTAAACGCGCCATGGGTGCTTGACTATAATATTGCTGACATAAACGGTGTAAATGTGGTTCAGAGCATGGATATAACGCCGCGAGATCTTTTACTGTCCATGGATGATGTAATTGTTGTTTTGCGTGTTGAAATACACGTTCTAAACGTTGTAATGCTAATGGTGAATGAGGCGAAGTGCGATGAGTAACTAATAAGCACAGTTGTTCAGTGATATTACTGGATAGTTGATCCGCAAGGGGATAGCTCAAACACAGTGCTTGTTGAAGACAACCGATAGTTTGAAATAATAATGAGCCTGATTGGGTTGGATAATAAGTTATCTCATGAGGGAAACGTTGATCCCAATAACTTTGTTGTTCAAGCATTACCCACGCCATATCCCAAATAAGATCAGGATTCTCGTTGGGATTGATATCAAAGCCGTTCTCATACCCAGGTGGTACATAAATCACATAGTCAGGTTGTAAATCCCATTTTTTGGCTGGAGTGCTAAGTATACCGCGGCCTTTGAGGGTAAATAGCAACATGTGCATATCAGGATTACGGCGGTAAAGAGTAAACGCTTCTTTGCCATAATTAATGCCGCACTGAATGATGTGCTTTTGTTCGAGAGCTAATGATTGCACTTGGTCAATAATGATTGATTGGCATTGTGGTGAGATATTTAAATGTTCAAACCATGCCATTAAAAAGTCCTTTTTTCATTAAAGTTGATAGTTTGGCAAACGTTTTTGATGGCTTAGAATAACCGTAAATTAACAATTTTAGGTATGATCATTGTCACAAGGTAACCGTTAATTGAGTATTTAATTATGACAACATGGCGCACATCAGCAGATAGAAATTTTTGGCAAAAAACATGGCGATTAGCATTACCTGTTTCTATGCAGTCAATGCTATTTGCATTACTGGGTTTAGTTGATGTGCTAATGGTGTCAAAACTGGGTGAATCACCAGTTGCTGCTGTGGGTATTGGTAACCGTATTTTCTTTTTTAACTTATTGCTGGTGGTCGGTGTCAGTGGTGCGGTTGGAGTATTAGCCGCTCAATATTTTGGTGCTGGCAGAATGGACGGTGTGCGTCGCACCTTATTGCAATCTTGGGTGTGTGCGATTGTTTTCACGTTACCTTTTGCGATTATCTATCGTTTATTTCCACAACAAATTGTGAGTGTTATTAGCGATCAGGCTGATTTTGTTATACATGCCAAAGACTATTTGTACGTTTGTGGTTGGAGCATTATTTTTACTGCGATTGTTGTGCCATTAGAGGCGGCTTTGCGTGCTGTTGGTGAAGCAAAAATGCCCACCTATGTTGGTTTGGTGGCGGTATTATTAAATGCGACTTTAAATGCATTATTGATTTTTGGTTTATATGGCTTTCCTGAAATGGGTGTTGCTGGCGCAGCATTGGGAACAACAATCTCTCGTGGTATTC
Organism: Photobacterium iliopiscarium; assembly: GCF_003026395.1. Taxonomy (GTDB): domain Bacteria; phylum Pseudomonadota; class Gammaproteobacteria; order Enterobacterales; family Vibrionaceae; genus Photobacterium; species Photobacterium iliopiscarium. The sequence continues at coordinate 217,318 of NZ_PYOO01000004.1, read as the reverse complement.
AAACGGTGATTCTGTTGGTTGCAACGTATTATCGTCATCGTGAAATCTTACCTCTAGCGATTGATATTGATACAGCTAAAACGCCACAAGCACGTAAACGTTATTTAACTATTGCATTACCGATGATCATTCATGATGCAGGTTGGGCGATGGGGGTATTGGTTTACAGTTTTATTTTTGCCCAGTTAGGTGTGACAGAGCTTGCAATCATTAGTCTGTTATCACCGATTGAAGGGGTACTTATTTCTGCCTTTATTGGTTTTTCTGTGGCCGCTTCGACTATTTTAGGGCATGAATTAGGCGCTGAAAATTACCAACGAGCTTGGCATCAATCATGGCTCTTTATTGGGCTAAGTGTATCGATGGCCTTTGTGTTGGGTATTACGATTTGGCTAGCAAGTGACACGGTAAGCCTATGGCTACAACGGGCAGATACACCAAACTTAGCTATGTCGTTGAATGTGACAATGGTACTTGCTCTTGGGCTATTTTTGAAAGTGTTTAACATGGTGGGTATTGGCGGTGTATTACGCAGTGGTGGTGATATTAAATTCAGTATTTTCATTGATTTGTTTGGTCAATGGGGCATAGGAATTCCATTGGCTATTTTCACGGGAATATTTCTTGGTTGGCCTTTGCATTGGGTGTTAATAGCTATTTTGGCTGAAGAAGTGGTTAAGGTGGGGTTAACGGCTTATCGTATTCGTGGACGGAAGTGGTTAGCTAATTTGATTAATGATACCGACTCAGTATTAGTATCGGCCTAGTTGCTATTGCTGTTTATAAGTAAGATATCGCCCATTTGTGTGTACTCATAAATGGGCTTTTTTTATGACAGATTAGGACGTTGTTGGTAATTGTCTTTTTAGCGCGCTGCAATGGTCTGATTTTGTGATAGAATTAACAAAAATTTTGTAGTATTTCTATACTCAACACATGCTTAAAGCTTGTAGGTTGGGTTTTACTTAGTCATTGAAAAGTCAGGAATAACATTGAGTCAGTCTAACCAAACTCAACCAGACGTTTTGAATAATGAAAAAACGTTAAAAGCCGCGATTAAAGATTGCATGATGCGCGATCGTTTTCGATTGCACAAACGTGTGCAAGGTGCGGCACGAATTAAAAATGAAAAAGCCAAGCACGCGGTATTTGATGAAATTGCGTTAGATATTGCTAAATCGATGCAAATGGTGGAATTACGCCGTAATCATCGTCCTAAAATCATTTACCCAGCTCAATTGCCTGTTAGTCAGAAGAAAGACGACATTGCAGAAGCCATTAAACATAATCAAGTGGTTATTGTTGCCGGTGAAACAGGCTCGGGTAAAACGACTCAGTTACCGAAAATCTGTTTAGAACTGGGCCGTGGTACACACGGTATGATTGGTCATACTCAGCCTCGTCGTCTTGCTGCTCGTACTGTTGCAACACGTATTGCCGAGGAAATGGAGTGTGAGCTTGGTTCGCATGTCGGCTATAAAGTCCGATTTAATGATCAGGTTTCTGATCGTAGCCACGTTAAGTTAATGACTGACGGTATCTTGCTGGCTGAAATTCAGCATGACCGTTTTTTAAGTCAATACGACACCATCATTATCGATGAAGCGCACGAACGTAGTCTTAATATTGACTTTATCATGGGTTACTTACGCGAATTATTGCCTAAGCGCCCAGATTTAAAAGTTATTATTACATCGGCAACAATCGACCCTGAGCGTTTTTCAAAGCACTTTAATAATGCTCCGATCATTGAAGTTTCAGGTCGTACATTCCCAGTAGAAGTGCGTTATCGTCCTGTTATTGAAGATGGCGATGACACTGATCGTGACCAACTTGATGCGATTTTTGACGCGGTTGATGAACTGTGCGATGAAGGCATGGGCGATATTCTGATCTTCATGAACGGTGAGCGTGAAATTCGTGATACCGCCGATGCATTAGAAAAACGTAATATACGTCATACTGAAGTATTGCCGCTGTACGCGCGTTTATCTGCTAACGAACAAAATCGAGTGTTCCAGTCACATGCTGGTCGTCGGATTGTTTTATCAACCAACGTTGCTGAAACCTCGTTAACTGTTCCTGGGATCAAATATGTTATTGACCCCGGTACTGCACGTATTAGTCGTTATAGTTACCGTACTAAAGTACAACGTCTGCCTATTGAAGCGATTTCACAAGCCAGTGCAAATCAGCGGATGGGTCGTTGTGGTCGTGTACAAGAAGGTATCTGTATTCGTTTATATTCTGAGGATGATTTCTTATCTCGCCCAGAATTTACTGATCCAGAAATTCTACGTACTAACTTAGCGTCAGTTATTTTGCAAATGACGGCGATTGGTTTAGGTGATATTCAAGCCTTCCCATTTTTAGAAGCACCTGATAACCGTAATATTCAAGATGGTATTCGTTTGCTGGAAGAATTAGGTGCTATTAATCCTAAGGCAACCGATCCTCGTAAGCGTTTATCAAATCTTGGACGTCAGTTAGCACGTTTGCCGATTGATCCTCGTTTAGCGCGAATGGTATTAGAAGCACCTAAAACAGGATCATTACGTGAAGTGATGATCATTGCTTGTGCGCTATCCATTCAAGATCCGCGCGAACGTCCATCAGATAAAAAGCAACAATCAGATGAAAAACACCGTCGTTTTTACGATAAAGACTCTGATTTTGTCACGTTTGTAAACCTATGGGATTACATTCAAGAACAACAGAAAGAATTATCTAATAACCATTTCCGCCGTTTGTGTAAGAAAGAATACTTAAACTACCTACGTATTCGTGAGTGGCAAGATATTTATTACCAAGTTAACCAAGTTGTTAAAGAGCTTGATTTAAAGATAAATGGTAATGAAGCCAGTTATGACGGTATTCATATCGCACTGTTAAGTGGTTTGCTATCGCATATCGGTATGAAAGATCAAGAGAAGAATGAATATCAAGGTGCGCGTAATGCACGCTTTAATATCTTCCCAGGATCGGGCATTTTCAAGAAACAGCCTAAATGGGTGATGGTTGCCGAACTGGTTGAAACCTCGCGCTTATGGGGACGCGTTGCAGCAAAGATTGAGCCTGAATGGGTTGAACCTTTAGCGGAACATTTGATCAAGCGTAGTTACAGTGAGCCGCATTGGGAGAAAAAATCAGCCGCAGTACATGCGTTTGAAAAAATCACCTTGTATGGCATTCCGGTAGTTAGTCAACGCAAAGTTAACTACGGTAATATTGATCCTGCTTTGTCTCGTGAAATATTCATTCGTTCAGCATTAGTTGAAGGTGATTGGGATACTAAGCATAAGTTCTATCAGCAAAACCGTAAGCTATTGCGTGAAGTTGAAGAACTTGAGCATAAATCACGTCGCCGTGACATCTTGATTGATGATGACGAACTGTTTAATTTCTATGATCAGCGGATTGATTTAAGCGTAACGTCAGGTCGTCATTTTGATGGCTGGTGGAAGAAAGCCTCTAAAGAAAATCCAGAGCTGCTTAACTTTGAACGTGAAATGTTGTTCCGTGGTGATGCAAGCCATGTTACCGATCTTGATTATCCTAACTTTTGGCACCAAGGAAACTTGAAGCTTAAATTAAGTTATCAGTTCGAGCCGGGTGAAGATAACGATGGTGTGACGGTGCATGTACCACTAGCGATTTTAAACCAAGTGAAACCTGATGGTTTTGATTGGCAAATTCCGGGTTTACGCCATGAGCTTGTGGTTGCGTTAATTAAATCATTACCGAAACCGTTACGCCGTAACTTTGTGCCAGCACCTAACTATGCAGATGCTTTCCTTGCGCGTGTTAAGCCAATGGAAATGCCACTACTCGATGCACTTGAGAAAGAGCTAAAACGAATGAGTGGTGTTACTCTGGTGCGTGAAGATTGGAAATTAGAGCAGATCCCCGATCACCTTAAGATTACCTATCGTGCCGTTGATCATCGCAACCGTAAGTTACGTGAAAGTAAAGATATCTATGGCTTAAAAGAAAACTTGAAAGAAAAGGTACAAGAAACCTTATCGCAAGTGGCTGATGATGATATTGAGCAAGAAGGTTTGAAATCATGGACCTTTGGCGCGTTGCCTGAACGTTATCAACAAAAGCGTGGTGGGTTTGAAGTTAAAGCCTTCCCTGCGTTAACAGATAACAAAGACTCTGTTGGTATTAAACTGTTTGAAACCGAAGAAGAACAACATAACGCTATGCAAGCGGGTCAACGTCGTTTGATTTTATTAAACGTACCGTCACCGATTAAATATTTGCATGCAAACCTACCAAATAAATCGAAGTTAGGTTTGTATTTTAACCCATACGGTCGTGTGCTTGATTTGATTGATGACTGCATTGCGTGTGGTATTGATAAGCTAATAGAACAAAAGGGCGGTTTAGCTTGGCAGCCTGAGACGTTTGAAGCACTGAAAGAATATGTTCGTGCAGAACTTGGCGATACAGTGGTTGAGATTGCTAAGCAAGTAGAAGCCATTCTAACAACTGCATTTAATATTTCTAAGCGTTTAAAAGGTCGTATTGATTTACGTATGGCATTTGCAATGTCAGATATTAAAGCACAAATTGAAAGTTTAATATTTAAAGGCTTTGCGACTGAATGTGGTTGGAAGCGCTTACCTGATATTTTACGTTACATGCGTGCCATTGAACGTCGTATGGAAAAACTGCCGATTGATCCTAATAAAGATCGAGTTCATATTCTAAAAGTTGAATCTGTGGTTAATGACTACAACGAGTTGTTAAACAAGATCCCTAAAGGTCAACCCGTACCTGATAAGGTAAAAGAAATCCGCTGGATGCTTGAAGAACTACGTGTAAGTTTCTTTGCTCAACAGTTAGGTACGCCTTATCCAATTTCAGATAAGCGGGTGCGTAATGCAATTAATGAGTGCTAGTCACTTAATTTAGTAGCAATATAAACCCTATCAATGAAAAGGCCGATGCGATAACCGCATCGGCCTTTTTTTAGGGGGAATATTACTCATTAGTGAGTTTGAGTTACTGTTTTATTTTTTGTTGATGTTGATGTTGATGTTGATGTTTTAGCCGCTTTTTTCTCAAAGCGAGAGATCCACAAGTAAGCTAATCCTGCAAATACGGCAGTCATGAATACATTGATAAAGAAAGCCTTAACAAGATCAACACCAGGAGGGAAAGCAGACGCTGTCATACTGACCATAAAGATAACAATCAATACTGATACCATGCCCATACCAAACCGTCGCGAGCCCATGCGGAAATTACGTGGAGTATTATCATGCTTAAGGCGGAATACAAAGTAAGCCACCATAATAAAGATTGGCGGTAACATTGCTGTACCCGCGGTTAAGTTAATTGCGGTACTCATCATTTCTTGTACAGATTCAGAACCGAATCCGTTAGCGATTAGCATCACTAATACAAATCCAAACTGCCACCATGCAGCACGAACAGGTACACCATGTTCATTTAGCTGAGTTGTTTTCTCTCCGTAAACACCTTTAGGAATTTCAGAGAAGTGGATTTTAACCGGTGCCGCTGTCCACATCATCATTGCACCAAACATGGCAATAAACAGTATTACGCCAACAAAACGTCCGACTAACGGTGCTGAAAGGTTAAAATAGTGCGCCATACCTGTAAAGATCTCAACCATGCCACCAGAGTAAGAGAGATCACCACGTGCAACAAATACGTTAACCAATAACGAGCCAATCGCATACATGCTACCAATGATCACACCAGCGGTAATGATTACTTTAATAAACGATTTCTGGCCGCCTTTAACATCATTCAAATAAGCGGCGGCTGTTTCTGCGCCACCAGCAGCTTGGAAAATCCAACACATAATACCTAAAGTTGCCCAGTTAATGGTTGGCGTCATAGCTTCTAATGTGATCGGCTCTGCTGGTGGCGTGTCACCATTTAATGCCATTAAGGCACCAATAACATAAACAGCAAAGAGAGCGAAAACACCATAAGCAACAATTTCTGAAATTTTACCTAACCACGATGCACCCTTGGTTGAGATATGCGTCGCTGCGGCAAATAATACAATTGAAATCATTGACGTTACCATTGGTGAGAATGCATATTCATAACCGAGCATCGCATACGAAGCATAAGCAATAACGTTAGGTAACAATGAGATAAACCAGAATAGATTCACAAACCAGTATAAGAACGAGCCCATATAAGCGGCTTTTGTACCTAGTGGTTTTTTGATCCAATCATACATACCTGATTCAGAGTTCTTATTCGCAGAGACAAATTCAGCAATAATGAAAACAAAAGGAATGAAATAAACCAATGTGGCAAAAAGAAAAATGGGGGCTGAGCTTAGCCCTAATTCAATGTTGTTGTTAACGATATTACGGACATTGAAGACTGCTGCAAATGTCATCGACAGTAGAGCAAATTTTCCAATCGTACCGCGCATAGATTCAGACATGATGTCCTCCGTGGTTCAGATCGATGATAACTCAGACAGAAAGCGAAAGTATTACCAAAAGATGTGAGAAATAAATGACCAACTCAAAGCTCTAAAGCAACTGAGTCAGTTAACATGGAGTGAATTTTAGTAAAACTTTTACTAAAATATAGTAATGAAAACGTTTTCCTTTAACTTGGTCACAGTTTGTTGTCCATTGGGTGTCGACAATGTGATCTTAGTTAATAGTTGTTATTGGATTATAAATCATGCAAGAAAATGCATTAAAATGATGATTATTAGGTGTGTTTTTATATTTGTTGTTTTATTTCAAGTTATTAGAATGACGGTGATGAATCATTGAGGAGGCATTATGCGTGGTAAAATGGAGATAATAAAAAAGAGCGACAAATCGCTCTTTTTTGAAAAATAGTAATCTAGTCGTGATTAACGTTCCCAGTATGCTTCTTCAAGACAATCTTCATGTTCAGGTAAACCATGAGAAAGGCGAGGAGCATGCTGAGTTAGCACTTCATAACTTACGCGGTTTGAATATTGGCAAATTTGTGAGAATGAAGAATACGACAAGAATTGTGCAATATGTTTAGCAGAGTTGGGTACATTGATTTTATGGAAACGGTTCGCTGACATATCATGTAGCAGAGCAGATAGTGCTGCATCACCTGCACCATTGGTATTTTTTATCTCCATCGGGCCGCCAAGATAAGGGGAGATGTGAGAGTAAACACGGACAGGGTTGACGCAATCAGCTTTTGCCATTGGACGACTGAATTCATATTTATTAAATTCAGGAATACGGCCAGGTAATAGTGGCAGTGTTGATTCGCGTTTTAGCTCGTCATCAGTGTAACCCGCCATGTAAAGACCAGCAGGGCCCGCAGTACACAATACCATATCAACCCATTCTAGTGCTTTATCAGCAGCCATTAGTGGATCTTTTTCGCCAGTTAGTGCTTCGGCTTCTTCTTCGTTCATTGCGATACAAGTTACGTGTTCTTTGATGAATTCAATCCACCATTCACGCTTATCTTCAATTACGTATTTAGTGCCAAGCGTTAGTACAACCGGTACATTATTCTTTTTTGCAAATTCAATCGCTTTAAGTGCAGCATCTTTCATTGGGTCGGTTGGTTTACCGCGAACCAAATAAGAAGAAAGAACTAATGCAGAAGCTTGCTTAAATGCACATTCAGGAATGCTATCAGGGCTGAGTTGGTTCATTTGACCTTCATTGATAGCAAACGTACGTTCACCATCTTTGGTAATCAATGTGTAGCAACGACCAATAGGACCACAAACAGGCTGAAGGTAATCAAGATCAATACGACTAGAAGTATTGCAAAGGTAGCGGTAAGCGTAAGATCCAATTTTAAGATCTTTACTCATCACACCCAATAAGATGGATTTATCATCAGCAAGAACAGAGTAATTATGTAACGTATTACCAATGGTATCGCCAGGGTATTCATGGCTGATTAGTTTACGTTCTTTTAATTCTTGATATAGCAGTTCTGCTTTATCTTCATCAAGAACTAAAGAATGGCCTTTACTTAGAGCATGTCTGGCTAAGAAGTCATCATCTACACGGGCTTCAATATCAACAATCGTTTGACCTACGCCAACAAGATGTGATTTAGCTAATGGGTTTTCTTGTTGAATTTGAACAACCAATGGATCGCGAGCATTGACGGGGAAGTAATGCTTTGACTTACGTTGACCAGGAAATTTCATGTCTAAAGGCTATAGAAATAAGGGATTTTGATTCATTCTATCATAAAAATGAGAGATAAATCCCACTTCTTTGATGTTCTTACATTGAAACTGATTCTTTTGCTGATTTTTTAAACGACTTGTTCAAAAAGCTACGGTTAGATGCTAATAACGTAAGTTTGATGGTGCTTTTATTGTTCAATTGGTATGTTTAACTATAAATAAGTTAGACGTTCTTTATTGCTATAACTGGTTACGGAAAGAGATAGTTATAAAAAAAGCCGCAAAAGCGACTTTTTTGTTCAGAAACGATAAATTTAGTTTAAGCGTTTAAGTTCTTGTTGAGCACTTGTACCACCAACAGGACGACTTACAGAGATAGAACGGCCTTTTTTCATGCCTTTTTCATAATCATCAGTGAGCGCTTTCATCGCTTCTTGAAGTTGTTTCTTGAACGTTTCACGATCTAAATTCTCAAACTGCTTATCGATATAGTTCGCCATGCGTTGGTCATGATCATCATCAGTATTTAATACGGGCAGTTTTTCTAATGCGCCTTCAAGCCAGCCTGCTAGAAATGATGATACACGACGGGTTACTTCTGATGTACTGGTACCGGTACCCGCAAAACTATTACGAAATTGACCTGTCTGCTGGTTCATCTCTCGGTAAACAATATCAAATGCAAATGCAGCAAAAATTGCCCGTTCAGCAGCACCAATAAACTCCGCTTGTTTTAAGCCTTTGTAATTAGTAAGAACACACTCAACCCCAAAACGACGATTAATACCACGAATGATTTTTAGAATTTGAGAGCTAATATCCGTGGGTAATAATGTTTTTGACTTGGTTTTGCCCATCTTAATAAATTCAATATCGTCTTGTTCTAGACCATATTTGAGCATGAGGCGGTGAGCCATACGAATGGCTTGGGCTGCTTCGTTCACATTTGCTGAATTACCCAACTCAAGGCATTTTGCAATTTTCTTGAGGGCCTTTCGCTTCTGTTCTGACATTAAACATTCTCATGACTAAAAGAGGGCACATATTTTACCGCTTTATGGCCTCATACTACAAGTACGTAATTGCGATAATGGTGCGAATTGCCGTGAATTACGATAGGAGATTGATATGTTAGTTAGAAAGATCCTGCTTGAAGTGTAAAAATAGGTTCTTTGAGATTATTTTCCACGTATCGTAATTTTATATTTAAAACAAAAATTATGATTGTTATTATATTATTTAAATATTTATGAGATGAAGTTTTTGGAATTAATTGGTAATAGATGTTTTATTTAGATATATAATTGACGGTGATTATAATAAAGGATTTAAATATAATTTTTAATTATACTTAATAAGTAAAATTTTATAACTAATACGTATTTTTAAATTTAAAATAAGTATCAATAACTTGAAGGGAAGCTCTCTGGCTGATAGAATAGCTATTTTTATGATTCAGTTTGTTATCTAATTAATAATGTATTTAACATACTAATATTTTATAAAAGTATATATTTTTTAATACTAAGTATCATTAATATAGTAAGTAAAAAATTAGTTATGCAGTTATGTGTTTAATGAATATTTCTGGATTTTATTTTATAAAGTAGTGATTTTATGTTAAAAAGTATGATTTCTTTGTTATTTGTTCAAGGGAGTAATTATTTAATACCACTGTTAACATTACCATATTTAAGCCGAGTTTTAGGTATAGAAGGGTTTGGTAAATATGGTTTAACCTTATCAACAATACAATATTTTGTAATGATAGTTGATTTTGGCTTTAATTTATCAGCAACAAAAAAAATAGCAGAGATTCAAAACGATAAAAAAAAATTGTCGATTGTTTTTTATGAAACAATGATTGCAAAAATAACATTATGTTTAGTATCTATACTGGCAATTGTTGTCTTAGTATCATCTAATGTTAACCATATATTTTCTTCAACATTATATTATTCGATACTAATGTTAGTAGGAACTGTTCTATTACCAATGTGGTTTTTTCAAGGAATAGAAAAAATACCCGTAATTTCTTTTTTAATGGTGGTTACTAAATTATTATCATTACCTCTGTTTTTTATTTATGTAAAAGATAATTCAGATATTGGTATTGCTATTCTTATTCAATCATCAACAAACTTTATTGTTGGATTTTTCGCAATAATTTATATTGTTAAAAATAAGTTATTAGTATCGGTTAAATATAAAGAGCTATCAATTTATAAATCAATCCATGAAGCATCACCAATATTCTTAGCATCTTTTGCAATAAGCTTATATACAATGAGTACAACTATTATTATAAGTCTATCTTCTAGTATTACAGAGGTTGGCTTATTTTCTGCAGCGGATCGATTAAGAGGTGCTGTACTTGGTGTTTTCTTCATTATGGGGAATGTGATTTATCCTCGAGTTAATAAGTTATTAATGAGTGATACTCGAGAAGCTTATCGAGTAATAAAAATGACTTTTGTCATTCAAGGCATTTTGTCGATAGCAATTATCTTATTCATATTTGCTTTTAATAAAGAAATTGTATCTATTTTTTATAGTTCGGAATATAAAAGTGCAGGTGGAGTATTAATGATACTTTCATTTACAATATTATTAACCCTTGAATCAACTGTATTGGGTAATTATATATTATTACCTCATGGATATAAGAGAGAGTATACGATATTACCAATGATCGTTGCTGTTATTCACGTTCCATTATGTTATTACTTATCTCATAAATATGGTGCTATTGGTGGTGCTGCTTCAATTGTTTTTGTTGAATTATTAAGTTTTATAATACTATTAATAGTAGTAGCTAGAAAAAATCTTTTACGTAAAATATTTATTGGAGGCGAATATGCCTAAATTATTGTCAATAATTATTCCTGTATACAATGTTGAATTATATTTAGATGAATGTTTAAAATCCGTTTTTGATCAAATCAATGATGATGTTGAAGTCATTTTGATTAATGATGGATCTACAGATAGATCAAATGAGATAATAGAAAAATATAATAATGAATATCAATTCAAATATATTAATCAAGTTAATCAAGGTATATCAGCCACTCGAAATATAGGCTTGAAGGAGTCATCTTCAAAATATATTACTTTTTTAGATTCTGATGATATTTTAGCTAATGGAATTATTGATAAGATAATAGCAGAAATAAAAACATCTAAAATTGATCTCTATAAATTTAAATATAAAAAGTTTATAGATGGTGAAGATATAGATAAATCAACTTTACCATCAGGCAATGATGTTTTTATTAGTCGGAATGATATTGCAGAAGAAACTGATTTTTATTGCTGGCAGTATGTATTCAAACATTCATTATTTGAAGGGATCAGTTTTGATTGTGGTCGATGTTTTGAAGACCAATTAGTTATACCTTTAGTTATATATAAAGCATCAACATGTAAATTGATAGATAGTATAATTGTTTATTATCGAATGCGAAATTTTAGCATAACGAATACTGTTGAACTGTCTCATGTTGATGATGCTTTATTTGGGTTGAATCGATATTCAAAAAAATATAGCGAAGACAAAATTTATTTCTCCAAAATTTTAGCTGAGCAATACATATCATTTTTATCTAAATGTGCTAGGGCTGATCATTTAGATCATTTAAATGTAATAAAGACAATAGAAAAAGCTAATAAATTAATTTCTATACAAATGATGATAAATTCAAAGAATATAAAAGCAATAATATTTAGAGTGCTAAATAAAATGGTTTTTTATCGGTTACGAATAGTGACGAAGAAAGATTATTGTTAATATTGAATTAATAGTATTATAAAGCACGGGCTATATAATTAATATTATTATGAATTAACCTTTAATTATCTATATTTGATATGTATGGTTTTTATGACATTAAAGTATATTGAAATGTACTATAGTGGATATTAAGGATTGTAATCATGATATTTTATCGTTATTATGTATAAAGAAGGTCGTACTTAATTTGTTTTAGTTATATTTTTAAATGTAATTAATAGCTTTTGTTTTATAATGAAAATATATCCATTATTAATATAATGGATATTTAGGTTGTTATGGTTGTTATGGTTATGCCTGATATGAAAAACACTGCAATAATTGATAAAGATGAAATAGATATTTTTGAGTATATTAAAATAATCAAAGATAATCGTTGGTTTATTATATTATGTATGGCTATTTTTATTGTTGTGGGTGTTTGTTATGTAAGATTGTCTACACCTGTTTATCAGGCAAATGTTATATTTAAAATTGATAGTGATAAATCTAGAATAAGTAATTTAGGCCAAAATATTGCTAATTTATTTTCATTATCATCAAGTACTACTATTGAAAGTGAGATTATTAAATCACGTGGTTTTTTGCGTAGAACTATAGATGATTTAAATTTAACAATAGTTGTGACACCACAAAAAACATCGTTTTTTAATTCGATTGTGGCTGGATTGTCTCGAGATCCCAAAGTTATAACTATTGATAAATTAGTAACAATAAAAAATGAGAATGAACATTTTAAACTAGTTGTTACTAATGAAAAATTAGGTCGCTATACATTAACTAATATGGCAACTAATACGAAATCAAATGGTGAAGTTGGGAAGTTAGAAAGAAATTCCGATTCAACTATTTTGGTTTCATCAATTAACGCGAAGAACGGTGATGTTTTTAATATCAATATAATTGATGGCTATCAAGCTGCCATTAATTTACAAAGTAGATTACAGATAAAAGAAATAGGTAAGAGTAGTATTGGTGGTACTGGTATACTTGAAATATCATTAACAGGAACGAATAAAAATAAAATTCAACATATTTTAGCTAATATTAGTGATAACTATTTATTATTTAATAAAAAACGCTATGCATTAGAAGCAGAACGTAGTTTGGCTTTTCTTCATGCGGAAATACCAATAGTAAAGAAACGTTTAATTTTATCTGAAAATAAGCTTGAAAAATACCGTGAAAGTAATGGATCAGTTGATCTTAGTATAGAGTCAAAATTAGCTCTAGGTTCATTAACAAATATTGAAACTCAGTTAAATGAGTTAGTGTATGAAGAGAGTAATATCGCAACAAAATACACTAAAAAACATCCGATTTATATTGCTTTGATAAATAAGCGTAAAATACTATTAACTGAAAAATTAAGACTTAGTAAGAAGATTGATAAATTTCCAACAACTCAACGTGAAATATTACGATTAACTCGAGTTGTTAAGTCTGATTCTCAAATTTATAACCAATTAAAACAAAAAGAGCAAGAATTAAGTGTTGTTAAGCAAACAGCGATAGGTACAGTAACTATATTAGATAGTGCGCATAGTTTTTCTCAGCCAATAAAGCCTAAAAAAACGCTTATTGTTATTATGTTTACATTCTTGGGATTTATTATATCAACAGTTATTGTGTTTTTAAGATATATGATGATAAAGGGTATTATATCTACTAATGAAATTAATGATCTTGGTTTTGAAATATATGGAAATATTCCATATTCAAAAAATCAAAAAAAGATAGTTAAAAATAAGAAAAATGAAGGTACTAATTTATTAGCAATTAGGCATCATGATGATATTGCTATTGAAGCTTTACGATTATTGCGAACTAATATTTATTTTTTACAGAAAAAAATGGATGCGAAAATTGTAATGTTATGTAGTCCTGATATCGGTGCTGGTAAATCATTTATAACTACGAATTTAGCTACCTTATTTGCAAAATCAGGAAAAAAAGTATTAGTTATTGATGCTAATATGAAAAATGGATCTATAGCCAATCTTTTTTCAATAAAAGCTACACTTGGATTAAGTGATTATTTAAAAGGGGATATCACAGTAGACACAATTATAACATCAAGTCAATTGGTTAATAATCTTGATGTTATTTGTTGTGGTAGTTTTGTTGATAACTCATCTGAATTGTTAATGACACCTAAACTTGAATCTTTAATGACTAAAGTATCATCTGATTACGATATAGTTATTGTTGATACTCCAGCAAGTTTAGCTATGTCAGATAGTGTGCTTATTAGTGAATATTGTAAATTACGTTTGGTTGTTGGTTATTTTAGTAAAACATCTCAAAAAGAGATCATGACTTTGAAAAAAATATTTTTAAAAAATGATATAGATATTACAGGATTCATTGTTAATGGTATTGATCAAAAGTCTAGTATTAATTGTGAATTCTCACATTATACGAAATAATTAACATTATTAATATTAATGATTTCTAATATGTATCAGTTCGATTATATTTATGATGTTATACCATTTTTAATAATTACATTATTAAGTATTTCTTGTATCAATAAAAAGGCAAATGGAATTTGTCTTTTTATTGCTGCTATTGTTGTTTATGGTATTGTTTCGTCTAGAGGGCTAGGTGTTGATCGTGATGCATTAGTATATCATTCTGTATTTAACGTTGTTCGTAATATACCTTTTGGCGAAATATCGAAATATTCATCTGTGATAGGACAGGAAGTAGGTTTCTTATCTCTAGAAAAACTTGCTAGTATTTGTGGTTTAGATTTTTTTGAGTTTAGATTTGTATTTAATCTTTTATGTTTAATTGCTTTACTTTATATAATATTCGAGTATATCCCTGGTAAATTTAGAATAATATCATATTTTATATATGTATCTATGTTTTTATTATTCAGAGACTTTACTCAAATTAGATTGTGTTTTGCATGTTTATTATCTGCAATATCAATACTAAAAATGTTAGATAATAAGCCATATAAAAGCTTTCTTTTATTTTATATTGCTGTGTTGTTCCATAATACATCATTAATTGTATTTGGTGTTTTATTGGTTGTACGATTTGTTAATGAAAAAACATTGTACAATATTAAGTTTGCATTATTTGTTATTTCTATTTGCGCTTTTTTATCGATATTAAAGCCTGCGAATTATTTAATAACTTTACCATTTATGCCATCTCAATTAACACGATACCAGGGGACTAACGATTTAAATGGTGCAACATTAGGCGTGAATTTCATTTTCTCTATCGTTTTGGCTGTTTTATTAGCTTTTTATTACAATAGGAAAGAAAGGAGAAATATTGGTTATAAATATCTTTATATATCAATGTTAGGGTCAACTTGCATCGCATTAGTATTTAATGGTGTCCCTATATTAATGAGAATGCAATTACTATGTTTTACTGGATTTATTTTTTTTCCGGCAATTTTATATGATATTTTTATGAAAAAGTCGTTGCTTGGAAACTATATATTTCAATTAGCAATTGCTGTTGTATTTGTTCTTAATTTTTATAAGAACTTATCCTCAGGCATTGTCTATGCTTATGTACCTTTTTGGATAAGATAAAATGTTAACAATATTTACTCCAACGTTTAATCGAGATGCTCATTTGATTAAATGTTATAACAGTTTATTAACGCAAAGTTATCGTGATTTTGAGTGGCTGATTGTTGATGATGGTTCAACTGATTCTACAAAAAAAGTCGTTGAAGCATTTCAGGAAGAAAACAAGATAACAATTAGATATATCTATCAGGAAAACGCAGGTAAACAATCAGCTTGGAATCGTGCTGTATTAAATGCTAATGGAAAGTATTTTATAGGTGTTGATTCTGATGATGCGTTAATTGAAGATTCTTTAGCATTGTTTTTTGAAAAATATATTCCAATGATTGAAAACAATGATGAAGTTATCGGAATTCGGGCTTTATCTAAACGCGAATCATCACAAACAGCAGATAGTACTTATTCTATTGATAATGAATATTCTATTAATTCATGGTTTGATGAGTTTGGTAGTCGAATTATTGGAGAGAGAATTGATATTTTCAAAACGAATATTTTAAAGGACTATCTATATCCTGTGAACGATAAGATTAAATTTGTTCCTGAAATCTGGTTTTATTCAACAATATCAACGAAATATAAGTTTTTATATGTTAATAAATTTTTGGGTTTTTTCTTTGATGATCACGGTGATAATAGATTGAGTCGTTCTGCTTTAGAGAAACATGCGAAAGGGCATTTAATTTCTCGTTCAGCGATGTTAAAAAAAATTCCTCTTCGTTGTTTTTTAAGTAATCCAGTAGCATTAGCTAAAACGATTATTCGATGGATTCAAGCTTCATATTTTGTTATTAAGAATAAGTGATGAAAAAAATTGTTTTTTTTACCGGTTCATTGAACCGTACTGGTGGTACAGAAAGAGTTGCTGCCATTATTGCTAATCAATTGTCTGAAAAGGGTTTTTCAGTGCAATTTTTAAGCTTATATGATGGGGAGCATTCTGCATTCCCACTAAATGACGATATTAAAAAAGATACCTTATTTGAATATAAATTGGTATTCAAAAAACATTACCATAAGGTAATTGCTAAATTAAGAAAATATATTAAGTCAAATGATATTGATATACTAATTAATATTGAGTCTATGTTGGCCTTGTATTCAGTTCCTGCTTGTTTGGGAATAAATATAAGGAATATTTGCTGGGAACATTTCAATTTTAATGTTGATCTAGGATTGAAACTTAGAAAGATATCTCGACAACTTGCAGCATTTTGTTGTGATGATGTTATTACATTAACTGAAACAGATAAAAAGCTTTGGTTAAAGAATGCTCGTTGCCGCGCTAATATTACGGCAATTTCAAATCCAGCATCTTTTGAATTAAGTCTCCCTCGACAATCGGTAAAGTCGAAAATTGCAATTTCAGCAGGACGTTTAACTTATCAAAAAGGATTTGATTTTTTATTAGATGCTTGGGCTTTAGTTATTAAGCAACGACAAGACTGGAAGTTACGTATTGTCGGTAGTGGCGAAGACGAGGCAGCATTAAAAGCACAAGCAGAAAAGCTTGGTTTAACTAATCATATCGAATGGATTTCTCATGTAAGTGACATGAAAGAGCAGTATCAGTTAGCTGATTTGTATGTCATGAGTTCTCGTTTTGAGGGGTTACCAATGGTGTTATTAGAAGCTATCTCTTCTGGTTTACCTTTGGTTTCTTTTGATTGTAAAACGGGTCCGAAAGAAATTATTGATTCAACGTGTGGTTGGTTAGCAAAAGATGGTGATATTTCATCATTAGCAGAGAAAATATTAATAGCATTTACAGTTTTTGATAATGATTCAGAGTATGCAAAATATAGTCAAGCTGCTATTAATAAATGCCGTTCAGAATTTGCTATTGAACCTATTATAAATCTATGGATGAAGTTATTAAATAATGAAAAATAAAATTTGTTTTATTACAACAGACTTAGGTATGGGGGGAGCTGAACGACAGATATGCGATTTAGCTGATGAGTTATGTGATTTGGGTAATCAAATTATGATAATTTCATTAACAGGAAAACAAGATGTTAAACCTAAAAATCCTGATATTGAAATTGTCGATCTCGGCATGGAAAAAACATTTTTAGGCCTACTCAAAGCGCTTTACTCTTGTCATTTTGTAGTGAAAAAATTTGCTCCGAATGTGGTTCATAGCCACATGATTCACGGTAATATGTTTGCTCGACTATTAAGATTGTTCACGAAAATGCCAAGATTAGTATGTACTGCTCATAATACAAATGAAGGCGGTAAAGGGCGAATCCTA
Organism: Photobacterium iliopiscarium; assembly: GCF_003026395.1. GTDB lineage: Bacteria > Pseudomonadota > Gammaproteobacteria > Enterobacterales > Vibrionaceae > Photobacterium > Photobacterium iliopiscarium. The sequence goes on along the minus strand of NZ_PYOO01000004.1, from coordinate 199,550 downwards.
GCATATAAATATACAAATTTTTTAGCTGATATTAATACAAATGTTAGCGATGAAGCAGTAGAAGCTTTTGTAAAATCTGGTGCGGTAAAAGAAAATCAAATGATTACTGTTGGTAATGGATTTGATGATAAAAAATTTGTTTTTTCACAGCAAGCAAGAACATTAAAACGTCAAGAATTAGGTATTGATGATGATACGTTTCTATATTTAGCTGTTGGACGATTAGAAGAACAGAAAGATTATCCTAATATGTTAAATGCAATGGTTATTGTTGTAAAACATGCCGTTGAACAGGGTAAAAAAATTAAGCTTGCTATTATTGGACAAAGTTATCTTGAGCAAGAATTAAAACAATTAACGAAAACACTAGGTTTAGATGATTTTGTAACATTCCTTGGCTTACAACGTGATGTTGAATGTTGGCTTTCTGCTGCTGACTGTTTTGTCTTGTCATCAGAATATGAAGGTTTTTGTTTGGTTACGGCTGAAGCATTATTAACGCAGTGTTTAGTTGTTGCTACTGATTGTGGTGGAGTAAAAGAAGGTGTTGGTGATGGCGGTTTTGTTGTCCCACCTCAAAATTCTAAAGCTTTAGCTGATGCGATGATAACTGCATTAACTATACCAAAAGAAGAAAAAGACAAATTAATAAAAAAAGGAAGAGATAGAATTATTAATCATTATTCTATTTCGGCGATTACAAAAACATGGTTGAAAATATATCAGAGCAAATAAAATGAAAAAAATATTGATTCTACATAATTCAACAAAAACAGCTTACTTATTTAGATTTAATTATATTAAATCATTAATTAGTAAAGGACATAAAGTTAAATTACTATCAGTATCTGATGATTATCTATCTGAGGAAAAATTGAAAGAAATTGGTGTTGAATTAGTATTGATAAAAAAAAGTAGACTTAGTACGTTCTTTTTATATAAAGAATTATTAACATTAGGTCGATGGGCTGATGTGATCATATCACATTTTTTAGCTTGTTCAATTTTATTATCTCCGATACTTTTTCTTTTTAGAAATAAAGTAACTGTAGTTGTTGAAGGATTAGGTACATTAGGTGAGTTAAATCATCGTTTTCTTTATTTCATCAAAAAAATCGTATCATTAATATCAGTTAAAAGAGTATTTATGAATGGCGATGAATATTCTAAACTCGGTAAAAAAGGTGATTTGGTTTTAAATGGTATTGGTATTGAATTAGAGAAATATAAAAATAATAATAATGAGATATTAAACAATAAAATCAAAATTTGTTATGTTGGTAGACTGATAAGACAGAAAGGTGTTGATGATTTATTTAAGATTATAGGTGATTTAAATCAAGAAGGATTTGAGTTTGAATTTCATTTCTTTGGCGATATATACCCATCTAATCCATCATCATTAAATGGGGAAGATATTTTAAAATTCAAAAACAAATTTAAAGAACAGGTTTTTTTTCATGGTTTTAAACAACCAATCATGCAGTATATTGATAAAATGAATGTTCTTATATTACCATCGCGAAGAGAAGGTTTTCCTGTTGTTGTCATGGAAGCAAATGCTCTGGGTATACCTGTTTTATGTTATAATGTACCAGGTTGTATTGATAGTGTTACTGATGGTATCAATGGTTTTATTTTTGAATATGGTGATTATCTTTCTATGAGTAAGAAAATTATACAGTTATCATCATTTGACAAAAACAGTTTTGAAGAATTATCGAATTCATGTGTGAAATTATCTAAAGATAATTTTGATGCCAATGATAAGAGCGCTATATTTATACGATATATTCTGGGTAACTAATTCATAAATATTTTATATTATAAATCCATTTATGAAAGAGATCTTACTTATAAGGTAATCACTGATTATTGAGTGTTATTTTTCGCTTTGTAAACTAAGATGTTAATTTAAACATATGTATAAATATTGTTGTGACGTTAAATTTATGTTTAATATTTGTGTTAATTAAAAATATCATGATAGTTAAAAATACGTAAGTTATAAATTTGGATGTATTTACTATAGTTATGTTAATAGTGACAATAACTATAGAATATATGACATTATAATTGTTAACTTATGAGTTTTATTAAAAAATAATTACAAATTATAGCACATATATTTTTATAATATATGTGCTATTTTTACATTTGCGGTTGTGAATTTTTATATTTTATATTTAATTCTTGATATATAGATTAAAGTGATTTATATATAATTATTATTTATTCTTAATAGGTATATAATCTTGAAGCAAAATAACTCTAGTCTTTCTCGGCGTTCATTTATTAAAAATTCATCAATGTTGGTCGGCGGGGTAGTTGTAGGTAGCTCTGCTTCTGCGGGGGAAGTTTATACTGTAGTAGCTAAAAAAGAGAACAATAAAAAAGATCCAGCTAATATTATTATAACAGATAGTGGTAGACTTATTTTTTCTAAACTAAGAGATAATGGGAATATAATAATATGTGATAAAATCATATTTGGTTATAAACCATATCGAAGTGATCTTCCTAATGAAAATGAAAATATTAATGACGATGAAATCGTTTATCGTGCTGATGTTACTGAACAAGCTCGTATTAATGATAATTCTGTAATATTTACGGCAATACTTTCTAATAATATTGGTGGTTTTGTATTTAATTGGGTGGGTTTATATTCTACTAAATATGATGCAATTATTGCAGTTAATTATCCTTCTGTTACTGTAAAAACAGTAAACGCTGGAGTTTTAATACAATCTATTATTTTAGATTATAAAGGGTTAGCTAAAATTACTAATATTACAAATGACCCTAAAAGTTGGCAATTTAATACAGCAAAGCGTATTGATCAAATTGATTATAATTTATCTCAAATGGTTATTGATCAAAATGGTAAAGATTGGTTTGTTGATGATAGTTTTTTAGTTACAAAAAACAAAGAGAGTGTAAAAATAAAAGCAGGTTCTGTATATTTAGATGGCATGAGAATTAAATTAAATGCAGATAAAATACTTGATTTTTTTAATGATAAATATATTTATGTAGATGTTTATTATGAAGAGTTAGATTTTGGTGAAAAAAAAGCGATATTGAACTTTAGTTCAAGTAAGCAACGAGTAGACGATTATGTAGATAGTAATGGTTATAAACATAAGATATATAATCTTTGCCATATAAATTCAGATGGTAGTTTTCGGGATTTACGACAGTTAGGGAAGACGACAAATGTTAATACTCGTCAATATTATGCACCTGATTATATAAAAAATCGCCAATGCTCATCCAGAGAAATGAATGAACTTATTCGGAAAGTACAAGCACACGGAGGTGGTGATATTATTTTAGGTGATCATGATTATGGTGTTGATGCTGTATTAAGACAAGATGATGGTTATCAAACTGGTTGGCATGTGCCGTTTACGCCAGCACAAGGTCAATCACAAACACAAGGTGTTTGTTTTATTTTAAGTTCGGGCACTAAAATTAGAGCGTTATCAAATAATATGATTATTTTGCGTGCGTCTAATAATTTTACTCGAATTTGTGGTACTGGTGCTTTTTCATCTGGTTTTCGAAATGTATTGCATATTGGTTTTATTCCGAATGATATGAATCAATCACAATTAGGATCTCAACAATTTTGTTATGTATCTACAAACATATCATTTTCAGGAGGATACTCTTGTGTTGTTTTTCAACCAGCAGCATCTATAGATGGACGTAGTTCAGGTAGTTATTATCATTCTATTGGTTTTAATTTTTACGATGTTAATTATCCAGTGTGGTTTAAACAGCCGTTATATTCAGATGATAATCTTACTACAACGACTTTTTTGGAAGGGATTAGAGGTCATCTATGCATAAGTGCTGGTAAATTTGAAGCTTGTGATGTGCACATGCAAAACTGTGCCTTTGAAGGAATGAGTGGAGAAGTAATTGATTTTATCACTTCTGGTTCATATGAGAATGTGTTTCATAACTCATTAAAAATATCAAATACAGATTTTGAAGTTTTTCAAGCCGCTACGCATGTATCTCGCTGGGGAATTATTTTAGGTCAAAATGTCAAATTTGTTAATGGTGATGTTGAAATTGATGCGACTCGATCTCCAAATGTTCAATATGGGAAGCAAGTTTTTGGTTCTTATGGCACAGTGAATATAAATACTCATGTTATTGAGCATGTGGTAGGAAAAGGAGACGATGAGAAAAAGTTATCTCATATTATGGATAACGATGGGTATCTTCAATATTCACGTAATTGCCCGGTAACCATTGATATTACTGATTATAAGTTTAATTATTCAGTATCTTTTCGAAATAAAGAAACAGTTATTGGTGGCAATTTAGCTGGAGGGGGGGAATATCGTCAAAATAATACTGAATATGGCTATATTGTTTTACCTAGTAGCTCAGAGCTAGCTAATGGTGGCTATGGTTATGGTGTTTGGATGGTGGAAGATCTTCCTGACTATAAACCTTTTTATGTTAAAGATCGTCATCACACAACTAAATATACAGTTGAGGCTGATGGTTCAGTATTAAATGCAACTGGCTCTTATGGTGTGATATCTGATCCAAGAACTAAAACAGATTTTACCGATGCTAGGGATTATACTGCGGATTTTATGAAATTGCGTATAGGTACTTATCATTCTAAGATTACTGGAAATAAACAAATTGGTTTATTAGCATCAGATTTACAAAAAGTATTTCCTTCTTTAGTTGGTAATATTGGTGATTTAACTTTAGCTAACGGTAATAAAATTCAAGATTGTTTAGTTGATAAATCAACACCATTAATATATATGCTTGTAAAGGTTGTCCAAGAACAGCAGAAAAAAATCGAACTATTAAGCGAAAAATTATTATCGGATAGATAAGGAAGAAATTATCTTCACTTTTTATTTTTAGGCCGAAATACCGCGATTATCATCAGGATTGTGGTTTTTGTCGATCCTGAAATATTTTATTTTTTTAGGGCACTATTCAATAGTAAAAGATTTGGCTGTCCAGAGTGATCTTTCCAGAGTGCTCTTATGAAGATAATTTGGAGTGACTTCGCAAAACACCGTTATTTTTAAGAGCATAATGACATTATATCCAGTAGTTTTGATGGGTATATCCTTGATTCAATATGGAGAAGATATAATGGCAACAACGGGAGAAAAACCGGGTAAAGGTGCTTATTATTGTGAAAAATGTGGTCAACGAGTTGATTTAGATGATCATACTGACACACTTCCACCTTGTCCTAAATGTGCTCATACCAAATACAAAAAAGGGTGATGATGACAAAAAAAAGTACCCATGTAATTTCAAACTCTGACGGTGGTTGGGATATTAAACAAAGTGGAGGACAAAGATCTTCAGGTCATTTTGAGACGAAGCAAGAAGCTGTCGATCGTGCAAGAACGATTAGTTTGAATCAAGAATCAGAATTAGTGATTCATAATAAAGACGGTAAAATTGCAGAAAAAGATAGTCACGGAAATGATCCATATCCACCCAAGGGGTAAATCATATTAATATTAGTTATGACACTCGGCATTATTATGTCGAGTGTTTTTTGGTTTAGAACCTGATATTTAAGGATATTCGTGTAGTTATAGCGATATATTTAATAGGGATTGATTGTAAATATGTTAGACGTGTCATTTTCTAAGTGTCGAGTAGTCAAAAAATATAAGGCTGATATCTAACGCGTCAATACGGTGATCTATTATAAAATAGAATATATCGCACATCAGGGATGCTGCGCAGTAAAATCTGTCACTTTGCTTTTAGAATATATCATCTAATTAATCGGTATATAGAATATTGGACAAGTTGAATTATCAATGTTAAGTATAGTTACTCTACGATAAGGATATCGTTTATGCGTTTTAACTTATTGTAAAGAGTAATTATATGAACAAGAAAGTGATACTTTTTGATATAAATGAGACGGTTTTAAATTTAGGGGCTTTAAAGCCAATATTTAAGGCCGCTTTTGGTAGCGAAGATGCGTTGTCTCTCTGGTTTTCAAAGTTACTGCATCTTTCTACGGTCTGTATTACGACAACAGTTAAAAGCAATTTTGCAGAGCTAGCCCGTATTACTCTTGATACGGTGGCTGCTAATTATAAGATTCAATTAACAAAAGGCCAGCGAACCGAGTTACTTGGCACTTTTTCAAATTTATCGCCTTATTCTGATATAAAGCCAGCACTTAGTAAGTTGCGCCAACACGGGTTTAAAGTTGTCGTTTTATCTAATTCATCATTAACCCTCATTGCAACACAAATGGAATATGCACAATTAACTGACTATTTCGATGACATTATTTCTGTAGAAGAGACAGGAAGTTTCAAACCTGATCCTACCGTTTATAAATTTGCGGCTCAAAAATTACAACAACCGATAGACCAATTATGTTTAGTCGCAACTCATGACTGGGATACACATGGCGCTTTATCGGTAGGCTTGAATGCTGCTTATATTGATAGAACGGGTGTACCGTATAATCCGTTGTATTTAAAACCAAAAATGTATTCAAATTCAATGATGGATCTTATTGATATGATCATTGCAGATAAACAATAATGCGATCAACTCGACTATTAGTAAACAAATAACAATTGTTAGGAGTTAACATGACAAATCAATACATTCCACCTAAACAATGGCAATTTGATAATAACAATGGTGGTCAATGGGCACAGATCAATCGTCCCGTGTCAGGTGCTACACATGATAAGGCACTACCGATAGGTAAGCATCCATTGCAGCTTTATTCTATGGGGACACCCAACGGACAAAAAATAACGATCATGCTTGAAGAGTTGTTAGCGGCGGGTAAATCTGACGCTGATTATGACGCGCATTTGATTAATATTTCTGAAGGTGATCAATTCTCTTCTGGCTTTGTTGATATTAACCCTAACTCAAAAATTCCAGCATTAGTGGATCATTCACAAGGTCAAGCGGTTAATATTTTTGAGTCTGGTTCAATCTTATTTTATTTAGCTGAAAAATTTGACCTGTTCTTACCTCCGTCAATTAACGATCGTACACAAGTAATGAACTGGTTATTTTGGTTACAAGGTTCAGCACCTTATCTTGGTGGTGGTTTTGGTCATTTTTATGCTTATGCAGATGAAAAACTAGAATACCCAATTAATCGTTTTACGATGGAAGTAAAACGCCAATTAGATGTGTTAGATAAACAGCTTGCGTCTCATCAATATATTGCAGGTGATGAATACAGTATTGCGGATATCGCAATGTGGCCGTGGTATGGCAATTTAGTATTAGGCCATCTTTATAATGCGAGCGAGTTTCTTGATGTGGTAAGTTATACTCATGTTCAACGCTGGGCAACAATGATACTTAATCGCCCTGCGGTACAAAGAGGACGCATTGTTAATCGTACTTGGGGCGAAGTATGGGAACAATTGCCTGAGCGTCATGATGCTCAAGACATTACAACCGTGTTATCACAGAAACCTTAGTTAATGTTAGGGCAGTCATTACAAACAATGGCTGTCCTAAATTTAGCGGTCATAAATTCAGAATTTGGCACAAGAATGCGAAACCAATGCCTGTTATGTTGTTATTTAACAGCGGGTATTATTTCAGGTTTAACGATTGAAGTAACGACTGGTTGCTGACATAAATAAGCATTAGCAAACATGGTTACTGAAGTAGAAAAACCAAGTGGTTGATAGAGATACACGGTGTTTGCACCTAATGCAGCGGCTTTAATACGCATTTGGTTTATTGTTCCCCAGAGCATGTCTTTATCCGCATGGAACCAATAGTCATAAAAATGACCTTCTGAACCATATACAATCCCTAGGCGTTGACAATTTTCAACAGCTTTCACATCATCCCAAATAACATCAACGTTGGCTGATTCTGTAGTAGGGAAAGTAACACAACCACTTAATAACAGTGTTGAGGCTAACATTGAGCTAACCATTAGTTTTTTCATGTAAGGATCACGGATAAAATAAATATCGCGCGAGTGTATTTAAAAAAAGATCATTAGCAAGAGAATAAAATCAATATTCAGACTGCTGCAACATTAATTAATGAGTAGTTTAATATTATGCGCAATGTAGTCTCGGTATTGATATTTTTACCTCCCCAAGAAAGATATTTCAGCTGATGAAATCACTTATCGATTAATGATTGTTTAACGGTATTTTTAAGTGACTGCATAAATGTTTTAAAGTGGGGCATAAAGTCAGCAAAAAGTGGATGTTTGCGGTTCATCACCATAACCGGGCCTAATAATCGCAGAGCAACACCGACTCTTGTTGCTTGCGTTGCATCTAACTCACAGCCTTCCTTCAAGTTTTTAACGATCTTAAACAGATCTTCTCTATCTTGAAATTCAAATTGCATGGTTTGGGCAGTAGATGACGGAGACTCTACTTCTTCAATGGTAATACGATAGGTTTTTTTATTAGGCATAATTGTACTCTTATTTGAAATAAACATAAACATAGTTGATAATATCAACTATACTTAGATTTGATTGATATTGTCAACTATATAATCCTTGGACATAGCGGAAATATAATGGTTAATAACAAAACGCTAGATAATTTATTTCAATTGGTACATGCGTTAAAACGTCAATTACATGAGCATATTGAACAACTTGATCTGGATATTACACCGATGCATGTTCGAGTAATTAAGATCATTAATAAAATAACACCGTGTACCGCTATTGATATAGCAACAGTGTTAGAACGAGATAAAGCACAAATTACACGGTTAGTTAACACATTAATAGATAAAGAATTTATTACTAAGGTAGCCCATCCAACAGACAAGCGAAGTTCGTATTTATGTGTTACTGATCGTGGTATAGAGATTGTCGCCAAACTGGCGATTATTGATAATACGATGCAGGAAAAAATAACAAAAAACATTAGTCTCGATGAGATAGCGTTGTTTCAACAGTTAGCCGATAAAATGACGGATAACCTTCGTTACAAATAACCTTGTTGTTCGGTGGCAGTCTTTGCATAATACTCAACGTACTTTAACTTATAAATAGCAGATAAATGACTTCTTCATACCATAATATTGATGTGCCTTTTAATTACCGTCATACCTGCTGGTTTTGCGGTGAACCGTATTTTGATAGCCATGCTTTTATGGCTGTCCCAAATTATGATAATCAAACTTTGCCGATTATGCTGCCGTGTTGCCAAGAGTGTTTTACTTTTGCTAATGCTGTAAAGGTCAGTAGCTTAGATTTACTGCGCGACAAAGTGAAACAGCAACTGCATAAGAAATACCATAAACATCTACAAATTGGGGTTAACTGGACCAAAGAAGAACTTGAATCGTCTGAAATGGAGGGTAAAGCTCTTGAAGGTTTTCGTTTTAGTGGTTGGAAGATGTTTGAAATTGCTAAAGATCGAGTCAATTACGCGGGATGGCCAATCAACATTGATGGCTTGCCTTGCTATGATGTGACGACGACATTTCAATTTGAATTTGATGGCATAATTTATACGAGTTTAAATCACGCAGTGACTCAGTTGGCAGCGTTGTATGCTATTCCTCAGCCTTATTTAGAACAAGTGATAGAGCTGGTCGGGCGTGAAAAAATGACCTATGCCTTACGTTTTTGTAAAACGACTTATGGCTATTCACCGGCAGAGCGTGAGTCAAGTCTTGGTAGTTTACGGGCGTTATTGGCAGAAGAGCAGGCTAATACACAAGTATCACATCGTTCGACGAAAGAACTACATAAAGTCGCGTTGGCTGATATTAAACAATTGATGCTGTACCGTACCATTATTGCACCGCCTGCGATTCAATGGGCATTAGAACGCGGTATTCAAACACTAGTCGAGTTAGCGGATCACGAAGACGTATTTTTTGAGCATTTTGGTAAAGATTCAGAGTTAACTGCTTTTACCTATTTTAATGGTTTACAAATTTACTTTGAAAAACGCGAATTAGATCCCGAGTGGGCTGAAAATGATGATCCTAATCGAGCATTATTTCAGTAACAGAATCCAATAAATAAGCCCGTTGATGTGTTTATCTCTTTGAGTATAAGCAAGGTCAACGGGCTTTTTTGTTTTATTATTGCTATTTAATGACAAGTGAATGGGTGATCGTGATTAATTATGTTTAGCCCACACCATCGTGCGACCTTTATCATCAAACGCGACTACGTTATAGCTGTCTTTCTTATCACCATATTCCATACCAGGGGATCCCATTGGCATTCCTCCAACAGCCAAGCCTTTCATTCTTGTTGGTTTGCTCGCTAAAAAACGTTTGATATCAGCCGCAGGAACATGACCTTCAAAAGTATAACCTTCAATTTGAGCGGTATGACAAGACGCATACTCAGGTAATACGCCTAGTTTGATTTTTGTGGGGGTGAGATTTTCTTGATAAACGTTTTCTAACTCAAAGCCATTATCTTTCATATGTGCGACCCATTCTTTACAGCAACCACAATACGGTGATAAATAATTCGTGCCTTTGATAATAGGTGCTGTTGTTACTGTTTTTGTGTGTGTAGTTGCCGCAACCGTTGTTGCTGAAACGAAAAGAGCACAAGTTAATAAAGTACGTTTGATGATCATAATAACATTCCTAAATAACGCGATGCATGCCATTAAACTATGGCTGCAAATAAATGATGTAAGTAAGTGGATAAATATAGCGAAGCACTTACGCCATCGGTGGTTTTAGTAATGGTTCATGATAATAACGAGGAGAATGGCATAATTCATTTGTGAGTATTTCGGTACTACGAAAGGATTGAAAACTAAAGTTAGATAACAATGCTGGCTGATGTTGTGATGAACAATCATTGTCATTACAGTCATCATAACAATGAGTGCTAAGAGTGTTGGTTACAGTTGTTGTATTATCACAACAATGAGTAAGTTCTACATCATTACAATGGGTGATTGGCATTATTGTTGAGGTGTACGCATATGCTGTATTGGTTAATACAGTAATGATAAGTACGCTATGAACAATAAAATAGAACCAATGACGTCGCATTTTTAGATTAACTTACTCTTTAATGATTTTTTGCATTATAGGTTTAATACGCCATACAACAATGAATAACTTGTAATAAAGTATTAAATACACCTATATTACATTGCTTACATGAATGTCTGACACATATTCTTACAGCTAATTTATGGATAAAAAAATCAATTCGTTTAAATTCATCCTTGCGCACTGTGATGAATAACGTTGGGTTTATTCAATGTATTAAATGCGCTTTTAGGAAAGAAGATGCAATATACTGAAAAAGATCGTCGAGTTTTGCACGACACATGGATGAGCTACAAAGCAAAAATGCGTATAACTCAAATAGAAATGGCGAAAAAGCTGGAGTTAACGCAACTTGAATTTTCAGACATTCTGCGAGGGGATTCTGTTATTCAACAGCAGTTTGTTAATGATTTTTGCGGTATTTTAAATATTGATCCGGTGTTGATTCTGCCTTCGTTACGTGAAGCCGTGCAAAAGGGATCGTTAGCTAATTCAATAATCAAAAATACGTTTATCTTTGATGGTGAGATTAAGAAAGTAACGTATGTTGGTAATCAGCTTATTGTTGAATACGAACATACACCAAGCATCAGTTAGATTAGATGTGAGGTATTGCTATTTATTCTAGAAAAAAGGCTCATCGCATTATGCTATGAGCCTTTTTTATTGTTCGATATTATTTTTTGTTTTTCTTTGCATTCTCGTCCCATTCAGGGATAAAGAAATAAAGTATTGCTGCTGAAAGTATGGAACCCATTACATCAGAAGGGAAGTGCATACCAAGCCATAAACGACTAATACCAACGCCTGTTGCCCAAATAATTAGGCCACCAGCTAAAAGATATTTACCTCGACGAATAAAGAAACCGCCCCAGAATAAAACACAGATAGCAGCAAAAATAGTATGACCTGATGGGAATGAGTAGTTAGTTTCACCTTCCCAACTACGTAAACGCCAAGGACTAACATAAACTCCCGCTTCCTTTACAACGTTATCTTTAGCAGCTGAATCTAACGCATAGAAAGCGGCCGGAGAATCAACTAAATGTAAGCGTTGTAATTCATAGGTATAAGGGCGAGGAATAGCGGTTTCATGTTTTAATACTGTTTTAGTGACAAAACTTAACACTAATAAAATACCAAATTGAATCCATACTTTAGTGATGGTTTTCTTTGGTAATCGCATGAAAACAGGTGTCAGGCATAATAATGCAGCGGTAATAAGGAAGAATGGACTGCCAGCACTGCCAGTTAATAAGGCAAATGAAATACCTGCTGCATTACTTACCGGTGTCGTTAATGCTGAGACTGGAACAATATGGATTGCAATAAATAGCAATATAGCAAATAAACCTAATGCGAAAAAATTAGGTAATTTTTTAGATATAAAAGTCATCATCGAGAGCGTTCTATCTTGTCATGTAATAATAATTAAGTAAGCCATAAAAAAAACTGTCGACTGTCATAAAATTGACAGTTTTTCATGATTTAAAACGGCTGCCTTTTTCGCATAAATAACACAAAATGTCATTAAGAAAATCGTTGAACAACAATTTCTATACTTATTTGTCAGGTGATGTTCATGTTTCTCAACTTATTAACAATGAAATAATAATTTAAATGCAGAGTATTTACAAAATTATCGGTTGTAATAATGTAAATTTTGTAAGTTTTATGAGGGTGTTTTAGTGATATTTCTCAATTTGTGAAGGCTATCACGTGAAAAGGTGCAAACATTAAGAAAACTTAATGTTTATCTTAAACTAAGTTTAGCTAACTACTGTATGGTTAGCACATGCTTAAACGACATATGTTGTTTATTAATTTTGATGTAATGATATGGAGAAGGGAATGAGTATTCTTGGACATTTCCAAAAGCTCGGAAACGCGATAATGTTTCCAATCGCAGTATTGCCTATTGCTGGTATTTTATTGCGTATTGGACAACCCGATCTATTAAATATACCTTTTATTGCAGCGGGTGGTCAGGCGGTTTTTACCAACTTAGCGCTTCTATTTGCAATGGGTGTTGCGGGTGGTTTTTCAAAAGATAATTCAGCAGCAGCAGCGATTGCCGCAGCAGTTGGTTATTTCATTATGATGGCTGCAATTAAGACGCTTAATGCTGATGTTGATCCCGGTGTTGCTGGCGGTATTATTATTGGTGTCTGTGCGGGTCTATTATATAACCGTTTCCATGCAATCAAATTGCCAGAGTTCCTTGGCTTCTTTGGTGGTAAACGTTTTGTTCCTATCATTACCGGTTTAGTTGCACTGATTCTTGCTTTTGCATTCAGTGTTATATGGCCTCCTGTTCAAGATGGTATTAACCATTTAGGTCAATGGATCCTAACGAGTGGCGTACCTGGCGAATTCGTTTATGGTGTTGCTAACCGTCTATTGATTCCACTTGGTCTGCACCACATTCTTAACAGTATGGTTTGGTTTGTATTTGGTAACTATACAGATCCTGCTACTGGTCAAGTGGTTACTGGTGAAATCTCACGTTTCTTCGCGGGTGACCCATCTGCGGGACGTATTCTAAGTGGTTTCTTCCCTGTAGTAATGTTTGGTCTTCCAAGTGCGGCATTAGCTTTCTATGTAACCGCTAAGAAAGAGAACAAGAAAGTTGTTGGTGGTATGTTGTTAAGTGTTGCATTAACTGCATTCTTAACTGGTATCACTGAACCAATCGAATTCATGTTCATGTTCCTAGCACCAGGCTTGTATGTAGTACACGCTATCTTGATGGGTCTTAGTATTGTTGTTGCATCAATGCTTAATATCCACATGGCGTTTAGCTTCTCATCTGGTTTGATTGACTACATCCTGAACTTTAACGCTCCAGCAGCGCATAATTCATGGGAAATTATCCCAATGGGTCTAGTGGTTGGTGCGCTTTACTTCGTGATCTTTGTTGGTGCGATTAAGATGTTTAATCTTAAAACACCGGGTCGTGAAGATGCACCTGAAGAAGATTCAAACCCAGATTCAGACAGCAAGGCTGATTTAGCAGTACAATACCTAGCAGCACTAGGTGGCAAAGATAACTTAACTGATATTTCTGCTTGTATTACTCGTCTTCGCCTAGGTATTGTTGACCGTACAATCATCAATGACGCTAAACTAAAACAGTTAGGTGCGAAGGGTGTTGTAAACGTAGGTTCAAATAACCTTCAAGTTATTATTGGTCCACAAGCTGAAATTATTGCTAACCAAATGAAAGCACTTTAAGTCTTCATTCGTTAAGTAATAGAAGTATTCGCGATTTCATAACTTCCCCCTATGGTCGCGTTAAACGGTCTACCTCTGGTAGGCCGTTTTTTTATATCTAAAAATAAAAGTGGACGGTGTATAATACCGATCATTATCAACAAAGTATTAATGAGTGATTAGATCTAGGTTCGGCATGAAATGAAAATATTAATAATTGAAGATGACCTGACTACGCGTGAATTTGTTGCGAGGGGATTACGAGAGCAGGGTTTTGTTGTCGATGAAGCTGAGGATGGTCACCAAGGCTTAATGATGGCAACCCGTTGTGAATACCAGCTAATTATTTTAGATCGCATGTTACCGCAATTAGACGGTCTTAAAGTGCTAGGTGCATTAAGAGCGACGGAAAACCATACGCCAGTATTAATATTAAGCGCGATGGACAGTGTTGAAGATCGGGTTATCGGGTTAACAGCTGGGAGTGACGATTATCTTACAAAGCCCTTTGCTTTAGCTGAGCTTGTTGCTCGCGCCAATATTCTTGTCAAACGTAATCAATTAGTCGCAACGGTTTTGTCTGAATATAGCTATGATGATTTACGATTAGATATTAAATCACACCGTGTATGGCGTGGTTCTCGGTTAATTAACTTACAGCAAAAAGAGTTCTTGTTACTGCAATATTTGATGGAACATGTTGAAAGTGTTGTTTCACGAATGAGCCTATTTGAATCGGTTTGGAGTTATCATTTTGATCCCAAAACCAATGTGATCGATGTTCATATTGCTAATTTACGAAAGAAACTAGAATTAGATGGTGAGCCAAGTTTAATTCATACTGTTCGAGGGGCTGGTTATGTCTTACGCCGGGTCTGAAAACCTGTCGCGATCAACTATTTTTAAAGTGTTGATGTATTTTATTACCTGTGTCGCTTTTATTTTTATTCTATTTATCAATCAGGTAGTGGTTAGTTCTGAAACGTTTTATCACCAGCAATTAAAACGTGATTTGGTTAATGAAGCTAATTTGTTTTCGATGATAGTTAATAAAGGTGATAGCGCTGCTTTATATAGAACGATAGCACAACGTAAACTAAGTAATACGACATTTAGCTACGTCATACAGCCAACAAAGCGTATTAACAAAGAGTTATTAATATATCCAACAGCGTCTTTTATCTTTGGTCATGGTAAAACATCGCAATTATCTCAAGTGGTACCGTTGCCTTTGGGAATGGAATTAGTCATAAAGATTAATCCTCAATTTATGCAATCGTACCGACAAACTGTTATTCCGATGTTGCTTTCTGGTATAGCGGTGCCTGTGATTCTTATGTTGGCTGGAGCATCATTATTTGCGGTGGTCATTTTAAAAAAATTAGCCCGGGTTAATCAGGGTATGAACCGCGTTATATTGGGTGAGAAAGGGGTTAAGTTACCAGTAAGTGCCAATGATGATGAATTTGATGTGTTAGCGATGCATCTGAATTTTTTGATTGAACAGGTAGAAAAAAAGGAAACATCGTTAAAGGAATTATCGGTTGGAATGGCACATGATTTACGTACTCCAATTGCTCGTATGAAATTACGCTTAGAACGGTTATTAACCCAAAATACAGCACCGCACACCAAAGAATTAGAAGCGTGTCATGATGACTTAGAAGTCTTATTAAGTATGTTTAATGGCATGTTGGAAATTGCTAATTTAAACAGTGGCAAGCAGCATATTGACAAAGAATGGGTTGATTTGTCTCAAGTGTGTCGTGATGTTGTTGAGTTTTTATTGCCTATTTCAGATGAGAAACAACAACGACTGAGCTTTAGAGAAGACCAACCATACCGATTACAAGGTGAACCTAGTTTATTATTTAGGGCTGTCTATAATCTGGTTGAAAATTCAATTAAGTACACGCCTGAGCAGGGTGTTATTGATGTTATCGTTGATCATTTTGGCGTGGTTGTGATTGATAATGGCATGGGGGTATCAAATGAAGATAAAAAACGTATTCGTGAACCTATGTTTCGCGCTGATCGTAGCCGTACCCATCAAGGTTTTGGATTAGGATTATCGCTAGTTGAAGCGGTGGTTATTCGCCATAATGGTGAGTTAGTTTTCAGTGATAATCATCCAGGATTACGATCACGACTGTATTTACCACTCGCGTCTGAAGTTAGCAATAAAGATCAATAAAACATCACTAAATACCATCACCATCAAAAAAGCCCAATCGATAGTCGGTTGGGCTTTTTCTTAGTAATACATTTTTGAGTAATAATGAATGAGACTGATTAACGATGACTTAATTAACTATTAACTATTTTGTTAATTGTTAATAGCGTTAAATTTGTCTTTGCGCTCATTAAAACGTGACACTAAGTCATCAATACTATCTTGGCAATAAGGCTTTAAGCCACTCATTACCATGCGCTTACTGCCTGTACCTACAATCTCTCCGTTTTCTTTAAAGCAGAAATGAAGAGTAACATTGCCACGTTTGCCTTCTACTTCAATAATAGAATCGGTTAGTTCAACAGTGGGCGCAGTAAGGTCTAAACGAGTGAAATCAAGTTCCATACATTCATAGATCACCAATGGGCGTGTTGGGTTGATCATGATGTCTTTAGATTTCATCAATGGAACCATGATGTGAGGAAAGTTCATTCCTGAAAATTGCACATAGTTTTTAGTGACTTGTGAAATTAACACTTCATTTTTTGTTGTTTCACCGCTACGTTTAACATCCATGTAAACTTTACCCTTACAGTCGATCACTGCTAGCTCTGTAGGGGATTTTATATCTATAAGTAGGCAGCTTGATTCATTGATCATGCCTGCAAATTCGAAACGCATTTTTTGGCTAAGGCCAACATTTGCTAAAAGAACCGAAAATAGCAGATCGCCAGGTACACAAAAACGCTTGTTATCTTCATCGTGAATAGGGTTAAAGTCACCGGCTACACGTTTTGCAAAATGGCTTGCTTGTGCACGAGTAAAAGATAATTCACCGCTGTTATCTGAATAATATGAATCTAAAAACATGTTTACTTATAATACCTAAAAATAAGACTGCCGCTATTCTACAACATAAACATCACTTTAATGGTCTAGCCAGATGATATTAATGTAAATACATATATTGATGAAATGCATAGTAATAATAGTCGGCAAAAAAAGTCCAACTAAATACGGTTGGACTTAGTAAGACAGCCAGAATAGCCGTATTGGTTACAAACGGATATCGAGTGGGATCACTGTAACACTATCACCAATTTGTGCATATTCTTGTTGTGGTGAAATTTCTATTAGACAATTAGCCTCGCTCATTGAACGTAAAATACCAGATCCTTGTGAACCAATTGTTTTGACGGTAAGACGACCGTTAGCATCCCACTTAAAATAACCACGTAAATATTCAGTGCGTCCAAGACGAGAACGCAGAGGTTCTGCTGCAATGGCAGTATATGTTTGTGGTTGCCAATCTTGATAACCTTGTTGTTTACGAATCGCGGGCTCTACAAATTGTAAAAATGTCACCATAACAGCGACAGGATTTCCCGGTAAACCAAAGAACGGGATATCATTAATATGACCAAAGGCGAGTGGACGACCAGGGCGCATATTGATTCGCCAGAAATTAATTTCACCTAGCTTATCAAGAATAGTTTTAATGTAGTCAGCATCACCAACAGAGACGCCTCCTGAAGAGAGAATCATGTCAGCTTGTTGGCTAGCTTGGTTCAATGTCGCTTCAAGCGCGGTTTCACTGTCTTCAATAATACCTAAATCAACGACTTCACAACCTAGACGAGTCAGTAAAGCAAATAAGCTATAGCGGTTGGAATCATAAATACAGTTTTGGCGTTGTGCTTCACCGGGGGCTTGTACTTCATCACCGGTTGAGAAAATAGCGACACGAAGAGGAGTATTAATGGTTATTTCATTGAGCCCAAGTGATGCGACCATGCCAAGCTCTGGTGCTGTGATGGTTTGTCCTTTTGCGACCGCAACTTGATCAATCGCAAGATCTTCACCCGCTAAACGGACATTTTGACCTGCTTTAATCGCACCCATAGCAAGATTGAACGTGACAGTGTCACCATCTTGATGTGCTTGTTCACGCATAACCACGGTATCAGCAGCTTGAGGAACGGGTGCGCCTGTCATGATACGTACTGCTTCACCTGCTTGTAGCGGGTGTGGATAATGATGCCCAGCAAGCACTTGACCGACAACGGTATAGCTATTGAGATTAATATCTGTGCCACGAATAGCGTAACCATCCATTGCTGAATTAGTATGTTGTGGCACATTTACAGGTGAGAGAATATCAGTATGTACGATATGATCCAGTGCGTGTTTAAGCTCAACGATCAGTGGGTTATCAATGGTCTTTATTTGCGCAAGAATACGCTGGCGACCTTGTTCAACCGATAATAGACCTTGTGGCTGAACATCATCACAACTGGCTGTTTTTATTGGCTGTTGTTGTGATTGAAAACTGTATTGCACCACGAAATCGGTTAATTGTTCGAGATCATCAATGCTTATTTGCGGTAAGGCTGTGTCGGCTTTAATGTCACTCGCAATCGCAATAATATTGTTATCGTCTTGAAATAACCACGGTTTATTAATCACTTGACGGTGTAATTCAATTTTAGGGAAATCGAGTGATTTAAAACCTTCGACTAAAATTAGATCAAGCTGAGTTTGATCTAATTGGTTAATTAGATAGGGCAAAGTTGCTTCAGTTGTTGGTGTTTCACTGATTAATGCTCGGCGATAACGCGAGGAGATAAGCATTTGGCTTGCACCTGCTTTGCGTAATCGGTAGCTATCTTTGCCTGGCTCATCAAGATCAAAATTATGGTGTGCGTGTTTAATAACGGCAACGCGTAACCCACGTTCGACCAATTTAGGTAACATAGCTTCAAGTAGGGTGGTTTTTCCGGTACCACTGAATGCAGCAAAGCCTAATAATGGTACTGATGCGTTAATTTGAGTCATGGCGTGCTCCAAATTGTGATAATTCATCAGGGGTATTAAGGTTAATAAAAGCATCAGTTTGGTCACTAAAATCAACCGTGATCATATTGCATTGGCGATAAAGTAAAATGATTTTACGATCACCATTAGCTAAGAAAGCTTCTAATTTAGGTAAGATACGACGATGAAGTAGTGTTACAACAGGTTGAATGTAATCACCATTATGAGCAACCGCTATATCAGTGTCAGGTTGACATGCCGCTGCCATTCGAGAAACTAAATCATGAGGGAGTTGCGGGCAATCACAAGGTACAAATCCAATCCAATCGTTATCAATGTGGTGTAAAGCTGCATGCATGCCACCGAGCGGGCCGGGATAGTTTTCAATGCTATCACCAAACACATCACCATATTGGCTGTAGATATTCTGATTACGGTTAGCATTAATGCTGATATGAGATGTTTGGGGAGTCAGTGTATCAATAACATGTTGAATAAAGGGTTGACCTGCAAGTTCAATCAGGCCTTTATCGTTGCCTCCCATACGGCTGGCTTGGCCACCCGCTAAAATGACCCAATGGGTTTGTTCAGGCGTAGGCATAATTATCCTTATTGTTTTTGATATCTGTAACGAGTTGGAGATCGGCTCGTTCAATTAATTGGGTGTCATTGATTGTCCATTGACGGCGACAAAGTGCAGTGAGTGCATTTTGCTGGTGGCTGGTGATCACTAAACTGGTGCCACGTGATAATAAATCTTCCGCTAAAATGACTTGGCGATTGATGGATTCTTGATCCATGCTGGCACTGGATTCATCCATTAATAATACGCTAGGTTTAAGTACCCATGCGCGTGCCATAGCGACGCGTTGGCGTTCACCACCAGACAATACCGAGACATGTTCATCAGCTAACGTTTCAAGGCCGACCATGCGTAGTGCATTTATCGCTTCGTTTCGACGTTTTTGGCGATCTTTAATCGCAAATCTTAATCCATAGCATACATTGTTAAACACGGTAGCATCAAACATGTACGGTGTTTGGTGTAAGTAGATAATACTCCCTTCATAGCATCCACTAAAGAGGCGTTTAAAAAAAGTATGTTGGTGAATATTAACACTGCCAGTGGTCGGCTTTTGTAATCCGGCTAAGACTTTCAATAAGGTCGTTTTACCTACGCCGTTATCACCCGTTAAATAAATGGCATCTCGAGGGGCTAAATTTAGTTGAGGAATGTGAAACAGTAATCGGCTTTTAAAACGAACAGAGAGGTCGAGTGCCTGAATAGAAGCTGGAGTCATAAGAGGCCTCGCTTAGTTAGTTAGTTCGCAAATGGGCTTTGCCACGCGCGATAGATAAAATAAAGTTTAGACCCAAGGCTAAAATAAGTAACACCATTCCTAATGCGACCCCTTGAGCAAATGCACCTTTTGAGCTTTCAAGTGCAATGGCAGTTGGAATATTTCGCGTTGAATTTAAAATATTGCCTCCCACCATCATTGAACAACCGACTTCAGTGATTACGCGACTAAAAGACGCCACAACAGCGGCAAGTAATGGAAATCGGCTCTCCCACATTAAACTGAGTAAAGCACGAGGATAGCTAGAGCCTAATGTTAATGCGGTTTCCCATGCGCGACGATCACTGTTTTGAAATGCGGCATGCATCATTGATATTAGTAACGGAAAACAGATTAGCACTTGGCCTAATATCATCGCTTTTTGAGTAAACAACATTTGCCAATTGCCGAGGGGGCCTGCACGTGAGAGCAACATATAAAGCAGTAAACCAATGACGACGGTAGGTACTGATTGTAAGGTGTTAATTAACGACAATGTTAGCCAACGCCCAGGAAATTTGCCATAAGCTAAAGCAAAGGCAATTAACAATGAAGGAATAATCACCAAGGCGATGGCAAAGAGAGACACAGAAAATGATACGCCAACAATGCCCCAAAGTGCGCCATCGCCGCTAAAGAGAAGTTGAGTCGCTTGTTGCGTTGTCTGCCAAATATTCATTGTGGTGTATGTTCTAACCTAAAAAATACGCCGATGAATGCCATCATTCACGTTATTAACAGTAAGTCTAAAGCGTTATGTTATAACTGTGATCTCATTATAGTTAATGAGTGAATAAACATTTATCGGCGAAGTGTTACATTAAATTAAGATGTTATTTTTATTGCGTTTGTGCATCAGCAACGAATAATTGCTTACCGTGACGTTGGTAGTTATTAATCAGTTTCTGTGCTTTAGGGTTAACTAACCAATCACTGAATGTTTTAGCGCCTTGGTAGTTAAGATCAGGGTAGCGGCTTGGGTTAATCAAAATAACTTGGTAGGGGTTAAATAAACGCTTATCACCCTCAACCATGATTTCAAGATCAAGTTTGGTTTCATAGGCTAACCATGTACCGCGATCTGTTAATGTATAAGCTTGTAATTCTGACGCCATGTTAAGTGTTGGACCCATACCTTGACCAACCGCTTTGTAGCCACCGAAGTTAGGCTCCATTTTTGTTTGAGCCCAGATATTAAGTTCTTTTTTATTCGTACCTGAATCATCACCGCGAGAAATAAACACCGCATTATCTGTCGCTATTTCTTTTAATGCATGTGCGACATTTTTATCCCCTTTGATTTTCGCAGGATCATTTTTCGGGCCAACTAAAACGAAATCGTTGTACATTAATTTACGCGGTAATACGCCAAAGCCTTTTTCAACAAACTGTGCTTCTGATTGTGGAGCATGCGTCATAACGAGATCAACATCACCGTGTTCACCCATGCGCAATGCTTTACCTGTCCCTGCGGCTAGCACTTCGACGGTATAACCGGTGTCTTTAGTAAATACAGGCAATAAGTAATCCAGTAATCCTGAATGATAGGTGCTGGTGGTCGTCGCTAGACGTACCGTCTTATTCATTGCTGTTTCTGTGGTCGCATAAGCCATCGTTGCCGATGCGCAGCCAAGAATAACTAAAGTTGTTTTTAATAAGTTCATCAACGTTCCTGATCGATTGGTTTGCATTAAAAAATGCTGAGATGATAAGTCACAAGTTTTTGGCGCTGAATATATGCGGCAAAATGACCCATCTTCCCGCAATAAAGAGCACTGCTCAGCTATAAGCAAATAAAGTGCCACCTTTTAAATGTTGATGAAAAGGTCTTATTATGTGATTTTGGTATCAAATATTACGTAAAATAGGTTAAAGATAACCGAAGTTGTACTTAATGATAAAACAATTTTGACTTAATGATTCGTAGTGAGACAAAATGTCGCAAATTTTAGTTTGGTTAAAATGTCTCGGTATCTATGTCTGATTTTAGTTTGTCTTCATCTTGGACTGCGGTTTCTGTATTAGTGGTTGATGATGAGCCAGGAATGCGCACGATTTTAAAGAAAGCGTTAAGTAAAAAATTTGCTCAAGTTGATACCGCAGGAAGTATTGAAGAAGCTGAAGAGATTCGTAAACGTTGCCATTTCGATTTATTAATTGTTGATATTAACTTGCCCGGTCGTTCTGGTATTGAATGGCATGAAGCGTTTGATCCGACAACACGTCGTAGTGATGTGATTTTTATGACCGGTTATGCGGATTTAGAAATGGCAATCCAAGCCTTACGTGCTGGTGCGTCTGACTTTATTCTAAAACCGTTTAATCTTGATCAGATGATGCAATCAGTGAATCGTTGTATTGAACGTCGGTTAGTGGAACGTCAAAATTTCGCATTGCAACGTGATGTTGAGCGTAGTTACCCCGTGAATATCATTGGTGATGCGCCGGCGACACAAAAGATGAAAAAGCTGATCGCTCAAGTTGCACCATCTATTGCTGCGGTATTAGTGGAAGGTGAATCGGGTACAGGTAAAGAATTGGTTGCGCGCGCTTTACATCAATTAAGTAAGCGTACTGGGCCTTTTGTTCCTATTAACTGTGCCGCCATTGCCCCTGAACTTTTAGAAAGTGAATTGTTTGGGCATGTCTCTGGTGCATTTACTGGCGCGAAGAAAAGCCGTGAAGGTCTGTTTCGGGTTGCCAATAATGGCACGTTGTTTCTCGATGAAATTGGTGAAATGCCATTAGCTATGCAGTCATCATTGTTACGCGCCCTAGAACAAAAAGCGATTCGTCCTGTGGGCTCTGAGCGAGAAATTCAAATTGATGTTCGTATTGTTGCGGCGACTAACCGTAACTTAAAACTTGAAGTTGAAGAAGGGCGTTTTCGTCGAGATTTGTATTATCGACTTAATGTATTAACCATTGATTTGCCATCATTACGTGAACGTGTAGAAGATATTCCGTCATTAACCCATCATTTTACACAGCAACTCTCAAAAGATTTAGGTATGAAAACGGTTAATTGGACCCATGAAGATATTTTGGCAATGCAGGCCTATTCATGGCCCGGTAATATTCGTGAATTACGTAACATGATGGAACGCTGTATTTTGCTGGGTAAGCCACCAGCAGATTATTGGCGTGAATTACAAGGTGATGCATTACCTGTTTCTGTAACCAATACGCAGGGAGTGACAGGCGAAGAATTAGAGATACATGCCACACATCCGCAACGACCATGTCAATGCCATGAAGACGGTGAAGATCAGTATTGTTACCCAGTTACGTGGACATTAAAAGAAGTTGAAAAAGCACATATTATGCAAGTTGTTGATGCTAGCGATGGTAATAAATCAGCAGCAGCTCGTCAGCTCGGTGTGGCAAGGAAAACATTAGAGCGTAAATACAAAGAATGGACTGATGAATTATGATAAAAATAATCTTATGAAAGTAAAAGCATTTATCTTAATGTGGCTCTGGCGCTTTAAAACCATGGTGCGTTATCGACTTTTAGTGCTTACATCTGTGCCTATATTTCTTACATTATTAGCGCTAATTGCAATTACCTTTTATTGGACGATAACCTACACTTGGCAAAATGCATTAATGAATGTAAGAGCTGATTTAGCGGTGGCTCATCACAGTATGGTGCTTTTAAAAAAAGAACAGCGGATGGAGTTACAAGCATTGGCTAATTCTTACGGTTTTCAGCGACGGTTACGTTTTAATGAAACGGCATTAGATGAGTGGGTACGTCAGCAAGATAAAAATCATCAATTAGATTTTGTGGTATTACATTCAGTAAATGATATTGGAATGTTTTCAGCACAAGAGCAACAGTTATTACGTGCAGGAAAAGAGCAGACTTTTTTTCAAGTACTAAACAGTACAGCGCTTTATGATTTAAATCCCAATTTACCCGCAAAAGCGCAATTACCGTTACTTAAAGAAGGCACGATTGAACAAAAAGGACTGGTTAGTCGTAGTTTAGTCCCTATTTTTAATCAGCAAGGTTCTCTTAAATGGATTTTAGACGGCGGTATTTTATTAAACAATAGTACTTCGCTGGTGGATCGTATTCGTAATTTAGTTTACGCCGATGGTACGTTACCAAAGGGAAGTCTTGGTACTGTCACTTTATTTATGGGTGATGTTCGCATTAGTACTAATGTGCCATTAGACAGTGCTAATCTTATTGGTCGAGCGGTAGGAACCCGTGTTTCGAAAGAGGTTAAACAACATGTCTTGCAACAAGGGAAAACGTTTGTTGATCGCGCCTTTGTGTATGATAGTTGGTATGTTTCTGCTTATGAGCCGTTACATGCGAATAACGGTAACGTAGTCGGAATGCTTTATACGGGCTATTTGCAATGGCCATTAATTTATCGGCATCTAACCAATATTATTGAAATGGGGATTAGCATTATGTTGGTATTGTTATTCACCAGCATTATTGTTTATAGAGGTTCGCGTGATTTATTTTTACCAATAGAGAAAATTTACCAAGTTGCAAAAGCGGTACAAATGGGGTTAAAGCGACGTGTTGGTAAATTAGATTTGTGCGAAGGGCATGAATTACAAATATTAGGCGCGCAATTTGATTCTATGTTGGATCAACTAGAGCAACGTAACGGACTTATTAAGTTGACCGCGAAAGAGTTGGAAGACAAAGTTGAACAGCGCACCCAGAGTCTGCATCAAAAAACAGAAGAACTAGAACGTCATATTCAGTTATTACATCAAGCACGTTCTAAGCTGGTGGCCACAGAAAAACTAGCCGCACTGGGTGAGTTAACTGCGGGTATTGCGCATGAGATCAATAATCCGGTTGCTGTTATTTTAGGAAACATTGAATTAATTCAGCTAGAGCTTGGTGATAGCACGGCTGATGTTCAAGAAGAGCTGGCCGCCATTCATCTTCAAATTGATCGTATTCGTAATATTACTCGTAGTTTATTGCAATATAGCCGTCAAGGTGGTGTGCAAGATGAAGTGACATGGCATCACTTAAACTTGATTGTAGAAGAAAGCTTAACACTTGTGCGCTCTGGTACTAAAAAGATGGATGTTCAATTTGAAGTTAACCTTAAAGCTAAATGCAGTGTTGAAGCGAATCGTCATCAACTCTTGCAAGTGTTAGTTAATTTACAGATGAACGGTATCCATGCGATGGATGATAAAGGATTATTGAAGATAGCTACCGATGATTGGATTGATGAACAAGGTGAGGTATTAGGGGCGATGGTTGTTATTACCGATCATGGTTGTGGTATTTCAGTACAAAATATGAAACGTATTTTTGATCCTTTTTTCACGACCCGTCGTTCAGGAACAGGATTAGGTTTATCGGTCAGTCAGAGTATTGTGGCTAATGTCGGTGGAGAAATAACGGTTGAATCTGTTGAAGGTCAGGGTTCAATATTTACTGTGTATCTGAAACATAAGAAAGAATCGCCGAGTGAGCTGGATCTTCATGTGACAGCGTAACAAAGAAGAAGGTTAATGAATAACAAAAAGCCCCTTGGTAACTGCAATGAACAAGCAGTTACCAAGGGGCTTTTTTGTCGCGTTACATAATGGATAAACCAAGGATAAGAAACAGTGATGCGGTAAGAGATATTCGGCTAATAAGCCCTAGTGAGGAAGGGATAATCATTTCGGTATGCGGCATAGATGCTCCTTTTGTTTTAAGACAATTTAAAGCATAGCTTATATGTTTGTATCATATTGTTTTAATGTTTAATTTTTTCGATAAAATGAGAGTTAAAACAATAATCGCGGTCATATTGAATCAAAAAGGTGACTAATGACCGCGATATGAGGTTCTATTAATTAGATAAATTTCATCTCTGTCCATGGTTCAGATGGGCGACTTAATAAATAACCTGATTGCCATCCCCATTGCTGGTGGGCTTTAATAAAGGCTTTTGCATCAAATGGTGCGCCATTCGCACGACCAAAACGCGCATTGATAGTTAAGTTTTTAATATCATTGCTGTTGGCAACTTTACCATCAACAGAGCCTGCTGGTGTAAAGGGTACGTTCCATACGGCTGCTGGATCAGAGACATACGGTTGTGAATCTTTATCATATTCAGCACAAATATTACGTGATGATGCATCCATTTTGTTTAGGTAGACATCATAAGTATCACCGAGCATTTTTTGACCTGTTGCCACATTAATTTTACCGTTGTATTTATGCATCAGTTGGATCCAACGTAAACGACGAGCACCTTCTTGTTGACGAATATCGTTGTAGTCAACATCAGAACCTTCAATATAGCGTAAACGTGGATCAACAGAGACGTTTTCGCCAGTGAAGTAGCCTGATTTTAATTCATTGAAGTATTGATAAACACGACCTTGACCAAACTTAGCAATATGGTTGTTATTAATATCACCGATGAGCCATGTATTAGCATAACCACCATTGTTGCTTTTTTCTTCAAGCTTGATCCAACTATCAATGTTATTAGCATACTGACTTGCTTCACGAACTCGAATAAATTCAGGAGTGCCACCGGCTTTCCAATCCATCACGTTGGCTAATGTGGTTTCTACAACGGCAAGACCTGCGCCTGTTTCCCAGAAGTCGGTACCAGATTCAATCATACCAGGTGTTGTTTGGAAGGCCATTTTGTAACCTTTATCTGGTGTAATATCTAAAATGACGTTAGAAAATTGACCAGACCAGAAATCATTAAAGGTTTCGTGACCAATGACAATACCTTTATTATTTGTCGCGTTGCCTGTTGCGATAAAGGCACTGCAATTACCTTTAGCACCTTCAATGTTGGCACTGTTTTTACTTAGTTCAACATTATTGGTGTTCATTTCAGCTTTAGTATACGGGGCAGGGAATGCGGATGTATTAATTAAACCAGGATCAACCCACTTGGTATAATTATGCATCCCCACTGAAGGCCACCAGTAACCTGTAAGCTCAATCATGTCGTTCCAAGTAATGATGTCAGCAAGAGTGACATGCAAACCTGCGGCATTAAGACCTTTTGCAATTCCTTCCATCTCTTGGCGAAGTTCTGCTGGGATCTTACTTTTTGTTTGTTCTAGCGCAGCTTTCTGCCATGAACTATAAGGCACACCGGTTGTTAGGTAGGTCATGCTCCAACTGTCTTTCCACGCTAATTTAAAATCAGGCGCGATAAGATAACCATATTGGAAACCACGATCAAAAGCGTTGCCTTTAATACCGACATGCCACCAGCCATTCTTTTTCACTAATTTAGCTTGATCAACAATTTTTTGTTGTTGCTCAGTTAATTTGGTTTTGTATAACGCGCCAGTCACAGGAGCTGTAATTTGCTCAAGTAAGGGTTTCGGTGGGTATTGAGTTAAATTTTGTGTATCAGAAGTTGATGCGTTGGCATAACTCACAGATGCAAGGGCAATAACACATGCAAGCACTGTCTTTTTACCTAGATGATGTTGTGAAATATTATTCATAATAAATATGTTGTTTGAGGTGAGAAAGAGGTGCTCATTATCCCCACTTTTTTCTGTTCAACAAGACATTGAGCAGTAGTGATTACTTTATAAAATGTAAACATAACCTGCCATTTTTTATATAATTCTTATTGGTTAGAAATACAAAAAAGAAGATTAATTTTTAATGATAACCAAATAATTTTGTTACTAATAGTCGTTAAAGTGAGATGTTAAATTGCTAAATGTAGGGTTATTGAAATAAAAAAGCCAGCATCATGAATGCTGGCTTTTTACGATATGAACTAACAACAATAATTAATTATTTGGTTAATTCTTTCAGTTTTTTATGTTGGTAATATTTAGCATCAGCAGTAATTGATGTGCTCTTACCTGTTTGTAGCCATTGCTTAATACGGCCAGCATCACCAATTGGTGTCATTTTGCCTTGTGAATCAAGCATCACCATTAGGATCTTCTTACCATCAATCGTTGTTACCATCGCTAAACAACGACCAGCTTCATCAAGAAAGCCCGTTTTGCTTAGATTAACTGTCCACTTTTTACCACGTACTAGCGCATTGGTATTGGTGTAACCTAATTTATAACGAGGGTTAGTAAAGTAAGCGGTGTGAACTGCACCATTAGTGCTGTAGTTACGAATGGCAGAATACTTGTAAGCAGCGCGTACCATCTTAGCAACGTCTGATGCTGTTGAGCGGTTTTTAGGGTTAAGACCTGAACTATCAACAAAGTGAGTGTGGGTCATACCGAGTGCTTTAGCTTTAGCATTCATTGCGCGAATAAACGCGTTGTAACCACCTGGGTAGTTAGCAGCAAGGGCAGCAGCCGCTAAGTTTTCAGATGACATTAATGCAATGTGCATTGTCTCGCCACGGCTTAATTGTGAACCAATACGAACGCGAGAATATGTATTGTACATATGCTCTTTATCCGTTTTAGTGAACGTGATTTTTTGGTTCAGCGGTAACTTCGCGTCTAATGTTACCATCGCGGTCATTAGTTTTGTTAGTGACGCAATTGGCATCACGACATTGGAATTTTTATGATAAAGCGTTTTCCCTGAGCTTAGATCAATTACATAACTACTCACAGAAGCAGTCTGAAGATTACTTGGTTTGAGTTTGCTGGTGTTGATACTTGCGAAAGAAGAAAAGCTGACACTTGCAAGTGTAAAAAATAAAATTAAAGCGTTGCGCACAATGGCTCCTTGGATCCCATTTAAGAGGGAAATAATTATCCTGATATTGTCATCTTTTCGATTGTGGTTAAGCAAGTCATGTTTGTGTAAATCCTATTTATAATCGTTCATAAAACCAGCAGTTAAACCGAAGTTGCTAATGAAACACGATTCAATAAAATAATTGTTTAATATATTCACGATAAAATTAATTCTAACGCATTTAATTACCTCTAGTGATGACGTGAAATGAGGGGCGTTATTTTAAAGACCAGCATGATGAATGAAAATGGTTGTTATGGAGGCATTTTTCTTGTTATTTATTGTTGTGTTGGTTGTTTGATTTCTTTTTGTGGGCAGGAGATCTAACTGACTCGCTTAGAATGCAATCATTAAGGTCATAGTGCTATGACCTTTGATTTTTACTTGTAAATTAATTAGCACTCCATACTTGTTGGCCTGTACGGATAAAATTATAGCCGCCTAATTGGTCACCATGTGCTTGAATTTCACTATTGGTTAATGATTGTAATAGCTGTTGTTGTAAGGTACGGAAGTAAATATTTTTAGGGATAACCAGTTCAAATGCTTCTGTACATAGCGGTATAAAACCTAATCCAAATTCTCCTGCGGTACTTTGACTCGCGCAACCAATATCTGCTTGTTCTCTGGCAATCGCAGAAGCTAATTCACGTTCACTGTTACAACAATCAACTTGATTAAGCATCGCCATATTATAGCCATGACCATGGATCCATTCTTCTAATGCTCGCATACTTCCTGCGCCTTGTTGACGTAATGCCCAACGCCAACGTGGTGACAGTAATTCATGCAATTGAATAGAGCGGCTATTAACGGTATCTGCCAATGTAGGACTTACGACTAAGCCTTGTTTTCGCTCAAAGGCATGGACTAAGACCCAGTTTTTATGCCCAGGATATTGTTGCAATAAGGCCGGATGTCGCAAACTGGCTTCTTCTACATTTCCCCAATGGATAGCACAGATATCAACATGACCTTTGCTTAACATCGCCAGTCCTTGACGAGTTCCTGTTGAGGTATAACCAACAAGGGCAGTACTACCGAGTTGATTTGCCATTTTACCGACAATGCATTGTAGTAATGGATCATCAGAGCCTGCAATCAGTAACCGATCGTTTAAAACGCCATTATGGCAAGATTCTAACAACCACTTATCAAGCATGGCTTTAGGAAATAGCCATTTACCTGTTACTTTCGTTGCAGGCAGTAGCCCATCATTAGCTAAGGCATACACTTTCTTTTCATTAAGGTCGAGATATTCAGCTACCAATTTGGCATTCATAAATTCAGGGAAATCAGCCATTAGTCTTGATTACCTTTACTTTCGTGACCTTTAACATCCAGTTCGATGTTGTCGCTACCATTATAGATTTGAAAACGCAGTCCTTTAGCGCGAGCAATCATGGTAATACCGAGTTTCTTAGCAAGATCGTAGCCCATTTGAGTTGCACCCGATCGAGACAACAATACAGGAATACCCATTTGCGCGACTTTAATGACCATTTCAGAGGTTAAGCGCCCCGTGGTGTAGAAAACCTTATCTTCACCCGTTTGTTGTTGTAGCCACATTTCACCGGCAAGGGTATCTACTGCGTTATGACGACCTACATCTTCCACAAACGATAAAATCTCTGTGCCTTTACACACGGCACAACCATGAACAGCGCCGGCGGCTTTATAGGTTTCATTATGATGGGTCAATGCTTCAAGTAAACCATATAACATCGATTGTTTAATTTGTGGTTGCGGTAGGGTTATACCTTCAAGCTTTTTCATGACATTGCCATACATGGTGCCTTGACCACAGCCAGAGGTAACGGTTTTCTTTTCTAATTGTTGCGCTAAGTTTTCAGTATTTTCATGTGTGATGACAACTGCGGCATTGGTTTCCCAATCGATCATTACAGATTCGATCGCGCTAAGATCATTAATAAAGCCTTGGTTTTTTAAATAGCCTAATACTAATGCCGATGGACGTTCACCTAAGGTCATAAGGGTTACTACTTCAACCCAATTAAGGTACACCGTTAACGGATGCTCACAGGCAATCTCTTTTGTGTGTCGATCTCCATACTCATCAATAATGTCTACTGACATCGTTTGCTGCACTGTCGCTTTGGTTTTTATGATTTTAGGCAATGTCGCCATTTGAGATCCCTGCGTAATAAGTGTGGTGTGTTTAATTATGGATGTTGAAACCATAAGTTAAGCAAAGATTGTTCCAATATTACGTAAATTAACGCATTCATTATTAATCAGTAGATATTGATAAAAATGCGCACTTTTAATGTGGTTTCTTTTTATTGGTCTAATATTTGCTTATAGCTCCTTAATACGTGAAATCTTAATAAGTGAAATGCCGTTTCACATCAACAGTTTTCAATAACAAGATAAAGGCGGAATAGAACCCGCTAGTAGGAGTGAATGTGCCAAAACAAGCAGAACTTGAATTAAAGAAAAATGAACATGTTTGGCCAATTAATTTTCGCTTGCAAGCTGAAGAACGCCAAGTAGGTCGTTGGACAACTCATGCATGGACAATTGAAGATATTTGTTTGTATGAAGAAGATCTTGCTGTTGATATGACAATTGCTGATATAGGGGCTGGTAACTACATGATGCCTCTAGAACTTTTTCGTGATGAACGGATGGAATATCGGTTTAACTTAAATTCGCAAAGCCCACATTTATTCTTTATTTGTGCTGAAGAGGACGAGCAATTAAAACCTGTTTTAGTCACTGCTGCGCAAGGTGTCGCGGCACGTTATATGGATGGTGATTATGTGGTTCTACATATAGATATTCCATTAGCGATTCAAGCATGGATGGAAGCATTCTTAGGTCGTCATGGTGAATTGTTTGAATTTAAACGTAAACGTGGCGGCGATAAGAAAAAAGGACGTTCAAGTGGCAACTAATTTCTTTCAACGTTGGTCAAGCCGTAAGTTAACCCCTGTTGATAATACAGAAAGCACTAATACAGAAACGATGACTGAGACTGAAGCCGTTGATGATCCACTGACTCTTAATGTTTTAGATACCGCTGTAGAGGATGTCACTAATACCCGTGATAGTGAACAAACATCAATTGTTTCTTCTGCGACATCAGTTTCCCCAGCAACATCACTAGATGCTATAGCAGAAGAGTCGGTTATTGAATTGACGATTAATGATGCTGATAACGTGACTTATGACTCGGGAGTTGCGTCATTTATGCAACAACAAGTGACTAAGTCCGTAAAAAAGGCGGCATTACGTAAATTGTTTCATTCTGAAGAGTTTAATTATATCAGTGATATGGATGATAGCACTGAAGACTTCAGTAATATGCAAGGCTTAGCACCAGAAATTGCATCACAAATGCGGAGTTGGATTAATACCGTCACGGAGACAGCAACTGAAGCACTCAAAGATGATGGAATAACAGCATTAACATCAACGGCTGAGATTAATGCGGCTGATTCTATTATTGATTCTACAACCGTTGATTTGCCAGCTAACCATATAGCGATAGCCAGTGAGGATACAGCGAATGATGGGCTCGTTAATCATGTAGATACAACACATACCGATGAAGAGGTTATCCCTACGGCTGATTTATCGTTAACGCCCATTATTGATCGTGATCTTAAAAGTGATGAACAGAAATCCTAACGCGAAAAAATAAAAGCGTTTGAGAATTATTAATACTAATCATAAAAACAGACTGGGACAAAAAGGGAAGATTAATAAAATCGTAAAGAGAGACAATTTGGCGCGTTAGTTCGCTACAGGTAAGACAAAATGTCTCATTTGTTTATAACGCAATATCCTCGTTATGATTTTAGTTCCTTTTAGGTCATTTTATTCCGTGAAAAGTTGGATCGGTTATTGCTCTATATAGAGTAGAAGAAAAGTCATTATTTTCTAACGACACTGATTAGCGGTAGTGAGCAAACAGGAATAACAATGTTAAAAAGTACATTAAATGCATTTACTGATATTAATGGTGTCGCACGAGCTGCTGCCATTACAGGAACAATAGAACTTGCCAATCTTATTCCGCCAACAGTGACGTATGAAAGTCGTGGTAATTTATTGATCATTGGTGAAGCTGAACAACTACTTCACGTTGCCGATCAATTTGAAGCACTAAACAGTGTGACGTTACTGGCGACAGATTCAAAAACATGTGAAACCAAAACAGCGCATACCTTGTATTACAGTCAATCAATTACCGTAAAAGGATATCTGGGTGCATTTGATGTTCATTGCCGTATAGGGCATGACGCGACAGCCCTTGATATTAATGCACTTGAAACGAACTTAGCGAAAATAGCTATTGGACGTCAATGCTTTGATATTGTGCTTGATATGACAGCAACTGGGGTTATGAATGTTGAAATTCCAGCAGCGGGTTATTATGCCGTTGGTCAAGGTTCTGCATCTCAAGCATCAAAAAAACGTGTTGCTGAAAAACTAGCGACGCTGGTGGAAGATCTCCCTTCTATGATAGGGACATTTGATAAGCCTAAATACTTTCGTCTAAATCCTGATTTATGTGCGCATTCATCACGAAGTGTAAAAGGTTGTGATCGTTGTATTGATGCGTGTCCTGCGGGAGCATTAAGTTCAGACGGTATTGCAATTGCAATTGATCCTTACCTTTGTCAGGGAGTAGGAACATGTGCGACGGCATGTCCAACGGAAGCGATCAGTTATGCCTTACCTGATCCTCAAATTACGCAAAATTTTGTTCATAGTGTTTTAGCGCGTTATAAGCAAGAAGGTGGTCAATCTCCGACACTGTTACTTTATGGTGATCGTGATACTGCTGTGGTTAAAAAGGCTCTTGCTGTACTTCCAACGTCTGTTATTACGATTGCATTAGAAGAATTGGCAACTGTAGGGATTGATACTTGGTTTAGTGCCTTAGCTTATGGTGCACATCAAGTTCTATTAGCAACCAATACTACATACATTCCTGCAACGATTGATGCTGTATTAACTAATGAACTAACGATTGCTCAAAACTTCTTAACTGAATTGGGTTATGACGCTGATCGTATTTGTTTATTTGATTTTGCTGATAGTGCGAATTTTAAATGTTATGAAGCAGCCCTTGTTGATCCGATTGAAACGGCACTAACAGGCACTAAGCGTGAAAAACTATTTACTGTTTTAGAAGCGCTTAATCAGACAAGTCCAGCTCAACCAACCCATTCAGCTGTAGCGGCTAATGCCCCTTATGGCTCTGTAACATGTAAGACAGAAGATTGTACGTTATGTATGAGTTGTGTAGCGGTTTGTCCAACCCGTGCCTTACATGCCATTGGTGATCGCCCAGGCTTACTATTTGTAGAACAAGATTGTATTCAATGTGGTATGTGTGAAACCGCATGTCCTGAGAAAGTGATTACCCTAGAAGCCGGTTTTAATTGGGATTGGCAAACACGTAAAGCCGATAAACTTGTTCATGAAGAACCTGCTGCATGTTGTATTAGTTGTGGAAAACCTTTTGCCCCAGCATCTATGGTGAAAATGTTGACAGAAAAACTTCAAAGTCATTCACATTTTCAAGGAGAAGCTATTCGTCGTTTATCTATGTGTGAAGATTGTCGTGTTCGCGATATTTTCGAAAAGATGGAACAAGATCCACAAAGTCAGACAAGGGTATAAGGTCATTATATGGAAAACGCAGCTATGAATACTCACACTAATCCTGCCGATCAAGATGATTTGTTACGTATTGAAATTTATAACATGTTGGCACATTTATGTCGTCAAGCCCCTGAAAAATCTGCGCTTGAATTTCTTGCAAATCTAGATGTTGATACGGCACAAACATTTCAACGTCAGACCATGGCTTCAGCTTGGCCTTTATTAAAATTAGCGGCTCAGAAAACGACATTATTGAGTGTTGAAGAAGAATATCAAGATGTATTTATTGGTATTGGTCGTGGGGAAGTTATTCCATTTGGATCATGGTATTTAACCGGGTCTTTAATGGAAATGCCTCTGGCTTATTTACGTCAAGACTTAAAACAAATGGGTTTTGAACGTGCTCAATCTGTTATTGAACCAGAAGATCATATATCCGCATTGTTAGAGGTTATGGCTATGCTGGTGGAAGGTGGTGATGAACACCTTCAACAGACATTTTTTAATCGTCATCTTTCCCAATGGTGTGAAAAATTTTGTACCGATTTAAAAGCGGCTAAAAGTGCTGTGTTTTATACCGCTGTTGGTGAATTAGCTTGGCAATTTTTGACAATAGAAAAGACCCGTTTTTTAGAGTCCCAGTAAAAAGATACTCGCGATAATAAAAAATCGACATCTGTTCATAAGAATGTCGATAGAGGAGCAAACGCAATGAGTGAGCAAAAAACAAATGATAGCCGTCGCCAATTGTTAAAAAACATTGGTTTAACGGTAGCTGCTGGTGCTGTAGTAGCGGGAACGACAACTGCCGTTCAAGCTTCAACAACAGACACCGAAAAGAAAGATCCTAAAACAAAAAAAGGGTATCACGAAACCCAACATATTCGTGATTACTACAATACCCTATAAGCGGAGCCTGAAATGAAACTGACTAAACGTTCCGATAAAGTGAGCAAAGATGAAAACCAACTAGGTATTTCTCGTCGTTCTTTTATTCGTAATTCTTCTCTTGCTGCCGCTGGTGGTGTTGCAGGTGCAAGCCTTTTTGCACCTGGTTTTATGCGCAAGGCAGAAGCTTTCCCTGAAGCTGATTACAACGCACCTAAAGTGGTTAAACGTACCATTTGTTCTCACTGTTCTGTTGGTTGTGGCATTTATGCTGAAACGCAAGATGGTGTATGGACCCATCAGGAACCCGCTTTCGATCATCCTTTTAACGCTGGTGGACATTGTGCAAAAGGGGCGGCATTACGTGAACATGGCCATGGTGCTAAGCGCGTAAAATACCCAATGAAGTTGGTCAACGGTAAGTGGAAAAAATTAAGTTGGGAACAAGCATTAGACGAAGTTAGCCAGCAGGTACTTAAAATTCGTCAAGAATCAGGCCCAGATTCTGTTTACTTTTTAGGTTCAGCAAAGCACAACAACGAACAAGCATATTTGTTCCGTAAAATGGTGTCGCTATGGGGTTCAAATAACGTCGATCACCAAGCGCGTATTTGTCACTCAACCACAGTTGCAGGTGTAGCAAATACGTGGGGTTACGGTGCAATGACCAACTCACTGAACGACATGCATAATTGTAAGTCGATTCTGTTTATTGGTTCTAACCCCGCAGAAGCTCACCCAGTAGCAATGCAGCATATTCTGATCGCTAAAGAAACCAATGGTTGTAAGATTGTAGTGGTTGATCCTCGTCGTACACGTACGGCGGCAAAAGCTGATCACTTTGTTTCTTTACGTCCGGGTACGGATGTTGCCTTTGTTTGGGGTGTGCTATATCACATCTTCAATAATGGCTGGGAAGACAAAGAATTTATTCGTCAACGTGTTTATGGCATGGAAGAAGTGCGTGAACAAGTGGCGAAGTGGAACCCGAAAGAAGTTGAACGCGTAACGGGTGTACCTGAAGATCAAGTTTATCAAACGGCAAAAATGCTGTCTGAAAACCGTCCTGGCTGTGTTGTTTGGTGTATGGGTGGTACTCAACATACAACAGGTAATAACAACACCCGTGCTTACTGTATTCTTGAATTAGCCCTTGGCAATATGGGTAAATCAGGTGGCGGCGCAAACATTTTCCGTGGCCATGACAACGTTCAGGGTGCAACTGACTTTGGCGTGTTATCTGATAACTTACCGGGCTATTACGGTTTATCAGAAGGTGCTTGGAAGCACTGGGCTGAAGTATGGGATATTGATTACTCATGGCTACAAGGCCGTTTTGATCAAAATACCTATAACGGTAAAAAGCCAATGAACAGCGCAGGTATTCCTGTTTCTCGTTGGATTGATGGTGTTTTAGAAAATAAAGATAATATCGAACAACGCGATAACATTCGTGCGATGTTCTATTGGGGTCATGCCGTTAACTCACAGACGCGTGGACCTGAAATGAAAACCGCGATGGGTAAACTGGATATGATGGTGATTGTCGACCCATACCCAGGCGTTGCTGCGGTGATGAATGGTCGTACTGATAACGTCTATCTTTTCCCTG
The DNA here is from genome assembly GCF_003026395.1 of Photobacterium iliopiscarium. Classification (GTDB taxonomy): domain Bacteria; phylum Pseudomonadota; class Gammaproteobacteria; order Enterobacterales; family Vibrionaceae; genus Photobacterium; species Photobacterium iliopiscarium. Next base: position 162,144 of record NZ_PYOO01000004.1, on the reverse strand, counting down.
CAACCACACAGTTTGAAACGTATGGTTCAGTAACTGCAACTAACCGTTCGATTCAGTGGCGTGATCAGGTAATTGAACCGTTGTTTGATGCTAAACCCGATCATGAAATCATGTACTTATTGACTAAGCGTTTGGGTTTCTCTGATCAATTATTTAAACACATCAAAGTGGAGAATAATAAACCAAACATTGAAGACATTACTCGTGAATACAACAAGGGTATGTGGACAATTGGTTATACAGGTCAAAGCCCTGAGCGTTTGAAAGAGCATCAGAAAAACTGGGGTACGTTTGATTTCACTACCCTTGAAGCTATTGGCGGGCCGGTGAACGGTGAAACCTATGGTCTACCATGGCCATGTTGGGGTACGCCAGAAATGAAGCACCCAGGTACACATATTCTTTACGATACGTCAAAAACAGTCGCAGAAGGTGGCGGTAATTTCCGTGCCCGTTTTGGTGTTGAGCGTAATGGTGTCAGTATGCTGGCTGATGATAGTTATTCATTAGGCTGTGAACTTGAAGATGGTTACCCAGAATTTACCGCGAAGATGCTAAAGCAACTTGGATGGTGGGATGACCTAACTGCAACTGAAAAAGTGGCAGCTGAAGGTAAAAACTGGAAGACAGACTTGTCTGGTGGTATTCAACGTGTTGCGATTAAACATGGTTGTATTCCATTTGGTAACGCGAAAGCCCGTACTGTTGTATGGACATTCCCTGATGCCGTGCCTATTCACCGTGAGCCGTTGTACACACCGCGTCGTGACTTATTGCCTGAGTACCAAACATGGGACGACAGCAAAGCGATGTTCCGTTTGCCAACACTTTTCAAATCAATTCAAGAAAAAGACGTATCAAAAGAATACCCAATTATTCTAACGTCTGGTCGTCTTGTTGAATATGAAGGTGGTGGTGAAGAAACACGTTCAAACCCATGGCTAGCTGAACTTCAAAAAGAAATGTTTGTTGAAATCAACCTCAAAGATGCCAACGATATTGGCATTAAAGATGGTGAGATGGTGTGGGTTGAAGGTGCAGAAAAAGGCCGAATTAAAGTGAAGGCGATGGTAACCCCACGTGTTCGTGAAGGATTGGCTTTCTTACCGTTCCACTTTGGTGGTGAATTTGAGGGTGTGAGTCTACGTGAGCATTACCCTGAAGGTTGTGCGCCTTATGTTTCAGGTGAAGCGGCCAATACGGCAACAACGTATGGCTATGATCCTGTTACCCAAATGCAAGAAACCAAAGTTACTTTGTGTAAAATCACTAAAGCGTAAGGAGTCACCTGATGGCACGTATGAAATTTCTTTGTGACTCTAAGCGTTGTATTGAGTGCAATGGTTGTGTAACAGCTTGTAAAAACGCCAATTCAGAAGCGGTTGGTTGGGGCATTCAACGTCGTCGCGTTGTGACCTTAAACGATGGTCTTCCAGGGGAGACATCAATCTCAGTAGCTTGTATGCACTGTAGTGATGCGCCTTGTATGGCGGTATGTCCTGCTGATTGTTTTAGCCAAACAGAAGATGGCATAGTGCAGCACGATAAAGATTTATGTATCGGCTGTGGTTATTGCTTATTTGCTTGTCCATTTGGTGCACCACAATTTCCTAAGCAAGATGCTTTTGCTGAACGTGGCAAAATGGATAAGTGCACTTATTGTTCTGGCGGCCCAAATACAGAGCCTGGTTCTGAAAAAGAACGCCTGCTTTATGGTGCAAACCGTATCGCAGAAGGTAAGTTACCAATGTGTGCTTCAATGTGTTCGACTAAATCATTACTTGCGGGTGATGCTGAAAAAATCTCTGAAATTTTCAGTAAGCGTGTTGTGGCCCGTGGTGCTAAAGATGCGGGCTGGGCAAGTACTGATGATCTAGCTTACGACGCAAGTAAAGTACGTAAAGCTTAATCATCTTTAAATGGATTTAACGAGGAATGTTAAGTCCATTTATCGACTCGTGTAATAGTTAGGCACACTGTTGTAATAGGTGTGCCAATTAATCTGCTTTTTAAAGTGGATAGGAGCTTTAATGACTAAGCGAATTCAACGCTGGTTAACTATCATAGTTACCGCTTTAATGATGGTGTTTTCAGTATCCACAATGGCGAGTGGTAGTGATACAACGACCGCTGGTGAAGCCGTAGTTAAAAAAGAAGTGATCGGTTTTGCTGGGGCTGATTACTGGCGTATGGTAAAAGATGGCGAGAAAGGTTACACCACATCTGGTTGGCCTGAGCATGATGTTTTAATCAGTGTGCCAGGACAAACGTGGTATATCCTTAAAGAAAAGTGGATGTCACCATTAGGTGCTTTAGCGATTTTTGGTAGCCTAGTAATGGTAACGTTGGCTTATGTGGTCATTGGACCGCTAAAGTTAAGTAAGCCCAAAACGGGTCGTAAAATCAAACGTTGGAGCCGTATTGATCGTGCATTGCACTGGAGCATGGCATTCACCTTCCTTACATTAGGATTCAGTGGCTTAACGTTAGTTTATGGTAAACATTTTATTAAGCCCATTGTTCCTAGTGAGATTTGGGGATGGATCATTCTTGCTGCCAAGCAATACCATAACTACATGGGACCTATTTTTGCGATTCTATTACTTGCTGTATTGATCAAGTGGTGGCGTAAAAGTACCTTTAATAAAGTCGATCTTGAGTGGTTTAAAAAGATGGGCGGCATGGTGGGTAAACATAAAGGATCACATCCATCAGCAGGTTTCTCTAATGGTGGTGAGAAAGTTATCTTTTGGCTATTGATCGTGTTTGGTTTCTCGATTGCAGCCAGTGGCTTTGTGTTAGATTTCCCAATTTTCGATCAAACCCGTCGTGATATGGAGCTATCAAACTTACTCCACATGTTATCAGCATTGATTTTAATCTGTGGCTTTATATTCCATATCTATATTGGTTTATTTGGCATGGAAGCGGGTCTTGATGGCATGGTAACTGGCGAAGTTGATGAAACATGGGCCCGTGAACACCATAACTTATGGTTTGATGAGGTAAAAGATTTACCTGAAAATCAACCGGGTTATGAGCCTGACAAGCAGAATGTGGAAAAACCGACATCATCTCTGGATCGTTAACGATTAAACATTAAATAAAGGCCGATACACTTTGTTATTGAAAGTGTATCGGCTTTTTTTATGGGCATAATTTATGATTAATGGCAATACACAAACTCTCAGACTAACGTCTAATAAAAAACACCGTTAAACCATATAAAATCAGTGGTATAAATAGAATATAAAGATTAACCATTATTATCACCATAGGGATATTGTTATGTTATTTCCTTACAAAAATATTGTCGTACTAACTGGAGCGGGTATTTCTGCTGAATCAGGGATACGTACTTTTCGTGCGGCAGACGGGTTGTGGGAAGAACATCGAGTTGAGGATGTCGCTACGCCTGAAGGCTATCAGCGTGATCCTGAATTAGTACAAGCGTTTTATAATGCACGTCGAGCACAAATAGAAAATGGATCTGTTGCCCCTAACGCTGCTCATTATGCATTAGCAAAGCTAGAAGCTGAATTAGATGGCACAGTAACGATTGTGACTCAAAATATCGATAATCTTCATGAACGAGCAGGTAGCCACAATGTAATTCACATGCATGGTGAGTTATTAAAAGCACGTTGTTGTGAATCAGGTCAAACGGTCGAATGGAAAGGGGATTTACATACTAGTGATCGTTGCCATTGCTGCCAAATACCAGCACCATTACGCCCTAATATTGTATGGTTTGGTGAAATGCCAATTGGTATGGATAAAATCCATGACGCGATTGTGAAGGCTGATCTGTTCATTGCGATTGGTACATCAGGCAATGTGTATCCTGCTGCGGGTTTTGTGCATGAAGCATCATTGCAAGGCGCACATACGGTAGAGCTTAATTTAGAACCAAGTAATGTTGGAAATGAGTTTGAAGAAAAACATTATGGTAAAGCGTCCGAATTGGTGCCTAAATTCGTAGAAGACATTATCAATGTAACCAAATAGAGCTCGAAAGGTATGCTATTTATTCTATATAAAAAGATATTAATTCTATATGGGATATAACGTGTTTTTGATAAGAAGCAATTAAATGCCTGTTAGCACATTTAAATATTTAACAAATAGAATGCCAATACTATAGTTATTGATATAAATCGCTAACTATAGTGCCTCCTGCATATGAAACAGAAACAATATTTATTGTTGGTAATATTATCACTTTTTAGTTCAATGACATTTGCTACATCCGTTTCATGGAGTGGTCGCGTGTTAACAGGTGATCCTATTAATATTAATACTGATGGGAAAGTTGTGACTTATGAGGCATGGAGATTACCTCAAGTTGAGTCACTTAAAATAAGTAATCAGTTTGAAGTAAAACCAATTAATAAAGAAGTTAGTATTCTGATGGTTAAATTGTGATATTTATTATCATCAGATAATTAAATATAAAAAAACCGAGCTAACAAGCTCGGTTTTTTTGTTTATCTAACGACAACTATTACTCGCCAGCTTTTAGCTTTTGGTAATATTGCTCGTATAGTTCACTTGCTGCGCCAACGCTGTTCTGCCATTCACCGGCATCCATTACTGATTGTGGTGGGTAGATACTTGGATCGTTAACGAAATCAGCAGGCAGTAATTTCTTCGCTGCGGCTACGGGTGTTGGGTAACCAATTTGCAGTGCAATTTTTGCTGCAATATCTGGGCGAAGTAAGAAGTTGATCATCTTGTATGCGTTATCAACATGCTTAGCATTGATTGGAATTGCTAGGCTATCCATCCAGAAGATTGCACCTTCTTTTGGCCATACGATGTCAATTGGAGCGCCTTCTTTACGTGCCATGTAGGCAGAACCATTCCACAACATACCTAGTGATGTTTCACCAGCCATGTAAGGGTTAGCAGGGAAGTCAGAGTTAAAGACTAATACGTTAGGCATTAGTTTTTTAAGCTCTTCATAAGCCGCTTTAATTTGCTTTGGATCTTGTGTGTTAGCTGAGTAGCCTAGCTTACGTAATGCAATGTGGAACACTTCACGTGCATCATCCATCATCATTAGCTGACCCTGCCATTTAGGATCCCATAAATCAGCCCAGCTAGTGATTTTTGATTTATCGATGACATCAGTATTTACACCGATACCTGTTGCACCCCAAATATAAGGGATAGAGTAATCGTTGTTAGGATCAAAAGGCTTGTCTAAATAGTTTTTATCGATACCAGCAAAATTAGGAATTTTTGATTTGTCGATTTTCTGAAGCATGCCTTCCTTACTCATTTTAGAAACGTAGTAAGTTGAAGGAACAATTAAATCGTAGCCTTTATCATAAGTTTTTAATTTAGCGTACATGGTCTCATTCGACTCGTAAGTCGAATAAATTACTTTAATACCGGTTTCTTTTGTGAACTGTTCTAATACATCATTTGGAATATATTCAGACCAGTTGTAAAAGTATAATTCATTACTCTTTGAATCTGCGGCAGTGGCAATGTTTGAGTACATTGACATAGCACAAACTGTACCGGCCATCATTAAAGACCATTTTTTCATTGTTGTTAGCTCCTAACTAAACAGGATATCGAGAGTGTTCTCTTGCGGCTTTTAACCGCCTCTCCTAATTTTGTGTTGTTTATAGACACTTAAATAAAGATGTTTTTTAAACAAATATGAATTGGTAAACGTTGCTAGTATAGCAGATAAAATCATACCACCATCACAAATATGAGCACTTCGATAAGATATTTATTTACAGAGTATTGATTAATAACAGGTAGTTAACGTTTAGATAATATTGTTATACAAATCAATGTTACGCCACATTAAAACTGAAAATAGAACCTGAGTGGTGATTGTGAGGTTAGTTGTGTAATGAGCACTATTGAAGAGGGATTGAAGTATTGATAGACCTTAAAAGTTTACATGCTGTGATAAACCGCAGCCAAAAAAATGGCTAACTTAAATAAGTTAGCCATTTTATTTTGCTAAAAGCCGTGATGCTATTTCTTTTCTCTTGCAAGTAATTGCGAACAAATCACAAGGAACAATGAAATGATCAGCATGATAGTTGCTAATGCATTGACCTCTGGTGAAATACCGACTTTAACCATCGAGTAAATCTTTAAAGGTAGAATTTCATAACTAGGACCTGTAACGAACGAACTCACAATTACGTCATCAAGTGATAATGTAAAGCTTAATAACCAACCAGCAGCAACTGCGGGCTTAGCTAGTGGTAGGATAATTTGTTTTAAAATCACCCATTCACTCGCGCCTAAGTCACGGGCTGCTTCAAGCATTTTTACATCAAAGCCTTTTAATCGACTGTAAACAGTGACGACAACAAAGGGCAGACAAAAAGTAATATGTGATAGTAATAACGTTAAGAAACCAAGATTTGCGCCAAGTAATAGGAACAAAGCCAGTAACGAAATTGCCATTACAATATCAGGTGACATCATAACTAAAAATAGCATACCTGATACAAACTTCTTACCTTTGAAGTTATAACGAAATAGAGCAACTGCCGTTAAACTACCAATTAATGATGCAGCGGTGGCTGAAATAACTGCGATCGTGATTGAGTGACCAGCAGCTTGCATCAAACTATCGTTATTGATCAGGTTTTCATACCATTTAGTGGTAAATCCCCCCCATTTCATGCCAAATTTACTCGCATTAAATGAGTTAATGATCAAAATTACGATCGGGGTATATAGAAAAAGATAGACCACTGACATAAAGCTGAATTTAAAAAAACGACCCATTATTCAAGCTCCACTTTTTTATTCAGTAATTTTCCTGCGCGATAGTAGGCATATAACATAATTGCCATTGCTAACGTCAGTGCAATACTGGTTGCAGAGCCGAATGGCCAGTCACGAGCGTTGAGTACTTGACTCTTAATCACGTTACCAATCAGCAAGTTTTTCGCACCACCGAGTAGATCTGATACATAGAACATACCTAATGCGGGCAGCAATACCAATAAACAGCCAGCAATGATGCCAGGCATTGTTAATGGGAAAATAACTTTAATGAATGTTTGAAGCTTATTTGCACCTAAATCGCGTGCTGCTTCAATATAGTTATTATCAAGCTTTTCAATCGCGGAGTACAAAGGCAGCACCATAAACGGCAATAGTATATAAACCAAGCCGATCATTACTGCATACTCGGTGTACATAATGCGAATGGGCTTATCAATAATATCTAAGTACATTAATGCATTATTTAGAATCCCTCGCGTACCGAGCATCAGCTTTAAGCCATATGTACGGATTAACGAGTTAGTCCAAAAGGGTACAATGACCATAAATAGCATAAATGGACGCCATTTTTCTGGCATCTTAGCAATGGCATACGCAAAAGGGTAGCCAATCAACAAACAGAAAATAGTTGCTGTAATTGCCATATTAAATGAATGCAAAAGTACTTTTGCATACATTGGATCGAAAAGGCGTTCATAGTTGTCTAACGTGAATACCATTTTGATCAAGTTTGCATCATCACGGGTTAAAAAACTCGTGCCGATAATCATAAGGTTTGGTACAAATACAAACAGTAGTAACCAACTTACAACAATCGTTATGATGATGTTTTGGAGATTAAACTTCTTGCTCATCTGCTAGCACCACTTCCCAACTTTCAACCCAAGTAATGGCAACTTTTTGATCAAGAGAGTGGTCTACGTCAGGATCATCTTCATTGAAGAATTCACTAACCATTACCGATTTCCCAGAATCTAGCTGTACCACAGAATCAAGCGTCATACCTTTATAAGTACGCTCTTTAACTTTGCCTAAAATACCCGTCGTGTGATCTCCGTTATGAATTTCTTCAATACGAATATCTTCTGGGCGTAATAGCACTTTCACTTTGTCGCCAATGGCAACATCAAGATCACAGTGGATTAAAGAGTGACGACCTTCTACATCTGCCATAATACGCTTACTGTCTAAGCGTTCTTTAACGATAGCATCAAACACGTTGATTTCGCCGATAAAGTGAGCAACAAAGAGGTTGGTCGGTTCTTCGTAAATTTCACGAGGGCTGCCATCTTGTTCAACATAACCATCGCGCATAACGATAATACGGTCGGACATAGATAGTGCTTCTTCTTGATCGTGAGTGACGAAAATAAAAGTAATACCAAGTTTTCGCTGAAGTTGTTTCAGTTCAAGCTGCATTTGTTTACGTAATTTGTAATCAAGCGCAGAAAGTGATTCATCAAGCAAAAGAACTTTTGGTTTATTAACAACTGCACGGGCAATAGCAACACGTTGTTGCTGGCCACCGGACAATTGATGAGGTTTACGAGGGGCAAACTTATCAAGTTGCACCATACGCAATGCTTCCATAACTCGAGGTTCAATGTCACTCGATGGCACTTTTTGCATGCGTAAACCAAACGCGACGTTCTCAAACACTGTCATATGTGGAAACAGTGCATAACTCTGAAACACCGTATTAACGAGACGTTGTTCAGCTGGAATGTCAGTAACATCTTTATTGGCAATGGTGATCTGACCGTCATCGGCAGTTTCAAAGCCAGCAATAAGACGAAGCACTGTGGTTTTACCACAGCCTGATGGACCTAAAATGGTTAAAAATTCACCATCGTTTACGTCTAGATCCAAACCTGTAATGATTTGCTTACCGTCAAAGCTTTTACAAAGACCCTTCAGCTGAATTACAGGTTTCTTAGATGTTTTTACAACGTTCAATTCTACGTTATCTCCACCTTGGGACAGATTGGTTAAGCCCCAATATTTTGGCTAAAATTAGGGGCGCATAATAGACCTGTAGTCTTTCAATTTAAAGCATTTTCTTACTAAATTTATAGATTAAGTGCTACTTCCTTTAATGATAGCACGTTGATTCATAGCAATATGGTCGCGATTACAAATATTACTGAAAAAATAAATTACGATTAAAGTAATAATCCCAATGATTTATTTTTAAGCTCAAAAAATTATTACTTATGTTCAACATGCAGTACGAGTGTTTACAATCAAGTATAAAAAACGCTAGTTATTCGTTTTACAAGTAATTTATTGTCGGTTTTTTATACATCAGCAGGGTTTTGACATAAATTTTTACGTGAATAGTGTTTTTGTACCATGATGAGTAACGTACAATACGCTTACCAAAATAATGATGATATGAGTATGAAAGAGACAATTAAGAAAGATTTTCATGTTGGCGGTTCTATTGAAAAAGCAATGACGGGTAATGTTGATCTACAACCGATCGCCGTTCTTCAAGAAGCGTTTAAAATTACAGCAAAGAATTTCACTAAATTTTTACCCGCTGTCATTTGTTTATTTATTGCACAAACTGCATTATTGCTATTAAGCCTAAAAGTACAGCTAGGTAACCCTAATGTGTTTTTTGATGCCTTTATTACGGGGAAGGGCTTTACTGCTGAGATTTTAAAAGCGGGCTTTATGGCTAACTTTTGGTCTGATGTCTTAATTGCGCCTTTATACGTTGGTGTGAGTTTAATGGCGCTTAATCATTCAGTAGGGCTGCCAACTAAACCAAGTCAAATCGTTAAAGGATTTTCATTTACATTAGTATCAATTATTACAATGCTATTAATCTCTTCTATTCAGGGGATTGGCAGCAGTATTTTCCCTTTAATCGGATTGTTTTTAACGATGGCATTAAGCATGGCTATCTTACTTGTGTGTGAGAAGCGAATAACACCGATTAAAGCGATTCAATATTCATTCATGGCAACTATTCGTAAAGTGATGCCAATGACTGCTATTTATTTAATCATGATGATCTTCTTTTTTATGTCAATTGCGACTGCTGGTATTGGCTTAATTTGGACATTGCCATTTTTCTTTAATGTTAAAGCGATTATCTATCGTAATATGTTTGGTATTACATTGCAGGTGACCTCTGTGCCTAATGCTGATGACGATAAGCCAGAATCTAAATCGGATACTAATGTTAGTGAACCGATTAATAATGATACATTTAATGCATAAGTTGAGTGTAGTATTTAAAAAATCTCCTTTATATAAGGGGATTTTTTTTAGCTATATAGCCTAATGCACTATAACTTTAAATGATTATGCTATAACTTCTCACACTCAACCTATCGTAATAACTTTTATTTTCAATGAAATACAGCCTAATACTTACAAGATCGTTTTAAAAATGGTGACTCATTTTACAAAAAAAAAGCATGATTGATGATGTATCTCAATGTCATTTATTTTCTATATAATCATAATATAATCAATAATAGATAGGGGCAGTATAAACTGTCAGCTCAAGCAAGAAAGGTAACTTTATGGATAAGTTAATAGAACGTTTTTTACGATATGTAAGTTTTGATACTCAATCTAACGATGCAGTTTCCTCTTGCCCGAGTACCGCAGGGCAACGTGTCTTGGCTGAGGCTCTTCAATCAGAAATGCTTGAGTTAGGGCTTAGTAACGTCACTCTAGATAACAATGGCTACCTTACTGCACTATTACCTGCAAATATGGATGGTGATATCCCTGCAATTGGCTTTATTGCGCATATGGATACTGCACCAGATGCTTCTGGAAAAAATGTTCGACCACAACTTGTTGAAAGCTATCGTGGTGGTGATATTGCATTAGGAATAGGGGATGAAATCCTTTCACCATTCCAATATCCAGATCTAAATAAGTTACATGGTCACAATATAATTACGACAGATGGTACAACGCTGCTTGGTGCTGATAATAAAGCGGGTGTTGCTGAAATCATGACAGCTATTGCTCATCTTATTGCCAATCCAACTATCAAGCATGGCGATATTTGCATTGGTTTTACTCCTGATGAAGAAATCGGTCGTGGCGCAAACTTATTTGATGTTGAAAAGTTTGGCGCGAAGTGGGCTTATACTATTGATGGTGGCCCAATTGGGGAGCTAGAGTTTGAAAACTTTAATGCAACCTCAGCTGATGTTATTTGTCATGGTGTTAATGTCCATCCAGGTACAGCAAAAAATAAAATGGTTAATTCCATGAATATTGCAGCACAATTTCAATTGATGATGCCTGCTGATGAAACACCTGAATCTACTGATGGCTATCAAGGTTTTTATCATCTTAAATCAATGGAAGCCTCGGTTGCTCGCACTGAATTAGGCTACATCATTCGTGATTTTGATCGTGATGGTCAAGAGAAGCGTAAAGCATTCATGCAACAAAAAGTAGACGAACTGAACAGCAAGCTGATACAGGGTCGAGTAGAACTTGTTCTAACAGATTCTTATTATAATATGCGTGAAATGGTTGAACCATTCCCACATATCATTGAAATTGCTCAACAAGCGATGCTGGATTGTGATGTTCAACCTGAAATAAAGCCTATTCGTGGCGGTACTGATGGTGCTCGACTATCATTTATGGGTTTACCTTGTCCTAATATCTTTACTGGCGGTTATAATTTCCACGGTATTCATGAATTTATCACTGTTGAAGGTATGGAACTCGCCGTTAAAGTGATTGTAAAAGTTGCCGAGAATACGGCGAATCGATACGCTTAATTCTGCTAATTAACAGATAAAAGAAAAGCCACTATCGTATAATGATAGTGGCTTTTTTATGAATATATTTATACGTTTTAGTTTGTAGTTTAAGCGTGATCGTTGCTTAGCATTTCATTTAAACGCTTTAAAATAGCATGAACAGCGTGACCTTTAGTGATTTCGCCACCTTTTTCAACTTCGATCTCATGCTTACTGTGAAGGCCGGTTTCATCTTCAGCAATATGTAACCAATCAGGATGCCAATAGAATGATTGACCGCCATCTGTGATCCAGTTATGCACACCACAATTTTCGCCGTGGTAATTGAGATCTGCTGCTTTATAAGTCATTCTTAAATCCTTTAATGGTAATCGTTATATCTATTAATAAAGAGTATAAAAAACAATGACAGTGATACTGTGATCTAACTATTGTTTTTTTGCTAAACATTACAACTAAATAAAATAATTACTGTTTTTTATCTATAGCCTATAAAAACAATGATTAATTATTTAAATAACGTTGTATTAAATGTTTTCTAAAATGCTCAGGGTTTAGTGTTTCCCCAGTTGCTTGCTCTACCAGTTCATCGGTTGATAACGTTGAGCCTTTGTTCCAAATATTGTCATGTAACCATTCAAAGATTGGCGTTAGGTTATGTTGAGCGACAAGCTGTTCAACATTCATTTCTTTATTGATGGTTGCCATGAATTGTGCAGCATACATTGCACCGAGGGTATAACTTGGGAAATAACCAAAACTACCGTCAGTCCAGTGAATATCTTGCATACACCCATCAGTGAAGTTTCCTTGCGTTGAAATACCAAGATATTGGGTCATTTTCTGATCCCAAATTGTTGGAATATCATCAACCTCAATCTTACCTTCAATTAAATCACGTTCAATTTCATAACGTAAAATAACATGTGCAGGATAGGTGACTTCGTCTGCGTCCACACGAATAAAGCCCGGTTTTACACGAGTATTAATCAAACGAAGGTTTTCTGCTGATAATGACGTTTCTGTTGAAGCAAATGATTTTTGTACCATTGGGGCTAATAAACCGCTAAATGCAGGACTACGCGCTAACTGCATTTCACAAAATAAGCTTTGTGATTCATGAATGCCCATTGAACGAGCTTCACCAACAGGAAGATCACGCCATTGTTGTGGCAAGCCTTGCTCATAACGAGCATGGCCTGTTTCATGAATGACGCCCATCAATGCAGAAGTGAAATCATTTTCATCATAGCGAGTCGTAATGCGAACATCCGTTGGTACGCCACCACAAAATGGGTGAGTACTAATATCTAGTCGTCCGTGGTCAAAATTAAATCCCAGTAATGCCATTGCATCAAGGCTTAGTGCTTGTTGTTTATCGATAGCAAATGGAGTCGATAATGGTAATATTTCTTCTGTCGCTTGTTTAGCTTCGACTTGTTGAATTAATTGAGGTAACCATGATTTTACGTCAGCAAAAATACCGTCGAGTACCGCCGATGTCATTCCTGGCTCATAAATATCTAGTAGGGCATCATAACGGCTTAAACCTGTGGCTTGTGAGCGAATAGTCGCTTCTTGGCGAGCTAACTCAACCACAGGCTTTAAGTTGGCTTTAAAGCCCTCCCAATCGTTTTCTTTACGTTGTGAGCGCCAAGCATGTTCACATTGAGAACCCGCCAGTGATTGTTGTTCAACGAGATCGGCAGGTAAAATATTCTGCATCATCCAATGACGTTTAAGGGCTGCAAGGCTGACGCGTTGTTCTGCGGTAAGATGTTCTTTTTCTGCGTCTGCAAACCAATTATCTAAGTAAGGAGCCGTGGCTAATTCATGCGAAATAACAGCAAGCTCAGCCATCGCTTCTGAACGTGCTTGTGCACCACCATTAGGCATCATTGCAGCCTGATCCCAACCACAAATAGCATTAAGATGGCCAAGTCGAGATAGTTTCTTAGCATGACGTTCTAATTTATTGTAATTATTCATACTTGTTCCTAAATTGATAAACAGCAATACAATAAATTTAACTCAACCTTTAACTATTTAATAGAGATACTCTGTTACTTCAGTAATAAAAATGCGAACACTACAGTATTTATTAATTAAAAATCAAATAAGAAGTAGTTAATTACTCGTAATGATTTATATTTAAAGCAATTAACGTTATAAATGTAATCAGTGATAGGAATTGGTAAGACAATGTTACTAAGACCTGTTTTATTATATTTTTTCGATATACTGGCAGCCAATCTCAATACCTATTAGGTTTCTGCAAGTCCTTAATAGCTATGTAGATTGATTTTATCGTTTTTTAAAGGAATTTTGCCTCTCATGGAAAAGACTACTCGGTTTTTGTCTCTTGTCGGTGCTACAGCGCTTTACTCTTTATCATCGTCAGCGTTCGCTGCAATGCCAACCGTTGTACCTGATGCACCAACATTAAGTGCAAAAGGCTATGTATTGATGGATTACAATACAGGTAAAATCTTAGTAGAGAAGGATGCAAACGAAAAATTAAATCCTGCAAGTTTAACGAAACTCATGACAAGTTATGTTGCTGGCCAAGAAATGAAACAAGGCAATATTAATGCGAAAGATCTTGTTGTTATTAGCCGTAATGCTTGGGCAAGAAATTTCCCTGATTCATCAAAAATGTTTATTGAAGTGGGCAGCGAAGTTCCATTAATGGATCTCTTTCGTGGCTTGATTATTCAATCAGGTAATGATGCCAGTGTGGCAATTGCAGAACACGTAGCAGGTTCTGAGCAATCCTTTGTAAGTTTAATGAACTCATGGGCGAAAAAATTAGGAATGAATAATTCTAATTTTGCTAACCCACATGGCCTAGATAATAACGACTTATATACCACGCCTTATGATATTGCCTTGTTAGGTCAGGCGCTAATTCGTGATTTGCCAAGCATTTACCCACTGTATAGTGAAAAATCATTCACCTATAACAATATTACCCAACGTAACCGTAATGGCTTACTTTATGATCCAAGTATGAATGTTGATGGTATGAAGACAGGTTACACCAGTGGTGCTGGTTATAGCTTAACCAGTTCAGCCACCGAAGGTGACATGCGTTTAATTGCCGTGGTTATGGGAACAAAAAGTACCAAAACACGTGAAATTGAAAGTAAGCAGTTATTAAATTACGGTTTCCGTTTTTTTGAAACAGTAACGCCTCATAAAGCGGGTGATGAGATCATTACTGAGCAAGTATGGTTTGGTGATAAAGACAAAATTAAGTTAGGTGTTGATAAAACCAGTTATGTTACGCTGTCACGTAATGAAACTAAAAAACTAACAGCTAGCGTTGAATTAAACAGTGAACTTGAAGCGCCAATAACGAAAGGTCAACAAGTTGGCGAAATCATTTATTCAGTTGATGATAAACAAGTAGGTAAACAAGCACTTGTTGCATTGGAACCGGTTGAAGAAGGCAGCTTCTTTAGCCGTTTGATTGACCAAGTTAAGAAGTTTGTAATGAGTTTTTTTAAGTAATTACTGATTCATTTAACGTAAAAAAGCCCAGCCATTGTGTGCTGGGCTTTTTTATTGTGGATAGCTATTTCCAGTCAACAATAAAATACGTATAATTCATGCCCTATAAATTCTTATCCCGCAATTCTACTATCGATGTTGTCGGTAGTTCGAGAAGTAGTAATGAATCAGACAGATAACCGTAAAGAAACACTTGAATATAACAAACTGCAAAAACGTCTTCGCCGCAATATGGGTAACGCTATTATTGATTACAACATGATCGAAGAAGGTGATGTTGTTATGGCTTGTATTAGTGGTGGCAAAGATTCATTTGCAATGCTGGATATTCTGCTTAATTTAAAGAAAGCTGCGCCAATTAATTTTGATGTTGTCGCGGTTAACCTTGATCAAAAGCAACCTGGCTTTCCTGAGCATATTTTGCCTGAGTATTTTCAAAGCTTAAATATTCCTTACTACATTGTCGATAAAGATACTTATTCTGTGGTTAAGGAAAAAGTCGAGGAAGGTAAAACAACGTGTGGCTTATGTTCACGTTTACGCCGTGGTACGTTGTATTCTTTTGCTGAAACGATTGGTGCAACTAAGATTGCCCTAGGACACCATTTAGACGATATCGTTGAAACATTATTCTTAAATATGTTCCATGGTTCACGTCTAAAAGCGATGCCACCTAAATTACGTTCTGATGATGGCCGTAACGTTGTTATTCGTCCATTAACATACTGTCGTGAAAAAGATCTGATCAAATACGCTGAATATAAGCAGTTCCCGATCATTCCTTGTAATCTTTGTGGCTCACAAGAAAATCTACAACGTCAAAGCATTAAAGCGATGTTGATGGATTGGGATAAAAAAACACCAGGTCGTGTTGATGCAATTTTCAAATCAATTCAAAATATCAGTCCAAGTCAACTAGCTGATAAGAACTTGTTTGATTTTGTTAACCTACCATTAGATCGCGAAGGTGATAGAGCTGAATATGCTTTCACTGAAGCTACAGTATCATCGACTAACATTGATGAAAGTATGTTCATTGATGTAACTAACGTTTAATTACGGTTAGTAGCAAAACGGCATTTTATTAGCGAATATGTGTCGTTTTGTTTTATATGCCATACCACTCACTTTTATTTATTGATATTATAAAAAAAACAAACATATTGGGATTAAAAATGATTAAACCACAGTTAATCGTATTAGCTGGGCTTTCTTTTATAGTGGTAGGGTGCAGTTCACATCAAGCTCAGCAGATGGGGATGCAAGGAAGTAGTGTTAATAGTTATGCGCGCCAGATGTCTAACAGTCAGCTTTGTGAAACGTATCTAGGTAAGCGAGCGACGAATCAAACTAAAGTATCACTGGCTGCTGAGTGGAAGTATAGAAAGTTAAGTCATGCTTATTGTTCAAAGCAAGAAAATGAATGGTATATAACTAAGTTTACTAAGTGGCTTGCCAATGAAAAAGAAGCTGAACCCAAATAATATAAACGCCTCAACTGAGGCGTTTATTGCTATATAAATATAGAGTGTAACATTTATTCATCAATAGAATTTGGGGCTAATGGACTAATATAACCATCAGGTTTTAAAGCCAACAAGTCACAATTTAAACTATCAATTGTATTTTCTGCCGTATTACCAATAAAGACCGCAGATAAACCAGTACGTCCAGTTGTTCCTAAAATGACAAGTTCTGCATTAATTTTATCTGCAACTTGTGGGATAACGTCTTCAGCTAATCCTTCAATAACATAAGTTTGCTCTTCATCAATAGCATATTTTTGACGTAGAGATTTCATTGTCATTAAGTGATATCCACGAACGGCATCTGTGTATGACGCGGGATCAAATTCAGGTAATTCAATCGTAATATTAACTGGAGTTGCAGGGTAAGCATTAACTAAATTAACCTGAGCCTTAGTGATTGAAGAAAAAGCAATCGCTTCTTTTACAATCTTATCGTTAAGATCTTCATGGGTTTCGTCTTCAGCAGATAAATTCACACAAGCAAGAACGTTACCATTTGTAGGCCAATTTTCCCCTTTTACTAATAAAACGGGAACCGGACATTTACGTAATAGATGCCAATCCGTTGGTGTAAAGATAACGGATCCTAACTTCGCATGTTCATGCGTTGCTTTGATTAATAGATCAATATCTTGACTGAAAACATCGGCAATAATGGACTCGTAAGGACGGTTGTGCCATACGACTTTAATTTCGATATTAATGCCTTGGTCTATATGCGGTTGTATAATTTCTTTTAACCATTCTTCTCGTTGCATAACGACACCACGACGCATTGCGTCACGTTCGTCAGAAGAAAGCATTGACGTCATTTCATATGAAAAATCATAAATAGCAAGGAAAACAATAATTTTTACATCGTCACAAGTCTTTGCTAAATGAATAGCTCGAGATATTGCAGGTTGTTGTTCACGTTCAGGATCCGCGACAACAAGTATGTTTTTATATTTTTGCATAATAATGTCTCCCTACGGCAGAATCTCTTTTCTGAATTAGTAAGAACAAAGAAAATACATTTGCCATTGTATTTATCAGATACACTTTTAAATCAAGTGATTAAAAAATTAACATAACATTTACTGTACTCTAAACCAGCCAAGATGGGGAGTAGTTTGAGTAATAAAATGCAAAAATGGGATAAATAAACAGTTATATACATTAGTGATAGATATAAAAACAGGCGCTAAAATAGCACCTGCTTATAAATAGATTGGATAGGGTATTATAAGGTTATAAATTATTATTCTTACTCACACCAGCAAGCTTAGCTAGTTCATCATGATCTAAGATTGTAATATATTTACCTTTTACACTTAACATTTCAGATTTTTGGAAACGACCCAATAAACGACTGATTGTTTCAACCGTTAAGCCTAAGTAGTTACCAATATCACCACGCGTCATTGTTAAACGGAACTCTCGAGGTGAAAAGCCTCGTTGAGAAAAACGCAATGATAAGTTATAAAGAAATGCCGCTAAACGTTCTTCAGCATTTTTCTTAGACAATAATAAAATCATTTCTTGATCGCCTTTGATTTCACTACTCATCAAACGCATGATCTGCTGGCGAAGTTTTGGCACTTTACCTGCCAAATCATCAAGAATTTCAAACGGTATTTCACAAACCATTGATGTTTCAAGTGATTGTGCAAAGCTAGGATGCTGCATTTCATTAATCGCATCAAAGCCAACCAAATCTCCCGCTAAATGGAATGCCGTGATTTGTTCATCACCTTGCTCTGTAATCGTGTAACTTTTAATGGTGCCGGAGCGAATAGCATACAATGATTTCAGTTCATCACCCGCTTTAAAGAGTTCCTGACCTTTCTGGATTGGTTTTTTACGTTCAATTATTTGATCCAGTTGATCTAACTCTGATTCATTCAACGTGAATGGAATACATAGCTGGCTAATACTGCAATCTTGACAGTGAATAGCACATCCACCTGATTGGATACGTTTTGTGGTAAATTTGTCTGAAATCATATGCCTATCTAACCAATTTGATGTAGGTCAATATTTTAACATATTATGAAGCAATATTACGAGTGTTAAAAACCTTACCATATTTGATTGATTGCAATGTAACCAGTATGCATACCATAAATGATGATAAATAATCCGTTAAAACGTTTAAAATAACTGTTGTTTAATAGCGATTTTAATTTATTAGCAAGAGAGCCAAGCGTTAACATCGCGGGTAATGTACCTAAACCAAAAGCTAGCATGATAATCATACCGTCGATAGCGCTACCAGAGACAGCTGCCCATGTTAATGTTGAATAGACAAGACCGCAGGGTAACCACCCCCAAAGAAAACCAAAAGGGATCGCTTTAATCGGTGATGTTAAGGGTAAAAAATATTTAGTTAACGGCAAAATAAAACGCCAGAGAACACGTCCTATACGCTCAATATGCGTTAGACCTGACCACCATTTTCCAATATACAACCCTAATATAATCATCATAACAGAAGCTAGTATTCGCATAATAATCAATATGTTAGTTGAACTGCTCAGTACGGAGACTTGAACAATAACTTGACTAACAATTAAACCAGCAATCATATAAGAACTGATTCTACCGAGGTTATAATAAAGTAAATATATCCAATGCTGTTGTGGTTTATTGGGCATCCCAATAGTAACAGCTGCCGCAATACCACCACACATGCTAATACAATGGCCCGCTCCTGTTAAACCAATAAGTAATGCCGCGACAAAATTAAGTTCGGTCATTATTTGAAATTGATCCTATCGAAGGATGTTTTTTAGATGTTTGTAGGGGCTTTTCTACATCATCATCAAACAAAATATTGTAACCTTGATGCTCTAAATCCTCAAATTGATTGCTGCGTACCGCCCATAAAAAAACAACAATTGTAAGACAAATAAAAAAGAGAGCAATGGGTATTAATATGTAAAGACTTGCCATTTATTTTAATAACCTTAAAGAATTTGATACAACAATCATTGAGCTTGCTGACATACCTAAAACAGCAATGTAAGGTGCAACAAGTCCAGTAATTGCTAATGGAAGAATAATTAAATTATAGCCTAATGCCCACGCTAAATTTTCGCGGATAATGTTACGAGTACGTAATGCTAATTTGCGAGCCGTTATAATAGACAATAAATTGTTACTCAATAACACCATATCTGCTGATGATTTAGCAATATCAGTCCCACTACTAAGAGCAATAGACAGATGAGCGCCAGCTAAAATAGGCGCGTCATTAATACCATCACCAATCATCAATGAAATATCTGTTGTTGGTATTTTATTTAAAAAATCCAATTTACTCATGGGGCTCATATTGGCGTATAAATGTTCAATATTGAGTTGTTTAGCAACGTGTTTAGCATGAATAGAATGATCACCTGTTAACATAGTTACTTTAATTCCCTGCTGTTTAAAGCTATTTATCAATTGCTTACTCTCTTTTCGCAATGGATCTTCAATTTTAAAAGCAGCAACGATATGACCATCGCATGATAGCCATATTGAATAGTCATCAGAGTATTCAATATCTGGAATATGATCTAAAAATGATTGATGTTGTCTAACAAAGTCATACTTACCAATTCGCCACTGGTGATGGTTTATAATGCCACTTAAACCATAACCTATGCTATTTTCAACATGATTAAAAAGTGGCGTTTTAGCCTGATAAGTAACGAAAGGTTGAGCTAGCGGATGATTTGCATAACGTTCAAGTTCTGCTGCATAAGTGAGAACGTCAGCGGTAGAATATTGACCAAAAGTATCCGTTGCGACTAACTGAATATTACCCTCAGTTAATGTACCTGTTTTATCGACGATAACATGATTCACTTTGTGCAATGTTTCTAATACATGGCTACGACGAACTAATAATCCTAATTGGCTTAAACTTGATGTTGCACATGTAAGTGCTGTTGGTGTTGCAAGTGATAAAGCACAAGGGCAGGTTGCAACTAAAACAGCCAATGTTATCCATAACGCATCTTGGGGACGATACATTTGCCAATATAACCATGTCATCAAAGCAACAATTAAAATAATACAAACAAAATAACGAGCAACATGATCAGCCATTACCGCTATTTTTGGTTTTGAATATAAAGCATGATCTTGTAGTCGTATAATATTAGACATAAATGCATCTTTGGGATTATGGCTCACTTTGATAGTGATATTTCCATTTCCATTCAGTGTGCCGGCAAATACTTGTGCGTTTTGAGTTCGTTTAACCGCAACAGATTCCCCAGTTAACATCGATTCATCTATCGTTGTTGTTCCTTGAATGATGATGCCATCAGCAGGGAGATATTCACCCGGCAAGACAGTGACAACGTCACTTATTTTTAATCTTTTTGCGGCAATTTTCTCACCAGAAATAAGCGTTGCCATTGTTGGAATACGTTTTAATAAGTTAGCACTCATTGCCGCCGCACGACGTCGTGCTCTCATTTCTAAGAATCGACCAAGAAGTAGGAAAAAAGTAAACATTGAAATTGATTCGAAATATACTTCACCTTGATCTGTAATGGTGGCATATAAACTCGCGCCATAAGCAAAAAGTAAAGCAATAGAAACGGGGACATCCATACCTAAAGTGAAAGCCCTAATATTTCGCCAAGCATTCTGGTAAAAAGGCAGCGCTGAATAGAGTAAAACTGGTGTTGTAATAAATAAACTTATCCAACGTAAATAATATCGAAAGCTATTTTCGTGTTTATCAAAAACATCAAAATAGAGCGCAATAGCTAACATCATAATCTGCATCGTCGCAATACCGGCGAGACCCAACTTATAGAGATAATGCCGCATTGTTTGTTGGTATTGTTGTTCTTGAAGATCAACTTCAAATGGCGCTGCTTTGTAACCTAATTGGTAAATAAGGGTCAACAAATAGCTTAATTTCACTATTGACGCATCCCAGACTAATAAAGCTCGATGGGTTGTAATATTTACTTCAATCGTGATTACACCTGTTTGTTTGTATAATTGTTTTTCTATTAACCATGCACATGCAGCGCAAGAAACACCATCAACAGAAAGTAATATTTCTTTATGATGTTGCGCATTTTCATTTACAAAATCATCTTGTATATCTTGATGATCATAAAGTAATAAAGTCTTTAAATGATAGGGGACTAATTCAGATTTTTGAGCCGGTTGGGTTCGATATTCGTAATAATTAGTTAAGCCATTTTCAACGATCATAGTTGCGACAGCTGTACACCCAGCACAGCATAAATATCGTGATTCACCAAGAATATCAACGCTAAAATTACATTTTTCAGGTATAGGTTCACCACAATGATAACAACCTTGAATCATGGGTGGTGTTATACTTGTTGAGGTCATTTATTGCTATACCTATGTAATTAAATAGAAAAAATATTAGCTCCTTATAAGATTAGCACTTAATATCACATATAACGTATTTTTAGCCTCAGAACATATCAGAATAGTAACGAAGGAATAAATAAACATGGCAGCACAAAAATTAACACGAGGACGGTTCATTCAACTTATTATTTTAATGATTATTTTGATCACTGCTTTTGTTTGGAGAACAGTAACATACCAACAAAAAACATCGACTCAAGCGCAGGTAAATACTTGTAATTTAAATGTTGGAGATTGTGTATTCAATATTAATAATAAGCAGGCAATAGTAACGTTATTACCGAAAAAACCACAAGCTGAGACACCACTTGAGCTGCATATTAGTAATATTGATGTAGCTCCAAGCGCAACTGTTAGCGGTATTACTATGAATATGGGTATATTGCCGATTGAATTTACGCAACAAAAGGATGGTTGGCTTGGTAAGTTTACAGTTCCTAATTGTACCCATGATAAGATGACATGGGTTATTGATCTTAAAGTTAATAACGATATTTATTCATCACAATTTACTGTCATTAAATAAATGCAATTCGACGCTATTTTGCGTCGAATATCTTATACAGAGTAAATAGATTGCGATTAATATTTACTCTATATAAATCACTTTCTTTGTCATTCCGCCATCAATAACAAAATTTTGTCCTGTAATAAATCCTGATTGAGTACAAATTAGAAGCTCAATCACTTCAGCAATATCATCCGTACGACCAACCCGTCCGATAGGATGTTGTTGACAAGATAACATTTTGAGAAGTTGAGTGTAACATAATCCTTCGAGAGTCTATTAACTGTACTATGATAGGAGATAACGGGTTAATTCTTAATAATAAAATAAAAAATAACAATTAAAAATGATTTGCTTACTGATCGTATTCAGAAAAATGATTATGATAAGGAAAAATTAAAAAGATATGGCTATGGATATTGCAACAAGTTTTTCGGTACTAACTAATTCTCACGATGCCATTATTGAAGCTATCAATAAATTAGATGAGAAAATAGCACCACCATCCTTATTATTATTGTATTTCTCGGAAGATTACGATTACGGCATATTACAATTAATATTAACTAAACATTACCCAAATACACCTTTTCTTGCCTGCACCTCTTGTCAGGGATTTATGACAGAAAACGGATATATAAAAGGACAAGGTATTGCACTTTGGGCAATTAACGACATTGTTGGTGCCTATGGAACATCTATTGTTTCATCTAATAACACTGTTTTTAATATAGCACGTCAAGCAATACTTAAAGCTATTAATAATAGTGGCCGTATTGGTGAAGCGCCTGCATTAATATTGCTTCATGCAACACCAGGAAATGAAGAAGAAGTAATTAGAGGTATAGAAGATGTTGTTGGTAAAAATATTGCTATTGTAGGTGGGAGTGCCGCTGATAATAATGTAGAAGGTAAGTGGCAAATATTTAATCAAGAACAACAAACACAACAAGGTGTTGGTATTGCGGTATTTTATCCAAATTGTGAAATAAGTTTTTCTTTTCATTCCGGTTATGCTGCGTCTACATATTCTGCTATTGCCACAAAAGTACGTGGTCGTGAACTTATTGAATTAGATCATCAACCTGCGGCTAATATATATCAAAAATGGATCAAACAAAAATTCAAAGCTAACAGTAGTATTATTCATGAAAGTAGTTTGAATCCTCTTGGACGTTTAGTTGGGACCATTCATGATTTACCTTATTTTAAATTAGCACATCCGTTAATGGTAACTCAAACTAATGGATTAAAAATGTTTGCTTCAATTATTGAAGGTGAACGATTATATTTTATGACAGGTACAGATGAACGCTTAATCACTCGTGCTGGTCGTGTTATTACGGCAACTAACGGTATTAAATTAGATCCAATTGGTGGGCTAACAATATACTGTGCAGGATGCATGCTTAAAGTTCAACAGCGAATGAATGAAGTTGCATTGTTTGTAAATATAGCAATGCATAATAAACCGTTTGTTTGTCCATTTACTTTTGGTGAGCAAGGACAATTTGTTACGGGTGAAAATGCGCATGGCAATCTAATGATTTCAGCTGTTGTTTTTCATAGGGACTAATAATAATGCTTAGTTGTGATTCAGAAAAGCTTCAAGAAACATTATTAGATCTTCAGCGTACCCAAGAAAGAGAAACTCAATTACGAATAGAGAATGCAGCTATTCTTGAAGGTGTTTCTGCAATGGCTGGCGCTAATAATAAACGACAAGTTTTTAATAGTCTACTCGAAGTATTACGCAAATTCATTGCCTTTGATAATGCTATTGTTTTAACACGTGATGATGAAGCTTCCGATTTACAAGTATTAATGAGTACTGTAATGGCTCTTGATTTAAGCCATTGGCAAGTAGGTAGTACGTTTAATCGTTGTATAAATGGAGAATGTATTGCTTTATATTCACCTAAAGATATTGAAGAATTTAAAAATAAAAGTACTGATTTATTAAATATCTGCCATTCCAGTTTAATTACGGGCGTAAAAATCAGTTCTGGCGATGCCATGATTATTTTAATGAGTAGTGAAAAGGGACATTTCACTTCTAGTTGTCGACGTGTTTTAAATAGATTTAGGCCATTACTTGAACGTGCAATTATTGATATCGATTATCGTGAACGATTACAATCATTAGTAACGGCGCGTACTCAAGAGTTAATTCATAGCCAACAACGATTTAAAGATTTTGCACGTACTGTTGGTGATTGGTTCTGGGAAATTGATACGGATTATAAATTCAGTTATATTTCAGCATCTCAAATTGCTAACCATCTAATAGATAAAGATAATATACTCGATTTCTTTGATGGCAATGAAGATTTTAAGCATAAATTTCGTTCACAATTACAACAAAATAAATCTTTTGAAGATCTAGAATGGCAATTATTCATTGATGAAAAAGAACAATGGCTAAGTTTTAGTGGCACACCTTATTATAATAAACATGGCCTATTACTTGGTTATCGTGGCACAGTAAAAAATATTAGTGTAAGAAAAAAACGATTATTTGATTTACAACAAGCACGTCAACAAGCGGAATCGGCGAATAAAGCCAAATCACAATTTATCGCAATGATGAGCCATGAAATACGGACCCCATTAAATGCAGTGCTGGGATTAATGGACATGCTGTCATCATCAGGATTAAAACACGAACAACAACAATGGTTAGGGCAAATGGAGCAATCAGCACATTTATTGTTAACCATTATCAATGATATCCTCGACTTATCACGGATTGAATCGGGTAGTTTCGAGTTATTTAATAGTAATATAAGCCTTTCTGAGAGTATTTCTTTAGTTAAAAACCAACTTCAACCAGAAGCGAATAAAAAAGGCATTCTATTAGAATGTAATATTTCCGAATTAATTCCAGAATACATTTTTGCAGATAAGAATAGAATCATTCAAATCATGTTTAATCTTATTGGCAATGCTATTAAATTTACCGACATAGGTTCAGTTAAAATAGTTGCTCAAAAAACAGATCATAATATTGAAGTTTCTGTTTTTGATACAGGAATCGGTATTGCAGAAGATGCCCAAGATAATCTCTTTAATCCATTTCATCAGGCTGATGGTAGTATCACGCGTAAATATGGTGGCACAGGATTAGGATTAACAATTAGCCAGTTATTAATTAAAAAAATGAATGGTGAGATTTCGCTTCAAAGTGAATTAGGTGTTGGTAGCTGTTTTAAGATAATATTTCCTATTCGTCCCGCAATCGCTAAAATCATAAACCCAGAAAAGAAAATATCAACACCATTAACGCAATCTTTAAATATATTATTAGCAGAAGATAGCCCAACAAATCAGTTGGTCGCAAAACTAATGTTAGAGCGCCGTGGTCACAGCGTCACCATAACTAATCATGGTGAAGAAGCTGTATTAAAACTGTTACAGTGTCACAAATCGTTTGATTTGGTGTTAATGGACATATCAATGCCAGTTTTAGATGGGTTAGAGGCCACAAAACACATAAGAAAGCTCAATATTAGTATTCCGATCGTTGCTTTAACGGCTAATGCCATGCAAAGTGACCAATTTCTTTACCATCAAGCTGGTATGGATGGCTTTTTAGCTAAACCAATACAACCGGAAGAATTAGACTTATTACTAGAGAAATACCAAAGTTTAAAAACAATCGATAATATTATTTCCCCATAAGTAGTGTTACAAGCAAATATTTTTTGATACTGCCTGCAATATCAGGAATGATAAACAAAACAGAAAGATTTAATGGTTGTCCGTTTTTTGAGCCGTAAGTAATTAACACTTAATTTAAGTACCAAGCAAAATGAACATGTGCGGCAGTATTTAAATTAAGTGTTAATTACCTATTTTATGGTAAATAGACAATACTGTTAAATAGAGCGCTTTTCCTGATAAAGCACAAGATAAGAGAGGAGTGCTTAAACGTAGGTTCATACAATATAGCATCAGATACTGAACATTTAATATCGTATTTAACATAATATACATAATGCGCACTGATGTTGTAGGTCCCATTTAGAAATGTCCGGTTTGAACCCGTTAGAAATGTCATGTTGAACTATCTTCAGATCATAGGTTTTGCTATGAACTGGAATCAATAAATGTTGCTCACTATGACTGAAAATGAATTAAGCCGAATCAACGTTATTCAAGATGTTTGTGATAAACAAATTACTGGTGTTGAAGCTGCCCGTCGACTTAACTTGAGTTGTCGTCAAGTATCACGATTAGTAAAACGCTTTACTCAGTTCGGTGCTGGCGGATTACTTTCACAACAACGCGGCGTGCCAAGTAATCATCGTTATGATGATAATCATAAGCTGCGTATTTTAAATCTCATCCACGAATATTACGCAGACTTCGGACCCACGTTAGCGCGTGAAAAACTGATTGAACGCCACGGCCTTAAAATTGGGTTAGAAACTTTACGTCAATGGATGATCGCTGATGGCCTTTGGGTTCCACATTTCAAACGTAAGCCTTGCGTCTATCAACCTCGTTATCGGCGCGATTGTTATGGTGAGTTAATTCAGATAGATGGTTCACATCATGATTGGTTTGAAGGCCGCAGCGACAAATGTTGTTTGTTGGTTTTCATTGATGATGCTACTGGTAAACTAATGAACTTGCGGTTTAGCGAAACAGAATCTGCGTTTGATTACATGGTGACAACGCGCGAATATGTTGAGCAACATGGCAAGCCTACTGCTTTTTACAGCGATCGACATGCGGTGTTTCATGTCAGTAAACGGGATGCAAAAACAAACCGCATGACTCAGTTTGGTCGTGTATTGCATGAGTTAAACATTGAATTGATTTGCGCAAATAGCTCTCAAGCCAAAGGCCGTGTTGAACGTGCCAATAAAACATTACAAGATCGCTTAGTCAAAGAAATGCGATTGCAACACATTGATAATATTGAACAAGCTAATGTATGGCTCCCCAACTTTATTGCTAATTTTAACCATCGTTTTGCTAAAGCTGCTCAATATCCTAAAGACATGCATCGACCATTACGAGAATCAGTAGATGAATTACATGATATTTTCTCATGGCAAGAACCAAGAAAAGTCTCAAAGTCACTGACATTTCAATACGACAAAGTTATCTATTTGATTGATCCAACCGAAGAAAATCAACGACTTGTGCATCAAGTCGTTAAGGTTCTTGATCGCCCAGATGGCACCATCGCGATCCAATATGGTCACCGAAAATTGGGTTTTAAAGTGTTTGATAAACTCGAAGACGTTGACCAAGGTCAGATAGTTGATAACAAACGTTTGGGTGCAGTATTAAAATTTGCCCAAGCAAAACAGCAACAATATGACCAACAACAAAAGCGTAGTCGCAGTAAAAGCGCCCCTAAACGTACAGCCCAACAACGGGCAATCCGTCAACTTGAAGAAATAAATCCAGTGTTAGTTCACCCAGAACAATTTAGACCGAGCACCAGAAAAAAGCCCTGACTTCCCTACTCTATAATCCATTTTTACCACAATGAACTATCTTAAAAGGAGACATTTTAATCGGGGAATAATGAGGACATTTAAAACTGGGAAAGACAGAGGTTGTAGCCCCCAAGGCAAAGTGTCTCTTTTCTGCAAAGCTAAAATGTCCTGTTTTTCTATAGTGATCAGTATCTGCTGATCAATTTGAGTTAAACAAAATATGTTGGTTACCATGAATGACAAAGAGATATTTCGCTTAGGTACAATTCGTGATGTCTGTGAAAAACGAATCAAACGTAAAGATGCTGCACAGCTTCTTAATGTCAGCGTTCGTCAGGTTCAACGATTAATAACACGCTATCGAGATCTCGGTGCTGTTGGTTTGGTTCATCAACGTCGCGGACAATCACCAGGCAATAAAATTAATGCTGATATGCGTCATCAATGTTTAAATCTCATCCACGAATATTACGCAGACTTCGGACCCACATTGGCACGTGAAAAACTGATTGAACGCCACAGTATTAAAATTGGATTAGAAACCTTACGCCAATGGATGATCGCTGATGGCCTTTGGGTTCCACATTTCAAACGTAAGCCTTGCGTTTATCAACCTCGTTATCGTCGCGATTGTTATGGTGAGTTAATTCAGATAGATGGTTCACATCATGATTGGTTTGAAGGCCGCAGCGACAAATGTTGTTTGTTGGTTTTCATTGATGATGCTACCGGTAAACTAATGAACTTGCGGTTTAGCGAAACAGAATCTGCGTTTGATTACATGGTCACAACACGTGAATATGTTGAGCAACATGGCAAGCCCACTGCTTTTTACAGCGATCGACATGCGGTGTTTCATGTCAATAAACGGGATGCAAAAACAAACCGCATCACTCAGTTTGGTCGTGTATTGCATGACTTAAACATTGAATTGATTTGCGCAAATAGCTCTCAAGCCAAAGGCCGTGTTGAACGTGCCAACAAAACATTACAAGATCGCTTAGTCAAAGAAATGCGATTACAACACATTGATAATATTGAACAAGCTAATGTATGGCTCCCCGACTTTATTGCTGATTTTAACCATCATTTTGCTAAAGCTGCTCAATATCTAAAGACATGCATCGACCATTACAAGAATCAGTAGATAGCACTGTTACAATCCAAGATGGTTACCGAGAATTGATTTTTAAAAGTGTTTGATAAACGATAAAATAACAAACTTCCCTACTCTAATTGCCATATTTTCACAAATGAAGCGCTTTAAGTATATTTGAAATTATTTATATTACTCATACCATAAAGTGATGAATACTACATATGTGAATTAAACATATAAAGTATCAATGCTTTTAATAAAAACACTTAGATTTAAGACGATTACGTATAGATTATCTGTACAGTAGAACAAATATTGTCGTTATGTCATCGTTTTTATGATAGTTATACTTGTTTCACAATTGCATATTTAGTGTTTTTGTATAAAATACTAAGACACTCTATCTATTTTGATATTGTGCATTTGATGACAATTTAGCTATTGTTTTATAGCTAAAACTGATAAATAAGAATAAAAATGAACGATGAAGTAAACGGCGGTTGTAAACGTCTTGGGCGTTTCGATGTTGATTTTGCACGTAGAACCATAACGCGGATTAGTGATGGTGCTTTTATTAAAGCATCACGATCAGAAACTTTAATTTTCACTCTTCTCGCTGAATCAGCTAATAATACAATATATAGAGAAATTCTATTAGCTGAATGTTGGCAAGGGAAAATTGTTACTAATAATTCGTTAACAGTTGCAATTAAAAATTTACGTACAGCTTTTGCAAAAATTGATGAGCATAAAATAATAACGACAGAACCAAAATTAGGCTACTGTATTCGAAAATTAGCACTTATTGATGATGGCTCTCACCCGCCAAAAAAAGAAGTGACCAGTAATGATGATAAAAAATTACATGCTTTAGATGAAGATCAACCGATTATTCTTATTGAGAAAAGCGAAGTTTTAATACAGCAAAAATTAAATAGTACCGTTGTTAAAAAAACGCGATTAAGTAATATTAAGGTTCTTGATATTGTAGTTGGTATTACATTTTTCTTTGTTACATTAATAATTTGTTATCGTTTTTTATTCTTTATTGATAGTACTTCTGTTGAGGGTCTTCCTGTTATTTATAATGGTATAGATTTACCTAAACCAGTACAGAATGCAATATTACAAAATGATAATAGTAGTATAAGCCAATGGTATGCATTTCCTATGAGTAAAGGTTGTAATTATTATCAATTATTTAGTGTAAGTAATGGTCATTTTGTTGATTACTCACCTATGATTAAACAGGAAATTTGTAGTGTTAAATAAAGCGCTTATTGGCATTATTAGTGCTCTTATTTTTGTAGTTCTACAAGCTGTTATTAGCTCCGTTAATACAAAAGCGACATATGAGTTTTCTACAAAAAATAATAATATTGCACAAGATACATTACAGTTAACATTAAATGATGGGCACGCATCAATGTTAATTTCTCGGAAATGTAATACTAATAATTACTCTAGCCACTTTAATGGCGTATTTTTGCGATTTCAAAATCATTATTACTTGTTAGGTATGGAACATATTGATAATAATAATTCGCAATTAATGTTTAGTAGTTTTTTTATGGATTCATTACGTTCAGGCGATGCTATTTATATATCACACTCACCTATTTCTTGTCAGAATAACTATTACTCTGATATTTTATTAGGCAAAAGAGTTATAAATTAAAAATTAAAAGCTATCGAAAGATGGCTTTTTTTTACATACGCAATAAAAGTTATAGTGCGTTAGAATTAAAGGTTTCAGAATATCTATCTTCTTGATATTATTAATAACAAAAGGAGACGTTATGGCAATTACTATTAGAGATATCGATCAGCACTATTATATGATTGAAGCATTAAAATCTCTAACAAAAACAAATGTAACAACAAAAGCATTAATCAACGGTGGTTATTTGGCCGTTGAAATAGGCGAACAATTAGAACAAGAAACTATTCGACGATTAAAAGCCGAAAAAGAACTGGCTGAATTAAAGGAAAAAGTTACTATTTTCATTAAAAGTAAAGAAGCATTAATTAAATCTATTGGATAATAATTACAGCCCAAGAATAAATAACTTGGGCTTATTAATCACGCTTCAATATAACCAATTCATCAAACCCAGTTTGATAGTCATATTCACATTCAAAATTTAAATTATTATATTCAATCATGCAGAGTTCTGCCGTATAAGACACTATACAACCAGGGACTAAATGACCACCATATACCCGCCCTTCTCCATCAGCCACAGATATATGTATATGAACATGCTTAGGCGTCAATGTTCCAGATAGTGATATAATTTCTAATGGCCCATCAAGATGTAATATTTTTTGCTCATTCGCTAATCTGATTTTAGCTTGAGATAAACAACCAACACCTGTTAATAAGGAACCCGATTGTATCTTCTTTAATTGAATAAATTCCAATAGTGAATGACGTAAATCATCCCCTTTTAATAATCGAGTTGCGTAAGGCGTTATCATTTTGAACCTTATTTAAATAAAAAACGCTACCGTTATTGATAGCGTTTTTTGTTTCAAATCCACGTTTATGCTCTTTTTCCACGTTTAGATGTAGACACATTATGAGGAAAAACATTCTTTATACGCTGCTTAACTTTAGTTGGAATGGTATTTGAAAAATCTAATTTGGTAGCAAATCTAGTTTTATATATCTTTACTCGCCCAGAAAATGGGGTTTTATGGGCAATATCTCGACAAGCAGTTTGAAATGCTGTGGGTACTTGTCCTTTTGTCTTAGTAAGGTCGCCATCTTTAAACTCTAATACCATTATGGGTCTATCTTTAAAAACAAGAAAAATCACCACAACAGCCAATAAAAGAACATATTCCATTACACACCCCTAATAATAAACTTCACGTTGAAAGAAAAGCACCAACAACAACATCAAAAAGTATATTACTCAAAAGAATCTGAATTAAGTAGTTGGTTAAGATCATTTTTTAAATTTGAAACGGTCTGACTTGCTTGCTCCGTTCGAGAGCTTTCACTGATCAAATACTCAATAGTATCTGATAATGTCGAACCTAATTCTTGTGACTTTTCAGCTAATTTTTCCCAAACACGGTAATCCAAATCAATGGATTTCTTTTTAGTATGCGTCTGCTCTGAATTAAAATGTCGCTTACGTTTGGCTCTAATGGCTTGTTTTAGTTTATTCTCTAAACTATTCGCCATATTATTATTAATCCACTCAATAACCTTGGTTGGTTCATGTTCAATCGCAAGCAAGGTTTGTATTGCTACGTCAGCTTCACTTTGATCAACAAAGCTTGTTATTGCCTCTCCTTCTTTCCATTTCTTAACCAAATAAGTCCATTTCCAACCTGCTTCAAGGTTCTCAAGTTGCTGATATTTCATAGGATTGATAATTCTCAAACTATTTAAGTTAACTGTTACAGTGTAACTCTTGATCGGTAAAATAACAATCTCTTCTCTTAATATTAAGTTGCCTTAATATTGAAATTTAAATATAGACGATAAGTGTCTATTATGAGCCCTTTGATTGCTTTATACTGCACATCTTTTCACAGTAACAATAGAAATCATAAATTTATGCATGAAGAATCTTGGCGTAACATGTTTCCAGATTACAGCCCGTATCAGCACGTATTAGATCAATATGATGATCTAGAACCTACTCTGGTCGGCATCCTTCAGTCTCGCTTATCAGATGCTATACGCCGCTTCACCGCGATGAATTTACAGCCACGCATTCTACGCATTACGGCTTCCGATAACACGTTATATCGTGATTACATTATTGAATTGCTAAAAAAAAGCATTAACAAATCAAGCAGCAATAATGAAAATACCGTAGAACAGCCAATTATCATTGCTGGTGACAACGTCACTCATGAGAAGTTATTTGGCGCAGTTTATCCGGCTAAAGACGGTGAGACACAACCCCAACGTAAACATGGTTTACTTCATCAAGCACATAACGGCTATCTTGTTTTATCTATTACTGCAATTTTAAGCGATCCAAGCTTATGGCCACAGTTAAAGAATGTTTTGATGAATGGTCAGCTTGAATGGCAACCAATCACCAATAAAAGTCTCTATGAATTGCCCGCGACAGAAACAGTTAACGTTAAGCTTATTATTATAGGTGAACGTTACCTAATGGCTGAACTTGATGCAGCCGAGCCTGATTTAAGTGATGGTATGGCGATGTACGGTGAATTTGAGCAAGATCTATTGCTTAATGAAGCAACGCTAACCGATTACATTAGTTATATTAAAGGTATTAGCCAATACTATAACTTACCCTCTCTTGCTGACTCAGATGCTATTCGTGCTCTGTTATTTGCAGGTGCTCGTCACGCAGAAGATCAAACACGCTTGCCTTTATGTCCATTGTGGCATTTGAATTTACTCTCAGAAGCGTCAGTAGAATCAGAAGGTAATCTAATCACTGCCGGACACATTAAAGCGTCATTAAGAGCAAAAGAATACCGCGAGTCATATTTACCTGAACGTGCTATTGCAGATATTCATCATGGCCAAGTATTAATTGCCACTGAAGGCGAAGAAATTGGTCAGGTCAATGGTTTAACCGTTGTTGAAATGCCAGGCCATCCAAGTGCTTATGGTGAGCCTGCTCGTATTTCATGTGTGGTCCATTTTGGTGATGGTGATATTACTGACGTTGAACGAAAAGTTGAACTTGGTGGTAATATTCACGCGAAAGGCATGATGATTATGCAAGCCTTTGTTGCAACAGCACTCGATTTAGATCAAGCGCTTCCCTACTCAGCATCAATTGTCTTTGAACAATCTTATTCAGAAGTCGATGGTGATAGTGCATCGTTAGCTGAACTTTGTGCATTAGTGTCGGCGTTGTCATTTCAACCCATTAATCAAGAAATTGCAGTCACAGGTGCTGTCGATCAATTTGGTCGTGTACAGGCTGTTGGCGGCATTAATCAAAAGATTGAAGGTTTCTATAAGGTTTGTGTTCATCGCGGCCTTACTGGTAACCAAGGTGTGATTTTACCGCATACTAACTTATCAAGTCTTTGCCTAAATGATGAAGTGATTGAAGCTATTAAAGCAAAACAATTCCATATCTGGGCGGTGAGTAATGTTGATGAAGCGATTCCTCGTCTTACAAATAAAGTCTTCCGCAGTGAAAATGAAGATGATGAAACAATCCTCTCTTTAATTGAAGAACGCATCGATTATTTCCACCATGGCGACCTTTCTGATCAGATTGGTATTATGAATCGACTTCGATTAATGATTTCCAACTGGTTGGGCCAGAACTGATCCGAGTTGTTTAGCGTACACGTGTAAGCTAAATTGCTTGCATACTTTTGAAGGAGTAAATGATTCTAATGACACGCCAGAATTCTTATACACACGAAGAACTAGTTGCATGTGGTAAAAGCGAGCTATACGGTCCTGAATTTCCATCATTACCAGTAGACAATATGCTGATGATTGACCGTGTAGTTAATATCTCTGCTGAAGGTGGAGACCACGGCAAAGGGTTTATCCATGCGGAATTAGATATCAATCCTGACCTATGGTTTTTTAATTGCCACTTTATTGGTGATCCAGTAATGCCCGGTTGTCTTGGCCTAGATGCTATGTGGCAACTTGTTGGCTTCTTCCTTGGTTGGTCTGGTGGTGAAGGTAAAGGCCGTGCACTGGGTGTTGGTGAAGTTAAATTTACAGGCCAAGTACTACCAACCGCTAAAAAAGTA
This sequence comes from Photobacterium iliopiscarium, assembly GCF_003026395.1. GTDB lineage: Bacteria > Pseudomonadota > Gammaproteobacteria > Enterobacterales > Vibrionaceae > Photobacterium > Photobacterium iliopiscarium. The sequence continues at coordinate 127,387 of NZ_PYOO01000004.1, read as the reverse complement.
ACTTACGACATTCAACTTAAACGTGTTATTAACCGTAAACTTATTATGGGTGTTGCTGATGGCCGTGTACTTGTAGACGGTAAAGAGATCTATGTTGCTAAAGATCTTAAAGTAGGTTTATTCAAAGATACCGACAACTTTTAATTCGATTAGAAACTAAAACATTAAAGCCCTGAAGTCTTCTTCAGGGCTTTTTTTTACCTATTTTAGGGGCATAAATAATCTTTAATCTCATTTTAAGTCCACCAGCCATCACCTCAAAAAATATAACCACTCACACACTGTGTTTAAACCTAATGCTTGCTAATTTAAAACCCATAAAGCAAACACAGAAAATAGATAGCTTTTTATGCAACACTGATAAACACCATTGCAATGAAATGATGGCAATAATAACTTACGTAATAAAAAGCCCCTTCTCCTAAGGGGCGTCAGAAAGGTTAACCATGAGGGAGGTTATCTTATTTATAGAGACCTTGTTGCATTTCCTCTCTTGCGTCTCGCCAACCGCCAAGCCAATTCGTACGGGCATCTGTTCCATTATATGGACAATCTTCTGTAGAACGGCCATTCAAACCGGCTTGATAACCTCGAGCTTGTGCGCGTTCTAAACGATCCCGCTTTTGTCTCTTCATAGTTCGATCCTCATCCTTATCTGTTTGGTACTTTTTATTACAATAAAGTAATAACGGAGTGTTATATCAGCTCCCTTTTAAAAATGGGTCAGATTTTGAAATTGATCAAGTTTAAAAACAAAACGGGCCCACAAATTGTGAGCCCGTTATGATTAAATAATTTAATTAATAAATTATTTTCTTCTTCTGAAACCAATAAAACCTAACGCTGTCAAAGCTAAAATACCAAGTGAACCACCAGAACGCTTCAAAGGTTCATCTTCATCTTTTACACGTGCTTGAATATCATTAGCTGTTGCATTTGCATTAGGCACTAGCTTAACGATGACACGTTGCTCAGTACCATTACAGTGTGCAAGATTACTAAGGTTCTCATAGCCACCTTGACAATAATAAGCTGTCGCAGCAATCACACCTGCATCATTAACGCCAGTTGCATCTAAAATACGGTATGAGTTTGCTACAGAACCCGCGCCAGCATTTGGATCATTGGTTAGATCATCAAGCATCCACGCTTTATTGGGAGCAAGTACAACGTCACCATTGGCATTCTTAATCACAGAATTATTTGTCATATAAGTAAATGCACGATGACGAGCTTCTTTACCGCTACTCGCTTCAATATCAACCCAGCCTACAACTTGATCATTATCATTGACTGCTGCTGCATTACTGTTTGAATCTTTAAAGAAAATAGTCGGAGCTAGATCATCAAAGAACTGCGCTTTACTTTGTCCTGCTTTGTAAACAAATGCACGTTGTGGTTTCTCACCATTACCTTTTGCATCACCTACAATCACAGACTTACTATTAACGCCATTTGCAATAGTGTAAGTAAAGTCACGATCATCACCAGGCTTAATATCTAATCCAGGTATTAAAGTGCGTGTCCATGACGTTAAATCAGCCGATTTCGCAGTAAAGTATGCTGCTTGCATCGCATAGTAATCATCTCTAACATCTGCCGTTGAATAACCAACAGCAATGGGATCACCATTCGTATCTAATGCTACTGCTTGTGCTGATGCTTGGAATGATAGTGAATCATTGTCTTTATCAATAACAGCTAAACCATCACGATTATCACCGCTTCCCGCAGAAATAGCATGAGATGTTACAGTGCCATCAGTATCCACCAGCCAATATGCAGCTTCGTTTGCAAACGTACTAAATTGACATTCCCAATTCGCATACAGATTATCAGAGGCATTAGTCGCACACTGCTTCATTGTTTTAAAATTAAGCGGGTGTGACCCATTATTTAGGATGTCATCAGAACTTGGTAATTTATTCTCGTCTTCACGATCTTTACCATTACTATCTTTAGCAAAAAAACTTGCCGCATAAGATGATGAACCAACAACAAGTAGCTTATCGTTTTTCATAACAACAGCATCATTTGCTAGTGTCTGTCCCATATTAGAAACAAGCACATTTGATGTTGTTACAGGTGCTAATTGAACAGACTGACCATTTGTATTAACAAAACCACGCTTTTCAAACGCTCTAGGCATGCCAGATGCATTTTTAAATAGTGATGATGACGTAATACCATAAACAAAATCAGTCCCTACAGTGCCCTTTACAAGAGTATCTGTAGTGTTTGCAATAATATCACCAAGATTGGCTTTTTGAGTACCGCCATAGTTTGCAACATCAGTCGCAAAAGTATTTACAGGCGCACCATTAACTAAACCTTGAGCATTAGAATGATAGCCATTAACCCAAGCCGCTTGTTTTTTCTGTAAGCCACCTACGCCTTGACCATTCCATTCGTCATCATCAGTATAATTAAGACCAAAAAATTGACTCTCGGACCAAACATCACAGGTACCATAACCTAAATTATTATCGCAATAGCGTCGCAATTCATATTGACTCACGACCTCTTGGCTATTTTCATTATACGGTGTGACGTCTGCAATCGGTGTACCTTCTGTACCACGACGCGCAACACCTGTTACAGTGTAATCATCAGCAACACAATCAGTACCGGTAAAACAGTTAGCATTCTCAGCTGATGGCTTAATCCCAGTACTTGATACAGTGATCGGCGTACTGTTTGCGTTAGCTTGAGCTTCTGCAAAATAATCTTGACTCGCGAGTTGCTTAACACCTGCACTATCAGCATTTGCAACAGGCACAACAGTATATACAGCAGCACTCGCTTGTGACGCACCGGCAATTAAAATAGCAAGTGTAGAAAGCTTTAATATCTTATGTGGCATTAGGATTCCTTTTACATCGCGTCCAGCTCTTCCCATCGTTCAAATGCAACTTCAAATTCTGCTTCAAGCTTAGTTAAAGCTGTTAGCGTCGCTTGAGTATCATTCTTCGGATCCGAGAAGAACGCAGGATCATTAACGAGTGCCTGCAATTTTGCGATTTCATTTTCTAAGTCTTCAATTTTTTTCGGTAAAGCAGCTAACTCATGTTGAAGTGTAAAAGATAGCTTCTTACCTACGCGTTTTGGTGTTTCTTGTTGCTGCTTTTGTTCTTGTTCTGCTTTTTTCTTTTTTGCTAATTCAATTTGAGCTGCCTGCTCTTTCGCTTGATTAGCATAAGAATTTGCACGCTGAGATTGGGCATCATGGTAACCGCCAACGTATTCGTTAACAACACCATCGCCTTCAAAAATCCAGCTTGTAGTCACAGTATTATCAACAAATTGACGATCGTGACTTACTAAAAGCAATGTCCCTTGATAATTGGCAAGAATATCTTCCAAAAGTTCCAATGTTTCGATATCTAGATCGTTTGTTGGTTCATCGAGAACCAATAAGTTATTTGGTTTAAGGAACAATTTCGCCAATAGTAGACGGTTTTTCTCACCACCAGACAATGCTTTAACCGGTGTACGAGCACGACGTGGGTGGAATAAGAAATCTTGTAGGTAACCTAATGCATGGCGTGTTTTACCATTAATGGTTACTTCTTGCTTACCATCAGCAAGGTTATCGATTACTGTTTTTTCTGGATCTAGAATTTCACGATATTGGTCAAAGTAAGCAACTTCTAATTTAGTACCACAATGGAAATCACCACCGGTTACTTGCAGTTGATCAAGCATGACCTTGATTAGCGTACTCTTACCACAACCATTCGCGCCAATTAATGCGATACGATCGCCACGCATTACGTTAAAGCTAAAATCATTAACAATTGGCTTATTACCGTAACTATAACTGATGTTTTTCGCTTCAAAGACAATCTTACCTGAACGGTTCGCATCTTGTAGCTGCATATCGGCTTTACCAACAACGTCACGACGATCGCTACGTTCGTTACGTAATTCTTTCAATGCACGAACACGACCTTCATTACGCGTACGACGGGCTTTAACACCTTGACGGATCCACACTTCTTCTTGTGCGAGTTTCTTATCAAATAATGAGTTTTGCTCTGCTTCAACACGTAGCATCTCTTCTTTGCCATCAAGGTAACCTTCGTAGTCACCAGGGAAAGACGTTAATTGGCCACGATCAAGATCGACAATGCGTGTTGCCATTGAACGAATAAATGCACGGTCGTGAGAAATAAAGATGATTGAACCACGGAAGTCTTTTAGGAAACCTTCTAGCCATTCAATGGTTGTTACATCAAGGTGGTTCGTTGGCTCATCCAATAATAGGATATCTGGATTACACACTAGTGCACGAGCAAGTGCGGCTTTACGCTGCCAACCACCAGAGAGATCTGTTAATAATACAGTTGGTTCAAGTTTTAAACTTTCTAATACTGCGGCAATACGTGTATCAAGCTGCCAACCATTATGATGGTCTACTTGTTCTTGAATACGCGCTAGCTTATTAATATTTGCTTCACTTGGATCTTCTGTCACTAAATCTAACTGATGATGGTATTCACGTAATACACGACCAGCATCAGCAAGACCTTCAGCAACATAGTCAAAGACTGAGCCTTCAGCATTACGTGGTGGATCTTGTTCTAAGCGTGAAACCACCAGCTCGTTTTGACGTTGAACGCTGCCATCATCAAGTAATACTTCACCAGCAATTACTTTCATTAACGTTGATTTACCTGCACCATTACGGCCCACTAAACACACACGTTCATGAGAATGAAGAAGAAATTCTGCTTTATCAAGTAATGCATGATCGCCATAGGCTAGTTGAGCATTACTGATTTTAATTAGTGCCATCTTATTTTAACCAAGCTTATAAGTAGTTAACCATGCTGCTAACCTATTTCGGTCAAATGGCCAATGAAGTTCTGGCGCCGACATAGTGAGATCATCATGATTTGGAATTGAGAGTACGGGAGTAGTTACACCGTAACGAGAAAATAAAGCATCATTAACAGTAATATCAACAATGCTTACTTGATGCTGCACTTCCATCTCCACCAGCAAACCATAAGCTTGCTCGCAGAGATGACATCCTTGTGTGCTATAAAGTGTGATTAACACTTAGTCTTCCTTGTGGGTAATAATCCAACAGTTATGGATTTGCTTATTTTTAGCGAAATCAATTGGTAAGGTCTTATCTGAAATATTCTTCGCTTGTAGGCCAAGTTCAGTCAGTTTTTCAAGATCCATCTTGAAATGACGCTTGTTGTTAGAAAATATAATTTGTCCTTCTGGACGTAACATACGTTTTAGATTTTCCATCAACATGATGTGATCACGTTCAATGTCAAACGTCTGCTTCATACGCTTAGAGTTTGAGAACGTTGGTGGATCGATAAAGATCAGATCAAACGTATCATCAACTTCTTGTAACCATTGCAGACAGTCAGCTTGAACAAACTCATGTTGATCACCTACTTGGTTATTAAGCTCCATGTTCTCTTGAGCCCAACGCAAGTAAGTATTCGACATATCAACTGTTGTTGTTGATTTAGCGCCACCTACTGCTGCATGAACCGTTGCAGAACCAGTATAAGCAAACAAGTTAAGGAAATCTTTACCTGCTGCCATTTGACCAATCATACGACGCGTAATGCGGTGATCTAAGAATAGACCTGTATCAAGGTAGTCATAAAGATTTACTTTAAACTTAATACCGTATTCATCCACTGTCATGTGACGTTCTGCACTTGATAGCTTTTGATATTGATTACGGCCTTTTTGACGTTCACGCACTTTTAAAATAACTTTATTTGGCTCAACGCCTGTTACTTCAATCGTGGCACGTAATACATCCATAATACGACGACGTGCTGTTTCTTCAGAAACCGTCTTTGGTGCTGCGTATTCTTGAATGATGAGGTAATCATTGTATTTATCGATAGCGGCATTGTAGTTAGGTAAATCCGCATCATAAATACGGTAACAATCCACGCCTTCACGCTTAGCCCATTTACCTAACTTAGCGATGTTTTTCTTTAAGCGGTTAGCAAAATCAGGAGCAACGTCTTCTTGAACGATAACGCCTTCTTCTTCGCCTTCTTCTTTCTTAACACTACCCGAAGTAATTAAGTATGTTTTAAGTACACAATCAAGAGCACCATTACTTAATTTAAATTGTTTATCTGCACGCATACGCATACAACTTAGCAATTCATTAGAGCCAGAGTAGATAGCCGCAACTGAACCTTCAAAGGCAAGTTTCAAACGGTTACCAAACTCTTTATACAATGAGATAAGTTCAGATGTTGTTCCTAAACGCTCACCGTAAGGAGGGTTACAAAGAATGATGCCTGTTTCAAATCCTTCTGGGCGAATCAGTTGTGTTGCATCACCGTAGGCAAAATCAATCAAACCTTTAACACCAGCACGACCCGCATTATCACGAGCAATCGCTAATACACGTTGATCCATTTCACGACCAAAGAATTTTGTCGTTACTTTTGAAGGACCACGACGCGCTTTCACTGTCGCTTCAGCATGAATCTCTAACCATGCTTCTTTGTCAAAGTCTTTAATTGACTCAAAGCCCCAACGCTTACGTTTAAGGCCGGGTGCAATATCAGCCGCTATCATTGCAGCTTCAATGACTAACGTACCAGAACCACACATTGGATCTAACAATGCAGTTTCTGGTGTCCAGCCACTTTTCATCACTAATGCAGCAGCATGTGTTTCACGTAATGGCGCACGACCGGCTTCACTACGGTAGCCACGTTGGTGTAAACCGCTACCAGCCATATCTAGGCCAAGAATACCTTTCTCACCAGAAAGACGCATATGAATACGTAGATCTGGATTTTCACGATCGATATTTGGGCGACGAAGATCAGCTTTAGTAAAGCGGTCAACAATCGCATCTTTGATTTTCATTGCGCCGTATTGGCTATTACGGATTTCACGGTTAGTACCATTGAAATCAACCACAATACGCGTATTGCTATCAAAGTGGCTCATCCAATTAATTGCCGTTGCACCTAAGTATAAGTCCATATCATCACGGACATTAAACTCACTCAACACTTGGATGATTCGAGATGAAATACGTGTCCATAGACAGCAACGATAAGCCATTGCTTGATCGGCTTTAAAACGGACACCGGCATGCACAACTTGAATATCTTGTGCACCTAATTGTTCTAGTTCATCCGCAAGCAAGTTTTCTAGGCCGCGGGAAGTAATCGCTAAATATTGATTCATGGCGTTCTTTTCACACTAATATTGCGTCGAATTATAACTGAAATCACATTAAATACCTCGTTTTTACCACAATCAATTTGTTAATTAGATGAAAAAAACAGCCTTTGATAACTGATAGGCCTTTCAACCCCCTTTTTTGAACACAAATCCAGCGCATCTTTTTACTAGCAAATCATTCGTTCTATCACAAACACCATTAGCGCCACATGGAAACAATATGGCTCAATTTAACGATTTATGTTTAATAAAAACACCTTACAATACATTATCCTCACACAGAGACAATATTTAACATTTTGATTATAAAAGAAATAATCAACCAAGCATCTTCAATTCACCATAAAACCAAGGTTAATACAAAGCAGAAACCCCCCTTAAAATCATTAATTGGAATAATTGGAATAATTAAGCGCACTATTTTTAGACAACAGACTTAGTGTCTTTGAAATAAGGAAATTAACAGATAAATAATAAGGTTATTCGTAGCAATAAAGGGATGTTATTTAAGTATATCCATCTCTATATTGCTTATTTTTCAGACTACAATGATCATTTTTTTGAGATAGATCACACAGCTATTGATACTAATATCACTTTTTTGGCGCAATTTAATCAAAACCACCAGCAAACTAACAAGGTCATCGATGAAATAAGAACAAGGCTAAATAGTGAGAGATACCAGTCAATATGGCGATATTAAGAAATGATGGCTTGCAGCTAGAACGGTATAGCCATTCATTAATCTACAACAAACCAAACCAAGCTAATAACCGTGATAAAAATGTAAACAAAGCAGGGACAATAGAAAAATAGGAATAGGATCACATTATTATAGAAGATAGATGATGAAGTGATGAAGTGATGAAGTGATGAAGTGATGAAGTGATGAAGTGATGAAGTGATGAAGTGATGAAGTATTTTAAAACAACTCACTAGAGAAGATAGAGAATAACGAAAATACTATTCCTTACCCTACTAAAGCAAAGTTGATGGGCTTAGTGCCTAAATAGGATGTCATTCGATTATTCATTACACGGATCGTATCAGAAAAATTCATTACCTTATTATTATCTAATGCTATTGGCGTCACATCAGCTAACATACAAAGACTTGAATTGCCGTCATTTTCAACAACAATAAAACGAGCACGGCCATGATCCGTTTGTAACATAACAACTTCACCCCAATGAGGATCAGCCCCCACTTGCGGCGTAAAAAACCAACTTTTGGTCATCATCGGTTTTTGAAAACGATACGTAGCAACAGCATTTAATGCCAATTCAGATTTACGAGCATCAGAGAGTGTTAATGCATCCATCCCTTCTTTAAACGCTTGGTAAGCAGCAACATCCGTTACCGTAAAGACTTGCTTTGATATTGACCGAGCTTCTTCAACTAATTTTTTTGTTGGTATAGAAACACAAAATAATAATTCATTGCCAAGCTCAAGCATCAACATATTGCGCTTTATATCAAACCGCCAGTACCAAGAATTATCTGGATTTAGCATAGCTCCCTCGCTCTCTTACTCTATATCAACAATTATAGATAAAATTTTACTTCACAGATGACAAATTAAAAGGGGAAAAATGAGAGAGATAATCTTTTCTTAATTGTGTAGTTTTATTATTTTTTAATTCATAGCAATAAAAAAACCAAATTGAATGCATGATCCAATTTGGCTTATCAATAATAATTGTATGATGAACTTAACCGTTTATATTAAAGACCGTTAACAATGTCTTTAACTAAACGTGGTCCGTGGTAAATAAAGCCCGTATAGACTTGAACTAATTGCGCACCGGCTTGAATTTTTTCACGCGCAGAGACTGCTGAATCAATACCACCGACACCAATAATTGGTAATGCACCATTAAGGGCAATCGCCATTTTACGGATAACGTCAGTACTCTTATTTTGTAATGGACGACCACTTAAGCCTCCCATTTCATCACAATGATCCATGCCTTCAACCAAGGTACGATCCAATGTGGTATTCGTACCAATAACGCCATCAATATTATGACGAATAAGAGATTCACAAACCTGAACAATTTCATCATCATCAAGATCAGGGGCAATCTTAAGAGCTAACGGAACATACTTACCATGTAATTCAGCAAGCTCGATTTGTTTTTGTTTTAGCTGTGATAATAGATCATCTAATGCTTCGCCATATTGTAGCGAACGTAATCCCGGTGTGTTTGGTGAGGAGATGTTAACCGCAATATAGCCAGCGTACTGATAGACCTTTTCCATACAGATTAAATAGTCTTCAGCACCCTTTTCAATAGGTGTGTCTTTATTTTTACCGATGTTAATACCAATAACACCGTCATAAGTCGATTTCTTGACATTCTCAACAAGTTTATCGACACCTAAATTATTAAAACCAAAACGGTTAATAATACCTTCAGCAGGAATTAAACGAAATAAACGCGGTTTATCATTACCCAACTGAGGACGTGGCGTCACAGTACCAACTTCAATAAAACCAAACCCCATAGCGCCAAATGCATCAATACATTCGCCATTCTTATCTAGGCCAGCGGCTAGACCAACAGGATTTTTAAACGTAATACCCATAACTTCAACAGGACGTTCAGGAACATGTTGACGATAGAAGAAATCAAGAGGAGTGCCAGTAAAGCGAGAAAAGTTTTGAATAGCGAGGTCGTGTGCTTTTTCTGCATCCAGCTGGAAAATAGCGGATCGTGCGATGCGATATAACATTATAACTCCATTAAAAATCCCGTGTAAACGGGGTGGTATTATTCACAGTTACAAGGCTAAATACAATCCCTATTTGTTTGATTATTATCAATAAAACATAGACTTATATTTTATATCAATATTTACAATGAGTTATAAGTAGAGTTTATTTCAAATAATAACAACAAAAAGCAAACGTTTTCGTATAGTTCAGAAAAGCAACTCATTTAAGAACATTAACCTTACATAATAGTTACCTATTAATACATCCCATTTACGCTAAACATAAAACCCCAATGCTTTAACCCTTAACGTTAAAAGATGTAGATAAAATATTCAGTAAACGGATGGTGTATTACTGCTATAGCTATTATTTTAAAGCCGCTATTCTCATTAATAACTGCGAACGCATCCTCTCTTTTATTTTAATTTTGATTTTATTTTTTCATGATAAATCATAACAATATAAATAATGATGGCATTCTATGGGCGGCAAACAATGGCGGCGTCGTCAAATAGCATGCAATATCATTATCTGAGCCATTTTTAATAACCTATAAAATAAAGCAAAAATAAGCATTAAAGGCGTTCAATTGTCTCAAATTTATTATCCTTATTAACCATGACACGGAATTTTCCTGTAATACCGGCATGAGTTAGAAAACCTCGTAGTCTTATTGCAGGAAGTTGAAGCTTTAAGCCAGTATCAGTTAAAACCACCATATTACTGGCAGCACCCGCATAGTGTTGCAAAAAAAGAGTGTAACTAATATTAATGGTAAACGTAAAACTGCGCATCGCTAATCCCCCATTCGTTGTTATATAAATCTTTAAAACAAATAAGATAAAATAAAAGCCAGTGACTATTATCAATCAGTCACTGGCTTTCGCTTACACTCACGTTAAAACATCAATCACTTATTTTTGAACAAGTGTTTTTTGTACTTTTTCAAACAAGTCTTTAGCCAAATTATCCATAGCGGCTAACTTTTCAAGTTGCTCACGCATCAGTTGTTGACGGTTAGCATCGTATTGGCGAAGTTTAAGTAAAGGCTCAATCAAACGTGCCGCTACTTGTGGATTGCTGGTGTTTAGAATCGTTAATATTTCAGTTAAAAATGCATAACCAGAACCGTCTTTTGCATGGAAATGTACTGGGTTATTAGCACTGAAACCCGCCACTAAGCTACGAGTACGGTTAGGGTTTTTCAGGCTAAATGTTGGATGGTTCATAGTCTGGCGCACATTTGCTAATGCATCAGCCGCAGGATTGGTGCCTTGCAGCATAAACCACTTATCCATCACTAAACCATCGTGGCTCCACTTGTCGCTAAAATCAGCCATTTGTTCTGCACGACAAGCAAGTTCAGCATTATTAGCAGCCGACATTGCAGCCATCGTATCTGTCATGTTGTCAGCCACTTTATATTGCGCAGCAACTAATGCATTACCTTGCGCTGTATATGCTAGGTATGACAAACATTTATTACGCAGTGCGCGTTGTGCCATTGCCGCATGATCTAAGCTATAACTATCTTGCGTTAAGCTGTGATAAATCGCACTAAACTCATCTTCCATTTCAGAAGCAAGTAATTGGGTAAATGCCCCTACAACTTGATTGATCGCATCAACGTCAACCGTGGTATACCAACCTGCAATTTCATTCTCACTCGGCAGCGTTAGCATTTCGGCAATGAAAGCGGGATCAAGGTTTTCGTCCAGTAATGCGCCACGGAACGCATCAACTACAGCATCAGGTAACGTTACACTGTGACCTTGTTGTACTTGTTCAACATTTTGACGAATATATTTAGCCAATAGCATCTGACCCGCATCCCAACGAGCAAATTCATTTGATGCATTAACCATTAAGAAAATTAACTCATCGTCTGTGTAGTTATATTCTAAAATAACAGGCGCAGAGAATTCACGTAGCATTGAGATAACAGGCAGTTCTTCAACATTATCAAATACAAATGTTTGCTCGGCTTCTTTTACATCAAGTACGTTATGTACTGTTTCGCCATTGATTTGTAAGGCAATCACTTCACCTTTGCTATTGTATAGTTCAATATCAAACGGAATATGCAGTGGCTGCTTTTCAACTTGCTCGGCTGTTGGTAGCGTTTGCTGCTTAATAGTGACAGCGTAACTCTTCGCTGATGCATCATAAACGGTTGAGACACTAACAACAGGTGTACCTGCTTGACTGTACCAACGACGGAAACGGCTTAAATCAATCCCAGAAGCGTCTTCCATTGCTTGTGCGAAATCATCACAGGTTGCTGCTGTACCATCATGGCGATCAAAGTATAGCTTCATACCTGCTTGGAAATTTTCTTCACCCAATAAGGTATGCAGCATACGGATCACTTCACTGCCCTTTTCATACACGGTTAAGGTATAGAAGTTATTCATCTGAATGACTTTTTCAGGACGAATTGGATGTGACATTGGACCACGATCTTCAGCAAATTGAGGACCACGTACAATACGTACATTAGCAATACGATTAACAGGTCGAGAGCCTAAATCTGAAGAAAACTCTTGATCACGGAAAACCGTTAAGCCTTCTTTTAAGCTTAATTGGAACCAATCACGACAAGTAACACGGTTGCCTGTCCAGTTGTGGAAATATTCATGACCGATAACCGCTTCAATGCCTTGATAATCAGTATCTGTTGCCGTGTTTGGATTTGCTAATACGAATTTAGAGTTAAAGACATTCAAGCCTTTATTCTCCATCGCACCCATATTGAAGAAATCAACTGCTACAATCATGTAGATATCAAGATCGTATTCAAGACCGAAACGCTCTTCATCCCACTTCATTGAGTTCTTTAATGATGCCATTGCATAATCAGCACGATCAAGATTGCCTTTATCGACAAAAATCTCTAACGCAACATCACGTCCACTCATGGTAGTGAATGTATCACGCAATACATCAAAATCACCCGCAACAAGTGCAAATAAGTACGATGGTTTTGGGAATGGGTCTTGCCATTGAACCCAATGGCGACCGTTGTCAAGGTCACCTTCTGCAATGCGATTACCATTACTTAGCATGTATGGGAAAGCGGCTTTGTCTGCAATAATTTTGGTAGTAAAACGCGCTAAAACATCTGGGCGATCTAAATAGAACGTAATACGGCGGAAACCTTCTGCTTCACACTGTGTACAAAAACCACCACCTGACTTATATAGACCTTCAAGTAGCGTATTCGCTTCAGGATTAATTTCAGTCGTGATTGCCAATTCAAAATCAGCAGGAAGGTTTGCCAACGTTAAATGACCTGACTGCTGGTGGTAATCTGACCACGCTTGGCCATTCACACTCACACTGATCAATGTTAAATCATCACCATCTAACACTAATTCAGCATTTGTTTGATCGCTCATTCGTACAACATGACTAACGGCAACAACTGTTGTTTTGGTATCATGAAGGTCAAATGTCAGATCGATATCCGTAATGGTGTAATCAGGCGAGCGATAGTCTGAACGATATTTTGCCGCAGGTTGAGTCACAGTAGAATGTTCTGTCATTATTTTTATATCCTTTATGATTGCTCACATGCTGTATGCACGAGCCACCGATTAATGTTGACTGTTATATAATAATATTGTGTCACCAATAACACTTTTCAAGCATAACTTAACCGACAATATTCATTATCACGAACGTAATCGTTTTCGTATTTTATACGTCATACACGTTGAGATGATTAATGCAACAGTCACAACACCTAAACTTGATATTCCTTGACGTAGTTCACCGCTTAGGTCACAATCTCACACCAGTTAAATAGTTTAGTTATTTATTTACTAAACCTTATAAACCATGTCCAAGACATTGAATTTAAAGATCCTATAATTATAAAAATAAATTCTTTAAGTTTATTAATGTGAGTATCTACTACCAGGTATGAATAATAACAGACACAATAATGGGGTTATCGACTCCCTGCTTGATACTGATGCTTATAAATTGCATATGCAACAAGCAGTTTTCCATCAATATCCCGGCGTTGAAGCAGTGGCAGAGTTTCATTGTCGTAGCGAAGAAGATCTACGTCCTTTCGCTGCTGAAATCCAAGCACAAATTGATCACATTGCGACCTTATCTTTCACCCAAGGTGAACTCGATTTTCTATCGACTCTAACTTTTTTCCATGCTGATTACCTTGCTTTCTTAAAAGATTTTAAACTTAAAGCAAATGACGTTGACGTTGATGTCTCAGGTGATCAACTGGCTATAACTATTCGCGGTACATGGCTTGATATCATCTTATGGGAAGTACCATTACTTGCCATTATTTGTGAAACACGTTGCAAACATCTTTATCCACAAGCAACGGCAGCCATTGCTATTGAGCAGTTAAAAACAAAAATTGAACGTTTCTATCATGATGCAAAAGACTGTGATTTAAGCCAATTTTCTTTAGTCGATTTTGGTACACGTCGTCGTTTTTCAAAAGATGTTCATCATCATGTTGTTGATTATCTAAAAGATAATATGCCTGAATTTAAAGGCACATCAAATTATTATCTTGCTTACACGCGCGGATTAACACCCGTTGGCACTCAAGCTCATGAATGGTTCCAAGCACATCAACAACTTTCAGGTGCATTAGCTGATTCTCAACAACTAGCACTTAACCGTTGGCTACAAGAATATCCGCATGATTTAGGCATAGCACTAACAGACTGTATCAATATGGATGCTTTCTTACGTGACTTCGATCAGCGTTTATCTGAGCGTTTTATTGGTTTACGTCATGACAGTGGTGATCCTATTTCTTGGGGTGAAAAAGCCATTGCACACTACCAAGCGTTAGGTATTAATCCAAAAACAAAATCTTTGGTTTTTTCAGACAGTCTTACACTTGATAAAGCTTTAGTGATCTATAAGCACTTTAATGATCGCATCAATGTTAGCTTTGGTATTGGTACGCAACTTACTTGTGATCTACCTGATGTAAAAACATTGAATGTCGTTTTAAAACTGACAGAGTGTGAAGGTCGACCAGTTGCTAAAATATCAGATGAACCAGGAAAAAGTATTTGTCGTGATGAAAACTATCTTGACCAACTACGAACAGCTTTTCAGTTAGTTAACGAATAATCACTTTCCTAAATTCTCATAAATAAAAAAGCGAACAGCTCTTGTTCGCTTTTTTAGTTTTCTACGTCATCATCAATACGACTCATCGTAGTTATTACTCTCTGCTGAAATTATTCTCTATTTAATATTGCTTCCATACCAAAATGTTTATTGGTCAATGTTAACGTATTCTGTCCATTCAATACAAAATGGCTATCATGTTGCCCTTCTTCATATAACAATACAATTTGATCATCCTCTAAATAATACACACCACGATGTTGTTTCTTTTTCCCCTCTTGATTAGATATCTCCGCAGAAAATAAAAAATCCGGACGTAATGACAAGGCAAACTCTGAAATATTATCAGCAACGTCTTCGCCTGTAATATTTTTTGCCCGCCAGTTTCCGGCTAAATGCTCAGGTGCTAATTTAGTAAATTGGGCACCATCAAGAACAAAACGGTTATAGTTAAGTAAATAGGTATGTATTTGATCATCTTCACCAGCAGAAACAAAAGTAATATTGGTGTCATCAATATTATAATTCCCCGTCCACTGTTCAACTTGACCATTTATACGTAATAATCGCATTGCGAATTGATAATCTGATTTAAACATCACATGCATTGCTCGGTATCGTTCCCCCTCACTTTCAACCCCTTCTTGTTGGTCACTAAACCAATACCAATTACCGAGTAAAAAAGGATAATCAAATTCAGTAATGTCATCAGCAACAGAATGAAAACTAAATAAGCTTAAGATAAATAATCCAAAAAAGTAAAACGTCTTCATCATTCGCATTTCCCCTTACTTAACATTTTAGTTTCATCTAACTCCGCCGTATTACCGAAGCCATATACTTAACGTTAGTTTGGAAACCTAATTCTCGATGAAAAATATGCGTAATATCACACTTTGTAATTTAATCCGTCTCAATAATAAGACACAAATTCTACAGATAAAAAATAGACATAAAAAAAGCGCTCCGAAGAGCGCTTTAATAATAGAGACATCAACACAGTAATGTCATTCCGTTAATCATTATTACGATTATTTATGATCACTAAAATCTGCTGTTATCGCGACAGCTTCATCAAGATAAACATCTGGTGCTTCATAATCTTTTGGCACCGCATCCAAATCAGCAAAAGGTTTTTTACCTAATACTTTTTGACGTTTATTTAAGCGGGCTAAACGATCTGAATCTTCTTTATCTTGTTCGACTACACGTGTCTTCTCATTCAATGAAATTGTATTGATATCTTTTTCCTTTTTATAGGTCAAGATATCTTCATTGATAAAACCAAACTCCATATTATTTTTAATACGTGCTTGGTGTTCAGCAGTTAATATCGGCACAAGCGTATTGTAATTATGTAACTTCTTATAACCTGCTGGCTTTATACTATCCCAAGGTAATGCATTATCTTCAACACTCTCTCCTGTTTCAGCGGGATCAATCGCTGACGGGAAAGAAATATCAGGCACAACACCTAGATTCTGAGTACTTCCACCATTAATACGGTAGAATTTTTGAATAGTATATTGAACATGACCTAATGGCTTATCAAATAAATCATAAAGATGATTTAATGACCGGTGTTGTTGCACCGTACCTTTACCAAAAGATTGCTCGCCTAAAACAATGGCTCGTCCGTAATCTTGCATAGCCGCAGCAAAAATTTCTGACGCTGATGCGCTATAGCGGTTAACTAATACCGTTAATGGCCCATTAAAAGAAATTTGGTCATCTGAATCACCATTAACTTTAATTCGACCATAACTGTCTCGAACTTGCACTACCGGGCCACTCGAAATGAATAATCCCGTTAATGCTGTCGCTTCAGTTAACGCACCACCACCATTATTACGTAAGTCGATCACAACACCATCAACTTTCTGGTTATTTAATTTAACCAGTTCTTTTTTGGTGTCTTCTGACAGTCCCATATAAAAGCTTGGAATTTCAAGCACACCAATTTTTTTACCATCGATAGTTTTCACTTCCGACTTTGCTGCACGATCTTCAAGACGAATCTTGTCGCGTACAATAGTTACGGTGTAACTCTTTGCATTATTGCCTTCAGGTAGTATATCCAGAATAACCTTACTGCCTTTCGGCCCTTTAATTAACTGCACAACATCGTCAAGACGCCAACCAATAACATCAACAACTTTCTTGCCTTCTTGACCTACGCCAATAATGCGATCACCTGCTGCAATTTTCTTCGAACTTGCCGCTGGTCCACCAGCGACTAAAGAACGAATTTTGGTATAGTCATCTTCAACCTGTAATACTGCACCAATTCCTTCTAATGACAGATTCATCTCTGCCTGAAATTGCTCAGCATTGCGCGGCGATAAGTAACTTGTATGTGGATCGACCTCACGAGAAAAAGCATTCATGTATATCTGAAATACATCTTCACTGTGTGTTTGTGTAAGACGTTTAATCGCATTGTTATAGCGTTTAGTTAGCGTCTTTTGAATTTCAGGCCACTTCTTTCCTGCAAGTTTAAGATTTAGCGCATCATATTTAACACGTTGTCGCCAAATCTCATTCAGTTCAATATTATTTTTTGGCCATCCAAGCTCTGAACGATCAATAACAAAATCATCTTTATTATCGAATTTTATTTCAGTATCAAGTTGCGTAAGTGCAAATTGATACCGTTCAAAACGACGTTGAAGGACTTTATTAAAAATATCAAACGCAGCCGATGTATTCCCTGATTTCAGTTGATCATCTAACTGGCTTTTCCATTTACCAAACTGTTCGACATCTGTTGCGTTAAGAAAGCTTTTATTATAATCAAGCATTTCAATATAACGATTGAATACTTGTCCAGAAAACTGATCATCAAGTGTAAAATGCTTATAGTGAGAACGCATATAACGCGAAGCCACCCTAGTGCTCGCCGTTGCATGCTGCTTTTCAGAAGCAAGATGCGGCACATCACTTAATGAATATTTAGCCTCAGAGGCTTGAACCGAAGCTGCTAGTATTATGCCAGCAGCTATCAGTGAGAAACGGAATCGACAATTCATGTGTCGCGCATTCTCCTTTATGAACGCAAGTGCTCCGCTTTAACAGCCATTACTAAGCCATTATTTAAACGAACTCGCACATCGTCCTTGTTAATTTCAACAATAGTCGCTGGCATGTTACCTGAACCCATGTTCACTTGAACATTTTTGCCTACGATTACTTCATCAGCATTAAGCACACGTGTTGTCTCTACAGGCTGCTTTTTAATAGTAGCTGTTTTTGGCTTAGTGTTGCTAGATTTAACTGTTTTTGCTCGTGTTTTTTTAGCTTCGCCTTCTTTTGCCGCTTTTGCAATTGCTTGCTCTTTACGACGAGTGCGTACTTTAGCTTTGCTTTCTTCTAAAGCTTTAAGTGCATGATCAACGTGCTCCTGCTCTAGAACATCACAATCGTTACCATCTAGATCAACACGGTTCACACCCGCTTTAACACCGTGAAGGTAACGCCAAGAAGATGTGTATTGACGTAGAGCTGTACGTAATTGAGTCTTGCTTACTTTTGGATCTTCATTAAGACGCTCTGCAAGGTCTTGGAAGATACCAATTTTAAGTGGCTTAGCTTCACCTTCAACAGTGAAACATTTAGGGAAACGCTCAGCGATGTATGCAATAACTTCTTTACTGTTCGTTAACTTTTCAGAGTTTTCCATGGAGTTTCCTGACATAAACGAGGATTGCTCGTTATTTGTGCTTTGTTCAAAAAGAAATAGTGCTGCTATTATAATTACCTAACGAGGAAAAACCACCGAAAGCATGAAATTAGAGTACTTTTTGTAGTGCTTCTACAAAAGAAACTAGACCTTGTTCATCATTTTGGTCAAATCTTGACAAATTTGGGCTATCAATATCCAACACGCCAATTAATTTCCCCTTCACTGTAAGCGGAATAACGATTTCTGAATTACTGGTAGCGTCACAAGCAATATGTCCTGGGAATGCATGTACATCAGCAACACGTTGCACTTTATTTTCAGAAATAGCGGTACCACACACACCACGTCCAACAGGAATACGAACACAGGCAGGATTTCCTTGGAATGGACCTAGCACTAATTGGTCTTGTTTCAGTAAATAAAACCCAACCCAATTAATTTGTTCTAACTCCATATTTAATAACGCACTAATATTAGATAGATTAGCAATAAGATCCGTTTCACCTTCAATTAACGCTAATGCCTGTTGAGTGAGACGATTATAAAAAGCGGGTGTATTTTCCATAGATTACTCCGTATATAGCCGTTAGAATAGCAAGAATAAAATTGATAATAGGAATTATTCTCACCGTGAAAGATAAGAACCATCTTATGATTAATTGGTCTTGGTTACTACTACAAGCTAAGTTACATAAACCAAGATTAATTGTTGCGAATATTATTGCGGTTATCGCAACATTGATCAGTGTGCCTATTCCACTTCTAATGCCATTAATGGTGGATGAAGTTTTGTTGCATAAACCAGGAGAAGGCATTAATTATCTCAATACCCTTCTACCTTCAGCTTGGCATAATGCAACCGGTTATATTCTTCTCGTATTAGTCTTAGTTGTATTAATGCGCACATTTAGTCAGGCACTGAATATACTGCAAAGCAGACAATTTACATTAGTATCAAAAGACATAACCTATAACTTACGCCAACATTTACTGGATAAATTAGGCCGTATAAGTATGTGTCAGTATGAAGAGCGTGGTAGCGGTGGCATTAGTTCTCACCTTATAACGGATGTCGAGACGATTGATAAGTTTGTTGGCGATACATTAAGCCGCTTTATTATTGGACTGTTAACCGTTATTGGTACTGCCGGTGTGCTTTTATGGCTAGATTGGAAACTCGGGCTTTTTATTCTGATCATCAATCCTATTGTTGTTTATGCCTCTAAACTGATGGGCAGCCGTGTTAAGAATTTAAAAAGTAAAGAAAACAAATCTTATGAAGTCTTTCAACATCGCCTAATTGAAGTATTAGATGGCCTCTACCAATTACGAGCATCTAACCGTGAACGTGATTTTTTAGATCAATTAAAAGGTAATGCCAATGATATTCGCCACAGTGCTGATAAATATGCATGGCAATCAGAAGCCGCTGGTCGTGTTTCCTTTCTCTTATTCTTAATCGGATTTGAGATATTTCGCGCTGCCGCCATGCTGATGGTGTTATTTAGTAATTTAACCATTGGTGAAATGTTAGCTGTCTTTAGTTATCTATGGTTTATGTTAGGACCAATTCAAGAATTATTAGGTATTCAATTCGCTTGGTATGGCGCATCTGCGGCAATGCAACGTCTTAATAGTTTATTATCACTGGAAGAAGAAACCCGTCCACCAGCAACGGTTTACCCTTTTAATGACGATCAAACTATTGCGATTAAGATTCGTGACTTACATTTTTCATATGATAACGACAAAGAAGTGTTATGTGGCTTAAATCTTGATATTCCAGCAGGTAAACGCGTCGCACTAGTGGGAGCATCAGGCGGAGGAAAATCCACCTTAATTCAATTGCTCTTAGGTATTTATCAAAAAAACAGTGGCGATATTTTAATAAACAACCATCCGATAGAAGCGGTTAGCTATGAAGCCTTACGTGAAAAAATGGCGGTAGTATTACAACAACCCATATTGTTTAATGAAACGTTACGTCATAACTTAACCCTTGGTGCATCATTTAGTGATGAGCAATTGTGGCAAGCATTAGACATCGCTCAACTTGCTGATGTTACAGAACGCCTTACTCACGGTTTAAATACTGAAATTGGCCGCCAAGGTATTCGCTTATCGGGTGGACAGCGCCAACGATTAGCCATTGCCCGCATGGTACTGACTAATCCTGAGTTTGTTATTCTCGATGAAGCAACATCAGCATTAGATACCTCAACAGAAGCGGCACTACATACTGCACTTAATGGCTTTTTAAAAAATAAAACCACCTTAATTGTTGCTCACCGTTTATCTGCGGTAAAACAAGCTGACATTATTTATGTACTTGAAAATGGCTTAGTCAGTCAATCAGGCACACACGTTGAACTGGTTAATACTCAAGGGCTTTATCAAACTCTTTATGGATCAATTCAGTCAGCAGAAATATCACCCAATAATATCGATTCTCACGAAGCAGTAGCCAGCGTCAACGCAAAATAATATAGTGTGCATCGATCGGCGCTCATTGAGAGTATTCATCGTTTATATTAATAATGGATAACTCGTTACTCAATGAGCGCTTTTGTGCACCTAATTATAAAAGGAAGAAACGCACCATGTCGAAGGCTCGACGCTGCCCAGGCTGCGATTTACTTGTGTTGCCACAAACCGCAACCCAAGGACACAGTGCCTATTGCCCACGTTGTCATACTCGACTTTATCGCGGTGGTCTTGCGCACTTTAATGCAGAATTAGCGATTGCGGTGGCTTGTCTTATTCTCTATATACCCACTATTAGTTTACCGTTAATTACTATTCGTCTAGTGGGTCAAATGATCCCTGCGACACTCGCATCAGGAACCATTGCGCTAGCACCTACTTTTCCAGAAGTTGCTATCTTAATCCTCTTTTGTAGTGCCATTGCGCCATTATTACTAATGAGTGCCGTTGTGAGCGCGCAATTCTCATTACGTTTTCGACACTTCCGTATTTTTAAAGTGTCGTTATGGATCTTGTCTCACTTAAAACAATGGACAATGCTAGAAGTCTTCTTAGTCAGCTTAGCGATTTCATGTTTTAAAGTACAAGAAGTGGCAGAAATCTATGTGGGTATAGGATTATATTGTTTAATCAGCATGCAGATTTTATTGTCAGTACTATTAACTAAAATCAGTGTTCGTCGTTATTGGGATGCATGGCAACCAGAAGATGAACATATCAGTGATAAACTTGATACCGTCTGTCATTGTTGTCAATTAACCCAAGAAGCATTACTCGACTGCCGCCGATGTGGTAGCCCATTACACCATAGAATTCCCAAGTCACTACAAAAAACATGGGCATATCTTATTACTGCCAGTATTTTCATTTTGCCCGCAAACCTTTACCCTATTTCTATCTTTATGAATAACGGTAAACGGATTGAAGATACTATCTTTTCAGGTGTTGCCGGATTAGTAAAAACAGGGATGACAGGTATTGCCATCATTATTTTTGTTGCTAGTATTGCGGTTCCCGTCGCTAAAATCATTGGGTTAGCGTATATATTATTATGCATTCAGTTTAAAAAACAAAGCCAACACCTACAACGCATGCGTATTTTTCGAATAGTGCATTGGATTGGAAAATGGTCAGTAATGGATCTTTTTGTGATCGCGATTATGGTCGCTCTAATTGACCGTGGTCAAATTCTTGACTTCACACCAGGACCTGGGGCAATTGCTTTTGCCGTGGTCGTCATCTTAACAATGTTAGCAGCAGAGAGCTTAGATTCTCGTCTAATCTGGGACAAATATGAACAACGAACAAAATAATACACAACCACAACAGGTTAATATTCGTCGCGATCGCGGCTTATCCCCTCTATGGTTATTACCCTTACTCGCGATTATTGTCGCGGGTTGGTTATTATATAAAGCTGTCAATGAAGGCGGTGAACGCATTCAAATCCACTTTAATGATGCCGTTGGTTTAGTTGCAGGCCGTACAACAATACGGTATCAAGGCTTAGAAGTCGGTATTGTTCGAGATGTAACATTATCTAAAGATCTTAAAAGTATTTATGTCTCTGCTGATATTTACCCTGAAGCAGTCAAAACATTACACTCGCATACTCAATTTTGGTTAGTTAAACCCAAAGCGTCTATTACTGGAATTTCAGGATTAGATGCGCTTGTATCTGGTAACTATATTGCTCTTCAACCTGGCTCTGGGGATTTTGCGACTCAATTTACAGCCCTAGAAAATCAACCGTCAAACATGCCAGCACATAATGGTTTGACGCTACAATTAAAAGCCCCTAACTTAGGTTCTCTTAGCATTGGATCCCAAATTTTTTATAAAAAGATCCCTGTCGGTGAAATTTATAACTACACCCTTAGTGCCAATAAAAAAGAAGTCTTAATTGATGCATTAATCAAACCGCGTTACGCCAATCTTATTACTAATAAAAGTCGATTTTGGAATGTTAGTGGCGTCAATGCTAACATTGGTTTTAATGGTGTTGATGTTCAGTTTGAAAGTTTATCAGCACTCATTGCCGGTGCGATTGCCTTTGACTCTCCAGATGAAGGCACACCAATTGATGATGGGCACTTATTTAATCTCTACCCTGATATTAATACCGCTGGTCGTGGTATCGCGATCACAATCACCCTGCCTGATAACAATAATGTAAGCAATTCAGGTGCCCCCATTATGTATCGAGGCTTACAAATTGGTAAAATTTCCGATCTAAAACTGGATGATAAAACCAATAAAATTATCGCTCATGCCGCAATTGAGCCTAGCATGAGTGATTTACTCAACAGTGGTTCTCGATTATTACTCGAAGAAGCACAAGTCTCACTTTCTGGTGTTAAAAATATTGGTAACCTTGTACGGGGCAACTACTTACGCTTAATTCCCGGCGAAGGTGAAAAAATACGTCACTTTACGGCTATTACTCAAAATACACTTGAAGAACAACAACCCGGTGTCGCAGTATTCCCTCTTTTTGCAGATAAAAGCTATGGCTTAAAATCCGGTACAGTACTGCGTTTCCGTGGTATTGATGTTGGTCATCTTACCTCTGTAAAACTCGATGGTGATCAAGTTCGATTTGATGCTTTAATTCAACCGCAATATACCCATTTAGTACGATCTCATAGTCGTTTCTTTATTGATGGAGGCATTGAAGCTAATATCAGTAACAACGGTGTTGACGTTTCTATTCCTGCGGCAGATCAATTAATAAGTAGTGCAATAAGTTTTACAGCCAGCGGTAAACCCGGTATCAAAAACAGTTATTCTTTATTTAAAAATAGACATTTAGCAAAATTAGCCGATGAACAATTAAAAGGCTTTACTTCTCTTACGTTGGTAGCGAAAAACTTACCACCAATATCTGAAGGTAGCCCCGTACTTTATCGTAATTTACAAGTCGGTGAGATCACCCGTTTTGCACTTAAAACATCAGGCGTTGAAATTAACGTTAATATACAAAAGAAATACCGTCATTTAATTGATAGCAATACTGTTTTTTGGAATCGTTCTGGTGTTGAGGTTGAAGCTGGACTTAACGGCGTTAAAATCAAAGCAGCTCCACTCTCAACCCTGTTAAAAGGCGGTATTGCATTTGATTCCATCAACGGCGTTGTTAATCGTTCAGGTAATGATTATAAACTTTATCCTAGTTTAAGTGATGCTCAACACTTTGGAGTCATGATCACCTTAACGGCTGATGATGCCCGCTCTATATCAAAATCAACCGCGATTAAATATCAAGGTGTAGTTATTGGTAAAGTTGATAATATTGAACCAAATTTTGATCGTAATAACGTTACTGTACAAGCGCGATTATTTCCACAATATGCAAAAATCATTGCACGTAAAAACAGCTATTTTTGGGTCGTTAAACCTAAAATCAGTTTAAGTGGTAGCGAAAACTTAGACTCATTATTAAGCTCATACATTGCAGTACAACCCGGTAATGGTTTAAGCGCTCATAATTTCAAATTAGGCTCAGCTGAATTATTTGATGCAGGAAAAACCTTTATCCTTGAAAGTGAAGATCGCGGATCTGTTAGTGAAGGGACACCACTACTTTACCGTGACATTCAAGTAGGACAAGTCATTAAAGTCGCATTAGGTGCCTTGGCTGATCGGGTTTTAATTACGATTCAAATTGAACAAAAATATCGTCATCTTATTCGTACTAACAGTATTTTCTGGAATGCTTCTGGATTAAATGTCGATGTGGGTCTTACTGGAGCAAAAGTAAAAGCGGGAACATTTGATAGTTTACTCCGTGGCGGGATCTCATTTGCAACGCCAGAAACCCATCCTCTAGCGCAACAAGCAACACAAGGTAAACACTTCCTACTTAATAAAGAAGTTAACCAACAATGGTTAGATTGGCGCACCGCGATCCCAATTAAATAACCCTTAATACTGTAAATAAAAAAGGAGCATCTAATGCTCCTTTTTTGATCGCTTACTCTCTAATAAACACGGTTTTTGTACACAAAATAATAGTGAGCGTAAATCCCTGTTTATCCCTCCCCTTAGAAGCATAGATAGCCGATATAATTTTGCCCTTATTTAGTATAGAATCCCGACATTGCTAGTTTGACAGAGAGTGCTACCTTGCATCCTAATATCTATATTCCTGACGCTTTTATTGATCTCATCAAGCATACAATGCCAGAAAACCTGAGTATTGATGAGTTTATTAGCTGTTGTAAAACGCCGTTACGTCGCAGCATTCGCATTAATACACTTAAAATAAGTGTGGCGGATTTTCTTACTCGCGTTGCTGATAAAGATTGGACGTTAACCCCTATTCCTTGGTGTGATACGGGGTTTTGGATCAAACGTGAGGATGAAAAGAGCGTTTCATTAGGTAATACTGCCGAGCATATGGCTGGATTGTTTTATATTCAAGAAGCCAGCTCAATGATGCCTGTTACCGCTTTACTTGATAACAATGACGCCCTTGATTGCGTGCTTGATATGGCATCAGCACCGGGTTCTAAAACAACTCAAATTGCTTGTGCTATGCAAAACAAAGGCGCATTAGTGGCCAATGAACTTGCTGCAAGCCGCATTAAAGTATTACACGCCAACCTACAGCGTTGTGGTGTTCATAATGCAGCATTAACACATTTTGATGGCTGTGTGTTCGGCACATGGGCACCTGAAGCATTTGACTCTATTTTACTCGATGCACCCTGTTCTGGTGAAGGCGCTATTCGTAAAGATGACGATGCCATGGCCAACTGGAGCCTTGAATCCATCGATGAAATTGCCGCAGTACAACGCAAATTAATTGTTAGTGCATTCCAAGCTCTAAAACCAGGCGGCGTTATGGTGTATTCAACCTGTACCCTTAACCAGCGTGAAAACCAAGAAGTCTGTTATTATCTTAAAGAAACCTTTGGTGATGCGGTTGAATTTGAATCTTTAGGGGATTTATTTGAAGGCGCACCCAAGGCATTAACGGCGGAAGGCTTTTTACACGTTTACCCTCAGGTTTTTGATAGCGAAGGTTTCTTTGTTGCTCGTATTCGCAAACATGCCTCTGTTGATACTGATCCAGTTAAAAAACGCATGGGTAAATTCCCATTTAACCAAGTTAAAGCTGATGAACAACAACTGATTGCGGAACAACTGAATACAGATCTTAATATCCGTTTATCAGCAAACAGTGATATTTGGCTACGTGATAAAGAAGTGTGGTTATTCCCAACACAAATTAAAGCCTTAATTGGTGAGATTCGCTTCCAACGTATTGGCATTAAGCTTGCTGAACAACATAAGAAAGGCTATCGCTGGCAACATGAGGCGATCATGACATTAGCGACAGGTAAAGAGTCAGTTGCCATTGCATTAACAGCACCACAGGCTAAAGAGTGGTTTATGGGACGAGATATTCGACCAGAAGACTTAACAGGTAAAGGTGAAGTGATTGTTACTTACCGTGATTACCCTATTGGTATCGGTAAATGGGTTGGAAACCGAATTAAAAATGGCTTACCTCGTGAATTAGTGCGCGATACTAACCTATTTGACATCTAATCCCATTCAACCCTTTAATGCTAACAAATACCTTATTGATGAAATAAATAATTATTTCTCATTAAAACTGGAAAATCATCAAAGCTAAGCTAGTATTGATAGTGTAATCAAATTCCAGATATAAATCAGTTAGCGCAAGGCTCATTAGTGGGCCATTCCCCTAAGCCCGACACAGGAATCGTTTCGGGCTCTTTTTATACCTACTCAAACTTTTTTGCTCCAGCCTCAAACATACCCATAAAAATAAGCAAAAAAAAACCTGAGCATCTAGCCCAGGTCTTCATTAGCCAACAAACAAAAGATTAGTTATGTTTGTGTGCTGTGATTTCTGCTTTTTTAAGATCTTTAACGTTCTTGCTAACGTCACGACGTTCTTTTGATAGTTCAGCACTGATAATAATATGATCATCAACACGATCTTCATAATCGCTTTTCATATTTTCAATGATTTCTAAAATTTGATCGTGTGTCATATCAACTTTGATATAATCCAGCATGTTTTCTAGTAATTCTACACGCTTACGGTTATCACGAACTTTACGATCGTTATCTAGAATTTCGCGTTTAAGTTTATTTTTACGACGTGCCTGACGAACAAGTTCAAGGATGTTGTTCATGTTTTGTCCTTAGTATGAAAATAAAGCCTTGTGAAACTGATTTAATGCTAATAATTAGGAAAAATGCACTTCCTAGTACATAACCGTCGAGTCTCAGTTTTTTTCTAAAATCGTTATATCAGAAAATCTGCTATAAACTCAAGTAATACCCGAAGATTATCGTTTAGATGATGCGTTAACATACGCTTAAAGATTCCTTCTTGCCCAAATTATGCCCTTTACTATTTGAGTCTGCTTTGATTTCGTTCAAGAAATATTTGAGATAATTGCTAACAAAGAATACATTTTTGTAAAATAGCAAAGAAATCATGCTATCACCACGACCACTGCCCTTTTTATTTACAAAAAAATCTAATTTAATTTACAAATCACCAATCATCACCTAACCTTCATAGTAGACCAGTACTTATTTACAATTAAAGCAATCTGAACAAGGATATCTTCGCTGTCATCTTCATGATCAGCAACAGAGTTCAACACTCAAATCGCTCCGTAATCAAATATTGGCTATACCGTGTGATGAATAGATTGATCAGGAGACAACATGTCAAAAGCAACAGGTACCGTTAAGTGGTTTAACGAAGAAAAAGGGTTTGGTTTTATCACTCAAGATGACGGCGGTGCTGATGTATTTGTACACTTCCGTGCGATTAGTGGTGATGGCTTTAAAACCTTAACTGAAGGCCAAAAAGTGTCTTACGAAACAGAACAAGGTCCTAAAGGTCTTCAAGCAGCAAACGTTGAAAGGGTTTAATAAATTAACCTTGAATATCCATAGAATAAAGGGCGCATTCAGCCCTTTTTTTTCTTATTAACTATGCCTCTTCATAAAAACCAGATTGTTGTATTTCGTAATAGCCTAGATATAAATTAGATCAATGCAAATACCATTCAACATACAATAAAACCCCAATTTCTCCGATCAATACCCTTCCCACAAATAAGCAAACAATAGCATAACAAGGCGACATATTATTTTGTTAAAGAGGTCACATTATTGGTTTGTTCTTACAAGAGAAACTTGCCCTTTCAAAATGAAAATGGCCTAATACTTGTGGTTTTATTAAAGGCCTATTTATGCAACAAATTAAAATAGAAAACTTCGATACACTGTTCAAATGTTCACAGTTGTCCTGAAGCGCTTCATTATTCTTTTGTACATAAGTAAACCAGCGTAATGTGCGCTATTAATTTATTTTTTCAGGAGACATCATATGTCTAAAGCAACTGGTATCGTTAAGTGGTTCAACGATGAGAAAGGTTTCGGTTTTATCACTCAAGACAATGGCGGCGCTGACGTATTCGTTCACTTCCGTGCTATCACTGGTGAAGGCTTCAAATCACTAGCTGAAGGTCAAAAAGTATCTTTTGACGTTGAGCAAGGCCAAAAAGGTCCTCAAGCTGCTAACGTTGAGCGTGCTTAATTTTTCAACGAACGGTTGAAAGAAGTAAAGGGTATCTCAAGTACCCTTTTTTTATCGCTATTTTTTCAGCAATAATGACTTACGCCACCACGTACTCCATTTTTACACGTGGTTGATCCACACCAAAATACTCACTTTCTTGTTCAACATCGACAAAACCAAGTTGTTGATAGAGTTTTTTAGCATGATTCTCTGGATGTACTGTTAACCAGAGTTTTTTACATCCACTCAGCACATCCATGGCCTCTTGCATTAATGTTTTACCCACACCTCGTCCCTGTACGCTAGTATCAACTGCTAACGCCAAGATCCACCCTTCTGATACCTTTAATGATATATCATTAAACTGAGGCGCGCACAGCACATAGCCAACAACATTATTCTGTTCACGAGCGATTAAAAAACCAGCAGGCCAACAATCATAAGCTTGGCGAATAAAAAAATCCGGATAACAGTGTTCGCCAAATAGGCGTTGTTCTAATTGGTACACCGCGTGTAGATCTTCTTTTTTAGCAACACCAATTGTTATTGTCTGAACCACATTATTCCCTATGCGTTATGTTTAATATATGCCTTACACCAAAATAAATGGCGTATAAAAAAAACCAGCGTCGCATAAACGACACTGGCTTTATAAAACAACAATAACTAATTATTATTTATCGCCACGGCTCATGAACTTATGTTCAGCGGTGTTGATCTTGATTTTTTCACCATTTGCAATGTACTCAGGAACTTGAACAACAAGACCAGTAGACATTGTTGCAGGCTTAGTACGAGCACTTGCAGATGCGCCTTTAATTGACGGGTCTGTCTCAACAATTGTTAGTTCTACTGTTGCTGGTAGTTCTAGTGCAACAGGTGCACCATCTACAGTTAATACTTCAATACCTTTAGTATCTTCGGTAATGAACAGTAATTCTTCAGCAATTGCATCTTTAGTGAATGTGTATGGAGTGTAATCTTCATCATCCATAAACACATATTCTTCACCATCGATGTATGAGAAAGATGCTTTCTGACGACTAAAATCTGCCAATGTAATCATTTCATCAGCTTTAAAGCTAACATCTGATTTTGAACCTGTTGCGACATCATAAATACGCATACGGTAAAGACTTGCGCCAGCACGGCCACTAGGCGTTAGCTTAGTAATTTCTTTAACTAAAGCTACTTTACCGTTAAGTTCAATAGCTGCAAATTTTTTAATATCACTAGCCTTTGGCATGATCATTATTCCAAAAATAAATAGTGGTGAGAAATTACACCAAGATACAGATTTATAGCAAGTAATATGATAGTCCAATCTCTATTTTTTTGCATTGTTCTACTAACATGGTCAATAGATAGACAAGAGAATAATTCAATCCAGTTATTACTCTCTTACAATGGTTTTATAAGGGACATCATTTATATGCCGTAATATAACCGCTATATTAAGGTAATACTAACTCACTGATATCGGTTAATACCCATGCTCGGTTCTGTTCCTTAAAACCCATTTTTGAATAATAGCCACCCTCTTTTTGGTCAGATAATAAAACTATTTTACAACCGTCAACCATTGACTCTGCCGTAACTAAAATAAGGTACTTATCAATTCCCATTGATTGAACACTTTCATCAACAGCAAGATCTGATAAATAACAGCAATAATGAAAATCCGTCATTGAACGAGCAATACCAACAAGTTGATCATCAACCCATGCTGTTACGATTAAATTACTATTCTCTAGCATGCCTTTGACTGTTGCTTCATTGTCGGTTGGTCTATGCTCAGATAACGCCGACTTGTTTACCAATGTAATATACTGATTCACAGTAATTGGGTGATTAACTTTATATTCTATTTCCATGTTTAATCTTCATATTAATACGATTTATAGAGCGGATACTACACCACATTACGATAGCATCGTTGTAATATCAGTGATTAATTTATTCGTGGTATTACCATTTGCAGAAAATAAAAACTAAACAGAGGAACAACAAAAAATAGACATAAAAATAGCGACGTAATCTGTATTATAACGTCGCTTGTAATATTTTACTTACTTTCAGATGTATAGCTGGAATATGAGCAGTAATAACAACCATTTGATTGCGGGTATATCTTCTTTGCCGCATCGAGTGCCGTACTGCATGCAGTATGATAACCCAGTGCATCACAATTATTCAACCCAGGACTGTGGCTACATGTTGCTGTATGAATTTCATGATCGCCGTTATCTTGCGTATTTTTATCAACATAAAACAAACTCATAATCACCTCTGAATAGTAGTATTCTTGAGTAAAGACATTACTCCTATCAAATTGTAGGAGATACTCAATAATCCCAATAGTTAGATTTGTATCACTTTCAGTAAGCAACATTCACCCCTAAATAATAATACTGTGATTAATTCGTTTTATTTCAATATTTCCCTCAACCTTTTTGTTACATTATTCCATTACACATTCTTTATGACTCTAATTCCACTTCATCAGACAATGGCCGTTTCTTCAATGCCAGCACCGCCAAAATAAAGGCCACCACCGCGACAGCTGCCATCACAAGGTAAGTCGTATTAAACCCAGATTCTAACAATTGCGTCTCAACGCCAGCCAAACCATTCGTACTATCTGCCAATACATTCTCTGGCAATTGAAAATGGAAGATCGCAGAACAAACAGCCACACCAATAGCACCGCCTAGCTCACGCCCAAAATTAAACAATGACATCCCAATACCACGATCTCGCGGTGGTAATACGTTTTGTACAACCACACTTAACGCTGGCAACGTAAAACCAAGGCCAATACCGGCAAAGATAAGCGCTAGTTTCACTTCAAAATCAAAATGTAATTGCCATAAAGCCAATGATGTCATTAAAAAGCCAAGTACAACGAAAATCTTATAATTACCCCATCGTGCAATTAATTTACCGCCAATAAATGCCCCCGTTGTAATACTAAACATAAAGATCATCATAAATAATCCACTCTCTGATGCTGTTAGTCCTTTTTGCCATTGAAGCTGTAAAGGGAAATACACTAACACGGCAAACATCAGTAACTGTGAACATAAAATCAAACTAACACTGACTAAATAACCAGGCAGACGCGCTAAACGGGCAGGAAGAATGGGATCCTTCGCGAATTTTTCTACAATATAAAGCAGTATTAACGATAATAATAACGCGCCTGATACCCAACCTATCGGGAGTTGAGATTCCGGCGATAACAATAATAATACCAGTGTCGTTACACTAATAAGTAACGCAGCACCTTTCCAATCAAACGGTGATTTTCGACCTTTACTTAAATGAGATAACGTACGATTAACCATTAATAAAGCCAGTAAACCTAACGGTAAATTGATCCAAAAAATCCAGCGCCAATTAAGATGTTCGGCAAAGAAACCACCCAGTAATGGCCCTGCAATACTGGATACTGCATAAACAATCGAGATATAACCTTGATATTTACCTACAATACGAGCGGGAATACTGTCGGCAATCACGGTAAAGGCTAATGCAATTAAACCACCGCCACCCAGTCCTTGCAAAACACGACTTGCAATTAACTGCCCTAACGTATCGGATAAACCACACGCAATAGAGCCCAGCATAAATAAAACAATACTTACGTTGAGCATTTTTACACGCCCGAAAATATCACTTAATTTACCATACACAGGAAGTACGGCTGTTGCTGCCAACAAATAAGCAGTTACAACCCATGTTAATGCTTGTCCTGCATTTAAGTCTTGGCCAATAAGAGATAATGGCGTGGTAACAATACTTTTTTCTAACGAGCCTAAAGCAATAACAAGCGCGACACTGGCAAATATACGTTGGGGTGACATTCCTTTTCCTTTATTTAAGTATACAAATACAACTCACTGTATTGCTTCATTATATTTAAAAACATCATCATCAAAACAGTTTGAATAATTTGTTAATATCTAAATAAAATCAATACTCTATCCCAATATTTAGTTTAATACTTTCTCTTTAATCACTGTCATTACACCTTGGTCATTGTTACTCGGTGCATGAAAGCGCGCTAGTTGTTTAATTTCAGGATGCGCATTGTCCATCGCATAACTAAAATAGGTTTCTTTTAGCATTTCAACATCATTTAAAAAGTCACCAAAACTCATACTTTCTTCAAATGTAAAATTAAATATACGTTGTAATTCTTTAATTGCTGTACCTTTAGAGGCGGTTTTATGCATCACATCTAGCCACACTTTAGCACTGATCACAACTTGATGAGTTTGGGAATATAACGGAGAAATAATCGGATACACTAGCGCTTCTGTACCATTAAAATTAAGTACTGCAATCTTAATAAATTCATCATCGACAGCCAGTAAATCATTAACGAATTCAAGATTATGGTAATATTTTTTGATTTCTTCTAGCGCGTGTTTATCTGTTGTTTCAGTATAAGCAGAGTTTTTACCGCAGAGAACAATAAAGGTATTTTCAATCGTTTTAATGCTATTAATAATGGCATGAATTTCAGGGGTAGGAATAGTTGAACTATAGAGTTCTTTGCCTTGGTGCATGACTAATGTACCGTTTTCAGCAATAAACAACATCTTATCTTTAATTGGCTCGAACGTATTTGCTAAGCTCTGATACTGCCGACCAGATGCAGCAGCAAAAAGAATGTTTTTAGCATCCAGTTGATTAAACACTGCGTAAAAATCAGCAGGAAGCGCCTTATCATCATTCAGTAACGTGCCATCCATATCTGTTGCGATAAATTTGATTGAAGATGTCATAAACAGTAATTATTCCAACATGTTATTATTAATGTTTAATATTCTACCTGTTAATGATATTAATTTTAATAAAAAAAACACCATTACATTACATAATGGTGTTCTTTCAGCTGGGTAATTAGTGATGATTATTGTTCTTTTTTTGCTTTAATGTTGGTTTTACCTCTGTACGACAACATCCCCCAACATTTTCTTTTTTCGCTTTTAGGTATAACTGTATAAATAAAAAGAACATGAAGAATAAAAAAACAACAACAGAAATAATGACATATAAAGGAAATAGTTCATCTGTATTCATAAAATGCTCCTTGATTATGCAACGTGTCAATACACCTAAATAAGAATGTAATTCATTACCAATATTTGTCAATGGAATTTATAACCTTACTTAGGTTGTAAACGGTTGTACCTTACTTCTTATTCGTGACGCTGTAACACTTGTTGTTTGATCACAGTTACGACGCCCTGCTCATTATTACTGGGGGCCATAAATCGAGCTAGTTTTTTAATTTCAGGATGGGCATTACTCATTGCGTAACTAAAATAGGTTTCATTAAGCATTTCGACATCGTTGAAGAAATCACCAAAACTCATACTATTTTCAAACGTAAATCCAAATTGATCACGCATTGCCTTAATCGCCTGCCCTTTTGATGCCTGTTTATCCATAAAATCTAACCATGTTTTACCACTAACAACGACTTGATGGGTATCAGAAAATAAAGGGGCAACAAAAGGATAAATATGTTCTTCAGTACCGTTAAAGTTTAATACTGATATTTTAATCACCTCATCATCAACATCTAATAAGTCATCAACAAACATAATCTGATGGCAATATTTCATGATTTCTTGCTGAGCCTGCTTATCTTTAGTCTCTGTGTAAGCTGATTTTTTGCCACATAAAACAATGTGTGTATGTTCAATATTACGGACGGTATTAATAATAGTATCCGTTTCAGTTTTAGGAATGGTTGCACTGTAAAGTTCTTTACCTTGATACATCACTAAAGTGCCATTCTCGGCAATAAAAAGTATCTTATCTTTTATGGATTCAAACATTTTTAATAACGTGAAATATTGTCGACCAGACGCAGCAGCAAATAAAATATCTCTGGCATCTAACGCATTAAATACGTCTAAAAAATCATGAGGAAGCTCATTTACATCATTCAGTAAAGTGCCATCCATATCTGTTGCAATAAATTTTATCGGTAATGCCATTACTATTATTACTCCGATTATATGTAACCTAATTAAGTGACAATATATTACCTCTAAATTCTCTACTAGCATATAACAGCGATACTCTTTATCTTCAAAGAGTGTCACTATATATTATAGAATAACCTTTATTTTATAATTACTTATCTGCCGCTGATAATGGTTTTTTATTGTGTTCCACAACCATTATTGCGATGGCTAGAAATAGAATGTCTTTGACTAAAAAAAAGTTGGCAATGGGAACACCATCAACCACTTTCCAAGTATTTGGTGTATTTATACCCTACCGTTGTTGCTGGTGGCGATACGGTATTTGTCCTTAAACTGTCCATATTGATCCTATCAAACTAAACCATTCAGTTTGATTTAGTTTGTGGCATATCACCTGTCAAGTATTTTGAACTAAACAGTTTATTTTGTTATGATCGGGATAATGACAACAGAGGTGAAGATCTATGAATAAGCAACAAGAAAAGCGATTAAACATCGTCAATAAAACAATTACTTTATGTGCGCAATATGGCTTTCATGGTACTAGTATGGATAGTATTACATCTGCAACAGGAGTATCTAAAGCGACTATTTATAAGTATTTCATTTCAAAAGAAAATTTAATAAAAGAAGCCCTATCTTTATTCAGTGAACGAGCATTAAATAGTCTAAATATTATTTTTGCAGATCCTACATTAACATTAGAACAAAAGCTTTCAGAACGATTTGAAATATTAGTGTCATTAATGAAAGATGACTTATTCAATGGCTGTTATTTTCAATTGGCCTATAGTGAATTTAACCATATCGACGATAATATTGCTAAAATATGTAGCGGCTACAAAAATGCACGTGTAAATATGATTAAAGATTTATTAACTGAATATAACATTCATAATGCTGAGCTTAAATCACAACAAGCAGAGCTAATTTTTAATGGATTATTAGCATCATTACAAATAACAAAAAATACACAATTAATACCAATGGCAAAAGAAATGTATCTCAATGTTATTTTTAATGATAATAAATGAACCATTTAATTAAATAGCTATTATAAATATATGATAGCTATTTAAATTCGCGTATAACAGCATAATTAAAAACGATACTACTTTGAAACCGATCACATATTTATCATAATTATCTTTGCGAAAAATCATTCCAATGGCATAAAGATGAAAGAAAATTAATTAATATAATCATCTATAATTTAATATGTATTTACCCTCTAAACTTATAAGTATGCACATGAAAAAAGGACAATTCATATGAAACTTTATTTTATATTCTGTTTATTATTTATCTCAACATCTGCTTTCTCTAGCACAGAGGTCATAAATTCAAAATTCCATCATCCGGGCAATAAGAAAAACATCCAAAAAGTCATCACACCAACCATTATTGATAATAGAGTGATCAATTCAAAATTTCATCATCCCGGCAATAAAGAACATCATGTTATAAAGAAAAATAAAAACAAATAATCGTGATTAAGCAGCAACAAAAAAGGAGCCATGGCAATTACACGTAATACTACGCATAATTGCCTTTGGCTCCTGCTCTATCACATTACTTTTGGGCGCTCACACCCATTAAATGATCAACTTTCTGTATATTCTTAAAACCAACAGCCTTTAATCGACGAATAACCCCATCAACAAAACCACTGCCTTTTTTCATGATATGCGGATTACCCGTGTAATGAAAAAGACGTCCATCTTGACGTAATACACGGTAAATCTCACTGTAAAATTCTTCGCTATATAGCTCACCAGCAAGAGAAAAACGTGGTGGATCGTGAATAACAGCATCAAAAGAAATTGAAGGCATTGTCTCAATCAATTCAAAGCTACTGCCTTGACGTTGTTCAATCCCATCCTTGTTCAAATCGCTTGACCAAGGATTCTGAGCGCGTAAACCCATTACCGATTCACTTAACTCAATGGTTAATACTTTTTTAGCGCCTAACCGGTGTGCAGCAATCGCGGCGTAGCCTAAACCACTGCAACAATCGAGCACATTATCACCGCTACGAACCGCTTGCTTAGCCATTTCAGAAGCACTTTTAAAAGGGTCAGTTCCTTTTGATATGTGCATTTTAACACCACTGATCTCAAGTAGTGGCGCACCATCTGTAGGTGCTAATTTGTAATAACCTACACTGCGATCTTCTAATGGATCGATATCGCCATCATTACAAAGATAAATTCTCTGCGTCTTTTTAACGATTTTTTTAAGATCAGCAATAGAAAGATGGTTATCTTCATCAAGAATTAAACCTTGATCATTAACGACAAAGTCTTGCTCAGTGAGATTAAGATCTGTCGATATTCGGACGCTAGAAAGTCCTTGCTTGATGGCATCTAATGCCTGTTGCGCATTTTTGGTATGAAGGTAATAGCCAAGCATAGTTCATTTATCTAATTGGAAACACTGACGGTATTATAACATAAAACAGAACGGTCATATCGCCATCGTAACTCACCAAGTCACCCCACCTTAAATCAACAATATCATCACGGTTTAATAATGTATTTCAGCATATTAATTATCTTCTACGCTAATGATCGCCATCATGATGAAACATCATTTACAACCATTCTTTATCAGTATTTTAACCTCAAATCAGAACTTATATTATTCACTAAATGAATACAAATAATCACAACTGATTAAATACAGATAGAATATGAATTAAAATCGAAACCAAAAAACTCCAATTAATCAATTTATTAGAAGAGTATCCCATTATGAAATATAAAACCTGACTCTTATTATTGGCTCTATTAATGTAGCAAAACAATGCAACCATTTACATTGTCGGTGAGTGTTATTCATCACTGTAATTAAAATGAGTTATTAAAATAAAGGACTGTCATGAACAAGGCATATTTGTTATTAACGTTATTAATCCCTTTTGCTGCAACTGCTTCTGATAACGTTCAACATATTGAAAATCAACCATCACAACCAAATGCGATCACTCAACCTGATAATACTTATACCTACGTAAAATGCTGGTATCGCACCAGTATTAGCCACGATGAACCCGCAACAGATTGGGTGTGGGCTAAAAATAGCGATAATAGTTATTATAAACTGCCGGGTTATTGGTGGTCGTCTATTTCATTTAAAAATATGTTTTATACTGATGTGTCAAATAAAGCAATCGCACAACGCTGCGCTGCGTCTATTGATACTGATAATAAAAATGCTGACATTACGTTTTATGCTTCAGATATAAAGGCATCTTATAGCCACACAATCTGGAGTAACGATACAGCTAACCAAGCCAATACAATCAATAGAATCGTCGCTTTTGGTGATAGCCTTTCAGATACGGGTAATACTTTTAATGGCTCACAATGGGTATTTCCAAATAGTAATAGCTGGTTCCTAGGTCATTTCAGTAATGGTTTAGTTTGGACAGAATATTTGGCTGACGCTAAAAATTTACCATTATATAACTGGGCTGTTGGTGGTGCTGCGGGTGTCAATGAATATGGCATTCTTACTGGTATTTATGACCAAATTTCATCGTTCAACACATACATGAAATCTGCAAATAATTATCACATTGAAAATACGTTATTTACTCTAGAGTTTGGTCTTAATGACTTTATGAATTATGACCGTAACGTAATTGAAGTAAAAAATGATTACAGTACCGCGTTGATCCGTTTAACCGATGCTGGTGCCAAAAATATTTTACTGATGACATTACCTGATGCGAGCAAAGCACCTCAATTTAAATACGCCACCGCAGATAAAGTCGCTTTAGTTAGTCAGCAAATTAAACAATTCAATCTCTTTATAAAAGAACAAGCAACTTATTATAAACAAAAAGGCATCAACATTACGTTTGTCGACGCATATCAGATATTTGAAAACGTAACTTCAGAACCTCAAAAATATGGTTTTGTGAATGCTAAAGATGCTTGTATGAACATTAATCGTAGCTCATTTAAAGATTATTTAATGAGCCACGCACTTACTAATGATTGCGCACAACATGGTTCAGATAAATATGTCTTCTGGGGAGTTACCCACCCAACCACAGCGATGCACAAATATATCGCTCAAAAAATTATTACCAGTGTTTCAATAAACTAAAGAGTGTTAATACTATTGGCACTAGCTTTCGGTTAGTGCCAATGATCTAGCATAAAACCATTAATAACTTACCTTAACATCTCAAGAAACAGAGCAAGCCCAATTTAAATACGATGCCTTTTCACTCTTATTTGAGTTATACATATTGGATGTGAGCATACATAGTCACTTTATAGCAGTGTGATCTTAGTCGAAAATGCAAAACAGTTGCGCCAGAAGGTAATAATTTTAATTCTTTAAAAATCAAAATGATAACAAACCTACCACCCGATAGGTAGATAAATGATTTGACGTTAAAAACAAATCACCTTATATTTAAAACCAATGAAGCGAAGCACAAACTATTTAATTTAGATGCTCGCTTCTTTTTTTAATCACGCACCTACCAACTAGTAGGTAGTCAAATAATAAAGGGATACATTATGTTTACTACATCATCAATTGCACTCATCGTTGGCGGTTCATCAGGTATGGGTAAAGCAACCGCAGAACGCTTATTAACCGCAGGGATTCCTGTTATGATTTTATCTCACAATGCAGAAAACCTAGCCACTGCAAAAGCCGATTTAGAACAACGTACAGGCGGCATTGTTGAAACAGCACAAGTTGATTTATATAACCCTGCAGACGTGAATACTTTTATTGGTCAACTTGAAAACGAAAACCGCCATATTGGCTATCTAGTTAACGCTGCTGGTTTTTTTAAACCGGTAAGTTTTCTAGAACATACTGAAAAAGATTACAATCTTCAATTAGATATCAACAAAGCATTTTTCTTCATTACTCAAGCCGTTGCAAAAAACATGCAACAACATGGTGGTGGTTCAATCGTAAATATTGGTTCAATGTGGGCACATCAAGCAATTAAAGCAACCCCATCATCGGCTTATTCAATGCAAAAAGCAGCCTTACATGCGTTCACCCGCAATTTAGCGATGGAATTAGCAGATTACAATATTCGTGCTAATGCTGTCGCCCCTGCGGTTGTACTGTCAACTATCTATAAGTCATTCATTGCTGAAGATGAAATTGAAACCGCTCTACAAGGATTTAATGATTTTCACCCTATTGGACGCATCGGCTCAACCACCGATATTGCAGATGCGATTGAGTTTTTATTATCAGATAAAGCAAAATGGATCACAGGTACGGTGCTTGACGTCGATGGCGGCGTGATGGCGGGACGCAATTAATACACAGAAACAATAACAGTCATTTTTTATTGAATAATGGCGATGAATACGTCGCCATTACCTTTCTACTCATAGGTAGAAAAAATTGTGATCTTTAATTCTAAATATTAGATATCAACAAAGCATTTTTCTTCATTACTCAAGCCGTTGCAAAAAACATGCAACAACATGGTGGTGGTTCAATCGTAAATATTGGTTCAATGTGGGCACATCAAGCAATTAAAGCAACCCCATCATCGGCTTATTCAATGCAAAAAGCAGCCTTACATGCGTTCACCCGCAATTTAGCGATGGAATTAGCAGATTACAATATTCGTGCTAATGCTGTCGCCCCTGCGGTTGTACTGTCAACTATCTATAAGTCATTCATTGCTGAAGATGAAATTGAAACCGCTCTACAAGGATTTAATGATTTTCACCCTATTGGACGCATCGGCTCAACCACCGATATTGCAGATGCGATTGAGTTTTTATTATCAGATAAAGCAAAATGGATCACAGGTACGGTGCTTGACGTCGATGGCGGCGTGATGGCGGGACGCAATTAATACACAGAAACAATAACAGTCATTTTTTATTGAATAATGGCGATGAATACGTCGCCATTACCTTTCTACTCATAGGTAGAAAAAATTGTGATCTTTAATTCTAAATGATAGATTATTGATCTTCTTAGTAATGTGAATATCAATGATGAAAGACATTAATCCTACAGCAGCAAAAATTGCTGATATTGCCGAAAAATACATTCAATGTCGTGGTTTTAACGGGTTTAGTTTTCGTGATATTCAAGATGAACTGGGTATAAAAACAGCCAGCATTCATTATCATTATAAAACTAAACAAGATTTAGCCATCGTTGTATTTGAACGTTACCTTGCACGGTATAAAACGGCGTTAATAACCATCGAACAACAACATGTAACCGCTGCCGATAAATTAAAAGCGTTAGCTAATATTTTTATTACAGTGCGTGATGAAGATAAACTTTGTTTATGTGGTATGTATGCATCGGATTTTTATTCTCTCACTAATAGCTTAGAAATTCAGCTTGATCGATTCGTTACCTTTAATGAGCAATGGATAGAACAAGTAATAACAGCAGGTATTAACAACGGTGAATTTCCATCACAATTAATTGCCACAGATGCCGCACGCCTTTATTTTGTGTCATTAGAAGGTTCTATGCTTATTTCACAATTTAAAGATGCTGATTATATTCAAGCAGTAGTTAACAACTACTTTAGTGTCGTTTTAAACGTCACATAAAATACTGCCGTCACCCTGTGATTTTTTACAGCGACGTTGCACTTTATAGTGTGCCATATCTTCTGTTACACCAACATCAGCAAGAACATCACGCAATGGTGCAGTGTACAAATATTTCATTTAAAGATAAAAATAGAATTTAACCGTTTCATCATTAACCAATAAAAAAGGTGCACTCAGTACACCTTCTTATCATGCTTATTTGTAATATCAATAAACAGTTAGTTACCAAAGATTTTTAATTTGAGCCAGATGATTTGGCAAATCTTGTGGTTTTTCACAACACACTTGCTCCATCACTTGTTGAAGTTGTTTTTTCAACATATTCATTGCGTGATAACCCCCATTTTGACCAAGAGCACCCACACTGTACATAAAACTACGGCCCATAAATGTAAAGTCCATGCCCGCCGCCAGCGTACAAGCAACATCAGAACCTTCTCTAATACCACTATCCATCATAATGGTTGTTTGGCCTTTACAAGCATTAAGAATTTCAATGCCTTTACTGATGGTTGATGGACCCGCATCCAATTGACGTCCACCGTGGTTTGAAACGATGATCCCATCAAGACCGATTTCAATCGCTTTTTTTGCATCTTCAACAGTCGATAACCCTTTTAGCACTAAGTTACCGTCCCACTTATCACGTAACTTACGTACTTTCTCTTCACTTAAACGTCCATTAAATGTTTTATCCATAAATAACGCTAAGTGGTGCATATTCATCGAACCAGACATATATTTGGTTCACGATTTAAATTCCGGCTTGCCTTTAATTAATGTCTCCAATGCCCATTCAGGAGAAAGCATAATTTGCAGCATATTTTCTGCTGTCATTTTTGGCGGCATCGCCAATCCATTTTTTATTTCTTTAGGACGATAAGCAAAGGTTGGAACATCAGATAGTAAGACTAAGGTTTTAACCCCTGCCGCCTTACAACGAGCAAGTAAATCATCTGTAATAGCATCATCAACAGGGTGATAAAGTTGAAACCACATTTTACCCTCAGTAATTTCAGCAATAGTTTCAATCGACGCAGTAGAAACCGTACTCAATACAAACGGTACATTATGATCAAAAGCCGCTTTCGCTAAAATCTCAGGTGCTTGCGGCCAAATTAAGCCTTGAAGTCCAACGGGGCTTACACCAAATGGCGCATCGTAAGTTTCACCAAACAATGTAGTTTTTAAAGATACATCCTTATAATCTCTTAAATAATAAGGAATAAGTTCAAGCTTACGAATATCATCTGTGTTTCGTCTTAAACCAATTTCATTGTTACAACCGCCATCTACGTATTCAAACGCAAACTTCGGTAACCGTGATTTGGCTTTTTTTCTTAGATGATCGATGGATGGATATGCAGTATTAAAATAGTCTTTCATGACACTTCCTTTATTATTTTGATAATATTTTTATTGGAATTCATAACTGAACTTTATCTTTCTATTACATATATATCACAAAAAAAACAAACAACTATCGCTTTTACACGCTATAAGTAAGAATTTACATTTCAATATTTAATGTATAAAAACAACGGTATTCTATCTCTTACCAAGAGATATTAAGCCGACGCTTACCGTGGCTAATCTCGTTTTTATTTGAACTTTTTGGCAATTTAAGTTTTGCAAGTGCACTAAAAAGCGACTGGACGGCAACAAACCCGCATTCCTCTAACACTGGCATATTTTTTAATATTGGCGTAGAAATCGAACAGCTTATCTTTCAACAAATACCGTTATATATCATAGGAATTATGGTTTCATTTTGGTTTATTCAGCGAGTTTACATCGTATTTCACTAAACTTGAGATGGCTAATTTTCAGATTAAAAGCCTTTAAATCTAATTAGCTCAAGTGAGAATGGTATGGATGCCACCTTTATATTAGCAAATAGCTAGCCGTTTCATTAACTCCGCAGCTTTGGGATAATAATGAAAAAGACCAATGAGCTAAAATTATACGGGATTGACTCTAATACGTTACTTATAACTATCTAATATAGAATAGCTAAACGACTTTATTTATTACTGAGGACATTTCAGGGACAAAATTAGCTAATTATTATATCAATCTAGCATATCCTAAACTAATCATGACAGCTTAAATATCACTCTCATCAGTCAAATTAGTATCAAAAAAAACAATCATAATCTATAAAATCAACATAGTTATCACTAATAGTTCAAAACACTATACATAACAATCTACATGCATATAATGTCAAAAAAATACTTCTAGGTTTTATCTATGTACACTTGCCATAATTGTGATACCAGTTTTTCTCAATCAGAGTGCCCAAGTTGCGATGCGATCGCCATACCATTAATTGATCCATCACTAAACGAACTAGTTGCCGTTCATGCTGTCACTTTAGAATTAGATATTGATAAGAAAAAACAAACGATTGTTCCAAAATTAGGTATGTTATGGCCATTACAAAAAGAAGACGTTTCATATAATTTCATTAAACAAGTTGAACTTAAATTTAAACGTAAAAATAAGTTCCATAGCTATTATGAAAAAAACACAGACAATAAGATTCCATCTCATATTCATAAATATATTCAATCATCAGCATCTCAAGAAGATTTCAAGCTTTTAGTTAAAAGTATGACTTCTGAATTAACTGCAAAAATTTTTGAGACAGGAGTCCATAAAGTTAGTAGTTGTAAAATAGTCTTCATGCATTATCGTAATACAAAAAATGATGACTTTGGCAAATTTTTAGCTGTTATGGTTGATACAAAATTAGGTTTTGATTTTACAACTGATAGTTTATTGTTACCAAAATCAGCAGCACATATTAATCTAGAAGCATTAAAGCAAGCAGTATCAATTAATATTGATTTATTTAGTCAATGTTATCCTAATACTCTAGAGTCAGAAGCATATTTAAAATTTATTAGAGGTTCATCATCAGCTGAATATTTCAGAACAGCTTTCGGCTGCAAAGAAAAATCAGACAATGGGCAGTCTTTACAAAATCTGTATGAAGCAATATCTCAATTTAGCGTTATTAACGGATTATCTTCTGATTT
The DNA here is from genome assembly GCF_003026395.1 of Photobacterium iliopiscarium. GTDB lineage: Bacteria > Pseudomonadota > Gammaproteobacteria > Enterobacterales > Vibrionaceae > Photobacterium > Photobacterium iliopiscarium. Next base: position 82,966 of record NZ_PYOO01000004.1, on the reverse strand, counting down.
TGAAGAAAATGCCACTAGCAAACTAACAGGCTTGTTAGCAAAAACAAAAAAATCAGAGACAACTTCTTTCTCATTATCAGAAGCTGCTACCGTTATCGAGTCAGAACTGCCTAAAGAATATGAGCACCTAAAAGATACTTTTATTACGTTTGTTAACGAAAATGAACTATTAATTAATTATTATATTGAACCAACTCGAAAACAAATTGAAGACCAACATTGGATTGATTTATCTGATGAAGATCATGGGCTTATAGCAAAACTTCATTGTAACAATGAAATAGGTAATTCAGGCGATGGTAAGGATGTCGAATATAATAAACAAACTAAACGTTTAGAAATTCGAATAAACAACTCTAAACTTCGCGAAAAAATACTAAGAATGATAGAAAAATCAGGTAGTTGATATGACAACTCTTCACAAATTACATTGTCGACTTGAAAATCTTATTATATCTAACGAAGATACTAGCGCCCTTACGTTTGAATTAACTGAAGATTGTGACCAACCATCAATTTTAAATGAATTTAAAGAGTTGGGCTACACTTCACCTAGTAGACCTATTAGAGATAACAAATTACGCTTTAAGATCGGGAAAACAGCCTGGAAAGTACAAGTCTTCTATATTGGTGAAGAGCAAATATTTGAATACGCCGATACTCATGGGGAGCACCCATTAAATTGTATGTATTTCAATCCAACTAACAACAAATTATTCGTCTATTCTGAAGAGTTAGAAATACATAAAAAAATAACATTATTTTTAGGGTTTCGTTCTCTACTTGCAGAATTATCTGATCACTCTATCCCTGAATCTGGAAAGATAAAAGGGTCTCAGAAAGTAGTATTACTTGTTAATAATGATGATGGAGGAGCTAAACATTCAGTTCAAACAACAATAGATTATGAGGATTTTAATAATTTATTCATTAAGATTAATTTGGATAATAGTTTAGACTCATTATCCAAATTAAAACAATGTATTGAACTAGACGATCAACAAGACAAAGAGCGTAAAAACTGTATGCGCTCTGCTTTTGATTCTTTAATACAAACACTTAGTGATAGCAATAATATTTTCACATATTGTATGAGTAATCTTGTTAAATTACATAAAATATATAATGAACACCATAATATATTCATAAGTGATTTTAAAATAAATAAAGTAATTCAAGAGATAAACTCTAAAGATTTAGAATACACGGGTAAAATAAATGATATTACCTCTTCAGCTCAAACTAAAGCTTTAGCTATTCCTGGTGCCATGATTGCTATTAGTGCTGTAATGAGAGTCGACAATTTAATTAATGCAATTGGTGTTGTAGTTGCACTTTTAGCTACTTGTATAGTAATACACTCATCGCTGAATATATATAATTGCTCGTTCAAACATATAAGAAAACAAATAACAAATGTATTTTCTCGGTATCAAGTTTTAAACCAAAAATCTGAGATAAGAGAAGAAGCAGAAAAAACAGAAAAAGACTTATCAAAAATGGTTGATAAAGCTCAATCTAGCATGTCTTTTATTAAAAAAATAATCTGGTCTATTTGGCTATTTTCTATACTTTTTGTCTGGCTTAAAATGAACCCACAGTTCATCACTTATTCTATCTCTTTTTTAAAGACTTTAACGCAGTATTTATAACTTAAAAAAGCGTTACGCATCACGCTCAGCCCTTCACCACCGAAAATGATCTAAATTACCAACCTCGGTGGTGGTGGCTAAGAAGGCCAGAAAATTTTTATTTCCCGAGAGTTACACTCGTTTGATCTTTTTGATGATTTAAAAGAACCTATAAATGATTTATCCTCTAATATAAAAATATACACCCCCAAAGTAAGTCTCCTACCCAACAATAGTAAGTTCATAATAATTGACTAATATCAATAGAATTGAAAACATTCACTAATATGATTGCAACGTTTAAAAATGATATTAAAATTAAGGACCTTTTTTATTGTCATTAATCGGAATTATATATTTTTATGAACATAACCAATTCAATTTACGGAATTCATCATTATGGTCAAAAAAACGCCGGATTAGTATTACATAACTTTTTGTTAGCATTTGATGACACATTTAATAAAAAAAATAATGCTAGATTTAAAGATTTTTAAAAAAAACAATGATGTTTCCAGGTGGACTATTTTTAGTGATTATGTTCTAAATGACAAAAAAAACCAAATGATGTTATAACATTTTCAATAATGCCTGCAACAGCCGAATTTTATAATCTTGGTAAGCAAATTGAAATATGGCAAGAAAATCAACCAGATAATAATTATCACAAACAACTGTTAAAGGTTTATAATATTCTTCTAAATGAGGTCCATAAAAATGGAGCTAATCTTAAACACATTCGTAATATAGAAATTGTTTCTTCTTTATCTGCATATATAGCATTTCAAATATGTTCTGAGCTAAATATAGATATCATTGGTTGGTTTTCTGATAGTTATGGCTGTCCTTATTCTCTATGAATCGGGTTCGTCTTGCTAATTTTGTTAGTACAACATGCGAATAAGGAATCAAACATGTTCGATTACAACAGCTACCCTACTGTAAATATCTCTTATGCCACAGAAAACAGCTTAAACGTGACACCGTCACACTATAAAAGTAAACAGGAAAAGCAACTACCAGATTCACCGCCACCAGCAAAAACTTATGCTGAACTTAATGAGCAATCAACACATCTTTTGATTAGTCACGTTGAAGTATTAGAGATGTTTCAAATCACAAGTCGAGCAACTATTTATAAGTGGCGACAAACACGCGGCTTCCCTGAGCCAGTCACACTGATGCCCTTACGTTGGTTACGTTCTGCTGTTGAAGAATGGAAAGATAATACTAGTCGGTTTGGAAAACGATTTTAGAAGCAGAGCGATCTTGGTGAAAGATCGCTTTGTTTTTTTAATAACATTCAATAATCATGCTTAAATCTTTCATCAGGGCTACTCGAAATATTCCTCATTTTCGCCAATTCATCTTCTTACGGGACGAGCAATTGAGCGTATGCAATCTGAGCCGCTTGTGCTAAAGTCAAAATGACAGCTATAAATCCCAACAATTTTACCCACGATTTTTCCATTAGGTTATTTAACTTCTGAGACCAGTTATAGTTAGATACTTTTACACCTTTTTTTTGCAGCAAAAAATACATTGATTGGAACCAGTAAACCTTAGACATTGTAGACTTATGAAGTCTAACAAACTCTTTATCTTGGAAAGCTTTAACTTCTTCTTCACCACTAAGATTATCACGATGATTACCATCATTTAAATTTTGCAGAGTTTTCATTCTTGGGTGAGCAATACTATCTTTACCATATTTTTCTATAATTAAGCTAGATAAATTATGTTTACTCGTGTCTTGGATTCTTACACCTCTCTCACCGGAAAGTACTTCATATCGATGAGATAAGGCTTCAAAGCCGTAGTTGATATTAGACATATTCCAATGCAGCCACAATGCACCATTATTATCACGAACAAAAGAATAAAAATCAGTTAGCATCTGTTTTTCTAATTCATTGTAGTTCTCAGCAATCTTATCTCGGCCTATATGCAGCTTCTCGGCAACAAGGTGAATTGAAAAGCTATGCATTGTATGACTTTGAAGATGTAGTGCCGCGATAGAGGTTACACGAGGTGAAATATTTTCATTGTTGTCATTTAAATTTTCACACGAATAATGAATCACATAGATATTATGCTCATTCACTTTTAGAAACTTAAGCTTTTCTTTGATGCTCAATGAAATCACCCAACCATAACGAATTGTTTATAATAGTAAATTTTAATTATACCACTATACTCCACAACTTGAATATTGTATTTCGACTCTTACGCTAGTTACGTTCTGCTGTTGAAGAATGGAAAAATAATACAAGTCGATTTGGAAAGCAGTTTTAAAAATAAAGCGATCTTGGCGATCGCTTTATTTTTTTGACTTATAATTTTGAAAAGTAATCAAAAGTTTATCTTTTCACTAAAGAATGTTCTTTTATAAACTCATCTTTAACTTTATCTATTAACTGAATCAATTTAATACTAAATCGCTCAGACACTGATTTATGAGCGAATATTCTTATAAAACACTTAATTGATTGATATCGATATAATTTATCATTAGCATCCTTAAATTTTGTAATAGCATATTTTCCATCAAGCTGTTTTTCAAGGAGTTTTATCTCTGTCTTTGCTATATCTTTAAATGCGTTATCAGTCATAACATCAATAGTAAACATTGAGTCATCAATATCTTGATCTGCTATTAATTTGTTTATTATTGACTTCAATAAATTTACTTTATTATTGTCAATTACATCTATAATACATAATTTTGAAGGATATATTTTTGATTCATAGACTTTACGCCACGGCTTTCTAGAAATAATATCATTATTAATAGTGACAGCTGATTTAATATTACCAATCAACAACTCTAACTGTTCATTCAAGAAATAATCATCTGAATTATCAAGATAAAACTTTTGGATTTGTTCAATATAGGAGCCCTGTTCAGCATCAGTGGGTAATGTAAAATCAAACAATGCCACATCTGAATTATGTTTTTTTGAAAGCTCGCAAACTTTACTCAACATAGACGAAAAAGAGCGATTTGTTTTATGATAATAAACTTGCCCAAACAAATTTGCCCGTGCATTAATAAATTCAACTATCGAATCTAATCCGCTTTCTTTGTAAGCTAAAAAGACTTTATTTTCAGCAACAACAGGAACCATAGACATAAACAGTCTATTATGGTCGTAAATACCACACTTAACTCCAGAAAAATAACTATCCCTTAAAAGATAATCCATTCGATCTGCATCAATAGGACAGGAAGATATTATTGACGTAAACAATGGTAAAACATCTACCATACAACCATTTAATTCTACAGAAATTTCCTTCTGATAATCCTTTTCTATGATAGAAAGAACATTATCAATATTTATTTTACAACGCTTTTTTTCAGGTAAACTCTCATAAATAATTTTAGCAAAAAGAAGAGACATATGTTCATGTTCTACATGACCACCATCAGCAATTAAATCAACAATTTGAGGATAGTTATCACCAAAGTAACTTTGGAATTCCGCTTTATTACACATAAAAGAGTCGAATTGATGAGACATAGGTCCATGACCGATATCATGCATTAAAGCTGCCAATCGAAGCTCTTGTATATTAGATATAGGTAAATTAGAAAGCTTCGTAAAAATAACATCATCGCCATACTTTCTTTTATAACGATGAGCATTTATCTCCATATTATCTAAAATCTCATAAGCTAAATGCATCACACCTAGAGAATGTTCGAAACGACTATGCATTGCAGAAGGAAAAACTTTGTAAAGAAATGTATTTTGCTTGATATTCCTTAATCGTTGAAATAATGGATGATCAATAAAATCTAATTCTAATTCTGTCAGACGAATTATACCGTGAATTGGATCTAGAGTTTTTCCCGTAAGATTTGTATCAAATAGCATGCTATACCTAAAAATCAGAATAAAAGAACACCTTAGCACCTTGATGCATACCTTGTAAATCAATGGCTAACATTAAATAAGGATAAGCAACTCATAATATATAGAATAACTTTATATATCTAGTTTTCCTGCATACGTACTGATTTCCAAATTCATTACCACAACCCCAAACAGCTTCAATTAAAAAAATAACCAAACAATCTACCTCAAATAACTATCCAGCTTCTCCGCATATCCTTCTAGCTGACCTTTCAACCAATCATATTTGCTATAAACAAACAAAAAAGGCCCATATAGGGCCTCTTCTACTATCACTGCTTCTTCATCTGCTTAAACCGCGCATCTTGCAGCTTTGCTATCTCTGCAATACTTTTGTTCACACTACTCGATATCGCCAGTAACTCGTCCACACTGAATAAGTTTAGATCGTTAAACAATTGGGCAAGATGTGATTTACTAATTATGAACGCATCATTAGGGATCATCTTTGACTCTATAGCTTGACCATTTTCAATAACGGTCATAATTCTATAGCTCAATGGTTCTGCTGCTGGTTTCTTTGTGAGTTGTTCAGCCATTTGATTAAAGGCATTGATATAAGCTTATTTAACTGCCGCTGCACGTTTTCCCGTAAATCCCATTACGAGGAACATGAAGCCATCTTTCGTCATTTGGTAAACTTTAGAGTCCCTAACAACAACGCCTGCTGTGATTTTTTTCGCGTGGGCGCAAAAGTTCGCTGACGTAAAAACATCTGAACAATCAAGAGATTCAATCTTTTTAAAACGTCTTTGTGTTGTTTACTGAAGTGCTTCGATACCGTTAATGAATCAGTGACAAGTTCATTAGTATCAGAGATGAAAATAAGATCTGAGGGACTGAATTGCGCGATAGGCAAAGCAGATTGGGTAGGCATGATAACCTCCTGTAGTAATGATTTGATCACCACTCAGAGGTACTAATCGCTGGGTGGCGAACTGAGTAAGGTTAGTACTACCGCCTACAGGAAACGGCCTACCCTAAGGTAGCCTCACTCAGCCCACCATAATTCAGGTGTGTGAGTTCGCCGCAATAAAAAACCAGCATAAGCTGGCGTTATTACGCCTGTAGTTCGTGCGGGGTACTAATCCCGATACCAGATTTTGCTGGTTATTTTTAATATATAACACACAGGGACTTACTAAGTCAACGGATAATACTGAATATTATCCGTTAGAAGTTTGTTGATTTGGTAGGTAGCCTTGGCTTGTCCAACACTTCGGATAGGTGTCGGCTGTGCGACACATATCCTTATCTGTTAGTTTAACTTAAATCACTAAAGTCTAAATTTACTATCATTTTTCGGATTGAAAATGATTTTGATTTGGCATAATAAAATAGCTCTTGGCATAACAAATCAACGATAAATGCTCCAGATAAGACAACATAATGTACTTGGCCAAAGTCACCAGTATCACCTTCACTCCTTGCTACCATATTCTTGCTTTCAAGATAAGATAATTCATTCTGGTAGTTAGCATCTGAAACATTTAGGATTTTCTGAAATGCAGTAACCTCTAAACCTGCTGATTCGTAATCACAAGGAATATCATCTTTACGCTCAAGTAGAATTGCTAACACCTCACGAGAAAGTCTTGGCAACGCCACCAACTCATTAGCTAAATTTTTAACGTTGCGTAACCTTTTTCCTTCATCTAATTCTCCACATTCGGCTTCAGCGTATGACTCAAATGAATTAATGTCATTCAAAGTAACAGTAGCTACTTCTTCTACATTGTTATAATAAGAAGTATCATAATTTCCATCCTCATCCGGTAATTCAAACTCTGAAAGAAGATTAACCATGCTGTTACTAAACAGCTTAAGCACTTGCTCTACTTTTTGGATATCGAGATATACAATTTGGGATGCAATATCGTTAAGATCAATAATATTACTTTCTGAGAAATTTAATGCACAGTACTTAGCGTCTGTCAGGGTATATGAGCCTTGTTTGTCACCTAATACTAAAATACAGAGTTCATCGTAGTCCGACTTCTGTTGAGCAGTAATGTTATCTATTGTTTTCGAAACTTTTGATAGCTTTTTATCCGATGTGACTTGATATGCAACCCTTCTTTTTTTGTCACCAATATCTAGCCCAGGCTCGTTAACTCGGTCTGCGTTTAAGTTTACAAGGTTGAACCCAAAAACAATATTCAATAAATCACAGGCAAAATCTTCACAATATTTATTAATGTCATAGAATCCCAATTTGGAGCGAAGCCTGACCGAATTCTGTAACTGCGATATAGAATCGATAATCTCACCGATGTATTTTCCTCTTGAAATCATACTTACCTCATTTGTTAAACTAACGCCGCATTAAGTAGTGAGCAACACTATCACCTGACTAACCCTTACACCGTAAACACAAAACTCAACTTGAATTAAAAACGCCGAGTGTTGCGAATCTGTCTTAAACGCTTTGTTGAACGAAGCCGCTGCGCGGCAGAGTAAAGCAAATAGCGATTAAGCTACCTTTAATACTCCTTTTAATAGGAGTATTAAAAATGAATAACGAACCTTGCTTTACTTATTTGCGCGACTAAAAAAACAGGGCTATTATACTTATTAATGCATATTGAATCATGACACGAGTAACACTTTGTTACTCTAAAAAGCAAGAAGATGGAAAAGTGTTTTCAGTTGAAATTACAAGTTCAAATGCATAAAAAACTAACCCAAAATCACGTTAATACGATATGAATGAGCCTTTGTTCTAAGTAACTTTGGGCATTTTCGAGTTAGAAACTATATCCAACACGGCTTACGTCAATAATCAACAAACCCTACCTCAAATAACTATCCAGCTTCTCCGCATATAACTCATACCCTTCTAGCTGGTCTTTCAGCCAATCATGTTTGTTATAAACAGCTAATACCCCACCTAGCTCATGACCTAGCATCTTCTCAACCACATGTGGCATTACACCTAATTCTGATGCGCCGGTGGATAGCGAACGTCTAAAATCATGAGTACGCCAATCTTCAATAGGTAAACTATCTCTGATACGGCGGATATAACGGTTAGCCGCTGAAATAGTTATCGGCCTATCAAGATCACCATCAGGGAACAACACATCATCATAAGTTGCCATTACCCTTTCGAGTATCGCACGCGCTTCAATTGGAATTGGTCGTCTTATTGGGGCGTTGGTACACGAGTACCGACTACAGGTGCTTTACCTACGTGTTGTCTTTTAATACGGTCGAAGTCGGTTTTTTCAATAATGAACTTACTCTTTACAGCAATAACGATACCACTACTAATAACCCCTACAACACGCGAATAGTAGATTCCCTATCGCCCTCGCGGGCATTCACTGTAGGGAATGACGAGGGGGACGCTTTATTTTCCCTAAAAACTTGCCTCTATTAGGTCAGTTACGGGATACTTAGCTTTATAACGTATTGCTTTAAGAAAATATTAAGTTGATATGCAGCGTGTCATGGATTGCAGTAACTTGATATTGAGCCAACGGCTTTTGGGAAAACTATGAAAAAAACCAACGAACCAAGCTTATACTGGATTGATTACGAAACCTTTGGTGCCAGTCCAGCGAATGATCGCCCTTGCCAATTTGCAGGGGTGCGTACCGATATGGAGATGAACATCATCGGTGAGCCTTTGGTGATCTATTGTAAGCCACCAGCCGATTACTTACCGTCACCTGAAGCATGTTTGATTACGGGGATCACGCCACAAGAAGCAATGGAGAAAGGTTTATCAGAGCCTGAGTTTATTGCGCAAATTCATGCTGAGCTATCAAAGCCAAATACCTGTGTCATTGGTTATAACAATGTGCGCTTTGATGATGAAGTGACCCGTTATACGTTATACCGTAACTTTTATGATCCTTATGGCTGGGCGTGGCAAAACGGTAACTCTCGTTGGGATTTACTCGATATCATGCGTACTTGTTATGCATTGCGTCCTGATGGCATTAACTGGCCAACAGATGATGAAGGTCGTCCGAGCTTTAAGCTTGAGAAGCTCTCTATCGCCAATGGCATTGAACACGCGAATGCCCATGATGCTATGGCTGATGTGTACGCCACGATTGAACTGGCGAAGATTTTAAAGCACAACCAACCTAAGCTGTTTGATTACCTGTTTGAGTTGCGTCATAAGCGTAAATTACAAGATCTGATTGATATTGTTGATCTCACCCCTATTGTGCATGTATCGGGTATGTTTGGCACTGAATGTGGCAATACCAGTTGGATCGTACCGATGGCGTGGCATCCTGATAACAAAAATGCGGTGATCTGCGTTAACCTAGCCCAAGATCCGACCCCATTAATTGAACTTGATGCTGATCAACTGCGTGAGCGTTTATACACTAAGCGTATCGATCTTGGTCCTGATGAGTTACCCGTCCCGATTAAAGAAGTGCATTTAAACAAGTGTCCTGTTCTTGCCCCTGCCAAAACCTTAAAAGCAGAAGATGCGGCGCGATTGGGAATTGATCGTGAGTTATGCCTTAAACATTTAGCGTTATTAAAGCAGCACCCTGAAATACGGGCTAAATTGCTGGAAATGTTCAGTGTTAAACGTGAATACGCCAATAGTGATAACGTTGATACCATGCTTTACGATGGTTTCTTCTCAACCGCTGATCGTTCTACGATGGATATTATTCGTGAAACTGAGGTTGATTCGCTGGCTACATTGGAAATCAATGTTGAAGATGAGCGTATTAAACCGCTGTTGTTCCGCTATCGTGCACGAAATTACCCATTAACACTCACCTATCAAGAACAGCAGCGTTGGAAGCATCATTGCCAAGATTTCTTTGAACAGAACATGACTAAGTACATGGAGAACTTTGAAGCAGCTGCACTCGATTGCCAATCCGATGAAAACAAAATGAAGATCATGAAGTCGTTATATGACTATATTAATAAGTTAATGTAATTCATGCTGTTACACATTTAAAAATCCAATAAGCTCATCATAATAATCATGTGATGGGCTTTTTTATTATTAATAAGACTGGTTATTTGATGATTGTGGTAATTACGTCAACACTTAATGCTATCGAGTGAGGTTGTATTCGAAGGGCTTACAAGTAGGTGGATGATGACAACGAAAACGGCAATAAAATGTTATCGCTTTGAAGGTATTGATTTTATCCCTGAAGATAGACTACTTCGATGGCATGATAATCAACAAACCCTGTTAACTGATAACGAATCCCGTTTTTTAGCCTCTCTTTGCCATCTGGCAGGAGAAGTTGTCAGTATTGAGTCGGTATACCGTTATACCTTTATTTACCCTAATGCATTCGAAGATAGCGGTGATCATCATTATGATCTCAATATTCTATTATTATCACTGTCTAAAAAATTATTTCGTCATGGAAAAATGGCTATACCTGTCTATATTATCCCTAATTATGGCTTTCGCGTGTCATTACCCAATACCGCAGCAGTACGCAATGAAACCTCGGTATTAAAAAAAGCGCCATCATGGTCAAACATCACAAAAAAGCACACCAGAAAACCGTTCCATTTGGTAATAAAGACTAATTACGCAACCATTTGCACGATAATAGTTATTACATTTACACTACTGATTAGCGGCTATATTTTGACAATCAAGTAACATTAATGCTTGTTTTATCAACAGAAACCAATATAGTTCATTAACCGCCATTAATTAGTGTGACAATTATCATGTTTATTTGTATGATGATTGGAAATATTTAAGAGTCATACCACCCATGAATTATATACGTTCATTTGCTATCGTCATGATCTGTTTCTTTTTAGGACAAGGCATTCAGCACTGGTCTGGATTACCTGTTCCTGGCAGTATTATCGGCTTATTTATTCTTTTTATTGCTCTTGTCACTGGCATTTGTCGTGCAGAGTGGGTTGAAAGCACCTGTAATTTATTAATTAAACACATGGCACTATTATTTGTGCCCGTTGGTGTCGGTTTAATGAATTATTTAGGTGTCATTGAAAATAACGCAGCGATCATTTTTGCAAGTACCCTTGGCAGCACCGTTATTGTGTTAATTGTTATTGGCCTAGCGGTACACCATAAGGAGAAAAACTCATGATTTGGCTAGTGGCAACCTTAGTGTGCTTTTATTCTACACGTTATTTGGCAATGAAAATTAAAAACCCTTTTTTCAACCCTCTTTTACTTACCCTTATTATCATGATTCTGGCACTAAAATGGCTGGAAGTGCCTTACCAAACTTATTTCGCTCAAAATGAAGTGATCAACTATTTATTAGGTCCGGCCGTTGTTGCGTTAGCTTTCCCGTTATATCAACAAATTGGACTTATTCGCAGTAAGTGGAAAACCATTTTAACCTCTTGTTTTGTTGGCAGCGTGTTATCAATGACCTTTGGTACTGCGATTGCTTTTTCAATGGGGGCGGATGCTCAACTTGCGGCAAGTATTTTACCTAAATCTATCACCACGCCCCTTGCAATGGCGGCTTCTCAACAAATTGGGGGAATTCCTGCGATCACCTCTGCAATGGTGATTATTGTCGGGTTATTTGGTGCGGTATTAGGTTATCCGATCATGAAGTTATTCCACGTGAAACACCCTCTCGCTAAAGGCTTATCGATTGGTACGGTTTCACATGCATTAGGCACAGCCAAAGCCGTAGAAGAAAATTATCAAGAAGGGGCGTTTAGCTCATTAGCCTTGGTGATTTGCGGCATTATGACCACCTTATTAGCCCCGCTGATGTTTCCTTTATTATTGCGTATTTTTGGGCATGCTTAATAAGCAATTCAATAGTTGCGCATAAAACAACCAAAACGGTTAATTTTTGCTAAGTCATTGAAATATTATATTCTTTGTTACAGAAACAAGTGTGACGCCACTCTCAGTAATGTAATAGGTGTAATGGCAAAACAAACAGTGTGATCAAGATCACTTCTAACTCGTTGTGATTCACATAGAATGTTTTGCCATAAACAATGAAGGAGTAACACCCAATGTACGCACGTGTTATAAAAGCATTAAGCTTATTACCTGCTGAATTGGCGTCAGCTTTAAAGCCTATTATTGAAGCTTCAGATTTCGATTCGACTATCAGTCCTGAGCAATTTGAATGTTTATTATCAACCACGCACATGACTGATACTGAACTTCGCTTGGCCCTCCTTCCTCTTGCTGCTTCCTATGCTGTAGTCCCTATTTCTAATTTCTATGTTGGTGCAATTGTTCGTGGCACATCTGGCCGCTTATATTTTGGTGCTAACATGGAATTTGAAAACGCAAGTATGGCTTGTACTATTCATGCTGAGCAATCTGCCATTAGCCATGCATGGATCAAGGGTGAAGTGGGTATTAAAGATGTCACTATTAACTACAGCCCTTGTGGTCACTGCCGTCAGTTTATGAATGAATTAACATCAGCTAACGATATGATCATCCAACTGCCACAACGCGAACCAATGACGCTGCAACAATACCTACCTGATTCTTTTGGCCCGCTAGATTTAGGGGTGAAGGATGGTCTATTGAGCGATTTGAATAATGGCATTTGCATTGAAGAAGGTTCAGAACTTGCGATTAGCGCGTGTAATGCAGCCAACCGTTCACATGCACCTTACTCAAAGAATTTCAGTGGTGTGGCATTAAAAGCACATGATGGCCGTATTTTTGAAGGCATGTATGCAGAAAATGCAGCATTCAACCCAAGCTTACCGCCTCTGCAAGTGGCATTAATTAATATGAATATGTCTAACTATTCATTGTCTGAGATTGCAGAAGCAGCACTGGTAGAAAGTGCTGAAAGTAAAATTAGTCAATTAGCGCGTACACAAGCATTGTTAGATGCACTTAATCCGGATATACAACTAATGTATGTTGCTTATTAAGTCAGCAATTGATTTAAAAATACTGAAGAGACCGCCTAAGTGGCGGTTTTTTATTGTCTAAATAGGATCAATGTTGGCTATCAAACATCAAAAGCGTATCATCTCGCCACCTATTATTAGAAGCCAATGACAATGACTCAAACACATAATCCTTTGCGAGGCGCTGCATGGATGCTCACCGCTGGGCTCGCGTTTGCAATAGTAAACAGCTTAGCCCAGTACCTCAGTATCAAAATGCATGTTCCTTCCACGTCTGTTGCGTTGATCCAATACTTTATTGCATTAATCGCAATGTTGCCTTGGCTACGCACATTAGGTATTCGACAATCACTTAAAACCAATCACTTTTGGTTACACTGCTTACGGGTGTTTTTTGCGGTTATCGGCATCCAGTTGTGGCTATGGGCATTAGCCTACCCTGTCCCTATTTGGCAAGGTATTGCATTACTGATGATTTCCCCACTATTTGCAACAATTGGTTCAGGGCTCATTCTTAAAGAAACCGTCGGTAAAGCGCGTTGGTTAGCAACGTTAGGTGGTTTTGTTGGTGCAATGATTATTCTTGAGCCATGGTCTGAAGATTTTAACATCGCGACATTATTGCCTGTAGGTGCAGCCTTTTTCTGGGCGGCTTATTCATTGATGGTAAAAAAACAATCTAGCCATGAATCACCCACAACCATCGTGATGTATCTGCTTATTTTAATGACGCCATTCAATCTTATTTTAGCGGCACCTGATTTTACCATGCCAACGGCAGGTTTTAGCTGGTGGTTATTAATTCTGGCAGGCTTATTAACAGGGTTAGCACAATGGGCAATTGCCAAAGCCTATGCGGTGGCTGATGCTTCTTTTGTCCAACCTTTTGATCATGCTAAATTACCTTTAAACGTATTAGGTGGATGGTTAGTCTTTGGCTGGGCACCACCAGGACGATTATGGCTCGGTGCGGGAATTATTATCCTCTCCGTTGCTTTTATTACCCATTGGGAAAATCGTAAAAAATAACCACATTAAAACCGCTTATGATAAGCGGTTTTTTTTCGCTTCACGTTCTTCAATTATGATCTTTCTATCAAATACCCACCAAAAGCAAACGATTGCGCAAACATCAAAATAAGGTATTATTAGCGACAGATTTCACCTTTTATGACAAATCGTAAGGAATTTCAATGTTTGGTACCGCTACTTGTTCTGATGCAACCCGTGTATTACTGCTTGGCTCTGGTGAGCTAGGTAAAGAAGTTGCTATTGAGTGTCAGCGTCTTGGGCTTGAAGTGATTGCTGTTGATCGTTATGAGAATGCGCCAGCAATGCAGGTAGCACATCGTAGCCATGTGATTGATATGTTAGATAGTGATGCACTTAAACGTATTATTGCCCTTGAACAACCCCACTTTGTTGTACCTGAAATTGAAGCAATTGCGACAGATACTTTAGTTGAACTTGAAAGCCAAGGTGTCAATGTCGTACCCACCGCTAACGCGACTAAACTGACCATGAACCGTGAAGGTATTCGTCGTCTTGCCGCTGAAACCTTAGCCATTCCAACCTCGCCTTATGAATTCTCTGATCAATATGCCGATTTTGAAGCCTCAGTGCATCGCATTGGCATGCCGTGTGTTGTAAAGCCGATCATGAGTTCATCAGGCAAAGGTCAAAGCGTGATTAAAACTGCCGCAGACATTGAATCAGCATGGCAATACGCACAAGAAGGTGGACGTGCAGGCGCAGGTCGTGTGATTGTTGAAGGCTTTGTCGATTTTGATTATGAAATCACGCTACTGACAGTACGCGCGGTTGATGGTGTGCATTTCTGTGCGCCAATTGGTCATCGTCAAGAGGATGGCGACTACCGTGAGTCGTGGCAACCACAGCAAATGTCAAATGCTGCCTTAAAAGCGACTGAGAACGTTGCTAAGAAGGTTGTAAACGAATTAGGCGGTTATGGCCTATTTGGGGTGGAATTGTTCGTTAAAGGCGATACAGTGCTGTTTAGCGAAGTATCCCCTCGCCCGCACGATACAGGAATGGTAACCCTGATCTCGCAAGAGTTATCTGAATTTGCATTGCATGTCCGTGCCTTTTTAGGCATGCCCATTACCACGATTACACAGTATGGCGCATCAGCTTCTGCGGTTATTCTTGCTGAGGGTATTTCTACCAATATTCGGTTTGATAATTTAACCGCCGCGTTATCTCGCCCACAAACGCAAATAAGACTATTTGGCAAACCTGAAATCAATGGTCGCCGCCGTCTTGGGGTTGCGCTTACACGCCGTGATGACATTGACACAGCTGTTACTGATGCCATTGCTACGGCAGCAGATGTTAACGTCATTCTGTAGCCTTAGCGGTACAATAAAGACAATAAAGGCGTCACATAGACGCCTTTATTTTTTCAGCTACGCTATTGTGAGTTTATTAAACGTCAATTAGCCATACTTCTTCAGCAAAACGCTCGACACCACGTTGACGACGAGGATGGGTTGCATCAGCTTCATCACGTTCTAAATGGGTGATCTTACAACCACTGAATAACGTTTCTATTTCAGCCTTAGGCACTGAGAATGGAGGCCCGTCCATTTGTGATTGAGGGTAATCTAAGGTCACTAATAAAATACGCCCACCGGGTTTTATCAACTGCAATAAACGCTCAACATAACGTTCACGCATTGATTGTGGCATCGCAACTAATGCCGCGCGATCATACACCACGTCAACCGGTGCAACAGGAACGGTAAAATAGTCCCCTTGATAGATTGTGATCTCATCAAATGAATACACATGCTCACAGCCGATCCCAGTGACTAATGGCGTGTAAAGATTCTCAGCAAAAAAAGCTTTTACAGCAATATCACTCAGTTCAATCCCAACCACATCGTTATGACGCGCCGCAAGCCAAACTAAGTCTTCTGATTTGCCACACATTGGTACTAACACGCGATCATCACGTTGAGCATTCACCTGTGACCAGTGTTTTATTAATAATGGATTAACGTCGGTTAAGTGAAAACCAATACGATCTTCAGCCCAACGGCTATGCCAAAATTCAGCGTCCATGTATTACCTTCTTTCTTTATATATTTTTTATTTGATGCTAGTTGACCATAAGTCGCTATTGAGACTCAAGGGTTAAGTACAGAAGAAACAGGAAAACAGCAGGAATAGGAAAAATCGAAAGTGCAGGAAGAGAAGATAAACAAGGTAATGCAGGTGAACATGTCACTTTATAATAATCAACAAAAAAGGGATGCCGTAGCATCCCCTTTTTATTGACCACGCTAATAGCTAGATCAAAAATCTGTTTTTCAATTTTTCTATCGGAGAGTCATTGAATAACGATTGGAAGCCACTCAGGTTATGAAATTCTGAATAGTTTAATCGAATCACGACGAACCGTTACGCCACGGAAAGTTACTGGCTCTAACAACGTCATTAGTTGCTTAGAAACAAAAAACTTACCGCCATAGCTACGATCACCGCCACGATTAACCCAATCAGCAAATTCATCAGCCAGACTGAACATTGAGTTACCGACTAATAAAACTAGAACTTTAGCAACTTCGCTATCGTTCTGACGGTTAAACTCTGCGTCACGAACTTTCTTACGATATTCGTCGACAATTCTTTCAAGGCACTCAAATCTGCTCATATACACCACCATAAAAATCGAGGCGTGGATACTACTGCTCAACTCCTGTTAAATCAAGCTATCTCGGTATATTTCTTGTGTTTCATCATTAAATTTTTCACTTTACTAACATAATTAATACTTATCACTAAAGTAATTTGTGTTTATCTTCATTTTTTATCATTTTGATAAAGTTTTATTTGAAATACATCTTCATACCGTTAGAATCATTCCTTCTACTCATATGTGGCCATAAAACATGAATAAAGAAACCGACTTTCATCTATCGGGTCAACTTGGTCGTGAATTTAAAACGATAACCGCAATGATTGATCTTTATTGTGAAAAACATCATCAAATCAATACGGTGAAATTTCAGCGTTGTGCTGATTGTGAACAATTTAGGAACTATGTAAAACAACGTCTCGATCGGTGTCCTTATGGTGAAAATAAACCCAGCTGTAAGCAATGCCCTATTCATTGTTACAAACCACAACAAAAAGTTCATTCACAAACAATTATGCGTTATTCAGGCCCAAAAATGATCATTAAACATCCAATAATGGCGATTAAGCACTTAATTCATGATAAAAGGGCAATACCTGAACGTAACAAAGAAATTCTCTCTAATTATCAAAAAAGAAAAACGTTATTAAACAATAAATAAAAGAGACAAACGCCTGCTAATAATAATTTTTTGTTATGTATGATTATATTTAAAAGCCGTGACATTTTATGATGAGAGCAAAGACAAGACAGAGGCAGTCCTTATGTAATTAAAGACTGCTTCAGGAATAACGCGAAGAAATGTTATTTAGTTACGGTAAAAATCTATAACTTCAATTTTTACAGGTGTGTTCTTTTTCGTTAGCTCAATCGTAAATTGATCTTCATCGACCACTTTAGCATCTTTAGCCCCTTCACCTACAACACTCACCCCTTCAATTTTGGTATAAAGCTTAGTGTAGTCATAGTGCATAGTGACAGTGGCTTTAGTCGGTTCCGTGGTTGATAGTTCAAACGTGCAAATACCTGTTGGACAAAATACATCAATATCATCAGGTGATGTGACTGATACAGTATCAACATTTTTAACTGGCGTTGCTGTGACCGTTGGCTCACTACACCCTGCTAATAACATTGTTGCTGCTACCACAATAAAACCTAATTGACTTTTTTTCACAGATTTATCCTCATTTGATGATATATGTCGTCATGCCTATCTAACGTAGACGCTTCACAACATATATTGAATATATTCATTATGGGTTGAGATCGTTAATTTCATCAACCGTTAAATAACGCCACTGACCTTCATCAACATCTAACGTTACGCAACCAATGCTCTCACGATGCAAACCTACCACTTTGTTACCAATACTGGCAAACATGCGTTTCACTTGATGAAATTTACCTTCAGTGATCGTTAATAACACTTGTTTATCATCCACAATAGCTAATGTTGCAGGCGCAGTTAGCTGTAGTTCACCTTGCAACTTAATCCCTTGAGCAAACAATGCCTTGGCACTTATATCAATGGGTTGACGAAGGTGTACGCGATACACTTTAGGGCATAATTTATTCGGAGAGGTAATATTGAACGACCATCGACCATCATCAGTAATCAAGACTAATCCTGTGGTATCTGCGTCTAATCGCCCCACAATATGCAGTTCTTGTGGTCGTTCTATATCAATATAATTGAAAAGCGATGGGTAAACTTCATCAATATTAGAGCAAATTGTTTGTGCTGGCTTATTCATTAACAAATAACGAAATGGGCGTGGGGAAAGTTGCTCACCAGCAAAAGTTATCTCATTATTTTCATGAACTTGAGCTGAGATATCAGTATTAACGTTACCGTTGATCTTAATATCACCGTCTTCAATATGGACAATAGCCTCTGCTTTCGTCAATGCTGTACTTTTACAAACAAATTTATCAAGACGCATAAAAACATCGCTATTTATAAAGCGATTATTATCCTTGTCCGTCAGTAATAAGCAACTATTAGACAGATATTTCATCGCTCACCACGGCATCAATCTCGAACCCTTGATTTTCTTTTTATATAAATATACTCACACAGAATAAAATGCGATCTATCTCAATAATTTTATTAATTTATTAAATATTGTTTGTCGCATTAATAAAGCTAAGCTAACATCGCGCAACTTTGGTAATACATCGATTACCATAACCAAGATAATTTCTTTATAATCATTAGGTTAACAATGTCTTATAACGCTTTATACACTGATTTGTCTGGCTACTATGATTTAATGTGCGCTGATATAGATTACCAAGAACAAAGTAATTGTATCCGTAGACTCCACCAGCTATTTGGCAATCAAGGCACTCGTTATCTTGATCTTGCTTGTGGTACTGGTCCCCATGTTGAACATTTTATTGGTTATGGTTATCAAGCAAGTGGCTTAGATATTAATCAACCAATGCTGAACATTGCTCAACAGCGTTGCCCTCAAGCAACATTTGTTCAGCACGATATGTGTAACTTTACTGTTGATGCTCCATTAGACTTAATTACTTGTTTCTTATATTCGCTGCATTACAACGCCAATATTGAAAAACTGACACAATGTATTGAAAGTGCACATAATGCCTTAACGCAAGAAGGTGTTTTTTGTTTCAATGCCGTTGATAAAGATAAAATCGATAATAGCTCTTTTGTGCGCCACACTACTGAATTTGAAGATAGCCATTTTATGTTTCAATCAGGCTGGAATTACAGTGGTGAGGGTGAACACCAACAGTTACAGCTGCACATTGAAAAAACAAGTGACAATGTAACGCAATCGTGGCGTGATTATCACCCAATGGTGGCAATCAACTTTGCTCAATTACAGCAATTATTAGCACCCTTTTTTGATGTCACCATGTTCGAACACAGCTACGATAAAATCGTACCGTGGAATGGCCAATCAGGTAATGCTCTTTTTGTGTGTGTTAAAAAAGAAAATACAATAATCACTCAAAAAGCGGCATAAAAAAACCTCGATCAATATAATTTGATCGAGGCTTCATTTGCTTAACTAATAATAATATCACTGTGGCATGTTTTTATAACACGCCACATTAGAGCGCTATTATTTTTCGTTTTCAGCAATAACTACATCAGCAGCAGCTTCTGCTGATGCTTCTTCTTCTTTAAGGAAGTTTTCTTTGTCACGTTCATTTAATTCAGAACGGTGAGCAAGTGGTTTTTCTTTTTTCTTGATGATTTGGCGTTCTAAACGTGCAAATGCTGCGCTTAGTGCTTCGCTTAATTCTTTTTCATCAGCAGATGCTTCAATATCACCAACACTAGTCTTAACCGCAATCTCAACAATAAATTGACGACCTGGTTCTAGCTTCATAAATACATTACGGCTATGGAAAGCCACTTGGAATTTATCAAATTTAGCAAACTCAGATTCGATATGAGCTTCCATGTAGTCAGGTAATTCAAAACCTTTAGCAGTTACTTTTAAAGTCATTTTTTCCACCAATAATTTATTAAGTTATTTATTGTTTGTGCTATTAAGATGAACCTAAATTAAAAAACAAAACGTGACACAGATCACACTTTCAAACTATCACATTCAACGCCATTTTTAATAACACTCATTAAATCAACTACAAACGTCACAAAAACGAACAAACAACAACCAAAACCCATATTTAAAGTTTATAAAAAATACTATTTTTATATATTCAAACAGGTTTTATTTTTTATAAAAAACTTTAAATTAATAAAATCAGATCAAATGTTTAATTTAGTCTATGGTTTATCACACTACACATTAACTATGACTTAATAACCCGTTATGCAAAATTGATTACATATATTTGAGTTTTAACCTTTAGGTTTTAGTTAATGACTTAAATAGATAGTACCGCTAATGTAATTGCATCATATGTATTTAATATGAAGTTCATACTTTAGCGTTTTTAAATTTAATTTCTCATTTGGTATAGAATTATGAATCAGACATACCCTCTATTAAAAGGCAATTGGCTTCCTAAAAATAAAGCCCATATTGCAGCTTGGATTAAAGATTTAAAAACTCGTACGCATTTGACGTCTCATTCTATTGCTCAGCCTATTATTGATTTTAAAGAATTGGTAGAGAATGACCCTACGCTACTACGCCTTTCACAAGATATGTTTAGTGAAGCTAAAAGCCACAAAGAATTAACGCCTTTAGAAACACCAGAGGTGAATGACTTTAATGAATTTTTAGTTCTGCTTAACCATATAATGACGCAAGCTCCCGAATGCACTGAGTTTTTAGATCCTAAAACAGGTGCACTTGAACCCTGTGGTTTAATTGGCTTCCCTATTAATGCGCTACTTGATTGGCCAATGGCAACAGATTCAGGTTATGCATTCTTTGCTAACGAACTTGTTAACCAACAATTTAAGAAGATTCTGACTTACTGGAGTTTATACCTTTCATCTCCAGCATCACGCTCAGTATTAATTGAAAACCATCCAGACCGCACACCAAAAGTCTTTGGTTGGTTAAGTGATAACGCACAAAAAGAAATGGTCACGGTTGCTTGTCAGGCAGAAGCAAGTGATTCAGAAAATCATGATAAGCCGTTTGAGCATTTCTTTAACTGTGATCCAACAGATCAACACTATGGTTTTAAATCATGGGATGACTTCTTTACGCGTACATTTAAAGACGGCGTAAGACCTATTGCTGAAGGTGATGATGTTATTGCTAACGCCTGTGAGTCAGCACCATTACAAGTTGTTACCAACGTCGCTAAATCTTCAAATTTCTGGCTTAAAGGTCAACCTTATTCATTAGAAAACATGATGGATTTTGACCCACTAGCAGAGCAATTTGTTGGCGGTACAGTTTATCAAGCATTCCTTAGTGCATTAAGCTACCACCGTTGGAACAGCCCAGTAAGTGGTACAGTTAAAAAGACTTACATGGTTAACGGCTCATACTACTTAGGTAATCGCTACCAAGGTTTTAGTAATCCTGACGGTGCTGACGATAGTGCGCCTAACAATTCACAACCATTCTTAACTGCGGTTGCGACACGTGCTGTGATCTTTATTGAATCAGACAATCCTAACATTGGCTTAATGTGTTTCATTGCTATTGGTATGGCTGAAGTATCTTCTTGTGCTGTTACTGTAGAAGAAGGCCAACACATTAATAAAGGTGATGAACTAGGTATGTTCCACTTTGGTGGCTCTACACATTGCTTAATCTTCAAACCAGACGTTGAGCTTGAATTTGATTTCCATAATACAGCGCCAGGTCTTGATGCGACTAATATTCCAGTATGTTCTCGAATTGCGACAGTAAAAAGTAAATAAAATTATTGAGAATATAATATAAATGCCAAGGCAGCCTGATCATAGGCTGCTTTTTTTTATGCTTTAACTTTCCAACCATTACTGGTCTTAATAAAAATAACTTGCTGTTGGTTACTACTCATATCCCCTGCTTTATAATGTCCATATTCCATAGACAATGCATGCAAACCTAACCCCGAATCGTGGGTCTTGGTGTTGACCTCATAATTTTCCTGGTTTTGAATAAAACGGATGTCATAACTCACTTCAGCGATATATTGATCATATTTTTTATAACCACTGACTTTAGCGAAATTATCAACCGTCAAGATCGTGTTTGCTTTTGAGGACTGTGCTGCGGAATAAAAGGCGTGTTCCAATATAGTATCATTGGGTATTTCTGTACACCCAGCGAGAAAAGGAATCATCGCTATGCCTATATGTTTGTTCATACCAACATCCTTTGTCATTAACAATAAGAAACTAATATCATATTAAGTGACGTTATCAATAATGACAAAGGAAAAACAACGTTATACTCATTTTCTGTGTCGCAGACACCATTTATAATGCGGCAACGGTATGTGTTTCTTTTACCCAATGGTTTATCAATTTACCAATAGCTTCTGTATTCGCGTATTGGTGCCTATCCCCCATGATCTCGACGCAACTTATATTATGCTTACCCGCAACGGCTGCCGCGATTTCAGCATATGATCCAAAAGGATCGTGATTTTCTTGAATGATCAACACTGGCTGGCCTTTTTCATCAAGTGCTGGCAATAAATCATGTTCGGATTCAGAGAATAGACTCCATGCCACACCAATCAAGATTAACCTATCCCAACTAATGGTATTTTGTGCTTTAAGGGTAATCAATGTTCCTATCGATTTAGTGATCACCACATCAAAATGCCCTGATGGTAAATACGTTAGTTCTTTATCAACACTAAAAGCTTGTTCATTATCCCATGCAGCAAATCGATGCATATCAACCTGATCTTGACACCACTGCGTTGCAGATAATATTTTAAACAACCATGACTCAGTGATTGGCATTTTCCCCGTTATCGCTAAAATCTTCATAATTTATCCTTAGTTAGATTAATCATACAAAATATTAATACCATAATAGTCTTGTTTACCTATTAAAAGAGACACGCAAAAACGTAATATTATTGTTGCTTGATACCTATCAATAAATAACCGCTTAGAGGTTACTATAACCAATACTATTCTGTTGTAATCGATAAAGTTAACAAAGAACAAACGTATTAATACTCGATCTAATTTAAAAACCAAAAAGTCACATACCTTACAAATATTCATTCGGAATAAAATAAACTTATAAATAAACATCTAAAAACTTATTATTTACGTTTATTCCTCACTCTCATTAATAGTTTTTTATAATAAAGAACATTTTTATATTTATCTAACTTATATTTTGCGATATCATAAAAATTAATATTATATAAATGCTATTTTTGTGATTATAAACCTTTAATTATTGGCAGCACTTGTCTACAATTTAGAAAATTAACACAAGACAAACAAACACCCATAAGGCATTACCTTATAAAGACAGATATCAAAGGATTTTAGTTATGAGCAACATGCCTCTAAATGGTGTTTATCGTGCTGTTTTTAAAGCAAATATAGTCATGAGCCAATCTTTATTACAAGATCGATTTCAAATTCGAAAAGAACAACAACATATAACATTAGAAAAAGTAAAAATGTTAGATAAAAACAATCAAATAGAAGCGATATTAACGGGTGACGGCTCTGAAATTTATAAGAAGATTCAAGAGATAATTATATCTATTCAATAACACTATTTTAATGTTTCTTATTTATACTTATGTTTACCATTAATTAATTTAATACATTTACCATTATGTAAATCATTATAGTGATATTAATTGGTATTGCTTAATATCAATTAATTAACCTTAACGACAAAAAAATCAAAAAATAATATATTTAAATATCATTACCAATAGTTACTATAATATTAAATTATGGTATTTCTATCGTATTTATAATTCACCTTAACGGTCGTAATCATGATCGCATAAATGATTTTCATTCCAATATAATTGGAAACATACATATTATTAAAATCAATATAACAGAGCAAAAACACACACCTCACAAATATCACCTCATCATTTAATAGTGTTAAATTTTAAACATTCCTTAAAATATAGTTTTAAATTCTATTTTTATCTTTATTAGTGAATATTTAATCGATTAAATTTGTAATATCTGGTTTTTTAGCTAAGCCTAATAATAAGTAACAAATATATAGGAGAGGTATGATGAATACACCCTTTATGTATAACTTACAATTGACACAACTTAGCAACCACGCAGTGAATGAACTGTCCCCTTCCTTTAAGCATCTACCTCAAACCACCCATGCCGATGGAAAATACCGTTTACGTCGCTATTCTATTGTTCGTATTCATAACGGCAGAATAGATCACTTACCGCCAACTGACTTTGTACAGTCTAATGATATTAATCATTTTCAGGGTAACGTGGTACGTCACTTTGAAGCCCTAGATGATGATCTGATTTATTGTGATGGTATGTTAGAAATGTGTGAGTTGTTTCAACAAGCCAATGCCTTACCTGATGGTCAACCCATTGAGATTCATCAAATACGTATAGCAGCACTCAATGGCGAAACACCGACTTCACCAGAGGGGATTCATCAAGATGGTTTTGAACATATTGCCGTCATTGGGATTGATCGTCATAACATTAAAGGTGGTGAGTTCTTAGTTTATAAAGATAAAACCGCATCGCCTTTTCTATGTACCACATTACAACACGGTGAAATGGCAATTCTCGCTGATAATATCTTGTGGCATAACGCTCACCCTATTAAAGCAATAAAAAAACATCAACAAGGTTATTGGGATGTCTTTGTATTGACCACTAAGGAGATCCAACATGACGTTTGATCCCATGACCATTCGATCATTATTTCCCGCACTCAATCAATGCATTAATAACCGCCCGGTGTGTTTCTTTGATGGACCCAGTGGCTCGCAAGTTCCTCAATCAGTTTTAAATGCCATGAGTCACTATTTAGGTCATTTCAATTCAAACTTAGGTGGCGCTTTTTTCTCTAGCATTGAAACATCCACATTAATGGCAACAGCGCGTCATGCAGCGCAAACATTAGTCAACGCCCCTTCAATAAACAACATGATCTTTGGCGCGAATATGACCACACTGACCTTTCAATTAAGTCGAGCGATTAGTCGTGATTGGCAAAAAGGTGATGAGGTAATTGTTACGGCACTCGATCATTATTCTAATGTTTCAAGTTGGCAACAGGCCGCAGAAGATAAAGGTGCAACAGTACATCAAGTACGCATCAACCAAACTAATTGTGATTTAGATTATGAGCATTTCAACGCCCTACTCACACCTCGTACTAAGTTAGTGGCAGTAACGTACGCTTCAAACGTGACAGGATCACTTATTGACGTGCAACGCATTATCACCGCAGCTCATGCCGTCGGTGCCAAAGTGTATGTGGATGCTGTGCATTACGCACCACACCGATTAATTGATGTACAAGCATTAGACTGCGACTTTTTAGTCTGCTCAGCTTATAAATTCTTTGGCCCTCACCTTGGTATTGCTTATATCGCACCGCAATGGATTCAATCATTACGCCCTTATAAAGTTGAACCCGCTCCAAATAATGGACCGGCACGATTTGAAACAGGTACGCAAAATTTTGAAAGTTTGGCTGGCTTTATTGCCGCCGTTAATTATTTAGCCGCTTATAGTCGTACCTTAGATACACAAATATTGTCATTACGCCAACATTTAAGTCGAAGTTTTGACTATTACCAAGCCTATGAACAAACACTAAGCCACTACTTTATTAATAAATTACGTCGTTATAATAATGTGCAATTGTTTGGCTTACCGCATGAGCAACATCGCACTCCCACCTTTGCTATTCGTATTAACAATACCCAGCCAGCAGACGTTGCTATCGCATTAGGAAAACAAAACATCTGTGTCTGGCATGGTCATTTTTATGCTCAAGGTTTATGCCAACAATTAAACATTTTAGACACGGGCGGAGTTATCCGTATTGGATGTATGCATTACAATACTTTTAATGAAATTGACACATTATTTAAGACGCTTGATTGTCATTTCTCACTTAAATAATAGCGTCCTTTAACAATCAAAAATAAAAAGGAAAAATACACATAACATTTCATCAAGGATTATTAACAAGATAAAGTATACCTAATAGGATTAAAAGGTGTAATATCATGGGACATAAAAAATGATTGCGCTAATTTCTATAATTTACAATTAACGCATTTATCTATTATCTTACATCAGTAATAGTATGATATTATTATCAAACCCGCTCCAACTCGGTACACCAATGAATCAGTCTCAACAGTTACTCGATATTAGTACGAATGCCTTACTACATCTAGAATTTAAAAAACTTGATAAACGGCTAACACTGACTGAGCAAAACAATCTACTTGTTCAGTACCTAAAAAAAATCATCAAGAATGATAGATATCGTACGGTTAAGAAATCAACCAAAAGTTGGTTATTGCGCGGTAGAAAAGCTGGCGTATGTCTAGAATCTATACTTAATAATGATCGTGAGCGGATATTACAAACTAGCTCAACAGACCTTTACCGTTTTGTTGACCTCATTGAAGACATTGAAGCTCAATTGCATACTCAAGTGCAATATTCATTAGCACATAATATCAATCTGAAAGCGCGCTTTGGTAAAGTATTAGTGTGCGTGGTTGATGAAGACTTAACATCTAGTTTTGATGATGATGGACTGATGATCAAATCAACTCAACTTTTATTTATTGGCAGCACTGAACATAAAGATATATTTTCTGCTGCCATTGACCAAAGTGGCTATTTCCAATCTGTAATTGCATATGAAGATGAAAGTCACCTTCGCGTTGAGTTGTTTAGACTATAAAGTCACATCACATTTTTACATTATAAAAATACCAATGAGTAAGTTATGATAATTTACTCATTGGTTAATGAATTCCTCAAGTCGATCACCATTCAAAAACTATGATCCCTTCTTGATAATAACTATACTTTTCATTTAATGCTTATTTAATCAGCATTTCTCTTGCCGCAACAAAAGACACTTCTTCTAATAAATAATCAACGTTATCACAAGCGTCATTAACCATTAGCTTGGTCGTTATTTGTTTTACAACGTAGCATTTAGCCGGTACTTGAGCTTGTTCATGAGTATCGTTAAAAAAACGCAAATCATTGATAGATAAAGAGACAGCTAGCTGACTAGCAATAT
The DNA here is from genome assembly GCF_003026395.1 of Photobacterium iliopiscarium. GTDB lineage: Bacteria > Pseudomonadota > Gammaproteobacteria > Enterobacterales > Vibrionaceae > Photobacterium > Photobacterium iliopiscarium. The sequence goes on along the minus strand of NZ_PYOO01000004.1, from coordinate 55,242 downwards.
CAATTTCCACCGCTAAAACATCACCCACTTTAGGTAAATAAGATAAGCTATCACCTGTAATGTACTTTCTTACTGGTAGAATATTTTGATCTGATTGTAAATCAACAAAATTAACCATTAATGAAATCATTGGATTATTTAACATTGTATTACCTTATTTAATTGTTTTTTTTATTATATCGATTTAAAGATAATACGATGCCCTCTAAAACATAATTATTATTTTCCATAAACTAACGATAACTTACGAATATATTTAGCAGTCAGATACCCTAGCGACTTTAAAACGCCTAACTTTAATACGCATATTTTTCATCGGTGATGATGTATTAAATTGAATCATTCGACCTAATGACCATTTTTCATACCATGGTTGATGATATAATTCCTGATTTGTTAAATTCTGAATCAATAACAATACATTATTTGTGGTTTTTTCTAATTCATTTAATAAATCGTTATACGCCCACTGACGGTATTCATCATGGAAGTGTTGAGCTAACTCTCCAAGTTGATTCCATTTATAGCCCGTCTCAGGAAAATCCACATTCTTACCTTGCGCTTTTAAATCATACCATTTAATAATTAACCGTCCCCAGCCAATTAAATACGCAGCAGTATCACAAACACTAATCATAGTACCTTTGATATTTCCGTCAATACCACACTCACGAGAAAGAGATTCAGGAACCGAGCGATAATCAACCATTAATTTCAAAAAGCTATTATTGATCGCTAACACTAATGCGTCTTTAGAAGCAGGAACTGATGACATCATGTTTTCCTTTTACTTACGATAGCAATAACAATAACAATAATACGTTACTAAACAGAAACATCTCACTGGTAAATTGCATAAATGAGCATTCTGTCGTGAAACTTTAACAGTTATAACACGGCATACTCTTCTCCTATCTTATTAATACCCGCTTAAATAGAGTAAACCGCGCTAATAAAAATCCGATTCACAGTACTGTATAAATCATCAAATACTCAGTAAAACCACTGTATATCTTAAACGTGAGATACTGCATATTTTTATAGTGTAACTTTATTAATTTCTAAAAAACGATAAAAAATCACAGTTTTAAAACACAACAAAAACCAACATACCCATTAAATAACAACATGTTATGCTAAATAGATCACCAAATATCATTTGCTAATAACTATACTTTCAATGACCAAACATCGATAAATAATGCTTGCATCCGAACCTAATTAAAACTACTGTATGTACATACAGCATGTATATATAACCACTGTCGGAGATGGCACCATGAAATCACTAATGCATACTCAAGAATCTACTACTGCTTCTGATGTTTATAAAGCAACATTGACTTCTCATGCGAGTACTTGCCAATCTCCGCCAAGGATCATTCCAATTGAAGTAAGTTATAGCGAACAACAACAAGCCCAATTGGCTTATTTCTTACGCTTACTTAAACAAGCGAATCAAGAAAATCGCTGGATAATGTTTATCGGCCAAGATGCATTATTAGATAAACATTTATTAATAAATGCAGGAATTGATATTAATAAAGTGCTATTGCTTAAAAATATGAAAAACCAAAGTAAACATTTACTAATGATTAAAGCATTAGAAATGGGAAATTGCTCTGCCGTTATTGTTTCTGGTGAAATAGAGACCTTTAACACCCCTTTAATTAGAATGGCGGCTGAACAAAGTAAAACATTAGCTTTTGTGCTAAATCAAAACGTTAAAGTGCAATTAACATTCCATTGAGTTAATTTATAAACGATAATGTTATTGTTAGGTTGCAATAACTTCAACATTACATAAAATTAATAATGATATACAAACAAAAAAAGTATTTTTATTTAAAGTTATATTTAATTAATTATTAAAAATAGTAAAAATAGCTTTTACGCATAATAAAAACACATATAATCAAGGAAATTCAAATTTAAATACTAGGTTTCAGAATGGATAATAAGCTCGGATTTGGTGCATTAACTGCATTTGTAATCGGCTCAATGATAGGCGCGGGAGTATTCAGTTTGCCACAAAATATGGCTGCTGTTGCAAGTCCTGCTGCCGTCATGATTGGCTGGACCATTACGGGTGTTGGCATGATTTTCCTTGCAATGTCTTTTCAAATTTTATCATTATTAAAACCAAATATTAATAGTGGCGTCTTTGGCTACGCGCAAGCCGGTTTTGGTGACTTTGTTGGTTTTTGTTCTGCATGGGGTTATTGGCTAAGTGCAATGCTTGCTAACGTTTCTTACTTAGTTATTGTATTTAGTACTCTTGGTATGTTCTTTGATAAACCAGGCCATGTTATTTTTGGCATGGGTAATACTTGGCAATCGATTGTCGGTGCTTCTGTTTTATTATGGCTAGTCTATGCCTCTGTAAGACGTGGTGTACAAACTGCGGCAACAATTAATGCAATAACGACAGTTGCTAAGTTAATTCCACTCGTACTGTTTATTTTTGTTACTTTAATTGCCTTTAAATGGCATACATTTACATTTGATTTTACTGGTTTAGAATTTGGCCCTCAACATGACCTACTAAGCCAAGTTAAAAGCACGATGCTTATTACTGTGTGGGTATTTATTGGTGTAGAAGGCGCGGTTATCGTCTCCTCTCGTGCACGTAATCGTCGTGACATTGGTCGAGCAACAATTCTAGGTCTATTAACCGCTCTTGTTATTTATGTGTTCGTTACTCTGCTTTCTATGGGTGTTATTTCTACCCCCGAACTCGCTAAATTCCAAAACCCATCTATGGCGATTGTACTAGAGCATGTTATCGGTCCATGGGGCTCAATCATTATTGGTTGTGGTTTATTGGTTTCAGTCAGTGGCGCGTTTTTAAGTTGGACAGTTTTGGCGACAGAAGCACCTTTACTTGCTGCACAAAATAATATGTTTCCAAAATCTTATGCAAAAGAAAACAGTGCTGGCACATCAATTAAAGCACTTAACCTAACCATTATCTGTATTCAGATCTCATTGTTTGCTGTGATTTATGCTGGCGGGACTTATAACTCATTACTGATCATTGCCTCTGAAATGATCTTAGTGCCTTATTTCTTAGTTGCTGCATATACCCTTAAATTAGCGATAAAAAATAAAAATAGAGGTCTATTATTATTTATTGGCTTAGGCGCGACTATTTACGGTATCTGGTTACTTTATGCCTCAGGTTTAAGCCACTTATTACTCGCATCGCTATTATACTTACCGGGGCTTTATTTCTTTATAAAAGCAAAGAAAGAATTAAACCAACCTTATTTTATAGGTAAAGAACGTATTTTTGTTGTTCTATTGGTTATATTAGCTATTTTCGCTATTTATATGGTTGCCACAGGACACATTGTTTTAGAAAGTTAATCACATAAAAACATTATATTTATTATTAATATAACAAAGAGACATGCGTATATATGCTTTTACTCAACAAAAGCATATAACATGCATGGCTCTTTTATTATCCAATACTTCTATTTATACTGTTGACGATCCCAACTAATCTCAATCCGATTTCGCCCCATTTTTTTAGCTTTTAATAATGCTAAATCTGCACGTTTAATCAAATCGTCACAAGACTCATCAGCTAATTCTGCCACACCAAAGCTGCATGTTAAGTTAAACTGTTTATCAAAGCCCCATTCTTTAGTCATAATTGTGTCTCGAATACGTTCAGCAATATCAACGGCAAGCCCCCATATTCGTTTCAGGACAAAAGATAATAAACTCTTCCCCACCCCAACGAGCAAACACATCAGATCGACGAATTAACATCTCAATCGTTGCGGTAAATTTAACTAAAACTTCATCACCAAAACTATGACCATGAGTATCATTAACAACTTTAAAATGATCAATATCGATAAAGATCATCGAAAAAGGAATATTATTCAATTTGGTTTGAATCGTTATTTCTTCTAACCATTCTGTTACCGTATGTCGATTTCGAATACGAGTTAATGAATCAGTACAGGCTAAATATTCAAACTTCATACTTTTATTATAAAGCAACCGATTAGCATCTCGTAAATGCTGGCTATGCGCTTCTGATGTTTTTATTTTTTGATTAAGAAGAAAACGTTCAATAAAAATAACAACAACAGCTGTCGTTACCCATAATAGTAATAATAACTTCACCAAAGCGGATTCAGTTATCCAATTGCCGTAAAATACTAAGCGATTTAATTTAATACCATAAGGCGCTTCTTCAATATAACTTCCAGTTGCAATTTCAATGATTGAAATATTATCAAATTGCCGACTCGATTTATCAACCGGAATGTTATTCTCCGCTATCCACCACGATAAAACTTGGAATGAACGTAATGGGAAAATTTGTAATCCTTGATCCATTCCTGGGGAATATTCAATCGCATTAAATTTTAGGGATATTGGATCTGCAATATTGGCATAAACTGGATCAAAATTACGCAAATAAACACGTACTCTTTCCCCTTCAAGAGGACTTGTATAATCAATATCAAGCCCAACAGAATGGTAAGAACTTAAATCAATGCCATTATCAATAGAGTCTGTTAATGAAACCGCTATTTCACAAAAGGGCCATTTTGCCTTATTGATAATATTACATTCTAATAGCACGCTGTTTTTATTAATATTTAACGTTGTTGTTGTTGCACCATTTTGACCAGAATCATCAATAATTTTATATGTACTATTTGTAGGGGCTACAATATATTCCTTTTGTGCACCACCAAGAATAAACCACCCATATGCGGCAATAGTAAAACAGACTAAGAATAAAACAATGAATCGAAGCCCTTTATTTAACCCTGTCATAAATCCCTCTAACAATATCAGAGCTTATAAAAATAAAAGCGAAATATTACAATCAAGAGCGACAAACTAACAGACAACATTAGGTTAAACAACTAATTTTAATAAGGATTTATAGTTAAAATAAAATATTTTGAGTTTGGTTTCATATCCATAAAAAACACCGCTTTATCAGCGGTGTTTATGATCATTTTGAGTTAATAATAACGCTTATTTAACGGCGGCGTTGAGCATTCTTACCACGATTTTGATGTACTTTATTTTTAGCTTTGGCACGACGTTTTTCTGCCGATGCTCCACGATGAACAGATGTCGTTTCAATTAAACTAGGATCCGGTTCATAACCTTCAAGCCATTGCTGTGGTAAGCGTGTATTTAATAGTTCTTCAATCGCTTTTAATGCCCACTCTTCGTCAAGACTCATTAGCGTGATGGCATTACCAATATTACCCGCGCGACCCGTACGTCCAATGCGGTGTACGTAATCTTCAGCATTGAAGGGTAAATCAAAGTTAACAACATACTCTAATTGCTGAATATCCAAACCACGCGCGGCAACATCCGTTGCGACTAATACCCGTACCTTACCTGCTTTAAAATCATCAAGCGCACGCTGACGAGCACCTTGGCTTTTATCACCATTAATGGAAACCGCTTTAATGCCATCTAAACCTAAGCTTTTAGCTAATTGATCTGAGCCTTGTTTAGTTTTAGTAAACACTAATACTTGTTGCCAATTACGTGAACCAATTAAATAAGCCAATAATTCAGATTTACGCTTTTTATCTACGGGATATACCATTTGTTGAACAGTATCAGCCGCAATATTCTCAGGTGTCACTTCTACCATTTTAGGATCAGTCAAAATAGTAAATGCTAATTTTTTCACCTGCTTTGAAAAAGTAGCAGAAAAGAATAATGTTTGACGTTCAACCGGCATACGTCTCATGATACGGTTAATATCAACAATAAACCCCATATCTAGCATGCGATCCGCTTCATCAAGTACAAATGTTTCTACATTTGCTAATGAAACATTGCCAACAAAAACATGATCAAGTAAGCGTCCAGGCGTCGCAATTAGAATATCGACCCCCGCTCTTAATGCTTTAATTTGAACATTCATACTGGTGCCGCCATAAGCGACAGCAACGTTTAAATCACTGTATTTACCATACGCGATAAAGCTATCATAAACTTGTTGTGCTAATTCTCGGGTCGGCGTAATAACTAAAGCACGAATTTTTGCACCTTGTTGAGGCTTAGCGTCTTCAGTTCCCTGTTCAGCTAATGACGGTAATGTCATTAATCGTTGTAAAATAGGGAGCGCAAATGCTGCTGTTTTTCCGGTACCCGTTTGTGCCCCTGCCATCACATCATCCCCGGCTAATGCTAATGGGATCGCTTGCAATTGAACATCTGTTGGTTGTTCATAACCTAACTCTGTCACAACTTGCAATAATTTAGGGTGAAGGCCGAGCGTTTCAAACGACATAATGTATTCCTAGCAATAAATACGCTTATACCAATAAATTGGCATAAGAAAACAAGCGCGAATTCTAACACAAAAAAAAAGCACTTCGTCATGAAGTGCTTTTTGTTACAACATAAATCTTCGTTATTTATATAATAACCACATAATAACTACTGTTTAATATTCAAGAATGCAGCACCACGAACACCACCAGCATCACCATGTTTGGCTTTTACAATTTTAGGCGCTTGTGAAACGGACAATAAATATTTAGGCAAACGCTTTGGTAGTTCATCATAAATTAATTCAAAATTAGATAAACCACCACCTAATACAACCACATGAGGGTCAATACCAGTGAATAAATTAGCAAGGCACATTGCTAACACTTCCATAAAACGATCAACGTGCTGCTGGGCTTTTTTATCACCCGCAGCATTACGTTCAATTATCTCAACCGCTTTTAGTTTTTCACCATAATAATGTGCATAAAGTTGTTCAAAACCACGGCCTGATAAATAATTATCCATACAGCCTTTTTGACCACAACCGCAATCAAACAATGGGGCTTGTTCACCCATGTATAACCATGCATCTAACGGTAAACGCATATGTCCTAATTCACCACCAACATGATTTAAGCCAGCGAAAACTTTACCATTAAATATCATTCCCCCACCAAAACCAGTGCCTAAAATAAGGCCTAAGACTGAGGGTGCATCCTTGTGTTCATCATCCCACGCTTCAGACAGAGCAAAACAGTTTGCGTCATTATCAAGGCTAACACTACGGCCTAGCTTGGCTTCTAAATCTTTACGTAAAGTGCGGCCTTTTGCGGACGGTATATTTGATGTTAATACAGTGCCGTCTCGTGCATCTTCAATACCGGGAATACCCAGCCCTACTGAACCTTCACAGCCAAATTTTATATCTGCTGCTGTAATAATAGAGACAATACTATCAATCAATTTATCGTAATCATTACTCGGTGTCGGTACACGTTCGGTTGCTACGCGTTCGAGTTTCTCATTAAATGCACCAAATTCAATTTTAGTTCCGCCTACATCAAAGCCGTAGTACATCCTCTTCTCCTACAAATAATGTTTAACCACACCGTGAGCTTATAACTCATTAAATATACTGGAAATTATCCTTATTTTGCTCTGAACTGACTGTGACCCACAGCTCAATTTACCAGTTATTATTCAGATTAATATCAATATTATTCAGCAGAGCTCACATCTTTATAATGATGTTTCATCAACCAACATGAATTGTTTCAACAAAGATAACGATGATTGTTCAGGTAATTGGCGGTTCATTTTACCTGCAATATAATTTTCACGGAAAACATCAAACCATAGGTCTAACAATTCAGCATTATGGTGTTCACCAAATAAATCAATAATACGCGCTGCAACTTCAGCCGTGCCTAATTGATTTTCTTTTGATGCTTCACGCATTTTATAACGAGATGGCTTATCGGGATTAATTGATAATAATGGGAAACGATCAAGATATGGGCTCTTACGAAACATTTTCTTCGCTTCTGCCCAGCTGCCATCTAACATAATAAATAATGGGCGTTTTCCAGCCTCAAGTGTCACCGTCGTAACTTCTCTCTCCGGTGCATATTCAGCAGGAAAAACAACATAGGGTTGCCATTGAGGATCATCTAATAATGCTAGCATTTCAGCATTAGGCTCAGTGCGAGACCAAATATAAGCAAACGTATCTTCAAATACATCGGCAATTAAACGCCCCGTATTACTTGGCTTTAGAATCTCATCATCAAACATAACCAACAAAAAAGCCGCATTTGATGTCGCTAATAGACGATGTTCACAAATACACAAATGCGTACGCAACATGCACTGACGACAGCGTTGGACTTTAGAACCTCGAGCAAGAAAAGGACGAGTTGAACGTGCAAGACGTTCCTCATAGAGAGTATGTATAACATGAATGCGCATAGCGACTGACCTAAAAACAGGAAAACGCCAGCATGTTACCGAAACCCCCACTAAACATACAGTCATTATCAGTATTATCAGATTGGCAGCTAACTATTGCCTATTTTATGGGCATATGTTCCTTGTTATTCGATAAAATAAACTCGCCTTTACTGTTTTTATAGCAATTATCACTACTAATAATCGTGGTCGTATTACGGCCTCTTTTCTTTGATTCATATAAAGCTAAATCAGATTTCTCTAACCAAGATTTATAATCAGTTAAGGTCGAATCCCACTCACAGACACCTAAGCTGATCGTAACTTTAATAGCGCCACGTTGATCATCAAATACCGTTTCTTTTTCAATACGATTACGTAATCTTTCAGTAAAATACCCCGCCAAATCAGCAGAAGTACCCGGTAAAATAATACTAAATTCTTCACCACCATAACGGCCTGCAATATCCGTTTGACGTTTAGTTCGGCGTAATACATCCGCAATCACTTTAATGACCCCATCGCCAGCCACATGACCGAAAGTATCATTAACACGCTTAAAATGGTCAATATCAAACATCACTAACGTTGCGGTAATTTGGGTTTGTTGGCAATGTTCAAACGCATCGGCTAAACAATTTTCCCAATGTCCACGATTATAGAGTTGGGTTAAACGATCAGTAATACTAAGATGTGTCAGTTGCTTATTAGATTCATGAAGATGATTTTTATTTTTAGCGATATCAGTAACATCAGTGATTGTTAAACAAATATGAGTGTATTCACCAGACAACGATCGTAGTGGCGTTAATGTCATATTCTGATACATAATATCTGAGCTACCAGAGATTGGACAAAAATTTAAGAAACGAAAGACCCACGGGCGATCTTCCCATGCCGAAAATGATCGCATTCGCAATTTAAACGTCGATTGTATTTTACTCTGTAGCCATAATTTAGGTAAATCAGGTACAACCTCAAACAATGATTTTCCCATTATTTGAACACTAGAAATACCACTATAAGCCTGCATAAAGGTATTCCATGCACAAACATTATAATTTTCATCTAATATCACAACACCAACATCAAGATTATCTAATACTTGCATTGTTAAATGAAAATCAGCTAAAGATATTTCGTTCAATGTAATGATTCCATGACTTTATTATTAATAATTGACAGAGAATGATTATCCATAATAAATAACACCTCACACTCAACATCTAATATTTCTGCTTTATAGGTATATTCAATGGTGAAAAAATTTTGGGTATCACAATGGGTATGATGAAGATTCATATACTCTTCTAACACTATTGGCTGTCGCACAGAAAAAGGAATTAAAATTTGTTCTGATAATGCCACTAAAAAAGAAGAAACCATTAAATTAGCAATATCAATCACGACTTCGTTTTTATACTCATCGGTTTGACTAAATCCCAATGTTTCACCAAATAAATGAATATCTTTACCGTGTAATTCAACCAAGGCTTCACCATGAATACCAGCACCAACAAAACGTTGTGTAATGGCAATTAATTCATGATCATTGCGAATATCTGCAATCGCCATCGATAGATCACTGCTTTTCATAAATGAAACACTTGGTAATGGCATTTTAATAAAATCACCAAGGTGATCAGAGATAATGGCAGCTCCGCGCCCTAATGCAATATTGGCTAACTCGCGCATGATCTCAATAGAATTATTTTCCAGATGAGGATCAACACCAGTAGGTTGGATATTATCAAATACTAATCCTAAACCCTGAGACAGTTCAGTCAGCTCATCATGATTAAAGGGTTTTGATAAAAAATAATCAGCGCCTAACGCTAAACTTCTTTCCATTGCGGTTAATTGAATATCTGCTGATAATACAATGATCGTGGTGTTATATTCACATACAGGTAAGGATTTCATTACATCAAAACCATCCATTATCGGCATGGTTAAATCTAAAAACATAATATCAATATCATTGTTTTTTAGGTAATCAAGACCCTCTTGCCCATTTTCAGCATAGAAAAAAGTCGCATTACTGCACGATTGTAATAATCGCGTAATGGATTTATGTACTAAGACTGAATCGTCACAAATGAGAATATTTATATTGTTAATCATCAGACTATCACTTACCCACTGAACCTTAATGCATTATAAAGCAAAGCAACATTGTGCAGCGACTTAAAAGTATGCATTCAGTGACATACATCTAAATATTGATCTTAGTTCCAACCGATTACCGATAACTATCAAACAATAATTGAAATATATACCTTACAAGATAGTTACCCACTGACTTTTTTATAATAGAATCACAACATAATTTTTATAATCAGCCATTGGATAATAATATGAAAGCACTTCGTTGGTTCGTCGGTAAAATCATTCTTATACTTAACTCACTATTTTCTCCGCGTGGTATAGAGCGATCAGCAACGGCGCAACAAGAAATTGATGCCGCTGTCGCTAATATGCAACTTTATCAATTTGAAACCTGTCCGTTTTGTGTAAAAGTACGTCGCCATGCTAAACGTCTAAATATCCCGCTAGCAACACGTAATGCAAAAATTTCACCATGGGCTCAAGAACTAGTAGAACAAGGTGGAAAACGTACCGTACCTTGCTTACGTATTGAAGAAAATGGTCAGGTTACTTGGATGTATGAATCAAACGATATTATTGCGTATTTAGATAAACGTTTCGCATAAATTTATCGACAACTAACATCATAAAGACAAATAACCATTCAAGTCCTTACCGTATAAGCCGATACGCACTTATTACACGTTAGAGTTGTAGTATAAAAGCGACATCACTATCGGCTTTTAACTACTGAATTTTTATTTACTGGTTATAAATACGTTTTACAGGGCTGTATATGCGAAAAAATCATACGATAACTACCGACGATATTTTAATTAAATTATGTCATTCTCTGGCTGATGTGTTATCACGCGCAACAGAAAGCCATATTAAATATTCGCCAATGGTACAAAAAATCAATAAAACAAGTTTAAAACCTGATATTGGTTGTTTTGTTTTATTTGATGGTGGCTTCACTGGATTAGTTGTCACTAATTTCTCCGCATCAGCTGCAATGGAAATCTATCAAAATTATATGTTACGCATGGGATTTCCTGATACTGATATTGCCATTCATCATACAGCGGATGACGTAGCCAATATTTTAGGGGAGTTAATGAATCAAGTCGTTGGTGATTTCACAGGCAAAATTGGTAGAGAACTAAACATATCGATTACTCAAAACCAACCTAAAATGTTGACACTACACAAACAAATAATCCTCTCTGTTGATACTAATCTTGATCGCCCTCAAGTTCGTAGAGTCAGTTTTACAACGGCAAAAAACAATATTTTCTATCTTGAATTAGCGATGGATAAAACTGAATTTATTCAACTAGAAGACTTTGAAGTCGATGAACAAGATCCAGATACTATTTTTGAAACTGCCTATGATGCTCAACAGCAACAATCGTTAATCTCACCTAATAACAACACGACCAACAATAACGATCATCAAGATTTACTTGATCAACTTGGGTTATAAAAACAACATAACTTTAGATAGTTAGGTAACGTTACTATCGTTACCTCTCTGTTTTATCCATACTACTTAATAATTTGCTCTATCTTGATCATAAATTTAATTCTGTGATCAATAACGTAATTCCCTTTCATAATACAATTTACAACATCCTGAAATCCGTATAATTTCAACACCACTTTCAGTTTGTGGATTTTAGTTATGCCTCAACACCGTATAGCCAGTTTTGAATTTGGCCGAATTATCGCAACGATTGCCATTATTGCTTTGCATAGCCAAATATTCATGCAAGCACCTTTATTTAATGATCAGCCATTATTAGGCATGGGGCTTAATCAAGTCAGTCGATTTGCGGTGCCGTTATTCTTTATTATGGCGGGTTATTTTATTCAGCCACGTTTAACAACTGAGCTCATTCCTTATCTATGGCGCTATGCTCGCCCATTACTCATCATGTGGGTATCATGGAGCATTATTTACTTAATTTTACCGTTTAACTTTCATCTTGTGGCAACTGAAGGATATTTTGCTGAACGTCTTTTTTATTGGCAAAGACTGCTGACAACACCATTAAATACCTTATTTGAAGGTGGATTAGTGCATCTTTGGTATATTCCAGGGCTACTCAGCGGCTTAACTATCATTACCGTTTTACTGCGTTTGAAGTTATCTCAGTTGATTATTCCCGTTGCTACTCTGTTATTTATTTTTGGCTTAATGGCAGGTAGCTATGCTCAAATAACAGAATTAAGTTCACCGATATTTACGCGTAATGGCCCTTTTTTTAGTACCTTCATGATCATGCTTGGATTTGAAGTTCGTCGCCGTAATATCAGTATTAGTCTGAAAAACAGCATAATCATGATGCTCGTTGGATTTTGTCTATTTATCGGTGAAGCGAACTACCTTTCACTGCAAGAAAATGGTTCTTTTTTCCATGACTTTCTCTTTGGTACCCCGTTATGGGCATTAGGTATTTTCTTTATTTTATTAGCCAAACCTAACTTAGGTGACTATAAAATCATTCACTCATTAAGCAAAGATGTTCTGGGTATATACCTCTGCCATTTACTTATTGTGATTTATTACCTCAATATCATCAGTATTTTGAATATTAACCCGATTATTGCCAGTCTTTTTGCAGTACCCGTGGTGCTTATTATCTCAACAATCATTGTTAGAGGCTTACGTAAAACGTCCATAGCCCGATTTTTAGTACGATAACTTAACCACTTCACTCACTACTCTTTAAAAAATCCTTATGGTTATTTGATCATAAGGATTTTTTATCTACATCACATCAGTCCCCTCATCGTCAATTCTCAACAGATAGTATTGATAAAGATCGCATAAACATCATTTTCAATGCAAAAAATGTTTAAGACCACATTAAAACTCAACACACCCACACGCTTTTAAAACTCTGTGATTGCACATTATAGCCACATATCGATAACATAATTAGCAACTATCGTGCACTATATTAATAAGGGTATGAATCAATGGCTAAACTACATCCACTCTCTTTCGTGATTGGCAGTATATTCGCTGCTAATAGCTATGCAATGACCCCTCAGCCAGATCCCGATACTGTGGGTGGTTATGTTATTGAACGCTCTGAAGTTGTTGCCGCTGAAAATGCAAAAACAATGGACCCAATGTACGATGTTTGGGCTAAAGCCTTAGCTACCGCTTCAAATACTATCGTAGATATGATTCTTCCGGGGCTAAGCACTAACCCTGACAATGTAAAACGGGTTGAACGTGTATTTCCTGAAACAGAATGGAATTTCCTCACTCAAATGGCAGCACCTGAATATACCTATACCCGCTTTTTACGTGCTATTGGTAAATTCCCTGCTTTTTGTGGCGATTACACTGATGAACGTGATGCTGATGCTATCTGTAAGAAATCTATCGTCACCGCTTTTGCTCACTTTGCCCAAGAAACGGGCGGCCATATTAGTATTGAGAACGTCTCGGATAACCCATTAGGTCTTGAAGAATGGCAACAAGCATTAGTCCATGTGCGTGAAATGGGCTGGGCTGAAGGTCAACCGGGTTACACGACTGGATGTGGTCAAAATGATTGGCAAAATAAACGCTGGCCTTGCGCTGACGGACAAGGTTACTTTGGTCGAGGTGCAAAACAACTATCCTACCACTTTAACTACGGTGCTTTTTCTGAGGTGATGTTTGATGGTGATGCAACGGTACTATTGAACAATCCAGGGTTAGTTGCTGATTCTTGGTTAAATTTAGCTTCTGCTATCTGGTTTTTCTTAACACCACAAGCCCCTAAACCCGCCATGTTACATGTTATAGATCGTACATGGGTTCCTTCTCAACGTGAAACCGACGCTGGCATTGGCTACGGTTTTGGTACTACCATTAATGTCATCAACGGTGGTATTGAATGTGGCGAGCAAAACAAAGATAAAGGTCAACCTGTTAACCGTATTCGTTATTGGGAAGGTTTAGTTGAAAACTATCAAATTCCAGTAAAGAGTGATGAAACCAACACCTGCTGGCAACAAACACCTTATGGTAGTTTGAATCTAAATGGTGCAACCGATGTGCTTTATACTAACTGGGATGCAAATTGGAAGTACTATCCTGATCGTCCGGGTGGTGTTTCATTTGAATGTGAGTTAGTAGGTTTCCAAACCGCCTATTCGGCTTTAGTTGCAGGCGATTATGAAAAATGTGTGACCAATTTCTATGGCTCCCACGCGAACTGGCCGGCGGTGCGTGTGGTTGATAAATTAGACCCTGACACAGGTGGTGGCACAACAGATCCAACCGATCCACCGATTGATGGCGTGGCGAATTGGGACGAAAACAAAGTCTACACTGGCGGTGAGCAAGTGGCTTATAAAGGCGCAATTTATGAAGCGCAATGGTGGACACAAAGCAACCAGCCTGATTTAGGTGGTCCATGGAAGTTAATCAAGGCCGCAACATCCACAGATGGTGCAATAACGCCACCGACAGATGATAATCCATCAACCACTTTGCCAGCAGATGTTACAACATGGAGTACGACTGCCGTTTATGGTGGCAATGATAAAGTCAGCTTCCAAAACAAAATCTATCAAGCTAAATGGTGGAGCCAAGGTAATACACCAACAGCAGGTGAACCGTGGACTTTATTACCTTAAAGATAACCTTACAGATGATATTAAAAGTACCATCCAATAGCACCACTGATTATTAACACCCAATAAAAATGGCTTTGACGGGGAGTTACACCCTATCAAGGCCATTTATTATCACAAACAAGAACAAGAATAACTACTTAGTAGCAGCATCAAACACCAGTTTACCTAAACGATATAACCGTTTTGCTTGCTCACTATAATCAATGGTTTCACCTTGGGCGCGACGACGGTTTAACTGGGTATTTATCCCATCTTGATACACCTGTTGTAACTGTGATTGCAAGCTATCAAGATTATAAGGAATACGATCGCTACTCACGGAAAACGGCAAAATATACTCAGCCTGCATTACCTCTCGGTTATACTTCACTGCATCACTAATAATTTGCCCTTTGTCCGTTTGTGGTGACTCAAGATCATACGGTGGCAACCATTCATCAACCGGTTTAAGTTTATCAACTTGGTTAACCAATAAGATCACTTTTGGTGCTTTTCGATGTTGATTTGCTGGTTGCTTATAAAACGCATCTAACCCAGCTTTCAATGTAACATCTAATTGGCGTGATGATTGATTGGCTTTTAATACCCAAATAACCACATCACTTTCGGTCATTTGTTTCAGTAATTTTTTCTCAGTCTCAGCACTGCCATCAATGCCGGGTAAATCAATCAGATTGATTAAATCGAGCCCTTCAACTTCACATTTATAGGTTGTGGCTTTATCTGTTGATGGTAACGCGCTTACTTCAGCTGCAATCTCACCCAATAACCCATTAATAACCGATGACTTACCCGCACTCACTTGACCAACAACAGCTACCCGCAATGGTTCTACGGCAATGGCGGTTGCTTGCTGATCGTGATCTTGAAGTTGACTATGTGGAACCGCTGCATCATCAAGCTTAAAACGACCACTGTATAAATCAATCGCTACTGATGCAACTTCTTGTAATAACGTCGCTTTTAATTTGCTTTGAACTTCAGCACTAACATCATCAAACAACTTACCAACAACCAAACCGCGTACTTCGGCTAACCAGCCTGTCGGTGTGGCAATACGGAATAATCGATAGACATCATAAGCACTTTTTGCATACCCCATTTTATCTTTAATCGCGTAACCTTGTTTAAGGCTCGTTAACGTGATCTTCTCAGAAAAAGGAACATGTTGTTGTAGAAAGTGACGATAGCGACGACTCACCTCTTCAACCATCATTAAAAATTCAGGTGCAGTAAACGCTAATTTTTGCGAACTCGATTGTTGATGATACTGCGCAGCAACATCAGCCACCAAAACATAAGCATGTGCTTGTAGGCTTTCCCATGCAGAGTCATCTGCTAGCTGCTTATCAATAACTAGTGCCATTTGTTGCCATACTTGCTGATCGTGCTCACTCCACTGAGGGTTAGCTGCCACATGTAATGGTGCAATATCATCCATAACAGCATCCGCCACGACACGTTTACGACGTAACCACCAATAAGGTAAAAAAGCCAATAAACAACCACCAGCAATAATGGCGAAAAATAATAGCCATTGTCCTTGTTGAATCAGATCAACAACACCAAACCCCGCCAATACTATGATGGGCAAACACACCGCCAACATCAATAATGGCAAGAAACCCTCAGAAAGTTGATTAATTAGCTGATAACTTTTATTCACCCGTTTCATTCGTGATCCTTTTTAGGTGTCGATTTACTTAGCTGTTGTCGATCAGCAACCTGCTTTACCGTCTTAAATGCTTGTTGATAAGCCAGCTTAATTTGGTCTTTTGAAATCGACTCACCTTTACTACGATGATATAAATACATACAAGCCGCACGACCAATCGCATAAGTAGATGAAAAACTCATCGCCGCCGCCGTCGCACTCCCAACCGTTTGACCGTATGCCGGAATAAATTTAACTAACTGGTTAAGCCCCAATTTAGATAAATATTGCAACAAAAAGCCAGAACCTAACATACCCACAAATTCTGCGTAATCTTTTTTATTCCAACTAACGCCATATTGATTCGCAAGGCTATGTAGCATCTTGCCTTGAATAGCCGGCACACTGAATAACCCAACCGCAGGAATGGCATCACTCGCCCCCGCAGCCCCTGCATACCAGAGAACCTCTTGACGTAACTGATAAAAATTTTGTTCTTCGCGATTAGTATGAGCTTGTTGATTAGATAACAAACTCAACATTGGAAGCGCATCGGTTAAAGCATGGTGTAAGATATCAACACCAATAAACTGTTGATCCTCAGGAATAAAATCAACCACAATCGGCTGGTAGATAGTTGCCGTTTCTGATTGCCACTGGGCAGGTTTTATACCCCACACATCCATCACTCGCTGATGATTATATTCAACCGCGCGTTGGCGTTCTTGAGTATCCACAATACTGTTCACGGCAGTATGAATAACCAATAAATGTTTAATCGCACCGCTACGTTTAATCTGTTTTAATGCCGTTAATAACCCAGATTGTTCCGGTTCTTCCGCTTTCATTACCACCATTAATGCATGGCTTTTACCACTACACATTGCAATGTCTTCAACGGGATCGTAATCCGCCTCACCTAATCCTCGTGTATCTAAAAAACACACTAATGGATTTTCTGCGGGATAGAGATAATGATGTGCGGTACGAGTGCATGGCTGAAAACCATTGCCTATTTCAACCAAACTATTTCCAGTAAGCGTTTGGATAATAGTTGATTTACCTGCCCCTGTTTTACCTAACAGCCATAACGTTGGAATATGTTTCTGCCATTCATCAAACGCTGGTGCTAAATCAGGATTCACGGAGGGATTTATATATTCGTAGATTTTCTTAAAGAAGCGATTCATATTACCTTCATATCGCAAATAACAAGCAAGCCATACATCAAATTTTCACATATGGCTATTTAATCAATACTAGCAAAATAGCACTAAATGAAAAAAAGAGAATAACCTTGATGATTATTCTCTTATTTATAAGCCAGTAATCAAAGTCAATGACTACAAATTAATCATCCACATGCTCAATAAAATATTGCTCTCGACTTGAACTCACTAAACTTGAAACCACAATTGCCATATAAAATACGCCAACAATCGCTTCAAGATACGCAAAAACTTTAGCAATAGGCAATATTGGTAAAATATCGCCATACCCTAATGTCGTTAAAGTAACAAAACTAAAATAAGCGGCATCAGCAAAATTTTCATGCCATGCCCCTTTATTAATACCTTGAAATGATCCCGGTAAAAAATGAATTAAAATCAAATATCCAATGGCCCACATTAAACCAAGCAACAAAAACAATGCCATTGAACCAATAATTTTATTGGTCGTAATTGAACCTGTGAACAATATTTGGCGCATAATTGAGCGAAAGGTGCCATAGAAGAAAATAAACATCAATAACAGCATGATAATTTCTATTTCTTCAATACCTAACACCGTTCGAGTAATCACCGCTATCAACCATGCAACCACTAATAATGATAAAAAACGGAACCAATTCTTATCAAAACGTAAGCTCAGTAAACAAATGCCAAAAGTAATAAACGTGAAAACTTCTAGTATATATTGCAAAAAACCAGACGTAATCACTTTGTCTAATGATGCACTAATCAATAAAAAGACCAATGCTAAGGTTAAGTAGAAAAAATTATTTTGATTATTTATACGTTGGGCTTTTTTACTCAACATTTATCAATATTCCTTATTTATCTTCATAACCAGTAAGTTCCATAAACCCTTTTCCACTATGTGACCCTGTCACATTAATCGGGCCTTCCCAATAGGGAAACATAAAACGTAACCACTGGTCTTGGCGTACAACACTTGTTTGGAGTTTTAACCCTTGTGATGGCACTTCAATTAACCAATTTAATGGAAATGAAATTCCACTCACTTTATAAAAGTGCATAGGTTTCATTCGTATTTGATTATTATCTAATTTAACCACTCGACCATCAGGCCATGAACGTGAACCAATAAAATAGGGTCTTTGACCATCTTCGCGCAATTGTGATACCCACAAAGCGCTGCCATCATCAAGGTGAATCGCGAACCAATCCCAACCTTGCTGTTTAGCACTGAGCATACTACTGCTCCACTCACGATCAAACCAGCCACGACCACTGACTTTATATGATTTCCCATCCAATGTAATGATCCCATCAAGATCTAAAAATGGAACGCTGTAATAATAAGAAGCAATACTCAGTAATGGATGTTTTTTGCTATATCCTTTATCACCTTGTAAAACAATGGCCCCTTTTTGCTTGATGTTTAATCGCGCAGACATGTGATCATCTGAAAACTCAAGCCGCCCAGGAAAAGGATCACTGGTCGCTGCATCCCATGACCAATTATCTAACCATGCATGAAAAGGATTAAGACTTACCCCTGCTTGACCTATCCCACCACGAGCAAATCTTTCCGCCGCCCAAACTTTCTCTTTCGTTGTTATTACCGCATGCGCCATGTACATCTGAGGTGTTTTCCAACCACTCAAATCTTCATCATTAGTCGCCATGCGAAATATCGTCCATTGCACCGCAATTTCTTTGCCCGTTTCTGTTTTAAGGTTAGCCGTTAAATACCACCACTCTGCAAGATATTCAGGATGTTCGCCATGATCTTTAGGAAAGGTTATTTCCTCACCTTTAACAACGGGTTCAAACACGAAATTTTGAGATTGCGTTAATATTTTCACCGAATTACTGCGAACAGGTTGCTGATCACAACCACTCAATACCATCGTCCCAAATAACATTATAGTTAAATAACGCAAATACCAACGAGATTGCATAATTAAAACTCTCATTAAAATGACTCTCGTAAAGATAAAATTGCAGATCGATGAACCAAACGCCATACAGGCCACGCTCCAGCAACGAGCAGTGCTAATAAAGCAGTGCCTAACGTCATAAAATAATCGTAAGGAAAGTATTGAACTTGCATTGTCCAACCAAAAGAATATTTCAACACAACATCAATTAATAATTGCGCTAAAAGTAATCCTAATGGCAATGCAATTAATGCTGTCATTAAACCAATAACCAATAATTGCCCACCACCGAGTAACGATAATTCAACCCCGGTCATTCCCATACAACGTAATAATGAAAATTGCCGTTGGCGTGACATTTCACCCGCAACAGTTGCAAAAAACAAACCACAAATCGCAATAAATAACGTTAAATTACCTAAGGTTGAAGTCACAACAAAAGTACGATCAAACACCGTCATCGCTTGTTTCATCAGTGCCGCATTATTACGTATTCGTTCAGGTTGCAGCCGGAATCGCTCCCCTAATTTCGCTAATAATAATTCTGATTTTGCACCCTTTTTCAAATGAATGGCTAACCCTACTTGTCCAGAATGCGGCCAAAAACGTTGCCATTTTTGTTGGGAGATTAAGACTTGTCCGTAAGGATTGCCGTAATCATAATAAATACCAACAATGCGCCATTTATTATTCATTGGTGCAGGAAGATCAATAATATCACCCAGTAACCACTGATGTTTCAACGCCATCGATTCACTGACCATCACCGCACGATCATGATGTAATTGCTGCCAATAATTATTAAGCCCAACCTTCACTGACAATGCTTGTTGTTCACCGACGGTTTGACCAATACTCATGATCTGAATCGTACCATTATGAGATCGGGTAGCCTTATGTCTACTCCACCACACTTGCTCAACTTCAGGTTGTTGTTGAAGCCATTTTGAAATCCGTGGGGCCATATTCATCGATGGTCGAATATAAATATCAGCGGCTAACCGTTGCTCAAGCCAGTTTTCAGTCGTATTTCGAAAACTACCCACCATCGTTTCCATACCAATATTAGAAGCCAGCGCCAACATAAATGCCATCGCAGCAATACCGCGATAACTGAGACTGGCTGCGGCATCAAAGAAAAACCATCGCATACGGGCTTTGCGGCTAATATTGCCTAAAAAATGAAACAGTAACCACAACAAATAAGGCATCATTAAGCCAGAAGCTATCAAAATAAAGGCAATTAACACAAACCCCGTCAACTGCCCGTGAGCTAGCTTATAAACAACAACGGCTCCCACAATAAAGATGCAAGAAAATAAGGCTTGCCACGCAAATTCTTTACCACTAAAACGCACTAACGATAAATGGGTCGCTAACCGTGCTGGTGGTGATTTAATTAACCGTACCAATGGCCATGTACAAGCAAATGCACAACCAAAAATTGCAATCGCTAAACTTGCCGCTCCCCACTGCCAATTCCAATGTACTTGTAAACCAACATTGGCGTTATATAAATCATTCAATGATGCAGCAACAGATGGCAACAATTGTTGTACTAATAACAATCCAATAAGATTACCGCCCACAAGTCCTAATAAGACCCATAAACACAGTTCGCCAATGAGTGCGCCGGCCAGTTGTGTTCCGTTGACCCCTAATTGACGCAATATACCCACTAACGGTTGGCGTTGGGCTAAAGATAGCGACATCGCTTGATAAAAAATAAACAACCCAACCACAAAGGCCAACATGCCCATTGCAAATAAATTCAAATGAAACGCATTGGTTAACGGTTCTAATTTGGCATTTTGTTGACGTTCAAGCGTTAACCCTGGGGGTAAAATATGCGTCAATTTCATCAACTGTTTACTGCTCATTTCACCACAAACAACCGCACTGAAGCCTGAACTAGGTTGTAATTCACGCAACAACGCAATATCTGCAATCATACGAGAGTCATTCATTCGACTGTCATTAACCACTTCCATCGGGCCAATTTTACGTCCCGAATTAAGCGTCAGCATATCTCCACTTTTAAGACCAATATAATTAGCTAATTGCTCACCTAACATAATCGGATATGGTGGTCGCATGAGTTGTAATAATTTAATTTTATTTCCATCAGCGATGCTATTTTTTACAGCGCCAAGAATCGCAACAGGATCGATACCCAATAATTGAAAGTCTCGTTGCTTTTCGGTAACAATACGATGCTCAACTAATGGCGCACAGGTTTTAAGCCCTGCTCTACGCATTTGAATGTAAAAACCTTGCGGGACATTCATACCAATTTGAACATGGCGAATACGATAAGGAAACGGATTAGAAAAAAGTTGCTCACCTTTACGATAACTTTCTTTCGCTTGTTGGTTAACACCCATTACACCAACCAATAGTGCAATGCCTAATGTTAATCCAAGCCACACTAAAACAATTTGTAATGGATGACGGCGATAATGCCCCCAAAGCGCACTAGCTACGGGGCGTAACATGTAACTGACCTCCCTGTAAACGAATACGGCCTTGCATATGTGCAGCCACTTTCTCACTATGAGTTACAACTAATAAGGTGCAATTAAGGTGTTTAGTTAAAGAGATAAGTAATCGAATCACAGCATCAGCATTACGTTCATCTAAACTACCAGTAGGTTCATCAGCCAATAACAATGTTGGCTCCATGTAAATAGCACGCGCAATAGCGGCACGCTGCTGTTGACCACCTGAAATTTCTTCAGGATAACGCGATAATAATGACATCAGATCCAATGCAGAAACCAACTTTAACCATAATTTTTCATCATCTGGCAATCCCTTTAACTGGCGACAAAAACGGATATTATCAGCCACGGTTAAAGTCGGTAATAAGTTATATTGTTGGAAAACAAGACCAATATTCTCACGACGATAAGCCGTTCGCTCACGTTCAGAAATCGCATGTATCGCCGTATCCCCTAGCCATATTTGACCGGACTCAGGTTTATCAAGCCCCGCAATTAAATTCAATAATGTACTTTTCCCTGAGCCACTTTCTCCCATCAGAGCCAATTGTTCTCCGGAATTTAAAGATAAATTAGCGCCCTGAAGCACAGAATGAAACTCGGTACCGTCTAGATACCCTTTGCAGAGTTCAGATAGTCGTAACATGTTCAATCACCAACGTTTGCTTACATGACAAGTTAATCACTATTTATTTTAATCACCAGCTAATTAAAATAAATAATTATTCAATATTACCCATTTTATTCTTCATATAACAGCTTAGCCATATAAGTATTTCCCTTTATCATACTTATCTTATTAAAACATTCCTCTTTAACAACAAACAGCTACCAACTAGGCATAATAAGCCACTATTAAGAAACAATTTTTATATCTTTAATTTGAATTTAATAACTATGAGATAAAATCACATATATAATTTAACCAACAACTATATTCACGGTTTATGCTTTAATTTGATTTAAATAAAGTATATCTGCATTTATTATTATGGAATCATCTTCAGCATATGCATGAAAACCCATAATAAACGTGGTGATAATAATCATATTAACCTGCAAAAACTATCATCTTTTGTAGTTTATTATTGCTTTTAATCAATAAATAGCCATTATCTTTAAAGGCGATACTAAAAAATTTAAGAACGGAATTTTTTGCATCTTTATATCGCAACACGGAATTTAGAGTGGTTATTTAATGAGCAGAAATATTCTTGTCGTCGGCGCCTCTGGTTACATTGGCAGCCACCTCGTGCCTAACTTACTAAACTTAGGCCATCACGTAACAGCAACAGGACGGAACCTCAAGCTATTAGAAAAGCGTGGTTGGGGAAATATTGATAATTTAGAATTAGTTGAATTAGATTTAGAACTTGAACAAGATTTAACTGACTTATTTATAAATATCGATACCGTTTATTTTCTCGTTCACGGTATGAACCATGGACATGACTTTATTGAGTTTGAACTCGATTGTGCAAGGCAGTTTAGCCATTATCTAGGTTTAAGTGCTGTTAAGCATGTTGTTTATCTTGGCGCTTTACAATCTCAAACTAGCTCATCAAAGCATTTAATGGCACGCAAAGAAACAGGGAATATTCTTCGTGACAGCGGAAAGTGCATTACTGAATTACGCGCAGGTATCATTATCGGGCCTGGTTCTGCGGCATTTGAAGTCATGCAAGACTTTGTTTATCACCTGCCTATAATGTTAACCCCAAGTTGGGTTACCTCGCATAATTCACCCATTGCACTACGTAACCTACTTTACTACCTAACAGAGCTTATCGAATGTCCACCAGATCATAACCTCATTTTAGATGTCGCAGGTCCCGAGCAAATGACCTATAAAGATCAAATGGTTCGATTAAGTAAAGTCCATGGCAAAACTATTCGTGTTATTCCATTAAAATGGTTAAGCCCTAAAATGGCCACGTATTGGCTCCGTTTTATTACGTCGGTTCCAACCAATATTGCTCGCGCGCTCATTGGCGGTTTAAGTTGTGATCTTCTTGCTGATGGCAGTGAACTTCAACGTCGAATACCTCAGCATTTAATAAGTTATGAAGAAGCGATTCAAGAAGCCCTTGCGATGAATACTGACGTTGTTAACAGTGAGATTTGGGGATTTGATCCAGATGCACTATTACGCTGGCAGACAGGTTATGGCTACTTTCCAAAACAAGCCGGTTACACGCTTAAAACAGATGCCAGTTGTGAAGACTTATGGCGCCAAGTACAACTGGTTGGTGGTGAAGAAGGCTACTTTTATGCCAATGGATTATGGCGAATACGAGAATGGATGGATGCCATGATTGGCGGTAATGCCCTCAAGCGTTATCGACGTGATCCTCAACGATTACAATTGGGCGATCACATTGATTCGTGGAAAGTGATCAGCCTTGAAAAAAATCATTTCCTATCGTTGTTATTTGGTATGAAAGCGCCGGGTTTAGGCCGATTAGAATTTACTATTGAAGATTGTGGTGATCATCGTACTATCGACATTCGTGCATGGTGGCACCCTAAAGGCTTTATGGGATTACTGTATTGGTTCGCGATGATGCCAGCGCATTTATTTATTTTCCGTGGCATGACCCATGCTTTAGTTAAACGTTGTAAAGCAAAAATACAACAAGGCAATATCGAAACAAAATAATACGGCTTATCTAATTATCAAAATAAAAACATAAAAACATAAAAAAAACCGAAAGCATAACACTTTCGGTTTTTTGTATTACTAACTGAATGTAAAAATCACATCACACACATTAAGCCGCCTTGGCTACTTTAGATGCACATGTCATCTTCCATGCCGCAACAGGACCACTTAATAGTGTTAATCCAATCAGCAATGAAACAGGCACCGCAGTAATAACAATAAAGGATTGCAGTGCATTTAAACCACCATCACCAGCAAGTAATAAAACCGCAGCTACTACACCCATGGTAATCGCCCAGAATAAGCGGTGCTTACTACTAGGTTCATTATCACCCGAAACGACCATCGCAATCGAGTATGCCATTGAGTCACCAGTTGTGACGACAAAGGTTGTGGTTAACACTAAAAACGCAGGTAATAAAATATAACTCATCGGTAAATTAGACAATGTCGCTAATAATACTGAAGGTAAACCACCATCACTTAATGGCCCTGAAATCATACCTGGGTTATTCAGTTCCAATGAAATACCTGTACCACCAAGCACTGCAAACCAAAAGTTAGTCGCAATGGGTGCGCCAACGGCAACACATAAGATTAAACTACGAATGCTACGGCCTTCTGAAATACGAGCAATAAAGATAGCCATCATCGGTGCAAAACCAATAAACCAGCCCCAGAAGAACCATGTCCACCATAAATTCCATTCAGGCTTCGCGGTCGTCAAACTCATTGTGCCCATATTCTGTAGATAACTGCCAAATGCAGATCCAAATTCTTTTAATAAGAACGTTGTTGGACCTAAGATTAACATTGCAGCTAACAGCACGAATGCACCGATAACATTAAGGCGTGATAACCACTGTAAGCCTTTATCCATTCCAGATGCCGCTGAAGCTGAATAAATAGCCACAACAACCGCTAATATAATAAGTTGAGATTGAGTATTGTTTTCTAAGCCAGTTAATAACTCAAGGCTATAACCTAACTGAGACGCTAAAAATCCAATCGGTCCAATAGTACCAGCCGCTACAGCAATAATTGAACATGCATCAATGACACTACCTAGCCAATGATTTTCTAAGCGATGACCAAAAAGTGGAAATAATAAAGCGCGAGGACGAAGTTTAATCCCATGCTCATGATGAGCATACATTAAAACAATCGTTGAAAGCGTACCGAGTACAGCCCAAGCAAGAAAGCCCCAATGTAAAAACGCTTGATCTAATGCTGGTGTTACAGCTGCAAGCGTACCGCCTTCTACACCAGGAAATGAGGGGGATGGTGTCATGAAATGATAAATAGGTTCAGCCGCTGACCAAAAAACGCCGCCACCAGCAAGAAGTGTACACATGATCATTGCTAGCCAACGGAAAGTACCAATGGTTGGTTTAGCAACACTGCCCATCACTTTTTTACCTAATGGACTAATCGCTACAACTAATGCTAGGAAAAAGTTAACAAGCATCAACCACTGCCAACTTGAACCAAACATTTGAGCAGCTGAACTAAATGATGTTTGAATCATTGAAGTAAAAGTGGGCATATCAATTAAAGCAGAAAGAACGAATAAGGTGATAAACCCAATCGTTAGAGCTGGAACGAGTTTATTGTCTAAACCTTTCAGTTCCATAACCATATTTGGTATTACATTGTTACTAATTTGACTTGTATTGCGTCGCATAAATGTCTCACGCTGTGTGTGAGGGAAGACACACTATCAGCATCCAAACTGTAACACCAGTTAAATTTCCCTATGATTTTCAACGAAAAAGAAATTAAACCTACTATTTTATTGGATTGTAATTTGAAAACAAAAACTTATAATTTGTCATACAAAACAACACATCGAGAAATAAAAATAATCATAACCATTAAATATACTCATTAATCTTTAATTAAAGAACATCAAAAAATAGTTACTGAACAAACAATTTCACGATTAACCAATGCAAACTTAGTTACCAATTTACTGTTTCAGTCATTTTAATGAGTGTGATATTTTGCGCAAATTCCCCTCTTTCTATGCCCTATAGTAGTTGCTGATTTTTAACGGTAATGTAGAGGTACATCATGAAGTCGACATTAATTTACGCCACTATGGCAATAACACTTTCGCCATCTGTTTTAGCCTGCACCACTATTTTAGTCGGTAATCAAGCCACAACCGATGGCAGTTATATTATTGCGAGAAATGCAGATCATAGCCCGTTAGTTAACCCACATTGGTTTAATCATCCCCACCAAACAAATACCCAAGGCACATTCAAATCTAACAGCAATGCGTTTACTTACCCTTTACCTGCAATCAGTCTGGCGTATAACAGCTTCTCCAAAGCAAAAACACATGACACTTCTTTTGGTTCAGCGGGCTTTAATGAACTTGGTATTGGAATGTCCGCCACTGAATCTATCTATAATAATCCCGTGATACTTGCGGTTGATCCTTATAATGAACAAACAGGCATTAATGAAGATTCGATTGTTAATGTTATTTTACCGCGGGTGCACTCAGCCAAGGAAGGTGTTCAACTCTTAGGTAACATTATTGAAAAAAAAGGAGCAGCAGAAGGATTTGGAGTGGCTTTTGTTGATAAAACAGGGATATGGTATTTAGAAACAGGCAGTGGTCATCAATGGATGGCAACCAAACTCGATAATAACGATTATTTTGTTTCTGCCAATCAAGGGCGATTACAACATTTTGATGCTAACAATACTGATAAATATCTTTCAAGCCCAACACTGATCAGTTTTGCTATTGCTCAAGGTGTATACAAACCAAAACAAGACGGTGAGTTTAATTTCCATAACGCCTATTCCGTCGATAACAGCAACGATCGTCTTTATAATTATCCACGCGTTTATACCTTACAACACATGTACAGCCATGGCATTAAAACAACCTTAACCAATCCATTAGCTTTCCCCGTCTTTGCAGTTCCAACTCATAAATTATCGGTTAATGATGTAAAACAAGGATTGCGGAATCATTATCAAGGTTCTTCACACGACCCTTATGCTAACGTCAACCCTAAAGAAACTTATCGTCCAATCTCTGTCTTTAGAACCTATCAATCTCATATTCTGCAAATTAAGCCAACATTACCTCAAGCTATTGGAGAAATCGCTTACATCGGTTGGGGAATGACAGATCTCACCCCTTACATCGCGTTTTATCAAGGTGCGAAAATTCCGGCTATTTATAAAACAGGCGTCGGCACCATAGCTGATAATACATCAGCCTATTGGCAGCTACGTAAAGTACAAACCCTTGCGATGACTGACTATAATCAGTTTGCACCAATGGTAAAAAAAGCTTATGCCGAATTTGAAAAGAAACAAACCGCACTCATGGCACAAACGCAAAAAGATTATTTAGCAATCTATAAAACTGATCCTCAAAAAGCACAAACGCTATTAAACAATTTTGAATTAACTGTTACTCATCAAGCAATGGCAACAGCAAGTAATCTCCAAAATAGAATTATTACCAAAATGACATCAGACACCAATGCAACTTACCCATTCAAAGGTGCTTAATTAACGCTATTGATTATTTATAATCGCGAAAAACAGAAAATAGAATAGAACAGCAAACATCGCGGGTTATAATTATCGCAGATATTAAAAAGGCAGCCTATTAAAGACTGCCTTTTCAATATTACACACCACAGGTTAATCAATAATTAAGTCGTACTGCGTACAATGATGATTCACAATATGTGTAATGGTTTGGCGAGGGATTTTTTGCCATGAATCAGAATGATCTAATGGTTCAGAAGCAAGAATCGTTTTATTTGTTGAGCACTGAATAAAAACAGGGGGTGGTTGATGATCAGAGCTATAACGCACCACCCAAAATTGCTCACCATCAGAGATACAAAGCGACGTTTTTAATGGCCCTGTTATCGACTTATCTTCCATTGCTTGTTCAATTTCATATAACGTCTGATTAATCGCCGCAATGGGATCAATTCTTAAACCATTTTTAATCATCATTAAAAAGATTAATTCACTATCGGTTGTTCCAACCCGCTTTAAGAATAATTCTTCAGTTAATTGACGTACTAACGTGAATTTTACCTGATCAAAACCACTAATTTGACCATTATGCAAAAACATCCAATTATCAAGTACAAACGGATGACAATTGACACGTGAAACTTGAGAGCCTGTTGACTGGCGAATATGTGCCATAAAACGATGTGAACTAATATGGTGTGCTAGCGAACGTAAATTCTCATCACCCCATGCAGGTAAAATATCATGATAATAGCCAGGTAATGCACGATGAGAATACCAACCTAAACCAAAGCCATCGCCATTTGCACGAATAATGCGTTTTTTATTCGATTCGACACTTTGCTGAATTAATGAATGTTCAGGTTGATAAATTAATTCATCCAAATAGATACTGTCACCATGATAGGCTAACCATCGGGACATAATGTATTCCTTACTCAAAACAACACAGACTAAATGAGTTTCTTAATTTACCATGTACGACTACTAATCACTATGCTTCGTTTATCACAACCCACTTATTTCAATACATATATTCATTATAATAAAACAAAATAACGCACTCACTGATTTATAACCTAAACATTATATATCTGCGTTATGGGCATTGTTTACAAGTCGCTGATAGCTATTTTTATCACCAGAATGTTATACCATCACTCCAAGTTCATTAAGCGCTAAACGGCATTGATCTACATTTTCAAAATGGATCCCATACAAACCAACGTGTTGTGCACCTTCAATATTTTTTAAAACATCATCGATAAATACACTCTCATTAGCCGTAAGTTGATAACGAGCAAGTAAACAATGATAAATATCTGGATTAGGCTTTAAACAACCCACCTCAGCCGAAATAATGGCACCATCAAATAACGGCCAAAAATTATATCTCTGCTGTAAAGTTTCAACAATTTCAATAACATTATCTGTTAATGCATAGACATTATATCCAGTATCTTTCACTGTTTTTAATAACGCTTGCATACCATATATTTGAATCTGAGTTTCTTTAATATAATAAAATAGAGCTTCAACTTGCTGAAATGAAAATGCTAACTGTTGCTGATATGCCAATTTAGCTTGTGATTCTGTTAGCTCACCCTTATTTAATTGTTGCCACAAATCGGAGAAAAAAATACGTTTCGCATACTCGGTCGTGTCTACTTGCTCACCAAAAGTAAGTTTTACTATTTCCAGTGGTGACCACCTCACTAAAACATTACCGATATCAAAGATAACATTTTTAATCTTGGGTTGATTCATCATATTTCCATATTATAAATAAGTCATTATTACTCATTATCTTATCAATATTTATTAAAGAATAAACAATTATAATCACAGTTCTTGGTAACCATAAAAATAAAAAAGGTCACTCGAAAGTGACCTTTAATAAACCATAATAACGATTAACCTAATTGCTGCTCAATCTGATCCGCTTTAATAAACTTATCATGCGTTGCTAATTGAGCTTGATAACATTGAATATTCGGATAATTAACGATCATGCCGTTATTTTGCAGTATTTCAGCAATAAACGACATCATGATATCAGCACCAGTAAGTCGCTCTTCAACTAAATAGGTTTTGCCTTCAAGGTTCTGCTCAAAATAACCAATAACCTTTTCAGCTTCAACGTCCGCATAGCCTTCTAAGAAATTAGTTTTCGCGCCATCTTTAGCAACAAACATCTTTAATAATAACGGTAAAATAGCCGAACTTTCAGCGAAATGAAGCCATTGTAAATATTCAATATAAGCTGGCGTTCCTGCTTTAGGTGCTAAATTAGGGTTATAGGTCTGAATTAAATATTCAGTAATAGCGCCAGATTCAGCAATCACCGCCCCATTGTCTTCAATAACTGGCGATTTTCCAAGTGGGTGAATATTTTTCAATTCTGGCGGCGCTAAAAAAGTAACAGCGTCACGTAAATAAGGCTTAACCTCATACGCTAAGCCGAGCTCTTCTAATAACCAAATAATGCGTTTTGAACGTGATTTATTTAAGTGATGTAGTGTGATCATTATATACCTGCCGTATTATTGAGCTTGATTGGTTTGAATAACAAGTTTGCCAAAGTTCTTACCGTCTAATAAGCCAATAAACGCTTGAGGTGCATTTTCTAACCCTTGCACTAAATCTTCACGATAATGGATTTTACCTTCCGCTAACCACTGGCTCATCTCTGTTGCGAATTCATCATAACGATCAGCATAGTCATCAAAGATAATAAAGCCTTGCATCTTAATACGCTTAACTAATAGCGTGCCCATTAACATCGACATGCGATCAGGCCCTTGGGGTAATTCAGTGGCATTATATTGAGAAATCAAACCACATAGTGGAATTCGAGCGCCCGTATTAAGTAGTGGTAATACTGCATCAAAGACTTTACCACCGACATTTTCATAATAAATATCAATGCCGTTATCACAAGCAGCTGCTAGTTGTGCCGCAAAATCATCAGCTTTGTGATCAATGCAATCATCAAAACCTAGCACGTCTTTGGCATAGCGACATTTTTCTTCACCACCAGCAACACCCACAACGCGACAACCTTTAATTTTACCAATTTGACCCACCATTGAGCCCACAGCGCCAGTTGCTGCTGCTACAACAATTGTGTCACCCAGCTTAGGTTTACCAATATCAAGCAAACCCATGTAAGCGGTGAAACCTGGCATTCCCATCACACCCAACGCATAAGATGGATGTGTTGGCTGCATACCCAATTTAATTAAGCCGTCACCATTTGAAACGGCATAATCTTGCCAACCTGAATACGATAACACCCACTCACCTTGTGCAAAATCAGCATGATTAGACTGCTCAATTTGACATACCGTACCACCAACCATAATCTCACCGACAGCAACAGGCTCAGCATAAGACTTAGCATCACTCATACGACCACGCATATAAGGGTCTAATGATAAATACACACTACGCAGTAAAATCTCCCCTTCAGCTATCGCTGGAATAGCGGTTTGTTCTAAACGAAAATTATCAGCTGTTGGAGCACCAACAGGGCGAGATGCTAATACGATTTTGCGGTTTACGTTTGTCATTGAGCTATCCTTTTCTTTTTTATTAAATATTAGACCAGTCGTCTAGCGCAGAGTTTTAAAAAATCCCATCATAAAATAATGGGATAATTAATAAGTAACCGTCACTAAACCACGGGTTGTAGCTGAGCTTTCGTTGTTACTAACGCTTGTTGTAATACTGTGATGTCTTGGCTCAGTTTATAAAACAAACTCGCTCCAAGCCATAATTGATATAATGTCTGAGCCGTTAATTGACTGTCTGTTACCGTAATTGAACCATCTTTAATACCATCATCAATGCATGACGCAATTAAATTCACAATGCTGTAAGCCCCTTTTTTTAAGGCCTCGCGCATCGGTTCAGACAAATCAGAGACTTCAGCACTGAGCTTAACCACCACACATTTATTGGCATTACAGGTGCCATTATCAATGATTAACCAACGTGAGAAATAATCAGTTACACGCTCAAAGCCCGTTCCAGTACCTTGTACTAAAATAGCGCTAACGTGTTCTAAATACTGCTCAAAATAGTGTTGAATTAACGCCTCACCAAATTGCTCTTTTGACTTGAAATAATGATAAAAAGAACCTTTTGGTACCGCTGCTGTTTTTAAAATTTCAGACAGGCCAACATTTGTGAATCCCTTGGTCACCACAAGTTGGTAACCAATATCTAAAATATGCTGACGTGTATCGTTTGTTTTTGTTTTCATACAGTAACTATAAACTCAACTAGACCAGTCGTCTAGTCTTGTGGCCTCTTATTTTAAATAGCACGGTTACTGCTGGTAATGAATATCTTGTTTCTATCTCATTTATAACGACGGATATTAATAGACATACAGCGCCGAACACGTATGATCGTCAGTAATTAGCAAAACACCTGTATTACACTGTCAATTGGAATATCGTTTTGATTAGAGAAAATGTTTTTACCCCTTTTGCATCTTGGAGTAAGCCTTTAGTTTCTGAAGTTGCAGAAGCAATTAACCTATTGAAAGATAATGGTTATGATAACAAACAACTTACATTAGCAACTGGTTTACAAGAAAAAAACATCTGTAATTGGACGGCTAAATATAAAAAAGAGCCATTAGATGTTTCTTCAATTCCTTACCCTTGCTGGTGTTTTATTGCCGCACTGATTGGCCGACCAAACATCGCAACCAATGGTAAAGTAATTGAAGTTGAAGAAATCAAACGTGTATTACGCTTATTTAAGCCATCTGCATTTGGCAGTCAAAATACGTTTGTTTGCCCGACTAGCGATCAGTTTGCTAAATTGATCGACAGTGGTTTATTTGCAGAAATGACTACTGAAAATATCGCGGCATTATTTAACTGGAAACCAGAAAACGTCACCGACAGTTTACGTGCAGGTAAATTACCTTACTTAAACTGGTGCCTTATCATGATGATGTTTGGCATTAACATTCAAAAAATGGCGTTAAAAGACTTGGACACTGAGATTACTATTAACCAGTGATCCTCGCTGTTACTCGCTTAAACATACGCCTTGTGATTGGTATTTACTCATAAGGCGTTGTTAATTTATTAATATCCAAACCAGTAATAACTTGATTCATCGTAATACCTGATTAAAATAGTCGATTATTATCGCAGTCAGGATCTCACGACACATGCCAACGACAACCTACCATTTGGCGTTAAAACCTACCACCTTATTTACGCTCTATTGCATTATCTTCCTTGGCTCTGCGGGCTTTTTTATTACGATCCCAGCGTATGTGAGTTTATTTTTAACTGATCACTCACTTGCTATCGCACAAAATATGCCAATCGAACAACGTCGTACTTTATTTGGTACGGTAATGTCAGCCGCTCCTTTTATCTCCATGTTTTTTACCCCACTCATTGCCCGTTTTGCTGACCGCTTTAGCCGTAAAGTAACCATGGTCTTATGTTTGATCATTGCTGCGATTGGTTTTGCGATGCCTATCTATGCCATTGTGATCGGATCTATTGCATTATTATTTGCAGGTAACATGATCAATAGCCTTGGCTCTGCTAGCCAGCCGATTGCACAAGCGATTCTTGCTGATAATAGCCGAGGCAAAACCAAAGCGACATTAATGAGTATGGTGGCGATCGTAATGACAGCGGCTATGTCATTTGGGCCAGCATTAGGCAGTAAATTATCAGCAACCTATGGCACTCAAGCACCATTTTACGCTTGTCTTATTATTGCTATCTTTTGTTTAATACTACTAAATCTTGTTCGGTTACCACCACAAATTACCTTACACAATGAAAATCCACTCTCTTTTGTTGCCCCATTAAAACGTAGCCAACCGGGCTTATTGGCTTGTTTAGCGATCGTTTTTATTTGCCAGTTTAGTTGGAGTTTATACTTTCAAAATATCGCGTTTATTTTCCCTCAAAAATGGGGCATTAGTGTAGAAAGCAGCTTCTACCAATATTTTATGATGGCGATTGGTGTGGTCATGATCTGTTCGTTATTATTTCTTCCTCGGCTGATTTTAGCGCGTATTAACGTACTCTCAGCATTACGGATCACGACCCTATTTGCTGCGATTGGTATGATTTTATTAGCAATAACGCCTACACCCAATACACATATTGCCGCAATGATTTTTACCGCCGTTATGGTGGCGATCTCCTTTCCTTTTTACATTACGGCATTATCAGATAGAGCCAGTGAAGCGGATCAAGGTTGGGTTATGGCAATGTCGAGTGCAATGGTAGGCCTTGCGTGGACATTAAGTGGCTATTTAACCAGTGTATTTGTCAATATTGATTTAATTCTACCGACAGCAATTGCCGCCGTCGGTTATGTAATTGCGATGATTATCGTCCCTAAAAAGGCAGCAACGCTCGTTACAGTGGCTAATTAAGATGATGAATATGACAACAGACATGACACCATTAATCAGTGCACTTCAAGCTCATCAATTTCATGCGGTGATCCCAGAGCCACTTCAATTTGGGCGTGGACTCATTGTTGATCTTTCCCCTACTAGTGCGCTTTGGCAAAGTGTTAGCGCCAATCACAGTTTTGCTGATGAAATAGCCCGTCAGTCAACAGCCATGAACGCACAAATAGTGATTGGGCGTTATGCAGAACAACGGCTAATTTATCAAGATAAAGCGAATTTTAGTGACAGTAAAAATCGTACTGTTCATATGGGAATCGATTTGGGTGTCCCCTCTTTAACCCCCGTATTTGCACCGCTTGATGGTAAAATCCATAGTATGGCTAATCACCAAAATGAAGGTGATTATGGCCCCACTATTATTTTACGCCACCAGCTTAAGGGAATAGACTTTTTTACTTTATATGGTCATCTTCACCAAGCTGCGCATACGCAATGGCACGTAGGCGATCATATACAAGCAGGTCAACAATTTACGGCTATCGGCACCACAGCAGAAAATGGTGGTTGGGCTCCGCACCTTCATTTACAAATCATTGAGAATATGGGAACCAACACTGACGATTATATTGGCGTTGTTGATCCCGCTGAGTTAGATTTTTACTTACGTAACTGCCCCAATCCTAACTTGATATTGAAACGCTCTGATCTTAATTAAAAATTAACGGCTAAAGCTTAAATCGCATATTGATAAATACATGATATGCGATTTAAATTTTATGCTTAATATACCGACAATAATCTCGGCATTATTTTCTAACGCTATCAAGCCAGCTATACACCGTTTCTAAGGTTTCATAAGACGGTAAACGATTATTTCGCGCTTGAATTTGATCGACAGTATACGTTTCACTTGCACGTCCACTGGCTAAATAATGCCGCTTTAACCCTATAGTGACGCGTTCTGGCATATGCATTTTATACACTAAATACTCACCTTTAATAATCCGATGATGGTAAATAGCGACATAGTGATTTTGTTCTATACCTTCAAGCTCAAGCTGCTGATAATTTCGAATCGGTACAATATTACTATTGCCATCATAAGGAATCTCATACTCCTTGTCGCAACTTGGATCTGGTATAACTTTTGCTGTTTTTTGAGCAATTAGCCATCGATCATGTAACTTTTTCAATTCATCATACGATGTAACAGCATGAATACGTCGCACTGAATCAACATCAAGCACACGATAACCTAACTGAAACACATCCGATAATATCTGATTAATTCGCAGTCGTTCTCGCGGTGACGCTTTAATTAAATAAAAGCCTAATTTTGTGCCCGTTAATGTTGGCCACTGTAAATATACTTGCAACGTTAAGGTGGTGATCGCTGAATAATGGCGAAACAGTTTAAATGTCATCATTTCAGGATCGAGCAAACGATGGATCACAATCACCACTGAACGGGTAGAAAAGTCACTTTGAATACGATCAATAAAACGCAATGCTGAACGGCACGATGCTAAGCCTAAATGAGCTAAAATCTTACGTTGACCTAATTCGCATAAAGCTAACACTTGTTCATGATCTAATGGATAACGTTCACACATTAGATAAAGCAACATTGGTCGCTGGGCTAATAAATGGCGGGCTTTATCACTCATTGCCGCCATTTTGAGCATATACACACCAAGATCAGCGTAAGCACGGGCTTTATCAACCAATCCTGCGGGAATGCTTTCAATCCACGCCTTGCCGCCAGCCAGTGATTCAATATGTTCGATATAAAATGAACAACTACCTTCTAATAACTCACGGTGTCCATCACGATAAGCGCGGTACATAATCAAACCATCTCGCCAATCGTAAAACTCCAGTACAAATGGAAAGAAAGTCAATGTCTCATCAAACGATAAGATCAATGGTGTTGAAATATGAGTAGACTGATGTTCAGTACAACAAACAGGCATAGATGTCCCTATTAATCTGTTATTCCTCCCTCATAATAACAATAATGGCTATCTCAGTATTAACAGCATTATTGTTATAATTGCCAAGCCTATCATGACTTATTAATATGAATATTCAACTTAAAAAATATCAAGATGAGAGCTTTGCATAAGATATATATTCTACAATATTACAGGTTATTTAAATGTTTATTTGGCGTTAAATCTTCGCAAAAAATGAGCCAATTATAACAAATATCCATTTTACCGCTGTTATTATAAAAATATAACGTGTTTAAAAATTACGATTTGAATTCAAGCATAAAATTAAGGGGCGTAAATCCTGTTTTTTGACGAAAGAAACTAATAAAAGCACTATCATTCGCAAAACCTAATCGATATGAAACATCAGAAATACGCTGCTGTTGTGATAATAATTCAATGGCGGCTAACAACCGCCATTGTTGACGCCAACTTTGATATGGCATTGCCGTTTCTTTATTAAAAATACGGGTAATGGTTTTCTGGCTCGCCCCTACCAACAGGCTAAGATCAGCTAACGTCGGTGCGATAAAATCGGGACAGTTAATCCCTTCAAGCCACTTAGCCAATCTAACATCACGAGGTAACGGCAGATTTAAATGACTTTCAGTAGCAAAATTAATCTCTTCTATCAATAGGTTAACTGCGTTTAATTGTTCATTATTAGGTTTATCAAACGACCACATCGACATTCTTTCAAGCAGTATCGCCATCAATGGATTAATATCAATAATCTTCATTTCACGACTAAGTTGTGACTGTAATGATGAGTCAAAATACAACGAACGGTAATGCGTAACATTGGTCATCTGCGCATTATGCAACATACCCGCTGGGATCCAAGCTGCGCGCATGGGGGGTAAAACACACTTAACGTCTTCAAGGGTGATCACCATACAACCATGATGCGAGAATAATAGTTGATCTTTATCATGCCGATGCTCGCCAGAATTATGATCACCGATATTCGCCGCTAGACCGATCACTAACCCGTCAAAGTCATTGGGACAAAATTGTTGACCATTTTCAATATATGCCATTACTGACGCCACCTGTCCTTAATTTAATATATATAGTCTTTATATTAATATAAGTTCAAAAATGAGCACCTTATAATAATTACCATGATGAAACAATACGTATATTCACGATAGCTATATTACGCATTAATAAAAAGAATAATTTTATCTTCTATTTTTAGAACAACATCATGGAATGTATAAAAATCATATGAATAACAATATTAATAAAATTTCTATACCATTAGCAGTGACATTATTAATGTTTCCGCAAATCATCGAAACTATGTATAGCCCAGCACTAACCTCCATTAAAACCCATTTTGGCGTCACGGGTTCAACCGCAGCACAAGGCATGTCAGTGTTCTTTATCGCGTTTGCTATTGGGGTCGTTTTTTGGGGCAGAATGTGCGACATCATTGGTCGACGTTATGCAACGCTTATTGGGTTAATCCTTTTTATTAGCTCAGCCATTATCACTTTATTTGCATCAACATTTACCTTGCTTCTGATCGGCTTTGGTTGTTGTGCCTTTGGAGCGGCAGTTGGCTCAGTCTGTACCCAAACTATCCTTCGTGATTGTTATCAAGGTGCAGAGCTCGGACGGGTATTTTCTATTATTGGGACATCCATAGGTATCAGCCCTATTATTGGCATGATAACGGGCAGTTGGTTAACCGTTAATGGCGGCTATAAATGGGTGTTTATCGGCATGATAATACTAACCAGTGGATTACTCTGTTGGAGCTTATTGCAATTAC
This sequence comes from Photobacterium iliopiscarium, assembly GCF_003026395.1. Lineage (GTDB taxonomy): Bacteria > Pseudomonadota > Gammaproteobacteria > Enterobacterales > Vibrionaceae > Photobacterium > Photobacterium iliopiscarium. The sequence continues at coordinate 16,626 of NZ_PYOO01000004.1, read as the reverse complement.
CCGAAACAAAACCGACTCAAACCCAACGAGATAGTTTGCTCTCTGTTGGCACCAAAATGCTGAAAGATCTTCATATTTGGTACATCATGTTAATGGTGGCTATCTTTAATATTGCATTATTTTCCTATTACAGCCTTGCCCCTTTTATGTTTGAAAAGTTACATGTCAGCATTAAATTATTCGGCTATACCAGCGCTGTACTGGCGTTAGGCTCAATCCTTGGCGCAATGCTTAATATGCGATTACTTCGTCGACACGTCATGTCACAAACTATCATCACCGCTGCATCTATCATACTGCTTATAAGTAGTGTTGGTGTTTATCTATTACAAACCTCAATTTGGTTTTTCTTACCGATGATTTTTATATCATTGTCATTTGGTTTAGCTTTACCTAACTTGTTAAGTACCGCATTAAATAACTACCGTGATCATTTAGGCACTGCTGGCGCATTACTGGGGTTATTTTATTATCTCATCATTGGGGCGGGTTTACATAAAGCGGCAATCGTGGGCGATCTTGGTATCACACTTATCGTCTGTGCCATCCTTGCGATAACACTGACACTCTTTCATTACATTAATAAGACGGTTTCAATAAGACCAACACGATAACCACCTAACGCTATTTACCCTCTCTTTCTTCGTTTATCTCACAGACAACTAAGCCGCAATAATGCGGCTTAGTTGTAAAATTAATTTACTTTATAGTATTCGAGTCGGTAGCTCTGGCAAATGAGTTCCCGTATTTAATGGGTAAATAATATATTCCCCATGAAATTTAACTTTCGATTTATAGTCAGTGATTTTAAACAACAAAATACTGTGTTGGTAAGCAATATCAATAAACTGTTGCACATTACCACGGATGTATAATGATAACGGTTTAACTAGCTCACCTTCATCATTGATTGCTGCTGCATATTGCGTAGAACAAACAACTAACGATGCTTTACCATCTGTGTGGTGACTCACTTTACGATTCACTTCGTATTCATTAGTCACTAGCCAATCTTGCTGCTCTAACGCGGTATAAAACGTTGTCATTACTGCTGATGTAATAGCAATTGATTGCCCTTGCTCATCAGTCACTTTAGCGTAAGTTTCAGCTAAACGTTCAAAATGCAGTTTTAGCTGTGCATTTTTACCCATTGTTCGTGATTGTTGCTGCCATTCCTGCAATGTTTTCACTACACAGCGATCAAAACTATGTTGTTTAAGTACTTTTGTTACCCAAGCACTTAAAAATATACTTTCACTGACAGGGTTCTTCTGTGCTTTACCTGTTGCTTGCGCTGCTTGTAAAGCGGTTAACCCACTACTAACTACATTGTAAATTTCATTAAAAAAAATGGTCATGATTTATTTCAAACAATCCAAAAATATCAAACCACAACACAGCCTCTAAGCTGTGCGTGCAAGGAACCAATAAAAACCAGCCGATAATATAGCACATGATGTCATGGTCAATGCCATTGGCCATGCATTACTATCAGGCATTAATGCAACAAGGCCACCGACAATAGAGCCAATACCAAATCGGAACGTTCCACCTAAAGAAGATGCAGTACCCGCCATTTGCGGATAACTTGATAATAAACACGCCATGGTGTTACTACCAATAGTAGAAAGTGTACCGATAAATAACGCAACAGGAATAACAACGCCCCATAACCCTAAACCTAGCCATTGCCCAATAAATAACAACACGCCAGCGGTCAATTGTATCGCTAACCCAAACCGTAGCATCCAATGGGTACCTTTGCGCTTCACAAAACGACCGTTGATGCTAGTAAATAGAATCATGCACAGAATGTTTAAACAAAAGTAATAACCGAAATTCTCAACACTAACACCATAAATATCAATATAAACGAAAGAGCCTGCGGTTAAGAACGTAAACATACCAGCAAAAGAAAAACCACTGCAACACACTAAGCCAAACGCAACCGGATTAGATAACAGCCGTTTGTAATTTTTAATAATTGATGATAAATGAAATGGGATCCGCTTTTCTTTCGGCAGTGTTTCTTTAATTTTAAATAAAATAGACACTAAAACGATGACAGCAAAAATCGCTAACGCCCAAAAAACAGCACGCCAACCAAACCACACAGAAAGATGACCACCCAAAACAGGGGCTATTAACGGTGCGATGGTCATCACTAACGTCACAAACGACATGGTGCGAGAGAACTCTTCGCGCTCAAACATATCACGCACAAGCGCACCAATAATAACCGCCGCCGCCGCACCCGCAAAACCTTGCGCCACACGCACAATGGTTAACTCAGTAATATTAGTACTTAATGCGCCTAAAATAGTTAACACTAAAAAGCTCACCGTTCCTGCAATAAGCATCGGACGGCGACCATAGCTATCAGCTAACGGGCCATGAATTAACTGACCAAAAGCAAAACCTGCGGTATACGCGGTTAAAGTAACTTGAACGGCACCAGAAGAAACTAAAAAATCTTTGGCAATATTTGGCATTGCCGGCAAATACATATCAATAGCAAAAGGTGTTAAAGCGGCAATTGCACCGAGAATGAGAATGAGCTGTAAACTCAATTTAGATGAGGCTTGTTGAGTCATAAAAGGTCTTTTTATAAAAATAACAACGATAGGCCAAATATAATTGCTATTAACGAGATAATAGCGTCATTGTACGCTAAAAAATGCGGATCATTCTTTCCTAATAGGAAATAAAAAAAGTCTAACTTGTCTTAATTAAGAGAATAATAATCGTTGGGTATCTAATTATAAAAAAAAAGCATAAATAATAATATTTATGCTTTTTTAACAATGAAAACAATCCGTAATATTATTTAGCTAAAAAAGATGCAACTTCTTCAGCTGTTAATGGACGGTATTGACCAGGTTCAAGATCTTCATCTAATTCAAGTGAACCAACACGGTCACGATGTAAGCCAACAACACGGTTACCTACCGCTGCAAACATACGCTTCACTTGATGGTACTTACCTTCAGTGATGGTTAAAACACCTTCACGTTCACCTACAATTTCTAATTTTGCAGGACGAGTAAGCCCTTCTTCACCGTTTAATTGCACACCCGCTTCAAATTGTGCAATATTTTCAGCAACAATAGGATCGGCGGTTTCTACCAAATACACTTTCTCACACACATGGCGTGGTGACGTAATACGGTGTGACCATTGGCCATCATCCGTTAATAACGTTAAACCGGTTGTATCACTGTCTAAACGTCCAGCCACGTGCATTTTTTCAGGGCTAACTTCATCAAACAATACAAAAACAGTCGGATTGAAATCATCAACATGTGAACACACAAAACCTTGTGGTTTATTCAACATGAAGTAACGAGGCCCTTGCAGGCGAAGTGGACGACCATTAAATTCTACATTATTATCGTCACCGACAGAGAAAGAAGCACTGCGAACGATTTCGCCATCAACTTCAATCATTTTATCACGAAGAAGTTTACCGGCTTCTCTACGGGTGATACCTAAAGTGGTACCTAAGAATTTATCAAGCCTCATTGACTGGCTCCGCTACTTACAAAAGATTTGGTATTATAGGAAGCAAATCACAGATATGCATTAAAAACTTCATTTTCGAACACATTCATGCTTTAAACACATTGAAACGGCAACGAACAAAAATAAAAATAGTTAACGCTGCCGTTATTTAATTAAAAATATGAACATTTCTATGACTCAATTGTCATATATCTGCTAGATTACAAATTAAAAAAACATCCACTCTATGCAAATACAACAACTTACTCACACGTTGTAACCAATAAAGCTTTCAATGGTAAAGCTTTAACTTAGGGACTCAGTATGAACATTTCTCTTCGCACACCAATACTTTCTTCATTAGATAAATTTCTTCAGTTAATCGATGAATTATTTGATTACGAAGCTTTACCTCAGAAAGCAGAGCAAACCATGGTCGCGGTAAAGCAGCTGTTAAGTAATCCAGCATTAGGACAGGCATGGTTCATTGAAGTAGAACAACACGGCATTAAACATATTGCTGGGCATATTATTGTTAGTTATAGCTTCAGTCTTGAGCATGGCGGAAAAATTGGTTTAATCGATCAATTCTATTTAAAAGCGAATTGGCGTCAACACGGCATTGGAACAGAGCTATTACCACAACTTGAAACATTAGTTGTTCAAGATGGGGTTAAAGCGTTATCGCTTGAGGTCAATATCGGTAATGCAGGTGCACGTAATTTCTATGAAAAGCATGGCTTTACGCCTCGTCGTCAATTTTGCATGATAACAAAAAACTTAACAGAATCCCCAGTCGCTGCCACTATCGCCTCATAAATAAACTTAATAATAACGATTAATCTAAATTTAAGCCTTGTTTTAACAGGGCTTTTTTCGTTATAACTAAAGGGTCACCTGAATACGGGCAATCACACCCCCTGCTCCTCGCCACTGGTTTATATAAAGGAAATAACAATGTTAATAAGTATAATCGTCTTTATAGCACTGGTTGCTGGGCTATATATTGCAATGCGCAACAGCCTTATTGGTAAGAAAAATCAAGTCGCAAATGCAGAGGCAAGCATTGATGTCATGCTTAAAAAACGGTTTGATTTACTCCCTAACTTAATTGAAACCACCAAAGCGTATATGAAACATGAGCAATCAGTATTAACCGAGTTAACCGCATTACGACAGCAATCATGCAATATCGATACAGCAAATAAGCCTCAGTTAGATAAACAACTATCAGATGCCGTTTCTCACTTTAAAATTGCGGTTGAAGCCTACCCTGATTTAAAAGCGAACGAAAACACAATCTTTTTGATGCGATCGATTAATGAAACGGAAGAACAAATTTCAGCCGCTCGTCGTAGTTTTAATGCCGCAGTAACACGTTATAACAACGCCATTGAAATGTTTCCATCAAGCTTTATCGCCAACCAAATGCTGTTAACCACTTTACCGTTATTTGAAATTTCAGACGTAGAACGCACCAACATTGATGCAGCACATTTATTTAAGCAGTAGGACATAATTATTCATGGATAGTAAACTGACTGTACTTTACGAAACCCATCTTAAACCTCAGCTTGAAGCGCTTGATCAGGATCGTAAACAAGTCATAAAACAATATTGGATCTCATTACTGCTTGGTATCGGTTTTGCCGTGACGATCATTCCATTAAGCTTTATGTATAACTTTCAGGCGTTTGGTATCATTTTTTCAATTATCATTGCGATCGTTATGCACCGTTTATACAGCAAACGCTGGGATCAATATAAAAAAGATTATAAACATAAAATTGTCACCAAATTAATAAGTTCAATTGATAACAGTTTTAATTACAAACCGACACAATGCATTGATAAACAAGATTATAAAAATAGTGCCCTTTTTGGTCGTCATTATGATCGTTATCGAGGTGAAGATTTTATTGAAGGTCACATAGATAAAACATCGTTACGTTTTTCTGAGTTGCACACGGAATATAAAACCCAAGGTCGAGATAACAATGGTAAAAGCCAAGACCAATGGCACACTATTTTTAAAGGGCTCTTTTTCGTTGCTGATGCAAATAAGCATTTCTCCGGTCAAACGACCATCATGCCAAAGAATCACAGTATTTTTTCCGCAATGGGTCAGAAACTCTCTGACATATTCAGTAATAACCAACAACAAGTTATTCTTGAAGATCCTGAGTTTACGCAACTGTTCAATGTGTACAGTAACGATCAAGTTGAAGCCCGTTATCTATTATCACCCGCCATGATACAACGACTAATTAATTTCAGTAATCGCTCGGATCATACAATAGCCTTCTCATTTGTTAATGATCATCTGTATATCGCGATTTCAAGCTCTAAAAATTATTTTGAACCTAAATTATTCCAACAAGCCGACTCATTAACGTTTATTGCTTCTATTTATTATGATCTAAAATTTGTGATTAATATTGTGGAAGAATTAGATTTAAATACTCGAATCTGGACAAAACCATAACACCCCGGCATAGATTTCAGCCATAAAAAAACGGAAGCTCAAGGCTTCCGTTTTTATTACATATTATATGGCGACTAATCGTCTAATCTGCCAAAAATGCCGCTTCCAAAAAGTATGATGTAAATTTGAAATAGACACCCCCCGCGAGCTTGCTGAGTTCATAAAATCACCATTAGAAAGATAAATCCCCACATGACGTTCATTACGACCCGTCTTAAAGAAAACTAAATCGCCCAACTTGGCTTGATTCTTACTAACTCGCCGACCTAATTTCACTTGCCCTAATGTTGTTCGAGGCAAATCACGATGAAATACCTGACGATACATCTTCATCACAAATGCAGAACAATCAATCCCTCGATGGCTTGAGCCACCAAAATGATAAGGTGTCCCTTTCCATCCATAATATGCATGAAAAATTTTATTCCTTACCAATCGCACGTGTCGTCGCTCTTGCAACTTTGTCAGGTGATGGCGCTTACGTACATGGTGTTTATGGTGTAATATATGTTCATGTCGTTTACTTTTATGTAAGTAATGACGATGAATACGTGAATGATGCACCGTCACATGAGCAGTCGTTCGCGTAGTAGACGCAGCGGCATACCATGATAAAAATGCCGATAAAACGATAATAATTCTGAGAATATAAAGCATTGGTCGTCGTTTTTAAATTATAGGTAAAATCATAGCTAAGTTACAATGTAACATTATTATTAATACTACATTGCCCTATTTATGCAATATATAAATTCAATAACGACCATAGCGATTACCGCAAAATAAAACTTATTTCCTTGACAAGTTTTATTTTACAAAACCAACCTAATTCAATGTTAATTCAGTAAATTATTGCTCTCTGTTTAGCTGCTGTTAACACTTGCCAAAATACTGGTTAAATGTACACTAGTAGCAGTTCATTTGTCATAGATTTGCTGTATGTATACTTTACGTCCTTACCAACAAGATAGCGTTAACGCTACCATTCATTATTTTCGCAAACATAGCACACCCGCCGTTCTTGCTCTGCCTACAGGCGCAGGAAAAAGCCTCGTCGTCGCAGAATTAGCACGTATTGCTAGAGGCCGCGTTCTAGTACTCACTCATGTAAAAGAGCTGGTGGAACAAAACCACGCTAAATATGAAAGCTATGGTCTTAAAGCAGCTATTTTCTCTGCGGGATTAGGCCGTAAAGAAACCGATCAACAAGTGGTGTTTGCTTCCGTTCAATCAATGGCAAACAGTCTTGATAAATTTCATGAACAATTTTCATTACTCGTTATTGATGAGTGTCATCGCGTACCTGATGATGAAAATAGCGCTTACCGCAAAGTTATTACACATGTACAAACCGTTAATCCCAATATCAAAGTGCTTGGATTAACTGCCACCCCTTATCGATTAGGTACAGGCTGGATTTACAAATACCATACTCGTGGTCAAGTAAAAACGGAAACTGAACGCTTCTTTCGTGATTGTATTTTTGAATTACCCATTCGTTACTTGCTTGATGAAGGCTTTTTAACTGAGCCTAAAGTGATGGATATGGCGGTATTAGGCTACGATTTTTCGTCGTTAACACCATCTAATACCGGTCATTATAAAGAATCAGAACTTGATAGTGTAATCGAGCAATCAGGGCGCGCTACACCAATGATCATCGAACAAGTCATCGATTACGCCAAAGATCGTCGCGGTATTATGATCTTTGCCTCTACCGTTAATCATGCTCAAGAGATCATGGGCTATCTCGCACATGAAAATGCCGCACTTGTTATCGGCGATACTCCCCTTGATGAACGCGATCGGATCATTAATGATTTTAAAGCACAAAAAATCAAATACCTTGTTAACGTATCTGTATTAACAACGGGGTTTGATGCGCCTCATGTTGATCTTATTGCCGTATTACGCCCAACAGAATCAATTAGCCTTTATCAACAAATTGTCGGCCGTGGTTTACGTTTATTTGAAGGTAAAAAAGACTGCCTTATTCTTGAATATGCGGGTAACTGTTACGATCTCTATCAACCTGAAGTAGGTGATCCTAAACCGAATGGCGACAGTGAAGTGATAATGGTTCCCTGCCCTGCATGTGGTTTCAACAATAGCTTTTGGGGCAAGCTTGATCCTGCTGGCTTCCTCGTTGAGCATTATGGTCGTCGTTGCCAAGGCTATTTTGAAGATGACGATACGGGTGAGCGTGAAGAATGTGGCTACCGTTTCCGCGCTAAATATTGCGAAGAATGTGGCGCAGATAACGACATTGCCGCCCGCCGCTGTCATCAGTGCAATGCAGTGATGGTTGACCCTGATAAAAAGCTACGCGAAGCATTAAAGCTCAAAGATGCAATGATAATGAAATGCACCGATATGCGTTTAGAACCGGGTAAGAATAAGTTTGGTAAGCCACAACTTAAAGTGGTTTATATTGGCGAAGAAGACAATGAAATTAACGAGATTTGGCAGTTATCAACCAAGACTCAAAAAAGTGACTTTCTCACCAAGTTCATTAATCCGCACTTAGTGGATAAGCATCGCCCCTTTATCGATACCGCCCCGACAAAAGTGGCGAATAACGAACATCGGTTAAGACCGCCAGAGATCGTCATTGCCCGTAAAAATGGCCGCTTCTGGGCGATACGCGATAAACTTTTCGATTTGGATCAGTATCAGAAAGGCTGAAGCAATAACTGATTAGCTGTACTGACTTTTACTCGTCTTACAGCTAAGTTACTGGTTTTGAAGTTTATAGTTAGCTAGAAGTTAGTTAGTGATATTACGAGGGCATGAGAAGAAACAACTTCAACTGATCCAATATGCCTTTATGTTATCAAGGAAACTGACGTTGCCCTCACAACAAAAAGTTATCCGTTTAACGGCACAACCCTTTTGTCCATGCTGTCAGCATGTCATGCAATTGGCGGGGATTTTTCGACCCAGATAAAAACGTAAAACAATAAGGATAATGTTCGACTTCTTTTCAGCACCACACTTCATGATATTCGTAATATTTACTTATATAAAGCCGCTCGGGCTTGTCCAACACTTCGGATAGGTATCGGCTGCGCGACACATATCCTTATCTGTTATATTCACTCTTACGTCTAAGTGAATAACTGGCCGACTGTTTTCATTGGAATGAACATTCTTACTCGACCATTGATTTCACAAAGAACCTCGAAACCATATTTTGCATAGAATGACTCCGCTTGTTCAGTTAAACAATCGACAACAATGGCATAAGCTCTCATGTGGGAGTTAATTTCCCAAAGATATTCGAGAGCTTTGATTAAACTAACTTTACCTAACCCACTTCCATGAAATTCTTTATGAACCGCAAGTTGAGCTAAAAGGAAAACAGGAATTGGATAGCGTGGTAATTTTTTAGCCATCGCTTGTGGCAACGTATCACGGCTAATCGAACTTGGCGCAATACTATAAAATGAACAAATTGGATATTTCTGATTTAGTAGTGGCACTGAAGCAGGCAAAACCATTGTGCGGCTAATACCTGCTTGCATATGTTTAGCAGCTTGAGTTTGGATAAAATCATTTAACTCTTTTTCCCCACAGTCAAATGATGCTCTATCATGCTGTGATTTATCCAATTCTTTGAAAGTTTTGGAATAACTCACTTAAACTCACCACTTTTAGTAAATGCTGCAGCTTCAAGTAATGCGTTATTCGGAGCCTTAGCCTCGTCACAAGCAAGCATGAATTGGTCAAATACATTTGCTTCAACAGTGATGCTTTCATGCTCAGAAATTACCTGAGTTGAATTTTCGTCCATTAGACGAACAACATATTCAGTTAAGCTTTTTAAACCAAGTAAAGCTGAAGCTTTCTCAGCCTTAGCTTTGATTTCTTCATCCAAACGGATATCAAGTCTTGCAGTAGCCATAAAACCTCCAATCGTACGGAGTAACTCCGTAATTAACCTGAGTATAAGATTTAAACAACCAAAGCGCAACTTGTACGGAGATAATGCGGATTCAATTTTTAAGCTTTGTGAATATAACGTCGCGCTAAGCGGACTAAAATTGTGGGTTAAAATGTGTAGCGAAGCGAAACGTAACCCACTGTTTTAGTTCCGTTTAAGCGCCTTGTTAGCAGTTTAATCAATTTAAAAGAGCTAAATCTTTTTTTAAATCATCAGGTTCAGGTTTATAGCAAACATCCCAATTATATAAACCATTAAGAATGTTATATTTAACTAATAGAGTATTAAATTTGGTTGACCCATACTTGCTCAATGCATTGTAAAATAAAAGGTTCAATTCATATCTTGATAGCTGCGCTCTTAATATATTTGCATATGAATCGTTCTTATCTGAAGCGTCTGCTAACTGAAGAGTGTAATAAAGATTTCTAAAATAATGCCCTAATATATGACCATAATCGTGGTAAAAGTTATTATAGATATCCCCTATTATTTTAACCCGCTCATCTGGTTTCATTTGCCTTATCAGAGTATCTCCAATAGCTTCAATTCTAGATTTTTCATCATCAATAATACTTGCGTCAAATAGACCTTTAAATAATTCATTTTTATTTTCACTTAGCCCAAAATAGTAAATAACTAAATCTCTCCCAGTACCTTCAATTAATGGAGAACGCTCTTTAATAATACGAGATAGAAAATCGTATCCAAAACTTGGAAGTTCAGACGGATCTTCCTGAATTTTTCTTCTGGCAATAGAGAAACAAAAATCATTATAGCTAATATCAAATTGTTCCGATAAAGCTTTGAAAGCATCAAAACCAACAGAATCTTTATATACAGTTTGGTTAGTCTTTGAATGATGAAAATTTAGTAAAGAATAAAAGGAGTTTTCTTCACTTTGTTGTTTAAACTGTGCTTTAGTTTGGTCCATAGAATACAGAAGACCGATAAATGCAAGAACACTTACTATCGGGCTTAGAACACCACCAAAAAAAGAACCAAACTCTCCCCATACTGAATGTGAGTCGGATAACCCACCATGGAACTCTGTAACATATAAAAGTAAAATTATTACGGCAAAAATACTAAATATTGAGATTGTAAATTTATATTTCACTCTATAACTACCTATTCTGGATACTGCAATGAGACTGCTAACAACTTATTATATTAACAACTTGCCCGAATTTGTTCTTTGAACCTGCGCCCGTATTTTATTCGTCATTATGCAAAAAACATTATAAATCAAAAACATTATTACATTGATTGCCCGATAGAAGTCACAAAATCGGGCATCTGCCTTTTAGTTGCTACTTTTTTACTAAGACTAATTGCTGTATGTATTAACAGTATAAAAAGTGCGATATGACTTCTCTCTTTCTAACTTACATAAAAGAATACATGTATCAAAAAACACGCAAAACGTACCGTTGAAAGTTATTTATATTGAATAAAAAGCTATATTTTTTTCAAAAATAAAAACATCCTGATAAATTAAATAATAATATTAAACAATTTCTTTCTTATTTAAATAACTAATCACATTCAACAAATAATAATTTTCACTAACTTTAAATATATTATCATTTAAAATTCCAACAAACTTTTTCAGCACCACCCTTTAAGATATTTTCAATATTTACTTATATAAGGTTGCTCGGGCTTGTCCAACACTTCGGATAGGTGTCGGCTGCGCGACACATATCCTTATCTGTTATGTTTTCTATTCTAATTGCAAAGTATCTTTAGCCTGAGTGCATTTATTATGTTCAATAAGTGTAGACGTATGACTTTTCTTAACCTGACCATCTTCATGTAAATTTACTATAATAGCTTCTATTGTTTTAAATGGTTTTTCATATATTTCAGGACTAATAGTTTTCAAATCCGCAGTAAAACCAAAAATGACAAATAATGTTGAAAATATAATTCCCCAATGAGGTTTTCTTTTATTAATTTCTTTTTCAACACTATTTAGTTTTTCCAACAATAAATCAACATTTTTGTCTTTATTTAAACCTTCCAACTGTGATTTAAACAACGAAACTAATGATAATATTTTATTTTTATTAATGATTTCTGGATTATAATTATCTGAAAAATCCTGAAATAATTCAGGATTATAATAATCATTATCAACTTTAGATGCTGCAAATTTAACCATTTGAGATAATCGATTTAGTGCTATCTTCGCATTTATTAATCGTTTATTTGAGATATTTTCATAAGCTTCTGGTGTGGATATTGTTATCTTCAAGTTGAATACTGACTTTAAAATACCCTGGTAATTTTCTCGTTCTTTTTGTTTATAAAATTTATCAAGATCATCGATGTCTAAACTAAACAGTACTGCAAATAAAGTGGAAAGCTGATTCTCATCATGTATTTTTTTAATTTGCATACTTAAAGATTCTGGCAAATATGTAAATTGCTCTTCTAACCAAAAATATACAGCTTCAAATTCACTTAACAAATCCCTATCACTTTTGATTATTACTGGATTAATTAAAATTGAGCTAGATATATATTTGTAATATTTTGATATAACTAACATTTTATCTTTATTTGATGGGTATTCTCTATTTTCCACAGTATACAAGATATCTTTTTTTAGTTGTTCTAATTCTTTTTCTATCATAATAATTTTTAACTATCCTCCAAAACATAACAACTTATTATATTAACAACTTGCCCGAATTTGTTCTTTGAACCTACGCCCGTATTTTATTCGTCATTATACAAACAACATTATAAATCAAACATATTATTATATTTACCACCCGATATAAGTCACAAAATTAGATATATTCCTTTTAGCTTTATTCCTAATACTAATTCGGGTATCTATTAACAGTATAAAAAGTGCAATATAGTTTATCTTTCTCTTATTTAAATAAAGAAACACATCTAGCAAAAATAATAACACTACAACATGCTGTAAGTAGATTCCCTATCTCGTTCGTAACCTCACTGTAGGGAATGACGGGGTAAGTTTTGCATTTACTATTGGACTTTTCAGTAAAATATTGGCATCAAATAAAACATTGGACAGCCATATATTTTGTTCTTAAATAGCGCCCTAAAAATAAACCATTCCACCAGCAACAGCTTTTTTTACTGTGAAAATTACTGCTTATTTTTACATTCTTGGTTAAATCGATTCTATTTCTATATTTCAAGATCACCAAAAACCACAATATTAACCGTTATTGCGGTATTTTTATCTCATTCTAAGAAGCTATAACTCACTGACTTTCATTTACACTTAAAAGCTCAAAATTATGGCTATTCTATGTTTTTTTCTTGATTTCTGATAGGTTAGCTTGCTTCAAAGACGTTGAGAAAGCCAATGTATTTCATCATACCATCGTCGCTGAAAACGGTGGCAATCAGGTACATCTACTTATCAATGCTTGCGGTGATAGTTATAAAACAAACCATTACAACCATGCCTTACTGATTAATTCATTGGTTAACCATTCGCACGCTTTACCATCGTTATCTTTATGCCAAGCAATGAATAAAGGCGGGTTAACTCTTGGCACTGTGCATTTTTTCTCAATCAAAATACCGTCATGTAGTTGCTGTTTAATTAAATGACGAGGTAAAAAACCGACACCAAGCCCCATTGTCTGAGCCTCAATTTTAGCCTGCATGGTTTTAAAGCGGATTTGTTGTTTGCTTTTAAACAAACCCATGTCTCTGGTGGGCAGTAATACAGAAGAATCAGATACAATTAAAGAGGGATAAAGCAATAAATCACTGGCTTCGATAGATCGTTCTATAAGGGCTAAGGGATGACTCTGGCTTACTACAAATAGAAAATCGACTCTACCAATCTCTTTTATTTGATACTCGCCTTTTGGTAAGTGATCTGAAACGCCAATGGCGATATCGGTACGATTACTATGCAGCGCATCCCACCCTCCACCAAGTGATTCTTCAGAAATGGTAATATTGGTATCATGTTCTAATTTATTGAACTCAAGAACAGACTCTAGTAATGGAGCTAGCGGGATAATGGTATCTCTTGAGATGATAATATTTCTTTCCCACCCAGAATCAAGTTGCTTTACTGCCGATTCTAATTTATCGGTAGCTATCAGAATTTCTCGTCCTTGATCTAAAATTAATCTGCCTGCTGAAGTTAACTGCGCTTTTTGTTTTGAACGATCAAACAAAACCACATTAAGGTCGTCTTCGAGCTTTTTAATGGTATAAGTGAGTGCAGAAGGGACTTTAAATAAGGATTTGGCTCCAGCGGCAAAGCTGCCTTTTCTATCAATGGCATCTAATGCTCTTAGTGCATCAAGAGTAATGGGTGATTGCATGACGATCCTCATTTTAAAGATATTAAGCCATAATATGACAGCATATAGTGAATTCAAGTTCACGTACCCTACCATGTCTATTTATACATTCAAAAAAATTGAACTATAAACTCAAATACTTCCAATTTTCTTTGAGAACCAATTATCTATAATAATTTAGCAGCAGAGAGGGAAATCCTCTTACATTGAATTAGCAAGGACATAAAATGAAACAGAAAATCGAGCAACTATTAACGTCAAATGCAGGCTTTAGCACGTTAGCACTTCGTATTCCTGTGGGTATTATATTTATGGCTCATGGTTCTCAAAAACTGTTTGCGTGGTTTGGTGGTTATGGTTTAGCTGGAACCGGACAATTCTTTGAATCTATTGGACTAGCACCGGGTGTCGCTATGGCATTTTTAGCAGGCAGTGCTGAGTTTTTTGGTGGTCTATTTATTATTCTTGGTTTATTGACTCGACCATCCGCGCTGGTATTAGCCTTTACTATGTTGATTGCGATTGTAAGTGTTCATTTACCTAATGGGTTGTTTATGTCTAATGGTGGTTATGAATTTGGGTTAGCACTATTAGCGGCAAGTGTGTCTTTGATGTTATCTGGTGGCGGTAAAGTAGCTGTAGATAATTGGTTAGCAACTCGACTTTCTGCACAAAAGTAATTTTTAGTCCGGACTAACATTGGACCGACTATTGGACCGACTAACATTGGACAGCCATATATTTTTATTTGAAATAAAATAGAATCAAAAAAAAACCGACGAGTTATTTGCACGTCGGTTTTATTATTTGAGCTTACTGTTTGTCGTCGTTCTAATGAATACGACCAATACGGTTGAAGCGAACACCATTAGGTAACCAACTTGGCCACATTGAACCTGCATCATGATTGAAGGTAAAGCTGATCCAAATAAAGGTCGCTTTACCAACTAAGTTCTGCTCTGGCATAAAGCCCCAGTAACGGCTGTCTAAACTGTTATCTCGGTTATCACCCATCGCAAAGTAATGACCTTTTGGTACAACCCATACGCCCATTGGTGAACCTGGCTGTTGGTAATAACGGTAAAGTTGTTCAGGTAATGCAGGATCTCGCAAAATGTGATGATTAACTTTGCCTAGTTGCTCGTTGTATTCATCTAATCGCACCCCTTGCTCAGTAAAGTTAGTTAAACCAACATATTGTTTAGGTACTTCTTGCGCAACAGGGCAGACTTTTCGACCATCACAAGCCGGTTTAATATACAGCGTTTTGTTTTGGTAAATAACGGTGTCACCCGGTAAACCAACCACACGTTTAATTAAATCGATCTTTGGGTTAGACGGATCAATAAATACGGTAATGTCACCACGTTGTGGCTTACCCGTTGGAATTAATGTTTTATGGAAAATAGGATCGCGTAGTCCGTAAGCAAACTTTTCTACGCCAATAAAATCACCAGGAAGCAAGGTTGGTTGCATTGAGCCACTTGGAATTTGAAAAGGTTCGATAATAAATGATCGAATAATCAAAATGGCAAACAATACAGGGAACAATGAGCGTGCTTGAGCAACCCAACTTGATGTACTCTCCTTTGTCAGCCCCTCTCTTTTAGGTTGCCATACGAACTTATCTAATGCGAAAACAAGGCCTGTAATCAAGGTCGCGATAGTAAGAATAAGTGAGAACAATTCTGCTGCGTTGAATACTGAAAGCATGTTCAATCCCAAAAACTGTGTAAATAGAATAATCTATGAATAATAATACGCCTTATTAAACATGATTAATGTACTAAATAAAACGGCTAGATTTCGTAAACTATGATCTCACTGTGTTAGTCATTACTTTAATGGAACAATTTGGACAGCCATATATTTTGCTTTTAAATTGAACCGCAAAAAAAGCAAACCATTCCACCAGCAACAGACTCTTTTACTGTAAAAATTACCGCTTATTTTTTACATTCTTGGTTAAATCAGGCTTATTCCCATATTTCAGGATCAACAACGCCCACAATCCTGATGATTATTGCCGTATTTTCATATGATTATAAGGAGCTATATTTAATTAGGATGTAACTGATAACTCGCTGACTTCCCTTTACACCAATGTCCACCAATACGTTGTTTGAAGGCACACATTTGAGACCATTTACCACTCACGTTGGCATAATGTTCCATAAACTGTTCACTGTGTTCAAGCCAAGCACCTGCTGTTATTCCCATTTGTTGTAAAATCTTGGGTTGATTAGGTGCAATAAAACCTTTTTTATCATTTCGAATACAGCGACCAGTCCAATCAATAAGTTCGAGGTAATCGGCAAAAGCAAAGTTTATTCCCGCTTTTTTAGCTTGATGTTCTGCGCCAACAAAGGGTAATAATTGGAAAT
>NZ_PYOO01000039.1 GCF_003026395.1 Photobacterium iliopiscarium | reverse complement strand
ACCAGAAGTAGATAGCTTAACCTTCGGGAGGGCGTTTACCACGGTGTGGTTCATGACTGGGGTGAAGTCGTAACAAGGTAGCCCTAGGGGAACCTGGGGCTGGATCACCTCCTTACCTAAAGACTTTTCTTGTTTTATGCAGTGTCCACACAGATTGCTTGGTCGAAATGTAGAACGTTAGAAGACTTGGGTCTGTAGCTCAGGTGGTTAGAGCGCACCCCTGATAAGGGTGAGGTCGGTGGTTCGAGTCCACTCAGACCCACCACTTTTTCTCCCAGAAAAAGTGGCGGTAAAGTCTTTTATATCGTTGGGGTTATAGCTCAGCTGGGAGAGCGCCTGCCTTGCACGCAGGAGGTCTGCGGTTCGATCCCGCATAGCTCCACCACTTTCTAAAAATATTCGTAAGAGTGTCTTTAGAAAGTGGATTAGTCATCTTCAAACATGACAAAAACACATGCTCTTTAACAATCTGGAAAGCTGACTAGTAAATTTAATCGAAAGATTAATTTTAAAAAATGTTTTTATCTTCGGATGAAAACGAGTTTTCAAAACAACACACATTCAAGTGTCTTGTATCGAGTCCGGCGAAAAACCAATGTTTAATATTTTCTTGATCGGATTATTAAACGCAAACCTTGGTTGTTTGAACATACAAGACCTCTTGGGGTTGTA
>NZ_PYOO01000038.1 GCF_003026395.1 Photobacterium iliopiscarium | reverse complement strand
GGCTCAGACAGCCAGGATGTTGGCTTAGAAGCAGCCATCATTTAAAGAAAGCGTAATAGCTCACTGGTCGAGTCGGCCTGCGCGGAAGATTTAACGGGGCTAAGCTATACACCGAAGCTGCGGCAATGTGAATTTATTCACATTGGGTAGGGGAGCGTTCTGTAAGCCGTTGAAGGTGCATTGTAAAGTGTGCTGGAGGTATCAGAAGTGCGAATGCTGACATGAGTAACGATAAAGGGAGTGAAAAACTCCCTCGCCGGAAGATCAAGGGTTCCTGTCCAACGTTAATCGGGGCAGGGTAAGTCGACCCCTAAGGCGAGGCCGAAAGGCGTAGTCGATGGGAAACGGGTTAATATTCCCGTACTTCTTATAATTGCGATGGAGGGACGGAGAAGGCTAGGTGAGCCTGGCGACGGTTGTCCAGGTCCAAGTATGTAGGCTGATGAATTAGGCAAATCCGGTTCATCTTAAGGCTGAGATACGATGTCGAGCTACTACGGTAGTGAAGTCATTGATGCCATGCTTCCGGGAAAAGCTTCTAAGCTTCAGGTTATAAGAAATCGTACCCCAAACCGACACAGGTGATCAGGTAGAGAATACCAAGGCGCTTGAGAGAACTCGGGTGAAGGAACTAGGCAAAATGGTACCGTAACTTCGGGAGAAGGTACGCTCCTAGC
>NZ_PYOO01000037.1 GCF_003026395.1 Photobacterium iliopiscarium | reverse complement strand
AATCCACAACGCGTGAACAGTAGATTCCCTATCTCGTTCGTAACCTCACTGTAGGGAATGACGGGATTAAACTTATATGCCACCTCAAAAATGTCACAGCTTATTATCCGCGATCTATTCACAACGTGATTGAGCCTAAAAGATGCCAGCCAAAACAATCAATCCACAACGCGTGAACAGTAGATTCCCTATCTCGTTCGTAACCTCACTATAGGGAATGACGGGATTAAACTTATATGCCACTTCAAAAATGTCACAGCTTATTATCCGTGATCTATTCACAACGTGATTGAGCCTAAAAGATGCCAGCCAAAACAATCAATCTACAACGCGTGAACAGTAGATTCCCTATCTCGTTCGTAACCTCACTGTAGAGAATAACGGGATTAAATTTGTAGCCTTACTGTAAAAATGACCAAATTAAACACATCAAGTAAATAATGCGTCTGAATATTTGATCTAATTTTCACCACTAAAAATCAATCGGTCTTTTTACGTTAAAAAATACCGTTAATTTTTCTTTAATTCATTTTTTACTACCCTTACTGCATCAAACTCTTTTTCCTACCTTGAACTAACAAACATCAGAAAACCAAACATTCACGTTCAAAATACCAACAATCAGAACAAAAAAGATAATGTCAGTAACTATTTAAAAAAAAACCATTGACGCCAGGGCCAAAAACCTTTTTAATGCGCTCCGTTGCCTTGATAGCTCAGTCGGTAGAGCAGAGGATTGAAAATCCTCGTGTCGGTGGTTCGATTCCGCCTCGAGGCACCATTTCTTCTCTTTTGAAGTTTGGTGTTAAGCAACGATATAATCTGTT
>NZ_PYOO01000036.1 GCF_003026395.1 Photobacterium iliopiscarium | reverse complement strand
TAATTAAAAGATTTAATAAATTCGATACTAAAGCAATTTATTAATAACTAACTAGAACGGAAATGGGAATAAATAATAAATACGCTCACAATTAATAGTGATATTAATAAACAGCATTATTTATTCCCTTCTTAAAATATTCGGTCAGGCTTTTTAATTCTTCATAGTCATTATGTCGGGTTAAAACACACCTGTTATCCACCATTTTATTCAGGCGTTATTATGAACAATAATAGTAGTACAAATAAAATGCGTGCTCTCGTTATCGAGCACCAAAATATTACTCCAAACAGCTTTGCAGACCGCGCAACTAAGTCGCTTGTTGCTGAACTACAAAACCGCTCTATCGAAATTATTACAGCCACTTCTTATGAAGATGCGCGTGCGGTTATTCTATCAACTCAAATTGATAGCCTAGTATTAGCACTTGAAAAAACTGAAGAGCAAATCGTTAATTCTAACGAAGAAGTTGAGCTATTAAGCGCACTTCAAGCTCGTCAATCTGAAGTGCCTGTATTTCTACTAGCAGAGCGTGCTCGTACGTCTATCCTTAACAACCGCCAGTTAATGGAACGTGTTGATGAGTGTTACTCAGTACTAGAAGACACTGCTGACTTCGTTGCTGGCCGTATCGTTGCTTCAATGCGTCGTTACCGTGCACAAGTGCTACCACCGTTCATGAAAGCGATGATGCACTACAACGACATCCATGAGTACTCATGGTCTGCACCTGGTCACCAAGGTGGTATCGGTTTTACTAAGACCCCTGCTGGTAACCAATTCTTTGAATTCTTCGGCGAAAACTTGTTCCGTACCGATATGGGTATCGAACGTGC
>NZ_PYOO01000035.1 GCF_003026395.1 Photobacterium iliopiscarium | reverse complement strand
TCTTGACCTGCACCAGCAACACCGATGATCACTGACTCGCCCCAACCTTTGTGACAACACTCAAGTGCTGAACGCATAACATTAACGTTACCGATACACTCAAATGAGTAGTCAACGCCGCCGTCAGTCATTTCAACAATCACTTCTTGAATTGGCTTGTCGAATTTCATTGGGTTGATGCATTCAGTTGCACCTAGTTTCATTGCTAGGTCGAACTTACTTTCGTTGATATCAATTGCAATAATACGGCTAGCTTTAGCCATAGTACCGCCGATGATAGCCGCAAGACCGATACCGCCAAGACCAAAGACAGCGATAGTGTCGCCTTCTTTAACTTTAGCTGTATTAAGAACGGCACCCATACCTGTTGTTACGCCACAACCAAGCAGACAGACTTCTTCAAGTGGTGCTTCTTTGCTGATTTTAGCTAAAGAGATTTCTGGAAGTACAGTGTACTCAGAGAATGTAGAGCAACCCATGTAATGGAAGATAGGCTGACCGTCTTTGTAGAAACGGGTAGTGCCATCAGGCATTAGGCCTTTACCTTGTGTTTCACGTACTGCCTGACAAAGGTTAGTTTTACCAGATAGGCAGTATTTACATTTGCCACACTCAGCAGTGTAAAGAGGGATAACGTGATCGCCTACTTCAACACTTGTTACGCCTTCACCGATCATTTCAACGATACCGCCACCTTCGTGACCAAGGATCGCAGGGAAGATACCTTCTGGATCGTCGCCTGATAATGTGAATGCATCTGTGTGACATACGCCAGTTGCAACGATGCGAACTAATACTTCGCCAGCGCGAGGTAACATTACATCAATTTCTTCAACAGAAAGAGGTTGTTTAGGACCCCACGCGATAGCCGCTTTTGATTTGATAAATTTGTCAGTCAT
>NZ_PYOO01000034.1 GCF_003026395.1 Photobacterium iliopiscarium | reverse complement strand
TTGATTTCTCTTCCTCGGGGTACTTAGATGTTTCAGTTCCCCCGGTTTGCCTCATTAACCTATGTATTCAGTTAATGATACTTGCTTATGCAAGTGGGTTTCCCCATTCGGAAATCCCAGACTCAAGAGGCTTTTACTGCCTAATCTGGGCTTATCGCAAGTTAATACGTCCTTCATCGCCTCTGACTGCCAAGGCATCCACCGTGTACGCTTAGTCACTTAACCATACAACCCCAAGAGGTCTTGTATGTTCAAACAACCAAGGTTTGCGTTTAATAATCCGATCAAGAAAATATTAAACATTGGTTTTTCGCCGGACTCATTTATTTGTCTTCACTTTAAAAAGTGAAAGCAAAATCAAGACACTTGAATGTGTATGTTTTGAGAACTCGTTTTTATTCTTCTTTTACAAGAAGCAATAAAAACATTTTTTAAAATTAATCTTTCGATTAAATTTACTAGTCAGCTTTCCAGATTGTTAAAGAGCATGTGTTTTTGTCATGTTTGAAGATGACTAATCCACTTTCTAAAGACACTCTTACGAATATTTTTAGAAAGTGGTGGAGCTATGCGGGATCGAACCGCAGACCTCCTGCGTGCAAGGCAGGCGCTCTCCCAGCTGAGCTATAACCCCAACGTTTAAAAGACTTTACCGCCACTTTTTCTGGGAGAAAAAGTGGTGGGTCTGAGTGGACTCGAACCACCGACCTCACCCTTATCAGGGGTGCGCTCTAACCACCTGAGCTACAGACCCAAGTCTTTTACGTTCTTTTACATTTTAACCAAGCAATTTGTGTGGACACTGCATAAAACAGATAAGTCTTTAGGTAAGGAGGTGATCCAGCCCCAGGTTCCCCTAGGGCTACCTTGTTACGACTTCACCCCAGTCATGAACCACACCGTGGTAAACGCCCTCCCGAAGGTTAAGCTATCTACTTCTGGTG
>NZ_PYOO01000033.1 GCF_003026395.1 Photobacterium iliopiscarium | reverse complement strand
AGAGTCCGTCTCTTCTCTTTAGAGAAGAAAAACCCCTTGGGTGTTGTATGGTTAAGCCTCACGGGCAATTAGTATCAGTTAGCTCAATGCCTCGCAGCACTTACACACCTGACCTATCAACGTTGTAGTCTTCAACAACCCTTTAGAGACCTTAAAGGTCTAGGGATGACTCATCTTGAGGCTCGCTTCCCGCTTAGATGCTTTCAGCGGTTATCGATTCCGAACTTAGCTACCGGGCAATGCATCTGGCGATACAACCCGAACACCAGCGGTTCGTCCACTCCGGTCCTCTCGTACTAGGAGCAGCCCCTCTCAATCATCCAACGCCCACGGCAGATAGGGACCGAACTGTCTCACGACGTTCTAAACCCAGCTCGCGTACCACTTTAAATGGCGAACAGCCATACCCTTGGGACCGACTTCAGCCCCAGGATGTGATGAGCCGACATCGAGGTGCCAAACACCGCCGTCGATATGAACTCTTGGGCGGTATCAGCCTGTTATCCCCGGAGTACCTTTTATCCGTTGAGCGATGGCCCTTCCATTCAGAACCACCGGATCACTATGACCTGCTTTCGCACCTGCTCGAATTGTCATTCTCGCAGTCAAGCGGGCTTATGCCATTGCACTAACCTCACGATGTCCGACCGTGATTAGCCCACCTTCGTGCTCCTCCGTTACTCTTTGGGAGGAGACCGCCCCAGTCAAACTACCCACCAGGCACTGTCCGTAACCCCGATAAGGGGCCAACGTTAGAACATCAAGCATACAAGGGTGGTATTTCAAGATTGACTCCACAACCACTGGCGCGGTTGCTTCAACGTCTCCCACCTATCCTACACATGTAGGGTCAATGTTCAGTGCCAAGCTATAGTAAAGGTTCACGGGGTCTTTCCGTCTAGCCGCGGGTACACAGCATCTTCACTGCGATTTCAATTTCACTGAGTCTCGGGTGGAGACAGCGTGGCCATCATTACGCCATTCGTGCAGGTCGGAACTTACCCGACAAGGAATTTCGCTACCTTAGGACCGTTATAGTTACGGCCGCCGTTTACCGGGGCTTCGATCAAGAGCTTCGACCGAAGTCTAACCCCATCAATTAACCTTCCGGCACCGGGCAGGCGTCACACCGTATACGTCATCTTTCGATTTTGCACAGTGCTGTGTTTTTAATAAACAGTTGCAGCCACCTGGTATCTGCGACTCCCGGCAGCTTAGAGAGCAAGTCTCATCACCGCTAGGAGCGTACCTTCTCCCGAAGTTACGGTACCATTTTGCCTAGTTCCTTCACCCGAGTTCTCTCAAGCGCCTTGGTATTCTCTACCTGATCACCTGTGTCGGTTTGGGGTACGATTTCTTATAA
>NZ_PYOO01000032.1 GCF_003026395.1 Photobacterium iliopiscarium | reverse complement strand
CTCAATGGTATGGACTCCCCACCTTACTGACATTGTCAGCTAAAGTTATAGTGTCAACCAAAAAGGAGCCCATACCATGAATAAGCCTAGCACTATTTGTATTGATCTCGCTAAAAACGTTTTTCAAGTTGCATTGTTTAATCAACATGGAAAATTAAAGTCTAATCAAAAAATGTCTCAAGCTAAAATGGTCACATTTATAGCCCAATATCCCGCATCTATGATTTATATGGAGGCGTGTGGCTCTGCTCATTATTGGGGGCGATATTTTCAAAATAATAAGCATCATGTTCATCTTCTTCCGCCTCAAATTGTCAGGATGTATCGAGCGGGTAATAAAAATGATGCAAATGATGCCCTTGCTATTTATGAAGCAGCCCAACGTCCAGGAATACACTTTGTTTCAGTCAAAACAACCGAGCAGCAAGATATCGCGAGTGTATTGCACCTCAGAGAAAGTTATATAAAACAAAGAACAGCGGTAGCAAATCGAATTAGAGGCTTTGCCTTGGAATATGGGATAAAATTCCCGCAGAGCATTACTAAATTACGTGCTTTACTGCCTCTTGAGCTGGAAGATCCTAATAATGGATTAACGTCTTCTGCCCGTTTTGTTTTACACCAGCTTCTTAATCAGCTCATTGAACTTGATAAACCTATTCAGGAGGTTACTGATTATTTAATTGCTTATGCTAAACAGATACCAGCTTGTCAGTTACTAATGACATTAAGAGGTGTTGGCTGGATAGTTGCCAGCGCACTTTATGCTCGAATGGGCGATGCTTCAGCATATAAATGCGGACGCGATGCAAGTGCCAGTATAGGTTTAGTCCCCGCTCATTCAGGTAGTGGTGGTCATAATAAGTTATTAGGTATAAGTAAAAAGGGAGATCGAACATTACGTGCAGTGGTTGTGCATGGGGCAAGATCTGTCGTTAGTAATATCAAAGATAAATCAGATCAACTTAGTTGCTGGCTAAGAGCCTTACTTGAAAGAAATCATTTTAATAAAGTTGTTATAGCATTAGCTAATAAGACTGTCAGGATGGCTTGTGCCATGCTGAAATCAAACCAACCTTACCAAGAAAAGCTGCCTGCTTAGTAGTGCTTAGATAAGGTTGTGATGTAACAAGAAGTGCAATATCTCACCAATGTAGTTGCAAGAAACCGTGGATAACGTGTAATCAAAGCAGGCAAGGAAAAATCTGAGAGGCACGACGGTGTTGATACACCTTTAACTCGTATAGAATCCTTGCAACGTGAATGAAGCCATACAGGTTCGGGGTAGCTCCCCATAAAGAAACCGAATATACGTGCACTTGCCAACACGCTTTCTCAAACTCTTGCATTACACGGGGAGTCCATATACGT
>NZ_PYOO01000031.1 GCF_003026395.1 Photobacterium iliopiscarium | reverse complement strand
TTGATTTCTCTTCCTCGGGGTACTTAGATGTTTCAGTTCCCCCGGTTTGCCTCATTAACCTATGTATTCAGTTAATGATACTTGCTTATGCAAGTGGGTTTCCCCATTCGGAAATCCCAGACTCAAGCGGCTTTTACTGCCTAATCTGGGCTTATCGCAAGTTAATACGTCCTTCATCGCCTCTGACTGCCAAGGCATCCACCGTGTACGCTTAGTCACTTAACCATACAACCCCAAGAGGTCTTGTATGTTCAAACAACCAAGGTTTGCGTTTAATAATCCGATCAAGAAAATATTAAACATTGGTTTTTCGCCGGACTCGATACAAGACACTTGAATGTGTGTTGTTTTGAGAACTCGTTTTCATCCGAAGATAAAAACATTTTTTAAAATTAATCTTTCGATTAAATTTACTAGTCAGCTTTCCAGATTGTTAAAGAGCATGCAATTTTCTATTGAAAACCACTTTCTAATCATTTTTAGCGACAAAAATGCGGACTTAATAAAGAAATTCTTCATTAAATCTGCGTATCCGTGCAGAAAACACTTAGAGAGTGGTGGGCGATACCGGGCTCGAACCAGTGACCCCCTCCTTGTAAGGGAGGTGCTCTCCCAACTGAGCTAATCGCCCACGATAGTTTTGATTCCTTCGTGAGAAAGAATGGTGGGTCGTGCAGGATTCGAACCTGCGACCAATTGATTAAAAGTCAACTGCTCTACCAACTGAGCTAACGACCCATTGTGCACTGTCTCTTTTTTATAAAAAGAAGAGAAGTGGCGTCCCGTAGGGGAGTCGAACCCCTGTTACCGCCGTGAAAGGGCGGTGTCCTAGGCCTCTAGACGAACGGGACAATGTTCATAACGCAAGTTGTTGGGCAACCTACGTCGGCTCTTTTACATTTCGACCAAGCAATCTGTGTGGACACTGCATAAAACAGAAAAGTCTTTAGGTAAGGAGGTGATCCAGCCCCAGGTTCCCCTAGGGCTACCTTGTTACGACTTCACCCCAGTCATGAACCACACCGTGGTAAACGCCCTCCCGAAGGTTAAGCTATCTACTTCTGGTGCAGCCCACTCCCATGGTGTGACGGGCGGTGTGTACAAGGCCCGGGAACGTATTCACCGTGACATTCTGATTCACGATTACTAGCGATTCCGACTTCATGGAGTCGAGTTGCAGACTCCAATCCGGACTACGACGTACTTTGTGGGATTCGCTCACTATCGCTAGCTTGCAGCCCTCTGTATACGCCATTGTAGCACGTGTGTAGCCCTACTCGTAAGGGCCATGATGACTTGACGTCGTCCCCACCTTCCTCCGGTTTATCACCGGCAGTCTCCCTGGAGTTCCCACCATTACGTGCTGGCAAACAAGGATAAGGGTTGCGCTCGTTGCGGGACTTAACCCAACATTTCACAACACGAGCTGACGACAGCCATGCAGCACCTGTCTCAGAGTTCCCGAAGGCACTAAGCTATCTCTAGCGAATTCTCTGGATGTCAAGAGTAGGTAAGGTTCTTCGCGTTGCATCGAATTAAACCACATGCTCCACCGCTTGTGCGGGCCCCCGTCAATTCATTTGAGTTTTAATCTTGCGACCGTACTCCCCAGGCGGTCTACTTAACGCGTTAGCTCCGAAAGCCACGGCTCAAGGCCACAACCTTCAAGTAGACATCGTTTACGGCGTGGACTACCAGGGTATCTAATCCTGTTTGCTCCCCACGCTTTCGCATCTGAGCGTCAGTCTTTGTCCAGGGGGCCGCCTTCGCCACCGGTATTCCTTCAGATCTCTACGCATTTCACCGCTACACCTGAAATTCTACCCCCCTCTACAAGACTCTAGTCTGCCAGTTCAAAATGCTGTTCCGAGGTTGAGCCCCGGGCTTTCACATCTTGCTTAACAGACCGCCTGCATGCGCTTTACGCCCAGTAATTCCGATTAACGCTCGCACCCTCCGTATTACCGCGGCTGCTGGCACGGAGTTAGCCGGTGCTTCTTCTGTTGCTAACGTCAA
>NZ_PYOO01000030.1 GCF_003026395.1 Photobacterium iliopiscarium | reverse complement strand
GGAATAAATAATGCTGTTTATTAATATCACTATTAATTGTGAGCGTATTTATTATTTATTCCCATTTCCGTTCTAGTTAGTTATTAATAAATTGCTTTAGTATCGAATTTATTAAATCTTTTAATTAGTTTGCTTTAACTTCTGGCTTAGTATCACGTGCTGCGATGAAGCCGTAGAAGATATAACCAAGCAGTGTCAAGATAGTACCGCCGAATACTGCGGTTGCACCACAAGCGTACACACCGTAGATGCTGTAAAGAACAGCTAATGTACCCACGGTTGCACCAAGACGGTATTGTTTTGTAGATACTTTGTTCTTACGAAGCAGTACTTCAAGACCGGTCATTGATAGGATGTAAGGTACCATGTTAATAAATACGGCTAGGTTCAATAGTGCGTTGAACTGACTGATCAAGTTAGGAGAGATAGTCATTACCGCAAGAATGATCTCAGCGGTTAGCATGATTAACATACCAATAATAGGCACGCCTGCTTTGTTTGTTTTTGCGAAGATTTTAGGGAACAAACCTTCATCAGCCGCTGCTTTAGAAACTTGGGCGTTAGTGAACTGCCAGCCAAGTAGTGAGCCGATACATGCGATAACTGCTGCTAGTGTAACGATGTTACCTACAGTAGGGTTGAACATGTGGCTGAATACTAGACCAAACGGTGCAGTTGATGCTGCAAGTTCAGAGTTAGGAATAATACCTTGAATAACACCTGTTGAAGCAATGTAAACAATCGCTGCGAAACCAGTACCAAATAATACTGCAAGAGGTACGTTACGCTCTGGGTTTTCAACCGCATCAGAGTTAGCACCAGCAGATTCAATACCTAGGAATGCCCATAAAGTCAACGCGATACCAGAAGATACAGAGTGCATTGTAGTGTCGTGGTGTGGGTTCCATGCGCTCATGAATGTTTGTGGATCGAACCACCACCAACCGATGATAGATAGACCAGCAACAGGAATAATGATACCCCAAACAGTGAATGCTGAGATTTGACCTGTGATTTTCGCACCGCCAAAGTTAGCTACCATGGTGAAGATAAGGATAGCCACTACACCGTAGAAAGTGTGTATTGGTGTATTAAGCCAAGGCATAAATGGTTTGATATAGCCTAAACAAGAAACGGCAATAGCCACACAGCTAATAACTAAACACACGTAATAAGTATAAGAAGAGATGAAGAAAGATGATTTTCCGTGTGCTTCTTCTGCGTAAGCTGACATACCGCCAGAGCGTTTACAAAATGCACCACATTTAGCAAATGTATAAGCAATACACATTGCGCCTAACGCAGTTACAATCCAAGATAACATTGAAATTGCACCAACTTGCGCCAAGCTTGCCGGTAGCATAATAATACCGGAGCCCATCATGTTAACTGCAACAAGTACAGTTAAGCCGACAAGGCCCATTTTTTTAGTGCCAGTATCTGATGACATTATATTCACCTGTGATTAGAAGGGATGTAAATCATATTTAAAATAGGATTTATATTAATATAAATAAAACCAGATCCATGGTGCGTTATTTATTATATAAAGGAGTTTAATTATTTTATTTTACTTATTATAAAATAATTAAAATATAACTCTTAATGTAAGAAATATATTTTAAATCGAATAATTAATCTCGCTTTCGGAACATATAATGCGCTGTTTTTATAAAAATAAAACAATAAAAACGGAATAAAGCATTGCATTTTTAGTGGGTCTTTTGATTTTAAGTATCATTATTCGACCATTATTTTTAACAAATAGTATGTAAATGTAATTCGCTGCATTTTTTTGTAATTAAAAGTCTTTATTTACAATAGCTTGAAATTCTCACTGGGTGATAATTTAAAAGAGGTTAAAATGATTGCAAAAAATAGTTATGCTTTATTAATGCGAATAAATTCACTATTAAAAATTGAAATATTTTTTGAATAGTGGGTTAAGAAATATTTAATTTGTATAAATTATCATTAAGTATCGAGCGGGGAATGGAGATTGAGTTCAATTGCGATGTGTTAATTGGGGATATAAAAAATCCCCCGCAGTTATCTGCGAGGGATTGATAGGCTGTCACACTAGCGCATTAAGCGATTATAGTGCTTCTTTTTTGATACAAAGAACGTGGTATTTACCGTCTTCGATTTCTGCGCCTTCAGTTTCGTGTTCGAAACCAGGGAACTCAGCGTCCCATGCTTCTAGTGCTTTCAAGTACTG
>NZ_PYOO01000003.1 GCF_003026395.1 Photobacterium iliopiscarium | reverse complement strand
GACCAGAGGGTCGGGGGTTCGAATCCCTCTTCACCGACCACTTACAATGGTGGCTATAGCTCAGTTGGTAGAGTCCCGGATTGTGATTCCGGTTGTCGCGAGTTCAAGCCTCGTTAGCCACCCCATTATTCAGGTTATCTTTTATTAGAGACCTTGGCCTTGTAAGCCTAAACATTGTCGGTGAATAGCGCAGTTTGATAGCGCATCTCTGATGTTAGGAATAGCGGACCAGAGGG
Organism: Photobacterium iliopiscarium; assembly: GCF_003026395.1. Taxonomy (GTDB): domain Bacteria; phylum Pseudomonadota; class Gammaproteobacteria; order Enterobacterales; family Vibrionaceae; genus Photobacterium; species Photobacterium iliopiscarium. Next base: position 418,077 of record NZ_PYOO01000003.1, on the reverse strand, counting down.
TTGACCCTTCTAGTAGCGTTCCTAGAAAAGAATTAGTCGGTGAATAGCGCAGTTTGGTAGCGCATCTGGTTTGGGACCAGAGGGTCGGGGGTTCGAATCCCTCTTCACCGACCACTATTAAGAAAACCGTATCGAAAGATGCGGTTTTTTTTCGTCTGTAGAAAATAGATAGTAGCTTGGATAACCCGAGGGTCGGGGGTTCACGGATATTAGAACCTTGGCTCTTCACCGACCACAATTAAGAAACCTGAATCGAAAGATTCGGGTTTTTTTTCGCCTGTAGAAAGTGGTGAATAGTGCAGTTTAGTCGGGCATCTCTGATGTTAGGTGTGGCGGACCAGAGGGTCGGGGGTTCACTGATATTAGAACCTTGGCTCTTTACCGACCACTATTAAGAAACCTGAATCGAAAGATTCGGGTTTTTTTTCGTCTGTAGAAAGTGGTGAATAGCGTAGTTTGATAGCGCATCTCTGATGTTAGGTGTGGTGGACCTGAGGGTCGGGGGTTCACCGAAATTAGAACCTTGGCTCTTCACCGACCACTATTAAGAAATCTGAATCGAAAGATTCAGGTTTTTTTTCGTCTGTAGAAAGTGGTGAATAGCGTAGTTTGATAGCGCATCTCTGATGTTAGGTGTGGCGGACCTGAGGGTCGGGGGTTCACTGATCACTATTAATACTAATTATAATAAGTTTATGAGCTAATTTTAAGTCCTCTTTCGCCATTACTGGCAGTAAGATTATGGAGCGCAGCGATAGGGCGTCTTTAATGCTCAAGTGCGTGATGAATAGATCACGGATAGCTCGTGCCTCCCTTCCGAGATGACGGATGATAACCCCTTCATCTCGTTATGTTAATTACTCACCTTGCTATCGTTGAATACCCACGAGGACGATAAGGAATCGAAGGCTTTCAAATACGGTCAGTTAATCAATTCTATTAAAATATTGCTCTTCACCGACCACTATTAAGAAAACCCCACTTTAGTTGCAATTAGCTTCTGTACTGGAGGTGATTTTCTCAACCTTAAATCCTTGTTGTTTCATTAGATTAGGCAGTCCTTGATCGCCAATTAAATGAAAGGCACCAACCACAATCATAAATTTTCCTGATTGATAGGGGGCGGTGTGTGTGAGTGTTTCAGCCCAATGCTTATTACGATTAAAAATTAAAGCATCATCAGTGGTTGGATCAAATTGGCTTTCTTGAAAAAGTTGTTCAAGTTTTTCACTGTCTCCGTGTTGCCACACTTTCACTAAGCAACGTAATGATGACTGGGTTTGGTCCCATTCATTAATAGTGTCAATTAGCATTGGTGCGCCATTTTCTGGCAGGTTTTCTAACATCTTAAATTGTTGGCTAACACTTTCTAATTCAAGGATAGGAAGATGCTGCTGTTGTGCGCGCTGTAATAATACATAGTCGATACCATAATCTGCTTTAAGGTCGAGCTTATCAGCTAGCGCCAGCTGTAGCGTTACGGCCGTTAACCACGGTGGTTGTTGCAATAATGCTTCAAATGGAATGTTCAATACGGTAGTGATTTTTTTTAATTTTTTGAGTACTGGTTCAGGTAATGCTTGGTGCGTAAAGGGCGGGGATAGTGTGGGCGTAGCTGTTGATTGTTGCAGTATATTAGCTTCTACAATTAAGGCATCAGCTTGTTGCCACTGTTCGAGAAATATATCAGGTAGGGGGAACATTGCTTCTTTACCCGCATGAATAGAACCTAAAACATAAAATTCACGCTGTTGGTCATAAATTTTCCAAACAATAGGATCGGCAAGTATCGGTTGGGCAATAAAAGGCAGCACCAATAATGCTTTGGATAAGAGAGATTTGAACATGCGTCACCATAAATTAAATAATATTGATTAATTTATATCAAAGATTGATAGAAAACGAGATCAAAAAAGGCTACCGAAGTAGCCTTAATATGATTATCCAGTTACTGGACTCGTATTATTTTGAATTACGAGAACGTGGATTAAGCCAGAACCACCAGACAATAAATCCAATTGCTGCAACGCCTAATAATAAACACATATTATTTCTCCTGATCTTGTCGGCTTGGCTTAAATAAACGTAACCGGTTAGCATTACTTACTACAGTAATGGATGATAACGCCATCGCTGCACCTGCAATAACAGGGCTAAGCAGTGTTCCTGTAAGAGGGAATAACACGCCAGCAGCAATTGGAATGCCTAAAGTATTGTAAACAAAGGCACCAAATAAGTTTTCTTTGATATTTCGTAGTGTTGCTTTTGATAACTCTAATGCATCAGCAACACCGTGTAGTGAATGGCGCATTAAGGTAAATTGTGCACTTTCAATCGCAACATCAGTACCACTACCCATTGCAATACCAACTTCAGCCAGTGCTAGAGCAGGCGCATCATTAATACCATCCCCCACCATAACTACGCGTCGGCCTTGTTGTTGTAATAAGGTGATTTGTGCCGCTTTACCATCTGGTAATACTTCAGCAACGACGTCAGTGATCCCGAGTTTATCTGCAATAACTTGGGCAGTTTTAACACTGTCACCTGTTAGCATAACCACTTTAAGACCCATCTTTTGCATCCGTTTAACGGCCGATAATGAATCTTTACGTAATGGATCACTGATACCAATGATTCCCGCTAAAATACCATTTTGTGCCAGATAAACAGGTGTCGCACCTTGGTTAGCAATGAAATTGAAATCTGCTTCAGCATGGTTAATCGTAATATTATTCTGAACCATGAATTTAGCATTACCTAACAGAAGTTGGTGTTGATCTACTGTCCCTGAAACACCGAGTCCTGAATATGTCATAAAGTCACTATGAGGGTAGATCTCTAATTGCTGTTGTTGTGCTGATTTAACAATTGCATTGGCAAGTGGATGCTCAGATCCTTGCTCTAAGCTTGCCGCTAATTGAATCAGTTGTTCACGAGTTAATGCATTATAAATTTTATAATCAACAACTTGTGGTTTACCTTCAGTTAAAGTACCTGTTTTATCTAATACCACGGTATCAATACTTGCGGCTTGTTGCATTGCTTCGGCATCTTTAATGAGAATACCTAGCTCTGCGGCCCGTCCAACACCAACGGTTACTGACATTGGTGTTGCTAAGCCTAATGCACATGGGCAGGCAATAATAAGTACTGTTGTTGCGGCAACAAGCATATAAACAGAAGCCGGTTGCGGACCAAAATAATACCAAGCCACAGCGGTTATTATGGCAATAATCATGACACTTGGTACGAAAATACTTGAGATAGTATCTGCTAAACGTGCCAGTGCAGGTTTACTACTTTGTGCTTGACGGACTAATTGAATAATACGCGCCAACATGGTGTCACTACCAATATGTTCCGCTTTAAACAGTAAACTGCCTTGCTGATTAATGGTACCTGCACGAACGTAATCGCCTGCTTTTTTGTGTACCGCTAAAGGTTCACCTGTCAGCATTGATTCATCTAAGTAACTGTTACCGTCAATAACACAACCATCTACTGCAACTTTAGCTCCTGGTTTTAAGCGTAAAACCATGCCACTTATAACAGCACTTAGTGGACGTTCTGTTTCTTGGCCATTTTCAACCACAATCGCAGTTTGAGGTTGAAGATCAATTAAGCGTTCTAATGCTTTTGATGTACGGCTACGAGCCCGCGCTTCTAATGCATGACCAATGGTAATTAAACCGATGATCATTGCTGATGCTTCAAAATACACATGACGAGCAGCTAATGGGAATAAATGAGGTGCAATAACAACGGTCATTGAAAATAACCATGCAGCCCCTGTACCTAATGAAACTAGGGTATCCATCGTGGCGCGGTGGTGTAAGAAAGCTTTCCAGCTATTGATATAGAAGTCTTTACCTGCTGTAACTAACAACGCCAAAGTGATCAGACCGATAATACCCCAACTGATTTGGCTGGTTGTTGAATCAATGACCATACTTCCGCCAAAGATCCCCCATGCCATCAATGGAACACCTAATGCTAGAGAAGCGGTTGCATTACGGATATGGGTTTTAAATGTTTGTTGGTTTTGCTGTTGTTGGCGAATACGACGGGTTTGATCATCTTCACTTTCTTCTGCACCGTAACCGGCACTCTCAATAGCCTCTATAACGGCTTGTGATGATGCTTGTCCGTAAATTAAAGCCGTACGCTCAGCAAGGTTAACATTAACACTATCAACACCCTCTACGGCCTTTATGGCTTTTTCTACTGATGCAACACAACTGGCGCAAGTTAATCCAGATAGAAGTAATTGGGTTACATTGGCTTGAGATGCGATAATAGGCTCAGGCTCAGGCTCAGGCTCAGGCTCAGGCTCAGGGGCGATAACTGTATCAGCCTCAGTTGTTGGTTGAATATCAGTGCTTAATACTGCTTGATAGCCTGTTGCAACCACGATAGCGATAATATCGTCGGCAGTTAATGATGTTATTACACTGAGTGCATTTTTATCTAGTGTAATAATTTCAATATTGTCTTGAGTTAATGCGGTGGTCAATTTAGCCACACATTTACCACAAGAAAGGCCACTTAATGTAAAATCATAATGTTGCGCTGCTGAAGTTGTTGTGACTTGATAACCTAATTCAACAATGATGTTTGTTAGTGCTTGCTCACTGATTGAGCCAGAAACATCAGCATGTTGTTTGCTAATGTTAAAATGTGCAATGTCATGACGTTCACTTAGAGCCTGTTCTATTTTAGCAACACAACGGCCGCAAGATAATCCTGCAAGGGGTAATTGATAATGGAATCCAACTTGGTAGCCTAATGCTGTAATTGCGTCAAACAAATCAGGTAAAGAACTGTCGGTAGAGACTGTTAGTTGTTCAGTATCAATATCAATGAGTTGGATATTAGGTAGTAGGCTGATGGCATCACGAATTTTATTAACGCAATGCATACAGCTTACATTGGCAAGAGGAAGAGTAATGGTATTCATGTGCTCGCCTTTGATGCTTAGATTAAATAGTGTGTTTAGCATAATCCTTCCAGTAACTATAATGTCAAGGGTTGTTTAACTAAAGAGAGAGAATTAGTAATGATGAGTATTAGTGATGTTGCTAAACAAACAGGATTAACGGCTAAAACGATTCGTTTTTATGAAAGTAAAGGGGTAATCAGTGCCGCGCCACGAGGGACTAATGGTTATCGTTATTACAATGCTAGCCATATAGCTGAATTGTTATTGATTAAACGTTCTCGAATGATTGGGTTTTCTTTAGATGAGTGCCAACAACTACTTGCATTATCGACTAATCCAGATCGTCATAGTCGAGATGTTAAGCAGAAAGCACAGCAAAAGTTAATAGAAATAGATCATAAAATTGAAGAGTTAAAACAAATTAAACTGACATTAGCGGCGTTAACGGATCAGTGTCCTGGGGATAAAAGCGCACGCTGTCCAATTTTAGATAGTTTAACTAAAAACGGCTAAATAATGATTATTTAGCCGTTAGTGTGTTAGTGATCACTATCGGTTAGAGATAAGGTTCCATCATAAGGAATAACATGCAATTCCTTTTTAGGTGATGATTTGTAGCTAACCATGGTTTTATTGTCTAATCGCTTGAGATTGAATTGACGCCAAAACCGCTCATTGGTCCAATTGAGGCTTTCAATCGCTGCATCGGTGATCTTTTTCGTGTGATCTTCAGTATCGACAACTAATACTGCTGCATTGCCAAAGGCATAGAAATAAAGACCTTTTAATACCGTATAGCCATTATCTTGTTTTGGGTTTGGGTAATCAATTAAAGTGTATTGCCCAAATTTACAGCTACCAAACTGTTCGTGGTTGGGATTTATGTATTTATAGTTAAAGTCACACCCCATACCGTTAATAACAGGATATAGCATCAAAATTAACAACGCTATGACGAGATATTTAAATTTTTTCATACATTTTTCCAGTGGTATCAATGTAAACCGTATTTTTACCACTCAAGTTTTGTGGCAGCTTTTGTAAGTTGAGCAATTCAATATTACCACAAATCTTTTGATTATTGACGGTAACGCAAGGTGGAGATTGCCAGCTGCTAGCCCAAAGCATAACCCAAGCAAACATAACCGTTAAACAGATGCTATAACCAATTTTGGCCATGGTTGGAAATGATTGGTTTGTTGATGATACTTTGGTGTGATTAGTATCGGTGCCAATCGCATTATTATCGGTATGATTATCGATTGGTTGCAATTGTTCAGTTTGGTGTTGTTCATTATCGACGATAATTTCTGGTTGAAACTGTTGTTGAATAAAAGTGTTATTGGCAATGGTAAAGCCTGCACCTTTAATCGTAATGATAATTTCATTTTTACTTTTAAATGCTTTACGTAAATTAGCTATAGCTACATTCAAAGAGTTTGGTACAACGACTTTATCTGGCCAGCCAATTTCCAATAATTTTTCTCGACTGATAATTTCGCCACTGTTATCAATTAAAAATTGGAGGATCTTTGTTTCGCTAGCACTAAGTTTAGTGGTGGCCTCTTGGTTGGTATAAGCGCTTTTTTGCGGTTCAAAAACATCCTTACCGTATTTATATATGATCATGGCTTTAACTACCTATCTTAGTATCTGTTTTGCGCAGTATACGTCTCTATGACGACGGCTTTTTTTATTGTTATTACTTTTAATATCGAAGTGTCTGGTTTTTTATAGCGACATAAAAGCATCATTTTTGGCAGTAAATAAAAGTGCAACAGGGGAGTTACTTCTTCTATTTCGACCATGGAAAAGTCCATTACATATCTCGAATCTTTATTTTCAAAGCAAATGCTAACAAAAAAAAATATTTATGGAAGAGATGATAAAGGATAATTCGAACCTTAAATAGTGCTATATGATTATTTATCACATTATCTATAGTATAAAATGGTATCTTTTTCATATTTTTTTTTAGGTAATGTCTTAAGGAGATTTTAAATTTAACTTGTTGTTTGCTTTGTTTAAATTTCAAAATAATTATTAATTTTATCTTTTTTTATATGAATTAAATCGTTTAAAAAAAACGTTTTTTTCATTTATCTAAATTATTTCTGAAAGATTTATTTTTCAGAAGTCATTTTTTTGACACGTGTGAAAAAACAACAATTAATTGTGAACATCATTTTTTATTATTTGCCTTAATGCGAACTCAGTCACAGAATAGAGGGGTTCCTAAAAAATACTGCCCTGCGATACACGCTTAAAAAAATAGATAGTACGCACTTATATGGGCAGACAATTAGAAAGTTTTTAAAGCATTTAACCAATGGAGTTAAACATGAAATTGAAATCTCTATCTCTAGCTGTAGTAGCAGCTTTATCTCTAGGCGTTGCTACATCTGCAATGGCTGCTGATGCACCTGCAACGGCTACAAATAACTCTGCATTAACTCAATCTGCAGCAACTGGTCACTGGTACGCTGGTCAAGGTCACGGCTTCTGGGTTGGTGGTGCATTAGGTATGGGTTATGTTGGTAGCGCAGATTCTGGCGCATTCAACGGTCAAACTAGCGCTCCAAGTGCTAAACTAGATGCTGGTTACGACTTTAACCAATATGTTGGCGTATACGCTAGCTACGACTTCATGCATGACCTAGGTAACTCTGACCTAAACCTTGCAACTGTAGGTATTAAAGGTAATCTACCTCTTACACAGAAACTATCTGCATTCGCTAAAGTAGGTGGTACTTACATCTATGCTAATGACAAAGATGCTAACCAAGTATTCCACATGCATTCTGATAGCTTCTCAGCAACTGGTGGTTTAGGTCTGTCTTACCAGATCACTCACGCACTATCTACTCAAATCGGTGCTGATTACTACCAAAACCTACGTACTTCAAAAGGTCACGCTGATCTAACTCAAGCGTACTGGGGTATGACATACAAGTTTGGTCAACCTGCTACACCAGCAGTTGTTACAAACACTGTAGAAGTTGTTAAAGAAGTTGCTGTTGAAGCACAAATCCCAACTCGTTCTTCTTACGTTCTTCCATACCAAAATGGTCAAACTAAGTTAAACGACTACGGCCGTTACAACCTAGGCGAAGTTGTTGCAACTATGCAAGCTAACCCAGAAGTTAACGCTCAAATTATCGGTCGTACTGATAAAGTTGGTAGCCAAGCAATCAACGAAAAAATCTCTGCAGCACGTGCAGAGAACGTTGCTAGCTTCCTTGAAGCAAACGGCGTTAGCGCATCTCGCTTAACTGTTTCTCACGTAGCTAACAGCAACCCAATCCAAACTAACTCAGCTGACAGCACTAACTATGTTCAGCGTTCAGTACAAATCATCCTTAAGTAATTAAGACGATAGTACAGACTGTATAGTTTGAATATGAATGCCGATGAGAGATCATCGGCATTGTTTTATGTGATTATTATCTCAATAGCTTGTTTCTGAATGAATAAAGCAGTCTATTGAGATTAAGATTGAGTTATAGAGCGATGATGAAAAAAAGTAAATATTGTTTATTACTATTATTAGCGATTTCATTAACAGGATGTTTTTCTAATCAGCAATTAAATAAGTCAACCCGACTTATTGGTGATTGGACACTTAAAGGTGGGGTATATATTCCTGGTGTGACTAAGCATAAACCTAAATTAACGATTAATGCTGATATGAAAGTATCTGGTTTTACCGGGTGTAATCAATTTAAAGGTCGTTTAATTGCCGCTGATGGTAGTTTTACGCTGCCTGTTGTTAGCCGTAGAATTTGCTTACCTGAGCTTGTTACTCAAGAAGAAAATATGCTGAATGTATTACGCAGTGCAACCAGTATTGAGGTTATTAACAATACATTGGTTATTGACTCAGGTAATAAATTTTTAGTGTTTGAGAAAACAAATGCACGTTAATGCTTAGATTAAATATGCTAAATAAAAAAGGCCCGTGAGCATAACGCTGACGGGCCTTTTTATTGGTCTATAAATTAATAAAGTAATGAATACAGTTGACGACGGTAAGTCCCAGCAATAGGATTTCCTTGCCCTAGTGCTGCTAAAATATCCATCATGGTTTTTTTCGCATTACCGTCAGCAAAGTTAAGATCACTGCGTAGGATATTTAATAAGAGTGCCAATGCTTCTTCATTACGGTTGACTTGGCTGTATTGAACTGCAAGTTCGAACGTAATATTTGCATCGGTTGGATTTGCCGTTAATTTTTGTTCTAGCTGCTGAATTTCAGGAGAGTTACTCGCTTGTTTATGTAATTCAAGCTTAGCAATTAATCCTTTATATTGCGCATCTTGATCTTGCATTGGAATCGTGTCGAGAATTAACTCTGCTTCATCAAATAATCCCGCAGCCACTAAGCATTCAGCAATCGCAAGTTCAATAATACTATTTTTAGGGAATTTGTGTGCTAGCTGGCGTAGTAATGCCAATGCTTGGTTGTAATCTTGGCTTTCTACTAACGCTAACGCATGTTGCAGTTGTAGTTCTTCTGGCGTTGGTAGATGACGAGTTAACATCTCACGTAAGCTTTGTTCTGTTTGTGGACCCGCAGAGCCGTCAACAGGCTGACCATTTTTAAATAAGGCCACAGTAGGCAAACCACGTACGCCAAATTGTGAAGCAACCGTCTGTTGAGTTTCACAGTTCACTGTTGCAAGGGTAAATTGACCTTGATACTCACGCGCAATTTTTTCAAGAGTGGCATTCACTTCAAGCGTTTCTGGCATTGAAGGTGCCCAGAAACTGATAGCTACAGGCGTTTGCATCGATTGATCGATGATTTGCTGGAGATTCTGTTCGTTTAATTCAAGAGCGACATTTTGATACATGTGCTGATATCCATTGGCTATTTGAAGGGCTATATCAAATATATGGGGATGAATCGAGTTGAATCAAGAAAATAGCAGTAAATGATATTAATTATTAAACGTAACCATTACTGCGATTGTGATACAGAGACAGATAAGATTAATTTGGCGCAACGACATACTACACCTCAGAGAAGACGATTTTTAATGGCATGAGTCTTTTGACTTAAGGCTACTGTAACTTTTTATTGTGACACTAATATGACGTTATTATGGTTTTTATGAGAGTGGTTTGATAATGTGGATTTAAAGGCTATTTGTTTAACTTTAAGTGCGGAAATTAGCGGACATATCGACATTTAATTTTTAGATGTTGTTTTTATCACCATGTTTTTCAAATGTGATAGATAAATTTAGCCATAATAAACGTTGTCATTATGGCCTATATTTAATTAATTACTCTTTATTAGCAGTTTATCTAACCATTTTGTCGGTAATATACGACGAAGAAAGCCAAAAATATATGTCGGTTGAGTAACATAGTAACGTGCTTTTGGACGCTTACTGTTAATTATAGCCAATACTTGCTTAAAGACGGCATCGGGTCCTAAAGTGAACTTATTATTTGGGGTTGTAGTGCCTAATCTATGTAATGTTTGTTGATAAGCATCATGATGACGAGAGTGATTAATATCAATGTGTTGTTCAAATTGAGATTTAGCATTTTGGCGAAAATGACTTTCAATGGGACCGGGTTCAATTAATGCAATTTTTATAGGAGTGTTCGCTAATTCTAATCGAAGCGTATCAGTATAACCTTCAATGGCAAATTTACTGGCGTTATAGGCGCCGCGGTATTTCATCGCAACTAAACCTAATACTGAACTGTTCTGAATAATTTTGCCGTGGCCTTGTTGTAGCATCAGCGGGATCACTGCACGAGTTAGTTGATGCCAGCCAAAGAAGTTAGTTTCAAACTGAGCGCGCAATGCCTCTGTAGATAAATCTTCTAATGCTCCTGGTTGGCCATAAGCCGCATTGTTAAATAACACATCTAGTTGACCATTAGCTAAAACTAATGCTTGTTTTAATCCGCGATCAATCGATTCAGAACAACGAAGATCCAGTTGAATACAATGAATACCTTGGCTATTTAATCGTTCAACATCGCGTTGTTGGCGACAACTGGCGATGACGTTATAGCCTAATTTATTGAGTTCGGCGGCGCAGTAATAGCCAATACCAGAACTACAGCCAGTAATTAAGATAGAAGTCGTCATTATAAGCTTTCCTTGTTGAGATAGGGTTTAAGGTGTTGTGCCATAAACTGAGCAATAAGCGGTTGTGCTTCAGCGGTTGGATGAATTCCATCTTTCATTATTAGTTGCGGTTGAACAATGATATCAATAAGAAAAAAAGGCAATAGCGGTATGTTAAGCGATTGGCTTAACTCTGGGTAAATATTACGAAACAGTTCGTTATAGCGTTTGCCGTAGTTTGGTGGGATTTCGATTTGCATCAATAACGGTTGGGATCCCATTTCTTTAATTAAAGTGATCATCTGACTGAGATTATTGCGTAGTATTTTAGGAGCAAAGCCGCGTAAGCCATCGTTTGCACCTAATTCGATTAATACTATGTCAGGCTGATATTGCTTAAGCAGTTGTGGCAGACGCGCTAACCCATTACCACTGGTATCGCCTGAGATACTGGCATTGATAATTGTCGTTGGTTGGGATTGTTGGGCTAATATTTCAGGTAGTAGTATCGGCCAGCTTTTATTAGCAGGCATTTGATAACCCGCACTTAAGCTATCACCTAAGACTAATAGCGTTTGACTAAATGCTGTCGATGAAAATAACAGCATTAATAATGAAAGGATTCGTATCATGTCAATCTCCGTAATAAAAGCACACGCTGTTTCTAAACAGGTTACGACAACCTTGTCGCCGATGACCATTTTGCAGGATGTTTCGCTTGAGGTCGAGCAAGGTGAGTCAATTGCGTTAGTCGGTGTATCAGGTGCAGGAAAATCGACCCTAATGACGTTACTGGCAGGGTTAGATGTGCCAACAACCGGTGAGATCGAATTATTAGGTCATAATCTAACGCGCTTAGATGATGAACAACGGGCGCAGTTGCGCAGTGAATCGATTGGGTTTGTGTTTCAAAATTTCTTATTATTACCGACCTTAAATGCGTTAGAAAACGTTACTCTGCCATGTTTGATTCAAAATAAAGCGATCGATATTGAACGTGCGAAACAACTGTTAGCCGTTGTTGGTTTACAAGGACGAGAGACCCATTTACCAAGCCAATTATCAGGTGGCGAGCAACAACGGGTAGCATTAGCACGTGCGTTTATGATCAACCCTAAAATTCTATTTGCTGATGAGCCAACAGGAAATTTAGATCAACAAACGGCGGCAATGGTGATTGAGTTATTGTTTGAGCTTAATCGAGACAACGGCACTACCCTGATATTAGTGACTCATGATGATGCCTTAGCTGCACGGTGCGATCGAGTGCTGCGATTAGATAATGGCATATTAAATCAAGCACAGGATAGGGCTGATAATAAGCCATTAAACAAGGATGATCGCGATGTTTAATACTGCTGTTGCCACTAATAATCGATCATTTATTGTGCGTTGGGCATGGCGTGAAATTCGCCAAGGTCAATTATGGTTAGTCACTTTAGCGTTGAGTTTAATTATCGCGTGTGTGTTTGCGTTATCAGCATTAGTGAGCCGAGTAGAAGCGATCATTGTTGATCAAGGACGATCCGCATTAACGGCTGATAGCGTGCTTGTTTCTTCACAGCCGATTGATCTTTCGCAGCTTAAAACATTATCAACCGATGCGGTAAAAGTCGCTCAGCAAATCCGTTTTGGCACTATGGCATTTAGTGATAACGGCATGCAGTTGGTGAGTGTTAAAGCTGTCGACTCAGTCTTTCCATTACGGGGTGAACTTAACTTACAAAGTGCAGATGCCGCGTTATTAGAACACCATGTAAAACCGCAGCAATTATGGTTAGCTGAGCGTTTATTTTCGCTGTTAAACGTGAAAGTTGGTGATGTACTCATGCTGGGTGATGCTGAGTTAACCGTTAGTGGTCGTATTACTCAGGATCCAGAGTTATCGTTTAATCCGTTTAGCCAAATGCCGACGGTATTTATTAATCAGCAAGATATTGAAGCGGTGGGTGGGGTTCAGCCGGGAAGTCGCATCAGCTATCGTTATTATTTCTTAGGTTCAAATAAGTCATTGGCTGATATTCGTCAGCAATTAATCTTAACCCCAAGTCAACGGTGGCTAACTGAAAATGATGCCGGACGCAGTGGTGATTTTATTGAACGTGCGCGGCAATATTTATCGCTAACATTAGTGCTGGTGGTATTAATGGCTGCTGCTACGTTAGTGCTAACTTGCCAACACTATGCGACAACGCGTAAGACGGCGGTGGCGATGATGAAAAGTCTTGGTGCGACCAAAGGTTTTTTATGGCGCTGGCTATTAACTCAGATCGGACTCGTGTTTGTGGTTGCGATTGTTATTGGTTTAACGCTCGGATTAGGGCTTGAGTGGTTGCTGCGTTATCCCCTGCAAAACTTATTACCCGATCAGCTACCGGCGATGGGAATTGCGCCTTTTGTGATCAGTTTATTGTTGGCATTGTTAATTGCACTACCAGCGTTAGGGATCCCGTTGTCACGGTTAGTTCAAACTTCCGCGATCAATTCAGTACAAGTATCGACAATAGCACCCACTTCTAGTCGTTTGGCATGGCTATTGTTATTGCTTCCTGTGTTAGCGGCTATCGTGTGGATTGGCACTAATTTTTTAGTGTGGTTAACCCTGTTAGGTATCGTGGGGTTGTTGTTGGTTTTTGCGGGTATTGGTGTAGTCGCTATCGCGTTATTACAACGAGTGAAATTAGGCGCAGCTTATAGTTTAGCGTTAAGCCGTGTGAATCGCAGTAAAACCAAAACTGCGACTCAATTGGTGGCGTTAACTTGTTCATTAATGTTATTGGCCGTAATCGGGTTATTACGCAATGAATTACTCGCTGATTGGCAAAATACCCTACCTGCGAATGCGCCGAATGTGTTTGCACTCAATATCGCCCCTGAGCAACAGCAAAGCTATTTAGCTGATTTAGATAAAGCTAATCTAACCCGTTCGCAAGGCTATCCAGTAACGCGAGGGCGGTTAGTTGCAATTAACGATCAACGTTTTTACGCTACATCCAATGAAACAGCGACTGATCAAGCTGAAAATAATATTGAGATAAGTAATGAGCTAAATCGAAAGGCAGATGATGAAAGTGTTGATCCTGCTTTAAGGCGTGAACTTAATTTTACGTGGGCGAAAATACTGCCAAGCCATAATGTGGTCACCAAAGGGCAATGGGGTAAAGCGGAAGGTGTTTCGGTTGAATCTGGAATTGCTAAACGGTTGAATATTCGCTTGGGTGATAAGTTGGCATTTACCGTTGGCGGGTTGGAATTTAACGCCACCGTTAACAGCATTCGACATGTTGAATGGCGCAATATGAAGCCCAATTTTTACTTTATTTTTACGCCGGATGTGTTGCAATCATTTCCCTCAACGGGATTAGTCAGCTTTCGAGTTGGTGAGCAACAAAATGGATTATTAAATACCTTAGCCAGCCAATATCCCACTGTGGGTGTGCTTGATTTACGAATGATGGCAACCCGTATTCAAGGCTTATTGGCGCAAGTAAGTTGGTCGTTGACTGTGTTAGCTGGGTTAGGTGTTGTCAGCGGCTTACTGTTGATCATGACGTTGTTGCGGTTGAGTATTTCAGAGCGCCAAACCGAAATTCAGTTATACCGCACCTTAGGTGCAAGCCGAAAACGCATTGCTGCTACGTTATGGTTTGAGTATGGAATCATTGCATTGTTGGCTGGTGTAATTGCTGCGGTAGGCGCAGAATTTATTGTAGGTTTGCTGGTGGTTAAAGGGTTTGAATTGCCGTTTAGTTTACATCCATTAATGTGGTTAGGCTTACCTGTACTGGCTATTGGGTTAGTGTATTTGGTGTCACGGACGCAGATCAACAAGTTGTTGTTGCCGTTGCGGTGATGAATCGTGTTTGGTTAGTTTAATTATTATTAGAGATCAAAAAATAAGTTAAAGCTATAAAGTTGAGTGTTGTTAAGAATGATAACAATATATTAATGTGGCTTTAGCTTATTTTTAAATATTTTATATTTTATGGAATAGGCGGTAGAGCAATTATTTGAGATGAAGTTAGTTATCGTTGTTTTTCTTATTTTAAAATTTATTCTCATAACGATTTAATGGATGTTTGGGCGACATTAGATTGATAAGCTATTTATAGCAAGATAGATTGATTTAAATAGGTAGATATAGATAGGTATATTTGAAATATATCTACTTTAAATCTAATATTCTATTTAAATAAGGTTACTAATGGAGACCTTTATTGTATATGAACACTGCCGCGTATCGATTTTTAAATATGATTAATTTCCATTTAAATAACCGAAGTTTATTTACGTTGTTACATTTTCAAGTATCATTTATATATCATATTTAATTTTGTTGGTTGAGTGCTTGAAAAATAGAAATTTAACATTGGATATATTAAAAATATCACTGGCTTTTATGGTTGTTGCTATACATGGAGGATTCCTTTCTAAATTTAGTCAATTAGGTGATTTTTTGACAACTAATGGGCTATTCAGAATAGCAGTACCGATATTTTTTATTATTAATGGATATTATTTCATCTCTGTGAATAATATAGATAAATTAAAGAAATGGTTTTATCGTGTTTTTTTACTATATCTGTTTTGGATGGTGTTCTACTCTTATGAATGGTTTGATATTCAACCGTTTAGCTTGGCATCTGTAATTAAAAACATAATTCAATTTATTATTGGATATCTCCATTTATGGTATTTATCAGGGATGATTGGAGCTGGAATATTAACCTTTATATTTAGAAATAAAGTTAAGTTAGGGCTAATATTGAGTGTTACCTTATTTATACTTGGTGTGTCAATTCAATATTTAGGTAACTATCATGTTTTTTCAATACCAATCTTAGATAAATTGGCAAATTATGCATTTATACATCGTAATTTTCTATTTATAGGATTCCCTTTTTTCTATATTGGTTTTGTGATAAGAAAAAATGGTTTATTTGCTGGTTTAAGTTTACCAATACTAATTTATGCATCTATTTTGGGCGGAGGATTACTATTAGGTGAGAGCTGGTATAATTACAGTAATCCTCAAAATGATGGAGGGTTTGATAACTATTTATCTTTAGCATTAATATGCCCTGCTATATTCTTACTGGTTGTCAATCCTAAGTTAACAATAGAAAGTAATTATAGTAATTTAACATTAATATCAACGTCAATATATTTGATTCACCCATTTTGGTTTATTGTTTTACGTAAATTTGGAGTGTTTGATAATATAATTGTTACATTGTTGTGTTTTACGTTGTCATTATTATCATCTTATTTGTTAATAAAATTATATAATATGAAGGTGAGAAATAAAAAAATATTTAAATTTATTTTATGATTATCTCCATGCTGCACTATATTCATTTCTTCCGTTAGTGCTCATAAGTAGATTTGATGTTAAATGATTTCCTATAGAGACTGATACCGATCGAGTAAAACCTAAATGTTTAGGTTGGACGATCCTCACTGTGTAAGAATCCGAGAATATTTATATTCTCGGATTCTTTTATTGATGCCTCGCAAGCTTTCAATATTATTAATGACTGGAAACCAAATTAAATTGAAATACTGTCTAATTTATAACGCTTAGCGCTAATTAATGAAGTTTATACGCTGACTGAAAGCGAAAGTTTACTTTAGAGTACGCAGCTACCACCATACAATGGTTTAATCCTTTTATTTATTGCTAGTACACATAAATAGATTTGATGTTAAGTGAACCGCATTAGCCAATAGCTCTGTTTACTCCCCCTCAATCCCCCAACGTCTGGTTTAACGCCTGCTCAATACAAGGGAAGGTAAAGTTAAACCCTGCTGCCTGTAACTTGTTCGGTAATGCGCGTTGACCGTCTAATAATAGTTGTGACGATTCCCCAAGGGCACATTTTAATACCCACGCAGGGGTAAATAATAAATGTGGTCGATGCAATGTACTGGCAAGGGCGGCACTGAAAGCGCGATTAGTAATGGGGTTGGGGGCGGTCATATTATACGGACCTTGAGTATCACTATTATTAAGTAAAAATAAAATCCCTCGCACCATATCTTGCAGTTGGATCCACGGGAAATATTGCTGACCATTACCAATCGGACCCCCTAAACCAAATTGGTAAGGGAGTAACATTTTTGCAAGTGCGCCACCTTGTTTAGCCAGCACGATCCCTGTTCTTAACAGGCATACACGCGTTTGCTCTGATTGTGCTTCCAGCGCGATTTGTTCCCAGCGATAACAAACGTGTTGTGAGAAATCAGCATCATTAGGTTTAATGGTAAAGGTTTCATCAATAGTAGAATCTTGTTGATCGCCATAGATGCCTACTGCTGAGCCACTGATAAATATATGCGGCGGGGTGTCACTGGCTTTAATTTTATCAACCAGTTGTTGGGTAATATTCCAACGGCTGTCTTCAATGATATGTTTTTGTTGCTCGCTCCAACGTTTATCCATAATCGGCTCGCCAGCAAGGTTAATTACCGCATCGAATTGATCAAGATTAGGCAAGGATTCCAATGAATCAAGCGCATTAATATGATGACCGAGTAGTTGATAAGCGCGGGCGGGATCACGGCTAATCACGGTGATTTCATCATGATTGAGATGAGGGAGTAGTGCCTTGCCAATGAGTCCGGTTGCGCCTGTCACTAAGATCTTCATATTGATTATTCCCTCGTGGTTATTGATGTACCAGCTTAAATTAACTGATAGTGAAAGCAAGTCGGTGCTGAGATGAATATTATTAATCAGTGCTATGTTCACAGTATAAGTGATGTTGATAGATATCATCGTGACCTGATGGTGATAATAGTATTTTTCCTGATGCTCACGTAGACTAAACCCATATATTGACGATTTTTTGGCTGAACTTAATCATGAAATTATTTTTCGCATCAGATATTCACGGTAGTTTTGTTGCGGCTCAAAAAGCCATTGCTGCTTTTGAACAAAGTGGGGCAAAGTATCTTATTTTATTAGGTGACATTCTTAATCACGGTCCCCGCAATGCGCTACCTGAAGGATACGATCCTATCAAGGTGGCTGAATTATTAAATCAGTATGCGGATCGAATTACGGCTGTACGCGGTAATTGTGATAGTGACGTTGATCAAATGCTGTTGGATTTTCCGATGATGGCAGATTATAACTTGGTGATGTTAGCCGATGGTCGACGGTTATTTTTAACCCATGGTCATATTTATAATGCCGATAAGCATCCGCAACTAATGACTGGCGATGTGATTGTTTCGGGTCATACTCATATTCCAGTTGCTGAGCATAAAGGGGATTATTACGCCTTTAATCCCGGTTCCGTTGCTATTCCACGTAACGGCTTACCTGCAAGCTATGGCTTATTGGATGGCAATGCTTTAGCGGTGATCAGTTTTGACGGTGAAGTGTTAGCGCAGACGGTGCTTAGTTAAAATATCAATAATCAAATAACTAACAAAGCGCATCATTGATCATTGGATGATGTGCTTGCTTTATCGTTATTGCTTAACATTGTGGTTATGTTGCTAGGATAGCGATTCGGTTTTATAGCATGAATAAAAAACGCCTCTATACACTTTATCAATAAAAATTGAAGGCATGTATAGGGGCGTTTTGTCAGTCGCTTACATAAGTATTAAAACTTACTTAGCGTTAGCTTGTTCAGCCTGAATCGCAGTTAGTGCAACTGTGTAAACGATATCGTCTACTAGTGCGCCACGAGAAAGGTCGTTAACTGGCTTACGCATGCCCTGAAGCATTGGACCGATAGAGACTAGATCGGCAGAACGTTGTACTGCTTTGTATGTTGTATTACCTGTGTTTAGATCAGGGAATATAAATACAGTTGCCTTACCTGCTACTGGAGAGTTTGGCGCTTTAGAAGCCGCTACGTTTTCCATGATTGCAGCATCGTACTGTAGAGGACCGTCAATGATTAGATCAGGACGTTTCTCTTGAGCAAGTTTAGTTGCTTCACGTACTTTATCTACGTCTGCGCCTTTACCAGAAGTACCAGTAGAGTAAGAGATCATAGCGACGCGTGGTTCGATACCAAATGCTTTTGCAGAATCTGCAGATTGGATAGCGATTTCAGCAAGTTGCTCAGCTGTTGGATCTGGATTGATCGCACAGTCACCGTAAACCAATACTTGGTCAGGTAGTAGCATGAAGAATACAGATGATACGATAGACGCATTAGGTGCAGTCTTGATGATTTGGAATGGAGGAACGATAGTATTTGCTGTAGTGTGAACTGCACCAGATACTAGACCGTCAACTTCGCCATTCTCAAGCATCATTGTGCCTAGGAATACAGAATCTTGTAGCTTCTCACGTGCAACAACATCCGTCATGCCTTTCGCGCCACGTAGCTCAACTAAACGAGCAACGTAGTTTTCACGAACTTCATCAGAGTTGATGATAGTAACGCCAGCACCAAGAACCACGCCTTGTTGTTCAGCAACGCGACGGATTTCTTCAGGGTTACCTAGAAGCACACATTCAGCGATACCGCGCTCAGCACAGATAGCCGCAGCTTTAACTGTACGTGGCTCATCACCTTCAGGAAGAACGATGCGTTTAGCTGCTTTACGAGCAAGCTCAGTTAACTGGTAACGGAATGCTGGTGGGCTTAGACGACGCTCACGGTTTGAACCTTCAGTTAGAGATTCAATCCAGTTACCATCGATGTGGCTTGCCATGTACTCGTTAACAAACTCAACACGCTCTTTATCTTCTGCAGGAACTTCTAGAGTGAAGCTCTGTAGATTTAAAGATGTCTGCCAAGTGTTGCCTTGTGCTGTCATCACAGGAAGACCTGTTTCAAATGCACGCTCACAAAGATCCATTACAGGTTTTGGTAGGTCGTAACCACCAGTCAGTAATAATGCACCTAGCTCAACGCCGTTCATTGCTGCAAGACACGCTGCAACGATAACATCAGGACGGTCAGCAGAAGTCACTAGTAGTGAACCTGGACGGAAGTGCTCAACCATATTAGGGATAGAGCGTGCACAGAAAGTGATGCTCTTAATACGACGAGTTTCGATGTCACCAGCATTGATAATTTCAGCATTTAGGTGCTGAGCAATATCTGTTGCACGAGTAGCGATTAGCTCTGCGCTCCAAGGTGCACAACCAAGTACACGGATAGGGCTAGAGTTGAATACTTGCATGATTTCAACGTTTGAAGGAACAGTCCCTTCAACATCATCAAAGATCTCAGAAAGATCTGGACGAGTACGGCCTTCAGCATCAACAGGTGCGTTAAGTTTATTAACGATAACACCAGAGATTTGCTTGTTCTTAATGCCGCCGAAGTTAGAACATGCTACTTCGATACGTTCTTTAAGCTGCGATGGATTGTCAGTGCCAGGAGAAACAACAAATACGATTTCTGCATCTAGTGTTTTTGCAATTTCAAAGTTAATTTGATTTGCAAAAGGGTGCTTACGAGTAGCAACCAGACCTTCGATTAGTGTTACGTCAGCATTTGTTTCTGCTTTAAAGCGAGCAACGATGTCTTCTAGAAGAACGTCAGTTTGATCGTTACGAATAAGTTCTTCAGCGCTTGCCATTGAGAATGACTCAGCGATTTGCATATCGCTGTTAGCACGAATAATTGTCGTTGTTAGATCAGGCTGGTCGCCACCTTGACGCGGTTGCGCGATAGGCTTGAAGAATGAAACACGAACGCCTTTGCGTTCCATTGCACGAAGCACACCAAGACTAACGCTTGTTAGACCAACACCAGCGCCAACTGGGATAAGCATAATAGTACGAGACACTATAGATTCCTCTGACTATTGAATCGGTACAGCACTGTTCAATAACAATTCGACTTTATTGTTTTAAGTAGAATAATCATAGAGCAGCACCACAGTAAATATGACAAAAATGCCATGAAAAAACGGCTGACTAAAAGGCCAGCCGTTTCAATAATCGTAAGATTAGATCTCAGCTAGAAGCGCTGTATCTTCTGCGATTACTAATTCTTCGTTAGTAGAAACAACCATTGCAGGAATGCGGCTGTTTGCAGTAGTGATAACACCTTCACCACCGAAACGAGCTTTAAGGTTAGCTTCGCTGTCTACTTCGATACCGAAGATAGCTAGACGCTTAAGTACTTCTTCACGGATTGGTGCAGAGTTCTCACCGATGCCGCCTGTGAATACGATTGCGTCTAGACGACCGTCCATTGTTGCTGCGTAGCTAGCTACGTACTTAGCAAGACGGTGACAGAATACGTTCATTGCACGTGTTGCTTCTTCTTTAATGCCGTAGTTTTCTTCAACGAAACGACAGTCAGAAGTCACACCAGTAAGACCTAGTAGGCCAGACTCTTTAGTGAACATAGTGTTGATTTCAGCAACGCTCATACCTAGACGATCGTGTAGGTGGAACATAACTGCTGGGTCAAGGTCACCACAACGAGTACCCATTACTAGACCTTCAAGAGGCGTTAGACCCATAGAGATATCTACAGATTTACCACCTTTGATTGCACATACAGATGCGCCGTTACCTAGGTGACAGTTGATGATGTTTAGTTCATCAAGCGGTTTGTCAAGAAGGATCGCTGTTTCACGAGCGATGAAACGGTGAGAAGTACCGTGTGCGCCGTAACGACGGATACCGTTCTCTTTGTATAGGTTGTAAGGGATAGCGTATAAGAATGCTTCTTCAGGCATAGTCTGGTGGAAAGCAGTATCAAATACAGCAACGTTCTTCAGGCCAGCGAAGTTGTGTTTAGCAGCTTCAATACCAACAACGTGTGCAGGGTTGTGTAGTGGTGCGAAATCAGACGCATCTACGATACCTTTAAGAACAACATCGTCGATTAGCGCTGATGCAGAGAACTGCTCGCCGCCGTGTACGATACGGTGACCGATAGCGCCTAGAGATTCTTTAAGTTCTGGCTTAGAAGCAAGAATAGTGTCAACCATGAATGCTAGAGCTTCTTCGTGAGCAGCGCCGTCACCTAGTTGTGCTTCGTGCTTGCCATCAAGTTTCCACTTGATACGAGCTTCAGGAAGGCCTAGACATTCTGCTAGACCTGAAAGATGTTCTTCACCTGATACTGGATCAATGATTGCGAACTTAAGAGATGAACTACCGCAGTTTAGAACTAAAACCAGCTTAGACATGAGAGTGACTACCTATAATCTGTCTGAAAGTTGATATTCATTTTTGAATAAAAAAGTACCCCTAGAATAGACGAAGATTTATTGTTCGTCTTACTAGAGGTGAAAATCACGCTCTTTCCTGAGAAATAGAATTGAGTTACCTCTAATTCTGGGTCATCCTTGACAGAGCCTAGCTTGCAGTTAATGTCATTAACGGCAACAATTACATCTAGGCTGGTCTAGAATAACCGATTGTTACGCAATATAACAAAAAGATTTTTAGAATATTTTAATTTGAATCAAGTTTGTTGTGTATTTTTTTTAAATGTTATAATTTTTTTTGATGAGTGGTGCATTATGGCTCAACATACAATGTGGAAACACTTTCAGAATGGTCAGCATTACATGACAACATGGCCAATGCGTAAAGAGCTAGCGGCCGTTTTTCCTGAACATCGGTATATTAAAGCCACCCAATTTGCGACAAAAGTGATGCCTGCGGTTGCTGCAATCAGTATTCTTACTCAAATGGCGTTTCACAATTATGATGCAATGCCTCAAGCGATTGCGATTGCGCTATTAGCGATATCAATGCCATTACAAGGATTATGGTGGCTGGGTAAACGCAGTCAAACAACGTTGCCGCCATCACTTGCGAAATGGTATAGCGAAATTTATCAGAAGATTGTCAGTGAAGGGCATGCGATGCAGCCGAAAAAATCTCAACCGCGTTATCAAGAATTAGCGGATGTATTAAATCGTGCATTTAAACAGTTAGATCGCCATGCATTAGATCGTTGGTTTTAAGCGGTTGAATATATTTTTACTGTAATAAAAAAGAGTCGTATTAACGACTCTTTTTTGTTTGGTTCTATAGCACATTAAATAATGGCTAATGAGCAATTATTCTTCGTCGAAATCAAATTCTGGACGTGGTGCACGTGTTGCAGGCTTTGCCAGAATTTCTAAGTATAGTGACGGTAGTTCAAGCTTTTCAGCTTCATCAATGCACTTGTTGATTTCTTTTACGTGAATAACTTTTGCTTCTTGCTCGGTATGACCAAACTTGCAATCAAAATCCCAAAAATCAGTACCAGCAGGTAATGCTTTGTTACGTTCACGACGGATGTATTTCTTTACGTCGTGTTTAATTGTTTCTACAACACGAGCAGCCGCTTTTTTGGGATGAGTTAAAGCAAATGTTTTTTTCATTGTTTTCCTAATTAATTTGGCTCAAAGAAAAGAGCTCTGTGTTTATTTTACTGTAAATTGTCGTGGGTAGCGATGGGGTAAGGCTGAAATTCGTGCGATAAAAAAATATTCAGTGATCGAGATCTTTTTTGCAACTAATTTTAATCACAGTGGTCTTATCTATATAGGAACACTTAAATGGTGTTATGCAGTAGCCATCATGTCATGCTATAACCGTATTATAGTACGAATATCATTCGATAATGAATGATTATTCAGGCAACAAACAGGTTACTAAGGTATAATTGCCTCGTAACCTGAGATATAGCTGTTATCTCTCTTAGAACCCCAACTGCTTGGCCGCCGATGGGGTTCTTCTCTATCTGGCGTTTGTTATTGTGTTAATTGATTTATATTAATAGCATTTTAAATCAGAATTTCTTTTCCCCATGGCAGTCATTGCCGCCATCATTTTATCTTTTTGTACATACCGCTGCGGCAAAGGCTGCATTTTTACGGTGAAGTCCGGTGCGTTCGCATGCAATGTGACTTGATTTGAAATTGGGGTCACCATCATTATTTTAAGTTTTGGGTTTCGCGCTTGAATACGTGATGCTGTGCCTACTCCTTCTGCGGTATGAAACCGTCCAGCAACATGAATGATTTGTTGTTGAGGGTGCTGTTTTAAATAATCAACCATGCTTTCTGCCATGGTGTCATCCCACGCTGTTTGTGCGGCAAATTGACGTTTAGTTTGTGCTTCATCGCCATGGTGCATCGACGCAATAAAGGTTTGCTGATAAGCATCCGTGGTTAACGTCAATGAACGCGCCACCCATAAGCGTTCATTTTTTGGCAACTTATTAAGATATTCTGCACCCTGACGACCGATACAACGGACAATGGATTTTGGTGCATTTGCAGCAATTACATCGAGGTGATTCTGTTTGGCAAATTCGACTAATGGACGGTAATCACTGTCGTAATTTGGCCATGCATTGGCATCTTTGACTAATGTTTTTTCACCAATTTTTCCTGTTAAATAATCATTAACTATTGCTTGGTTATCGCGTGTAAATTGTTCCATTGATAAGGTGATGTTTGGATTTTGTTGGTACAGCGCAGCCAATAATTGGGCTTGTAAAAGATGAGCTGCGGGGTGGCTATGCCATTCACCAATGAGAATAATATCGGCGTGTTTTAAAGCGTGAGCTAATTGAGTAACAGACAATGGCTCACCTTGAGGACTCGCAATCGCATAATCATATAGGGTTGTTGCCGTACTGGTGGTGGTTGTAGTGTTAGTCGTTATTGCGGTGCTGGTGGTTGGCAATGGAAGGCTAGTTTGTGAAGGGGATGTACAGCCAACCAGTAAGCTGGTTAGACCTAAATAGATCAGTCGATTCATCGTAGTTATACCGAGAAGAAAATAGACGGTAAATAATAAACAGACAGAGATTGATTATCAATGGTTAATAATAATCAATCTCATTTGTATTATTGCAAGTAATTAGCAGCGACGATAAACACGAATAGCAAAATCAGCTTCACAACCAAAATTTTGAGCTTGTGCTAGTTGTTGCCATACTTGTTCTGATGTTTTCCATGCAAAAGGGGTCATTTGCATTAATGCTGTTGCTTCTTCACCGCTTAATGTCATGTCATAGTGCAGTTGTTGATCTACAACTAACTCAAACCCTTCAATATTTTCTACCGGCACATCATGTAAATTAACACCGTCATAAATTAATTCTTTTAGCTGGTATAAATGACGCGGTGCAGGTGTTACGGCAACGAGAATACCGCCAGATTTAATCGCGCGATGTAATTCTTCACCTTTACAAGGGGCATAAATACGAACAACGCCATCAAAAAAGTGATCCGCAAACGGTAAGCGGTGGCTAGAGGCAACACAGAAATCACAATCATGATAACGCTTGGCGGCATATTTAACTGCAACTTTAGAAATATCTAAACCATGTACGGTGATGTCTGGAAATTGTTGACGGAGTTGTACGAACTCTGAGGTGTAATATCCTTCACCACAACCAATATCAAGTAGCTCAGTGGCATCTTGCGGTAAGTGTTGACGTAACTGTGCCATAACAGCATCGCGCAATGGCTGATAATGATCGGTGTTAAGAAATAAGCGGCGTGCTTGCATCATTTCTTTATTGTCACCTGGGTTTTTCGAACTTTTATGATGTACAGGCATTAAGTTTACATAGCCTTCTTTTGCCTGATCAAATTGATGATTATTGCTACAACGGTATGAGATTGATGATGTGTTGTTAGCATCGACATTAAGAGGCAGGTGACATAAAGGGCATTGATAAGACATGTAATAGACCAAAGCTGAAAAACAGCTGCATAGTGTAATCGGAATTTATAGCTTGAACTACTCCCACGTGCTTTATATTTATTTTATATAGAATAAGCATTATTTATTATTCATATTTCCCTCGTATACCTTTAAATCATCTATTTGACCAGCAGATGCGTCACAAAAAAAGTTGTTTAAAAAACGATCTATTTCACAGTTGTTAATTAATATTTTTTATCGTGAAGTAAAAAAATACTATTCAGTAATTGTTCAGGGTTATTGATTATTGTAGTCATAAAAGTGAATAAATAATCGAGAAAAACAGCGCTAGATTGTTTTCTCTAGAGATTATTTTCGTACCACAGACATGGTTTTAATTAGCGATATTGATTTTTTTATTACAGCAATGTAGTCGTATTGTTTGTGTTACTTCAGTTAAGGCGGACATACGAAATAATAATAGGACGTTATAAAATGAAAAAAACAAGATTAGCAGTAGTATTACCCGCATTATTGGTTGCTGGTGTCACGCAGGCTGCCACTGTTTATCAAGCAGATGATGGTTCTCATGTTGATGTTTATGGCCGTTTAGGATTTAACTTAACCGATCGTGATAATAATCCTGATCAATCTGGTGTCGATGGTAATTTTGATGGTCGTTTTGGTTTAGGTGGATCCCAGACTGTTAACGATACGGTATCTGTTATCGGTTGGGCTGAATACCAAGTAAATGCTGCTGAATATGCTAATAACCTCAATCCGGATAGCAAAGATCTGACCGCACGTTATGTTTGGGCCGGAATTGATGCATCACAATACGGTAAGGTCACTGGAGGACGGGTTGCTTCTGGTCTGATTATGCTAACGGATATTGCGGATGTATTCTCAGCCTCTGACGTTACGATTGCTCGACAAGTTTCCGTTGTTGATTCAACGGCAACACAAGTTTTCCGTCAAGATGGCACTCTTCAATATCAAAACACGTTTGGTAATCTTGATGTTTCTACCGCCTATATTTTTGGTAACAGCACCTCTAATTTAAAAACGGGCTACAACGCTGCCGCACGTTATACCTTTGATTTTGGTGATGCAGGTAAATTAGCACCCGTAATTGCGTACCAATATGATAAATCCGATAACATGAATACTAATAATGCGAAAGACTATACTTTCTGGGGTGCAGGTACGCGTTATTACTATAATAACTTGATGCTAGGTGCGATGTATTCTGAAGGTCAATTAGCCTTTAATAATGGTCGTGGCGACAGCACAGATAAAGTGTATGAATTAACGGCGGTTTACGATTTAACTGCTGATTGGGTATTGCGTGCAGGCTATCGTTCACTTGAAAACAAAGGTGGCGATGAAACGGAATATAAAGATACCACCTTTGAAGCACAGTATAAGTTAACCAGCCGTTCATCAATATTCAGTAGTTATGTGTTCCGTGATGGTAAGAAAGGCGATGGCTCTATCGCTGGTACCGATTGGAATGGCTGGAATAATCCTGAAGAAGATTACTTCAACGTTGGTTTACGTTACGAGTTCTAATCTTATTGCGTAAATAAATAAGTATCAATTAAGCCAGCAGAGAAAATGCTGGCTTAGTTATTTTGAGGGATACAAATGAATATTAAAACATCTGTAATTATTGCTGGCGTTATATTTACGTCAATGAGTGCACCATCATGGGCAGAGACAAATTTACAAACACCAAGTAATGTTGAAATTTTAGCAACCAAAGCTGTTTATTTAAAAAACACCCAGCATCAGGTGACGTTACCCGCAGGGCAACAGCAATTATTGGTGCGATTTGATAGTCCAGAGAATCCCCATTCTACGGGGCAAACGATGGGGTTTGTGCATTCTGCTCCTGTTTTATTACATTTTAATCTTGATGATCAAGCGACAGTAACCGTGAAAATACCGCGATTAGATACGCCGCAAGAGATTAATCGTTTCGCAAAGCAACCTTATTTCAAATTATATAATGATGATGGCTCTCAATTAGCGGTAGAGCAAAAGGTCATTTCAATGACAGGATCACCATTATTGACTGATTATAATCAATTATTGAATGAGTCAGTGGGAGCAACGGTTGTGCCTGTAACGATGGTGAAAAATACGCAGGAGCCGCATGCAGTAAACCCTGCCGTTACTCAGATTGATACTACACATTTAACGGCTCAACAAACCGATCAACTCTTGCAGCAACTGTATCAACAAGCGAATAAAGCACAGCGTAAAAATTTCATACGTTGGGCATTAGAATTATAATTAAAAAAATCCCCCAGAATGGTTAAAATTCTGGGGGATCGTTTGTAAGTTACAACGGTTGGTTTGAACGTACTTTATATTCAGCTTTATCCAGACCGTGTTTTTTCATTCTCAAATACAGCTTTTTACGGGGTATTTGTAAGTATGATGATACTTCATTGATACGGCCTGAAAATAGGTATAACGCATCTTCAATGACTTGTTTTTCATAGCCATCAACCAGATCATCAAGTGGGCTACTCATTTGATCTAACGGTTTTGAACGTTCTTGTCCTGCAAGTTTTACAATTCCAATTGCGTACAATTCAGCCACGTTTTTAAGTTCTAATACATTTCCCGGCCATTCATAACGATTTAAAATCGCCAGGTAGGCTTTATCAATCGCGGGAATTGCTTTATTTAATTTCTTACAACTTTGCTTGATATAGTGCTTAAATATCAATGTGATATCACTACTACGCTGACGCAATGTTGGTAAATTAAATCGCACCTGACTTAAAAAATAGAATAATTCCGGTAAAAATTGCTCAGTTTCGACAGATTCAGTCGGATCGCCATCAAATAAAGCGATAACGCGGACTTCTTTTTTTCCTTGGCGTTCTTGTTCAAGTAAAAAACGACATAGCCATTGTTGCGTTTCAATGGGCATATGATGTGGATTACATAAACATAAACAGCCACTACGCGCTGAAATCATACTGCGTTGTAAATCAGGCGTACGAGTAATATTCGCGGCATTAACTTCAACTAAAGGGCCATTACTTAATTGGCTATTTTGGTGCAGCAGTTTGGCTACCGTATGGCGACCTGTACCACTTTCACCTTCAATTAATACATCTTTGGTTGTCAGTGCGATGGTCTTTAATTGTTCACGAATTTTAATAATGAGAGGGCTTTCTCCCAATAATACTTCCGCTGTTGTTGTGTGTAAGGTATTGCGCTGTTCAATAATTTGGCGACGTTGAGGTAAATATTTTTCAAGCAACGTAATTAATTTTTTTGGCTGTAAAGGTTTTTGTAAAAAATCCACCGCCCCTTTTTTCAATGCGCCAACAGCCATTGGAATATCACCATGTCCGGTAATAATAATGACGGGTAGTTCATGATCATACTGTTGAATTTGGGCTAATAATTCCATGCCATCTAAGCCGGGCATGTACATGTCAGACACGATAACCCCTGGCCAATTACGTTTTAACATTCCTAAAACTAAGGTTGAATCTGTTACTGTTTGTGCTTTAAAACCAGCTATTTCAAGTAGTTCTTGATAGGCTTCGACAACATCATGATCGTCATCCACAATCAGTACTTCAATATCATCACTTATCATATTTATTTAACTCCAATACGACCATTGCTCCACCTGTTAAGCTAGAAGCAAGGAAGATTTCACCTTTTAGTCGCGTTATAATTGAACCACAAATACTTAACCCAAGGCCTAATCCAACATCTTTGGTGGTGGTAAAGGGAATGAATAATTTGTTTATGATAGTGGCGTCAAAACCATCACCACTATCATAAACAGCCAATCGAATTTTATTTGAAGGGCTATTTAGTAGAATAATTTTTATCTCTCGTTGTTCGCAGTGGGCTACTGCATCACAACTGTTTACTAATAAATTAACTAAAATTTGTTCAAACTGAACTTGATCCGCAAGCGCATAAAGAGGGTGATTAATTGTATTCACCATCGTTGTCTTTTGTACTTTGGCACGACTTTCTACCAATATTAACGCTTGTTTGATTGAATCTTGAACATCAACTTTGCTTAATGGTTTGGTTGCAGATTGTTTTTTAGCAAAGTTTCTAAAGTTTATAATTAATTTACTCATTCGAGTAACAAGATCGTCTATTTTTGTCAGATTTGCGGGTAGATTTTCGTATTTTTTATGATCAAGTGCAAGTTTTGCACTGAATATCCGAGTTGAAATGGCTGATAGTGGTTGATTTAGCTCATGTGCAAGTGATGTCATCGTTTGACCAACAACCGCCATTTTTGCCGCTTGGATTAATTCATCTTGTGTTTCAATCAAATCACCTTCAATGCGTTTACGGTCTTCTATTTCATTGCGTAGTTGTTGGTTTCGAATCGTTAATGATTGCGTTTTTTCGGCAACGGTACTTTCTAACCAACGGGTGGTATTTTCTTGCTCGGTGATATCGGTCATTGTAATAATAACTTTGTCATCATTACCTTGAGTAAAAGTGCGAAAATCTAACCGTAAATATAAACTTTGATCATTTTTAGTAATGAGTTTTATTGTCATATTATAAGCGCCATTGATCATCAATGGCCCATTAGCAGTAAATAAATGTTGTAGTTTGGTTAGGCTCGAAATATTAAACAGATCCCACACTTGGTGTTTTTGGGTGACATTACAAAAATTTAATTGTTTTAATGCTTGTGGGTTTACCGATTCAACCGCCCCGTTGAGATCACAAGTAATAATACTTGCTTGAGTATTATTAATTAAATTGAGGGCATTTGAGTTTTGAATTTCTTGCATCTGTTGACAAAAATAGCGCAGGTTATCACCTAAGATGCCAATCTCATCAACACCTGTAGTTTGAATATTGGCATTGAGATCGCCACTGGCAATAGCTTGTAAATCTTGACCAAGCAGGTTTAAGCGTTTTACTACACCACGACCCACTAAATAAATCGATAAAATAACACTAAGAATAATCGTAATAAATACCACGCCAAATAAAACCAAATTACTGATCCAAATAGAATGTCTTGTTTTACCATTTAATTTTTCAAGTGCATTATCAGCATGGCCGACTAATGTTTGAATTATATTTTCTTGTTGAGTTAATTGATTTCGAATATTACGCTGAGATTGAGAGATCTTAATGTCATTTATATTATCTAAGGTTAATAATTTTTGCAGATGACCATTAGGTGTGACTAATTGGGTAAATTCGTGCTGTAATTGGCGATAAGTAATTGTTGATGGATAATCATTTAGCTGCTTACTGATTTTATTGAGTTGTAATATTTTTTGACCAATGGCATCAAATGCAGTATCGATATCGTTATGCTGACGATGAAGAATACAGTCTTCAATAAGTTGATGTAGTTCATTTACATTGACTGTAATGGTTTGAATAACAGAAAATTCAGCCATAACACTTTTGATATTAGAATCATGTTTTAATGGCAATTGTTGAGGGCTATCTAATAATCGCATCATTTGCCATTCAATTTCTAGACGTAATGGCTGTAATTCATCGATTAAATCTTGGTGTAGCCAAGTAATGGTATTTTCTATTTGTTTTAATGCCAGTTGTTGTGTATTTCGTTGCTGTAATAATGCGATATAACTATCAATATTAGCGACCAGTAATTGCTGGCCTGATTTTATTTTTGGGTAATAATATAGACTTGAAATATTATCTATTGATTGTCTAATTGCCGTTAAAATAGAGATAATATTTTTTTTAATTGCTTTATGCTTTAACGGATTAGTGTTCATGTCTAATGCAGTTAATGCTGCTTGTAATTCTGCTGTACTGCGCTCTAAACGATAGCTTGCACGTAAGGTTGGCATATTATCATTGGCAATAGTGCCTATTTGTTGACTAAGCTTTTGCCATGTTAATGCTGCAATAACACTGACACTAATAGTTAAAAAAGCCATTAATATAATGGCAGAGGTCAGGCGATTACCTATCGTATTATTTTTCACACAGCGAATCATTGTTATTATTTATTCCATTTATAATGGTATATGGTTAATCAATATGACCTTATTAGGTAACTAATTAATCGCGTAGATATCAATGATTATACGTCAGTGGCGGAAATGATCACTAATGGTTTTTATAACAAAACGAATGCTGTTCTGAGTGCTAGATTGTGGTGTTATTGTCACAAGATGCTAGGTTTTAATTTGTTTTGCTATTTTTACTGTCTGAATATATACAATAAAACCGAGTGTATTGACTCGGTTTTATTGCAGATGACGATCTAATTTATGCTGTAATAATTTGTTGAATTTCACTGCATGATAGATGGTAATGGCGTGGGCATCCGCGCCAAATAGTTAGCATGCGTAGATACTTATCAAGCATCGGTACATGGCTATTAAATTGATGTTCAGTTTTAGGGAACTGTGGATATAGGCCTTCATCATGAGTAAGAAAACGGACGTAATTAACTAACTTAGCTTCAGTGATAACATCAAAACCTAGGAATTGTAGTCGGCGTTGATCGATATCTTTAGCACCATCACAACGGCAATCTTCTAAATTAAACGATTCTTGTAGGGCATGGTACATTTCCATGATTTCAAGAACTTGTTTACATTCATCTTCTGATACTTCGCCAAAATCTTTGTTAAGTTCACGCATCTGTAAACAATAACCACGTTCAATGATCATCTGTAGACGTTGATATTTGTCAGCATTTTCAGGTGCTAGTTTTGACATGATGTAATATTGATTGGATAGAATTAGACGTTGAGCGTTAGTCATTTCCATAGTAATAAGCCTCAAATTTTTTATAGATTGCACTCGCTCCGCTGTGATTTTATCGCGGTAGTGAGCACAAGGAATATTTGTTATAAGCGTGAGATTAGCAGGTTGACTGTAAAATAAAATGATCTGGCACCACGAATAGGATTATTTTTTGTTAATGAATGTTATCCATTTGATATGTTGATAAAAATCTTATCTATTTGATTTTAATTAAAAACCACTATTTTTGTAGGTTTATAGGATTATTGAATATCAAGCACAATATGAATGGAGAAGGGAAACCGTGGGAAAGAATATTGGTATCGACAACTGTCATTATTGTCGATACCAGTAGGTTAAGATTAATCGCTTAGCTTAGACCTATAATGTTGCCATTTTCATCAAGATCAAGATTCATAAATGCAGGTTTTTCAGGTAAACCTGGCATGGTCATTACGTTGCCACATAAAGCATAGATAAACCCTGCACCCGCACATAATTTTAATTCTCTCACTGGTACGGTGAAGTTTGTTGGCGCACCTTTAATGTGTGGATCTGTGGTAATTGACAAGGGTGTTTTTGCCATACAGATAGCTAAATTATTAAACCCTTGTGCTTTTAATTGGGCTAATTGTTGTGTTGCTAAAGGTGACAGTTCAATATTTTTTGCACCATAACCAATCTCAGCCACTGCCATTAATTTTTCTTCAATGGTTTGATCTAAAGTATAAAGTGGTTTGAAATTTGCGGGTGTCTTACAAGCATTAACAACAGCATGGGCAAGTTCAATTGCGCCATCGCCTCCTTTTGAGAATGCATCACTAAGTGCAACATCAACATGAATATCAAATGTAGTATCTAGAATCAGTTGTTTTAATTGCTCAAGTTCTTGTTTGGTATCTTGTGGAAAACGGTTAATGGCAACCACAACGGGCACGCCGTATTTGGCCGCGTTATTAATGTGCCAACGTAGATTTTCAAAACCCGCGCTTAAGGCTGCGCTATCTGGTTCGAAGATAGAATCGGGTAATGGTTGTCCAGGTTGAAAATCATAAAGTCCTGAATTTGCTTTAAGGCCACGTAACGTTGCAACAACAACCGCACAGTCAGGACCTCGTTGTGCTTGTTGAGCTTTAATATTACAGGCTTTTTCAAACCCCATATCAGAACCAAATCCGCCTTCAGTTACGGTAAAGTCACTTAATTTTAAGGCGATTTTATCGGCAATAATCGAAGAATTACCGTGAGCAATATTAGCAAATGGACCTGCATGAATAAGGGTCGGAACACCTTCTAAAGTTTGCATTAATGTTGGTTCAATTGCTTCACACATGGTGACGGCCATGGCACCCGCAACGTTAAGATCTTCTGTGGTAACAGGGTCACCATCAAGATTATAAGCGACAACTATTTTACCAATTCGTTGACGCATATCGGCTAAGTCGGTAGCAAGGGCTAAAATTGCCATTAATTCAGAAGCGGCCGATATATCAAAACCATCGTGGCGTTCAAGACCATTAATGGTTTTTCCGGATTCATTTTGACCTACGGTGATCATACGTAACGCACGATCATTGTGGTCCATCACTCGTTTCCAACTAATATTATTTATATCAATACGCAGTGCGGGTAAGTCCGTATGGGCGGCAAAAGCGTCATAGCCTAAGCGTGATTCATGGTATAGACGAGCATCTAGTGCTGCTGCTGCAAGGTTGTGAGCGGCAGTGACGGCATGAATATCACCCGTTAAGTGGAGATTAAGTTTTTCCATTGGTGCTACTTGGCTATAACCGCCGCCAGCTGCGCCGCCTTTTATACCAAATACGGGTCCCATTGAAGGTTGGCGAATACACGCAAATACGGAGCGTTTAATTTTTGCCAGACCTTGGGCTAAACCAATAGTGGTTACTGTTTTACCTTCACCTAGTGGGGTCGGGGTAATTGCCGTTACCAGTATTAGTTTACCTTCTGGTTTATTTATTAATCGCTTTAAAATAGCGGGTTTTACTTTGGCTTTTAAGCTGCCTTGAGGCGTAAGATCTTGTGCTTCAATGCCGGCATCTAAGGCGATGCGATCAATGGGGGTGAGTCGCGTTTCACGGCAAATTTCGATGTCGCTTTTCATGAGAGCTTATTTCCTCATAGGCAGAAAGAGTAATGCTAGTGCTGATATTGAACGCTTTTTTAACTGCAAATCTGTACTTTTGTATCAACGCAAACGTTTGCTTTTGGTTTATACCATAATTTTATCATGGATAAATATCATTTTATGGTTTTTTTATAGTGATTATTGCTATTTGGTGGAAGATAAAGAGGAGATGTTTTTTGTTTTCAACGATAATGAAATGTATTATTTCATTATTAGTTATTGGTTGTTTTTTGCTCTGCATTTAAAGTATGTGCCATATAAAAATGACCCTGATCAAGTAGGGTGTAAATTTAGCAAAGGAAGTTATGATGCAAGAACCTGTAACGAAGTGGAAGTATACAGTACCAATCTCATTGTTAATTATGGTGTTGTTAATCTCTTTTCTTGTCACAATTTTACCGTTGTCACGATAAATACTATTTTATCTTTTCAGTTTAAATAGAAAAGAGCGACTTATCTAACTCCTTAGAGATAAAGATAAGCCGCTCTTTTTTGTATTTGTCACTATAGTAATGACTTAATACATAACCTTCTTACCGTAGCTTGCAAGAATATTTTTAATTTTTTCCATGGTCTCTTTTTTCGGTGGCTTAACCCCAGTTAATGGGTATTCAAAGCCTAGTGCTTCCCACTTGTGCTCACCAAGCTGGTGGTAGGGCAGCAGCTCGATTTTTTCAATATTATCCATGTCTTTGATGAACTCACCAAGCTGGTGTGCAGATTGCTCGTCATCAGTGTAACCCGGTACAATTACGTAACGGATCCATGTCTTTTGGCCGCGCTGGTGTAGGTAACGTGCAAAATCAAGGATACGTTTATTTGAAACGCCCGCTAAGTTTTGGTGAACGTTATCATCCATTTGTTTAAGATCCAGCATCACAAGATCTGTCGCATCTAATACTTCATCAACCACATCGGTATGTTTACGGATGTAGCCATTAGTATCAAGACAAGTGTGAATACCATCAGCTTGTGCTGCGCGGAAGAAATCACGGACAAATTCGGGTTGCAGCATGGCTTCGCCACCAGATGCGGTAACACCACCGCCAGAAGCATTCATAAAGTGACGGTATGATCTGGCTTCATGCATTAATTCTTCAATAGTAGCTTCACGACCGTCATGGGTATCCCATGTATCACGATTGTGACAATATTTACAGCGCATTAAGCAGCCTTGCAGGAAGACAATAAACCGAATTCCCGGGCCATCGACGGTTCCGCAAGATTCGAAAGAGTGAATACGACCTGTTACTGACATTGTTTTATTTCTCCGCATACTGCGTTTTATTTGTGTGTTATTTTATTACAAAATGAGGTCTGAATATAGCTAAAACTCAGGATCCTTTGTTAACATTAGGGTATGAAAGTCAGTGATATTCATAACGGTTGTCTTTTCGCTGCGATGTCTTCTAATGATGAATTATTCAATAATTGTTGGTTCCGTTGTTGCCATTGAGCGTGCCAAATTGGAATTTGACTGAAAGGCAACGGTGGGGAAATAAAATAACCTTGTGCTAATTCACAGTCCATTTTTTGTAGTTTTAACCATAATGTAATGTCTTCTACACCCTCAGCAATCGAGGTTAAATTAAGCCGATGGGCTAATAATAAGCAAGTTTCGATAATAACTTTTGCGGTGTAGTTTGTTGGCATTGCTTGAACAAAACTAATATCTAATTTTAATGATTTAAATGGCAATATATCGAGTTGTTTAAGTGATGAATAACCCGTACCAAAATCATCAATAGAGAGGCTAAAACCATGCATGCCTAATCGTGCTGCGGCTTCTAATGCTTTGCCTGCCGATTCAAATAAATCAGATTCAGTTAATTCAAAATAGACCCAATGGTGAAGGTGAGGGTATTGATAGTGCAATGCTAATACATTATTAATAAAACTTCGTTCAACTAATGTTTTTGCTGAGATATTAACGGCAACTCTTCGACCTTCAAAAATAGCTTGATGATCAATGATATGATTTATGATTAATAATGCGAGATGGCTATCTTTACCTATTTGGGTTAAATGTTGAATAAAACAACTTGCAGGTACAATGCCATAAGCTGGGTGAATAAAACGTATTAGTGCTTCGCTAGCCACCCATTCGCCTGTTTTTAAATTGACGATTGGCTGGTAATAAGGCGTTAAATAGTTAGCATTAAAAGCATCAATAATATCTTGTTCTGTTAATACTTGCGGCAATGGCATGGTGGTATCACATAACTGTAAGTGATTTGTCGCAACTGTTAATAATTGTTGTAATTGTTCAATATGAGTAGGCTTAGATAAAATCCCTAATAAATTAAGACCATAGTTTTGGCACATCTTATTAACGCTAATAAGTACCTCTGCATTTAATGCACTGGTAATAATAATAGCACCTGTAAATTGTTGTTCAGCAAGATGACCAAGAAAACTTATGCCATCCATTTGTGGCATATTGAGATCACAAAACAATAATTGTGGTTGATAACGTGTTACGGCTGCTAATGCATCAATACCATTGGCAGCACAATATATCTGATCTTGATTTGGATCGATAAGATGAGCTAATTGGGTTGCAAGAACTTGACGTTGAAAGTCATGATCTTCAATCAATAATATGTCCATATTTCGATCCTATTTACGGTTAATTTGATGTGATAATTGTTCGATTAATTGTTCAATCTGCTGGTAATGTTGTTGTATACCCGTTATGTCTCTTTGAACATGTTGTGTTTGTAATTCAAGCTTCTGAGTTACTTGTGCTAGTTGATGAAAAGCCATCATCCGTGCAGCTCCTTTCATACGATGACTCACCATAAAGATATTATCATTGTTTTGTTGTGTTATTGCTGTTTTAAGTTGTGATAAATCATCAATACAAGAATCTAAATATTGTTGTAGTAGCATTTGACACAGATCGTTATTACCAAATATTGGTATTAACTCATTAATATCTATCATATTAATAGATGAAGTTGGTGTTGGTGTTAAGGTGGTTTGTTCCATTGTTACTTGTGACAATTTTTTGACGCTATGGTTCATACTTAATGGTTTTACCCATTGAGATAATACATTTTTTAGTTGTTGTTGCTTTAATGGCTTAATTAAATAGTCATTAAATCCCATTGTTTTAAAACGGTCAGTATTTGTTAATGCATTCGCTGTAATCGCAATAATAGGCAGTGCAATTGTGGCTGCTTTCTGTTCTTGTTCTCGAATGGTTTTTGTTAACTCATAACCATCCATTTCAGGCATATGGCAATCAGTTAATAAAATATTGTAGTGAGTCTTTGCTAACGCAATTAAAGCTTGTTTTCCATTATCAACAATATCAACCGCATAATTAAGTTGTTCTAATTGTTGTTTGAGTATCTGCTGGTTTATTGGATGATCTTCTGCCACCAACACATAACGATTATCCGCGATAGCTTGCTCACGAGTTAATGCTATTGGCAAAGTATGGTTATATTGATTGTCATTGTTGTAAGGCTGAAAAGGTTCAGTTAATGCGCGATAAAGTTGTTGAGATAAGAGTGGGCTAAGTGAAATATTACGCGCATTAATGTTAGATGTTAGCATGACATCTGTTGAGGTGATGGTGATCCAATTAACGGATGGTAAGTTAATGGCGATCCAATTAAGATCAATATTATGCTGTTCTGCCCATGATTGAGGTACAAAAATAGTATCAATACATTGGGTGGATATCGCAACTGCCAGTTGTTCTTTGGTGGTGACATTTAACCGAGAGATAGAGCAGTGCCAAGCCGTTAAGTAATTAGTCAAAATAGGATCATTGACGATTGAGAGTAAACCACAGTGTTTGTTTAATGATTTAATCTCAGCTGGCAGGCCAATATCAAACGTGAGTGCAATGGTAAAACGAGTGCCTTTATTTGGCTGACTTGAAACGGTAATGGTGCCATTCATTAATTGAATAAGCTGGTGACAAATTGACAGCCCTAATCCGGTACCATCATAACGACGATCGGTGTTTTGCTCTATTTGTTCAAACGGTTGAAATAGTTTATGGCGATCTTTAGGGGCAATACCAATGCCTGTATCAGTGATTGTAAAGTTAATCGTTTGCTGGTTATTTTGTTGCGACAATAAATTAATATCAAGGTGAATAGTTCCCTGAGATGTAAATTTAATCGCGTTATTAAGTAAGTTATTTAGTACTTGTTTAAGACGCAAACTATCAAAGTGTAAACTTTTAGCGACATTAGGATCGAGCCATAATTTAAAATCTAGCTCTTTTTGTGCGGCATGAATAGCATGTGGTTGCACTAAAATAGTGGCTATTTTATATAATGATTTTTCTTGAGGGTAGATTTCTAATTTGTTTGATTCAAGTTTAGAAAAATCTAAGACATCATTAACAATATTTAATAAATTATTACCTGAGAGAGTGAGATTTTTATGTATTTGATAGAGTTCTGGTTGTTGTGCATAAGGCTGCATTAAATCTAATAAACAGATAATGCCGCTAATTGGGGTACGGATTTCATGACTCATCATAGCTAAGAAGCGTGACTTAGCGATTGTAGCGGCGTGGGATTTTTGTTGAGCGATAGTGAGTGCTAATTGTTGCTGCTTTAATTGAGTGATATCAATCAAAATACTATTCCACTGCCAACCGACGGCTGCTGGCGTAATTTGGCAGCGTAGTTCTATCCAACACGACGTGGCTAATTCATCGGTTTTTATTTGTAATTCAGTACGCCAATAACCTTGTTTTACGGCATTACGCATTTTTTCTATAAGGCTTTTATAGTCATCACGTTGTGACATTCGATCTTGCACTAAACGAGGAAAAAAATAAAATTTACTGGCTGAAATGCCCGTAAAATCAATGATTTTTTCACTCATGAATAAAATATCGATATCCATTGGATCATCACTTTTTTGGTGATGTTGAATTAAAACGCCATCAAAATTATTGGTTAAATAAGTTAATTTATCTTCAGCAGCTTTACGGTGTTTAATTTCTTTGCTTAAACGACGATTCCATATTGTTATTGCTGCAATAATACAACTTATGGCTAAACTAAACGTGATAACTAATATAATTAACCGATGATAATCACCATCCTCTTTAAGAGTAATTGTGTACCATTTTTTTTTAATAT
Organism: Photobacterium iliopiscarium; assembly: GCF_003026395.1. GTDB lineage: Bacteria > Pseudomonadota > Gammaproteobacteria > Enterobacterales > Vibrionaceae > Photobacterium > Photobacterium iliopiscarium. The sequence continues at coordinate 378,420 of NZ_PYOO01000003.1, read as the reverse complement.
TAGCTAACGTATCAGGAGGTAATGAATCCATTACTTTATTAACAATATTTCTTAATAAGACATTATTTTTTGTAACGGCAAATGCAACTTTTTGGTCATGATTATCTATACGGCTCGAAACAATTTTTAATTGACCTAAAAAATTATTTTGTAATAAAACTTGGGCGACAGAGAGTGGAATAATGGCATAATTAACATCATCATTAACCACCGCATTAAGAATATCAATATTAGTTTTAAACTGATGGATCTTAACTGTTGGATAATGTTCTTTTACGTGTTGAACGGCAATTTCTGAGTTAATAACCCCAATTATATTCGTTGAATTAATAGATGTTAGTTTCTTATGATTAATACGGTCAACCATTACCCATTTATCATTACTATAAGGTGCGGTAAAGGTGAGTTCTTTATAGCGATCTGTTGTTGTTGCTATCGCGGCAATAATATCTATATCATTATTCGCTAATTTTTTCTTACCATCTTGATAATTATTAATTGGAACTATCGTTGTAGTGATATGAAGTTTTTCTTTTATTATTGTTAATATATCTTCTAGCTGGTGCAGAATAATATCATTATTGATTAATATTGGTGAGACTGGAAATTGGTACCCAATACGAATATTTTTATGTTGTTGTAAGTAGTTATTTTCAGGTTCAGTTAAATGAAGCTGATGTGGATCACTTAACATTTTTTTTTGGGGCACTGTTAACCATTTGTCGTAAATATTAGCTAATACTATTTCTGGTAGCTGATTGTAAGCTTTATTGATCTTATTTAGGAGTCGAGCATGATTTTTAGTGGCGGTGATGTACAAGCGCTCAAAAGAGAGTTCTGTTAATGGTGAAAAATATAATGATTTTTTTAAATCACCAAAAGTATACAAATTATGCAGCATAAGGCTGTTACCAATATAAACATCGGCTAACCCTGTTTCGACGGCATTAAGTGCAATAGTATTTGATGGCAGTGAGACTATTTGATTTTTGATATGTAAATTGACGATTTTGTGTTTGATCGCAAAACCATTTTCAACACTAATAGTGGCGTTATTCAGATCAGCTATTTTGGTATGTTGTGGTGAACGGCTAAGCATAGCGAATGACGTACTTAAAATAGGATCACTAAAGAGCATATATTTCTGGCGATCAAATGTTGCGGCAATACCTATTAATAGATCGATATCGTTGCGTTTAAATGCAGATATCATGTCATCAAAACTGGGGTAATAGATGTTTTTTATCTGGTAACCCGCTTGAGCGGCAATGGCGTCCATAAGTGCGGGTAATAATCCCACGATTTGATCATTATTTTTAAATGCTAATGGTGCCCAATTAAGTGAAGTATAACCAACGGTTAAGATTGGCATTGTTTTATGTGTTGATTCGTTGGCAAAAGTGACAGGTATGGAAAGCGTAAATATTAGTGTTAGCAGTAATATAAAAATTTTCATCGAAAAATACCTAGAATAACAAATCAATAAATTAATATAGAGGCCGTTGAAGACAGCGATACTGTGTTTTTAACTTTAAATACCAGTCAGGTTTAAATTCTTGTGATTCAAATGTCCATCGAGCTTCTTTAATCCATTGTTGATGTTGTGGGTCATTGTCTATATAGCCACGTGAAGATAGCTCAACTAAACACCGAGCTAAAACATCATCAAAACGATACTGAGGCCATAATAATAATATGGACTGGCCAGCCTCAATATAATACTTTTTTTTCACTAATCTAAGTGCATACCGATAGTTATCATCTGTTTGGTGGCTAGATGTCGGTTGCATGGTCGCTAACCACATATTTTTTATAATAGAATGTGGCTCATTTTTATGTTGGTCGAGGTGTTGTTGTAAACGCTGATAACAGTTTATTTGATGACGCGTCATGGCTAAGCGTTTACTGATGCAAAGGGCAATCGCATCAAATTCAAAATTGTATTGTCCCTGAGTGGTTTGTTGCGCGTTTTCCATTGCTGCAATATAGCTTTTATAAGCATTAAGATTGTTGCCATTATCTAAATATTGCCATGCTTGTAGTAAGTAAATAAATGGTCGTTCATTTTTGGTGATAGTTTTTTGTTGGCTAATCGTGCGCCATAAGCGCTCTATAGGCATATTTTTTTTATCACTGTGTTGCAGCTGTAACCAAACAATAAACGCATGATGGCAAGGTTTATCCCAGACAGAATAACGCAGGTATGAGATTGCTTCACGGAGATGTTGTTGCATTGCAGTGTGATTATGGAAATGACATTCAATCCATAATAGACCAAATAATCGATGTAAATTATTTTTGCTAACATTATGAGCTTGCAGCCAAAAATCATAACCTTGGGTGATTTCTTGTTGTAATAACGCTGAGCATGCGCTGTATTCAAGCAGCATTAGATGATCAGGGTATAAACCTCTTAATTGGGTTAATAATGGATTAAGGGCTTGAAAATTTTGTTGTTGTAACCATAGCTGCGCCAGTAATAATTGTGCAGGCAAATGTTGATAATGATGTTGAGTCAGGCTTAACAGTACTTCAATGTCAGGATAAAGGTGAGGTTGTTTTTGATTAAATAAACGTTTTGCAATCGCTGTGATTGTTGTGCAATAAGTACTAACGGAAGCGTTTGATTGCGCACAAATAGTTTCAACACCATCGATACCTGAATGTCGATAGTATTCAAAAGCTCGATCATTGATAGCACGTTGTTCAAACGTATATTCCAAGCGTTGTTTGAGGGTATTTAAGCGTAAAGGTTTAACCAAATAATCATCAGGTTGGTATTCAGAAAATCCCATCAGAACAGCTGGCGAGTCATCAGCAGTTAGAATAAAAATCAGTGGCGAATGCTGAAGTAACTTATTGTGATATAAACGCTCAAGTAATTGTAACCCTGTACTACCAAAGCCAAGATTGAAATCAAGGAATAGAATATCAAAGGTTTGTTGCTGACAATATTTTATTGCTTCAGAAGCATTCGATGCACAATAAATATTAGCACTTTGGAATTGTCCATTAACTAAAATAAGTTTAGTTGTTTGCTGAATAATACTACTGTCATCGACAATCAATACCGATTGAGATCTTCGCATCAGAAAGTTATATCCTAAACGGGGAAGTAAATTAACGCTTTGAATGAGGGTTTTGGCGAAGAATATCGATAAAATGAGATGGATACAATCAAAGAAATGTAACGAAGCGTGTGTTTAGATTTAAATTTTGGGTATAAAAAAACCGGCTATATAAGCCGGTTTTTATTAGGAAGCGAACTTCCTACACAAGAGACTCTATATTATAGAGACGCTGTGAAAGTACGAGCGATAACGTCAGCCTGCTGTTCAGCAGTTAGAGAGTTAAAACGCACAGCATAACCCGATACACGGATAGTTAACTGTGGGTAGTTCTCTGGGTGCTTAACTGCGTCTTCTAGAGTTTCACGGTTAAGAACGTTAACGTTTAGGTGTTGACCACCTTCGATGCCAGACTCATGGTGGAAGTAACCATCCATAAGACCTGCTAGGTTATTTTCTTGAGTATCAAGATCTTTACCTAGTGCGTTTGGAACGATAGAGAATGTGTATGAAATACCATCTTTAGCGTGTGCAAACGGTAGTTTACCTACAGAAGTAAGTGAAGCTACAGCGCCTTTTTCGTCACGACCGTGCATTGGGTTAGCACCTGGTGCGAAAGGAGCACCTGCACGACGACCGTCTGGAGTGTTACCAGTTTTCTTACCGTACACAACGTTAGATGTGATAGTTAAGATAGACTGAGTAGGGATCGCATCACGGTACATCTTGTGTGAACGGATCTTGTTCATGAAACGCTCAACAAGGTCACAAGCGATGTCATCTACACGAGAATCGTTGTTACCAAATTTAGGGTAATCACCTTCAATGCTGAAGTCTACGGCTACGCCATCTTCATCACGGATTGGTGTTACTTTAGCGTATTTGATTGCAGATAGTGAGTCAGCTGCAACAGATAGACCAGCGATACCACAAGCCATTGTACGCTTGATGTCACGATCATGTAGAGCCATAAGCGATGCTTCGTAGCTGTACTTGTCGTGGCTCCAGTGAATAGCGTTTAGAGCAGAAACGTAAGTTGTTGCTAACCAATCCATGAAGTGGTCTAGACGTGCTAGAACATTTTCGTAATGGAAATCAGCATCAGCGATAGGCGCTTCTTTAGGACCCACTTGGATCTTAAGTTTTTCATCAACGCCGCCGTTGATTGCGTAAAGCATAGTTTTTGCAAGGTTAGCACGAGCACCGAAGAACTGCATTTGCTTACCAACAACCATTGGCGATACACAACAAGCGATAGCATAATCGTCAGATTTCATATCTGGACGCATTAGGTCATCGTTTTCGTACTGGATAGAAGAAGTATCAATAGATACTTTCGCACAGAACTTCTTGAAGCCTACAGGTAGTTGCTCAGACCAAAGAACAGTGATGTTTGGCTCTGGAGAAGGACCCATTGTGTATAGGCTGTTTAGGAAACGGAAGTTTGAACGTGTAACTAGTGTACGACCGTCAAGACCCATACCACCCATTGATTCTGTTGCCCAGATTGGGTCACCAGAGAACAATTCATCGTATTCAGGAGTACGTAGGAAACGAACCATACGTAGCTTCATTACGAAGTGGTCGATCATTTCTTGAGCTTGTGCTTCAGTGATCTTGCCATCAGCGATATCACGCTCGATGAAGATGTCTAGGAAAGTCGAAGTACGACCTAGAGACATTGCAGCACCGTTTTGTGATTTAACAGCAGCTAGGTAGCCGAAGTAAGTCCACTGGATAGCTTCTTGTGCAGACGTTGCAGGAAGAGAGATATCACGACCGTATTTAGCAGCCATAGTCTTGATTTGACCAAGAGCACGGTGCTGTTCACAGATCTCTTCACGACGTTGCATAGTCATTTGAAGATCTTCGCCATTCTCAAACATTTCTTCTAGAGATTTGAATTGAGCTAGCTTGTCAGCCATTAGTTTGTCGATACCGTAAAGTGCGATACGACGGTAGTCACCAATGATACGACCACGGCCGTAAGCATCAGGAAGACCAGTTAGAACACCAGACTTACGACATTTAATGATAGACGGAGTGTAGATATCGAAAACACCTTGGTTGTGTGTTTTACGAAGTTCTGAGTAAACTTTCTTGATAGTAGGATCAAGTTCACGACCGTATACTTTGCATGAGTTTTCGATCATGCGGATACCACCGTTAGGGATCAAACCACGCTTAAGAGGCGCGTCAGTTTGAAGACCTACGATAGTTTCAAGTTCTTGGTCGATGTAACCCGCATCATGTGCAGTGATAGTAGAAACAACGTCAGTATCGAAATCAACAGGTGCGTGAGTCGCGTTTTCCTGTTTGATGCCTACCATTACAGCTTCCCAAAGTTTAGCTGTAGCTGGAGTTGCTTCTGTTTCTAGGAAAGAGCCGTCACCCTCAAAAGGAGTGTAGTTCTTTTGGATAAAGTCACGAACGTTTACTTCGTTCTGCCAATCACCAGCTGTGAAGCCTTCCCATGCAGCAAATTGCTCTGCCATTGTATACCTACCTATTACTATTCAGTAGAAAAAAATAAGTGTTACCGTGTTAAAACTTAATGATGGCTACTGCCGTTAAGTTCTGGACGACGGTGAATAACCCAATATGTTAGTCCAACTAATACGCCACCACCAATGATATTACCAATGGTTACTGGGATTAGATTGTTTATAACGAAATTATGTACAGTTAAATCTGCAAATTGAGCAGGATCTACGCCTGTCATGGCCCAAAATTCAGGACCAGAGAATGCATGAATTACGATACCCATAGGGATCATAAACATATTTGCAATACAGTGCTCAAAACCACATGCAACAAACATTGCAACTGGCAGCAACATTACCATAACTTTATCAGTAGCACTACGGCATGAAAAAGTCATCCATGTTGCAAGACAAACCATTAGGTTACATAGCATACCTAAAACAACAGCTTGTCCAAAATCATGATGAAGTTTATGTTGTGCGATTTTCATTGCATTAATACCCCATTGGCCACTAGCGCCAAGGTGTTGTTTTGCAATCCAAATACATGCAACAAAGAAAATTGCGCCAACAAAGTTACCGAGGTAAACAATGCCCCAGTTTTTCATTAACTGACCAGTAGTAATGCGACCGCTTGCACGAGCAACAGTGGTTAATACAGAAGAAGTGAATAGCTCACCGCCACATATAACTACTAGGATTAAACCTAACGTAAAGGCTAGACCGCCGGCAAATTTAGACATACCCCAAGGCATATCACCTGCGCCAGTCGTTACTGTTGTATAAAATACAAAAGCAATTGAAATAAACACACCGGCAGTTATCGCTAAAAAGAATGACTGTAACGGATGTTTTGTTGCTTTATAAACGCCGACTTCTTCGGCTTTATGTGCCATTGCTGGTGGCATCAGTGAGTCAAAAGGATTAGTTTCCATTTTCACAGGGGTGCTCTTTAATGGTTTAAGTTTGGCTGCGAGAATAATAGCAAAGGTTGTGAATCATAAACTTGATCTGGATCATTGCGGTGAAAATTTATAACAAAATTAGACATATTGTTACAGTGTAAAATAATGTAATCAATTGAATTTAAAGAGTATAATTTTTTTGAGAAAACTAAAAAAAATTTTAATGTAATTTTATTTCATAATTGTTTGGTTATGATTACAAAATTTAGCGCCCTTATTAATCAATGAGTTATGATTTTTGGAACTTTTTTTTAACGTATTTATGCCGCTAAAAAAATATTGATTCAACTTTTTTTATATTCACCCTATCGATGAATAGTATTCAACAATATAGATTAATTCTATGCTGTAACGGTATGGTGTAATTATATTGATGAATATATATGCAAAATCAACAAAAGCCGATATTAATAATTATCGGCTTTTAGATGTAATTATTAGCTTGAGTAATTATGGTTATTGGTACTCAATTAAAAAATTAATCGGTGAAAGTTGACCAAATTGGGGCGTGATCTGAGGGCTTTTCAATGCCACGGAGTTCGTAATCAATACCGGACTCTATACAGCGGTTAGCTAATGTTGGCGTCGCTAAAATCACATCGATACGTAAGCCTCTATTATCAACAAAGCCTTTTGAACGGTAATCAAACCATGAGAATTGATCGTCGACCGTTGGATGAAGTTGACGGAATGTATCAATAAAACCCCAATCTAATAAGGTTTTCAACCATTGACGCTCAATCAGTTGAAATGAACATTTGCCTGTTTTTAACCAACGTTTAGCGTTGAGTGGACCAATACCGATATCTAGATCGATCGGGCTGATATTAATGTCACCCATTACGATAAGCTCTTCATCATTGGAGTGTGCACTATCAAGGTAATTCATTAAATCAGCGTAGAATTTTTCTTTTGCAGGAAATTTGGTTTCATGCTTAACGTTATCGCCTTGAGGAAAATAACCGTTCATTACCGTTATGTTGTTGCCATTTTCTTGTTTAAAGGTTGCCATGATCATGCGGCGCTGGGCTTCGTCATCATCACTGGGAAAGCCTTTTTGTACGCTAATAGGCTCTTGCTTACATAGCATAGCGACACCGTAATGGGCTTTCTGACCATGAAAGTAGACTTTGTATCCCATTGCTTCTACATCCGCTAACGGAAAAGCATCGTCATGAACTTTAATTTCTTGTAAACCGATAACGTCAGGCTGATGCTTATCAATAATAGCTTGAAGTTGATGTAAACGAGCTCGTAGCCCATTGATGTTAAAAGAAATAACTTTCATATTTAGTATCCATAACTGCGAATGATTATGGTTACTGATATTAGCACATTGCGCTATCACTTCGATATATGATCATTTCAATCAGGAGTGATCATATTTATAGTGTAAGTTTATTTGGGTATAAACGAGTATGCAGGTCTATGCTAAAAGCAATTATCTCATTTATAACAAGTTGTTGTTTTTAAATACCCAGAGCAAATATTATTAAATCGATGACGATCGCGGTTGGATTCGTTAGATAGTGTAGGTCTGGATCATAATGGGAACGGTTTTTTATTTAACTTAGCGTTATTGTGACGCCATAATCATGGAGTAGAGTATGTTTGATTTTATAAAGCGTTTGTTTGGTGCTGAACCGAAAGTTGAACCTGAGCATCAAGATAATAAAGATCAAGAAGATAGGAATGATAAATATAAACAAGGATCACCCAGTGACGATGGTGAAAGTTAACGATAAACCCAATGTTGTAATAACCGAATTGCAGCCATACAGTCATTTTTCTTATTATCGTGAGATGTTCACTGTCACTGAGTAATGTAGAAGACGGGTGATTATCAATAATCAGTATCTTGATCTGTTGCCAATCTATGTTGGTATGAGGAGGTGCTTCTGTCATAACGATCTATGCATAAATCAGCTTGATTTGTTGATCGTTTATACGGGGGTATTTTTGATATGAAAAAGCCAGCTGCTAAGCAACTGGCTGAATGATGGTGGTGGGAGAAGGATTCGAACCTTCGAAGGCAGTGCCGGCAGATTTACAATCTGCTCCCTTTGGCCACTCGGGAATCCCACCACGGGATGTTGCTATAGTTATTCGTTACTTTAGTGATTAAAGGCCACTTTAACCACGGAAAAACCGTCATAAAACAATTTTTCAAAATGATGGTGGTGGGAGAAGGATTCGAACCTTCGAAGGCAGTGCCGGCAGATTTACAATCTGCTCCCTTTGGCCACTCGGGAATCCCACCACGGGATATTGCTATAATTATTCGTTACTCTGGTGATTAAAGGCCACTTTAATCACTGAAAAACCGTCATAAAACAATTTTTCAAAATGATGGTGGTGGGAGAAGGATTCGAACCTTCGAAGGCAGTGCCGGCAGATTTACAATCTGCTCCCTTTGGCCACTCGGGAATCCCACCACGGGATGTTGCTATAGTTATTTGTTGCTAGTGTAATTAAAGCTCACTTTAATTACTGAAAAACCGTTATAAAACAATTTTTCAAAATGATGGTGGTGGGAGAAGGATTCGAACCTTCGAAGGCAGTGCCGGCAGATTTACAATCTGCTCCCTTTGGCCACTCGGGAATCCCACCACGGGATGTTGCTATAGTTATTTGTTGCTAGTGTAATTAAAGCTCACTTTAATTACTGAAAAACCGTTATAAAACAATTTTTCAAAATGATGGTGGTGGGAGAAGGATTCGAACCTTCGAAGGCAGTGCCGGCAGATTTACAATCTGCTCCCTTTGGCCACTCGGGAATCCCACCACGGGATGTTGCTATAGTTATTTGTTACTCTGGTGATTAAAGGCCACTTTAACCACTGAAAAACCGTCATAAAACAATTTTTCAAAATGATGGTGGTGGGAGAAGGATTCGAACCTTCGAAGGCAGTGCCGGCAGATTTACAATCTGCTCCCTTTGGCCACTCGGGAATCCCACCACGGGATGTTGCTATAGTTATTTGTTACTCTGGTGATTAAAGGCCACTTTAACCACTGAAAAACCGTCATAAAACAATTTTTCAAAATGATGGTGGTGGGAGAAGGATTCGAACCTTCGAAGGCAGTGCCGGCAGATTTACAATCTGCTCCCTTTGGCCACTCGGGAATCCCACCACGGGATGTTGCTATAGTTATTCGTTACTCTGGTGATTAAAGGCCACTTTAATCACCGAAAAACTGTTATAAAACAATTCTTCAAAATTAATGGTGGTGGGGGAAGGATTCGAACCTTCGAAGGCAGTGCCGGCAGATTTACAATCTGCTCCCTTTGGCCACTCGGGAACCCCACCACAAGTGCGGGGCGGATAATAACAAACATTTCAGCGCTGTAAACCTTTTTTATCAATATCATCGAGCGCTTGCTTGATTTTTCATCAGTAAGTCGATTTTTGCTTAACTTTACATTTCTTGACGTTATTCATCCTTTAGTTCAGATATTATTCGACTAGGATTTTTATGATGGTTTTAATAAATGAAAAAAATGGTCGTAGCAGTATTAGTCACTGCCGCATTATCGGGTAGCTATTTTTACTTTCAAGGAACGTCACACGCTGCGCAAAATAAATCACCGCCCGCGTTATCGTCACGTGTTGTATCTGTGACAACGGGAGAGGTTAGTTCTTTAGCTGTTGCTCAATCACTTTCATTAGTGGGTAAGTTGAATGCGGAACATGCCGTTAATATTGCAGCAGAAGTTTCGGCTAAAATAAAAACGATTGCAGTTCCTGTTAATAGTACGGTCAAGAAAGGCCAACTATTAATTCAACTTGATGATGATAAAGCGGTGGCTGCTTATGATGAAGCATTAGCCTATCGTAATGATGAAAAACGAAAACTGACTGAATTTCAGCGTTTATTATCTCGTGGCGCTATTACTAAAACTGAAATTGATGCTCAAGCTGCCAATACCAGTATTGCCAATGCTCGTTTAAAAGCGGCTTTAGCGAATCTTAACGATCATGCTATTCGAGCGCCGTTTAATGGCACCGTTGGTCTCTATGATTTTAGTCCGGGTCATATGGTCGCTGCTGGCGGTGCATTATTTAATTTTGATGACCTTTCTTCTATGCGTCTGGATATTGAAGTACCAGAGCAATATATCTCATCTTTAACGGTTGGAATTAACGTTACCGCAAAAAGCCAAGCATGGGGCGATCGCGCCTTTATTGGTAAAATTCAAGCCATTGATTCACGTGTTCAACCTGATTCATTAAATATTAAAGTTCGGGTTGTATTTAAAAATAGTGATCATGCTTTGAAACCAGGAATGTTACTTGCAACAGAACTTGATTTTATTCCGCAACAACAAGCGATTATCCCCGTACAAGCTTTAGAATATTCAGGTACTAAACGTTATGTTTATCTTGTTGATCCACAACAAAAAGTGCACCGAACCTTGGTTGAGTTAGGTGAGCGTATTGATAATAACGTAGTGATCAGCAAAGGGTTAAAAACCGGCGATCGTATTGTTGTACAAGGGTTAGTTAACATGCGCGATGGCATCACCATTAAAGACATTACCCCAGCTGTTGGAGTGGCGAGCTAATGTGGTTATCTGATATTTCAGTAAAACGGCCAGTGGTAGCGATCGTATTAAGTTTGTTGTTGTGTGTGTTTGGTATCGTTTCATTCTCTAAGTTAGCAGTCCGTGAGATGCCGGATGTTGAAAGTCCTGTTGTGACTATTATGACAACCTATGACGGTACTTCAGCAACGGTAATGGAAAGCCAAGTGACTACCCCGATAGAAGATGAATTATCAGGGATCAGTGGTATTGATAACATTACTTCCGTTACTCGTAATGGTATGTCGCGGATCACGGTTGAATTTGATATGGATTGGGATCTCACTGAAGGTGTCAGTGATATTCGTGATGCGGTTGCTCGTGCCCAACGTCGCCTTCCTGATGATGCCAATGATCCGATAGTATCGAAAGATAACGGTTCAGGTGAGCCTGCGATCTACATTAATTTATCGTCATCTGAAATGGATCGTACCCAATTAACGGATTACGCTCAGCGAGTCTTAGAAGATCGTTTCAGTCTTTTAAATGGTGTTAGCTCAGTCAGTCTTAGTGGCGGTTTGTACAAGGTAATGTATGTAAAGTTACAACCGACACTAATGGCCGGCCGAGGTGTTACCACCAAAGATATCGTTAATGCATTAAATGATGAAAACGTTGAATTACCCGGTGGCGAAGTTCGTAATGATCAAACGGTGATGTCCGTTCGTACCGCGCGGCTTTACCAAACCGTCGATGATTTTAAATATTTAGTGGTTCGTACCTCTGAGGCTGGCACACCTATTTATTTAAAAGATGTCGCAGACGTTACGATTGGCGCAGAAAATGAAAATTCAACTTTTAAAAGTAATGGTGCCGTTAATTTAAGTTTAGGCATTGTGACTATGTCCGATGCTAATCCGCTTGATGTGGCTAAAGAAGTGCGTGCTGAAGTGGCTAAAATGCAGCAATTTTTGCCTAAAGGCGCTTCATTGACGCTTGATTATGATGCCACGGTGTTTATTGAACGTTCAATTAGTGAAGTTTACAGTACGTTATTAGTAACCGGCGCTTTGGTTATTTTGGTGCTGTATATTTTTATTGGCCAAGTGCGGGCAACGCTAATTCCTGCGGTTACGGTGCCAGTGTCTTTAATCTCAGCTTTTATCACTGCTTATTTCTTTGGTTTTTCAATTAACTTATTAACCTTGATGGCGTTAATTTTAGCGATTGGATTGGTGGTTGATGATGCGATTGTGGTGGTTGAAAACGTTTTCCACCATTTACAACGTGGAGAATCACCATTACTAGCCGCTTATAAAGGCACTCGTGAAGTTGGATTTGCGGTAGTGGCAACGACAGCGGTGTTAGTGATGGTGTTCTTACCGATATCGTTTATGGAAGGCATGGTAGGGCGTTTATTTACTGAGTTCTCCGTATTATTGGCGATGTCAGTGATCTTCTCATCATTAATTGCTTTAACGTTAACCCCTGTTATGTGCAGTAAATTACTGCAAGTGAATGTGAAGCCAAATCGTTTTAATCTGTGGATTGATCGTCAATTTGATAAATTAGAGCATGGTTACCGTCGTATGGTAACGGTGGCCGTTAAGAAACGGTTTGTTGCACCGTTGGTGGTGTTAGCGTGTATTGTAGCCAGCGCAGGATTAATGAAAGTGATCCCCGCGCAACTTGCACCACAGGAAGATCGTGGGGTGTTATTTGCGTTTGTTAAAGGCGCAGAAGGTACCAGTTATAACCGTATGATCGGCAACATGGATCAAGTTGAAGCACGTTTATTACCGCTATTAGGCAAAGGGATATTAAAATCAGTTAGTATTCAATCGCCGGCCTTTGGTGGTCGAGCGGGAGATCAAACTGGCTTTGTGATCATGCAATTAGAAGATTGGAATGATCGTACCGTTGGGGCACAACAAGCATTGGGAATCATAAGTAAGACGCTAGCGGGTATTCCCGATGTGCGAGTGATGCCGATGATGCCTGGTTTTCGAGGTGGATCGTCAGAACCGGTCCAATTTGTATTAGGCGGCGCGGATTACCAAGAGCTGTTTAAATGGGCGACTAAGCTGCAACATATTGCTGAAGATAGCCCATTAATGGAAGGGGCTGATTTAGATTACGCTGAAACAACCCCTGAGCTGTTAGTGAATGTAAATCGTGAGCGTGCGGCTGAACTAGGTATTCCCGTCACTGAAATCGCGGAAACATTAGAAGTGATGCTTGGCGGTCGCAGTGAAACAACCTTTGTTGATCGCGGTGAGGAATACGATGTTTATCTTCGTGGTGATGAAAATAGCTTTAATAGTTCAACCGATCTTAGTCAGATTTATCTACGGGCGAAAAATGGCAAGCTAGTTACACTTGATACCGTGGCGTCTATTGATGAAGTGGCATCAGCACAAAAATTAAGTCATCACCAAAAACAGAAATCGATCACCTTAAAAGCGAATCTTTCAAATGGTTATACGCTAGGTGATGCGCTTGATTTCTTAGATCAACAAGCAATAGATACTTTACCGTCTGATATCTCCATTAGCTATGCTGGTGAATCACAAGATTTCCGAGATAACCAAAGTAGTATCGCAGTGGTATTTGGACTGGCGCTATTGGTGGCTTATTTAGTACTTGCAGCGCAGTTTGAAAGCTTTATTAACCCGCTGGTGGTTATGCTAACCGTACCGATGGGGATCTTTGGTGGTCTTGCTGGATTATGGATAATGGGACAAGGGCTCAATATTTATAGCCAGATTGGGATGATCATGTTGATTGGTATGGTGACGAAAAACGGTATTTTAATCGTTGAATTTGCTAACCAACTGCGTGATAAAGGGATTGAGTTTGAACAAGCGATTGTTGATGCGTCAGTACGTCGATTACGACCTATTTTAATGACCGCGTTTACAACCTTGTTTGGTTCTTTACCGTTGATTCTATCAACTGGCGCAGGTGCTGAAAGTCGTATCGCGGTGGGTACGGTGGTGTTCTTTGGAATGGCATTTGCCACTTTGGTAACATTATTAGTGATCCCAGCGATGTACCGCTTGTTATCAGCTAAAACCAAATCACCAGGTTATATCGAAGCGCAATTAGAGAAAGAATTGCAGCATGATTATATCGGTCGTATTAATCATGGTGATTTACCGAAATAAGCGTATTTAGGGACGAAGGACGAGGGCAAAGTGTCGAGGATGCTGAATATATTTCTATTTGGTGCCAGAACACCAATGCCCTTTGTCCTTTACTTAAGAGCTTTACATCAAAACTACCTCTTTAATCGACAATCAGTTAAACTCCCCTCATAACAACTATCGAGCAAGTAAACTACAGTTAAGTGGTTTATTGCCCTGATCGACCTAAAGCCCTTTATAGAAGAAAAACATGTCACAAAATTCTACTGAACAGCAGAGCCCGAAAGGGGTTCGACTTAATAAATTTATCAGTGATACTGGCTATTGCTCACGCCGTGAGGCGGACAAGCTGATTGATCAGGGACGTGTAACCCTTAATGGCACTATGCCTGAAATGGGTATGCGAGTAATGGATAAAGACGAAGTATTGGTTGATGATAAGCCATTACGTAGCAAAGAACGTCCAATTTATATCGCGCTTAATAAGCCAACGGGTATCACCTGTACGACTGAGCGCCATATTGAAGGCAACGTGATTGATTTCATTAATCACCGTAAGCGTATTTTTCCGATTGGTCGTTTAGATAAGCCGTCTGATGGTCTTATTTTCTTAACCAATGACGGTGATATCGTTAATAAAATTCTTCGTGCCGGTAACTCGCATGAAAAAGAATATGTAGTGCGTGTTGACCAAGCGATTACCCCTGAATTTCTTGAAAAAATGTCATCAGGTGTTGAGATTTTAGATACTGTTACGCTGCCGTGTAAAGTGACTAAAGAAACGAACTTCTCATTCCGTATCGTTTTAACACAAGGCTTAAACCGTCAAATTCGTCGTATGTGTGAAGCGTTAGGTTATGAAGTATATAAACTTCGTCGCGTACGTATCATGAATATTACAATTGATGGCTTACCAAATGGCAAATGGCGTTATTTAACCGATGCTGAAATCGCTGAAATTCAACAGTTGATTTCACAATCAAGCGGTACTGAAGAAGCGTCAATGACCGATGCTGAAGGCCGTACGATCGCAAAAGCAACTGACGCGAAGTTGTATGATCACCGTGCACAAGAAGCGCGTAATGAACGTCATGCCGCTGAAAAACAGTTTAAAACTTACAGCGGTACGGGTGATTTTAATCGTCGTCCCGATGGTGCGAACCGTAGTAGCCGTAATCAGAATGAAGAGCGTAATAGCCACAGTGGATACCGTGCTGATGCGCCTCGTCGTAATAATGATGATCGTCCTGCGCGTACGTCAACACCAAGTGCTGATAGCAAACCAAGTTTTGGTGGCAAGAGCAACGGTATTAAAAAGTGGAAATCAAAGCGCGAAGAGTAACAGCGCGTTGTTAAGAAACTAGATAGCCAGTTTCAAGAATAAATGAAAAGCGATAGGCGAGAGCCTGTCGTTTTTTTTGTTGGTGTAATTCCGTCATCGCCTACAGTGAATGCCAACCTTCCTCCGTCATTCCCTAAAGTGAGGTTACGAACGAGATAGGGAATCTACCATCCGCGCGTTGTAGAATAATTATATCCATCAGACTTATTTTTGCTGGCGTCTTTGAGGCTCAAGCACGCGATGAATAGATCACGGATAGCTTCGAGCCTCAACTTCCGGAATGACGGATAATAGGCTGAGTGAATGCCAAACCCAACCACCGTCATTCCCTACAGTGAGGTTACGAACGAGATAGAGAATCTACCATCCGCGCGTTGTAGAATAATTATATCCATCAGACTTTTTTTGCTGGCGTCTTTGAGGCTCAAGCACGCGATGAATAGATCACGGATAGCTTCGAGCCTCAACTTCCGGAATGACGGATAATAGGCTGAGTGAATGCCAACCTTCCCCCGTCATTCTCTACAGTGAGGTTACGAACGAGATAGGGAATCTACCATCCGCGCGTTGTAGAATAATTATATCCATCAGACTTTTTTTGCTGGCGTCTTTGAGGCTCAAGCACGCGATGAATAGATCACGGATAGCTTCGAGCCTCAACTTCCGAGATGACGGATAATAGGCTGAGTGAATGCCAAACCCAACCCCAACCCCGTCATTCCCTACAGTGAGGTTACGAACGAGATAGGGAATCTACAATCCGCGCGTTGTAGAATAATTATATCCATCAGACTTACTTTTGTTGGCGTCTTTGAGGCTCAAGCACGCGGTGAATAGATCACGGATAGCTTCGAGCCTCAACTTCCGAGATGACGGATAATAGGCTGAGTGAACGGCAAACCCAATTACCGTCATTCCCTACAGTGAGGTTACGAACGAGATAGGGAATCTACCATCCACGCGTTGTAGAATAATTATATCCATCAGACTTACTTTTGCTGGCGTCTTTGAGGCTCAAGCACGCGATGAATAGATCACGGATAGCTTCGAGCCTCAACTTCCGGAATGACGGATAATAGGCTGAGTGAATGCCAACCTTCCCCCGTCATTCTCTACAGTGAGGTTACGAACGAGATAGGGAATCTACAATCAGCGCGTCGTAGAATAATTATATCCATCAGACTTACTTTTGCTGGCGTCTTTGAGGCTCAAGCACGCGGTGAATAGATCACGGATAGCTTCGAGCCTCAACTTCCGAGATGACGGATAATAGGCTGAGTGAATGCCAAACCCAACCACCGTCATTCCCTACAGTGAGGTTACGAACGAGATAGGGAATCTATCATCCGCGCGTCGTAGAATAATTATATCCATCAGACTTACTTTTGCTGGCGTCTTTGAGGCTCAAGCACGCGATGAATAGATCACGGATAGCTTCGAGCCTCAACTTCCGGAATGACGGATAATAGGCTGAGTGAATGCCAAACCCAACCACCGTCATTCCCTACAGTGAGGTTACGAACGAGATAGGGAATCTACAATCAGCGCGTCGTAGAATAATTATATCCATCAGACTTACTTTTGCTGGCGTCTTTGAGGCTCAAGCACGCGATGAATAGATCACGGATAGCTTCGAACCTCAACTTCCGAGATGACGGATAATAACTAGTGTTATTCCTTGCAGTGAACGTACGGATTAACTCCCGTCATTTTCTGTAATAAAATATGATATTCTGCATCACTGGCTGCTTATTTATGCGCCTTGGTATTTAATCGTTATAAGTTTAGGGATGAAAATGAAAATTGTCGCGGTAACAGCCTGCCCAACGGGTATAGCACACACATATATGGCGGCGGATGTACTTAATAAAACTGCGCATCAAATGGGAATTAAAATCCAAGTCGAAACCCAAGGTGCGATGGGGATTGAGCACTTTTTAACGGCTAAAAATATTGCTTGTGCAGATATTGTATTAATAGCCTCAGATATTGAAGTTGAACAACGGGCTCGTTTCACTGGTAGTCGTATTCACTGTGTCACCATCGAAGAAGTCTTAGTTGATGCCACTGCTGTGATTGAGCGTTGTCAGCAATTGTGCCAATGATAGATGACGTTAATAAGTAAGCCGTAATATTAAGGGAATAACGGATGTTAGAGCGACGGATCACCTTCTATTGTGGAGCAGCAGGTCTGCCTTCTTACCAACTTAACCAACTCAAAAAATTGACCACCTATTTTCAATCTAAAGTTGAGTTATTCAATGTACGTCAATTAACGCGCGCGCCAGTATCACAGCCATTAAAAATGCTGTCATTAGCGAATAAACCGTATGCGTTATGCCAATTAATCATCAATGGTAATGACGCCGAATTAGCAAATTTAGTGCTAACGGATTTTATTGCTCAATATGCGCTGTCATTGACACAATTCTCACCATCAGTGCCATTTAAGATAAGTTTGCCGTTAACCAGTATTGGTTGGGCTGATTGTCATGCGAGTGGCAGTAATAAAACAGAAACAATTACGCAATTAAGCCACATGCTGGTGGCACAACAAGCCGTTACCGCTGAGCAACAACCCGCATTACTGCAAGCACTATTAGCTCGAGAAACCATTTCAGCAACGGTGATGGGGCCGGGTATTGCATTGCCGCACGTGATGCATGAAATGATCGTTAAGCCTGCAATGGCGATAGTGTGTCAGCATCCGTCAATTGATTGGGGATCATCTCGCGGTAATATTAGTCGTGCGATTGCGATGATATTGCCTAAGCCACCTCAGAAAGTGGTGCTGATGGCGTTTGCGCAGTTTTCAAAATGTTTATTAAACGAGGATTATTGTACTGCGCTAACATTAGCTCAACAGCCTCAAGAATTGAAAGCATTGGTTATTGAAGCATTAAGATAACGGAAGTTAAGTGACGACTCTGTATTCTGATGGTGTACACCCCGTTTTATTTTTAAATACGCGACAAAAATAATTTACATCGACAAAACCGCAGCGGCTAGCAATTTCAGTTAATCGAAATGGGTATTGGCGTAACATAAATTTGGCACGTTCAATCCGTACCCAGCAAATATAGTCAGCGAGCCGCATATGGCCTTGTTGACGAAATAAACGCGAAAGGTGATTGGGGGTAATGTTAAACCGATTAGCAATGGTATCGCGGCTGATGGCACGGTGAAAATTTTCTTGAATATAAATACAGATCCCTTGATACAGATCTTCGGTGCGATTTTTTGATTGATGCAACGGTACATGCAGCATGTTACGCGTGTAGCTGAGCAAGGCTTGCAATAAATGTTCATCCATCGGTTGTTGCTGAGGCTCGGTAGCTAACATATTCAAGGCCGTTAAGATCGGATCAACCGCATGCCCCGTCCATGCTTGAATTGAGTGTTTTTGAACATCATAAAACTTGGGGCTATCTTTGGTTTTACTGACTAAACTAAAACCCAATTGTCGCTTTCCAAACAGTAAACTCAACACTGAACATTCGGTATTCCAGCTTGGTTTATTCCAACTGTTGGGTGGAATATAGATCGCATCCCCCCCCATTAAACTAATTTGACAGATGCCATTATCACCATCATCAAGTTGATTAATATATTCGCCTTTTAGCACCAATTCGAGCCGTGGAAAATTGACTTGATAACTAAATTGCGGTGGTTGAGTTTTACCGCCAGCAAACCAAATGCGATTAAAACTTTCCCGTTCAGTTAACACCGAATCAATTAAATTTAAGAAAACATTGTCCATGAAATTCACTTTATGTTTGGAATGGTGGTGGCAGGATGATGAGTTTGTGCTGAATAAACCGATTAAGTTTTGTTATAGTGCTGTTAGTTAGCGCATGGCGTCAATAATAATGGTTGATGCGATGCCATAAATATCGTGAACAATAATAACAATAGGACCTGACAATGACTGACTCTACCCGCACTGTCTTTTTCAAGATGGATAACGTGATCCAAGATTATGCTTGGGGCAGTGTAACATCAATTGAACAACTGTTTGCTATTCCAAATCTAGACCAAAAACCACAAGCTGAAATATGGATGGGCGCCCATGCAAATGGTTGTTCTGTGATCACGGTTAATGGTGAAGCAGTACGTTTAGCTGATTTTATTGCCACAGATCCTGATGCAATTATCGGTGCAGAAACCCAAGCTAAATTTGCTGAGTTGCCATATTTATTTAAAGTGTTAGCGGCTGAGAAAGCATTATCGGTTCAAGTTCACCCAAGTAAGCATCAAGCTGAAATAGGCTATGCGAAAGAAGAAAAAACCGGTATTGCACGTAATGCGGCTAACCGTAACTACAAAGATCCTAACCATAAACCTGAGTTAGTGTTTGCATTAACCCCTTATCAAGCAATGAATGGTTTTCGTGAGCTAGCTGAGATTGTTGAATTATTTACCACCATCAATCTCGATGTGATCAGCGATCTTGTTAATACGTTCGTAGCCAATCAAACTGAAACCGGTTTACGTGATTTTTTTGAAGCAATGTTATCGCTTGAGGGTGAGCGTAAAGAGGTTGCTGTTAATGGGCTTTTAGCGTTCTGTCATGAACATAAAGAGCAGCCATTATTTGCGTTATTGATTGATTTATCTGAGCAATACCCAGGCGATATCGGTTTGTTTGTTCCTTTAATGTTGAACGTATTAACATTACAACCAGGCGAAGCGATGTTCCTAAGTGCATGTACGCCACATGCTTACATTAAAGGAACTGGCCTTGAAATTATGGCTAACTCCGACAATGTACTACGTGCAGGTTTGACGCCTAAATTTATGGATGTACCCGAGTTAGTCGCTAATACTGAATTTAAGAGCATGGCGGCGAATGAACTATTACTGGCGCCAACAATGGTTGCTGGTGGTTTAGATTATCAGATCCCTGTGCCTGATTTTAAATTCAGCGTGTATAAGCAAGTTAATGATATTGCATTACAAAATACCAGTGCTGAAATTTTATTTGCGATTGATGCACCGCTAACAGTGACGCATCAAAATGGTGAAACATTGACGCTTGAAAAAGGCCAGTCAGTGTTTATTCCTGCTTATGCAAAAGCATATTCAGCCCATTGTGATGGTATGTTTGCTCGCGCGTATAACTAAAGGGTTATAGGGAAGAGCAGGGACGAGGTTGTGAGTCTCTAGTTCTCAGGATAATGGATTAAGCGATGGGTGAAAGCCTGTCGCTTTTTTTGTGGTAATTATTTCGTCATTCCCTACAGTGAATGCTAAATCAACCCCCGTCATTCCCTACAGTGAGGTTACGAACGAGATAGGGAATCTACTATCCGCGCGTTGTAGAGTCATAGTGGTTGTATTATAGAGTTTCACTGGTTTCTTTAAGGCTCAAGTACGTGGTGAGTAGGTCGCGGATAGTATCATGCCTCAACTTTCGAGATGTGAATAATAGGCTCATCATTCCCTACAGTAAATGCCCGCGAGGGCGATAGGGAATTTACTATCCGCGCGTCGTAGAGTCATTGTGGTTGAAATAGATGACGAATAATAAACTGCTTTTCCTAACCCCCTCCTTTCTGTGATCTATCGCACTAAAAATTCCACCTAACTGCATATTTAAAGCCTTATTTTGATAGTTGATAAAATTATTTGATAATCGTTTTTTGGTATTTTCATATATAGTTAATTGTATAACTTATTGAAGTTAAATGTATAAATTCACGGTTCAACTTGTTTTATATACAATGGAAAATATGAGTTATAGCTCACACTGAGAGTTTAATGTTACAAATTTCCAGTTAAAGCCTGTTTTGTACTCTACTTTATCCCCATTAAAAAACCGACAATATTGCCATGCTGATGACGAATACAATGTCATCGAGCCCATAATAAAATTATCGGGGATAGAATATGATTACCACCCTCATCAATGAGCAGTTGATTAACCTCAACCTTAAAGCAACCACCAAAGATGAAGTGTTTGCTGAAATGGCAGATATTTTAGTTCAACAAGGTCGCGTTGCGGATAAAACCCAATTTTTAGTCGATGTTAAAGCACGTGAAGAGTTAGGTAACACTGGTTTTGAAGAGGGCGTTGCATTACCTCATGCTAAAAGTGCCGCTGTTATTAAACCAGCGGTGGCGATTGGTGTTAGCCGTACAGGTATTGAATACGGCGCAGAAGACGGCTTACCATCAAAACTATTTTTCATGATTGCTTCTCCTGATGGCGGTGATAATCACCATATTGAAGTGTTGGCTGAGTTGTCATCAAAACTGATTGAAGATGGTTTTATTGACGCATTCCTCGCTGCGAAAACACCGGCTGATGCATTGGCATTATTACTTGCCGAAAAACAAGTGGTGGCAACATTACCCCAAGATAAAGGCTTATTGATTGGGGTTACGGGCTGTCCTGCTGGCGTTGCCCATACTTACCTTGCAGCGGAAGCATTAGAAAAAGCGGCCGCTGAATTAGGCTATGAAATTAAAGTTGAAACGAACGGTTCTATCGGTGTTAAAAACTCACCAACCGCAGAAGAAATTGCCCGCGCAGAAGCGATCATTGTCAGTTGTGATAAGCAAGTCGATATGGATCGTTTTGCGGGTAAAAAATTAATTAAGACTGGCGTAAAAGCGCCGATAAAAGATGGCAAAGGCGTTATTCAACAAGCATTAGTCGCAAAACCATTTGATGCTAATGGCGATGGTTTAGATGGTGGTGAAAGCAAAGTTTCTAAAGCGCGTTCAGATCTATACTGTTTCTTGATGAATGGTGTATCACACATGATCCCGTTTGTTGTTACCGGTGGTTTGTTAATTGCGTTGGCATTAGCGATTGGTGGACAGCCAACAGATGCGGGAATGCAGATCCCTGTAGGTAGCATGTGGCAAAAAGTCCTTGATGTCGGTGTAGTCGCCTTTACATTAATGATTCCAGTACTTGCAGGTTACATAGCGTATGCGATTGGTGATCGTCCAGCATTAGCACCGGGTTTCATTGGTGGTTGGATTGCGAATAACGGCTCATTTTATGGCGCAGATGCAGGTACAGGTTTTATCGGTGCCATTATTGCAGGTCTATTAGTGGGTTACTTTGTACGTTGGGTTGCAACACGTAAATACCATAAATTATTACAACCATTAGTGCCGATTCTTATTGCACCAATTACAGGTACATTATTTATTGCAAGTGCGTTTATCTTTGTTATTGGTGCGCCAATTGCAGGTCTAATGCATACCATGAACACTGTGCTAACTGAAATGAGCACAGGTAACGTTGTCTTGCTCGGTATTGTGCTCGGTGGTATGGCGGGCTTTGATATGGGTGGTCCATTTAACAAAGTGGCGTTCTTGTTCTCTGTCGGCATGATAGCCAATGGTCAAACTCAATTTATGGGTGCGATGGCATGTGCAATTCCTGTAGCACCGCTGGGTATGGGGTTAGCGACAGTGATTGGTCGTAAGCTTAACATCTTTGAGCAATCAGAAATTGAAGCAGGTAAAGCGGCGGGTGCAATGGGCTTAGTGGGTATCTCTGAAGGTGCAATTCCATTTGCAGCGCAAGATCCAATCTCAGTTATTCCAGCAAACGTATTAGGCAGCATGGTTGCCGCAGTAATGGCGTTCTCGTTTGGTATCACTAACAGCGTTGCTCACGGTGGTCCAGTGGTTGCATTATTAGGTGCGATGAACAAACCACTGCTTGCTTTAGTCTGTATGGCAACAGGTATGGTAGTTACAGCATTTGTTGCGGTATCACTGAAGAAATTCCGTAAAGCAAAAGCGGATAAAGTATTAGCGGTAGCGTAAGAGATAAGTGTTTTAGGTACGAGTCTTGAGGTTAAGACGATAAGTACGAATAAAAGCGATGGGTGAAAGCCTGTCGCTTTTTTGTGGTGTTAATTCCAGCCTGTCATTTCGTACAATGAATGGCAGAACCCACCCACCGTCATTCCCTACAGTGAATGCCCGAGAGGGCGATAGGGAATCTACTACCAGCGCGTCGTAGAATGAATGTATTCCTTGCTTTTCAAATCACATCTTTGCAGTATGTATTCATTACCATAATTAAAAATGCATGTAAGCATAGATATCTCACAGGGGAAGTCATGGCTGGAAATACCATAGGACAATTGTTTCGCGTTACCACCTTTGGCGAAAGTCATGGGGTAGCATTGGGCTGTATTATTGACGGTTGCCCACCAGGATTAGCACTCACAGAAGCTGACATGCAACACGATCTTGATCGTCGTCGCCCTGGCACCTCAAAATATACTACTCAACGTCGCGAAGCGGATGAAGTTAAGATTTTATCCGGTGTATTTGAAGGTCAAACTACGGGTACATCGATTGGTTTACTGATTGAAAATACCGATCAACGCTCAAAAGATTATTCTAATATTCAGAATTTATTCCGTCCCGGTCACGCAGATTATACTTACCAGCAGAAATATGGTGTACGTGATTACCGTGGTGGTGGTCGATCATCTGCACGTGAAACCGCTATGCGTGTTGCTGCGGGTGCTGTTGCTAAAAAATACCTTAAACAAGCGCATGGAATAGAAGTATGTGCTTACTTATCACAAATGGGTGATGTAAAAATAGATAAGGTTGATTGGCAACAAATTGAACAAAATGCCTTTTTCTGCCCTGATGTCGATAAAGTCGACGCCTTTGATGAGCTGATCCGTAACCTTAAAAAAGACGGTGATTCGATTGGCGCTAAGATTACCGTGGTTGCTCGTAATGTACCGGTAGGTTTAGGTGAACCGGTATTTGATCGTTTAGATGCTGATATTGCCCATTCATTAATGAGTATCAATGCCGTTAAAGGGGTTGAAATTGGTGATGGTTTTGATGTGGTTGAACAACGGGGCAGTGAGCACCGTGATGCCATGACATTACAAGGATTTAAAACCAATCATGCGGGCGGTATTTTGGGGGGGATTTCATCAGGGCAAGATGTTATTGCGCATATTGCACTAAAACCGACCTCAAGTATCAGTATTCCGGGTGAAACCATCACTAAGCAAGGTGAATCAGCTGAAGTGATCACCAAAGGTCGTCATGATCCCTGTGTTGGTATTCGGGCGGTTCCGATTGCTGAAGCGATGTTAGCAATTACGCTGATGGATCACTTATTGCGTAATCGTGGTCAAAATGCAGATGTAGTCACAACAACGCCAAAGATTTAGAGCTTGGTTTCGCTGTAAATTAATATTGAAATGACGGAATAATTTTATTCCGTCATTTCTTATAGTGAATGCGAACCATCCATCGTCATTCCCTTTGCTAGTTTA
Source organism: Photobacterium iliopiscarium (assembly GCF_003026395.1). Lineage (GTDB taxonomy): Bacteria > Pseudomonadota > Gammaproteobacteria > Enterobacterales > Vibrionaceae > Photobacterium > Photobacterium iliopiscarium. The sequence continues at coordinate 353,610 of NZ_PYOO01000003.1, read as the reverse complement.
TTTCTGTTGTAGCAAAAGTAAATATCTCTCAGATAGCCTCATACTTTAACTTGTTGTGGCTTAATTAACTTGTATACCTAAAGAGGTAGATTTTACACTTCTGCTTCTTCGAACTTAAATACGGGTAAGCTCCAGCTAAAGAACACGGCAGCCATACGTAAACTAAAGCCAACAATCAATGTTACTAGTGTCGTAATATCAGCAGGTACGTTAAAGTGCAACATCGTGACATACATAATACCAGCAAGGAAAGACACTGACGCATAGAGTTCTTTGTGTAATACCATTGGCTTGCGACGAGTGATCATATCGCGAAGTAACCCACCAAAAACTCCCGTTACAACCGCAGCTACAACACAAATAATTGGCGATAATCCCATAGTGATAGCGACTTGACAGCCAATAATACTAAAGACAATCAAACCAATAGAATCAAGAATGATAAAAATCTTGTGGAAACGAACGACCCATTTGCCTAATACCGTTGTTAATAAGCCAGCAAGACAAGTAATGACTAAATATTGCGGATGTGCTACCCAACCAAGAGGGTAATGACCGAGTAAAATATCACGAACCGTTCCACCACCAATAGCAGTTGCACTTGCTACTAACATTACCCCGAACCAATCCATATGACGTTTACCAGCCGCTAATGCGCCTGTCATTGCTTCTGCTGTAATACCGATAATGTATAAAATAGAAAGTAGCATAAGAACTGTGATGCCCGTTGTTAATCATGATGATAGCAGTATTGTAATAGTGACGGTTCTCAACTTCTAATGAAAATAATTAATTTAAGGATGAATTGAGCTCATGTAAAACTTATATTTATAGTAATGATATAAATAATATCTATGACGTATAAATGACAAGGAGAATTCGCGCTCAGTTATGAAAACCTATATACTTTGTTCGTTAAATAATGACGACATACAAATTATAATTAAATGAAAAAACATATAAATCATGACTATAACGATCTTATTCGTTTGTTTAACTCAGTATTTTTAGAACGTTTAAATACTGAGCTATTATTAGGTGGCGATGAGCCTATCTATCTTCCTGCCTCTGAGGAACGTATTCACCATCAAATTATCTTTGCACGTGGTTATTATGCCTCTGCAATGCATGAATTAGGGCATTGGTGTATTGCGGGTGAAGCAAGACGGTTATTAGAAGACTATGGTTATTGGTATCAACCCGACGGACGTAGTGCTGAAGTACAAGCGGCATTTGAAGTGGTTGAGATTAAACCACAAGCAATAGAGTGGATTTTATCTGCTAGCTGTGGGTTCAAATATCAAGTAAGTTGCGATAATTTAAGTGGTAACTGTGAGCCTGATAGAGTGGGCTTTACCTCAAAAGTACGAGAGCAAGTTATCAATTATTTAACGAATGGTATTCCAGAGCGAGCCAAAATGTTATCTGATGCGTTTCGTGAATTTTATGATATTGCACCGCTAACGGCGGCTGATTTTCCTAAACCAATTCCATTAACTGATTATGCTTAACTGCAAGGATAGAACATGATCCACGATTATGAACAAAAACTATTGCAACTTATTGATGACAATATTGATAGTGCAACGGATGATGAATTGTTTGCTGGTGGCTATTTACGCGGCCATATCTCACTTGCCGCTGCTGATTGTGAGCAACAAGACATTTCTGACATTACTCAAATGCAACTAAAAGTAAAACAAAGCTTGTTGAATGCAAAAAGTGAACTTAGCCCAAGCGATTGGCAATTAGTTCAGCAATATAGCGATAAATTAATGGCATAATTGCATGCTGTAGCATGGCGTTATGGATGAATTTTAAAATTAGAATGAATGCTTTGTGGGTTTATGGCATATCCCAAGGGCGGTAGCGTGTTTTTTGAGGATGGGTATGAGTAACTCTCAAATAAACATTAAACAGTCAGAGTCTTTAAATAGAGATGAATTATCTGATTGTTTAATATTATTATGGTCAAATAAGAAAATAATATTCTTATCTGCCTGTTTCTTTATTATTTGTGCTTTTATATATATATCACAAAAAAAAATAATATGGAATGTAAATGGATTAATATCTGTTGAAATTTCAAATGATATGAATATTGATTATCTAAATTCTCATATAGATGGTTTTGAAACTTTTTCTGACGATACTTTACTTGATGTATATAAAAAAGAGTTTTCATCTTTAGATAATAAGGTGAGTTTTTTAAAACAATATGATTATGATGATTCATTTATAAATAATTTATCTATAAATAATATTAATAAAATAAATTATGAAATTTCTTTTATTAATCATGATAAAAATAACATTTACAAAATATTAACCAGTTATAATGAGTATATCTCTAATATCTCATTGAAAAAATCAAGATTGATTATTTTAAATAAAGTTAGTGATTATAATGACAAATTAAAATATGACTATAATAAGCTTTTAATTAAAACTAAAAATAATATTAACATTGAAAAAGAAAGAATAAAATATGCTATAAAAATAGCACAAGCAGCAAAAATAATAATCCCAGAACCATATGTTAGTAATAATAATGATATATTTAATATTAATCTGGGTGTTTTAGGGTTGAAAGAAAAGCTAAATATATATTCTTCTGATAAAATATTACCAATAATTGAACCAAAATTAATAACTCTTCAAAATGAAAATGAAAAAATATCAGAAATATTAATTAGTGAAAAAAATAATATTATTGATAATCCATATATTATAAAAACATCAAAAGTACAGCCATTACAAAGTACCAGTAAGTCATTTATAATGATGGTTTCATTAGTACTTGGGATTATTTTTGGTTCATTTTTAATTGTCATTGTTGACTTTATAAAAAATTTCAAAAAATAAAGTATATTAATAATAAAGGTGATTGAGTGAAAATTTTAGTAACAGGTGGTGCTGGTTTTATTGGTTCTGCAGTTGTGCGTTATATAATTAAAAATACTGAAGATAGTGTTATTAATGTTGATAAATTGACCTATGCTGGAAATTTAGAATCACTAATTGATATAGAGAATAATGAACGTTATGTTTTTGAACAAGTTGATATTTGTGACCGTGCTGAATTAGACCGTGTTTTTACCGAATATCAACCTGATGCAGTTATGCATTTAGCCGCTGAAAGTCACGTCGATCGTTCAATTGATGGTCCTGCGGCATTTATTGAAACTAATATTGTTGGTACTTATACTATTTTAGAAGCAACACGTGCTTATTGGAATCAATTAGAAGAAACACGTAAGGCTGCTTTCCGTTTCCATCATATTTCTACTGATGAAGTTTATGGAGATTTAGAAGGTACGGATGATTTATTTACTGAAACAACTTCTTATGAACCATCAAGTCCGTATTCTGCATCTAAAGCTTCAAGTGATCATTTAGTTCGCGCTTGGCTTCGTACTTATGGTTTACCAACGGTTGTTACTAATTGCTCAAATAACTACGGGCCTTATCATTTTCCAGAAAAACTTATTCCGCTAATAATTTTAAATGCTTTAGATGGTAAGAGTTTGCCGGTTTATGGCAATGGCATGCAAATACGTGATTGGTTATATGTAGAAGATCATGCATCAGCACTTTATACGGTGGTGACTAAAGGTGAAGTTGGTGAAACCTACAATATTGGCGGCCATAATGAAAAAGCCAATATTGATGTGGTTAAAACTATTTGTTCATTACTTGAAGAATTAGTTCCAAATAAACCTCAAGGTGTGACTCAATACCAAGACTTAATTACATATGTTACTGATCGTCCGGGACATGATGTACGTTATGCAATTGATGCTTCAAAGATTGCACGTGAATTAGGTTGGAAGCCAGCAGAAACGTTTGAATCAGGTATTCGTAAAACTGTTAATTGGTATTTAAATAATCAAAAATGGTGGAGCCGAGTATTAGATGGTTCATACAGTTTTGAACGTTTAGGTACTACAACTAATAATAAAAAAGAGAAATAAAATGAAAGGAATTATTTTAGCTGGCGGTTCGGGTACTCGTCTTTATCCAATTACGCGTGGTGTATCTAAGCAGTTGCTACCAATTTACGACAAACCAATGATTTTTTATCCGATATCAACATTAATGTTGGCGGGTATTAAAGATATTCTGATTATTACGACACCTGAAGATAATGATAGTTTTCGTCGTTTACTTGGTGATGGTAGCGATTTTGGTATTAATCTTGAGTACGCGATACAGCCTTCTCCTGACGGTTTAGCACAGGCATTTATTATTGGTGAAGAGTTTATTGGTAATGACAGTGTGTGTTTGGTCTTGGGCGATAATATTTTTTATGGTCAATCATTTGGACAACAACTTAACCATGCTAAGGAGCTGACTTCTCAAGGGATCGCGACAGTATTTGGTTACCAAGTCAAAGACCCTGAGCGATTTGGTGTGGTTGAATTTGACAATAAAATGAAAGCTATTTCTATTGAGGAAAAACCGCAACAACCTAAGTCAAATTATGCGGTAACAGGATTATATTTCTATGATAATCGTGTCGTTGAAATGGCTAAACAAGTTAAACCGTCACATCGTGGTGAGTTAGAAATCACAACGTTGAATGAAATGTATCTGCATGATGGTTCACTAAATGTAGAGCTACTAGGGCGAGGATTTGCTTGGTTAGATACAGGGACACATGAAAGTCTTCATGAAGCATCTTCATTTGTTGAAACTATTCAAAACATTCAAGGTTTAAAGGTAGCTTGCCTTGAAGAGATTGCTTGGCGTAATTGTTGGTTAACCTCTAATCAAGTAAAAGAGTTAGCTAAACCAATGATGAAAAATGAGTATGGTCAGTATTTAACGCGTTTAATTAAAGATTGATAGAGATTGAAAAATGAAAGTATTAATCACGGGCTGTAATGGGCAAGTTGGAAGTTGTTTAGTCAACTTATTACAGAATAAGGCAAGCGTTGAGATCTGTGCAGTTGATCGTGCTGAACTTGATATTACTCAACAAGATGCTGTTAGTCATTATGTATCTTCGTTTCAGCCTGATGTCATTATTAATGCCGCAGCACATACTGCAGTCGATAAAGCTGAACAACAAATTGAACTATCGTATGCAATTAATCGCGATGGTCCTAAATATTTAGCACAAGCAGCTAATGAAATCGGCGCGCTTATGCTTCATATCTCAACTGACTATGTATTTGACGGTACAAAAGAAACGACTTATGTCGAGACTGATTTAGTTAATCCTCAAAGTATTTATGGTATTACAAAGCTTGCAGGTGAAGAGGCTGTTGCTGAAGTTTGCCCTCGACATATTATTTTACGAACTGCGTGGGTCTTTAGTGAGTATGGAAATAATTTTGTCAAAACAATGCTTGGCCTTGCGAAGCAGCGAGATACTTTAGGTATTGTTGCTGATCAATTTGGTGGTCCTACTTATGCAGGTGATATTGCTGCTGCTTTAATTAAGATGGCACAAGTAATTACAGATTCAAATAAATTATTTGATACTACTAATTACGGAATTTATCATTTTTCAGGTTTGCCACATGTAAGTTGGTGTGAGTTCGCACAAGAAATTTTTAATAAAGCCGTTGACCAAGGATTATTAGTTAAATCACCTGATGTTAAAGGGATTAAAACAGAAGAGTATCCAACGCCAGCTAAACGTCCTGCAAACTCAACATTAAATACTAACAAAATAACAACAGTGTTTAATATTCCAGCAAGTAACTGGCAATTAGCATTAAATCATTTAGCTGATTACGTTTAAGACTAAATTAGAGAAGAATAATGAAAGTTATCGATACTAGTATCCCTGATGTGAAAATTATTGAACCAACTATTTTTGGAGATGATCGCGGTTTCTTTATGGAAACTTGGAGCCAAAAGAAGTTTGAAGACTTAGTCACGGGTAATCCGACGAAATTTGTACAAGATAATCACTCCAAATCAACAAAAGGAATTCTACGAGGGTTACATTACCAAACAGAGAATACTCAAGGTAAATTAGTCCGTGTAGTTTCTGGCGAAGTTTTCGATGTCGCGGTTGATATTCGTAAAGATTCAGCGACATTTGGTCAATGGGTTGGGGTTTATCTTTCTGCTGAAAACAAGCGACAATTTTGGATTCCTGAAGGTTTTGCCCATGGTTTTTATGTAACGAGTGATGAGGCAGAGTTTGTTTATAAGTGTACAGATTATTATAATCCAGGCGCTGAACATTCTATCTTATGGAATGATTTAACCTTAAATATTAATTGGCCATTAATTGATCAACCTTTATTATCTGAAAAGGATAAGTCTGCATTATCCTTTATTGAAAATATTTTATTATAAATGGATTCATAATGAGCTTAATTAACTTAATTGATTTCAATATTCTTGGTGATGAACGTGGCAGTTTAGTTTCGTTAGAGCAATATCAGAATATTCCTTTTGATATTAAACGTATTTATTATATTTTTGGAACAAAAGATGGTGTTGCTCGTGGTTTTCATGCCCATAAAGAACTAAAGCAAATCGCAATATGTATCCAAGGTGAATGTCGTTTCATTATGGATAATGGTAAGCAAAAAGAAGAAATTATTTTAAATAAGCCAAATAAAGGATTATTTATTGATGTAATGCAATGGCATGAAATGTATGACTTTAGTCATGATTGTGTATTAATTGTACTTGCAAGCGATCATTATGATGAACAAGATTATATTCGAAATTATGATGATTTCTTAGCTATAGGGTTAAATAAATAATGATTCATTCTTTGAGTGACGTTCAATCTATAAATATTGGTCAAGGCACACGAATTTGGCAATATTCTGTTGTATTTAAAGATGCTGTTATTGGTGATAATTGTAATATCTGTGCGCATACATTGATAGAAAATGATGTTATTGTTGGAAATAATGTAACTATAAAATCAGGTGTTTATCTTTGGGATGGTATCCGTATTGAGGATAATGTTTTTATTGGACCTTGTGCTGCATTTACCAATGATAAAACACCTAGATCAAAAAAATACCCTGAAAAATTTCTTATAACGACAGTTAAGAAAAATGCTTCGGTTGGTGCCAATTCAACAATATTACCAGGTGTTACTTTAGGTGAATTTTGTATGGTTGGTGCTGGAAGTGTAGTAACTAAAGATGTACCACCATTCGCTGTTGTATATGGAAACCCCGCAAAAATTATTAGATATAATAGAGAATTAGAAGCATGATTAATTTTTTAAATTTGAAAGCTATTAATAACCAATATGAGCAAGAATTAAAAGATGCTTGTTCTAGAGTGATTGATTCTGGTTGGTATATTATGGGGCAAGAGCTTGAATTATTTGAAAGTGAATTTTCAAATTATTGTGGGACAAAACACGCCATTGGTGTAGCTAATGGACTTGATGCTTTAATTTTAGTTATCAGAGCTTGGAAAGAATTAGGAAGATTAAAGGATGGTGATGAAGTTATTGTCCCTGCTAATACTTATATTGCTTCTATTCTTGCTATTACCGAAAATAAATTAGTTCCTGTGTTTGTTGAACCAAATCCAGAGACATATAACTTATGTTTGAAAAATGTTAGGTCGTCAATAACTAATAAAACTAAAGCGATTTTACCAGTACATTTGTATGGATTAATTTCTCCTATGCCAGAATTGATGGCCATAGCAAAAGAATTTAATTTACTTGTATTAGAGGATTGTGCCCAAGCACATGGTGCTAGTATTGACGGTAAAAAAGCCGGCAATTGGGGAGATGCCGCTGGGTTTAGCTTTTATCCAGGGAAAAATCTTGGTGCTTTAGGTGATGCTGGTGCGGTAACAACTAATGATGATGAACTAGCTAAAACTGTTAGAGCTATTCGTAATTATGGCTCTCATAAAAAATATGAAAATTTATATGCAGGTATTAATTCTCGTTTAGATGAAATTCAAGCTGCGATGCTTAGAGTTAAATTAGGATATTTAGATCAAGAAACTGAACGTCGTCAAGAAATTGCTAATCGTTATCGTAATGAAATTACTAATTCTTTAATTCAGTTACCACAATGGAAAAAAGATGAGCATCATGTTTTTCATCTTTTCGTGATTCAAACTAAATCAAGAGATAAGCTACAGCATTATTTAATGGAGAATAATATCCAAACTGTTATTCACTATCCTATTCCGCCTCATAAACAACCAGCATATGCGCAATGGAATTCATTGTCATTACCATTAACGGAAGAAATTCATCAACAAGTATTAAGTTTACCTATCGATCCAACAATGACTAATTCTGACATATCAAATGTTATTAATGCCATTAATGAGTATGGCAAGTAGTGAAACGGTTATTATCAGTTACAGCATTAAGTGGTTTGTTAACATTATTAAGGATGCTAACCGGCTTTATTATTTCAAAAGTGATAGCTATTTATACTGGCCCAACAGGCTTAGCAATGTTGGGTCAGTTTCAAAATGCAATTGGAATTGTGAATGGACTCGTTAATGCTCCAGGTAGTGCCGGTGTTGTTCGATATACTGCTGAAAATATAAATAATGGCTATGATAAATGTTCACCTTGGTGGAAGGCCTCTTTGCAATGGGTTCTTGGAATATTATTAATTATAGTTCCAATTGTTTGTGTCTTTTCGTCAAGTATATCAATTTGGTTGTTTGATAATAATGAATATTATTGGTTGATTATTGTTACTGCAATTCTTTTACCTTTGACCGCGATAAATACTTTAATTACCTCTATTATTAATGGGCAACAAAAATATAAGCGTTATATTTTGTTGGGTGCCATATCAACAGTTGTTTCTACTATTGTAATGATTTTTTTGATCTATTTATCAAATATTAAAGGAGCACTAACTGCAGCTGCAATAAATTCAAGTGTTTCTGGTTTAATAATGATAATTGCTTCATTAAAACAACCTTGGTTTAAATTGAAATATTGGTGGGGAACAACTGAATTAGAGCATAAGAAAAAAATTGGTGAGTATATGTTAATGGCTGTAACAACAGCATTAACGATGCCGTTATCATTAATTATTATTCGAAATATATTGGTAGAAAATGTTGGGTGGGATTTGGCTGGACAATGGCAGGCTGTCTGGAAAATATCGGATGTATACTTGTCAGTTATTACAATTTCACTTAGTACCTATTATTTACCAAAATTAGCATCAATAAAATCTGATAGTTTAATATTAAAAGAAGTTAATAAAACAGTAATTGTTATAATGCCAATTATTACAGTAATGGCTTTGATAGTTTATTTTACTAGAGATTTAAGTATATCTATTTTATTTACAAGTGATTTCCATCAAGCAAGAGATTTATTTAAATATCAACTCGCTGGCGATGTTGTTAAAATGTTGTCATGGATGTATGCATATATATTAATATCAAAAGGCGTTACTTTTTATTTTGTTATTACTGAAGTTATATCTTCGCTTGTCTTTATTTGTTTAAGTTATTTCTTGATCGGTATTTATGGTGTTGAGGGTGTTACAATTGCTTATTTTATTAATTATCTAGTATATTTAATAATGATTCTTTTTGTATTACATCTGAATTTCAAAGGAAAAGATGGTTTTAAATGAAAATAATAATACCTGTCGTTGGTTTTAGCCGTTCTGGTGGTGAACGAGTTTTATCAAAAATAGCATCAGAACTAGTTGATTTGGGGTGTGATGTTTCATTTGTTGTCTTAGATAATAAAGGGGATCCTTACTACCCAACGAAAGCAAAAATAAAAAAAGTAAGAGCAAAGAATAAAGGATTAAAATTATTTAAAGTTTTATCTAATATATATAATCTTATTATGGCATGTCGTAAAGAAAATGCAGATGTCATTATTTCAGGGCTTAACGTAACTGCTTATTTGGCTTTATTTATTAATGCTAAAATTAAAAAAGTATATTATATTCAAGCTTATGAGGTTTTATTTTATAAATCGATAGTCATGAAAACTATTGTGTACATGACATATAAGTTACCATTGCAGAAAATAGTTAATAGTTCGAATTTATTACCATCTAATATTAATAAATATATCGGAATTATTCCTGCTGGTGTTGACACTACATTATTTCATCTGGAAATTAAAACAAACAAAAATATAAAGAAAATAGGTATTATTGGAAGGAAAGAGAAGCATAAAGGTACTATTGATATTATCAAAATAATAACAAAAATACCAAAAGACAAAGAGTTTATTCTTAATATTGCTGTTTATTTAGATGATGAATGTAAATGTATTTTACGAGAGAATAATATTTCGTATGAATACTTTCCCATTGAAAGTGATGATGATTTAGCGTGTTTTTATAGAAAAAATGATTTGTTAATTGCATGTGGTTTAATTGAAGATGGTGCATTTCATTATCCATGCGCTGAAGGTATGGCTTCTGGTTGTATCGTTATTTCTAATTATTCTCCATTATGTGAATTAGAGTCAAATTTTAAAATTGACACATTTAATGAAAAGGAATTGTTAGATAAAATTGAATATTACTATTCATTAAATGACGATGAAATAAAAAAAGAAATAAATTCTAATGTAGAGAAAATTAGTGAGTTTTCTTGGGATATTATTGGAAATGATTTTTATAAATTAATTAATAAATAGGTTGATGTATTTTGAATAGTGTTCTGCCAATTATAGTTTTGTTTAATCCAGAAAAAGAGTTATTAAAAAGATTACTTATTAGTTTAAAAGATCAAGTAAAAGATATATGCATCGTTGATAACTCTCCTATATCTGTCAAAAATAGCATAGATGATATTTTAAATATTATTCCGAATAAGGTTGAATATTTTGAATTGAATGAAAATAAAGGAATAGCAACTGCACAGAATATCGGAATCAAATATGCTAAAGATAATAACTATGATCATGTGTTATTATTAGATCAAGATAGTAGTCTTCCTGATAATATGGTTAAAGGGTTACTAACGGCTGAAAATGAATTATTAAAAAAGAATATAAAAGTTGCTACTGTTGGTCCTGCATTTATTGATGAGAAAACAAATGAATCTGTAAATGCAATTCGAGCAAAATTATTTTATGTAAAGCGTATACCTGTTGATATTAATTCAATTGAACCTGTTGGCAGTGATTATATTATCGCTTCTGGATCTCTCATTCGTATGTCTATATTAAAAGAAATTGGATGTATGAATGATGACTTGTTTATTGATTGGGTTGATATTGAATGGGGGGAACGTGCAAATCATCTTTATGGGTATAAATCTTTTATTATACCAACAGTCATAATGCGACATAGTATAGGTGATGAAACATCTAAAGCATTAGGTCGGAGTATCAATTTACATTCTGATTTCAGAAATTATTTTATTGTTAGAAATGCAGTATATTTAATGCGTTCAAAGAGTATGTCATTTAACTCTAAGCTACTTTATTTAATAAAAGTACCACAATATGTTATTTATTATTCTTTAATGTCAAAAAGAAAAATATATTCTCTTGGGCTTTTAACGAAAGCTATATTTGATGGTGTTATCTCTAATATGGGGAAAGGCCATTTTAAATGAGTTATTATATTCTGTTATTTTTAGGGCTTTTAATATATGCTTATATTTATGATGGATTAATGGCTAATGGACACTCATCATATGTAAGATTTTGTGATTTATATACATTGTTATTAGTAGTCTTCCTTATATTTTTTGCGGGGTTGAGAGTTCCTGGTATAGATCATGATTATAACTCATATATAAATTGGTTGAATGTAGATAAAGAAAATTTTATAGCTCATGTTTTACAAGGAAAAGATATAGGTTTTTTATCTCTATATAAGGTCATAAGTTTATTTTCAAATAATTTTGCTTTGTTTTTTTCATTGATTGCAACTATAAGCATAATTGCTAAATTTATATTTTGTAGATTAGCTTTTGATAAATATTATGTGGGAATATTAGTATTACTTGTTTTTTCTAGATTATATTTAACTCAAGAATTTACTCAAGTTCGTGTTGCAATGGCTATGGGAATTGCTTCATGTGCTGTATTACTTTGGTATGATAAAAAGAAAATATTGAGTGTTATTTTATTTATATTTAGTTTAACATTTCATTTGTCTGTTATTATTATACCTGTATTTTATATTATTTATAATTACATTTCTTTTTTGAATAAAAGATATGTGTTATTTTTTATACCACTCATTGCTTTTGTTTTATCACCTCTATGTGTAGAGTTAATGCATTTAATTGGATCTAGTAGAGTTGAAGTTTATATTAATGGTTCTTATCATACGACAAAGATATCAATTTTTTCTGTTTATTATTTAGTTCGTTTGTTTTTGTTCTATTTTATAATGGCATTTGTATTTAATAAAACAAATGAAAAAGAAAAGATATTTATCTATTTTCTAGCTTGTAGTCTATTTTTACAAATTATTTTTTCTTGGAATGATGTTTTTTCTCTTCGATTTACTGAGGTTTTAGCTCTATTTGATCTTTCTGCTTTGATTTTGCCATTAAAATATCTATCTAGGAAATATAAATCTGGATATTTTATGCTTATTGTATTAATTTCATTTGTGTTTTTTTATTCCTCATTAAAAATTGTGTCGCCATATAATAATTATATGTTGATGATGTTTTAATAATAGTTAGAGATCTTATGTGTAATAAAATTTGTGTATTATTAGCTGCTTATAATGGAGCGGAATATATAAGAGAACAACTAGATAGTATATTATCTCAAAATAGTGTTGAAATTGATATTTATATTAGTTTGGATTTATCAACTGATTCATCTATTGATATTATTAATAGTTACATTAATGATAATAGCAATATATATCTTTTAGAGTATGGATGTCGTTATGGAAGTGCGGGGCAGAATTTTTTTAGACTGTTAATGGATGTTGATTTTTCTAAATATGATTATATTTCTTTTTCTGATCAAGATGATATTTGGTTATCAAATAAATTAAGTCATGCGATTGAAGTTATTAAATCAAATAATGTAGATGCCGTTTCTAGTAATGTTTTGGCTTTTTGGAAAGATGGACGTGAAAAATTAATAAAAAAAGATAATCCACAAGTTGAATATGATTATGTTTTTGAATCATCAGGACCTGGATGTTCTTTTGTTTTAAGTAAAGACTTATCAGTAGCGATACAGAGATCCCTTATTGATAATAAAAGTATAGTAAATAGATTATGGTTACATGATTGGTATTGTTATTCATTTTCTAGAAGTAATAAATATAAATGGTGTATTGATAGTGAAGCTTTGATGCTTTATCGACAGCATGAAAATAATGAGGTTGGAGCGAATAATGGTTTTTTATCTATATTTAATAGATTAAAGACTGTTCTTTCTGGAGATGCATTTAAAAAAGTATTAATACAAGCTGATTTTATTGAGTTAACGAATAAACCAATAATTTTATTAAAGGAAAATACATTTTTCAGCTTGATTAAACTAGCTATGATGGCAAATAAATGTAGACGTTCAAAGATTGATAAAATTGCATTTTTTATTATGATATCAATTTTAGCTGTAAAAAGGTTATTTAATGAAAAATAAAATATTATTAACTGGAGCTACTGGTTTTATTGGTAAAAATTATTATAAATTATATCCTGATAATATAGTTTGTACAGTAAGGAATGAGAAAGAAAATAACTTCAGAGATATTTTTAAAATTGAATCATTAACATCAAAAAATAATTGGAAAGATATTTTGGTTGATGTTAAGTCAGTTATTCATTTGGCTGGACTAGCCCATTCTAAATCGTATTCGGATGATGATTATAATGAAGTAAATTATTTGGCTACAATTAATTTAGCTAAACAAGCAGCAGAGTGCGGAGTGGAAAAATTTATTTTTATAAGTACTATTGGTGTTAATGGTATTGAATCTAATAAAAATGCATTTAGTTCTTTTGATACTCCTAGCCCCCATAACTCTTATGCTAAATCTAAATATCAAGCTGAAATATTGTTAAATAAAATAGCTAAAGAAACTGGTATGAAACTTGTTATTATTCGTCCTACTTTAGTCTATGGTCAAGATGCTCCAGGTAACTATAAAAGTCTTTTAAATTTAGTTAAAAAAACACCATTATTACCATTTGGAGCTATTCATAATGAAAGAAGCTTTATATCTATAAGTAATATATGTAGTTTGATTAATTTTTGTTTAAATAGTGATGAAGCTGATGGGGAAATTATTTTAGCTTCTGATGGTTATACTGTATCTATATTAGAGTTTACTAATTTTATTGCGAGTACTGTAAATCGTAAAATATATCAAATCCCAATCCCGAGGTCGATTTTTATTTTTTTAGGTAAGTTGTTTAAGAAAGAGCAAATGATTGGACAATTGATTAATGATCTAAAGGTTGACGATGATGAAACTAGAAATAAAATATCTTGGCGACCAAATAGTACGAATATAGTGAGAAAGTAAGAATGAGTGTATTTTTTAAAATTAGAATATTAGATATAATGTTTTCCTTTTTTGGTCTAATATTACTATGGCCAATTCTTTTGATTATTATCGTTATTGGTATGTTTGATACGGGTTCGCCTATATTTATTCAGACGCGTGTTGGTCGGGATAAAAAGCCATTTCAATTAATTAAATTTAGAACTATGGCAGTAGATACTCAATCAGTTGCAAGTCATTTAGCAAGTAATGCATCAATTACTCGTCTAGGACATTTTCTTCGTAAGACTAAGATTGATGAGCTTCCTCAATTAATTAATGTTCTAAAAGGAGATATGAGTTTAGTTGGTCCTCGTCCTAATTTATTTAATCAGCAAGAATTGATCATTGAACGTGATAAGCTTGGTATTTATGATGTATTACCGGGAATAACTGGGTTATCACAAGTTAAAAATATTGATATGTCGACACCAAAGCTATTAGCTGAAATGGATAGAAAAATGATCGATACACTAACAATTAAAGATTATTTTAAATATATAATTATGACGGCCACAGGTAGTGGCGCTGGGGATGCTGTTAAATAATTATTAACAATCATATTAGTATGACTTTTAAATTGACCATGAGATGAGTATTGCTCATTCTTGAGGATATATGGCTATTATTGATGCTTTTTTCTCGATTCCTAGACCTTATAAGCGAGTTATAAGCGTCTGTATTGATCTTTTATTTATACAAGTTGCTTTTTGGGGGGCTTTTTGGACTCGATTAGGTGATTTTGATCAAACTCGCAGTGTTGAATATTGGTATTTAGTATCATTTATATCGGTGATCACTATTGCGTGTTTTATTCGGATTGGTTTTTATCGAGCTATTTTACGTTATTTAAGTGTGCATGCAATATTTACGTTGGCAATTGGCTCTTTAGTGTCAACAGTTGTATTTGTATTAGCAACCTACTTTTTTAGTATTTGGGTGCCACGAACTGTCGCAATTATTTATTTAGCATATCTTTTTGTATTAACTGGAGGTGCACGATTATCTATTCGTGTGTTTTTCTCTCAGTTAGAAATGAAGCGTAAACCTAATGTCATTGTGTATGGTGCAGGTGTTGCTGGACGACAGTTGGTTAATTTATTACGTCAAGGTGATGAGTTAAATCCAGTTGTTTATATAGACGATAATAAAAAATTATACCGTAATGTATTACATGGTTTAACAGTATATAAACGTGAACAACTATCTCGACTAATAACAAAGTTTGGTGTTAAACAAGTTCTATTAGCAATGCCAAGTGCAACTCGTAGTCAACGTAAGGCTATTATTTGTGCATTAGTTGATTTGCCTGTTGAAGTGCTATCTATTCCTAATCTTGATGCAATCGTACATGACAATGTATCGTTAGATCAGTTACATGATGTGCCCATTGAAGATCTGTTAGGACGAGAGTCAGTGCAAGCTAGTAATCAATTAATGGAAGCGAACATTCAACATAAGACGGTAATGGTTACAGGGGCTGGCGGCTCGATTGGTTCTGAGTTGTGTCGACAAATTATACGATATCAACCACAAACATTATTGCTGTTTGAATTATCTGAATTTGCGTTATATAGCATTGAAAAAGAGTTATCGGAATATATAACTAAACGTGGTTTAGAAATTGATTTAATTCCATTACTTGGCTCTGTACAGCGAATTAACCGCTTAGAAGCAATTATGACAACCTTTAGTGTTGATACTGTCTATCATGCAGCAGCATATAAACATGTACCTATGGTTGAATACAATGTTGTAGAAGGCGTACGTAATAATGTCTTTGGTACTTTTTATACGGCTCAAGCAGCAATTAACGCAAATGTTTCTTCATTTGTATTAATCTCCACTGATAAAGCGGTTCGTCCAACGAATATTATGGGCACAACGAAACGTATGGCAGAGCTGGGTTTACAGGCATTGGCAGAGCAAGAAGCACTAAAACCAAATGGTACCCGCTTTTGTATGGTACGTTTTGGTAATGTGCTGGGATCTTCAGGTTCAGTCATTCCATTGTTTAAGCGCCAAATTAAAGAGGGCGGGCCAATAACTATTACTCACCCTGATATTATTCGTTATTTTATGACGATACCAGAAGCGGCCCAGTTAGTGATTCAAGCGGGTGCTATGGGTAAGGGGGGAGATGTGTTTGTACTTGATATGGGTAAACCTGTGAAAATAGTTAATTTAGCGGAGAATTTGGTTAAATTATCAGGCCTTGAAGTGAAGTCAGAACAGAATCCCTACGGTGATATTGAATTTAAATATACCGGATTACGCCCAGGTGAAAAATTATATGAAGAATTATTGATTGGTGATAACGTTAATGAAACAGAACATGAGCGTATTATGACGGCGAATGAACGCTTCTTATCATTAATTGACTATCAACAATTTCTTGATCGACTAGATAGTGCTTGTCATGATTTTGAACATGAGTTGATTCGGGAAATATTAATGGAAGCACCAACAGACTTTAAACCAAGTGATGGTATTAGTGATGTTGTTTGGAAGAGAAAGCAATTAGCTCATTAATTAGTTAATATTATTATTTTAAAAAGCCTAGCTCGTATATGAGTTAGGCTTTTTTTTTGCTTATATTTCTTACCATGTCAACACCTGAACCCTTTTATTCCCTTATTAGTTGAAACTGGATTTTTCCTGTTCTTCGTTATTCTTTATTAACGTATTACTTTTCTTTTTCCCATAAAAAAATCCGCCATAACCGTGAAGTTATGGCGGATTATTCGTTAATACCTATGCACGTATTTAATACGCAGTACTAACCTTAATTAGCAGTAGAAATTACTCAGCAACAACTTGAGTAACAGTTTCTACATTTAGCTCAGGAACGATGATGTCAACACGACGGTTTTCAGCACGGCCTTCAGCTGTGTTGTTAGGAGCGATTGGATCTAGCTCACCACGACCTTCGCTAAGAACGCGATCTGCACCAACATTTAGGTGAGTACGTAGTGCGCTAGCAACAGCTTCTGCACGCTGTTGAGATAGTTTCTGGTTGTATGCTTCAGGACCAGAACTATCAGTGTGACCAACAACAGTAATTGTTGCATCAGGGTATTGGTTTAGACGCTCTTCGAAAGGTGCTAACTTGCTTGCATCACCAGTAGTAATTTTAGTGCTGTCGAATGCAAAAGGAACCGTTAGTTTTAGTTCGTCAATTGTCGCTACAGATACTTGATCAACGTAAACAACTTCAGGAGCAACAACAGGTGCTGGAGCGCCCCAATGGTATGCTAAAGAAACGCCTGCGAATTGAATGTCAGCACCGCCTACATCTTTGTAGTATTGGTATTCAATGCTTGTAGATACGTTGTTGTTGATGTAGTACTCAGCACCAACACCAGCAGTAGCAGCCCAACCGTTATCGTCAGCTGTTGCGCCGTTCTTAGCGTTCCAATCGTAGTAGAAAGTACCTAGCTTACCAAATACATCGATTTTGTCGTTGATAGCGTAAGAGAACTTACCTACAAGATCAGCACCTTGTGCAGTAAATTTACCTTGACCATTAGTAACGCTAGCGCTACCTAGGTTAGTGTAACCAATTTCACCAGCGAACCAAGGTGTGATTTTGTAACCAGCGAAAACACCACCTGCAAGGTTTTTGTCATCAAGTTTGATGTTGTTAGTGCTGTCTGTAATGTCGTAGAAGCTATTACCTAAACGCGCACCAGCATAAAATGGGTTATCTGTTGCAGCATTTACCGCGCCAGATACAAGAAGAGCAAGAGGTAGTACTAGAAAAGTCTTTTTCATAATATTTGCCGTATTTTCCTAATTGTAATAAATCCGACTTAAGCCGGTAATTTTCGCACTATTATATGAGAGTGCTTGTATATACCCTACAATAACAAATGCCATTAGGATATATTTTTCATATATAATAATGCATTTTTTTTGAATGATATAGTAATTAAACGCCGTTTCATTTTAAATGTGGTTTTTAGTGTAACAAGCTGTTAATAAAGAATATTAATATACCCTTACGGTATTTATAACGCATTAACTTGCTTTTGTGTCAATTATCTAAAATGATTATTTATAAAAATGAGTCGAATAGTGACGAAAATCGATAACTCAAAAGATGAGTCATCGACATATTCGCACTATTTATTTGTTCGTTGTGAGGCATTTATTTGTTAAATGCTTTGCGTCCGCTCCATGGTTGACGTCCATCGGTTAAGTCATATAAATGATATTGACGACCTAACATTTGACCCCCATCGCGGTTCATCGGTAACCAAGAAATATTAGCGCGGCTAGTACTTGGTTTAACGGTTAAAATATCGAATGGAATCGAGATGTAAAAACCTTTATTAAAGCTGCCTTCGCCATACTCTTCTGCCGACATACTGGTTTTAGTTACAAAAGCACCTGCAATAATGCCGCTATCAAATTGTTTCGAGAAATCGATAGTTACGCCCGTATCTTCAGCTAAATAACGTCCAGCACTGACTTTTAATAGGGTATTGGGTAACCATTGCCATTGAGGTTGGTAATATGCGGTTAAATTACCCGTAGCTGCTCCTGTTTGAACTTCATATGAACGACCTAAATGATCATCATATTGAGTTTGATCTTTGAAGAAACCAAATGCTGAATGTGGATCACGTTGTTTCACATAATTGACATCCAGTCCTAAAGCCCAATTACTGCCAACAGGGCGGTATAGCACCTCGCCACCAACACCACCAAACATCACTTCTAAATAACCCGCATACGCTTGTGCATACCAATCATTAGAGACTTGATCCAACCACGTTAGCTGCAAGTTATTCATGCGTAATGTGTTATCAGTAATGTACTGACGCACAAGGGTACGGACGCGCTTATTATGAGTACCATCTGGCGGTACATCATATTTGAATTTATCGTAGGTATCGTAAAGGTTTAAATAAACGGAGCCACCAACAGTGAAGTGGTTATTAAACCAATAATCAGCACCCGCCGTAACACCAACATTAAACATGTAGAAGCCTTCAGAACCCCCTAATGATTGCTGTAGGGTTGGTGCAATACCGACATTCCAGTTTTGGTTAAGATCAACCATTTGCTGGCCTTTAACATCTTTTGGCGCTGTTGTTATGCGTTTATCTGCAATATTACTGCCGATATAATCATTATTAGCGACTTGAAGCAGTTGTTGGCGATTAAGTACGGTTTCAGTGATCGGTTGGTTAACCGCAGTTTCTACAATGTGGAATTGTTCAACTGCTGGCGCTTGGTTATTAAGTAAGATCCCTGCTCGTAATTGAGCTTGATCGCGATCGCGATATTTAACTTGTTCTGCAACTATTGTAATACTGCTATCGCCATTCTGATAAATGGTGGGGTTTTTATAGCCAGCAATTTTTTCTACATCTTGAGCCAGTTGTTGCCATTGCTCTGGGGTAAGCGTCTTTGCTGTTGGCGCAGTGGTTACAGATGGCATCGGTTCATCTAACCAGCTGGCTTTTAATTGGTTAAAGTTAGTATTAACACTTAAACCAAAGCTAACTGTAGTGCCACGTTCATAGCTGATATTCGCTGTTGCCCAATCGGCTAATTGATAAACAACACCAAAGTTAAACGGGGTTTTGGGTGTCATGTCATGACCACGATTTGCACGGAAATCATCGCTATAATCGTTACCGTCATACTCAAGTTTTAGCTGCAATGGTTGCCATGGTGTTTGGTATTCGACACCGCCATAAAGGGCCGCGTTGCCTTTAAACCAACGGCCAGTATCAAAACTACCGCCATTATCTTTAAAGCCATTATCACGGTCACAAAATTTATCACTTACTTTACATAAGGGATTGGTAATGTTACCGCGCTGACCTATATAGCCCCAGCCTAAGCCGAGAGTAAAATCTAACGGCCCCACACGTTTGTTGGCAGCAATAAATTCGCCATCAAATAAGCCAGTACCACCAAGGTCGCGAATGCCAACAGCGACTTCAGGTAACCAATAAGATTCTTGCCATAAGCGCACTTTGGCATCGATACCTTTATCAGTATATAAAGTGTCACCACTAAAACTTTGATCACCGCTGTAATAAAGATCAGGTACTTGGGTATAACGAATCGTAGCTTCTAGCCAAGGTAATAGCTGTAGTGATGTCCAATAATGGCGGTAATCACTGCTGATAGTGGTACCAAAAGTAAATTCCCCGTCTGGATGCATACGGGCGGTGGGCATTTGCATTAAACCCACGCCACCAAAATCACTATTAGAATAGTGCATTTCTGGATAACTAAATTCATCTGCTTGTGCAGAATAGAACGGCAGTAAAGCAATTGCCAATGCTGATAAAGCAAATAAAGGACGTTGATAGAAATTGTGGTGAGTAGAAGCCGATGTGACAGAGTTCATTACAACGTCCTGTTGATTAGCATTGAAGAAATAGCTTGGTTTAAGCCACTGTAATCATGAAATAGTGCGTCATAGCCAAGGTAAATGATTGCCCCTGGTGCAATATCATTATGGTTATTATTCCAGTAGGCAATAGGGTGTTGTTGTATTACACCATCAGGCTGAATAACTGTTACTTTGCTATTGGCGGCAATGGTAAGGGGGGTTACTTGCGCTAAATATTCTTTCGCTGCCATGCGAGGTTGCCACTTCATTGTTTGGGGCTTTTCAATGGCGCCAATAATGACCACGGAAGTAGGGCGATTAGCTAATTGCAGTTGATAATTACCGTTCAATAATGGGTTATCGGTTTTATTTAAGCGTACTTTATCGATATCAATGCTAACGGGCAGCCGCTGATGATGAATATGTTGTTGTATCCATTGCGCAGTGTTAGCAAAACTACCGCTAATAACGGCATCATCACGGTGTTGCTGACTTAATTGTGTCAGTTGGGTGATCAATGCTTGTTTGGTTTTAGGTTCAGTTGTAATGCTTAAGCTGCTACCAAGCCAGTAAGGTGGTTCAGTTAAGGTGCGTTGTTTAAGACTATCGCTAACAACTTGTGCTAAGCGCACGGGTTCTGCATAGCGTAATGTGACTGCTGCTGCCGACGATCCATTAGCATTTAAGGTGATCATACTTTGGGCCATGCTTGGCATTGTCATTAATAAACACAAGCTAGCTAAGGCGTAACGACGGTAGCGAGTGGCTGTGGTGATAAGAGAAAACATAAA
The DNA here is from genome assembly GCF_003026395.1 of Photobacterium iliopiscarium. Lineage (GTDB taxonomy): Bacteria > Pseudomonadota > Gammaproteobacteria > Enterobacterales > Vibrionaceae > Photobacterium > Photobacterium iliopiscarium. The sequence goes on along the minus strand of NZ_PYOO01000003.1, from coordinate 332,026 downwards.
TACACTACCGTTAGTTAAATGGTTTTAGAATTGTCATTTCAACGCTCGGTAAAGAGGGCGCTATATATTGCAGGCTCTTTACAACTTTTCCGGTGTGTTGCTCTACCCAAAAAGTATTGCTGTAATGATTATTTAATTGCTTAACCGACACATTTTCATTAAAGCGCAATACAGGAACGGATTTACCATTAATGGTTAATACTTCTGAGTGATCAAACACAAACACTGAATCTAGCTGATAACCAGCGTGATAACCCGGTTGCCAATCAATGTTGCGTTGCCATGTTTTTGGTGTTGTCGCAAGGTGTAACCCTAATGCTAATGGATCAGGGCTATTACTGTGAGTCGCTAATAAATTACCGCCGATTAAATTAACGGTTTTTATAATTCGTCCACTTTGCGTAACCAGCATACCGTTATCATTAGCCAGCCATTTTAATTGCGGGGTGATGGTGGCTGGGTGATGGCGAGTAAAGGTTTCACCAATGGCAGATTCTGCCAATGCTAATACCATAAATAATTGAGATTGGTTGTTTATACGAACATAAGTACTAGCATAAGGAAGTTTGGCAATATCATAAGCCGATTTATGAATATCAGCCGTGCCTTGTACGGCAAGACGTACCGTATCGTTAAGATTGGTGATCTTTTGGCTACAGCCTGAAAGCACTAAAGCGGTCGCAGATAATAGCAACAGCCTTGAAATTGAAGGGTAAGTCATATTTTTAAACATGGTGTTACTTCCGATATGCCATCCTAATCGAGCTATAGATTGCAATAATCGAATAGCTTACAAAAAAGAATAACCGTGGCAAGCACGGTTATTCTTCTATTCATCTACATTTTTATCAGGTTCAACGTTATCAATTACTTTGCTGAACTAACAGTCGTAGACGTTGTTGTTGAGTTAGTGTTGTCTGAATCTGATGCTGCAACAGCAATTGCTGCAACTGCTGCTGCGCCACCAACAACGACTGCTGTTGTTGTGCCTGCTGCTGTTGTTGACGCTGTTGTTACGCCTGCTGCATCACCCGTTGGTGCTGTATCAGCAAATGCAGTTGAAGACATAGCCATTGCTGCTAGAAGAACTAATGCATTCTTTTTCATGATGTAAATCCTTATTGATAAAAATAATATAATAGAGCGTCAATAAAATGACGTTTCTTTAAGGCGTTATTATTGTGCTTAGTGAGTAATTATACGGAACAATAGCATGAAACCGTGTGACATTTTTTTGCTGTGTGTGCACTTGTGTGTATAAAGTGTGACATTGGTCTAGATTATCATATTTAAAGTAATATTCTGACTGTGAATGCATTGAAAAGTGTATTATTTTATGTTTGCCTTTATTTTACAAATAGTTACATGTTAGTTGTGAGTGTGATTTAGATATAAAATGGACTTATTTTTATATTTCCTTTTATATCTAAATTAAGTAGAATCGCAGCGCTACATAAGTCGTGCAAATGCCATGTATAATATTTATTTAGATCATTTTTGAGTAAGTATGCTGCGAGTTAAAATGGGTTATTAACGTATAGTCGATATATATCTGTTTTATTATCAACACCAAAAATTATCGTTTTTAAAGCAAATGAGGAGCTGTAACCTTAGGGCGGTAGCATACCTTTTTGTTTTTAAATTACCTTTCATCAATGCTGAAATGAACTTACTCTAATGAAATTATCAAAGAAATTACTTGTCACTGCAGTTACTTCTGTAATGTTAGCTGGTTGTAGTATGCCAGGATCACATCTAAGTCTTGATGGTAAACACGTTACTGAAGTTAACCCGCAGCAACCGACACTTGATCAACAAGTCAATGTATTTCCATTAACCGTTAATAACATCAGCCAATTTAAAGTGGCGAAAGTTGCTGCCCAAGTTAACGTACAACTTGAACAAGAGTTAGCGGATTATGAATACCATATTGGTGCGGGGGATATTTTAAATATTACGATTTGGGATCATCCTGAATTAACCATCCCTGCGGGTTCTTACCGTAGTGCAGAAGAAGCCGGTAACTGGGTTCATGCTGATGGTACTATTTTTTATCCTTATATCGGCAAAGTGCAAGTTGCAGGTAAAACTGTTTCGCAAGTGCGTAGTAATATCGCCCAACGTTTAGCTGAATATGTTGAAAAGCCGCAAGTTGATGTCAACGTGGCAGCATTTCGAGCACAAAAAGCCTATGTTACGGGCGAAGTAAAGAATCCAGCCCAACAGCCGATTAGTAATGTGCCATTAACGTTATTGGATGCAATTAACAAATCAGGTGGTTTAGCGACTGATGCTGATTGGCGTAATGTAACGTTAACCCGTAATGGTAAAGATCAAACTTTATCGTTATATGCCTTAATGCAACGTGGTGATTTAACGCAAAACCGTTTATTACGTAATGGCGACATTGTTCATGTGCCACGTAATGATGCACAAAAAGTATTTGTGTTAGGTGAAGTTAAAGAGCCTAAATTACTTAAAATTGATCGCGCAGGCATGAGCTTAACCGAAGCCTTAAGTGGTGTCGGCGGCATTAATGAATTACAAGCAGATGCAACTGGGGTATTTGTTATTCGTACTAACCCTGCAGATTTAAACAAAACACCGCATGTGCCTGCTATTAACCTTTACCAATTAAACATTAAAGATGCGACCGCATTAGTGATTGGTACTGAGTTTGAATTACAGCCTTATGATGTAGTGTATGTAACCGCTGCACCGATAGCGCGTTGGAACCGTGTGATTCAACAGTTAGTGCCAACCATCACCAGCTTTAATAATTTATCTGAAGGTATGAACTACTACATGAATTTGAAGTAGTTAATAAGAGGCGAGTTTAAGAGGGTGCGAGTAACGAGCAAAAGTTGATATAAGTATTAAAACTATATTGCTTTAACACTCGAAACTCGCACTTTTGATACTCATCATCTCAAATCCTATTTACTCGAAACCTATTTATTATGTTCAATAAAATTCTTGTTGTTTGCGTGGGTAATATCTGTCGCTCACCTTCTGGTGAGCGTATTCTGCAAGCAAAATTACCCAATAAACACATCGCTTCGGCGGGTGTTGGCACTGCCAAAAGTGGTTTAGCGGGTAAACCTGCCGATAAAATGGCGGCTGAAGTGGCGCTTACTCATGGTTATTCACTTGACGGTCACCAAGCACAACAACTGACCCGTGAATTATGCCGTGACTATGATCTAGTTTTGGTAATGGAAAAAGGCCATATCGACGCTGTTACCAGTATTGCCCCAGAAGTTCGTGGAAAAACGATGTTATTTGGACAATGGATTGGCCAGCAAGATATTCCCGATCCATATCGTCAGAGTAAAGAAGCGTTTGATCATGCTTATGATTTAATTGATCAAGCTGCAACAGCGTGGGCGAAGAAATTGTAACTTTCTAACTCCGTCATTCCCTACAGTGAATGCCCGCGAGGGCTATAGGGAATGTACTCACCACGCGTTGTAAACCATATTTAACTTTTAGGATGATGCTTTGTCTCTTCCTCATCCCTTAAAAAATTTAACATCGGAATTTTTATTTAATGAGCATAACTCAAAACACCCAACCTAATGCTTCACCAGGAACTGATGACGTTGATATTGGTAAATTGTTTGGTATTTTAATAGATAATCGTTGGCTAATTATTATTACCACCTTTATCTTCGTTATTGTTGGTATCAGTTATGCGTTGTTAGCGACACCCATTTATAAAGCTGATGCACTTATTCAAATAGAAGCAAAAAGTTCTGGCATGCCAGCCCTTGGTGGTGACATGGCAGAGATGTTTGGTGGCGGCGAATCAAGTGCAACTACAGAAACTGAAATCATCAAATCACGGATGGTATTAGGGGAAACGGTTGATAAATTAAACCTTACTACTGTGGTTAGCCCTGAATATTTCCCAGTTGTCGGTAAAGGTTGGGCGCGCTTAATGGGCGAACAACACTTTATTCATGTTTCTCGTTTTACGGCTGCTAATGGTCGTGAACAAAGTGATTATCAAATTGTCGTCACGAATGCTGACCAAGGCCAATATCAACTTAATGATAGTGATGGTCGTAAAGTATTAATTGGCAATGTGGGCGAGTTAGCACAAGCGAATGGCTACCAACTGTTTATTACCGATTTACAAGCGGTGAATGGTGCTGAGTTTGCATTAGCAAAAATTAGTCGTTTAGATGCAATTCAAGAATTACAGAAAAATTTAGCCGTTACAGAGCAAGGTAAACAAACGGGTATTTTGCAATTATCAATGACCGGTGAAAACCGCACAGATATTAAAGCAATTGTTGATGACATCAGTAAAAACTACTTTCTACAAAATGTAGAGCGTAACTCAGCAGAAGCTGAAAATAGCTTAGCGTTTTTAAAGCAACATTTACCTGAAATTAAAACCCAGCTAACGGCAGCGGAAGATACCTTAAACCGTTACCGTCAACAGAATGAATCGGTCGATTTAAGTTTAGAAGCAAAATCAGCCCTTGAAACTATGGTGGCGCTTGAATCTCAATTAAATCAATTAACCTTTAAAGAAACTGATATCTCACAACGTTTTACTAAAGAACACCCTGCGTATATTTCATTAATGGATAAACGCAAAACATTATTAAAAGAGCAAAAACGGTTAAATAAACGTATTGAAACGCTACCTAAAACTCAACGTGCTGTTTTACGCTTAACCCGTGATGTGGAAGTGAACCAACAGATTTATGTACAACTACTCAATAAAGTGCAAGAGCTTAATATTGTTAAAGCCAGCACGGTTGGTAACGTCCGAATATTAGATACGGCTCAAGTTTACAGCCAAGCAGTTAAGCCAAAGAAAGCATTGATTGTAGTGTTGGCAACGTTATTAGGTGGCATGTTAAGTGTCGCGATTGCATTTTTACGCGCAGCACTGCATCGTGGTGTTGAAAGCCCAGACGAAATTGAAGCATTAGGCTTACCTGTTTATGCCTCAATTCCATTATCAGATTGGCAAGCAGACTTAGAAAAGAAATTCAAATCAAAACAACAGTTAACTATTAACCAAACATTATTAGCGGTTGCAAACCCTGCTGACTTATCAATTGAAGCATTGCGTAGCTTACGTACTAGCCTACACTTTGCGATGATGGAAGCGCGTAATAATATTGTGATGATTTCAGGTCCGAGTCCTAGTATTGGTAAGTCATTTATTACCGCGAACATGGCAGCGGTAATGGCGAAAGGCGGTCAGCGTGTATTGGTGATTGATGCCGATATGCGTAAAGGTCGCATGGAACGCCAAATGTGTGTTGATAGCAAACCGGGTTTAGCAGATTACTTAAGCGGTCAACAAACTATTGAGCAAGTGATTAAATCACCCGGTGTTGAACATCTTGATTTTATCGCCCGTGGCGCTGTGCCACCTAACCCCTCTGAGTTATTAATGCACCCGCGTTTAAAAACGTTATTAGATTGGGCGTCTGAAAATTACGACTTAGTGTTAGTGGATACACCACCAATTCTAGCGGTAACCGACCCAGCAATTGTGGGTGCCCATGCGGGAACAACTATGATTGTAGCGCGCTTTGGCTTAAACCCAGTTAAAGAAATTGAAGTGACTAAAAACCGTTTTGAACAAAATGGCATTGAAGTCAAAGGCTGTATTCTTAATGCTGTGGTTCGCAAAGCAAGCTCCACTTATGGCGGTAACTACGGTTATTACAACTACAGTTACGCGAGTGATAATAAGTAACTCCCCGTCATTCCCTACAGCGAATGCCTGCGAGGGCGATAGGGAATCTACTATCAGCGTGTTGTTGAGTTTATATCATCCTTTATTGATAGGTGTTTGAAGTGCAAATATCTAATGTAAAAGTAGTAACTCTAATGTTTATGGTATCTACTGTACTTATTATTCTGAAAAAATATCTAAGTATTATATCCGCTAATGATATGATTCAAATTGTTTTCTTTGCTAATTTTCTCGTATTATTATTTGGCGTAGTTATAAGCAAATATAAAATATCAATGTTATTGTTAGCTCTATTATTTGGTATAACATATATTTTTTCAAGAAATGCAGAGTTTTTAATTATAGTGTTATATCTTTTATTATCAAAAACAATAAAAGTTGAAAAGTATTGTTTTTATTATTTTTTAATAAATATAATCTTTTTTTCTATTGTTCTCATTTGTAATAAGTTTGGGTTTATACATTCTTCTGATATTTACTATAGATTAGTTGATGGGATGAAGGAAAATAGAAATGATTATGGGTTCGGTAACCCTAATTCAGTTTTTGTTTTTATGATTCCTATTTTTACATATTACATTTATCGAAGATTCGATTGTTGGAATATTTTAGATACTATTTTTTATATTTCATTAAATACATTAGTTTATAGTTTAACACTATCGAGAACAGGACTGTTAGTAAATATCATTGCTTTGATTTTTATATATTTGATAAAAACAAAATTACGATATTCAGTTAAATTAGGTATAAGGTGTTTAATCTTTTTTACTATTATAGCATCTGTTTTAATAGCCTATTATGGGCATGATGATGTTGTTTTGAATTATCTTTTAAGTAATAGACCAATGTACTTTTGGGAGTATTTATCTGAAAACTTCAGCTATACCTCTATATTAGGACAACCTGTTGAAAATGATTTTAATAGTTTACCTTTAGACAATAGCTATATACCATTATTGATCTATAAAGGTATTATACCTGTAACTTTTGTTGTTCTATTTTATTTTTACGGATTAAAAAAAGTAACTAAGGATAGCATATATATAATATCATTATATATATTGATTTATTCTATTTTTGAGAATGTATTGTTAAATATTGAGTTTAATTTGTCATTATTCTTGATTTATAGTGAGATTGTAAAATCAAAAAAATAATATAATTATATTAAATTACAGGTTTGTGTTAATGGAATTTTACGAGTTTATTAAAAGTGATTACAATCGTTACTCTGGAGGAAAAAAATTAACCATTCGAGGGTTGATTTTCTACTATTTATTTAATCGTTCTTTTAAATTTTTAGTCTGGTTTAGACTGGCAAAGAGTAAGTCAATTTTTAGGAGATTGGCAAAATTACAATATATAAGATTCTCTAGGAAATATATAATCCATATACCGTTATCTGTTGAGATAGGTTATGGTTTCTATATAGGACATGGTACAAGTGTTATTATAAATAAAAATGTTAAGATAGGAAATAACGTTAATGTTTCGCAGTTTACATCTATAGGTTCTAATGATGATAAAGGTGCAATTATTGACGATAATGTTTATATTGGACCTGGTGTAATGATTGTTGATGATGTATTTATTGGGCATGATTCGATTATTGGAGCGGGTTCTGTAGTAACTAAAGATGTCGAGCCAAATAGCATATATGCAGGCGTACCAGCTAAAAAAATAAATATAAATCCAACACCAAATAAATATATAAAAGATAAATGGAATATTAATGAGTAATTCATTTATAAAGATAAGAAAAGCTATTGGTGTATTGTTATTCGGTGGTCTATTTGTTTCAGTTTTCAATTTTTTAACATCATCATATATAACAAAATATTATGGAGTGAATTTTTTTGGTAACTATGTATTTATAGTATCATTTTTTGTATTTATTTCTGCTATATTCAATGCTCAAACGTGGCAGCCCTTAGTTAAAGATTTGAAAAATGAAACCAAAAGTGAGAAATCAACCTTTATAACCTATTATATATTAGAGGCTTTATTTTCTTTATTTGGTGTCGCTGTAGCTTTAACAATACAATCGTATTTTTTTGAGATATTTAATTTTAAAGATAATGATATACCTTTATATCTTTATATTGTTATTGTAGTTATGCAAAACAATACATTTTATGGGTATTTTCGATATAAAGATAAGCATCATTTAATTAACTTTTTTCAAATAATTCAAGTTTTAGCATTATTGATACTTACTATTTTTATTTTTATTTTTTATAAAAATAACCTTGACTATTTATTGATAGCGTTTGTTTTTTCATACTTATTATCCTATATTCTTTGTCTTATATATATAATACCTCGGCTAGTTGGTTGTGTTAGTTTGGACAATAAATTTTTCTATCAAGCTATAAAAAATTGTTTTCCATTCTATATCACAACATTAACAGATAGCCCAATAAGAGATTTTACTATTTTTATAATAAATAAAGTTAGTGGAGTTGAACTTGTTGGGTTTTATCGTTTATTAACTCAATTCGGTGGTGTTTTTAGTAAGCTTTCATTACCTATATATCAAGCAAGTTTCAGTGAATTTGTTGATTTAATAAATAAAAATATACTAGATGAGTTGTTTTCAATAATAAAAAAAATAATGTGTTATTCTATTGTTGTCTTATTATTGTTAAGTATGTTTCTTTATTTTAGTTATGAACTTTGGGTTGGTTATTTCTTTTCTAGGTCATATGTTGAATATAAAGAATATTTTTTATTATATTTAATAATACAAATTATTATTGGTACTTTTATGGTTATAAATAGTACTTTTTTAGCAAAGGCTAATGGTCGAGATATGTTTGTTATGACATTAATTATTAATGTCATTTTTATAATCGCTATTTATATTTTATCTTTAAAATTTGCTTTTGTTGGTGTTTTGATATCAATATTAATTCAGGTTTTATTAAATGCGATCCTAAAAACATTATATATTAAAAGTAAATTACTATGAAAATTCTTATGATACGTACCTCTTTACATGGTGGAGGGGCTGAAAGGGTTGTTAGTGAAATATCTAATTATATTTGTAAAAATGGTAAATCTGTCGATATATATATATATGATAATGTTATTGATTACGAGATTGATCCTGATGTAAATATCGTATTATCATCCATGCCTGAATTTTTACGAAAATTATATACATATAGTCTTAAATTTCTTGGTAACTTCGCATATTTTATTTTTTCACCATGTTTTATATATTATTTAAATAAAGATCTTAATTTAAAGAAATATGATAAAATTTTTATACATAGTCTTTCATCTATATTACAGTTCATGTATTTAAATTGTAATCAGACTTATAATGTATTTCATTCTTATAAGTCTGATTTATTATTAAAGGGAAGAGGAAAATTATCAAATTTAAAAAATAGGTTAGTTATCAATCTTTCATCCAGATGGAAGAAAAATGTGGCAGTATCATACGGTATAGCGGCAGACTTGAAAGATAATTTCAAAATTAAAGAGTGTAACGTTATATATAATCCTTTTGATACAGGAAATATAATTTTAAAGTCAAATTCAAATGAGTTAGATTTGACGACTTATGGGAAATATATCATTAGTGTTGGTCGTTTGGATAAAATAAAAAACCAGAAAGAATTGATTTCAGCATTTAGTAAGGTTGATCAAAAATATGATTCATTGCTACTTCTTGGTAGTGGAGATCTTAAAGAAGAATTACAGTTATTTGCTAAAAGTTTAAATATCGAAGATAAAGTTCATTTTATAGGATTTGTAGATAACCCATATGAATATATACGAAAGGGTAATTTATTAGTGTTATCTTCTATTCTTGAGGGTTTTGGTAATGTTATTGTTGAATCATTAATTATAGGTACTCCTGTTATTTCATCTAATTGCAATTGTGGACCAAGAGAGATTCTTACTGGCAAATTATCATCATACTTATATGAAACAAATAATGAATTAGATTTAGTTAAAAAGTTGAGGAAATTTGATTATGAAACTTACCCATTCGACAATTTTAATATTAATAAATTTCATATAGAAAAAACAGTTAATAGTTATTTGGAACTAAAATGAAGAAAGTATATTTTTTTATATATAGCCCGTTTAGAATTAAATTATACGAATCTATAGCAACTAAATATAAAGAAAAAGGAAATGATATTTATTTTGTTGTACAGGATTTGTATTCATACTTTTTGATTAAACGTAGCTGGAATAATGTTATATTATTTAGGATGAAACTTGATTCTAAATATACACATAGCGAAATAAATATTTCACAGTCTATAGATATACTTTCTGAACATGTTTCTTTTGATGTTGCAAATAAATTATCATTATCTTTTCAGAAATTACTTAATCAATTGAAATTAAATGAAAATTGCTTGGTGTTCGCAGGAAATGGATACCATATTCAGGATTGTATTCTAAAGTATTATCAAGAGGTAAGTGGATTTAAAATTATTTTTTCTGAATTATCAAATATTGATGGGAAAACTTTTTTTGATCATAAAGGATCTAATGCTAGTTCTTATCTATATTCTTTTGCTGAAAAATATAATAATACTGAAGTGTTATCAGCAGAAAAAATAAATAAATTAAATGTTTGGAAAAAAGAATATACTAAAAATAAAACATGTAATCATAATGTTCGCCAGGCAAAAAATAAAAATATTAGAGATAAGATAATATGGCGTTCTTTTAATCTTTTAGATTATATTCTTAATATACCTTCTTTCTCTGTTTTAAAGTATAAGAGTAATTTTCCTAACAGAAAATCTACAGCAATAAAAGATTACGGATCTTATCTAGGAAATAAGGGATATTACTTTTTACCATTGCAAGTTACAGATGATTCGCAAATAAAAATTAATAGTGATTATAATAATAAAGATGCTATCAAATATTATTTAGAACAATCTAAGAATAATGGTTTTGATTTGGTTATCAAAATACATCCAGCAGAAAAAGATCAGCAGTTTATCAAATATATTGAAGAGTTAGTTGAAAATAAAATGGTTTTTATTTCATCTGAAAATACATTTAAATTAATGACGAATGCGAATAAGGTGTGTGTGATAAATTCTACTGCTGGTTTGGAAGCTATACTGCTTGATAAAGATGTGGAATTTTTAGGACGATCTTTTTATAGTTATTTAAAAAATGATTCATTATTATATTATTATATTTTTGAGTATTTGATTAATATAGATTTCTTTAGTGGCTTATATTCTGATGATGTTTTTTTAGAGCAGATAGGTGAACGATTTGGAGATAAATAAAAAAGCACTATTAATATCAGGTGTTAGTTGGGATGCTACATGGCAACGTCATCAAGAAACAGCCAAAATTCTTTCAGAGTCAGGTTATAACGTTGATTTTTTAGAATCGTGTAAAACATCAAAATTAACTTTCAGTAATATATTTAGAGTACTTAAAGATAAATATAATAAATACTTAGATAAAACATCAAGTTTTAATGAAAAGTTAACTGGCGTAAGGGTAATAAAGTCTAAACAAGTTCCTCCTTTTGTTTTTTCTAAAATAATAAATAAATTATTAATGCATAAATATCATAAAGATATATATAATAATAAATATGACATTATTATTATATACGTTCCAGTTGATATTGCCTTATTTTTAAAGAAAGATAATTATAAATATTATGTATTTGATGCAATAAGAGCTTTTTCAGTTTGGGGAGGGTATTCTCAAGCGTTATATCATAATGAAAAAGCAATTTATGATAAAAGTGATCGTTTATTATGTGATTCATTTTTTATAAAAGATGTATATTTAAAAGATTATACAGTTGAGCATTTAATAACCCCAATATCTACAATATCAGTAGATAAGTTTAAAAACGTAAAAAAAATAAGAACTATTACTTATTTCGGCAGTGTTTCAAATCACGTTGATATAGAACTTCTTAATAAGTTGTCAAATAAATATAAAGTGTTGATTTGGGGGAGCGTTGATAAAAATATAAATATTTCTAGTAATATACAATATATGGGGTATGAAAAAGATCAGAATAAATTAATTAATAGTATTATAGAACATTCTGATGCAATAATAATTCCGTATATAGGTAATATGGATGGTGTATTTCCAGCTAAACTTATCATTAGTTTATATTCTAGATTACCTGTGTTTTCATCTACTTTTTATGATTCTCTTAAAATGAATGACTCAATATATGTTTATATTGATCATAGTGAATTATATTGTATGCTTGAAAACTTTAATGATGAAAAATTTAAATTGAAGATTAAATCATCATCTTTATTTCTTGACCATATTTCATATGATGAATATAAGTATAAATTATTAAAAGGTATTAATTAATGTTTTTAATTGCAGGTCCATGTGTAATAGAGTCTGAAGGTTTAGTATTAGATACTTTTGGTCGACTTCAGGAAATTACAAATAAATTAGGAATTGAATATATTGCCAAATCCTCTTTTACAAAGGCAAATCGTTCGTCTGCAAGTGCATTTACGGGCCCTGGTATAAATGAAGGTCTGAAAATTTTACAAAAAGCCAAAGATCAATTAGGTGTTCGTATTATAACTGATGTTCATGATGACACTCCATTAGATGAAGTTGCATCTGTAGTTGATGTTTTACAAACTCCCGCTTTCCTTGTTCGACAAACTGGGTTTATTCAGCGTGTTGCTTCTATGGGATTACCTGTAAATATTAAGAAAGGTCAATGGATGCACCCTTCTGACATGGCACCAGTTGTTGAGAAATGTCGAGCTGTTGGTAATAATGATATTTGGCTTTGTGATCGTGGTACAAGTTTTGGTTTTGGCACTTTGATTAATTACATGCCAGGTTTAACCATCATGAAGGAAACGGGTTGTAAGGTTGTAATGGATGCAACCCATAGTGTGCAGATGCCAGGTGCATTAAATGGCTCAACAGGCGGAAATCGTATTCATGTTCCTGCCATTGCACGTGCTGCAGTCGCTGTTGGTATTGATGGTTTATTTATGGAAACGCATCCTAATCCTGATCAAGCTTTATGTGATGGTCCAAATATGTTGCCACTGCATCATATGGAAGAATTACTAGAAACATTACTTGAGATCGATGAAGTGGTTCATCGTCGTGCTTTTATTGAATCTAAATTGGCCTAATAATGTCACTCTATCAAAATATCAAAGTAATTATACCTGCACGATTTAACTCATCTCGCTTACAAGGAAAACCATTATTACTCATTAATGGCTTTCCTATCTTTTGGCATGTCTTTCAACGTTGTATCGAGGCTGGTTTTTCTTCTGAAAATATAATACTAGCGACTGATCATAAAAAAATATTTGAATTAGCAGAAGAATTAGATATTCCCGTCATGATGACATCAGATAAACATGAAAGTGGAACAGATCGCATTAATGAAGTTGTCACTAAGCTAAATTTAAATGACGATAGTTTGGTGATTAATGTTCAAGGTGATGAGCCATTAATTCCACCTCAATTAATTAAACAACTTGCTCTGTTTGCACTTGAAAATAAAAAATTTGCGCTTACTACGGCTGTCACACCTATATTTGAACATAAAGATTTTATCAATCCAAATGTAGTTAAAGCCATTCTTGGTGATGAGGGGAGAGCTATTTACTTTACGCGTTCACCATCACCTTTGAATAGAGATGATTCTGATAGTCTAGATCTTGCGTATCGTCATATAGGGATTTATACGTATAGGGTATCTGATTTAAAATTATTTTGTTCATACTCCGAGTCGTCGTTAGAGAAGTATGAAAAGCTTGAACAGTTGCGCGCGTTATCAAATGGAATGGCAATTGGTGCTTGTGTATATAATAAAGAGTTACCTCATGGAATTGATACACAAGCAGATTATGATGCTTTAAAACTAATCATGGAAATATAACAATGAATGTTATTGAGATTGCAAAGCAAGTTATTCAAACTGAAATTCAAGGATTAGATTATATGTCTAGTCGTATTGGAGCAGAATTTGAGCGAGCTATTGATGTAATTCTTTCAACTCATGGCCGTACAATAATTTGTGGTATGGGTAAGTCGGGAATTATTGGTAAAAAAATAGCAGCATCATTTGCGAGTACCGGAACACCAAGTTTTTTTATGCATCCAGGTGAAGCATTCCATGGTGATCTTGGTATGGTAAAACCTGAAGATGTATTTATAGCTATATCAAATTCAGGTGAAACTGATGAGGTATTAAAGTTATTACCTTTTTTGCGTGATAATGGGAATTACATTATAGCAATTACAGGAAAGAGTGATTCTACTTTAGCTAAATATGCACATTGTAATCTTGATATTGCAGTGCCGAAAGAGGCATGTCCTTTACAGTTAGCCCCAACGACATCGACAACTGCAACTTTAGTTTTAGGTGATGCTTTGACTGTCGCCTTAATGGATAAACGTGATTTTCAACCTGAAAGTTTTGCGCGTTTTCATCCTGGAGGGAATCTTGGTCGTCGTTTATTAAGCAAAGTTCGAGATGAGATGATTACTGTATCATTACCTATTGTTGATATTAATGACAGTCTAGTGAATGTTATAAATACAATTTCAAGTGGTAAGTTAGGTTTATCTCTAGTAAGTGAAAATAATGTAATTAATGGTGTAATTACAGATGGGGACTTACGTAGGGCTATTGAGACCAATATGCGAAACTCATTCGATTTACAAGCAAAAGATATCGCTTCTTTTTCTCCAATAACAATAGATGAATCAGTATCATTAGTAACTTCTGATGAGTTAATGGATCGTTTATCTGTTACATCATTATTAGTAACAAAAAATAATAATGTGATCGGTATAATAAAGAAGTAATTTATGTATAGTATATTAATGTCACTGTATAAAAACGAAAAAGAAAATTATTTTGAACAATGTATGTCTTCAATATACAAGCAATCTATACAATCTAAAAATATAGTTATTGTTCATGATGGACCGTTAACACAAGAGCTTTATAGCGTACTCGATAAATGGAAATTATTGTTACCTATAACTGAAGTTATTTTACAAGAAAATGTAGGTTTGGGTGAAGCGCTTAATGCTGGATTAGCACATTGTAAATATGATTTAGTTGCTCGTGTTGATACTGATGACATTAATATTACAACAAGGTTTGAACAACAATATCAATATATGATTGAACATGATGATGTTGCTTTATGTGGTAGTCATATTGATGAATTTGACACAGATCCTTTGGTAATAACAAGTCAGCGTAAAGTACCTTTAGATAAAGATTTAAGTAACTCAATTTTTAAGCGTAATCCTATTAATCATATGACAGTAATGTTTCGTAAAAGCGCAGTGTTAGATGCCGGAGGCTACCAACATTTACGCTTTATGGAAGATTATTTCTTATGGGTAAGAATGTTTATTAAAGGATATAAGTTAGTTAATCTTGATACTGTACTTGTCAAAGCAAGAACAGGTAATGGTATGTTAGAGCGACGTAAGGGTATTGATTATTATCGTTCAGAGCTGACTTTTATGAATAAAGTTTTAAAAATGGATGTGAAAAATAAACCTAAAATTATGGCAACTTTCTTAATCCGATCGCATATTAGATTATTACCACAATCAGCATTAAAAAAAATATATCAATTAGTAAGACACTAAAAATCAGGGACAAATCATGTCTGATATAACCTCTTCTACTCAAAATTCTGAAATTATCACAGTAACTTCAGAAACTCAGACTGCCGTAACAACAACTGCTGTTATTTATGTTTATTGTCCTAACGATCAAATAAGCACAATTACAGCGGTGCTAAGCAAAAATAATATCAATTATGCGTTAAATGATTATAGTTTGGTCGATTTTAAAAATAAGGTTATTTGCCATTATCGTTCTGCTGAATTTAATGAACAAGAAAATGCCTTTTTAATTAAAGCGACTGAATCTGGTGCGTGGATTGAACCATTAGTGTCTTATTTAGATCGTCGTTTAGGCTTTACTGAAACTGAATTGCTTCATCCTCATTACTTTTTACATCAAAAATCTTTTTCAATATTGTCTAACAAAAAAAATCGAGTAGTTAAGCGCGTACTTGATATTTTTTGCGTCATATTATTGGCCAAAATTGCGATTCCATTAGGGTTAATTACTGCAGTATTAATTAAACTTGAATCACCAGGACCAGTATTTTTCCGCCAAAAACGGGTAGGGCAATATAATCAAGAGTTTGAAGTGATTAAGTTTCGATCTATGCGTAATGATGCTGAAAAAAATGGTGCTCAATGGGCATCTAAAAATGATGCACGAGTGACCCGTGTCGGTAAGTTTATTCGTAAAACCCGTATTGATGAGCTGCCACAATTGATTAATATTTTAAAAGGTGAGATGTCACTAGTTGGTCCTCGCCCAGAACGAGAAGTGTTTATTAAGGATTTAGAAACTCAAATTCCTTATTATCGTTTCCGTCATGCGATTAAGCCGGGTGTAACTGGGCTTGCTCAAGTTAAATATGCTTATGGAGCATCAGTTGAAGATGCTATCTGGAAGCACAAGTATGATATTCATTATATTAAACACCAAAGCTTGCGTATGGATTTAAAAATTATTCTACGTACCGTAAAAACTGTGTTGTTTGGTATGGGGCAATAAGATTTAGTTTTTTTAGGGATGAGGAAAAGCAGGGTTGAAGATGACGAGCTTCGAAATATTAAATTTTGAGCCTTGAAATAATAAACCCTGTATATAATTTGTCCCTTGTCCCTTGTCCCTTGTCCCTTGTCCCTTGTCCCTTGTCCCTTGTCCCTTGTCCTCTGCTTCTTTCTTTCAAAACCTCTTTTTTGACCCAAATTAAATTCAATATTCTTTATGTGGCTGTTCACCTTCATAAAAACTATCTTTATACGCATAATCATCTGGCGCATAAATACTTGTGTGCATACAATTGCCTAAGTTGTTTATTTTGATGTAATGTCAATTTTTTCTGTATAAGAAACAGTATAAAGACGTTAACCCTAACTGGATTATGTAATGAATATGACCACGGTCACCCCTCAGGATGAGGCAATCAAGCCTGTTTTATCTGATCAAACAATAGCGAAAACATCGGCATTGGTTTATGTCTATTGTCCGCTTGATCAAGTTGACACTATTTCAACGGTATTAGATCGTAATAATATTAATTTTGTTTTAAATGATTATTCGATCACTGATTTTAAGCGTAAATTAATTTGTCATTATCGTTCGGCTGAATTTGATAATGATGAAAATGTTTTTTTAGTGGCGGCTACAGAATCTGGCGCGTGGGTTGAACCGATTGTATCTTACCTTGATCGTCGTTTAGGTTTTATTGAAACGGAATTATTACACCCTCATTATTTTTTACACCAGAAATCATTTTCATTATTGTCTAGTGGGCCTCGCCGTGCAATAAAACGCGGACTCGATTTGTTTTGTGTTGCATTGTTAGCCTTTATTGCCATTCCTGTTGGGTTGATTACAGCGATTTTTATTAAATTAGAATCCCCAGGACCGGTGTTTTTTAAGCAACGTCGTACTGGGCAATATAATAAAGAATTTGAAGTAATTAAGTTTCGTTCAATGCGTAATGATGCTGAAAAGAATGGGGCACAATGGGCATCTAAAAATGATGCACGTGTTACACGAGTAGGAAAATTTATTCGTAAAACCCGTATTGATGAATTACCACAGTTAATCAATATTGTAAAAGATGAGATGTCGTTAATTGGCCCTCGTCCTGAACGTGAAGTTTTTATTGAAGAACTTGAAAAAACAATTCCATATTATCGTTTTCGACATGCCGTTAAACCCGGTGTCACAGGGTTAGCACAAGTGAAGTATGCTTATGGTGCTTCAGTTGAAGATGCCGTGTGGAAACATAAGTACGATATTTATTATATTAAACATCAAAGTTTGATGTTAGATATAAAAGTGCTGTTACTAACAGTGAAGACTGTTCTATTTGGAATGGGACAGTAATAAACTAAATAACAGTAATTAAACAACGAGTTGTGATCTGGCTGAAAAGTTAGGTGGCAGCTCGTTTTTTTTTGCTTTGAATTTGAAGGGGGAGGAAATAATAGATAGCGATTTTCTATTAGTTGTGCGGGTATTCCCTCAATGGTCATGAATTGATTCATGATTTTGGGGGTAAGCGTATTATTTGTATTGGTAGTATTGGCGCTACTCAAAAAGATGTTCATATGCGCGATATTATTTTAGCGCAAGCGGCGGGTACTGATTCTCCAACCAATGCTAAACGTAGTAGTGGTTATCAAATGGCAACCTCAGCCCGTTTGGGTCTGTTGCATAATGGTTATCTTATTTAATTTATGGCTACGGTTTTGTGTGTGCCGCGCATTTATAATGCTTTTATTTCTATGAATAATACTGCATTGATTCAGTTTGAGCTATTGAGAAAAATAGAACAGAAAAAGGGAGGACGTTCGAGTAAAGAAGAGCAGGGGCGAAGATGACGTGTTTTTAGTGGTCAGATTTCGACTATTGGCCTGGCCTTTGATCCTCAAAACCTCCCTTCTTTAATTTCTTCCTTTAAATATTAAACCTCCCATTTTTGACTCATTAGATAAGCAATAAAATGCTTAGTATAAAAATTAATTATGGCTATTGGTGTGTAGTGCCGTCATATTTTTGACAGTTATGTTTTTTATCACAAATATTCCTTAAATGTATTATTTAGGTGGATCATGAGTAATGTTGTGCATATACTTGCAAACAGAACAGGTCGTTGTTCAGAATATTTATATATTTAAGGGTGAAGTAATATGCAACTGTTGAAGCAATTTATGACGTGGTTAAGCAAACTTGATGAGTATGATAAGCAAGCAAAGCAAATGCGTCGTGAAGATCGTTTAGGTGAGTATGACTATAGTTCTGAGCTTGTAAAAGCAAAAAAATAGTTATTATATTAGCCTGTTTTTTTATATGTGATCATACAAAAAAACGACAGTTACAGCTTAATATATAATATTGAAGAAACCACAATACATTTCTTAATTGAATGATTGTGGTTTTTTTATGCCTATTATTTAATGCTATTTAAATAGTGACATATCATATTTATATGTAGTTTTATTTGGTATTTTCTGTGGTGATGATTCTTGTTTTTTGAGTGCATTTTATTACTTTTATTTAATTTGGCTCTTGTTGTTGTTTTATTTGTTCAAGTCTTTGTTTTACTCTTTATTTTTCTAGTATTTGTTTTTGCTTTATTATTTATTATGTTTAATTTATCTTAAACATTCTGGCTTTATTTGTTTTGGTTATTTATTCCTTTAGCTATTAATTGCTCTGTAATATGGTGCCTGTAGTTTCTGTTATTAAGTTAATCTCAAAGTTATCATTTAAAAGAATGTCTTTGTTTGAATTGATAACGAATTTTACTTTAAATTACAGGTAAATATTTAATTATGGAATATTCATATATATATGTTTTTGTTCTGTCATTTGTAAGCTTATTCATTATGCGTAAGGTTGCTAAGAAGGTAGGTTTAGTTGATAAACCGAATGTACGAAAACATCATCAAGGCGTTATACCTTTAGTGGGGGGGATCTCGGTCTTCATTGCTTTTGCTATTGCCACGTTATTATTTTTACCTGTTAATTTAACCCTTTTGCTTTATCTCGGCTGTGGTTTAATTTTATTAGTTGTTGGGGTTATTGATGATTACTTCGATATTAGTTTTAAAATACGACTGATAGTACAAGCCGGGATCGCGCTAGCCATTATTAGTATTGGCGGCCATTCATTAGATAATTTAGGTTATTTAATGGGCAGTGAAACGCTACAGTTGTCTCCTTTTATTGGCGGTATTGTAACGGTGATGGCGTTTATCGGTGCGATTAATGCTTTCAATATGGTCGATGGTATTGATGGGCTATTGGGGGGATTAGCATCCGTTACATTCTCTGCAATGGGGTATGTATTTTATCTCAATGGTAATACTGAATTAGCTCTTTTCTGTGGTTTATTAGTCGCCGCGATGGTGCCGTATATTATGCTTAACCTTGGCCTACCTTTTGGGCGTCGATTTAAAGTCTTTATGGGTGATGCTGGCAGTGTTTTTATTGGTTTTACCGTTGTATGGCTATTAGTTCGTGGTACTCAAGAAGTCGATATTGTTGCATTTAAACCGGTAACGGCATTGTGGCTTATTGCGATTCCATTAATGGACATGGCTACGATTATGATCCGTCGAATACGTAAAGGACAATCACCGTTTAAGCCTGATCGTGAACATTTACATCATATTTGTCAGCGTATGGGATTATCATCGCGATTAACACTGTTTGTGATTTGTTTACTGGCTATCAACTGTGCGGCGATTGGTATTTGGAGTGAAATGGTCGGTATTAATGAATCAACCATGTTTATTGCCTTTTTAGTGATGTTTGGCTGTTATTTTTTGGTGATCAATTATATTTGGCGCATTACTGCTGTTGTTAAACGTTTATTTGGTATACCAACCATACACGAAGCATAAGTTGCTCCCTGAAGAGTAAAGTAACAAGTATCAAGAAAAAACAGAGACAATTTTGATTCTGTTTTTTTATTGATACTTTGTGGGGTTAACTCAATCTTTGTTATAGATACGCGCTTTGTTGCCCCTTGATAATTTACCCCTTGCGACCTCCCTTACCCACGCTAAAATTCCTTGAACATGATAATCAATGATCTTTTGACGTCCCTTTGGTGACATTAAAATTAAACAACATTCAACTTCATTATCCATAAAGAAATTTTCAGTTAATACTGCTGCCATGCGGGTTTTTCTTAACATATAAAAGCCGCGCTCTTTATCACTGTCGCCATCACTGTAATCACTTCGTAACGGTTTATTCGGGAAGACTTGTGTAAAAGCGTGAGCAATATGATCGGCAATGGTGTCGCTAGTGGTTTGGCCGCGACTGGTATAAACCTCAAACCCTTTGCCACCGCCAGCATTGGCATGGACTGAAATTAATAAACATTGGTGATTAGGGTATTGGGAGGCTAAATGGTTGGCACGATTAACGCGGGTGCGAAGGCTGATATCTTCCAATTCTGGCACAATAATTTTATTTTCAATGTCGTGTAAGGTCAGCGCTTGGCTTATGCCTTGGGTGATGGCGCGATTAAATTCCCCTTCAAATAATTGTTTACCGTTCGACCATAATGGTGAGCGTTTGCCTGCGGTTTGGTAAACACCATTAATAATGCCGCCATGACCGGGATCTAATAAGATGAAAGGTTTCATAATGTCACCTTTGGTATTCCATATTTCGCGATAACATGACTCCATAAATAGCCATAAGACTTATGTGAATTGCCCGGATAATCATTGGTGATATAACAATCTTGAGGTTTTATTTGATGACGATTAGCAAGGTAATCATCACTTAAATCATGATCGATGCATACGATGTCGGTTTTATCACTGACATTGATCCATTGTTCGGTGACACAATCTGGTGTTGCTAATTTTTTAACGCTCGGTTGTTGGGTTATTTGGGGTAAAAAGCCTTTGACACTGGTAAGCCCAAGCGGCGATCCAAACGTAAACCAAGTACTGATTTGTGGGGGTGTGGTTTGACGACTCAGTTGGTGCAATACGTTGTAAGCGATCACGGTTCCCATCGAGTGGCTAAGTAATATGATTGGTCGATGTTGATATTGATTGAGAAGCTTTATTAATGGCTGCTCGACAGCGTGTTGGTAGTTTTTATCATGAAAGTAATGATGAATATCAGGTAACAGTGACTTTAAAAATGGTTTTGAAATAAAAGAAAATACACTGAATTTATCTTCCATCCATTCTGCAATTTTAGCGCTCCACAGTGAGGTGTTAGTGGTTGTTAATTGCAGCTGATTATCATGGTTACTATGCTGTGTTGGTAACGGTTTAATGGTGTAAATATGCGGAATCGCGGTGGTTGTGGAGGCTGATAGTACTAACGGCTGTTGATAAAAGTGATCAGCATAATAGGCCATTTTAAAATCAATCTGAGGATGTAACTGTGATTGATTATAACGTTGTAAGCCATGTTGAAGGGCTCGCTGCCAATGTGCACTTAAGGTTGTGGTCGGCAGTTTATTCCCTCTGCCATGAATGGCAATAATGATCGGATACATAATCGGTAAGCCCTCTTAATTTTCTATTAGAGAGCTATTAAATTTTATATGAGTTTGGTTGTATATTTTTAGGTGCTATTTTGTGATCCACTAAGAACTCTTAAATGATTATTACATTACATTAACATTGTAACGGCGAATGCTTCCTAGTTCTATCTGTTAACATTTCTAACAACATCAGTGTGCTGTCATTATAGAACTCTATTTATTATCGGCAGGAGAATAGAGCAGTGAAGATTGTTCATCATGGTGCGAAAACGGGAGTAACGGGATCATGTCATGAGCTTATTGTGGGGGATAATAGTCTATTAGTTGATTGTGGTTTATTCCAAGGAAAAGAAGCGCGTGAGACGCTAGATATTGAATTTGATATTAAGAATATTGCGGCGTTATTGCTGACTCATAGCCATATTGATCATATTGGGCGCTTGCCGTGGTTACTTGCGGCTGGATTTTCAGGTCCTATTTATGCGACTGAAGCAACCGCTGCATTAGTACCGTTAATGTTGGAAGATGGATTGAAAATTCAGTTAGGGCTGAGTAATAAACAATGTGAAGCAGCATTAGCATTAATTCATCAGCGTATTCGTCCTGTGCCTTATGATTGTTGGGCGCAAATAGTGTTACCGACAGGCGAGCTGGTTAAAATCCGTTTTCGTCCGGCAGGGCATATTCTTGGTTCTGCTTATATTGAAATTAAATTACCAACCAATGAAATTGTTGTTTTTAGTGGTGATCTTGGGCCTAAAAATACACCCTTGTTAACTGATCCTATTGCGCCGACAGTGGCACATACGTTAATTATTGAAAGCACGTATGGTGATAAACCTCACCACCAGCTTGAACATCGACAACGAGTATTAAAACAAATTATTGAGCGTTCATTACAAGATGGCGGGGCGATTATTATTCCTGCCTTTAGTGTTGGTCGTACCCAAGAATTATTATTTGATCTCGAAAATATTATTGCAGAAGTGGATGTTGATCCTAATGAAGATCAAACCATTAAACGGGTTTGGCAACGTTTACCTGTAATACTGGATTCACCCTTGGCACAAAAGGTGACTGAAGAGTATCGTTATTTTCATGAGTTATGGGCGAAAGAAGCGAAACAGCGGCGCTATATGGGACGTCATCCATTAGCTTTTGAGCAATGCATTACTATTGATAGCCATGCTGATCATATCAAATTGGTTAATCGACTCCAGCACTCAGGTGAGCCTGCGATTATTGTTGCCGCGAGTGGCATGTGCTCTGGTGGGCGAGTGGTGAATTACTTAAAAGCCTTATTAACGGATAAACGTACTGATGTGATTTTTGCAGGTTATCAAGCCCAAGGCACTACTGGACGTGCATTAGTTGATGGTGAAAAGGTCGTGAGAATTGACGATAAAGTGATTGATGTAGCGGCACAAATTCACCAATTGTCAGGCTATTCGGCCCATGCTGCGCAAGAGGATTTAGTGAGTTTTGTGGCTGATATTGAGCAAGGTCCACAAGTGATTAAAGTCGTGCATGGCGATTTGGAAGCGCAGACGGCATTAGCTAACGCGTTACGAAAGGTTAAACCTGAAGCGACGGTGATTATAGCCGCGAGTGAGTAGAGAGCCTGCGGTTTATATTTTAACTTCAGAGTTGAAAACAGTACTTTATATAGGGGTAACTAGCCAATTAGTTGCCCGTATTTGGCTGCATAAAAATGATGTAGTGGTTGGTTTTTCGCAAAAGTATCAAGTACACCACTTAGTGCATTATGAAGTATTTGACACCATGCACGCTGCGATTGCGCGAGAAAAGCAACTAAAGAAGTGGCGTCGTTCATGGAAGGAGCAATTAATTACGGAGAATAATCCACAGTGGTTAGATTTGTACGATAGCTTATTGTGATAACCAAGCCTGTTATTTTTTACTGTGAATGTACGAACCCAACCCCCGTCATTCCCTACAGTGAGGTTACGAACGAGATAGGGAATCTACCATCCGCGTATTGTAGAGTTTATGTTCTTCGTGGGATTTTAGCGTGTATTCACTGGTGTCTATATGGCTCAATAACGCGGTAAATAGATCGCGGATAGCTTCGTCCCTCAGCTTCCGAGATGACGAATAATAGGCAGCGGTATTTGAAATAATGAATGCCAAGCCTCACCCCGTCATTCCCTACAGTGAGGTTACGAACGAGATAGGGAATCTGCCATCCGCGCGTTGTAGAGTTTATGTTCTTCGTGGGATTTTAGCGTGTATTCACTGGTGTCTTTCATGCTCAATCACGTGGTGAATAGATCGCGGATAGCTTCGTCCCTCAGCTTCCGAGATGACGAATAATAGGCTACGGTATTTGAAATAATGAATGCCAAGCCTCACCCCGTCATTCCCTACAGTGAGGTTACGAACGAGATAGGGAATCTACCATCCGCGCGTCGTAGCGTTTATGTTCTTCGTGGGATTTTAGCGTGTATTCACTGGCGTCTGTATAGCTCAATCACGCGGTGAATAGATCGCGGATAGCTTCGTCCCTCAGCTTCCGAGATGACGAATAATGGGCTATGGTATTTGAAATAATGAATGCCAAGCCTCACCCCGTCATTCCCTACAGTGAGGTTACGAACGAGATAGGGAATCTACCATCCGCGCGTCGTAGAGTAACTGTATTCACTGGTTTTTATATGGCTCAATAACGCGGTAAATAGATCGCGGATAGCTTCGTCCCTCAGCTTCCGAGATGACGAATAATAGGCTACGGTATTTGAAATAATGAATGCCAATCCTCACCCCGTCATTCCCTACAGTGAAGTACGAACGAGATAGGGAATCTGCCATCCGCGCGTTGTAGAGTAACTGTATTCACTGGTTTCTTTAATGCCAATCCTCACCCCGTCATTCCCTACAGTGAGGTTACGAACGAGATAGGGAATCTACCATCCGCGCGTCGTAGCGTTTATGTTCTTCGTGGGATTTTAGCGTGTATTCACTGGCGTCTATATGGCTCAATCACGCGGTAAATAGATCGCGGATAGCTTCGTCCCTCAGCTTCCGAGATGTAAATAATAGGCTACGGTATTTGAAATAATGAATGCCAAACCTTACCCCGTCATTCCCTACAGTGAGGTTACGAACGAGATAGGGAATCTACCATCCGCGTGTTGTAGAGTAACTGTATTCACTGGCGTCTATATGGCTCAATAACGCGGTAAATAGATCGCGGATAGCTTCGTCCCTCAGCTTCCGATATGTAAATAATAGGCTACGGTATTTGAAATAATGAATGCCAATCCTCACCCCGTCATTCCCTACAGTGAGGTTACGAACGAGATAGGGAATCTGCCATCCGCGCGTTGTAGAGTTTATGTTCTTCGTGGGATTTTAGCGTGTATTCACTGGCGTCTATATGGCTCAATAACGCGGCAAATAGATCGCGGATAGCTTCGTCCCTCAGCTTCCGAGATGACGAATAATAGGCTACGGTATTTGAAATAATGAATGCCAATCCTCACCCCGTCATTCCCTACAGTGAGGTTACGAACGAGATAGGGAATCTACCATCCGCGCGTCGTAGAGTTTATGTTCTTCGTGGGATTTTAGCGTGTATTCACTGGCGTCTGTATGGCTCAATCACGTGGTAAATAGATCGCGGATAGCTTCGTCCCTCAGCTTCCGATATGTAAATAATAGGCTATGGTATTTGAAATAATGAATGCTAGACCTCACCCCGTCATTCCCTACAGTGAGGTTACGAACGAGATAGGGGATCTGCCATCCGCGTGTTGTAGAGTTTATGTTCTTCGTGGGATTTTAGCGTGTATTCACTGGTGTCTGTATGGCTCAATCACGCGGTAAATAGATCGCGGATAGCTTCGCCCCTCAGCTTCCGAGATGACGAATAATAACCCGTGATTGCTTTCGCCTTTTTTATGATCTTACTTCTTTCCCACGCACTAATTTCCGTACCCACATTCGTCCTGGGTGGAGATCATCAAGCACTGAGTGTGGTAGTGGTAATGGATCACCACAGATCTGTGATGCTAATAACTCGCCTAATAATGGCGCTGAACTTAACCCGCGCGAGCCTAATCCGACAATCGCAAATAAATTTTTATAAACGGGTATATTCTGAGCGTAAAGCTGGTTATCTCTTAAATCACGATATTGCTTAATCAAATCATTATAACGACACACATTACCAACAAACGGTAAATGATCACGACTGGCACAACGGACGCCAATGCGCGCGCGTGATGGTTGATCTAATGCATCAACATCAATTTTACTCGCCCATGGTGCTGTCGCGGGAACGCTATCTAATAACCGTTGTTTGTTTTGCTGCTGATCGTCTTTATTGTAATCAAGATCGCAATTATCACGAGTATAGCTAGCACCAATACAATGGATGGCAGTATTGGTATTGGCTGGAGTTAAATAGCCGTCATAACAAAGTACGGTTTTAAGTTTGGATAATGGCGTATTGGTTGGTACGTGGCTAACTTGACCGCGTACTGATGAGGTTGGAATCGGGGCTGTTTGCGGATATTGACCTAAGCGATGACCATTCGCCACCACAACCGTAGTGTGATTAACCGTTGTGCCATTAGCTAACGTTAACTGCCATTGGTGGTGATTATTCTCGGTTTCAATTTGCTCAAGTGCCGTAATATCACTATTAAGGTGTAATGTCAGTTTGCCTGTCTTCAGCGCAGATTCAATTAATGCTTGAGTTAATTGTTGCGGACATAACCAACCACCAAGCGGGTAATTAACACTGCGACAATTTGTTTCAACACCTGTGATGGCTCGTGTTTGTTCTACATTCAAACCTTGTACTAACGATGTTGGAAATCCACCAGCCAACATACAATCCAATTTTTGAGTTTGACGCGCTGATATTTTATTATTAGTGGTGAGTGCGTGTTGTTTTTCAGCCTCGGTGAGGTTTTTGCCGTCTTCATCCCATGCTAATTGAGTGACGCCACACCAATCATGATCAAACTGACAATGTTGGGCTGCTTGTTCCACAAATTGACGTGCATAAATAAAGCCTGGTGCGAAAAAGCGTGAGAGTGAATCATGCTTACCATTAAGGAGGGGATAGACCGCCCCTTGACGATTGCCTGATGCGCCTTGAGCTAATTTGCTATCTGCACAATATAAATTGACGGATTGACCACGACGAATCAATGCGATAGCGGTAGTGGCGGAGGCGATACCACCACCAATAATCGCAATATTGTTTAGCTCAGATTGAGGTGCTTGTTGTGAGCTACGTGCAAACCAAGGCTTAAAATTCGCTTGCTGGTGGTTTTTTATAATAGTCCCCACCGTCATATGCCGTTTAATACCGAACCCTTTGGCTTTTTTGATATCAAAGCCTGCGTCACTTAAACCGCGACGAACAAAACCCGCAGCAGTAAAGGTGGAAAGCGTACACCCAGATCGTGCCATGTTCGCCATATTGTTAAAGAGGGTTTGGCTCCACATTTCGGGGTTTTTCTTTGGTGCAAAACCATCTAAGAACCAAGCATCAATAATACCGTCATTGCCAACCCAAACTTGAGGCATACAATCTTTAATGTCGCCAAACCATAAATCAAGGGTGATCATGCCGTCTTCAAGCACAATCCGGTGACAATCTGCAATGGCTGGTGGATAATGTTGATCAAGTTTTTGAGTAAACTCAGCCAGTTCTGGCCATACTTGGTGTGCTTTGAGTAGATCTTGCTGAGTGAGCGGCGCTTTTTCAAAGCTAATAAAGTGTAATTCTTTGGTGGTTGCGTCTGGGTATTGTTCACGAAAGGCTTTAAATGTTTGCCATAACGCGAAAAAATTAAGCCCAGTACCAAATCCTGTTTCTGCAACGACAAATCGACGTCGATCAAAATCATGCCAGCGTTCAGGTAGCCCATTTTGTTTGATGAACACATAACGTGTTTCTTCCAGTCCATTGTCATTTGAGAAATAGATATCATTAAAGTCAGTCGATAATGGACTACCCGTTTCGTTCCAATCAAGGATGGCATTGTTAATTCGAAGTGTAGACTTGGCAGGGATTGGGCGAGACAAAATGAACCTCTTGTTTAGTTGCTGAGCATTTTGCCATCACTTTATGCATGAAAATGCATCAATTATGGGTTCTAAATGCGATTGAAGGGCAATTTTGATTAGATTGTACCTGAAATACAGGAAAGCTGACCACTTTTCAGGAGCAAAGCCGTTATAGTTCTCATACTAAATAATCATTAACTTTTTTGTTTTTTTTTAGATGATGGTTAAATTAGGTGCTATCGGCCCAAACATCTTTAATATCGCGTGTTTTCGTTCGCTATAGCTAACGAAGCGGGAATGTGAGCGCAGATTTTAAAG
Source organism: Photobacterium iliopiscarium (assembly GCF_003026395.1). Taxonomy (GTDB): domain Bacteria; phylum Pseudomonadota; class Gammaproteobacteria; order Enterobacterales; family Vibrionaceae; genus Photobacterium; species Photobacterium iliopiscarium. The sequence goes on along the minus strand of NZ_PYOO01000003.1, from coordinate 303,817 downwards.
CCGTTTGGGACGTATTCTAGTCATTAATATAGAACACGCGTTGTTTTGTAAAATGAGTAGGTATTTCCATTAATATCAGTAGGAATTCATCATGAAACGAGCCGTAATTACAGGCATGGGTATTGTATCTAGTATCGGTAACAACGTTGCTGAAGTATTAGAGTCCCTAAAAACAGGCAAATCAGGTATTAATTACTCTGAGCAATTCGCTGAAATGAAATTGCGTTCAAATGTTTGGGGTGATCTAAAAATCATTCCTTCAGAACACATTGATCGTAAAAAAATGCGTTTCATGGGTGATGCTGCTGCGTTTGCTTTCCTTTCTATGGAGCAAGCGGTTGCTGACTCTGGCCTAGCTGAAGATCAAGTATCTAATGAGCGTACAGGTTTAGTTGCAGGTTCTGGTGGTGCATCATCATATAACCAATACCATGCAGTAGACATTCTACGTGAGAAAGGCGTTAAGCGCGTAGGTCCTTACATGGTACCGCGTACTATGTCTTCAACAGTTTCTGCTTGTTTAGCAACACCTTTTAAAATTCGCGGTGTTAACTACACCATGAGTTCTGCTTGTGCGACATCTGCACACTGTATCGGTCACGCAGTTGAACTTATTCAACTTGGCAAGCAAGATGTTGTGTTTGCTGGTGGCGGTGAAGAGCTTGATTGGTCACTAACCATGATGTTTGATGCAATGGGTGCGTTGTCTACTAAGTTCAACGATGATCCATCAAAAGCATCACGTACTTACGATGCAGACCGTGACGGTTTTGTTATCTCTGGTGGCGGCGGCATGGTTGTTGTTGAAGAACTTGAGCACGCATTGGCACGTGGCGCAAAAATTTACGGTGAAATCGTAGGTTATGGCGCAACATCTGACGGCTACGACATGGTAGCACCATCAGGTGAAGGCGCTGTACGTTGTATGAAGATGGCAATGAAAGATCTTGATGGTCCTGTTGACTACATCAACACTCACGGTACATCAACACCTGTTGGCGATCTAAAAGAACTTGGTGCTATCCAAGAGCTATTTAGTGGTCATAGCCCTGCAATCTCTGCAACAAAAGCAATGACAGGTCACGCACTAGGTGCGGCTGGTGTTCACGAAGCTATCTACTCAACGCTAATGCTTGAGCATGGTTTTGTTGCACCAAGTATCAACATTGATAACCTAGATGAAGCAGCTAAAGGCCTTGATATCGTGACTGAGAAGCGCGATGTTGAACTTAAGACTGTTATGTCTAACAGCTTTGGTTTCGGTGGCACAAACGCAACGCTAGTTATTAAGAAATACGAAGCGTAAGAATTAGTTTTCGAGGAGCAAAGTTTCGAGTCACGAGATTTTGTTTGTTGAGAATAACAGCGTTAATAAGAAGCGATAGGTGAAAGCCTGTCGCTTTTTTTGTGCCTAAACCAACTCCCGTCATTCCCTACAGTGAATGCCCACGAGGGCGATAGGGAATCTATTGTCCGCGCGTTGTAGAGTTGGTGTTTTCTGTGGATTATTAGTGTGTTTTCACTGCCGTCTTTGAGGCTCAAGCATGCGGTGAGTAGATCACGGATAGCTTCGTTCCTCAACTTCCGAGATGACGGATATTGGGCCCGCCCTAACGATCGCGATTCTCGCCCCTCGTCCCTGCTTTTCCCTCGCCCCTCTCTCCTATATAATAATTTCCGCGCGATCCTTTCTCTTTTATTCTCTCTACAGGACGTATATGAAAATTCTTATCGATGAAAACATGCCGTATGCTCAGCAATTATTTAGCCAGTTAGGTGACGTTATTGCTAAACCTGGACGTACATTAACCGCTGATGATTTAGTGGGCATTGATGCTTTAATGATCCGTTCTGTAACCAAAGTGAATGCTGATCTGATTGCTAAAGCCGATAAACTTAAATTTGTAGGTACGGCAACTGCGGGTCAAGATCATGTCGATCAGGATTTATTAGCCGCAAAGGGTATTACGTTTACCGCAGCACCCGGCTGTAACAAAGTCGGTGTGGCAGAATATGTATTAAGTAGCTTGATGGTATTAGGCCAGCAACAGGATTTTTCTATATTTGATCGCACTATCGGCATTATCGGTGCGGGTAACGTAGGAACGTATTTAGCCAAATGTTTGGATGCGCTTGGTATTCGTTATTTATTAAACGATCCGCTCAAGCAAGCACAAGGTGATAAGCGTCAGTTTGATTCACTTGAGCGTTTATTGGCAGAGTGTGATGTGATCACCACTCATACTCCGATAACACGTGATGGCGATTATCCAACTCATCATTTAGTGGATGCTAACTTTCTAGCGGCAATGCAGCCCAATGCAATTTTAATCAATGCTGCTCGTGGGCCAGTGGTTGATAATCAGGCGCTAAAACACGCATTACAAGCGTCAGTTGATGGCCGTGGTAAAACATTAACTGCTGTATTAGATGTATTTGAACAAGAGCCGGTAGTCGATTTGCAATTATTACTGTTATTAGCGTTTGCGACTCCCCATGTAGCAGGATACGGGCTTGAAGGTAAAGCGCGTGGCACTACAATGGTGTTTAACCGTTTTTGTCAGTTTTTAGGTAATGAGCATCATGCGTTAGCGAGTGATTTATTACCGATTGCGCCTGTACCACAGGTACAATTAAGCCGACAATGGGACGAAGCAACGTTATTTAGCTTGATTCAATTAGTTTATGATGTTCGTAAAGACGACGGTATTTTTCGTCGTGAAATGTTAGCGGCTGGTGACGATAACAGCAAAATGGCCACTGCTTTTGATCTAATGCGTAAAAATTACTGGGATCGACGTGAATATAGTGCGATTACAGTAGCGGCAAAGGTCGAGTTTGCGGTAGAGTCGCTGGCTAAATTAGGTTTTACAGTAGTAGAGGTCACTCAATGAGTCAGGAATATGATATCGCAATACTCGGCGCAACAGGCGCAGTAGGCGAAGCTATGGTCGAAGTGCTAGAAGCACGTAATTTTCCTGTTCGCAATCTTTACTTGCTGGCAAGTGATCGTAGCGCAGGTAAAGCGTTACGTTTTAAAGGTAAATCAAAGCGCGTTCGTGATGTAGAAGATTTCGACTGGAGCCAAGTGCAAATTGCTTTGTTCTCAGCAGGTGCGGAAGCATCACGCCATTGGGCGCCGATTGCCGCAGAGCAAGGCGTAGTTGTTATCGATAATACCTCTGAATTCCGTTACGAATATGATGTACCGTTAGTGATTCCAGAAGTGAACCCTGAAGCGATTGCGGATTATCGTAACCGTAACATTATTGCTAACCCTAACTGTTCAACAATTCAAATGTTAGTTGCGCTGAAGCCAATTCAAGATGCTTACGGTATTGATCGTATTAACGTTGCGACTTACCAGTCTGTTTCTGGATCAGGTCGTAAAGGTATTGATGAACTAGCAGGGCAAACAGCAAAACTGCTTAATGGTTTGCCAATTGAAACCAAAGCTTACGATAAGCAAATTGCATTTAACTGTATTCCACAGATTGATGAGTTTATGGATAACGGCTACACCAAAGAAGAAATGAAAATGGTGTGGGAAACGCAAAAGATTTTGGGTGATTCAAGTATTCGTGTGAACCCAACTTGTGTGCGTGTGTCATCATTCTTTGGTCATGGCGAAGCGGTACATGTTGAAACACATCAACCGATTGTATTAGAAGATGTGATTAACTTACTTGAAAATACTGACGGTATTGAAGTATTCCCTAATAATGAATACCCAACTCAAGTAACAGATGCCGTCGGCAAAGATCATGTAATGATTGGCCGTATTCGTGAAGATATTAGTCACCCATGTGGACTTAACATGTGGATTGTGGCTGATAACGTCCGTAAAGGCGCGGCAACGAATAGTATTCAGATTGCAGAAAAATTGATTGCAGACTATTTGTAATTAACAGTATTAAAAGCAAGAGTTAGATCGCGTTATTACTGTGTATCAACATTGATAACACGAATAAACTTGCTAACAAAATAACAAAGCGATGGGTGCAAGCCTGTCGCTTTTTTATTTCGTTAGCTGCTCGCTTTTCTTTTGCTGATAACTTGACATAATATGGCGCTTATTATGATTAAATATAGCGATTCAAGCTTTATTGATAGTGGTCGTTATTATTAGGTCGTTATCATCAGAAACTATTCTTTCGAATTTGTTGCCCTGCGACGATTTCGAGCAATTTTATCTCTGCCAAAGAGGAATGTAGGCAGTGTCTAACATCCCAAAAATACTTAAACGAATGGTACTACCGGTAGCTTTTATTACTATTTCGTCTTACCTTCCGGTAGTGAATGCAAATACGATACGTATCGTCGGTCCCGAAAATGAAGATAGCTCGTACGCAACGCTTAATCGAGAAGCTACCACGAGCCAATTAAACATACCGACAAAACAGTTTTCAACATCGTCGTCAATGGCGCGTAATTATGGCCCAACGTATGAGAATGAAACGTTATGGGGCATTGCATCACGCCATTTACCCAATAAAAACGTCTCTATTTTTAAAGTTATTGGTGCTATTTATAATCTTAACCGCGATGCTTTTGAAAATAATAATATTCACTCATTGCTACCGGGTAGTTATCTAAAGCTGCCGACAATGGATCAAATTCAGCAACAACGTATTAGTTCTGTTAGTCGTAAATTAGCGGCGGATCAATTACGTGCGCCTTATGCGACGGAATTAGAAAAAAGACGTGTAGCTGAAGAGCAATTAGCCAAGCAGCAAGCTACTGCGGCTAAAACCCCACGAGTGATTAAGTTATCGCCTAAGCCATCGTTAACCCCAGCGAAGACAGAACCTAAAACAACGCCTGAAACCGATGTTGATCCAGAAGTTGCATCGACAGCCGCCGTCGCTGTAAAAGAGGCGGTTTTGACAGATGTTGTAATGGGTGAAGCTGATGAAGTTAATAACTCGGCTATTCCTGCGAAACCTGAGTCACCACAGGTTGATGTTGCAGACGTTAAAATGAATGCGCTAGTCGAAAGTAACCATGCATTACGGTTACGATTATCGGCTATGCAGCAAGATATGGCAGCGTTGAAAGATCAAGTAACAGAAAGCGACAGTATTCGTCAGCAAATGGTGTCATTTCTAGAACAGCAAAAACAAGTTGCTGTTGTCGAACCTACACCTGAAACATGGCTTGCACGATTAACCAGTAATCCGTGGGCATTGGCTGCGGCAGGTATTATTCCTGGTGGCTTGATTGCTGCATTGTTAGCGTTATTGTTTTTCCGTCGTAAGAAAGACGAATCTGAGCAGCCATCGTTACCTGCACCGATCAGTGATAATGCTGTTGCACCACCGATTGACTTAACAGGTTCTGATCATGATGACGATCTTGATGACTTATTTGCTGATGATGATTTGTTTGCGGATATAGAATCGAATCAAGCCGTTAATAAAGACGACACTGTAACAACGATCCCTGCTGATGGTTCTGATAGTGTTATAACGCTAGAGGATGAACATCTTCAACAGCAAGCGCTTATTGCTGACACTGATGTTGATGATAGTGTCTTTGATAATAGCCTCAGCACTATTTCTGTCTCAAACGATAATGCTATCGGTCTTGAAGACATGGAACGTGCATTAGATGAATTTGATGCAAAACCAGAGCCGAGTGCAGATGAAGCGTTAGCTGCGTTATGGGAAAAATCCCTGAGCGAAGAAGATACGACAAATTTTGATTTATCTGAATACGATCAAGCGACGGTTTTTACAACATTAGCCACCGAAGATGAGAGTGATGCAGAGACTCAATTATCTGATCAAGCATTATTAGATGAGATTCTGCAACAAGCGCAAGCATCAACTCAAGAGACGCCTCAGTCAGAGGTAACGACGGATGCTGAACTAGCGGGCACAACCGTTGTTTCTCAAGATGAATTGGATGCGTTATTTACCCAGTTTAATAATGACTTACCTGACATTACTTCAATTCAAACCAATACTGACGATAATGAATCATTATTTGCGGAAGGTAGCACCGCGCTGTTAGATGATTTAGTCGCTGATGATGAAGATAAATCGCTTGAGAGTGATATTGACGTCGCAGAAAACAGTACGGATTTATTAGATGAATTATTGGCTGATGAAAATGACAAGCAAGCCGTAACAGCTGACATTAAACTTGACGAAAATAGCACTGATTTATTGGATGAACTGTTAGCGGCAGATCCTGCTCTTTCAACCTTTAGTCTTGATGATTTGCCTGAGTTTGATGAACAAGCCGCGTTTGATCACTATGATGATGAAATGGCAGACTTGCCCGCAGCTGATGCGGTGCATAACACACCATTAAGCCTTGATGATTTACCTGAATTTGATGAAAACTCAGCCTTTGATGATCCGCAAGCATCGCCATTAGAACAGATGGATGAGCGCACCGAGATTGATGAGCAAATTGCCATCGATAATGTAACGCGTCAATTACAGCAAGCGGCTCAAGCGGCAGAACAACGTCAACAAGCATCGATAGAGACTAACAGTGCTAATGCCGAGACTGATTATTCTCCATTTGATACTGCGCGCCATCTTGAATATGCGTTTGATAATATTGATGTTAGTACGCTACCTGAGTTTGACGAAAATGAGGCTTTATTTGCATCATTTGAAGAACAGCATGAGTTAGAGCAATATGCACTTGAGCGAGGCTTTAAATCACAAGCAGGCGCAGATGATGCTGCTGAGGTTGATCAATCACCTGAAGCTAAACAAGATCGGGTTGATTCTGCGGGCTTAGACATGGATGCGTTGTTGTTTGATGACGCAGATATCAGTGATATTACACCGCCGCGTGGACTTAATAATGATGAACGTGATCAGTTATTAGCGACAACGGTTGATAGCGCTATTGCTGATAACGAAGATGTCTTAGCTGAAGATGAAGCTGCTGTTTGGCAAAGCATGGTTGCAGAGCCTGAACTTGAGCGTGAAGATTGGTCAAAACAACCGAATATTGCCTCCGCTGATATTAAAGCGGCGACGTCAACATTACCGAACTATATCAGTATTGATGAGTTGCTAGCAGATGATCCGAATTATCACCAAGAAGATCCCGATGAAAAACCGTTAAACCTTGATGTAGGCTTAAAGGATTTCCCCGATATGTTCGCCAATATCCGTCAATTTGATGTTGATAGTGCGGGTGAATATGCGGGTCAGTTAGATCTTGCTAAAGCGTATCTAGAGATGAACGATATTGGTGGTGCGGTTGATTTACTCCAAGATATCGTTTTAAAAGGTGAGGGTGATACAAAAGCGCAAGCGAATGCCTTACTGGATAAATTTAAAGCGAAGAAGTAGGCGTTTTTAGAGACAAGGAAGTGTAAGAACGCGATTCCTAGTTTCGAAATAAAAAGCGATGGGTGAAAGCCTGTCGTTTTTTTTGTACCTGAATCCATGTCATTTCTTACAATCTTACAATGAATGCCAGGCCTAACCCCGTCATTCCCTACAGTGAGGTTACGAACGAGATAGGGAATCTACTACTCGCGCGTTGTAGAATCAGTATTTTCTGTGGCGTTTTAGCGTGTTTTCATTGGCGTCTTTGAGGCTCAATCTCGCGGTGAGTAGATCCCAGATAGTTTCGTATCTCAACTTCCGGGATGTGAATATTAGGTTAAGTGAATGCCAAGCCCAACCCCGTCATTCCCTACAGTGAGGTTACGAACGAGATAGGGAATCTACTACCCGCGCGTTGTAGAATCAGTATTTTCTGTGGTGTTTTAATGTGTTTTTATTGGCGTCTTTAAGGCTCAATCACGCAGTGAGTAGATGACGGATAATGGGTTGAGAACTCGCCATTGCTTTCCCTTTGTTGCGCCATCCCCTATACTTCACCCTCTGTTTTGAACAGGCGCTTAAATAACATCGCCTGTGTGTTTATGTTGAATTAAGTCGAAGTGAGATTATGCGAATAGCGTTAGGTATAGAATACGATGGTGCTAAATATTGTGGTTGGCAGCGTCAAGTAGATGTGGATAGTGTTCAAGAACGTTTAGAAAAAGCGTTGTCACACATTGCTAATCAGCCGATTGCTGTTTTTTGTGCAGGGCGTACCGATACAGGTGTTCATGGTACTGGACAAGTAGTTCACTTCGATGTTGATATTGAACGTAAAATGGCTGCATGGACCATGGGCGTTAATGCGTATCTTCCAAAAGATATAGCGGTACGTTGGGCACATGAAGTGACTGAAGATTTCCATGCGCGTTTTTCTGCTACTGCGCGCCGCTACCGTTATGTGATTTATAATCATTCAGTACGTCCGGCTATTTTTCAGCACGGTGTTAGCCATTACCACGGTCATCTTGACGAAGAAAAAATGCATGAAGCTGCGCAATATTTAATTGGAGAGCATGATTACACGTCATTTCGTGCTAGCCAATGTCAATCGCGCAGTCCGTGGCGTCGACTTGAACATTTAACCGTGACTCGTCAAGGTGATTACGTTGTTATCGACATTAAAGCCAATGCGTTTGTGCATCATATGGTACGTAATATCGCGGGTAGCTTGATCAAGGTTGGTAAAGGTGAAAAACAACCGGATTGGATTAAATGGGTACTGGAGCAAAAAGATCGTCGCATTGCCGGTCCAACAGCAAAATCAGCCGGTTTATATTTAGTCGATGTTGATTATCCAGCTGAGTATAATTTACCGCGTTCAGCACTTGGTCCATTATTTTTGTAAGTTACCTCGTTAATAGAAGTAGAATATCGGTGTATAATTCACCATGTTATGACTGTTTTTAACGATTATTGATGTTTTTATTCCAAAATGTCATAGTGACTTATAAAGGTAATACCAGTTTTTTATCTACAGATTAATAAGATTATGTTTTAATCGTAGATAATATTTAATGAATTTGTCTCTTCGGTCGTTATTGGCGGAAGAATAAAAAAGAAAGGTCATTCATGAGCTGGCTTGAAAAGATTCTAACGAAAAGTAACATCGTATCTTCGCGTAAGGTATCAATCCCTGAAGGTGTCTGGACGAAATGTACGTCTTGTGATCAGGTACTATATCACGCAGATCTCGAGCGCAATCTTGAAGTTTGCCCTAAATGTGACCACCACATGCGTATGAAAGCACGTCGTCGTCTTGAAACATTTCTTGATACTGATACGCAAGTTGAAATTGCCGCTGAATTAGAGCCACAGGATAAACTTAAATTCCGTGACTCTAAGAAGTACAAAGACCGTTTATCAGCCGCTCAAAAAGCGACGGGTGAAAAAGATGCATTAATTGCAATGAACGGCGAGTTGCTTGGTTTACCTGTTGTTGCCTGTGCCTTTGAATTCTCTTTTATGGGCGGCTCAATGGGATCAGTGGTTGGCGCTAAATTTGTGCGCGCAGTTGATTCTGCTATTGAAAAGAACTGTCCATTGGTTTGTTTCTCAGCCAGTGGCGGTGCACGTATGCAAGAAGCATTAATGTCTCTTATGCAAATGGCGAAAACCAGTGCTGCGTTAGAGCGTTTATCTGCTAAAGGTTTACCGTTCTTCTCTGTATTAACTGACCCAACAATGGGCGGTGTATCAGCCTCTCTTGCGATGCTCGGTGATATTAATATTGGTGAGCCAAAAGCATTGATTGGTTTTGCTGGCCAACGTGTTATTGAGCAAACTGTACGTGAAAAGCTACCTGAAGGCTTCCAACGTAGTGAGTTTTTGCTTGAGCATGGTGCGATCGATATGATTGTTGACCGCCGTGAAATGCGCCAACGCATTGCTGGTTTAATGGCTAAGATGATGAATCAAGAATCACCATTAGTGGTTTCTATTGATGGTAAACCTGAAGAGCCACAACCAGCGACAGAAAAAGAAGACTAACAACTATTATCTTTAATCGAGTGTGGGTTACCATCGGTAATTACAACGATTGATGTCAATAAATGCCACCCTAATTGATTTTCATTAGTGTGGCATTTTTGTTTTCTAGGTCGAATCAGCAATTTATTACGTTTGAGGATTAAGTTATTTGTCTTTCAGTGGTAAATTAATGATTCAGTTCGTTACTACAAGTGAATGATTTTAATGTCAGGATTGACTCCTCCTCAAGCGACAGCCGCGCTTTCAACATGGCTACAATATCTTGAACAACTTCATACTAGCGCGATAGATTTAGGACTTGATCGGGTTCGATTGGTTGCGCAAAATGCGGATCTTATCAAGCCGGCACCGTGTGTTATCACCGTTGCGGGAACCAATGGTAAAGGCTCAACGTGTGCCATGCTGGAAGCTATTTTATTAGCCGCAGGTTATAAAGTGGGGGTATATAGCTCGCCTCATTTAGTGCGTTATAACGAACGTGTACGTATTAATAACCAAGAACTTGATGATAGTGAACACAGCCACGCTTTTGCGAGTGTAGAAGCAGCGCGTGGTGCAACCAGTTTAAGTTTATTTGAATTTGGTACATTAGCGGCACTGACATTATTTAAACAACATCAAGTTGATGTGGTGGTATTAGAAGTCGGCTTAGGCGGGCGTTTAGATGCCACTAATATTGTTGATCATGATGTGTGTGTGATCACCAGTTTAGCGATTGATCACGTTGATTGGCTTGGCGATAACATTGATGTTATTGGTTATGAAAAAGCGGGTATCTTCCGTGGTGGTAAGCCTGCAATTTGTGGTCAGCCACATCCGCCAGCAACAGTGCCAGCGCATGCCGATGATATTGGTGCAGAGCTTTATCAAGTGGGCTATCAGTTTGATTATCAGGTCGAAGGCAATTGTTGGCATTGGCAAGCGGGTGCGTTTGAATTGACAGATTTACCTTTACCACAATTACCGCTACCGAATGCGGCAACGGCGTTGATGGCTTTATCTGTGGCTGAGCTTGATATTAGTGATCAAAATATCGTTGATGGTTTGCGTAATGCGCGTTTACCCGGTCGTATGCAACGTGTAAGCGAAGCGCCGTTAATTATTATGGATGTGGCACATAATCCACATTCTGCACAATATTTTGCGACTCAGCTTGCTTGCATAAAAGCGCAAGAAGGTAAAAATAAAGTCCATGCTGTGGTCGCAATGTTGCACGATAAAGATATTGCAGCCACTGTCGCGGCTATGCGTGATAGTGTTGATTATTGGTATCCGGCATCATTGAAAGGACCTCGTGCCGCTGTCGCGGATGAGATTTTGTTGCATTTACCGACAGGTTGCCGTGGTTTTGAGTGCCCAGAATTAGCATTTGACCAAGCATTAACACAGGCAAGCACTGACGATGTGGTAATCGTGTTTGGCTCGTTTTACACTGTCGGTCAAATAACCACTCATTTAAAGTTGTAGAACGTGAAGAGAGCACATTGTAATTGTGCAGTGTTCTCGTTTTAGATATCAACAGGAGTCATTGTGGCGAGTCAATTTCAAAATCGACTAATTGGAACCATTATTCTAGTCGCGGTAGGCGTAATTTTTCTACCCGATTTTTTCGATGGCAAGAAAGAACATTATAAAGAAGAATTTGCGAGTATCCCATTACAGCCAAAAATGGGGGGAGAAAGTGAAGCAAAAACGATTCCTGAACCTGAAAATGCGGATGTTGTGTTACCTCAAGAACCGGTAACAGCAACCGCAGATAAACCGGTTTCAACGGGTGATGAAACCTATACCATTGAAGCTGATAATAATGTAACGGCTGAGCCACAAATAAAGCCACAACATAATATCAAGCATGAGGTTAAACCCATTGTCAAACCGGTCGTAAAACCAACGCCAGTCGTGAAAAAACCGACACCTGTTGTTAAGAAACCAACGCCAGTAACCCATTCGGCATGGGTAATTAAAATGGGCACGTTTGGTAATTTTGATAACGCCAATGCGCTGGTAGCAAAACTGCGTTTGAATGGTTATCAAGCACAAATGATCCCTCGTAATGCGAAACCAGGCCAATATGTAAAGGTTGTTGTTGGTCCTGATGTATCAAAAGCTAAGTTAACAGGTCAAATTGCAGAATTGAAAAAAATTACTGGCTTAAATGGTAAATTGAACCGATTTGATGCAATAAATCCTTAGGTAAACGTTTGCGTAAGCGTTTTTTCTGTTAGAATACCCATCAACACAACGAGCAATAACAAAAATGATCTGGATTGATTATGTAATACTGGGCGTGATCTGCTTCTCTGCAATGGTAAGTTTGGTCCGTGGTTTTGTTAAAGAAGCACTGTCATTAGTTATTTGGTTTACTGCGTTTTTTGTCGCAAGTAATTTTTATACTGAATTGGCGGTTTATTTTACTAACTTCAATGACAAGATGTTGCGTAATGGTAGTGCGATTGCCGTGCTGTTTATTGCGACACTGATTGTTGGCGCAGTGGTGAACTATGTTATCGGTCAATTAGTACAAAAAACCGGTTTATCTGGTACTGATCGTGTTCTAGGGGTTGTTTTTGGTGCGGTTCGTGGTGTGCTTATTGTCGCTGCGGTATTGTTCTTTACTGACACCTTTACCGGGTTATCTAGCTCAGAGTGGTGGAAGAAATCTGAGTTAATACCTCAATTTGGTGCAGTAATAGAATGGTTCTTCGAATATATCAAAGAAAGCTCTAGTTTTTTACATAGCATTAAATAGTGCAAGATTAACCGCGGTTGCTGACGTTATTGTTTAAAACGGTAACGTCAGCAGCTGTTATTTTATGCAGAACGAGGATTAAGGGAATGTGTGGTATTGTTGGAATCGTGGGATCAACCTCGGTAAACCAGTCTATCTATGATGCACTTACAGTGTTGCAGCATCGCGGCCAAGATGCAGCTGGTATTTGTACCTTAGAAAGCAATCGTTTCCGTCTGCGTAAAGCGAATGGTTTAGTTCGTGATGTCTTTGAAGCTAAACATATGCAGCGCTTGCAAGGTAATGTGGGTATTGGGCATGTGCGTTATCCAACGGCAGGAAGCTCTAGTGTTTCAGAAGCACAACCGTTTTATGTCAACTCTCCTTATGGTATTTCTTTAGCGCATAATGGTAATTTAACCAATGCTGCGGATATTCGAGAAACTTTATTTGAGAAAACAAAGCGTCATGTTAATACGACTTCAGATTCGGAAATTCTACTGAATGTGCTTGCTAATCAATTAGCGCATAGCCAAAGTTATCCCATTAGTGCTAGTGATGTATTTAAAGCGGTTAGTGACGTACATAACATCGTTAAGGGTGCGTATGCTGTTGTTGCTTTAGTTATCGGCCATGGTTTAATTGCGTTTCGTGATCCTAATGGTATTCGTCCATTATGTTTAGGTCGACGCGAAGACAAGGGGATAACGGAATACATGGTTGCGTCAGAATCCGTGGCATTAGATGCGGTTGGTTTTGATTTTATGCGAGATGTGTCACCCGGTGAGGCGATTTATATTACCTTTGATGGTGAGCTTCACACGCAACAATGTGCGCTTAATCCACAGCTTAATCCGTGTGTGTTTGAATTTGTGTATTTTGCCCGTCCAGATTCATTTATTGATAAAGTGTCAGTGTATGGGGCGCGTTTAGCGATGGGCACCAAATTAGGTGAGAAAATTAAGCGTGAGTGGGCTGACATTGATATTGATGTCGTGATCCCTATTCCTGAAACCTCATGTGATAGCGCGCTGGAAATTGCACGTACGTTGGATAAACCTTATCGACAGGGGTTTGTGAAAAACCGTTATGTTGGCCGTACGTTTATCATGCCGGGTCAACAAATGCGTCGTCAATCTGTGCGCCGTAAGTTAAATGCAATTCGTTCTGAATTTAAAGGTAAGAATGTATTGCTGGTGGATGACTCTATCGTGCGTGGCACTACCTCAGAACAGATCATCGAAATGGCACGTGATGCTGGGGCTAATAAAGTCTATTTAGCGTCAGCGGCTCCTGAGGTTCGCTTTCCGAATGTGTACGGTATTGATATGCCAAGTGCTAATGAGTTAATTGCTCATGGGCGTGAAGTGGATGAAATCGGTAAGTTAATTGGTGCTGATGGTCTTATTTTTCAAGATTTAAGTGATTTAGTGGCCGCGGTCGCTGAAGGTAATCCTGATATTACTTTGTTTGAAACGTCGGTATTTAATGGTAATTATGTGACGGGTGATGTCGATCAACACTATCTTGATTATCTCGATGCGTTACGTAATGAAGATTCAAAATTACAGACTGAATTACAACAAGATTTAGCTAACCTTGAGTTGTATAACGAAGGTATGTAAATATCCTGACTAACAGACTATAAAAGCGATGGGTTAATACTCATCGCTTTTTTGTTTGGGTGTATTTTGATTGATGGGTTGATGAAGTCAGGTGAGATATTGTGGTTAAAAATGAGGGGTATTGAGATGTTATTGGAAAAATGAAAATGCCGCTCCTAATTATTTGGCGGCATTTTTCTCTGTTTTTTACACTGATTCTAATTAATGTTTTTCAAGGTCAAAGTAATGACTAGCAAAATCAATAAATAGACGCAGTTTTTCTGGTTGGTAATCACGGTGGTTATAAATCAAATATACGTCACGTGGGTTAGCCGACCAGTTTTTAAGCACTTGTACCACATCACCCGCTGCAATGTATTTCTCTAACATTACATTTGGCATTAATGTAATACCAAGCCCCGCACTACATGCTTTACGAATGACATTGAGTTCGCTTGCTTCAAAGCGTGCGCGTTCGTTAATCGTAACAGTCTCGCCATTTTGGTTGGTTAAACGCCAGCGTAACAGCGGATTACCTTTTAATAGCGTATGTTCATGTAGATCCTGAGCATGCTTAGGTTCTGGGTTTTTCTTCAGATAATCAGGGCTTGCGACCAGAATATCTTTTACTTCATTAATACGGCGTGCAATAAGCGTTGAATCGCGTTGAGGACCAACACGGAACATAACATCCCAATCGGTTGGATCAAGTTGATCGGGTTCATTGCTCATAAACAGCTGAATACTAATTGCTGGATGTTCTTGCATAAATGCAGTTAGCAACGGTTGTAACATCACCTTAGTGATATTGGTCGGTGCTGCAATACGCAATTTACCAGCCGCGCCTTTACATTCTTCACTGATGTGTTCAGTCGTATCAAGTAGCTGTTGTAATAACGGTGCACAGTCTTGGTAGAACTTCTGACCAGCTTCTGTTAGTGACAGTTTACGAGCATGACGATTTAAAAGGCGAATGTTAAGACCTTCTTCAAGCGCTTGAATGCGGCGGGTTAGTGTCGCAACCGGTACCTGTGTTTTGCGTGATGCAGCTGTATAACTACCATTTTCCACTACCATGCGGAATAGGTTTAAGTCGTCAAGTTTCATATAAAAGTCATTTGTGAAAACTGATAATGGGTAATTGTATAACAAAACGGGTCAAAATCACCCCCTTTTGTTATGTATTTCCAATAAAAATATGTTAGGCCTTATGTTTATTGGTCTGTAGAGGTTTTTTTTTATAAATTTTGTCAAAGTTTGAATGTGTCTGCATTTATAGATCAAATATTTTACAGGTGAACTATTTTAATTATAAATATAAAGGGTTATTAGTGATTAATTCTTGTTTGCGTTTAGTGGCAACACATCCTTAAAATATAGTCACGTTATAAAATTTGGTGATCGTAGTTGGTGTTGTTAATTTTAGCTTATACACTCATAAACGTGATCATTAAACAAGGAGAGACTTTTGCTTAAAGGGAAAAATGTACTTATCGTAGAAGATGATCCTGTGTTTCGAACTATGTTAGTTGGCTTTTTAAAGAGCCAAGGTTGCTTTGTTCGAGAAGCGGAAGATGGCCTGATTGGACTAAGATCTTTAAAAGATGAGATTCCAGATTTATTATTATGCGATTTATCGATGCCGGTAATGACGGGAATGGAATTTGTTGAAGAAGTGGCATTGCAGTATCCAATGACGCCTGTAATTGTGATTTCAGGTACGGGTAATATGACGGATGTTGCTCAAGCATTACGGTTGGGCGTTAAAGATTTTTTAATTAAACCAATTGATAATATTATGACGCTGAAATCATCGATTGTGTCGGTATTAAAAATGCAAGATAGCGCGAGACAAAATCAACAAGACTTTTCTCAACGTTGGCTTATGGATGGTGATGATGCAGGTTTAGTTGAAGAAGAATTACAATGGCATATTTCTGAACTAAAAACGAATCCTCAAGCCGCTCGTGAATTATTAATGGGGTTAATGCCTGATCTTCAATCTCGTTGTGGGCGTTGGAAATTGAGCTATCGAGCTTTACAGGCTGCCGACATATCTCCTGTTATCTTTGATTATATCTGGTTAATTGACGGCCAATTGGCTTTCTACATGGTAGATACTAGTTCTGGCGGTGAAAACAGCACGGCGACGGCATTATTGATCAGAGCTTGTTTTAATGATTTTTTACGTCAGCAAGGTAACTATTTAAGCAGTGTGCAGCACTTAGTAGCGCAAATTGAATTAGGACTACAATATTCAGGGTATGCCACGCCAGTAAAAGGCTTATTTGGGGTGTTTAATTTAGCCGAGAAACAATTACATCTTATTGATGCAGGTCTTGGTGGAAAGCTACAGGTTGGTGAGCAATGTGCGATGATAGCAGCAGGGCAATGGCTTGGTGATCAAGCTTGTAATAACCCTTTAGTGATTTTACCGATGTCTGATGCGGGTGGACGATTATCTCTTAGCAATATTAATCATGCTAATTTTAGTGTTAATTTTGAAACGGTAGTATGAATGTGTTTCGTGAAAATATAAAACAAGATCTAAAACAAAATCTAAAAAAAGAGGATGCTTATGCATCCTCTTTTTTGTTTATGTTAAATCAGCATTAAGCATTAAGCATTAAGCATTAAGCATTTGCAGGTTGTGGTTTAACATCACTATCATTGTTATCTGCTTCGCCTTCAGCACCATGCATCCACGAGATCAATTTGTTCGAGAATAATAGTAACAATACGCCAGCAATAACCGCAGTAATCGCAATACCAGAGAAGATCGCTAATGGACCCGCTTTACCGATACTTGCACCAACAACACCCGCGATATAGTTCGCGATAGCATTAGCACCAAACCATGCACCCATCATTAATGATGCAAGACGTAGCGGTGCCAATTTGGTGATCATTGATAAGCCAATAGGTGATAAACATAGTTCACCAATTGTATGGAAGAAATAAGCGCCGACTAGCCACATCATTGATGTTTTAACGGTCATGTCGCCATTTTGCTCTAAAGCTGCGCCGATCATACACGCAAAACCTAGTGCAAGAGAGAACATTGCTAACGCAAATTTAACTGGTGAGTTAGGCTCGCTTTTTCCCATTTTAACCCATAGTGCAGCAAGTAGTGGAGCACATAGAATAATAAAGAATGGGTTCAGTGATTGGAACCATGCTGCTGGTACTTCAAAGTTACCAATCATACGGTTAGTGTATTCTTGCGAGTAAATATTCATTAGGCCGCCAGCTTGTTCAAAGCCAGCCCAGAATACGATAACAAAAGTAGACATCACTAAAATTACTTTTAAGCGATCACGCTCAATTTTAGTTAATGGTTCTTTCTTGCCGCTAGCATTATTTGCTGCGTCACGTACGGCAGCTGGTACTTTACCAATATCGCCTAAATAACGTTGAGCAAAGAACAATTGAATTAATAGGCTCATTAACATACCTACGCCTGCGCATAGAAAGCCAGCTTTCCAACCATATACTGCTGATGCTGTACCTGCGATAACACCTGCTAGTAATGAGCCAATGTTAATTCCCATGTAGAAAATAGTGAAAGCACCGTCGCGACGGTTATCACCAGCAGAGTATAAATCACCGACCATGGTTGAGATATTTGGTTTAAATAAACCATTACCAATAATCAGGAACGTTAAGCCAACGTAAAAGACAGTAACAGCATTGGGATCAATCATGCTATGAGGCAATGCTAGTGTAAATTGGCCAATTGCCATTAATGTGCCGCCTATAATTATAGAGCGACGTTGACCTAAAATGTTGTCGGCAATCCAACCACCTATAAGAGGGGTAAAGTAAACTAAGCCAGTGTAGATACCGTATAAGTTAAGCGCTTCTTCTGTGGTCCACCCAAGACCGCCATTAATGGTTTTATCTGTTAGATATAAAACCAGAATTGCTCGCATAGCGTAATAAGAAAAGCGTTCCCATAGCTCTGTTCCAAATAAAAGGAACAAGCCTTTTGGGTGGCCCAGAAGGGTACCACTACTATTATGACTCATAGGATTCTCTATTTTATTTTAATTAGTGTGTTTGCTCATTCATATAGGTTTATAAAGCACAATATATTTAACTGCAAGTTTTTACATTTAGCAAACAATAATAAAACATTATAACAAATTGATAAATAAGTAATTGTGTGTTTAGTGTCCAATTATGAAAAATTAAATTTCATTACCGAAAGCTGTATCTTACACTATTTTACAACCCTAACTTAGGTTTTTATGTTGTTTTTTGTGTTTATCTTAGGTGCTTATATCATCAGTTGAGAATATTCATAGATGTTACAATTTCAGTGATAGATATTAGCTAATAGTTCTGTGTAAACATATAACCATAGAATATAAAGGCGGTTAATAACCAACAAGGTAGGGCTCAGGCGAGAGATGTAAATCAGGATTGATTTTGTATATACTAATAAAAGTTAAGATTTTATTGAGGTTGATAATGAAAGATTGGTATCTACTTTATTGTAAGCGCAGTGAACAAGAGCGCGCAGTGATCAATCTTGATCGTCAAGGGGCTGAATGTTATTACCCTCAGGTTGTGGTAGAAAAAATTGTTCGTGGTAAACGTTGTGAATGCTATGAACCATTATTTCCTAGCTATATTTTTGTGACATTTGATCCTGAACTATTAAGTTTTACAACCGTGCGTTCAACGCGTGGGGTTGCTGACTTTATTCGTCAAGGGGCGATGCCACAAATTGTCAGTGAAGAACTTGTTTATAATTTGATGTTAAATGAAGATAATGACTCATATAAAGAGATGTTTGAATCATTGCCTCAGCAAGGTGATAAATTAATTTTAGAACAAGGTAAATTTAAAGGCCTTGATGCAATTTATCAGGAAGCGGATGGTGAAAAACGATCATTTATGCTGATTAATTTGCTCGGTAAACAAGTAAAAGTCAGTATTGAAAATACAGATTTAATTAAAAACAAAGATTAGTACAAATAAAAAAGCGAGTATGTTGCTACTCGCTTTTTGTATCTTTCATGATTATAGCTTCGCTAATCAGTTTATTTATGCTGAATGGTATTGTTCACAGGCAAGTAAGGTATTTTCAATTAACGTAGCTACTGTCATTGGTCCTACACCGCCAGGTACTGGGGTAATGTGCTTCGCACGTTGACAAGCAACATCAAATTCAACATCACCACATAACTTGCCATTTTCAAGGCGATTAATACCCACATCAATGACAGTTGCACCTTCTTTAATCCAGTTACCCGGAATAAAATTGGGTTTACCCACTGCCACGACTAAAATATCAGCTTGGCGAATATGACCTTCGAGATCTTGCGTAAAGCGATGACACGTTGTTGTGGTTGCTCCTGCTAGCAATAACTCTAGTGTCATTGGGCGTCCGACAATATTTGATGCGCCAACAATAACCGCATGCTTTCCACGAACCTCAATATTATAACGTTCAAGCAGTGTGATAATGCCTTTTGGGGTACATGAACGTAATTTAGGAATACGTTGGCTCAGGCGACCGACATTATAAGGATGGAATCCATCAACATCTTTTTCTGGATCAATGCGTTCAAGAATTCGAGTACAGTCCATACCCGCAGGTAAGGGCAATTGAACTAAAATGCCATCCATTGCTGGGTCTTGATTGAGTTCATCAATTAAATCGAGTAATTGTTGTTCAGATGCCGTGCTCGGTAAATCAAATGATTTTGAAATAAAGCCGACTTCCTCACATGCTTTGCGTTTGCTACCAACGTAGATCTGCGAGGCTGGATCTTGACCGACGAGAACAACCGCTAATCCGGGTGCGCGTAATCCGGCATCGGTGCGTGCTTTTACTCTTGCTGCAACTTCTTGTCGTACAGTTTGGGATATGATTTTCCCATCAATAATTTGAGCGCTCATGGTGATCCTTTGTTATGTTGGTTGAACGTATCAACGTCAATATTGTGGCAGATTATAAATGGAATAGCTATCGAGCAAACGATTGCTATTTTGTTTTGTGCTGAAATAGTGTGAGGACTTAAGTGTTAGTAAGATAATGAATGATGAAAAGATCGCTGGAATAATGAAACGAAACCGTCGTGGTGAGCGGTTGTTTCTTTGGAAAATATCATCAAAGATGGGGTTTTTGTTGTATCTTTAACCAGTCAGTTGCTTGAAACATAAAAAATAGAGTAAAGAGATTGACCTTACTTTATAGCTACGTATAATTCGCTGCGTAACATCAAGTTACATTAATGATGCGCCCTTAGCTCAGTTGGATAGAGCACGTACCTTCTAAGTATGTGGTCGCAGGTTCGAATCCTGCAGGGCGCACCACTAACTCCTCGTTATTTTTCATCTACCTCCTTTTGTTATTTTCCTGTTTTTATTCTTTTATCATCTATGCTTTTTCTTTATTCCTTTAATCTCTATTGTTGAAATTTTTTCTAATTAGCTCGTTTTTCCAACATTTAAACCAAAAAAAGCGGTTTTAGGACGATTTTTTTCATTTTTCCCCTTGAAATGATATTTATAGCCCCTATCTTGTAAAACAGTTAAAGAGATCGCTCGCGTTTAAGGTATCTACCTCGACGTCACGCTTACGTGTCGTTATAATAGCGCGCTCTGATAAGTAGGTGACCTACTATCAGAATCTTGAAGAAAGAATTTAGGCGTTATGGTTTTCGAGCTGTAACATGAAAGGATGCCACCGTCAGTAAATGGCTGTTCGGCAACATCACTCAGAAAAGCTGAGTAAGTTTTGAGGTTAAATATAATGCAAGTTACCGTTGAAACCACTGAAGGTCTAGAACGCCACCTAACTATTACAGTGCCTGCTGCAAACATTGAAAATGCAGTTGCTGCTGAATTACGTAAAATTGCTAAAACTCGTCGTTTCGACGGTTTCCGCCCAGGTAAAGCACCAATGAAGATGGTTGCTAAAATGTTTGGCGCTTCTGTACGTCAAGACATCCTAGGTGAAGTAATGCACCGTCACTTTATCGAAGCTATCGTTAAAGAAAAGATCAATCCAGCGGGTGCGCCAACTTTCACTCCAGTAGAAATTGCTGAAGGTAAAGATTTAGTATTTAAAGCTTCTTTTGAAGTTTTCCCAGAGATCGAACTTGTTGGTCTAGATAAAGTTGTTGTTGAGAAGCCAGTTGTTACAGTAACTGACGCTGACGTTGACGGCATGCTAGATACACTACGTAAGCAACAAGCTACTTGGACTGATGTTGAAGCAGCAGCTGAAGCAGATAGCCGTGTAACTATTGATTTCGTTGGTACTATCGATGGCGAAGTATTCGACGGCGGTAAAGCTGAAGGTTTCGCACTTGCTATGGGCCAAGGTCGTATGATCCCTGGTTTCGAAGAAGGTGTTGTTGGTCATAAAGCAGGCGAAGAGTTTACTATCGAAGTAACTTTCCCTGAAGAATACCATGCAGAAAACCTAAAAGGTAAGTCAGCAGCGTTTGCTATCACTCTTCATAAAGTTGAAGCACAACAGCTACCTGAACTAACTGAAGAGTTCGTTGCTAAGTTCGGCGTTGAAGACGGTTCTGTTGAAGGTCTTAAGACTGAAGTTCGTAAGAACATGGAACGTGAGCTTAAGCAAGCTGTTAAAGGTCGTATTAAAGATCAAGTTCTTAACGGTCTTGTTGAGCAAAACGACATCACAGTTCCTACTGCGCTTATCGATCAAGAAATTGAAGCACTACGTAAGCAAGCAGCACAACGTTTTGGCGGCGATGCTAAGAACATGCCTGAACTACCACGTGAATTGTTCGAAGAGCAAGCTAAGCGTCGTGTAGTTGTTGGCCTATTAGTTGGTGAAGTAATTAAAGCTGAAGAACTAGCAGCAGACGAAGAGCGTGTTAGCGCAATCATCGCTGAAATGGCTTCTGCATACGAAGATCCAACTGAAGTAGTTAAATACTACGCAAGCAACGAGCAGCTAATGAACAATATGCGCAACGTTGCTTTAGAAGAGCAAGCAATTGATGCACTTCTAGCTAAAGCTCAGGTTTCAGATAAAGAAGTTAGCTTCAACGATCTAATGAATCCTGCTGCTTAATTTACTGAAATTGCTGTAGAGATTTGACATTCTCTCAAGTCTTCTGCTAACAATGGTCCGTGTGAATATTTTCATTCGGGCCATTTATTTTAGGGAAATAAGATTATGAGCTACCAAGCACAAAACGGCATGTCACCGATTATGGATGCGCTGGTACCGATGGTGGTCGAGCAGACTTCTCGTGGTGAGCGTTCTTACGATATTTATTCCCGTCTCCTAAAAGAGCGTGTGATTTTCTTAACCGGTCAGGTTGAAGATCATATGGCTAACTTAGTTGTAGCCCAGCTGCTATTTTTGGAGTCTGAGAACCCAGACAAAGACATTTTCCTTTACATTAACTCTCCAGGCGGTTCTGTAACTGCGGGTATGTCAATTTATGACACCATGCAGTTTATTAAACCAAATGTAAGTACAGTATGTATGGGTCAAGCATGTTCAATGGGTGCATTCCTATTGGCAGGCGGTGCTCAAGGTAAGCGTTATTGCCTACCTAATTCTCGCGTGATGATCCACCAACCATTAGGTGGTTTCCAAGGCCAAGCATCGGATATTCAAATCCATGCTCAAGAAATTCTAACGATTAAACAACGTTTAAATGGATTATTGGCTGAGCATACGGGTCAACCGTTAGAGATTATTGAGCGTGATACCGATCGTGATAACTTTATGTCTGCTGATCAGGCAGTAGAGTACGGTCTAGTTGATTCTGTATTGAGTAAGCGTGATTAAACCGTTTTATTTTGCAATTCGCGATGCGGGTTTAGTAAAGCAAAATAAGTCGACTTGTTATACACTCAAGACAAGACAATGATGGGATACCCCAATAAAGAGGTTAGCGAATGACAGATAAGCGCAAAGAGGGAAGTAGCAGCAAGCTACTTTACTGCTCTTTCTGTGGCAAAAGTCAGCATGAAGTTCGCAAGCTAATTGCCGGTCCTTCTGTTTATATTTGTGATGAGTGCGTTGATTTATGCAACGACATTATTCGCGAAGAAATCAAAGAAGTGATGACGAAAAGCGATAGCGACGAGCTGCCGACACCACAACAAATTCGTAACAACTTAGATGATTATGTCATCGGCCAATCACACGCTAAAAAAGTGCTGGCTGTTGCTGTATACAATCACTATAAGCGTCTACGTAATGGCGATAAAAATAGTGATGGCGTTGAATTAGGTAAGAGTAACATCCTACTTATTGGTCCAACTGGTAGTGGTAAAACATTATTAGCTGAGACACTAGCGCGTATGCTTGATGTTCCGTTTACAATGGCTGACGCAACAACATTAACTGAAGCGGGTTATGTTGGTGAAGACGTTGAAAACATCATTCAGAAGTTGCTACAAAAATGTGATTATGACGTAGCCAAAGCCGAACGCGGTATTGTCTATATCGATGAGATCGATAAGATCTCACGTAAGTCAGATAATCCATCAATTACACGTGATGTATCAGGTGAAGGCGTTCAGCAAGCATTGCTGAAGCTGATCGAAGGTACTGTTGCTTCTGTTCCACCACAAGGTGGTCGTAAGCATCCTCAACAAGAGTTCTTACAAGTTGATACTTCTAAGATCTTATTTATCTGTGGTGGTGCATTTGCAGGCCTAGATAAAGTGGTTGAGCAACGTGTAGCAACAGGTACAGGCATCGGTTTCGGTGCTGATGTTCGTTCAAAAGATCAAACAGACACACTCAGTGATTTGTTTAAGAAAGTTGAACCACAAGATTTGGTGAAATACGGTTTAATTCCAGAATTCATCGGTCGTCTACCTGTTACCGCAACACTTGGTGAACTTGACCAAGATGCGTTAGTTCAAATTTTACGTGAGCCTAAAAATGCCCTTACTAAACAGTATGCAGCATTGTTAGCGCTTGAAAACGTTGAATTAGAATTCCGCGATGATGCGTTGATTGCTATTGCTAAAAAAGCGATGGAGCGTAAAACAGGAGCTCGTGGCCTGCGTTCTATTGTTGAAGCAGTATTACTTGATACCATGTATGAGCTTCCGTCTTTAGAAGGTATCAGTAAAGTTGTGATTGATGAGTCTGTAATTAACGGTGAGTCAGAACCATTACTGATTTTCGAAAATACAGAACCACAAGAAGCGGCTAGTGCTGAGTAAGTGCTCAACATCTGCACATAAAAGCTAAAAAAGGGAGGCTTTTGCCTCCTTTTTTATTTTCTGACATTTCATACATTGAAACTTGATGCTTTACCCCCATATACTCAATATAAGCTAACTCTAATCGTATTAAGTAACTATGCTGTATCCAGCCAAGTTATTTAATACGATTAGTCTGGACAGGAAGAGAGAAGAATATGAACCTGGAGCGTTCTGAGCGCCTTGAGATCCCGGTTCTACCTCTACGTGATGTAGTGGTATACCCTCATATGGTTATTCCATTGTTTGTGGGCCGGGAAAAATCAATTCGTTGCCTAGAGTCGGCAATGGAAAACAATAAACAGATTCTGTTGGTCGCTCAAAAAGAAGCAGCCACAGACGAACCGTCGATCACTGATCTTTATGATGTTGGTACAGTTGCAACGATTCTTCAATTATTGAAACTACCTGATGGTACGGTAAAAGTGTTGGTTGAAGGCCAACAGCGTGCCAAGGTTGAAGATTTAACGGATGATGAGTTTTTTACTGCAAATGCTGAATTTTTGGTTACGCCAGAAATGGATGAGCGTGAGCAAGAAGTTCTCGTTCGAACGGCAATAAGTCAGTTTGAAGGGTTCATCAAACTTAATAAAAAAATTCCACCTGAAGTCTTAACATCGTTGAATGGTATTGATGATGCTGCGCGTTTGGCTGACACCATCGCAGCGCATATGCCATTGAAATTAGCGGATAAGCAAAAAGTACTTGAAATTGTTGATATCACAGAACGATTAGAGTTCTTGATGGCAATGATGGAATCTGAAATCGATCTGCTGCAAGTTGAAAAACGTATCCGTGGACGCGTTAAAAAGCAGATGGAAAAGAGTCAGCGTGAGTACTATCTTAACGAACAAATGAAAGCTATCCAGAAAGAACTGGGTGAGCTTGATGACGCGCCAGATGAATTTGAAGCGTTAAAGTTAAAGATTGATGCATCTAAGATGCCCGCTGAAGCACGTGAAAAAACCGAGCAAGAACTACAAAAACTGAAGATGATGTCGCCGATGTCAGCGGAAGCAACTGTTGTTCGTGGCTACATCGATTGGATGCTAAGTGTGCCTTGGCATAAGCGTTCTAAAGTGAAGAAGAGTCTTGCTAAAGCAGAAGAAATTCTTAACGCTGATCACTATGGTTTAGATCGTGTTAAAGAACGTATTCTTGAGTATTTAGCCGTTCAAAGCCGTGTCAATAAACTGAAAGGTCCGATCCTTTGTCTTGTTGGACCTCCTGGTGTGGGTAAAACCTCGCTAGGTCAATCTATTGCTGCTGCAACGGGACGTAAGTACGTGCGGATGGCATTAGGTGGTGTACGTGATGAAGCGGAAATTCGTGGACATCGTCGTACTTACATTGGTTCAATGCCGGGTAAGTTAATTCAGAAAATGGCAAAAGTGGAAGTGAAAAACCCACTGTTCCTATTGGATGAAATTGACAAGATGTCTTCTGATATGCGTGGCGATCCCGCTTCAGCATTACTAGAAGTATTAGATCCTGAGCAGAATAGTTCGTTTAACGATCATTACTTAGAAGTTGACTACGACTTATCTGATGTCATGTTTGTTGCAACGTCGAATTCAATGAATATTCCTGGGCCATTGCTTGATCGTATGGAAGTGATTCGTCTTTCTGGTTATACCGAAGACGAGAAACTGAATATTGCAAAAAATCACTTAGTTGATAAGCAAATCCAACGTAATGGATTAAAGCCGAGTGAGTTAACGATTGAAGACTCAGCATTGATGGGTATCATTCGTTACTATACTCGTGAAGCGGGTGTACGTAGTCTTGAGCGTGAAATTTCTAAATTATGCCGTAAAGCGGTGAAAGAAATTTTATTGAACAAAGACATTAAACACGTTTCTATTAGCCAAGATAACCTTAAAGATTATTTAGGTGTGCAGCGTTGCGATTATGGTAAAGCTGACGAAAGTAACCGTGTTGGTCAAGTAACGGGTCTAGCATGGACAGAAGTTGGTGGCGATTTATTAACGATCGAAACCGAGTCTATGCCGGGTAAAGGTAAACTAACCTACACCGGTTCTTTGGGCGATGTGATGCAAGAATCTATTCAGGCAGCAATGACAGTGGTACGTAGTCGCGCTGAACGTTTAGGTATTGCGAGCGATTTTTATGAAAAACGCGATATTCATGTTCACGTACCTGAAGGTGCAACACCAAAAGATGGTCCAAGTGCGGGTATCGCTATGTGCACCGCTTTGGTCTCAAGCTTAACGGGTAACCCTGTACGTGCTGATGTTGCAATGACGGGTGAAATCACGTTACGTGGTGAAGTCTTACCGATTGGTGGCTTGAAAGAGAAACTATTAGCGGCACACCGTGGTGGCATTAAGACTGTACTTATTCCAAAAGAAAACGAACGTGATCTAGAAGAAATTCCTGAGAATGTTATTGCTGATTTGGATGTGCGTCCAGTACGTTGGATTGATGAAGTGCTCATGTTGGCATTACAGAATAATCCGACCGGCATTGAGCTTGTTAATGTACAAAATAGTGACCTAGAGCTAAATTAGTTAAAGAAAAAACGCTTTCAAGATTAAAAAACTTGTCAGCGTTTTTTTGTGTGGCTATAAGGTACATCTAATCGCGTTATGCGAACTAATTTTAAGCCTTGATAGTTATTTTAAATTCGCTATCAAAGCCATAATGTTTTTATTTGATTACTGTTTTGCGAGTATCTATATAAATATCGCGTTGTAATCAAGGTTCATTCAGAGGATCTAATTGTGAACAAAACTCAACTAGTTGATAAAATCGCAGAAAGTGCTGATATTTCTAAAGCATCTGCTGGCCGTGCTCTTGATGCATTCATTGAAACGGTAACCGAAACACTAACAAGCGGTGATCAAGTTGCATTAGTTGGTTTTGGTACTTTTTCTGTTCGTGAGCGTGCAGCACGTACTGGCCGTAATCCACAAACAGGTGCAGAAATCCAAATTGCAGCGGCAAAAGTACCTGGTTTTAAACCAGGTAAAGCGCTTAAAGATTCTGTAAACTAAAATAATAATGGTCGTTGTGCCATTATTTTGTCATGTTTTCATGGCTTAAAAATTGTGACCGGAAAGGGTATACTCGTTCGGTACAATCAAAGCGCATCGGTTGATGCGTTTTTTTTACCTATAAATAGCCTCATAACAACAGACTACAACTGATATTTCGTGAGATATTCATTATAGTGTTGTTTAATTGAGTTTATGTAACAATTCTCTGTGCTGAGTGTGGCTTATCTGTCACAGGTTATCTATATTGATAAAGCTAAGTTAATTAAAACAAGGTTATTGATATAGCAGTGTCTATTCAGTTGTTGTTATATAACATGTAGTAAATAGTATGGTGCGGTCATCATGGTGATGTCAGTAGCATTGTGCATTAATTTGATAGTAGTTCGAACCGAGCCAGATCGAACAGTAGGAGAGACGGCAGATTATGATGGAGCGATTGCGCGAAGGCGCTAACAGCATCTGGGTTAAGATTATTCTAAGCCTAATTATTTTATCTTTTGTATTTGCTGGCGTCGGCAGTTATCTGGCGAGTGGAAATGAGCAAGTTGCTGCAAAGATTAACGGTAAAGATATTAGCCAACGTCAGTTTGAGCAAGTTTACCAAAATGAACGTAACCGTATGCAGCAGCGTATGGGCGATTACTTTTCAACTTTGATGAGCGATCCTGCTTATGTGAAGCAATTCCGTCAAAGTGTATTAGATCGTATGGTGAATGATGAACTTATTCAACAACGTGCAAATAAACTTGGTCTTAGTGTTAGTAATGAACAAGTAAAACAAGAAATTCTTGCAATGCCCGCTTTTGCCGTTAATGGTGTCTTCAATAACGAGCAATACAACATGGCATTACGTCGTGCAGGCTTTACACCTGATCAGTTTGCAGAAACGATTCGTAAAGACATGCTACGTCAGCAATTCCTTTCAGCATTACAAGGCAGTGACTTTGTGTTAACTGACGAAGCTGATGAGTTGCGTAAGCTTGAATCACAACAACGTGTTGTTCGTACATTAACGCTGAACCTTGCTGACTTTACTCAAAAAGTAAAAGTAACAGATAAAGAAGCACAAGATTTTTACGATCAAAACCCTAACTTGTTCACTCGACCTGCACAAATTAAAGTGTCTTATGTTGAGCTATCAGATAAAGGCTTGACCAAAGATATTAAAGTATCAGAGCAAGCTGCTGAAACGTACTATAAAGATAATCAAACTAAGTTTAGTTCTGCTGAAGAGCGTGAAGTTAGTCATATCTTAATTAAAGGCGATACGACAGCTGCCAAAGCGAAAGCTGAAGCGCTACTTGCCAAGTTACAGAGCGGCGCTAATTTTGCTGAAGTTGCCAAACAATCATCTGATGATACATTCAGTGCTAAAGATGGTGGTAAATTAGAATGGTTTACTAAAGGCATGATGGATCCTGCGTTTGAACAAGAAGCTTTTGCTCTTGCAAAACCGGGTGACATGTCTGGCCTTGTGAAATCATCATTTGGTTACCACATCATTTTACTTGATGGCATTAAAGCTGGAAAAGTAAAACCATTTGCTGATGTTAAAGCAAAAATTATTGCTGAACTACAACAACAACAAGCTGCCGATGAGTTCTATAAGCTGAAAAGTAAGCTTGCTGAAGTTGCTTTTGAATCACCAGATTCATTGGATGCAACCGCTGAAGCTGTTGATGCGAAAATTATTCATACGGGCTATATAACACCGGCTGATGAAAAAGGTGTATTGGCAAACAAGCAAGTTCAAGAAACACTACAAAGTCCAGAAGTTCATGATGATGGTATGAACTCAGATGTGATTGAGTTAGGTCCTGAACATGTGATTGTTGTTCGTGTTGATGATGCTCGTGCAGAAGCTGTATTACCATTTAAAGATGTTGCGGCAAAAGTGAATGCAATGGTTGCGAGCCAAAAAGGTGAACAACAAGCACAAGCTAAAGCTGATGAAATCATGGCAGACTTACGTAAAGGTAAGAATGATATTGTTGCTAAAGACGGCTTAAGCTTCTCTGGCGAACAAACAATTAATCGTTCAGGTCCAAATGTGAACATTTCAAATGTCGCATTTAGTTTACCTAAACCAGCAACGGGTAAAGCAACTTACGGTATCGCTCGTGATAACAACGGTAACGTTGAAATTATCGCACTTGATAAAGTTGTTACCATGAAGTTGGCTGGCGAAAAAGTAGATGGTCAGTTTGCAGAGCAAATTGGGCAAATGTTTGCTCAAGAAGATCTTGCTGCCACGCTAAAAACATTGCGTGAATCAGCAGAGATTAGCTATCCAATGCAAGACGAATCGAAAGATTAATTGAAACTGTAATGTAAATAGACGGGTCGTCTTGTGTGTCCCGTCTTTTTTTTACTTAAAGATTGGTGATTTTTATTACAATAGTAATTTTATTGCATATTATTCGTATTCACCTTAACGAGAAACGGAATGAATATGACAATAAAATATCAGTTGTTTAAAGCCATCGTTGTAGCAGGAACATTAGCATTAGCACCGATAACCTATGCCAATCCAGATCAGCACAAAGGTATTGATATTATTGTTAATATTAATGATGCCAATGCAGAACAGCTTGATAAATTATTGGTAGGAATTGGGCCGGATAAAGCAGAAAATATTATTCAATATCGTATGAAATATGGCAAGTTTGCATCTGTTGATGATCTTGTGAAGGTAAAAGGTATTGGTACTTCAACAGTAGATAAAAACCGTAACCGAATTAAGCTGTAATTATTAATAATTCGAGTTTTATCTATCACGACAGGCATGGCGCCTGTCGTTTTTTGTATTATTGTTATTCTCTAGATTTTATTTTTTGGTGCTGTGATTAAGGCAATAATTACACCAGATATAGCGCCAATTAAATGAGCTTGGGTTGCAACTTGTACCCCAATCAGTTCCGCTGAACTTGCCGAGCCGCCAAAGCATTGCTCCCAACTTATCTTTGCAATAAGTCCTAACAATAATAACCAACCGCCTTTGGTTTTGGTTTGAATGTCACGAATGGCTCCCCAAGCAAACAAACCATGTAATACGCCTGAAAAGCCAGCGTACCAGCTAATTTGCGTGGCAAACAGTCCAATACCAATAATGGTACTAAGGCTTAAAATTAATACGCTGTAGCGGATTGGATCAAAGTGAGCACGAAAAATAAAGCTAATAATAACAAATGCACTTGCATTCATAGCAAGGTGGATCCAGTTGGTATGGGTAATATTTCCTGTTAGGATCCGCCATACTTCACCATTGAGTATCGCTTGGCGATCCCACACTAGCAGTGGTTGAAGTTGTGGGATTTGAGCAATAATCCCTATAATTAATGCGATAATAATGTAATTGCGAATAGACAAGGCAACCTCAATGAGTCGGTATTGTGAATACTGTGGTAAGGCAAAAAAAGCCTGTATTTGCCACTGGATCGAAAACATCACAGCAACAACGGAAATTTGGATCTTACAGCACCCATCAGAAATTAAACGTGCAATAGGTACGGCAAGAATATTATCACTTTCCTTACCAAATAGCCGACTTTGGGTAGGAGAAGATTTTTCTAATAATGATGAACTCAACAGCTTATTGGCTGATCCTGAACGTGATGTGTATGTTGTTTATCCTGGTGAAGGTTCAATACCTATTTCAACCGTTGCAACAACAGCGAATAAGCAGCGTCTACAAACGGTTATTTTATTAGATGGTACGTGGAAAAAAGCCTATAAGATGTGGTTGCTTGCAACAAATTTACATCACCTTCCCTTGGTTAATTTAGACAATGCTGATAGCGGTAATTACCGTATTCGTAAATCATCTAAAGAGCAGGGTGTATCAACGGTAGAGGCCGGGTATTTAGCCTTGTCTGCATTTGAAGCTGATGGTGATAAATTTGCGCCGTTGTTAGCAACCTTTAATCACATGATAGATTTTCAGATCAAGCATATGCCGCACGGGGTATTTGAGAAGAATTATTTGTGAGAAGAAGGGACGAGTTACGAGGAAGAGCAGGAACGAGTTACGAGGAAGAGCAGGAACGAGTTTGCGAGTATTAGAGCTCAATATAATCGTCATTCCCTACAGTGAGGTTACGAACGAGATAGGGAATCTACTACCCGCGTGTTGTAGAGTCTCCCACTAAACTCCATGCCCCTCACTGCCTATTTCCATCATGATTGAGGGTTGAAATAGGGTATTGTAAAGCCGCTGCGAAAAGCCATCGGTCATGCTTGAAATATAATCGGCAATGATCCGCATATCATTATCACCTTTATCTACTGCTCGTTGCCAATGTTGACGAGTAGCCTCTGGTAATAACCGTTCAGGATCTGACGCAAAGGCATCAAACAATTCCATGATTAATTGCTGGCCTTTATATTCTAGTAACTGAATCTCAGGTTTTTTAACCACATAATCACTGACAAATTGTTTTAGTACATTAAGCGATTTTTCCATTGCGGGCGACAGAAATGCATTCCACTTTAATAGTGGCTCTTCAAAACTGTGTAAGCCATCTTGCAGTGTTGGTGCGATTTCAATTGAGGTCAATAAAGCATTAACTAGCGCGCCAATAGCATCTTTACGCTGGTGATGGCTAGCAAACATATGTTCGCTTATTTCACCAATACGTTGTTCTAACCACGGATCACCACATTCGGCAATTTTTGATGCGACAGCTTCTTGCCATTGTTCGCGGTTAACAATACCCATCACAATGGCATCTTCAAGATCATGGACCCCATAAGCAATATCGTCGGCTAACTCCATGATTGAACAATCAAGTGATTTAAAGCGGGTTTTATTATGCTGATGCGGTAATGGCGCGTGATTACGCATTTGCTTAAACAGTTGTCTATCATGTTCAGACAATGGCGCTAACACCCAATCAAAGACGGTTTTGTCATCATCATAAATGCCTTTCGCAGGATGCCACAGTTTGGCTTTTAAATGACGAAAGTTCATCACATCACTAGGTCGTTCTGTCGCGGTGGTTTGACTTAATAATGCCGGGTATTTAAGTAACCCTAATAACGTACGTCGCGAGAGATTCATACCGTAATGTTCGGTATAAGGTTCTAGTAAGGTGACAATACGAAAGGTTTGTGCATTACCTTCAAAACCCCCGTGATTGCGCATCATGTAATTTAATGCGACTTCACCACCATGACCAAACGGGGGATGACCAATATCATGCGCCAGACAAAGACTTTCCATTAAGCTGGTTGAGGCTAATAACGAATGAAATTGTGGTTGTTTTAATTTTAGTTGAGCCACAATGCCGGTGCCGATTTGTGAAGCTTCAAGGGAATGGGTTAAGCGGGTACGATAGAAATCGTGATTGCCAGCGCCATGCACTTGGGTTTTGGCTTGCAGACGACGAAATGCGGCTGAGTGTAAGATGCGTGCGCGATCACGTTGATAGGCCGAGCGATGATCATCACGGCGCATTTTTTGTTCGTCGCTATGACGTTGTTGCCAGCAAGGATCAATAATAAAAGCGGTCATTAGCTGATCTCATCTAGCGTTAAATTAAAACTATCAGCAAAGGTGGTAAGAAAATAGTCCATTTCTGGCGTTCTACGTGCCGTTAAGGTTTCCTCAAGGCGTTTCTTTGCTTTAGTAAATTCATGATTACCCGCACTTAATTCTTCTAAACATTTGAGATAAGCACATAGGGTATCAGCTTGTTTGACGATGGCTGCATTTTCAGGATCGAGCTTATGGCTATCAAGTAGCGGTGCATAATCCTCATGAAATTCTTTCGGTAACATTGACAGTAGTTTTTGCTCTGCGGCCAGTTCGATTTTTTTATATTCTTCGGCAATGGTGGGATTGAAGTATTTTATTGGGGTTGGCATGTCGCCCGTGATCACTTCGCTGACATCATGAAACATGCCTAATAACGCGATACGTTCAGGGTTAACATTGCCGCCAAACTTACGGTTTTTAATCAGTGCCAGTGCGTGAGCAACAAAAGCAACTTGGAGACTGTGTTCTGAAATATTTTCAGTTTCAACACTGCGCATTAATGGCCAGCGTTGAATTAAACGCATGCGTGCTAGATGCGCAAAAAAATGGCTCTTTTCCATGGGATATTTCCCTTATAGCTAAAATACTGATGGCTTGAGTATACCAATACTGTTGGCTTGGTGGGGGAATTAGTTGTGAATGGTTTAACTGTGCAAATAAAGAAAAGCCTCGATAGAAATCGAGGCTAATGAGCGGTGTTATTTAACGGTATTATTATCGTGGTTGTTATTGACGATAACTATGCAGGAAGCGCTCTAAACGCACCATTGCAAGTTCAAGATCATCAACTCGAGGTAAGGTAACAATACGGAAGTGATCCGGTTGTTTCCAGTTAAAGCCCGTTCCGTGAACCACTAAGACTTTTTCTTGCAGTAAGAAATCCATAGCAAAGCGTTGGTCATCAATAATATTGAATTTCTTTTGATCTAATTTTGGAAATAAGTACAGTGCGCCTTTAGGCTTTACACATGAAACCCCAGGGATTTGAGTCAACAGATCATAGACTTTATCGCGTTGTTCTAATAAGCGTCCGCCGGGTAAAATCAATTCATTGATACTCTGATAACCGCCCAATGCTGTTTGAATCGCATGTTGCATCGGTACGTTGGCACATAAACGCATAGAAGACAGCATTTCTAGGCCTTCAATATAGCCTTTCGCTTTATGTTTTGCGCCAGAAAGTACCATCCAACCCGCACGGAAACCACACACGCGGTATGATTTAGATAAGCCATTGAACGTAATACAGAATACATCAGGGGCTAATGGGGCAATTGAAGTATGCTTTGCGCCGTCATACAAAATTTTATCGTAGATTTCATCGGCAAAAATGATCAGATTGTGCTGACGTGCAATTTCAACGATTTCTAATAAAAATTCACGGCTATAAACAGCGCCAGTTGGGTTATTAGGGTTGATCAGTACGATACCACGTGTATGAGGCCCGATTTTTTTCTTGATATCGTCAAGATCTGGGTACCAATCAGATTGCTCATCACAGGTATAATGCACGGCGGTACCACCAGAAAGTGACACGGCAGCAGTCCATAATGGATAATCAGGAGACGGTACTAAAATTTCATCTTTATGATTGAGCAATGCTTGCATCGCCATCACAATTAATTCTGATACACCATTACCGATAAAAACATCTTCAACGTCAATGTCTAATAAACCACATTTTTGATAATGTTGAACAACGGCTTTACGTGCAGGGTAAATACCTTTTGAGTCACAGTAACCTTGCGATGTTGGCAAGTTACGGATCACATCAACCAGAATTTCATCAGGGGCATCAAACCCAAATGGCGCTGGATTGCCAATATTAAGTTTAAGTATCTTTTGGCCTTCTTCTTCCATGCGTTTAGCATGCTTAAGAACGGGACCACGTATATCATAACAAACATTATTGAGCTTGGATGACATCCCGAAATTTTGCATATAATACTTTCCTGATGATGATTTTTGGTATCCTCACAAATTACACTATAAAACCAGTTTAAAGGAACACCTTTTAGCATAAAATTTTGTAAAATAGTTTTTTGTGTTATTTCAAGCCCATACTGGCTGTGTTATCGACTAGAGTTGTTATTTAGGTTCAGCTATTTATGCTGAAATATAGCCAAAAGGAATGACGTTACTTCATTAGTCAGATGCTATCGAGTGAGGTAGAATACCCAGATTATTATTCTTTGCTGATAATTAATGCTTGTCTCGTTAGATAACCATTAAAAATATGATTATATTCAGCAAAGAACCAAGTATGTCCATGATTGGCATATTTTTATCTTTCAGCCAGGGATGAGCCGTATTGGTGATATTTAGCTGAGCGAGGTTATCTTGACTGCGTTACAACAAGCCGTTGCTTTATTGATTACTAAAATTAAACAAGCATCAATAACAACACAACGATTACTAGTGAAACTAGAACTGCCTGCCAATACTGATTTAATTGATTGGATGGCTGCTCAAACGTTATTTCCTAAATTCTATTGGCAATCTCGAGATTGTCGTGAGGAAGTGGTTGCTTTGGGGCAGGTTAAAACGTTTACCGATCCCTTAATTGCTGAACAAGTCATTACTGATGATCAGCGGGTATGGGGTGGACGTTCTTTTGATGGTCATACCGATCGTAATCGTCGTTGCCTTTCCTCTTTTTTCTTTTTGCCATTGCTTGAGATTATTCGTTTAGATGGTGAGTGGCATCTTGCCGCCAATATGAGTGACGATAAGCCACGCATGTTAGCAATGCTACAAAAAATCGAAATGCATCCTGAAGCGGTGACTGATATTGATAGTCGTATTCTAAGTCGTAGTTATAGCCCTGATTTTGATCGTTGGTCAACCATGATTGATCAAGCTTTAACAGGGATTGCGAATAATGAATTTGAAAAAGTGGTGTTGGCTCGACGGACAACATTGCAACTTGATCATCCGGTGTTACCTGCACAATTACTCAAAGCCAGTCGTGGCAGTAATAGTAATAGTTTCCATTTTTTGATGGCGCTAGATGCTGGGCATTGTTTTGTCGGCTCAACACCAGAACGATTATTTCAACGCCATGATCGCGCTTTACAAACGGAAGCACTGGCAGGCACGATTGGCCGAGGGGCGGATAGTCAAGAAGATCAACAATTGGCTCAGTGGTTGTTAGCGGATACTAAAAATCGCTATGAAAATCGTTTAGTGGTTGATGATATTGTTGGACGTTTGGTTCCACAGTGTGAGTCGATGAATGTCTCTCCTGTGCCTGAATTAGTGCAGTTACGTAAAGTGCAGCATTTAAAACGTAGCATTGATGGTCAACTTAATGATGCGGTATTGAGCGCCGATTTACTTGACAGCTTACAGCCAACCGCTGCCATTGCGGGCTTACCTCGGGATGCTGCATTACATTTTATTGCGGAACATGAACCCTTTGCTCGTGGTTGGTATAGTGGTGCTGTGGGCTATATTGGTCAACAACACAGTGAATTTTGTGTGGCGATACGGAGCGCAATGATCAGTGGCGATGATTTACATTTGTTTGCGGGTGCTGGCATTGTTCCCGGTTCAGTAGCTGACAGTGAATGGAAAGAGCTTGATCGTAAAACATCAACCTTGTGTAGTTTGTTTGAACAACCGTGTTCTGATGACGGTAAGATTATGGATAAGATGGGATATAAAAGCGCATGATACAGCCACCATTAGCAACGAGCCAATCATACCGAGCTGCATTAAATGGTTGCTGGGCAAGCTTAATGCTTGAAGAGTTAATCAGACTGGGTGTGCAACATGTCTGTATTGCGCCGGGATCTCGTTCGACACCATTGACGTTAGCGGCGGCGAAATTAACTCAGCTGACGATTCATACCCATTTTGATGAAAGAGGTTTGGGTTTTTTAGCTTTAGGTTTAGCTAAAGCATCTCAATCTCCGGTTGCCGTTATTGTGACATCGGGTACTGCGGTCGCGAATTTATTACCCGCAGTGGCTGAAACAGGGCTTACTGGTGAAAAACTGGTACTGTTAACCTCTGATCGCCCCGCTGAATTAATTCAATGTGGTGCTAATCAAGCGATTCGTCAACATGGGATCTTTTCTGATCATGTGAGCCATTTTTTAGATGTACCTAGTCCGAGTTTGGATATTGACCCTAATTGGTTGTTGTGTGCTGTTGATGATGTGATGCAGCAACAACAATTACAGGGTGGTTCGGTACATTTTAACTGCCATTATCCTGAACCACTGTATGGCGATGATGTTGATTTTAGTGAGTATCTTGCGCCTGTTGCTCAATGGCAGCAGGACGCTACACCCTATTGCCAACACCACGCAGTGCTATCTTCTGCGACAGCAACAATTGATTCGACTCAATGGCAAACATTGTGTGCTCAAAAAGGGGTGATTGTTGCGGGTCGATTGGCAGCGAGTGAGCTTAAAACGGTGCAACAATTGGCCTCTACGTTAGGCTGGCCATTGCTGGTGGATCCACAAGCGGGTGGCAGCAGTGATTTTGCAGGTTTTGATGGGTGGTTACAAAACGCTGCCTGCCAACATCAGCTTCAACAAGCACAAGTATTACTGCAATTTGGTGGTCGTATTGTTTCAAAACGGCTATTACAGCTGATTGGTCATCATGCGTGGCAGTCTTTTTTATTGATTGATCCATTAGCGGGTCGATTGGATCCCAATCATCGTCGTAGCCAACGTATTCAAGCCAATATTGAAGCGTGGGC
Source organism: Photobacterium iliopiscarium (assembly GCF_003026395.1). Lineage (GTDB taxonomy): Bacteria > Pseudomonadota > Gammaproteobacteria > Enterobacterales > Vibrionaceae > Photobacterium > Photobacterium iliopiscarium. The sequence goes on along the minus strand of NZ_PYOO01000003.1, from coordinate 266,134 downwards.
GCAAGCAGCAATAGCCTTAAGAACAGAATCAGCATCTTCACACTGGGCACAGCCGTTGGTTGAAGCATCACAGCGTTATTTTGATATTGTGACCGCACACAGTACCCATTTTTCAGAGTTGGGATTAGCGGCAAATGTGATGGATTGGATTGAACCTCAGACCGAATTGTTTTTAGGTAATAGCATGATTGTTCGATTATTGGATATGTGCGCTAAATTACCTTTAACTGCGACATTTGCTAATCGTGGTGCATCGGGCATTGATGGTTTAATTGCGACTACCGCAGGTGTACAGCGAGCACGTAAAGCACCCTTAGTGTGTTTGATCGGCGATACTTCACTACTTTATGATCTCAATTCATTGGCATTATTACATCAACAGCAATACCCGATTGTTATTATTGTGACCAATAATGATGGTGGTGGTATTTTTGATATGTTGCCTGTGCCTGATCAGCAAAAAGATGATTTTTATCGTATGCCACATGGGTTTGAGTTTAGCCATGCGGCGGCGATGTTTGGCTTACAGTATTGCGCACCAACATCATTGGCCGCGGCTGAAACGGCGATCCGTGAAGGGCAATTACAAGCAGGCACAACTTTAGTTGAAATTAAAACCCCAGCGGGTGAAGCCGGATCAATGTTAAAGACTCTCTTTGCTGAGGTTGAGCATGCTACTTTATTCTGAAACCTTTGGAACTAAAGCCGATATTAATCAACCGACATTGGTGTTTTTACATGGATTATTGGGTAATGGTCGTGATTGGCGTTATGTCATTAGTCAGCTGTCGACAACCCACCAGTGTATTAGTATCGATTTGCCTGGCCATGGATTAAGTGCGTTTATTGATGCTGAAATGACAACCGAAGCACGAGATGGTGGCTTTGAGGCGATTCATCAAGCGTTAATGGCGACCTTAAAACAACGTGGCGTTAATGATTATGTGCTGATTGGTTATTCGATGGGCGCACGTTTAGCGATGTATCATGCGTGTGCATTGGCGGCAAATTCATCTGTATCCTCGAATGGACCCCGATTAATTAACGTGTTGCTTGAAGGTGGGCATTTTGGATTACCTGATGCTGAACGAGAACCGCGTTATCAGCACGATCAACGTTGGGCGGCACGATTTGCACAACAGCCATTGGTCGATGTATTACAAGATTGGTATCAACAACCTGTTTTTGCATCACTGACGGTAGATCAACGACAGGATTTAGTGGCTAAACGGAGTGATAATTTAGGCTCTGGAATTGCAAAAATGATGCTCGCAACGTCACTGGCTAAACAGCCACAATTATTACCTCAATTACAACAGCTTTCACTACCCATACATTATCTGTGCGGTGAGCATGATACTAAGTTTCGAAACTTAGCGTTGGCTTGTGGCTTAGCGGTAACGGTTATTGATAATTCGGGTCATAATATCCATATTGAACAACCTATTGCTTTTACGACAGCATTATTAGCCTTTCTTGATTAATCATAACGTTATAAAGTAATAAGAGACTCTGTTTTCTGGCTAGAGTATTCGTTAAATTCAGCTTTAGCACCATATAAGGAAATGTAATGCGCAGCGCTAAGTTATTTCAATACCAACTTCCAATGGATTCTGGGGTTATTTTACGAGACCAACGTTTGATTACACGTGAAGGTTGGGTGGTTGAGTTATGCCAAAATCAACAATTAGCTTATGGTGAAATTGCGCCATTACCTGAATTTAGTGTTGAAACTGCCACAGAAGCGGGCGAGCAAGCACAACAGCTACTCTCACAATGGGTTGCAGGTGAAGCACTTGATCTTGAGTCAGCTTTTCCATCGGTTGCTTTTGGCATTAGTTGTGCGATGGCTGAGTTAGCCGCAGAACTTCCGGTTATGGGTAATTATTTAGTGGCACCATTATGTTGTGGTGATCCTGATGATTTAGTGGAACGGTTTAATCAGACGCCAGGCGATAAAGTGGCTAAGATTAAAGTGGGTATGTATGAAGCCGTGCGTGATGGCATTGTGGCGAATATGCTACTTGAAGCGATTCCGGATATGCAATTACGACTTGATGCTAATCGTCAATGGACACCGCTAAAAGCACAACAATTTGCTAAGTATGTTAAGCCTGAACATCGCAGTGGGATTGCCTTTTTAGAAGAGCCTTGCCGTTTACCGAGTGACAGTTTAGCGTTTGCACAACAAACTGGAATTAATATTGCTTGGGATGAGACCGTACGTGATGCTGGGTTTGAAGTGAAAGCAGAACCGGGTGTTGCTGCCATTATTATTAAACCGACGCTAATTGGCTCTCTTGCGCGCTGTATTTCATTGATTGAGCAAGCACATGCCGTTGGATTGACCGCCGTGATTAGCTCTAGCATTGAATCAAGTTTAGGCTTAAACCAGTTGGCACGTTTAGCGCAATGGCAAACGCCTAATGTGATCCCTGGGTTAGACACTATGCAATTATTCCAAGCTCAATTGATACAGGCATGGCCTGATTGTGAATTGCCAGTGATTTCTTTATCTGAATTAGACATGGTATGGCACAAATAAAAGCAGAATTTCAAAAGTGGCCTTGGCAATATTGGGCCGAACAACGACCAACTGAGATTGCGATTGCATTAGGTGATGCAAACGCAGGGGCTGTTACGTGGAATTGGATTGAAGTTACCGCCAATATTGAAACTTATGCACAACGACTTGTGGCTCAAGGGGTCAAGCGTGATCAATTGGTTGCGGTGGTTGCGCCAAACAGTATCGACGTGTTGTGGCTGTTATTAGCCATTATTCGTGTTGGTGCCCGTTATGTTGGCCTCAATCCTAAGCTGCCTTCTAAGGCGTTAATTGAACAGTTAACGGCATTGGAAAATAATCACATCTGGTGTCCAGAGTTAGATCCGGCAGAACAATTGCCGGGGCATACGCTTTCTTTAAATCCGGCTGTAACATCTGAACGTATTATTCCTGTGATGTGGCAAGAGCACCGTCCGGTTTCACTGACGTTAACATCAGGATCGACAGGTTTACCTAAGGCGGTTGTTCATCATCCACAATCACATTTAGCCAGTGCGAGTGGGTTATTAAAGCAAATGACCTTTACCGCTGACGATAGTTGGTTATTGTCGCTGCCGTTATTTCATATTTCAGGGTTAGCGATTGTTTGGCGGTGGTTATACCGTGGTGCATGTATCGTTTTGGTGGAACCCGCATTACAACAACAAGCCTTACAATGGGTGAGCCATGCTTCATTGGTGCCAACGCAATTGCAACGCTTCCTTGATTCTGAATACGCACATCAGCACCAGTTACAACAAGTGTTATTAGGTGGTGCAACGATTCCGGTTAGTTTAACTACAGCCGCAGAACAAGCGGGTATTGAATGTTGGAGTGGTTATGGGATGACAGAGATGGCATCAACCATAACCGCTAAACGTGCTAATAGCAGTGCCGGTGTGGGGACAGTTTTACCTAATCGTGAGCTTATCTTACGTGATGGTGAAATTTGGGTGCGTGGCAAAGTCTTATGCTTAGGGTATTACCGCAATAATACGATTTTTTCGTTATTGGGTTATGATGATGACGATGATTGGTTTGCGACCAAAGATTTAGGCGAATGGCATGATGATGAATTATTTATTCGTGGTCGTGCTGATAATATGTTTATTTCCGGTGGCGAAAACGTGCAACCCGAAGATATTGAACAGGTACTATTACAACACGCTGCGGTTAACCAAGTTATTGTATTGCCAATAGATGATCATGATTTTGGCGCTAGACCAGTGGCGATAGTAACCACCGCACAACCGCTAGATAGTTATTTAGTTGATCAGTTAGTGACTTATATGTCACAAAATGTCGTGCCACATAAACGGCCGGTTCGCTATCTTTCATTACCTGACCGTTTTACCCAAAATGTAAAGGTTTCCCGTTCAGATTTGGCACAGTGGTTAGCATCACAAGTCTAAAAGTAACCGCATATTGACTAAAAGGCGAAGCATAATAGCTTCGCCTTTTTACTATGGGGGTTAATTTTGGGGGCGATCAGTCACGACTTATTTACGTTATGATTAACGTTTATCACCCCGTAATGCCATCACTTGTTGGCGTAATAATTGGCTATTGGTGGTATCTGAATGCACGCAATCACCGACAACAATAGTCACTTTTGACCAAAACCGTTTCGGCCATTTAAGTAAAGCATGCCCCCCTTCTCGGCTAAAATAGCTGCCCCACAAACCTTGTAAAGCAACGGGGATCACTTCAACACTTGAGCGCTTAATGATCAAATCAATGCCTCGCATAAAGGGCGCTATTTCGCCATCTTGTGTCAGATGCCCTTCCGGAAATACACACACAATATCGCCATTTTTTAGATCGGTAGCCACTTGAGCAAATGCAGTACGGACTGATTTACGATCATTAGCATCGACAGGAATGGCTTTGCAAGCTCGACAAAAAGTATTAATGATCGGCAGGTTGTAAATCTTTTTATCCATTAGAAAGCGAATTGGGCGAGGGCAAGCGCCCGCTAATAGCAGGGCATCCATATAGCTAACATGGTTACAAACTAACAATGTGCCTCCCTGCTGAGGAAGGTTATTAAGATTGTGATGCTGGACACGGTACATGGTGTGAGTGACAACCCATACCACGAAGCGCCAGAAAAAATCGGGGGCTTGAAAATAGATATATACCAAAACGAGCCCATTGAGTCCTGACAATAATAAGAAGAATTGAGGAATAGACAGCTGTAATAGAGATAAACAAACAATGGCAACAATGGCACTAATAACCATAAAGACCGCATTCCAAATATTATTAGCCGCAATAATTTGAGCGCGTTGATCTTCTTGGGCGCGTTGTTGCATTAAGGTATATAACGGCACGATAAAAATACCGCCAGCGACACCGAGCAATAATAGCGAGATAAAAACAGGCCATAGTGAGGGTTGTGCCACAAACGTTAAGATAGAGTCACTAACCGGAATAATACTCGGGGTCATGGCGTATAAACCAAATCCAAACAGACTGATACCAAAACAGCCGATAGGGACGATACCGGGGTCGATGCGATGGTGTGATAAGCGATCACATAACATTGAACCAATAGCGATACCGATAGAGAACAAGGTTAATAAGAAAGACACCGAGGAAGCTTGGCCACCTAAGTTGGATTTAGCAAAATTCGGAAACTGGGTTAAGTAACACGCACCAAGGAACCAAAACCAACTAATACCGATAATACACTGAAATATGATTTTATCTTGCTGGGCTATTTTCATGGTGTGGCGTGTTTGCTGCCATGGACGCCAATGAAATTTGATGTGAGGTTGACTGGGTGGTGCTGGTGGAATAGCGAGCGAAGTCACATAGCCTAAAATAGCAAAAATAATAACGCTAATGGCCGCGATATAACGACCATTGTCACTGTTCGCTATTACGCCCGCAATAATAGTGCCGAGTAAAATAGCTAAAAATGTGCCTGTTTCAACCAGTGCATTGCCTGAAACTAATTCATTTTTTTTAAGATGTTGGGGTAATAACGCATATTTAGCTGGCCCAAAAAATGCGGACTGAGTGCCCATCAAAAACAGTAAAAATAATAGCGATAGATAACTTTGGTAAATAAAAGCGATAGCGGCAAAACACATAATAATGACTTCCGCCAATTTGACGATGCGCATTATTTTAGCTTTATCATAAATATCCGCAAGAATGCCAGCAGAGGCTGAAAATAAGAAAAAAGGCAGAATAAATAATCCAGCGGCTAAATTAATTAATAAATCAGCATTAAGCGGAAGTGTGTGTACTGAAGCATAAGCAATAAAAATGAGTAGAATATTTTTATAAACATTATCGTTAAATGCCCCTAAAGCCTGTGTCAGGAAATAAGGTAAAAACCGTCGTTTGGTTAATAGGGTTGACTGAGGCTTGGGGGGCATTCTACTGTTCTCGTTAAATTATTTGTGCCATGAATTAAGGTAGGTATCTAATAAATTATTGATCAATGCTTTACCATCAACAGGGGTTGAGGTGAATAATTTATCATCAACGGTTAATAACGTAATACCATGGACGCCTGCCCAAATAACACGGCTAGCTTCAAGGACTTGTTTCTCGCTCATGTCACTATTAATTTGACCAATCAGAGCTTCTAGCATACCTGTCATATTATCAATACGATCGGTTTGCCATTCAGGAAGATCTTCGCCATTCATTGTATGTTGGAAAATTAACTGCCAGCGGTAAGGGTGTGCAGTCGCAAAATCAAGATAACAGAAAGCAAGGTTACGTAATGCTTGTTGTGAAGTGGTTGAATCACGAACACAAAGTTCAGCTTGTTGGAATAATTCATCAAGAGTTTGAGCAACGGCATGAAGGAGTAATAAATTATAGTTACCAAATACATTAACTAAAGTACTGGGAACATAGCCAATCATCGCCGCGACTTTGCGTAAGCTTAGTTCATGGTGCGGATGCTCATTGAGAAAGTTTTTCACTTGCTCAAGAGTCATATTTACCAATTCTTCGCGAGTGTGGTCATTTCTTCTTGCCATGGAATTATACTCTTTAAATGTGTTTGCAATTGTCGTAATTAGCCTAGTGATAGACTGCCTTTTTAATTATTTTAATAATTGTCGTCCTTGAGACATTATGAGAAATATCAGTTTTCCATAATGTCAGTATTGAGGCATTAAAGTGGTTTCAAGTGCTAGAAACATTAAATGCCACAATACTAATCACCAATGGTGAATTTTATGCAGTTTGTTTCTTGGTGTTTTCGAGTGATACTTGATCGTTTAGCGTCCAGAAATCGACTAAAATACCGATTAAAAAGAAGCCAAAAGTACATAGATAAAGGATACCTGTTAGCCATTTTCCCATATACATACGATGAACGCCAAATACGCCAAGGAAGGTTAACAATAGCCATGCAATATTATAATCAATCTCACCGCTAGCGAAGCGTAAATCAGATTCACGGTTCATCGATGGGATTAAAAATAAATCGATTAACCAGCCGATGCCTAATAAACCTAATGTTAAAAACCAAATTGTACCCGTTACTGGTTTGCCATAATAAAAACGGTGAGCACCAGTAAAACCAAAAATCCACAATAGATAACCCACAAATTTACTATGTGTATTGTTCTCTTGCATAGATATCTCCATTGAGAAAAATCATAATAATTAAAGAAAGTAACGTCGTTAAACAGATATTGTTAACTTTCATTGATGCTATAAAAAACAGTATATAATAATAAACGTTTACTGCGGATAATATATGGAATGATATTGGAATTTTCACCTTTTAGGTTATATTAGTTCAATTTATTGCGCATAAGTATGCACATTAAATCACTTTATGTTTAATTATATAAAGAATACCATAATATAATGCCTATATTGCTAGCGTTAGATGTCTGATTATTATGTGTTTAATGTGCTATTTTAAATAATGGTCATCAATGTTAAACGTTAGTAACAATTTTAATAGGTGATTAAATTGACATTTGGTAGCGAATAGCTACGATGCTTAGAGTTAATGACGAAGGTATATCGATTATTATGAAACGTTTTTTTACCGTATTTGCTCTTATTGTGGCGGTGTCGTTTACAGCATCACATGCAGAAGCAAAAAGATTCGGTGGTGGTAAGTCATTTGGTAAAAGCTTTAAAACCGCTCCGGTTCGTAAGCAGCAACCACAACAGACTGACACTATCCGTAAACAAAATCCAACCGCAGCATCATCGGCGAAAAAAGGCCTAATGGGTGGTTTGTTAGGTGGTCTTCTTGCTGGTGGTTTGTTAGCCGCTTTCTTTGGTGGCGCATTCAATGGTATCCAATTTATGGATATTTTGATCATTGGTGTGATTGCCTTTGTATTGTTTAAGCTGTTTAAAGCTATGCGTGCTAATAAAGGTACGCCGATGGGGCACCGTGAGTCTTATGCGGGTAACTCTCCTCGTCAGCCTCAACAACCGCAGTCTAAGCAGCAACAACAACAGTTCCGTCAAGGTGCAGCACAGCAACAGCAATCATCATCTGGTTTTGAATCAACAGATAGCGATGTGCCGTTTAACTTACCGCCAAACTTTAATATGAATGGATTCCTAAATGGTTCGCGTGATCATTATCGTATTATTCAAGGCGCATGGAACCATAACGAATTAGAAAAAATTCGTGAGTACGTGTCTCCCGCTTTATTAGTGGATTTAACTGCCGAGCGTGCAAAACTGTCTGAAGAACAACACACAGAAGTGATGTATGTTGATGCTGAACTTGTGCGTGCTGATCATGACGCAAATATGGCGCAATTAAGCATTAAGTTTAGTGGTCGTTATAAAGATAGTGTTGAAGGTGTAGAAGAAGACATTAATGATGTATGGCATTTAGAGCGTGATTTACGCAAACCTAATGCGCCATGGTTAATTGTTGGTATTCAAGCCTAATAGCGATTAATCGCTGTCAAAAAGCCGCTAATAGCAAAATTTATCATATATTATGATGGTTTTGTGAAGCGGCTTTTTTATATCCCTCAATAACTTAGGTTGTTTTTTATACAGCACTGAAACTGAATGATTGATAGATGTTCAATTTTTTGATGTGGATCTCATCTTGCTAAAGAAAGATCTTCAGATATTGATCTCTGCACCTAGTTTTCTTATCAACAAACGCTAATATTAATAATAGATTATTTATCCCACTGGGATTTTCCATAAAGAGGTGACTATGCTGTACACTCCCGATATCGTTGATGAAATGAATCTACTGGTAAAATTCCCTATGCACAGCAATATGGAAGGCATTAAGGTTCATAGCGATGCAAGTCCGGCTGTTATCTCAGCAGCACAACGTTTGTATGCGAAAGGATTAGTGACTGAAGAGGATGGAGGATATTTGACATATTCTGGCCATCAAGTGGTAGAAAAGGCTAAAAGTGCATTACGCATTCTTACTGGTACAGCAGCTAAGGAATAGCGTTATTCTTCAGTAAACGGGCAATAATAATCATTCGGTTATTTGTTCAAGCTCGGTAATAATTGTTAAGGCTTGCTCGTTGGTATTACCACAAATATCAGAGCAAGCTTTAAAATTATGGCATACCGCAGGGCGTTCAGATTTACCAAAGAGTTTACATAAGTTCTTTTCATTCAATTGCACACAACGAACACCCGCAGGTTTACCATCCAGCATGCCTGGAATCGAAGATGATATACTTGGAGCAATACAACAAGCTCCACAACCTAAACGACATTCCATCATATTTTTCTCTTTCTGCTTTATAAATTGGTTGCGCAAATTACCATTGTTAATCCTAAAAGCCAAATGACTTAATGATTTTATCGATCGTTATGATTGATAGCGTGGTTATTTTCTTATTATGACAAATGAGAATAGCTATTATTTCTATAGGTATTGATGATTAATAGGTATTTTTAATTTGCAGTTTACCGTATTGATCGCTATAAAAACCGCCTGCTTTATTTTTTGATAAGCTCATTCATTATTGTGGCGTATTTAACGACACAAATAACAATACTGGTGTAAGTATCATGACCCATTTTTGGCAACAGAAAGACTTAGCGACAATGACAGATCAAGAGTGGGAATCACTTTGTGATGGCTGCGGTAAATGTTGTCTACATAAGTTAATTGATGATGATACCGATGATATTTATTACACCAATGTTGCGTGTAGTTTGCTCGATAATCAAACGTGTTCATGTAAAGATTATGCAAATCGATTTGAGTCAGGTGAAGAGTGCCTTAAATTAACTCGTGAGCGCATTGACGAGTTTGTATGGTTACCTGAAACGTGTGCTTATCGTTTGCTAGCGGAAGGTAAACCTTTACCTGAATGGCATCCATTGATCACGGGTTCTAAAGATGCAATGCATGCTGCGGATGAATCGGTACGTAATAAAATTGTATATGAGATTGACGTGATTGATTGGGAAGACCACATCCTAAATCATCCTAATCGTATTAGTGAATAAGCGGCTAATAATCCGTTGATGTCATAAAAAATGCCCCCGTCACTGACCGTTACGGGGGCATTTTTAATTTGATTACACTCTTAGTGCAAACTATGGACGAGCAAAAGTATTACAGACTTTTGGATCGCCTGATTTAAAACCTTTTTTAAACCATGAAATACGCTGTTGTGAACTGCCATGGGTAAAGGCATCTGGCTGTACAGCTTGTCCTGCTGATTTTTGCAAACGATCATCGCCAACAGCACTGGCAGCATTGATCCCTTCTTCAATATCACCCGCATCAAGCATGCCTTGTTGATTCACATAGTGACCCCAAACACCAGCGTAGCAGTCGGCTTGAAGCTCTAACTTTACACTCAGCTTATTGGCGGTGATTTTATCGCTTCGCTGTTGTAGTTGATGGACTTTGTCACTTGTGCCAAGTAATTTCTGAACGTGGTGACCAACTTCATGTGCAATCACATAAGCAAAGGCAAAATCACCAGGGGCCCCTAATTTTTTCAATTCATTAATAAAGCCAAGATCGAGATATATTTTTTGATCCGCTGGGCAATAAAAAGGGCCTGTTTGTGCTGAGCCTGTGCCACAGCCTGTACGGGTAACATTGTTATACAGCACTAATGTCGGTGGCTGATATTTTCCCGATAATTGCTTGTCCCAGACACTTTCTGTTGTTCCGAGAATTGCGGCAACAAATTGCTTATTTTCATCGTTAGATTGTACAGTGGCTTTTTTAGCAGTATGAGATTGTTGTAAACCAAGGGAGCTGCCGCCACCAGTAAAATATTGAAAAGCCAAAAATAAGCCACCGATGACTAATATGATTCGACCTATTTTACTGCGCATCAGTAAAGGGACTAGACGCAATAAACCCGCCGCTGGCATACCAGCTTGAGCAGGGCTATCACCACGTCTATCTTCAATGTTTGAGCTTTGGCGAGAATTCTTCCAACGCATTATCGATCCTTTATTATCTATGAGGGAGTCGCTGATTAAATATGGCTTTTTAAACGGTTAACGATAATTGCTGTTGAGCAAGTTCTAATCGTTCAATAATTGGTGTCGCTTTATTAAGACAACGAATATCAGTAAATAATACTTTTGCTTGTGGATATTGGTGGCGTAAGTAAGCAAACCATTGTTTTACACGGTTAGGGTAATATAAGCCTTTATCGCCTTTTATTTCAAATTGAGAGTAGGTTAGTAAAAGGGCTAATACTTGCTCCCAGGTCATAGGAGCTTGGTTATATTTAACCACATTACCTAAGTTAGGTAAGTTTAGCGCGCCGCGACAAACCATTAATGCATCAGTATTGGTGGCCGTTAAACAGGCTTGACCATCTGCATGGTTCCAGACTTCGCCATTGGCAATAATCGGTAATGTAACATGTTGACGAAGTTGGCGAATGTAATCCCATTTGATGGTATCTGCTTTATAGCCATCATCTTTTGTTCGCGCATGAATCACCATTTCATCAGCACCTGCTTGTGCAATAGCATCGGCAATTTCAAAACATTGCTGAGGATCATCCCAACCTAAACGTACTTTAGCAGTCACAGGTTTGGTTGGATTAACCGCGGCACGGGTTGCTTTAACAATTTGATAGATTAATTCGGGCTCTTTTAGTAATACCGCACCACCACGGCTTTTATTCACCGCTTTCGCTGGACAGCCAAAGTTAATATCTATGCCCGCAGAGCCAAGGTTACACGCACGATGGGCATTTTCAGCCATCCATTGTGGATCTTGACCTAATAGTTGAACGCGAACTGGCGTGCCTGAGCGTGTTTTACCGCCGTGATGTAATTCAGGACATAAACGATAGAAAACACTATTTGGTTGTAGGCTATCAATGATACGTATAAATTCAGTTACGCAAAGATCATAGTCATTAATTTCGGTTAGCATCTCGCGCATTAGGTGATCTAATACGCCTTCCATCGGGCCTAAAATAACTCGCATAGGGGTGTTTGCTCTACTCGGTAAATACGCTAAGGGGCAAGAGTCTAGTGCGAGTTGGCTAATTTGTCATCTTTGTTTTTACATTGATCGCAGGTGATGACCAGAAATAACCGTAGTCGGTCGTAATTGGTGCTTATCACATGTCATTGCCAGTTTTAACATGCTGGTAGCGACATCTTCTGCGGGAATTGGGATGAAGTGTTGCAATGGGCCGATCATTAATGGATGAATAGCATCAAAAATACGTTGAATGGCGAGTTCATCTTTACGGGGTTTATTGCGCTCACCTTTCAATGGCCCTGGGCGAACAAAAATGCAATGTTCAAATGCCAATGCGGTTAATGTTTGTTCCATTTTGCCTTTACAACGCAAATAGTGGGCAGGTGAATATTTAGAAGCGCCTAAGCTTGAGACAACGATAAGGTGTTTTACCCCAAGGTTTTTCATCGTAATAGCAACACTTTTGACTAAATCAATGTCAATCGCAGCAAGAGCTTGTTGAGATCCTGCTATTTTTTGTGTTGTGCCTAAACAAATAAAACCATATTCAGGGATAGGTTGATCATCTTCCCAAGCAATAATACGTAATTGGCTGTCTATAATTTGATGTAATTTCTTACTATGAAAAGGTAATGGGCGACGCGCCAAGGCGTAGATATGATTAAAACGAGGGTGATCGAGTAATTGATGCAATAGCTCAGTACCGACTAAGCCGCTGGCTCCAGCAATAATCGCATTCAGTGAATGGGGTGACATAAGTGTATCCATCATATATAAGTCGAGGGCTATAAATAACGTATTTTTATTTAATTTGCTTTTAACTTTATCAAATTTTAGCGATTAGCGATGATTTATGGTGTCTTATGGCTGTTGTCACTCATATTCAACGTATAATACCGTTAAAGTGAATCAAAAAAATTACCAGTAGGACATCGAATGAATACATTAATGACGTTACCATCACATTGGCAAGGTATGTCAGCCGCTTTTATTGAAGGCGCTTTATTTGCCGCAAATGCTAATCCAAAGCCAATGGAACCTGAAGTGTGGTTACCTGTATTAATGAATGGCGGTGGTGATTCTGCGGTAGTGATGGTCGATGATGCTGATAAAATGCCAATCCTTAACCATTTTGAAATGCAATATCGTAGGGTTAAGGCGGGTGAATATCAATTACCTGAACGTTTGATTTGGCTGCAAGATGGCAGTCATCAAAGTGCATTACGTGAATTTGCACAAGGCTTTTTAGCTGTGTGGGAATTTATTGAACCTAATTGGCAACAACAAACTGTTTCTGATGGCACCATGCGGATGTTATCTGCATTATTAACAACATTAATGTTACTGATAGATGAAGCCGCAACATTGGCACAAATGGAACAAGCGGGTGTAACAGGAATGCCTGCTGCCAGTGAGTTATATACACAATTACCGTTAATGTTAACTGAAGTGATGATGGCGGCAGATCAGCTTCAAATTGGTTCTGGTGCGCAGGCTATTAACCCGTTTAAAGAGATTGGACGTAACGATCCATGTCTGTGTGAAAGTGGTAAGAAATTTAAAAAATGCTGTGGTAAAACGCTGTAATTATTAAATCAAAAAAGCGAAGCTCAATGCTTCGCTTTTTATATTCTATCTGCCGTTTTGATACGGTAGCTTAACGTTTGTTACCAAAGAACTGTGCAATCACCATCACCGTCCACACAATAAGATTGGCGGCAAAAATGACGACTAACCATTGTGGCATTGATAGATAAAGGAAGGTCCATACCACTTTGGCGCAATCACCATAAGCTTCAAACATCCACGGAGCCCAATGGTTAAGTGGTGCCCATGACGGAAATTGGACAAATAAATCACAGGTTGCAAAGGGTGACGGATTAAATTGAAAACCAACATGCTGATAGGCTAGTGCTAAACCACGATAAGCACTGTATCCCCAACCGGCTAAGCCTAACCAACGTAAGACACCATTTTTAGGTGCAAGTAGGCCAATGAGAGCTGCAATCCCAATTCCCATCATTGCTACACGTTCATAAATACACATGACGCATGGAGCAAGGTTCATGACATGTTCAAAAAAGAGCGCCGAACTTTCAAAAATAATAATTGATATCAGCAATAGCAACCAAGCTAAACGTGTTTTTGAAAAAGAATTAAGCACTTTCATTATGGGTACTCTAATGACGAATGGGATAAAACAAAACCCCGAACATCAGGGCCTTGAAATGATATATGGCACTTATAATTGAGCGTTATTCAATCATAGCTCTGAAGATAAGTAAATCGTCATTAAGTTGATTGTGTTCTTTTAATGACCGACCGCAGGAATTAAGGCCGCGGCATTGACTGTTTCTTGCGTTAACCAGCCCATGCTATAGAACCAATCGGTCATTGGAACTAATAACAACTCAATACCCGCTAAACCCACAAAGGTTAATACGATCGTATAGGGTAAAGCCATGTACACCATGCGTCCGTAAGAAAGACGAATAAGCGGTGCGAGTGCCGACGTTAATACAAACAAGAAAGCCGCTTGACCATTGGGTGTGGCAACTGAAGGTAAATTAGTACCCGTATTGATGGCAACAGCTAACATATCAAATTGATTGCGATCGATAACACCATTGAGTAATGCTGTTTTAACTTCATTAATGTATACCGTACCGACAAAAACATTATCCGACACCATCGATAATAAACCATTAGCAATGTAGAACATGGTTAATTGCGCACTACCTTCAAGGGTTAATACCCATCCAATAATTGGCGTAAATAAATGTTGATCAATGATGACGGCAACGATTGAGAAAAACACAGCGAGTAATGCGGTAAAAGGTAACGCTTCTTCAAATGCTTTTCCTAGTGCATGTTCTTCTGTTATGCCTGTAAATGCGGTTGCAAAAATAATAACCGTTAAACCAATTAACCCTACCGCGGCTAAGTGCATTGCCAGACCGACAATCAGCCATACTGCAATAATGCCTTGGACGATAAATTTAGCATAATCAATATTAGTACGACGTTTACGTTCTTCGTTATCAAAATCAACCAATATTGTACGAACATTGTCAGGTAATTTTGCACCGTAGCCACAAATTTTAAATTTCTCAACCAGCACACAGGTAAAGAGACCACAAATTAAAACGGGAATAGAAACGGGAGACATACGAATAATGAACTCACCAAATTGCCAACCCGCTTGATCGGCAATAATTAAGTTTTGTGGTTCACCCACCATGGTCATTACGCCACCTAACGCCGTACCGACACCAGCATGCATTAATAAGCTACGTAAAAAACCACGGTAATTTTCTAGATCATCACGGCTAAGTTCTTGAACATGATCATCATCGGTATGGTCATGATTTAAATTAGAATCCTGCCCTGAAGCGACTTTGTGATAAATACTATAAAAGCCAACAGTTACACTAATAACCACCGCAATAACCGTTAGCGCATCAAGAAATGCAGATAAGAAGGCGGCCATGATACAAAAAGCAAGAGAAAGTAATATCTTTGATTTTATGCCTATTAATATTTTAGTAAAAATAAACAATAACAGTTGCTTCATGAAGTAGATGCCAGCAACCATAAAGACTAACAGGAGTAATACTTCAATATTTGCGACAAGTTCATGCTTAACTTGTTCTGCACTCGTCATGCCAATGGCAACCGCTTCAATGGCAAGTAAGCCACCAGGTTGAAGTGGATAACATTTGAGGGCCATTGCAAGGGTAAAAATAAATTCTACAACTAACAACCAACCAGCAACAAAAGGATTGATAAGAAAGAAAACCAGAGGGTTAATGATAAGAAAAGAAATAATTGCAATCTTGTACCAGTCAGGTGCCTTACCTAAAAAGTTTTTTATAAAGGCATTCCCTAGCGATATAGCCATGTTTGAATCTCTTATTATTAGTGCAAATTTACAGGTATTAAATGGTATGAATGTCGCCCACGAGCACTAATCAGCTGATAATTTATTGCATCATGCTAAAAATTTTCAGTAATGATAAGTTCTTTAAGATAAATACCATCAATAATGAATGATGATATTTAATTTAAAGTAGGCAGCAGCGTCCATTTGCTCCCAGAGTGTTAATGATAACTTTACGGATTGAATTTGATTAGTCAATCGCAGACATAATTATGTAAAATTATTATGACATTTTCATCACAAACTGAGGGTGATACCTAAGACATTAGGGGTACAATATACAGAATATTAAGGGCAAAATATCGCTAGCTGATAAAATAATGCAACTAAGGTAACCTTTAGATGCATAGGTGGTTTATTTTTGTACATATCTATCAGCTCTATGTCAGACTTGTGTACTAGATTTCAGCTATTGATGAACTAGTGGTATGATGAGTGTTAATAAATAATATAAGCAAGAAGCGAATTGGATTGAACTTAGATGGTTATTAAGGCAGATAGCCCAGCGACGTTTGCTGAGAAATACATTATTGAAAGTATCTGGAATAATCACTTTCCTCAGGGCTCTATTCTTCCTGCTGAACGTGAACTTTCAGAACTAATTGGCGTAACTCGAACAACGTTGCGTGAAGTATTACAGCGTTTGGCACGAGATGGCTGGCTAACGATTCAACATGGTAAACCGACCCGTGTAAATAATTACATGGAGACCTCTGGTTTAAGCATTTTAGATACGTTAATTACATTAGATGGACAGGATGTTCAACGAGTATTGGCTGATTTATTAGCGGCTCGTACGGATATCAGTAGTGTTTTTATGCGTTATGCTGTCAAAGGTAATCCAGAAAACTCTAGCGAATTAATTCAACATGTTATTGAATCATGCCAACGATTATTAGCTGCTGAGAGTTTTGCTGAGTTTATTGAAAATAGTGACGATCGATTACAGTTACTCCAAGAAGTAAAGAAAATCGTTGATAAATACGGTAAAAACGATCCTCAGTTATGTGAGGCAGTTTGTCGTGCTCGCGCATTTAATTATTATGATTACCGTTTATTCCAAGGCATGGCGGGAAAATCTGGTAATACGCTTTATGTGCTAACAATTAATGGATTACGTAAAATTTATACCCGCGTTGGTGGTTATTACTTTATGAATCCTGAAGCATGTCAATTAGCGCTTAATTTTTATAGTGATCTACAATCATACTGTGATGGTCATCAACCAGAATTAGTGGCTGATCGTATTAAAAAGTATGGTCGAGAAAGTGGCGCAATTTGGTATACCCATCGCGTTAAGATTTCTAAATACTTATATGAAGAAGAGCAGTAATATTTACGGTTCTTTCAAATAAAAGCAGGGGAATCAACATTATGTTGATTCCCCTTTTTTATGTGATTATAAGACTTGTTTATTATAGAAAAAGGTTATATTTCAGTATTATATTGAGTATTGGTCGGGCAGGTTGCAATGATTTTACCTCGGCCATCAGGTAATTCTTCTTCTAGCGTTACCTTAAATCCCCATAAACGGTGTAAATGTTTAATTACTTCAGCGTGACTGTCTGCTAGCGGTATACGGTTGTGTGGAATATAACGTAATGTTAATGAGCGATCACCACGTAGAGCGACATTCCAAACTTGTAAGTTAGGCTCATTATTACTGAGATTATATTGCGATGATAATTTCTCTCGAATAGCGCGATAACCTTCTTCGTTATGGATTGCACTGACTTCGACATAATTGTGGCGATCGTCATCGTTAACGGCGAATAACTTAAAATCACGCATTATTTTAGGTGATAAAAATTGGCTAATAAAACTTTCGTCTTTGAAGTTTTCCATTGCAAAATGTAAGGTATCGAGCCAATTTGACCCTGCAATATCAGGGAACCAATATTTATCTTCATCGGTCGGATTTTCACAAATACGACGTATGTCTTGAAACATCGCAAATCCTAGTGCGTAAGGATTAATGCCATTGTAATAGGGGCTATTGTATTCGGGTTGTGCGACCACATTAGTATGGCTATGCAAAAACTCCATGATGAATCTATCTGTTACTAATCCATCATCATAGAGATGATTTAAAATAGTGTAATGCCAAAATGTTGCCCAGCCTTCGTTCATGACTTGAGTTTGTTTTTGTGGATAAAAATATTGGCTTACTTTACGAACGATACGCACTAATTCTCGTTGCCATGGCTCAAGTAATGGGGCGTGTTTTTCAAAGAAATAAAGAATGTTTTCTTGTGGTTCTGATGGAAAACGCTCTTCTTCTCGTATGGTTTCTTTGGCTTGGTGTTGGGGAATGGTGCGCCATAAAGAATTGACTTGAGATTGCAGGTAATCCTCACGGGCTTTCTGACGTGCGGTTTCTTCAACTAACGATATTTTTTGAGGACGCTTGTAGCGGTCGACGCCATAATTCATTAAAGCATGACAAGAATCGAGTAATTTCTCTACGTCATCAACACCATATTTTTCTTCGCATTCTGTGATGTATTTACGAGCAAATAAAAGATAATCAATGATAGAACTGGCATCAGTCCATGTTTTAAACAGGTAATTACCTTTAAAGAATGAGTTGTGCCCATAACATGCATGTGCCATCACGAGGGCTTGCATGGTTATGGTGTTCTCTTCCATCAGATAAGCAATACAAGGATCAGAGTTAATTACGATCTCATAGGCTAAGCCCATTTGACCATGTTTGTAACCTCGTTCTGTTTCAATAAAACGTTTACCAAATGACCAATGATGGTAGTTGATCGGCATACCGATACTGGAATAGGCATCCATCATTTGTTCTGCTGTGATAACTTCAATTTGATTTGGATAAGTATCAAGGCGATAGTGTGCAGCCACACGTTTAATTTCAACGTGATATTGTTCAAGTAAATCAAAAGTCCAATCTGGTCCATCACTGAGTGTTTTTGTTGTTGTCATTATTGCCATCACTCAATCTCCCCATGTTTGTCCACTCTTTAATTGATAGGTTGGCTTAATCGGCACTAGACTTATGCCTGTGCCGATTATGTTTATTACCCTGGAGCGGCGTTAATTTAACTGACTTGTTTTTTAAATAATTCCCTAAAGACAGGAAAAATATCATTAACCGTTTTAATGTTTTGCATGGCAAAATTTTCATGGCTGCTATGCAAAGCTTCATACTCTCGCCACAATGTTTGATGAGCACGACGCGTGATCTCTATGTATGAGTAATAACGCGTTACTGGAAGTATGTGTTTATCAAGCAATTCACGACAGCCTGGGGAGTCATCAGCCCAATTATCACCGTCTGATGCTTGTGCTGCATAAATATTCCACTCTTCAGGACGATAGCGTTGTTTAACGATGTCATGCATCATTTTTAATGCACTAGAAACTATCGTGCCACCGGTTTCTTGAGAGTAGAAAAACTCATGTTCATCCACTTCTTTGGCTTGGGTATGGTGACGAATAAACACCACTTCAACATTTTTGTAAGTACGGTTTAAAAATAAATACAGCAATATATAAAACCGTTTAGCAATGTCTTTGGTCGCTTGATCCATTGAGCCTGATACGTCCATTAAACAAAACATAACCGCTTGGCTTGATGGTTGTGGGCGACGTTCATAGTTTTTATACCGTAAATCAAATGTATCAATAAACGGAGTACTGTTAATCTTTTTTCGTAATACAGTAATTTCTTGTTTAATCCGCTCTTCTTCAAACGGTTGAGCGGGCTCAGTTGTAAACAGTAATTCAAGTGCTTGCTCAAGCTCTCGTACTTTTCGACGTTTACCTGCTGTCATTGCTGTTCGTCTTGCAAGTGAATTTTGCAATGATTTTACGATGGCAATATTTGACGGTACGCCTTGTGATTTATAACCTGCACGGAATGTTTTCCATTCTACAAGCTGGTTAATGGCATTTTTTTGTAAATTAGGTAGTTCTAAATCTTCAAACAATAAATCAAGGTATTCATCTTTTGATATTTGAAAGACAAAATCATCTTGACCGTCCCCATCTGGGCTTGCTTGACCTTCTCCCGCACCGCCTTGACCACCACCACCTTGTGGACGTTCAATACGATCGCCGGGGCTAAATTGGTCATTACCTGGGTGGACGACTTCTCGTTGTCCACCTTTACCTTGATGAAATACAGGTTCGCTAATGTCGCGAGAGGGGATGGTTATATCCTCACCACTATCGACATCAGTAATCGAACGTTTATTTACCGCATCAGCAATTGATTCTTTGATTCGCTGTTTATGACGACGTAAAAAGCGTTGGCGATTGACGGTGCTCTTATTTTTACCGTTGAGCCTTCGATCAATAAAGTGTGCCATAGCATCCCCCCCTTTGTTGTCAGTTGGTTACGACGACTTACGTACGCGTAAGTACCATTCAGACAATAAGCGAACTTGTTTTCGGGTATAGCCTTTTTCCATCATTCGAGCGACAAAATCATCATGCTTTTTCTGCTCGTCGGTTGAGGTTTTCGCATTAAAGGAAATAACCGGTAACAGTTCTTCAGTGTTTGAGAACATCTTTTTCTCAATTACTGTGCGTAGTTTTTCATAGCTAGTCCAATTTGGATTTTTGCCCTCATTGTTAGCTCGAGCTCGAAGGACAAAATTAACAATTTCATTACGGAAGTCTTTCGGATTACTGATACCTGCTGGTTTCTCAATTTTTTCCAGTTCATTATTAAGCGCTGAACGGTCAAATAATTGGCCAGTATCAGGATCACGGTATTCTTGATCTTGAATCCAAAAATCAGCATAGCTTACATAACGATCAAAGATGTTTTGACCGTATTCTGAATAAGATTCCAGATAAGCGGTTTGAATTTCTTTACCAATAAATTCAACATATTTAGGCGTTAAGAAGCCTTTGAGATGCTCTAGATATTTTTCTGCGATATCTTGTGGGAATTGTTCACGTTCAATTTGTTGTTCAAGTACATAGAATAGGTGAACAGGGTTGGCAGCAACTTCTGCATGATCAAAGTTAAATACACGTGAGAGGATCTTAAAGGCGAAACGGGTTGATAATCCATTCATACCTTCATCAACACCCGCATAGTCACGGTATTCTTGATATGATTTTGCTTTTGGATCGGTGTCTTTAAGTGTCTCACCATCATAGACACGCATTTTTGAATATACGCTTGAGTTTTCAGGCTCTTTTAGACGCGATAGTACAGTGAAACGCGCTAGAATCTCTAGGGTGCTTGGTGAACATGGTGCTGATGATAATTCACTGTTTTGTAATAATTTTTCGTAAATACGCATTTCTTCTGAAACCCGTAAACAATAAGGAACTTTAACGATATAGACCCGATCTAAAAAGGCCTCGTTAGTTTTATTGTTGCGGAATGTTTGCCACTCTGATTCGTTTGAATGCGCTAAAATCATACCGTCAAACGGTAATGCTGATAGCCCTTCAGTACCGTTGTAGTTACCTTCTTGCGTTGCTGTTAATAATGGATGCAGCACTTTTAATGGCGCTTTAAACATCTCAACAAACTCCATTAAACCTTGGTTTGCTTTACATAAGGCACCGGAATAACTGTACGCATCGGGATCATCTTGAGAGAAATGCTCAAGCTGGCGAATATCAACTTTACCGACTAATGATGAAATATCTTGGTTGTTTTCATCACCGGGTTCCGTTTTGGCAATACCGACCTGATCAAGAATTGAAGGGCGCACTTTAATTACTTTAAATTGAGTGATATCACCACCGAATTCATGCAGTCGTTTGGCCGCCCATGGTGACATAATGCTATTAAGGTAACGACTAGGAATGCCATATTCATCTTTAAGTAATCCGCCATCTTCTTGTTTATCAAATAAACAGAAAGGGTGGTCGTTAACAGGACTACGCTCACCATTGGCCGTAAGGATATAAATAGGCATTTTTTGCATTAAACTTTTTAGTTTTTCAGCTAATGATGATTTACCACCACCAACAGGGCCTAATAAATAAAGGATTTGTTTACGTTCTTCGAGTCCTTGAGCTGCGTGTTTAAGGTAAGACACAATTTGTTCGATGGCTTCTTCCATGCCATAAAAATCTTTAAATGTGTCATAACGTGATATTACGCGGTTTGAAAATAAACGGCTAAGATGCGGGTCTTGTGCGGTATCAATCATTTCTGGCTCGCCAATAGCCATAAGAAGACGCTCTGCTGCATTGACGTAAGAACTACGATCGTCTTTACAGATATCAAGGAATTCTTGTAATGAAAGCTCTTCGTCTTTAGCTTCTTCGTAGCGCTGACGATAGTGGTCAAAAATACTCATAGTATGCCCCCTGAATCGTTCTTATATTTAAGAGTAATGAATGAAAAACATAGTGTTTTTGCATTGCTTACTTATTTAAGCCTAGTCTGAACTTGTCACTTTGTATTGCGGAATTGCTGATTGGTAAATAAATTTTTTTATACGAAATAGGATAAATTTGTTTATTAAATAGCCGACAATAACCACTATCCTTTAATTAATAGGGTTTCGCAAGCTTAAATGTTGCAAAGTTATTGTATCTATGTTGTTTTTGTGTTTGTAAGTGACGAATTTATCAGTAGGATATAAATGTTGTGGATACGAAGGTTGTTAGTTTTTATTACTGGCTAACTGTTTATTTATAAAATAATTGTTTTGATGATGGATTAATAACAGTTTTATTGTGTTTTTTTTGTCATTGGGTGATTTTTTGTTTTGTCTTAAAATTAAGAGTAAATAATAAATTGTAAGAATTTAAAGCGCTTTACACTCTTTTTAACACAAAAGATCAGTGACTGATTTAACCTCAATATGGATAGTCATGTTGGTATTTAAACAATGGAGGGAGATATTATGTCTATTTGTCGTGTTGATACGGTATCAATTCCTGTTACGGATCAAAATCAAGCATTGCAATTTTATCGTGACGTATTAGGTTTTGAAGTGATCAGGGATCATGCAGAGAGTCAACAAACTCGGTGGGTGCAGCTTGTACCAAAAGGTGCTGAAACAACGATCAGTTTAGTAAAGCCTTTTGCTGGAATGGAAGCAGGAGGGGTACAAGGTTTAGTGGTTCAAACTCATGATATTCAATCTACATATCAAGAGCTTAGTAGTCGTGGGGTGGCATTATCTGAAATTATTACCATGATGGAAGGGCGATTTGCGACCTTTAATGATCCTGATGGTAATGGCTGGGTATTGATTGAATCAACAGGTACGATGCTTGCATGAAATCACTAGCAAGATCAAGTGCTTGCTAGTGATGTATAACGAATTACTATTAATTAATGGTTAACCGCAATACGTGTTGATAATGTATGTGTTTGTCCAGGTTGTAATTCCATGGTTGGAGTATGAATAGTTGATTCAACACACACCATTGTTTCAAAGCTATTGTTTGCCATATCAGCCATGTTTATTGATAATTCTTGCCAAGGATTCCAAATAACTGCCGCATTATCACCGTCATTCGTCACTGTAATCGTACGTTGGTTATTTTTGTCATCAATCATAATTGTTGGTTGAGGATGAGTATAAACACGATCCGTTTCTGCGCTGAAAGTTAATACATCACTTCCTTGGCACACTTTCCCCATTTGGGTACTATCTAAATAATCGTGACCCATACCCGTAATTGAAACATTATTGATATCTGCAATATTAAAATAAGTATGTAGCGCACCGCCAAATGACCACGGTTGAGTATCTGTATTGGTTGATGTCAAACTCACATTCAGTTCGGCATTCATTTCAAATGTCATTTGGTTATGGAATTTATGTGGCCAAATTTCACGTGTATCTTGGTTATCTTCAAGAGTTAAAGTAACAATAACCCCATTCTCATTTTCTCGGTGCTGAGACAATGACCATTCACTGGTACGAGCAAAGCCATGTGAAGGGGTTGCTGCTTTACCAAACCATGGCCAACAAACAGGAATACCACCTCGAACGGCTTTGGTTAGATCAAATTCAGCATTTTCACTTAACCAAATTACGTCTTTTTCACCTGTCGGTTTAAACCAAAGTAGATGACCACCATGAAGAGAAATACCGGCTTCTACCATTGGGTGAATAATGCGGATAATTTTAATACCTTGGTATTCACAGACAGTAACAGCATCAGATAATGCATTAATTATTGAAAGTTGACGTAAATCCATCTTCTTTTCCTTAAATGTTAGGTGGCGAAAGCGCCCATTTCTATATTTTCGAGTAGATTCAGTTCAAAAATATAAACAATGGAAACTTATTTTTCGTTTTAAAATATCAAAGAATATTAAAATTTATTTGTTATTTTTGTAACGTATTTGATCTGAATATTTCATACGTTATAGATGATAAGTACACGGCTTATTTGGGATAAGAAATAAAATGCTTTTAGCGCTATACTTGATCGGCTATTAGTGTTTTTTAGGTATAAAAAAGGCGACACCCTTAAGCGTCGCCTCTTACTATCTGCTTTCAAAGAAAGTCAGCTAATTGCTTACATTACTTAGAGATGTGAGCGATTAGGTCTAGAACTTTGTTTGAGTAGCCGATTTCGTTGTCGTACCAAGATACAACTTTAACGAAGTTATCGTTAAGTGCGATACCAGCTGCAGCATCAAAGATTGAAGTGCGAGTGTCGCCGTTGAAGTCAGTAGAAACAACTGCATCTTCAGTGTAACCAAGAACACCTTTTAGAGAACCTTCAGAAGCTTCTTTCATTGCAGCACAGATAGCTGCGTAAGATGCGCCTTTTTCTAGGTTAACTGTTAGGTCAACTACAGAAACGTTAGCAGTTGGTACGCGGAAAGCCATACCAGTTAGTTTGCCGTTGATTTCTGGAAGAACAACGCCTACTGCTTTAGCAGCACCAGTTGATGATGGGATGATGTTTTGAGAAGCACCACGACCACCACGCCAGTCTTTAGCTGAAGGACCATCTACAGTTTTTTGAGTTGCTGTAGTTGCGTGAACTGTTGTCATAAGACCAGAAACGATACCGAAGTTGTCGTTAAGAACTTTAGCGATAGGCGCTAGACAGTTAGTAGTACAAGAAGCGTTAGAAACGATATCTTGACCAGCGTAAGTTGAATCGTTAACACCCATTACGAACATAGGAGTTGCATCTTTAGATGGGCCAGTTAGAACAACTTTCTTAGCGCCAGCTGTGATGTGCTTACGTGCAGTCTCGTCTGTTAGGAACAGGCCAGTAGCTTCAGCAACTACGTCAACGTTGATAGCATCCCATTTAAGATCTTCAGGGTTACGCTCAGCAGTTACACGTACAGTTTTACCATTAACGATTAAGTTACCGCCTTCAACTTCAACAGTACCGTTAAAACGGCCGTGAGTTGAGTCGTACTTAAGCATGTATGCCATGTATTCAACGTCGATTAGGTCGTTGATACCAACAACTTCGATGTCAGTGCGCTCTTGCGCTGCACGGAAAACAAAACGACCGATACGGCCAAAACCGTTAATACCTACTTTAATTGTCATTACAGTTTGCTCCACAACTTAATTTCTAATGAAATATAACTGGTGGTAAAATTACAGAAACCTTTGTAAGGCTGCAAGCAAAAAAATCGTTTAAATTGCTTGAGGTCAAAAAAAAGTTCCTATATTTTTACATTTCCACTACAACGACGGTAATTTGTACAAATATTGTTTAAATTAACGTCACAGTAATTGTTAACTTTTAATCACATTTACAAAAATAGAAAACCATTTTTGAGTTTATGTGACTTTTTGCACAAGAAGTATGTGGTACAGAGTACCTAAATTGCAAATATATTTATTCGATTTAATTTATTTTTAATAAAAGGCACCGATGAATGAATAAAAAAGACAATGCATATTGGCGAAACAAGTTATCGACTGACGCTTACCAAGTCTGTCGTGAACAAGCGACTGAAGCACCATTTAGTGGCACTTTATTACATAACCGTGATACTGGGATTTATTCTTGTACTTGCTGTGAGCAGCCTTTATTTAATTCTTCCAATAAATATGATTCAGGTTGTGGTTGGCCAAGTTTTGATGCCTCTATTACGAAAGAATGTATTCGTTATTTAAATGATGATAGCCATGGCATGGTACGAACTGAAATACGCTGTTCTCAATGTGATAGTCATCTAGGACATATTTTTCCTGATGGCCCTTCAACAACGGGTGAGCGATTTTGTGTGAATTCAATTTCATTACTATTTTCAAGTGATGATTTACCCGTTAATAATCATGATTAAGTTTGGCGTATTGTTGGTGTAGAAGGTCATTATTTTTTTAGTGTGATGGGTATTGGTTGAAATTATTGAGATGGGTCGCTAATTTCAGTGTGGCTATATTGCCCACTTTTTAATGCTGCACTTATTTTCATTGCGGTGATATCTAGTTGCTGTCGTTCGTTATGGGTTAAATTAAACTGATTGTTAATGGTTATTTTTTTGACTGTATTATTGGGTTGTTGTTCGGTTGCAATTGCGGTCCAGACATAAGCCGCAGCCATATTGTGTTGTTGGTAATATAGCGTCGAAAGTGAATGTAATATATTGATATTAATGTAATCTTTTTCCTGATACAGGCTGAGGCTATGGTGCAATATTTTCAACGTTTTATTTTTGTTTTTATTGACATAATAACCAGCAAGCGCTAATTGCAACTCGGGGTGCTCTAGTTTTTTATCACCTTCAAGCGCGATAAATTGTTGTTTTGCAATTTTATCGCCTTGGCTCCAACGATAATAAATAATATGTGGATTTTTAGATGATTCTAATTCTTGGGTAAGACGTTTAATGTTGTCATAACTATGATACAGCGCTTGTATACGTTTAGTTTTTCGTTGTTTTAATTCTATCGGTTCAATGCGAGCGGCATACTCAAGACAAAATTGATATTCTTTGGTCGCTTTTAATTCTTTAAATTTATGTTCATCGGTTGGTGTTTGTAAGGTGTCATAGCGTTGCCAGATGAGGTTTGTGCGTTGAATACGACATTGACCATCATTCAGGTTTAATGGTTGGCATAAGTTGGGGTTGTCGTTACATAAACTGTCAGTAGTACGGTAATCATCAAGACAGCCACTGAGTAATAGTGTTAATAAGATTATCGCTTTCATTTTAATAAAGTGACGACATGATAGTGTATGTGAGAACAATAAAATAAAGCTCAAGAGATAAACTCATAAAAAAGCGATAGTTAAATTTAGCAGTATTATTTTGTTTGTAAATGACAGAGTGAGCGTAATTTAATTTAACGTGATCGTTTTATAATTAATGAGTGCATTTTTTGACATAGAACTAAAATATATAATGTAATGATGGGAAATAAGGATAGGAATATGGATATTAATCAATTATTAGCGGCAATGACGCCTGATGTTTATCAACGTATTTTAACTGCGGTAGAAACAGGGAAATGGCTTGATGGCTCAACATTGACACCATCATTACGAGATAACGCAATGCAGGCTGTGATGTTGTATCAGTCGCGGCATAATATTGATGCTGAGCATATGACGGTAGCGGTGGGCGGTGAGATCAAACTTAAATCAAAAGTTGAATTTAAACGTGACTTTACCGTTGATGACATTGCTCGTTTTGATCATGATCAGTTGTAATTACCATATTAATTAAACCAGCAAGATCATGGATCCAGTTTGATCATCGAATGCGAAATAACCGCAGAATCAATAATGGTTAATTTTGCATGATCAAAAAAAGAGCCATTGGGCTCTTTTTTTGCTATCAGTAATCAAAAGATTGATTATCGATTAATGGGTTAATTCGCCACGTAGATCTTGTTGCATCAGGCTACGAACTGCTTCCATGGTAAGATCTTGACTTAATAAATAATGTAATTTAGCCAATGCCGCTTCAGGGGTCATATCATAACCACTTAAGACACCCGCTTCAGCCAGAGCACAGCCTGTTGCATACCCACCCATATTCACTTTACCTGATAGACATTGGGTAAGGTTCATCACAATAACACCGCGATCGGTTGCTGCTTTTAGTTGTTCAAGTAATTCTTTATTTTGTGGTGCATTACCTACGCCAAATGTCAGTAGTATCATCGCATTGACGGGCTGACGTAACGTATTACGGATCACTTCAGGTGAAATGCCAGGGTACATAGTAATAACCCCGATAGGTTGTGGGGTAATGGTGTGAACTTTAAATGCACCATCTGGTTTTTTATCTATTTGAGTAATATTGTTAACCGTAATATTAATTCCAGCTTCTAACAGCGGTGGTAAATTTGGTGAAATAAAAGCACCAAAACCATCGGCATGCGCTTTAGTACTACGATTACCACGAATTAATTGATTATTGAAAAATACGGTTACTTCATTGATTGGATAATTAGCCGCAATGTGAAGTGCATTTAATAGGTTACTTTGACCATCAGAACGTAATTCAACCAGTGGAATTTGTGAACCGGTAACAATCACAGGTTTGTCTAAGTTTTCAAACATAAATGATAATGCTGATGCGGTGTAAGCCATGGTGTCGGTACCATGTAAAATCACAAAACCATCATATTTATCATAATTAGCTTTAATATCATCAGCAATTCGTTGCCAATCCATTGGTGTCATGTCTGATGAATCGATGAGTGGATCGTACTCATTGATTGTGAATTCTGGCATTTCTGAACGATGGAATTCTGGCATGCTTGCCAATTGTTGCTGCATAAAACCAGCAACAGGAACATAGCCATGATCTGACTTTTGCATACCAATAGTACCGCCAGTGTAAGCGATGTAAATGTGTTTTCTTTCCATGTTTAAGCTCAGAATGAACGAATGAGTGCGCGTATTATACGCAAACTGTATGAAGATGCGAGGTTAGTTAGATTTGTAGTGTGATTGTATGAGTTAAAATGTGATCGCAGTGGAGTGCACTGATTAATTACATAATACCAGTATAATTAACTATTAGTAAAAAGAGATATTACGGTGTGATTTTATTAAAAAACCCGACCAATACTGGCCGGGTAGCGTATTATTTTGATGTTTATTAATTAACGGTGCTGCAATTTAAGCAGAAGGCATAACGACCATTAGGATCGTTAAAGTTCGTTAATGACGTGAGATCTTTAGCCACTTTAGTGACGGGCGCTAAGGTAGACGGCATATCTCCTAATATCATGCTTGCCATTTGAACCTTCACCTCACCAGACAGTTCTTTAAAGAATTGTTGTACAGGGGAGAGCGGTTGTTGCATCCATATTAATTGATAATCTTTTACTTTTGCTAACTCTACTGCCGCTGTAATGGCAGTGTCGAAATCACCTAATTTATCGACTAAACCACGTTGCTGTGCATCGGTACCTGTCCATACGCGGCCTTGAGCAATTTTATCTGCTTGCGCTAATGACATATGACGGTATTTACTGACTAGGCCAATAAAACGTTGGTAGCCATTATCAACCCCTAGTTGGAATACTTTTGCGACACCATCAGGCAGAGCGCGAGTGACACCGACACCAGAGAATGGCGTAGTACCAACCCCATCACTGTAGACCCCTAGTTTTTCTAAGCCTTTTTCAAAGGTGGTTAAGATTGCAAAGATACCAATAGAGCCAGTGATCGTTGTTGGCTGAGCAATGATCTCGTCAGCACTGGATGAAATCCAATAACCGCCCGATGCCGCTACACTCGACATTGATACAACAACAGGTTTGCCTGCTCTTTTGAGTGCATCAACTTGATTACGAATAATCTCTGAGGCAAACGCACTGCCTCCTGGGCTATCAACACGCAAGATCACGGATTTTACTTGTTTGTCAAAGCGAGCTTTGTTTAAGAGTGAGGCAATGGTGTCACCGCCAGCAGAACCTTGACTACTTTGACCGTCTACAATCGCGCCACTTACGATAATAACCGCGACTTTGTTAGGAGAAGGCTTTTGATTATCAACGAGCAAGTGTTGGTAATCGTAATAGTTAATGTGCTTAAAGCTATGTTTATCATTAGCGCCAAAGGTGTCGATTAAATATTGATTCATTTGATCACGCGTGACGAGTGAGTCAACTAAGCCTAATTTTTTGCTTAATTGAGCAAAATCACCATTGACTGATTTTAGTTGAGTAACAAACTTATCGATATTGGGTGTTAATGTTTGAGGTTTTATTTTACGGTTCTTCGCGACATCGTCACTGAATGCGCCCCATAACTGGGTTAACCATACCGTATTAGCTTCTTTGGCTGCGGCTGACATGCCATCACGAATATAAGGTTCAACGAATGACTTATAAGTACCCACGCGGAACACATGCGTAGTTACATCTAGCTTAGCCAGTAAGCTTTTATAATACAAAGTGTAAGTGCCATAACCTGTTAGCATTACGCCACCATCAGGTGATAAAAATACTTTATTCGCGTAACTGGCGAGGTAGTATTGGCTTTGGCTGTAATTATCGCCATAAGCATAAACAGGTTTGCCTGCGGCTTTAAATTCTTCAATGGCTTTTGCGATATAACGCAGTTTAGTTAGGCTGGTTTCAGACATACCTTTCAGGTTAAGCACTAAACCCGTGATGTCATTATCTGTTGCGGCTGCACGAATGGTCTCAACAACATCAAACAGTACATTTTGTTGTACATCAGGTTTACCTAGCGCTTCACTCATTACGCTATCAAGGGGATTGTCATAGTTTTTTTGTTCAACAATCGGACCTGCTAGGTTGAGTACTAATGCTGATGGCTCGGTGTCATCAGTGGTTTTGTCGTCATCGGTTAATGCAAAAATTATCGCGCCAATAATAAGAACGAACAAAATGTTAAGGACAAATTTGCGAGTAAAGTTAATCAACTTCCCGATAGCGAGGAAGAATTTTCCAATCCTTGAGAATATAGCTTTCATGAAAATTCCTGATAATGATGATAGCAGTATCGTAGCGTAGTCACTGTTTAATTACAGTGTTTTTACAGTGTAATTATTAGTGATCGTAAAATAAACGTATGTGTTTGATTATAAATAGTGAGATGTATCATGTAAATGTTGCTTTTTTGTTAATTATGATTGATGTCGTCATCTAAATTAAAATATACTGGTCTGACCATGATAATTAGGAGCCGTTTATGGATGCTAAAATATTCCCTTTTTTATTGGCACCGCTGGATCTTGGTTTTACTCAATTACGTAATCGAGTATTAATGGGATCAATGCATACTGGATTAGAAGATGAGCGAGGTGGTTTTCATAAACTTGCTACGTTTTATGCTATTAGAGCCAAGGCGGGAGTTGGACTTATTGTTACGGGCGGTTTTTCGCCTAATTTTCGTGGTCGATTACATCCATTAAGTGCCGAATTTAGTAATCATCGCCATGTGCGTAAACATCGTCATATCACTGCTTCTGTACATCAACAAGGAGGGAAGATTGCGTTGCAGTTATTGCATGCTGGACGCTATGCAATGTCACCGTTTGCAGTCAGTGCCTCTGTGATTCGTTCTCCTATCTCTAAATTCCCCCCCAGTAAAATGAGTCATCGTCAAATTAACAATACCATTAATGATTTTGCGCACAGTGCCGAACTTGCGCGTGAAGCTGGTTATGACGGGGTTGAGTTAATGGGCTCTGAAGGCTATCTCATTCATCAGTTTATTTGTCAGCGCTCAAACCAACGTTACGATGACTGGGGGGGCAGTTATGATAATCGAATTCGTTTTGCCATTGAAATTGTTCGAGCAGTACGGGCGCGTGTTGGTGATGATTTTATTATTATCTTTCGATTATCGATGTTGGATTTAGTCGAACAAGGAAGTACGTATGATGAGGTGGTGCAGTTAGCACTTGAATTAGAAGCGGCGGGCGTCACTATTTTAAATACCGGTATTGGCTGGCACGAAGCGCGAATTCCTACCATTGCGACCCAAGTACCACGGGCTGCATTTGCTTGGGTCACTGAAAAAATTAAACAGCAAGTTTCGATTCCGATCGTGACCTGTAATCGAATTAATACTCCGCAAGTGGCCGAAGATATTTTGGCTCAGGGACAAGCGGATATGGTGTCAATGGCGAGGCCATTTTTAGCGGATCCTGAATTTGTCTTAAAAGCTGAGCAAAATCGCGCTGATGATATTAATACCTGTATTGGCTGTAATCAGGCTTGTTTGGATCATGTTTTTGTCGGTAAACGCGCCAGTTGTTTAGTTAACCCTCAAGCTTGTTATGAGACAGAATTGGTATTAACGGCGGTGGCTACAGCACGGAAAGTAGCTGTGGTTGGTGGCGGTCCTGCGGGGATGGCGTGTGCCGTTGCTGCGGCAGAACGCGGGTTTAAGGTCGATCTGTTTGAAAAAAATGATCATGTTGGCGGTCAATTTAATTTAGCGATGCAGATCCCCGGTAAAGAAGAATTTAAAGAAACCATCCGCTATTTTACTCGGCGCTTAGAACAAACCGGCGTTGTAGTATGGTTAGGGGTTGAAGCAAAAGCAGAACAATTACTTGATTATGATGACGTTATTATTGCCACTGGCGTGCAACCGAATATTCCACCCATTACGGGGATTGATCATCCTAAAGTGATTGATTATCAAACCCTGATTAGTCAGCAGAGAGTGCTGGGGGAAAAAGTCGCTATCATTGGTGCGGGTGGCATTGGGGTTGATGTCGCCACTATGCTAACGGAACCTGCTGAGCATGATCTTGATAGTTGGTTAAGTGAATGGGATATTGATAAAAATTTACGTTATAGCGGCGGCTTGCTACCGAGTGATGATTATATTAGCCCTCGCCAAGTGTGGTTATTACAACGCCGACAAGGAAAAGTAGGTAAAGGCCCTGGGCGCACAACGGGGTGGATCCACCGCCGTACATTAGAAAAACGTGGCGTAAAATTATGGGCGGGAGTGCACTATCAAGCGATTGATAATGAAGGCTTGCACCTTGTTATTGATGGGCAACCGCAGATATTAGCCGTCGATAATATTGTTATTTGTACTGGCCAAACTTCTGTCGATAATTTATCGCAACAATTAACGCGGCAAGGGGTATCGGTACATGTAATTGGTGGCGCAGAAGATGCAGGGGAAGTGGATGCAAAACGGGTGATCCGTCAAGGGGTTGAATTAGCCGCGAAGTTATAATCACCATGGCTTGTATTCGGCACTTTAACTGCCTTATTATATGAGAAACAATAATTATTTTCATTTTGAGGTTGTTATGGACGCGCTATCACTTCTGCTTAATCGTCGCTCATTACCAAAATTAGTTGAGCCAGCACCAGCAGGAGACGTTCTTGAGAATATCTTTCGTGCTGGATTACGTGCTCCTGATCATGGTGGCTTAACACCGTGGCGTTTTATTGTTTCTCAAGGTGAAGGGTTAACCAAGCTGGCAAACATTCTTGTTGCGGCGGCGAAAGCGGATCATCTTGATGATTTTGTGATTGAAAAAGCATCAAAAGCCCCTTTTCGGGCGCCAATGGTGATCACTGTTGTCAGTAAAGTGACCTCTGGTCATAAAGTACCTGTCATAGAACAACACTTGTCTGCGGGTTGTGCTGCACAAGCGATGCAAATGGCAGCGGTCGCACAAGGGTATTCTGGTTTTTGGCGTACAGGCTCTTGGGCATATCATCCCGTCGTTCGTGAAGCATTAGGGCTGACTGGCGAAGACATGATTGTCGGCTTTTTATATCTAGGTTCAATTGGTTGCCGTGAAGCAAAAGTTCATGAGCGCGATCTTGCTCAATACGTTGAGTATTTATAATAACGGATATAACGCTAACCCACATTTTAGCTGTAATTGATGTGACTTAGGCTGTAAAAATGGAAGGTGATAGCTGTTTCATGGTGAAATACCGTGAACAGCATCACCTTTTTTACTATTAATTAATGGTCATTGTGGTTAATGGTACTTTGTTTTAATAGAAAATAGCGGCTTTTGGGGTGGAAAGATGACAGTTGTCGAGGGCTAGAGTAGAATCGCTAATTCTTTCTATATTTTGGAGCGTGTCATGGAAAATGTTCGCCTAACACAATACAGCCACGGTGCCGGATGTGGTTGTAAAATTTCTCCCCAAGTACTTGATACTATTCTGCGTACTCAATTAGCTCCTTTTGCTGATCCTAATTTATTGGTCGGC
Source organism: Photobacterium iliopiscarium (assembly GCF_003026395.1). Taxonomy (GTDB): domain Bacteria; phylum Pseudomonadota; class Gammaproteobacteria; order Enterobacterales; family Vibrionaceae; genus Photobacterium; species Photobacterium iliopiscarium. The sequence goes on along the minus strand of NZ_PYOO01000003.1, from coordinate 232,154 downwards.
AATGAAAGTAAAGATGACGCTGCTGTTTATGATATCGGTAATGGTCAAGCCGTGATCAGTACTACTGATTTCTTTATGCCAATCGTTGATGACCCATTTGATTTTGGTCGCATTGCTGCCACTAACGCAATCAGTGATATTTACGCGATGGGCGGTAAACCTATTATGGCGATCGCTATTTTAGGTTGGCCTGTAAACGTATTATCGCCTGAAATTGCGCAAAAAGTGATTGATGGTGGCCGTTCAGTGTGTCGCGAAGCAGGTATTTCTCTTGCTGGTGGTCACTCTATTGATGCTCCTGAGCCAATTTTCGGTCTTGCTGTAACAGGATTAGTTAGTACTGATCGTGTTAAGCGTAATGACAGTGCAGAAGCAGGTTGTCATTTATTCTTAACTAAGCCATTAGGTATCGGCGTATTAACAACAGCTGAAAAACAATCTAAGTTGGCTGATGAGCATAAAGGTTTGGCACGCGATTGGATGTGTAAGCTAAATAAACCTGGCGCAGACTTTGCTGATGTTGAAGGCGTAAAAGCACTAACAGATGTAACGGGTTTTGGTTTAATGGGTCACTTAACTGAGATTTGTGAAGGCAGCAACCTAAAAGCAAAACTTTGGTTTGATAAAATTCCAACATTACCGGGTGTATATGATTACATCGCGCAAGGTTGTGTTCCTGGTGGTACTGAGCGTAACTTTATGAGCTACGGCCATAAAGTGGGTCAAATGACGGATCAACAAAAAGCACTATTATGTGATCCTCAAACATCAGGTGGCTTACTGTTAGCCGTTGATCCAAGTAGCGAAGCTGAAGTAAAAGCGATTGCTAAAAAACATAACATCTTGCTGGAAGCTATTGGTGAACTTGTACCGATGGATAGCGATATCTTTATTGAGGTTTGCTAATGTCGCGTCCCAATTGCGAAGATTTCCGTCATCTGTTTTTGAACGACACACCATTAATGGATATGCGAGCACCTGTTGAATTTACTCAAGGTGCATTTCCAACCTCTCATAGTCGTCCGTTAATGACGGATGACGAACGTGCAGCTGTTGGTACGTGTTACAAAAATAAAGGTCAAGATGCGGCAATAGCGCTTGGTCATAAGTTAGTTAATGGTGATGTTAAAGCAGAACGTGTAGCGCAATGGAAAGCATTTTGTGAAGCCAATCCAAACGGTTACCTTTATTGTTTCCGTGGTGGTTTACGTTCTCAAATTACTCAGCAATGGCTAAAAGAAGCGGGTATTGATTATCCGTTTATTACTGGTGGCTATAAAGCATTACGTCGTTATTTACTTGATACGATTGAAGATGTTGCTGCTAAACCAATGTCAATTGTTGCCGGTAATACGGGCAGCGGTAAGACTATTATGGTTAATGTATTGGCTAATGGTCTTGATCTTGAAGGTGCGGCACATCACCGTGGTTCATCGTTTGGTCGTTATGTCACACCACAGCGAACTCAGATTGCATTTGAGAATGATCTTGCCGTACAAATGGTTAAGAAATTAGACCGTGGTATTGAACATTTTGTGTTTGAAGATGAAGGTAAAAACATTGGTTGTGCCACTGTTCCTTTATCGATCAATCGCGCGATGCAAGACGCTGATATTGCCGTTATTGAAGATCCTGTCGATGTGCGTCTAGCGCGTTTATTAGATGATTATGTCGTTAAAATGCAACGTGATTATGTGGCTCATTACGGTGAGGAACAAGGTTGGATTTTATTTGCTGAGTATTTAGAAAAAGGCATGTTTAATATTCGTAAGCGTTTAGGCCTTGAACGTTATGAAGTGATGCTTAAATCACAACAACATGCAGTGAAAATGATGCAATCTAACGGGTCATTAACTGAGCATGATACTTGGTTAGCACCCTTGTTAGAAGAGTATTATGATCCTATGTATACTTACCAATTAAGCAAAAAAGCTGATCGTATCGTATTTAGAGGTGATTACCACCAAGTACAAGATTGGTTAGCTGCTCGCTAGTTTATTTGCTATAAACCGATTTGATAAAAAGCCAAACACATCTATTAATATAATATGATGCGTTTGGCTTTTTTTGTTAGCGATCATTACATTAACCATTGATGATCTTTCAAGATCAGTTGCACAAAAGCATTGCCGCTTAAACAAGTACTGGTTTAATATCCAGTGTTATCTTGCCGTTAGCATTCATTTTCGGTACAGTCATAGCATTAATCCTTTCAGATAAAGATCCCCATGAGCTGCTTATATATAGCTGAAAAACCAAGCTTAGGCCGAGCAATTGCCGCTGTATTACCTCGTCCACATAAAAATAATACTGGCTATATTGAAGTAGGTAATGGCGATATTGTCACATGGTGTATTGGGCATTTATTAGAACAAGTTGAACCTGATGCTTATGACGAGCGCTATAAAAAGTGGCACTTGGAAGACTTACCGATTGTGCCAGAGCAATGGCAACTCATTCCCCGCCAAGCGGCTAAACAACAATTAGCGGTTATTAAAAAACTGGCAAAAACAGCGACGTCTGTAGTACATGCTGGTGATCCCGATCGGGTACTGTTACGATCTTTCTATGGAATTCACTTGTTACAATAAAAACAATAAAAAGTGTGAAATCTTATTGAGGATTTTGAAATGGACTATGTGATATGGGTTCTTCCAAGTTTGAAAATAGATCAAACTTTTACCAGATGCATTAATCGAGATACAGGAGAAATAAATTTTAGTTGGGATGGGAAACCAAACATTATTAATAATATGCCTTTGTTATTTGAAGATACAGGAACTCCAGTATCGATTGTTAATAATTGGCTTATTTATTTAAAATCGACTAAATATAGAAAACAAGTTAATACTCAAGCTCAAGCTCTTCTACACTATTTCTATTTTCTTGATAAATTAAATATTAAATGGGATGAAATGCCAATAATTTCTCGCCATAAACCAACTTATCAATTTAGCCGACATCTTCAGGACTCTGTTAAAAGTGGTAATTTAGCCCGAACCACGGCAAATAATTATTTAGGTTCTGTTGTGAATTTTTATAAGTTTTATTTGGCTAGAGGTTATCAGTTTACAAATCCACCATTTAATTATGAAATAGCTAAAGTTAGGCTGGAAGGAAATCATGAGTATATGCGAGACAAGTTTATTTATGTAAATACGACTGATATTAGATTGAATCTTCCTAAAAATACCAGCTTTGGGGGAGTATCGAGAGCATTAATTCCTTTAAGTGACAGAGAGTGGGCATTAGTGGATGATGTCTGTCGTGTCAAATGTAAGGTTATTTCAAATCAAAATGATAAGAGTATTTCAGTAAAGCTTTCCCAAGAATATAGACTAACTATAGCCTTAGCTCGGTATACAGGATTAAGACGAGAAGAACTGACCACATTTAGGGCTAAATTTGTTTATAAACCATCGAGCGAGCAACTTAAAAGTAAATATTTGATTCATACGGATGGTGTTTTAATTTCACCTAAATTTGGCGTTAATACAAAAGGTTCAGGCAGTAGAACAATTGAGATGCCATCTGAATTAATGATGAACTTACATAAATATATAAATTCAAATAGATATATTAAACGTCGTAAATTATTTGAATTAAATTATCCTGATGAAATGGATAACCCTCCATTATTAATTACTCAAACTGGACATTATTATGCTCCTCACACTTTTAATGCTCGATGGGGAGAAGTTCGTAATACTGTAAGAAATAGTATTCCGCAATTCGATCATAAATTTCATAATATTCGATCAACTTATGCTGTTAGTCGTTTAAAAGAACTCTTAAATAAAGGGATTAAAGAAGGTGATGCTCTTGATTATATTCAATCTGTTATGGGGCATAAATCAAGAACTACGTTATTACATTATTTGAAGTTTTGTAACGAAGATATTGGTGCTAATGCTACTTTTGAGCAAGCATTGGAAATTATTTTAAAGGATTAATGGTGATTTGATTGGCATTTATTGGAAAAAAAACACGTAAAAATATAGATGTTAATATATTAGCTGATATAGATGTTATTTCTATACCTGTTGAGAATATGATTCTTAGGCATTTTGGTCATACTGTTTACTTTAAACGACTAGGCTATGAAAATTGTCCTACTGTTAAAGTCAAATCACAGGGGACTATTTTTAATTTGAAGCCGAATGAACCCCTTATAGATATGAATCGATGGGATCAAGTTAGAGATATCTACTCTGCCTTAATTAAGATAGAGCGAAGTCCTCGAACAAAAATTAATATATTTAATGCAGTTGTTACATTAATCCAAAATTGTGATAAAAAAAACATTGAGATAATTTTTTCTTCTGAGTCTATTAAATTATTTGTGAGTGAGTTAAAAAGTCGTTATTTAGATGGAATTAAAGGGAAAACACTCATGCAAATTCAAAGTTCTATAAAAGCTCTTTTATTTGAAATTAATCCAGCTTTACTTGATGATCTTAAAAATGAGTTTTTGTGTTTATCTGATGATACGTCACCAGTAGAGCCTTATACTGATGCCGAAATTAAACAGATTGTTGTTGCGTTATATACAATATTTAACGCCTATAGAAAATCAATTTTAGCAAATAAAATTCCTCGTTTACACCCACTTTTCGATAAAGGTTTATTGAAGAAAAATGGTAATTTTAACGGTGGTTTTACCGACTCCTCATGGAAGAAAAAAATTCAGTCAGGAAACAGTCCTGATACATGGAAAAATGATTTAATAAAAACAGCTTTCTATTTGACTGGTTTTTATACAGGAGCTAATGAATCCGCTCTGATTAACTTAAAGTTTTCTGATATTACACCTGAATCATTCAGTGAAACATCAAGAGGAAATTTTAAATTAAAGACTGTTAAAAATAGGCAGGCAGGTAAAGAAAATATATTGGATATTGGCTTTAGTAAAAGATCGAAGGAGTTTTTTGAAACTTGGTTAATATTAAGTAAATTGGTGACCAAAAATCAATCCGATTATGTATTTCCGAATATCATCAAAGGCTGTATTAGGCAATCATCTCCTGCAAATGCTGCTGTAACGATGAACAACACGTTTAAATTACTTGGTTTACCATTACTCAGTACACAACGATTTAGAAAGACTAAAGCCACTCTTATTATGAGAGCGACTGAAAGTATATTTTCTGTTGCAGAAGGGCTGAATAATTCACCAGTTACAGTTTCAAAGCATTATAGCAATGGTGATCCTATTAAAATGAACTTCTCTATTGCGAGAGCTTTAGATGTAAGGCAAAGGACTGTTATTGGTGAGCCATTAGATGAGGCAATTAAAAATAGCTCTTATCAGTTTTCAGATCCAGTTAGAGAGAATTTTTTTATAAAAAATAATTTAGATAAACCAAGTATTCTTTCTAATGGGTTACGGTGTAAAGAGCCTTTTGGAAAAAAAGCAGAGAGATTAAAAAGTAGTCTAATAAAAGCTGGTTTAGCAAAGAGTAATAGTAAAGTTGCTTGTTATAAATTTCTTGAATGCTTTGGCTGTGAACATCATGCTGTAATTGCTGAAGCTGATGATATTTGGTTATTATTATCATTTAGAGACATTATTTTAGATGTGTCATCTATGCCATCAATAAATACTGTACCTACTAATACTTTGACAAAAATAGTAAATACGATTGAATCTATTTTGGGAAAATTGAAATCTGAATATCGTGACAATTACGATATTGGAGTTAAAAAATATAATGTTTTACCTCACCCATTATGGTCTGATACAACTGATTTGACAATAATGATGGAGTTATTTTAGTTATGAAAAAAGTAGCCATATCAACATTAGATACTAATCAAGAAGATGATAAATCTAATTTAAAAATAATCTCATATGACTCAGAAGGTAATCCTTTTAGCTATTATAGTGATGACACATGGATAATAATAAAGGAATCTGTTAATTTAAATTTTAGAAATATCACTGGAAACTTTAAAAGTAAGTGTAAAGAAATTATTTATAATGAATTCAATAGTAATCGGTTGATTAACAAAAAAAGTATTGGAACTAAATATATTCAAGCTTTTTCTCTATTTGAAAAATGTATTACGGAATGTGGCGGTGATAGTTTTAGTTATTTGAATTCAGATAAAGGATTTCGTGATTTTATATCAGTAGCGAAAAAAAAGAAAATTAAGTTAAAAACATGGAGAAACTACCTAATTATTTTTCCAATACTGAATGATGATGGCGTTCTAACTAGAAAAATTGAGAATGCTAATGCATTAGCTGTAATATTAGCAAGTGAAGCAAATATTACGCAACAAACCATAGCATTACCTGAGAATATTGCTTCATGTTATTTTAAGTCTGCATTAGAGGTAGTATCTAAATATCATCCTCACCGTAATAAAATTAGTGAAGTTTATCGTTCATTTTTTATTGATTATAATAATAATATTAAAGCTGGATATAGTGTACCTACAGCAAGAGGATATGCTCAAAAATCAAATAAAAGCGATTTAAATGACATAGAGGTAACACTAGATCTAACAGGTCAATGGCTATCATGGCTTAGGGGGGCATGTTACATAGTTATAGCTGGATTTACAGGCTGTAGAGATGGTGAAATTAAGTCTTTCAACCTTAATTCGTATCAAGAAAAGGAATATGCAGGGATAACAGTTCCAATACTGCGTGGTGTTCATACAAAAGCTAATATTGCTGGTGTTGCTAGAAAAGCTAGTTGGGTGACGATTCCAGCAGTAAAAGATGCGATTGAGCTTGTTTGGTGTGCTTATGAGTTTGTGCGTGAAATGTGGAAAGATCGTGCTACTTCATTAATTCACATAGATGAACAGAATAAAATGATTCGAGATGCCGATAATCTTTTCTTATCATATAGCCCAACAGCAACTTATGCCTCAGCAGGAAGACAAGCAATTGCTCAGTCGTTAAAAAACTTTATTAAATCTACTGGTTATGTAGCCAGTGCAAAAGATATTAAAGAATTTGAATTATTGAATCCAACGAGAAAAGGTGAACTTAAATTAGGTCAGGTATTAATCCCTAATCCTCATTGTTTTAGGCGTACTTTTGCGGTTTATTTAGTGAGAAATAAACTTGCTTCATTACTCGATCTTAAATATCAGTTTAAACATATGAATATTGCTATGACATCTTGGTATTCTAATCAAGCCAATGTGGCTGGCTATTTTGATATGATGCTGGATAAAGAATTAAAAATGGATATAGCACAGGAAAATCATGATTTTATGACTGATACGCTTTATTACATTTACAATGAAGCCGAATCGCTATCGGGTATTGAAGGTAAGCGTATTATGTCACTGCGAGGAGAAGATAAATCATCTATTTATTTAAGTAGAGAAGAAATATCTCAGCAGGTGAAAAATGGTCAAATGTCGATTATTGAGACTCCTGTTGGTCATTGTACTAATCCTCAGTGTAACCGTATTTGTGATATGCCTGAATGTAAATATGAAGTTATAACGAAAAAAACAGCGTTATCTCTTGTATCTAGACACCAATTACTTATTCATAAATTTGAACAACTGGTTGCTCATGGCGTTAAAATGCCTAATATTTTGTCTAAGATTTATTATGACATTAAGTCCATGGAAAAATGTTTTGACGAACATAAAATAATAGTAAAAAAATTCACTCATGACATTAACGTAACGCTTTTATAAGAATATTTATGGCAGATCAATCAGATAGAGGTAAGGAAACTTTAATTCGGCTTGAACAAGCGTTACAGAGACTTGTAGATGGTAATCCAATCAAGACTAAGTCTGATGGTCGAATTAGTTTAAAACGCATTAACGATGAAGCGGGATTGAGTTCTGGTGGTATCTATTACTATTCATCTTTTGTTGAAACGGCAAAAAAAAAGATTCAATTACGTCGTCAACAAGATAGTACAGGAAAAACCAAAGTTAATAATGAACGATTTAATAAACTCAGAGAGCAAAGAGAAAAAGAGAAAATTTTAAAGGAAAAATATAAAGAACAACGAGATCAGATTAAAATGTTTTGCGATCAAGTGGTTGCCCACAATGCTCAGTTAGAGTTTACCTTATTTGAAGCGTTAGAAAAAATATCCTATTTAGAACAAGAGCTGGCTTCATACAAAGTTAGTTCTATTAATGGTAAGAAGTAATGAGATTATTCATAGCTGAAAAACCGAGTTTAGCTCGTGCATTAGTTGATGTACTGCCAAAACCACATCAAAAAAGTGATGGCTTTATAAAAGCAGGTAATGGTGATGTTGTAACATGGTGCATTGGTCATCTTTTAGAGCAAGCAGAGCCTGAAGCTTATAATCCTGAATATAAGAAATGGAGCATTTCTCATCTTCCTATTATACCTAATGAATGGAAGTTGGTTGTAAAACCAAAAACCAGAAAACAATTTACGATAGTTAAAAAGTTGATTAAAGAAGCTGATGTTCTGGTTAATATGGGCGATCCTGATCGTGTTGGTCAAATATTAGTAGATGAAGTTATTAATCATGCTGGTGTTTCTAAAGCAAAACGCGAAGCTGTTCAGCGATGTTTAATAAGTGATTTAAACCCTGTTGCTGTTAAGAAAGCATTAAATAATTTACGAAAGAATACTGATTTTATTCCATTAGCGACTTCTGCTTTAGCTCGTGCGCGTGCAGATTGGCTCTATGGTATGAATATGACTCGATTATGTACATTACAGGGACAAAAATCAGGTTACAGTGGCGTGCTTTCTATTGGGCGAGTTCAAACACCTATTCTTGGATTGGTTGTTTTTCGTGATCTCGAAATTGAAGACTTTGTTTCTAAGCCGTTTTATGAAGTGCTAGCGACGATTACTACAAAACAGGGTGAAACATATCAAGCTAAGTGGAAGCCAAGCGCCGCCTGTGAATCTTATATGGATGAAGATAATCGAGTCTTATCTAAAGCATTAGCTGAAAATGTGATAGCCCGAATAAAGGGAAAAGAAGGTAAAATTACTGCTGTAAAAGAAGATAAAAAAAAGCAGGCACCTCCTTTACCGTATAGTTTATCGACTCTACAAATTGATGCTTCAAAACGTTTTGGCATGAGTGCTCAAACGGTGCTTGATACATGTCAGCAACTTTATGAGCGTCATAAACTAATTACTTACCCTCGATCTGACTCTCGTCATTTACCGAAAGAACATCTTAATGATGTAAAACAAGTTACTGCTGCTATTGGTTCAACGTGTGCAGGTTTACGTACTGCTGTTGAGAACGCAAATTTAACTCTGAAAAGTAAGGCATGGAATGATGCAAAGGTGACAGCCCACCATGCAATTATACCTACGGCGAAATCATCAGATACGAGTCGTTTATCGTCAGCCGAAGCTAATATTTATGAACTTGTTGCTAGACAATATTTAATGCAGTTTTATCCAGCTTTTGAGTATATGGAAAAGCAGGTTGATACTGAGATTAGTGGCGGTTTATTTATAGCAAAGCAAAAAGAAGTTGTATCAGATGGTTGGAAAGTATTATTCCCAACGAAAAACACAATGTCAAAAAATAGTGATGATGACTTTTCAGCTAAAAAACTGCCGAATGTTAGAACGGGTGAACATGTCCAATGTATTAATGCCGATCTGATTAGTAAGCAAACGACACCACCGAAGTATTTTACTGATGCTACGTTGCTTTCTGCTATGACAGGTATTGCCCGTTATGTAACAGATCCAACGATAAAAAAGGTATTAAGAGATACCGATGGATTAGGCACAGAAGCAACAAGAGCTGGAATTATCGAACTATTATTTAAGCGTCAATTTTTAGTACGTAAAGGTAAAGAAATTCGAGCTACGGATGTTGGCCGTCAGCTTATTACTACATTACCTAAGCAAATGGTGATTCCTGATATGACCGCTCATTGGGAGTCACAACTCGAAGCGATTAGTCAGCGTGAAATGAAGTATAGTGATTTTATGAACCCTTTAACGGATAGATTAAATCAACTATTGAATGATGTTCAGCAAGTAAGTTTTCGAGGATTACAAGGGAAAGGAAGTTTTAATCCTAAACCAAAGAGAAGAGCTAAACGGAATTGATATTTTCTAAAAAAGGTTATGTTGAAGATTGAGTAATCTTCAACATAATAAATGTTAATCTATATTAATATTATTTGATAATTCTTTTCTGAGTGTAGAAACGGATTTTCTGAAGTTTTTGACCATTCATCATTATCATGACTATCTTTATTTTAAAGCTACATTATTTATTTTTGATAATTTTTCTTCAAAATCATTTAATACAACAAATGCGTTTTCATAAGATATTAACCCTTGCTCTTTAATAAAGTTCATTACTGGATCTACTAACCCATCAGAATAAAATGATTCTTGTAAATAAGTAGGGGCATTATGTTCATCAATTAGTTTACCAATGATGACATCAATTAGTTCTTGTGAGTCAAATTGGAATCCATACTGTTCTTCTAAGTATAGATAATATTCAATCCATTGTTCTTTATCTACAGGTGAATTTAAATTAGGGATATCAGAAAAATCTGGACATCCTGATTTCAATCCTAGAGAGTTATAGCGTATTTGTTTTACATTTGAATATGTAGAATATATAAACTCTTTAGCGAACTCAAGTTTATCAAACGTTCCTATTGGCTGCATATTCTCGGTGGAAATAACCATCCATCCAGAATCATAATATTGGAATGGTTTCAAACCATTATTTTTTAATACTAAGTTTTTTTCATAGATGGATTTTTTATTTATAGGGTATATATATGCTGGTGTATTTAGATGTGTGTTTGTTTCAGATAAAAAATCAATTTCATCTTTACCTATTTTTAAATTAGGAAATGCAATTAAAAACTCTGTTGGTACTAAATTAAATGAAAGATTGGTATTACTTTCTTTTACTTGTTTATTTCTATTGTTTTGTAGTGTTGCTTGTTTTTTTTTATACGTTTTCTTTTTTTGTTCTCTCTTTAATTTTTTATTTTTAGACATGATATTTTCTCGTGGAGTGTAAATATAATATAGAATTGTTTATATATTATATTTAAATGTTGTTATGTGACTCACGTTGCAATTAGCTTTTATAAATTATTATCTGTTCATAACGAGCTAGCTATCATGGTTAGCACAGAAATACCCCAAAACTGTTTAGAATAAATACTCATTCATATTGTATTAACGTGATATTGGGTTAGTTTTATTTGCTGTATGTATGACTAGTTATAATGAAACATGATTATTTTATCGCTTACGTTTTGTTTTTAATAAGAAATATTCCTTATTAAAAATGGTTGTCAATTAATGATAAATTTAAAATTAAATGATTTCAATTTTCGATTTGTATTTAATAAGACTGATTAAATATATTTATTACTTTCCATATCCTCTCAAAAATCATTAAATGTAAAAAACGCCCCAAGATCATGATGTGTGGAGATTATTTCGATTACACGAGAGGTGTTTTATGAGTGTTTTTTGCTTGAAAGTAAGAATGCTTATTAATACATTGTTAGGTGTTATCCTCTATACTCTTTGAATATTTGCCCTCATTTATGTGACTGGTATCATATAATTCACAACTGTTCTTTTGTTTCCAATGCCCATGCATTGAATGATGTTTTTATATCCCCATATATCAAGTATCTAAATTGAATCTAGGCTGCGCACCGAAGCTTGGTAATAATCAGAGGATGTATGAATAGAGAACAAGAGTTGTTTGTTCAGCGTTTTATGGCTGAGTTAGAAGAGGACAATATTGCTATATTTGCAGGCGCTGGTTTGTCATCTTCTGCTGGTTACGTGAACTGGAAAGAGCTGCTACGTCCACTAGCAGATGAACTGAATCTCGATGTAGATATGGAGTATGACTTAGTAGGAGTCGCTCAGTATTATTTGAATGAAAATGGTAGGCATCGTATCAGTCAAGAGTTAATGGATAGGATCGCCTCTGCAAAAAAACCTACAGAAAACCATCAAATATTATCACGCCTGCCTATAAAAACGTTTTGGACTACGAATTATGATAAATTGATTGAAAAAGCTTTAGATGATGTTGGAAAGGTTATTGATGTAAAGTACACAAACAACCACCTCTCTTTAACAAAGAAAAAGCGTGACGCTATTTTGTACAAAATGCACGGTGATATAGCTCATCCAGATCAAGCAATTATTACCAAAGATGATTATGAAAAATATCCATTACAGATGGCGCCATATATTACGGCTTTATCTGGAGATTTGGTTTCTAAAACTTTCCTGTTTTTAGGCTTCAGCTTTACGGATCCTAACTTGGATTACATTATGAGCCGAGTAAGAGCTTACTTTCAAGAGCATCAAAGACAACACTATTGCATTTTCAAAAAATGTAGTAGAAACGATTTTTATACCGATGAAAACTATGAAAATGCTCAGGTGAAACAAGCTTTACTTGTCAAAGATCTTATGCGCTTTCAGGTTAAGACCCTTTTAGTTAACGATTACCATGAAATCACAAGTATTTTAAGTAAGATTGAACGAGCATATAAAAGAAAAACAGTATTTCTATCGGGTAGTGCCCACGAATTTGGAAATTGGTCCCGTTCAGAAGTAGAAGCATTTTTGTGTAAATTAGGCTCAGTTCTTATAGAAAAAAACTATAAGGTATCATCTGGCATTGGTTTAGGTATTGGAAATGCTTTTATTACAGGTGCTATTCAAGCCACTTATGAAATGCATAATGGTAAAGTAAATGACTACTTGAATATGAAGCCTTTCCCACAGTTTATTAGCGATCCCCAAGATAGAAAAGAAACGTGGACTAAATATAGATCTGAAATTATTGGTTCAGCGGGTATTGCTTTGTTTTTTATGGGTAACAAACTCGAAAACAGAAAGTTGGTGCTAGCAGATGGTATGCAGGAAGAGTTTGATATCGCTCGGGCTGCTGGTCTTGCGGTCGTGCCTGTTGGCGCTAGTGGCTATAAAGCAAAAGAACTTTGGGATTTAGTGATGGGAGATGTGTCTAGTTATTATGGTGCATCTGATGAAAAGTTAGTTTCAGCAATCAATGGGTTAGGAGAAGAGGTAGATAAACCAGACCAACTTATTGAAAAAATTCTTAATGTTATTGACTTAATGTCAAAGGAGTAAGGTTATGGCTAGACGTGTTTTCTTTAGTTTTCACTATAAATATGTATGGAAAGTGAATCAAATTAGAAGTATTCCTAATATTACAGGCACTGCTGCTGCTGGATTTCAGGATGCTTCATTATGGGAAGAAGCCAAGTTAAAAGGGGATAAGGAGATTAAGAAACTGATTGATGACGGGCTTAAAAACACGTCAGTAACGGTTGTCTTTGTTACTTACGGAACATCCAGTAGAAAATATATTAATTATGAGATCGAGCAATCTCTTGCAAAAGGGAATGGTTTAGTTGCTGTACAAATTCATCACCTTAAAGACTCGGATGGCCAAACTGGTTCGTCTGGTACGATTCCTTCGCAAATAGAAGCGAATGGATTCAAAGCATATGAGTATACCAATAAAGAAGACTTAGCGCGCTGGATTGAAGAGGCTGCAACATTGGCGGGTAAATAGCACCTAACAGATAAGGATATGTGTCGTGCAGTCGACACATATCCGAAGTGTTGGACAAGCCTAAGCTGCTTTATATAAGTAAATATTGCTAATATCATGAAGGGTGAAGTCAAAAGTCGAATATACCCTTACTTTTCCTAATATCTATTAGTCTGAATAGGGCTAATATTCTAAATTATTTCTGTCCAATATCGAGTTAGCTTTTATGGCTAGCTCGTTTATTGTTACTTTCTTTTCTATAGCGTTACGCAGTTATAAGCGCTGCGTAAGAGTAAAGTTTTAACTTTTATTGTTCACTGATATTAACCTCTCTATTTATTTAAGCTGGTTATTGAATTTTATCTATAATTTTAGACAATTAAAAAGCTCTAATTTTACTGTTCACTTATAGATGTATTGGTCAAAATAACAAAAAGTGTAAAAAGAAATATTTACGTTTAAAATTAGTAAATTAAATTATTTATCAAAAATAACTTGTAATATTGGATACGAGTCGTTTAGCTTCAGCCGAAGCTAATATTTATGAACTTGTTGCTAGACAATATCTAATGCAGTTTTATCCAGCTTTTGAGTATATGGAAAAACAGGTTGATACTGAGATTAATGGTCGTTTATTTATAGCTAAGCAAAAAGAAGTTGTATCTGATGGTTGGAAAGTCTTATTTCCGACGAAAAATACAACTTCAAAAAATAGCGATGACGACTTTTCAGCTAAAAAACTCCCGAATGTTAGAACTGGTGAGCATGTTCAATGTGTTAATGCCGATCTAATTAGTAAGCAAACGACACCACTGAAGTATTTTACTGATGCTACGTTACTTTCTGCTATGATCGGTATTGCACGTTATGTAACCGATCCAACGATAAAAAAGGTATTAAGAGATACTGATGGATTAGGTACTGAAGTAACAAGAGCTGGAATTATCGAATTATTGTTTAAGCGTCAATTTTTAGTACGTAAAGGTAAAGAAATTAGAGCAACGGATGTTGGTCGTCAGCTTATTACTACATTACCTAAACAAATGGTGATTCCTAATATGACGGCTCATTGGGAGTCACAACTCGAAGTGATTAGTCAGCGTGAAATGAAGTATAGTGATTTTATGAATCCGTTAACGGATAGGTTGAATCAACTAATGAATGATGTTCAGCAAATGAGTTTTCGATGATTACAAGGAAAAGGAAAATTTAAAATTAGTAAGTTATATGCTTACTTTTAATGCAGTGGCTATAGTTGACAGTGGGAGTTAGTAAGTTAGATGAAAGATATTATTTGCTGATAACTCTCGCTTTGTGTGCATTTATCAAGGATATTTTGATATATAAAAGTCGTATTAACAGGAGAGTATTTTTTAGCCAGTTTTGTCGATCAAACCTGAGGTCGTAATAATGACGAACTTATAATTGAATAAATCTATAGTATTTTCAACGTTTTCAGGCCTATAGCTCACGCTAAAAAACTTTTCTAATATAGTGTAATTTATTGAGTTAAAATAATATTTTCACTAAGATTTAGTTGACAGGATATAGAATGTTTTTGTATGAGTTAGCCGTTTTAGGTGAGCCATCACCAGAGCAAATAGAAGAACTTGAACTATGTATTTCTAATGCAATTGCAGAATTCGATTTCAAACTTGGTGAAGAAGTATCTTGGTCTGTTAAACCTGAAATTTTTGAACCTTCTAAGGTAAGTGCTTCTGCTGCTGTTTTTTACGGTAGTGAAAATGCATCTGTATTTAATGTTCAAAGATTAATTGACCAAAACATACCGATTTTACCCATTGTTTCCGATTTCCCTAATGTAGATCTTGAAATTCCCATATGTTTAAGATTTCTTAACTGTATATCATATGAGAAAAGTGGAATAGAACGCATTACAACTAGCTTTTTAGAATGCGTAGGTTTATTACCAAAACAACGGAAGGTCTTCATAAGCTACAGGCGTAGTGAATCTAGACAAGCTGCCCTACAATTATTTGAAGCTTTATCTGCTCGTCATTTTGATGTTTTTCTTGATAGTCATGGAATTCCTCCGGCAGAAGATTTCCAATCAAACTTATGGCAACAGCTGTGTGAATCAGATGTATTACTTATGCTCGATACGCAAAGCTATTTTGATAGTAGATGGACATATCAAGAATACGGACGAACGCAATCAAAAAATATTCCTATTTTACGTATTGGCTGGCCTGATGTAACACGCTCAGATAGAACAAAGACCGCTCGTAATTATGAGCTACAGGAAGATGATATAGATCAGCATGGTAATCTGTGCGATACCTCTATTGAAAGAATATGTGAGGTATTAGAAGTCGAAAGAAGTAAGGGCTATGCTGTTAGAAGTTCTTTAATGTTGAATAAACTGCGAGAGCAATTAAAGACAATTGATGCTTCAATTTTAGGGCTTGGCTATCAGCATTCAATTAGTATTCGTTTACCTAATCAGATTGACCTTACTGCTTTTCCAGTAATAGGTGTGCCAAATGCTAAGACTTTACAGAATGCTGACGAGATTGCTAGTTCAAAACCTTTTGCAATAATCTATGATTGTATTGGTATACAGACTGAATACCAAAAACATATAGATTGGTTAAATTGTAATTTTGAGTCTGCTCGTTGGATTCAAATCGATAAAACATCATGGGAATTGCCAGCTTGGGAGATAAAAACTAATGAAAGAGATATTCTTATCAGCTAGTATCCCGAAAGAAGGATGCGGAGATTACTTCGACACATCAGATCCATATTTGATTCAATGTGCTATTAGGGACTTTGCTACAATTGCTTTAGGGCGACGTCATATAGTATTTGGGGGGCATCCAGCTATAACTCCCTTATTATGGGCAGTCTGTGAAGAAATTGGGATTGATTTTGCAGATAACGTAACTTTATATCAAAGTAAGTTTTTTGAAGGTAAATATCCAATTGAGAATACGAAATTTTCAAACGTTATTTACATCGAAGCTGCACCAGAAGGAATTTCAGAAAGCTTATTGAAAATGAGAAATGCTATGCTTTTACGAGATAATCTTGAATCAGCAGTATTTATCGGTGGAATGGGGGGGATTATTGATGAATTTAAACTATTTAAGTCATATCACCCAAAAGCCAACATCATTGCTCTTTCAAGTCCAGGTGGTGCGTCACGAGATTTAGCTAATCTTATTTTTGGCTGTAATACTAATGATGACATAAATTACTCTAAGATTTTTTATGAACAGCTTAATATATCACCTAATGAACCAAGAATAGTTAAGTAAAGATAATCATTATTTTTTATGTATAACTGAGAGCACATTAACTCTCAGTTATACATTTAAGCTATACGGGAATCACATTTCTTTGTTTAACTAACTTAAACTCTTTGGATGCTTCAGATTTTTCATATGCATTTTCTATATATTTATGAGGGTCTTTAAGAAAGACATTCTCATCGATAATGGAGATATATGACCCATCTAATTGGCTAAAACTTTTACAATCCTTACAGGTATATCCATGATCGGGTCTGTTATAACGGTTATTGTTGATTATATCTAACAATGGCGTACTTGAAATAACTCGACTCACACACCCGTCATTATTCGTTTGTTGGGTAATCAACCAATCATAGTTCCCATCGATTTCTTGAACTACACCAACTACACCGTTAGTTTTTGAGGTACGTCCGTTACGAGTGATTTCTTTTAGGCAATACTCTATCTCCCAATCAATCCAGTCACTTTGCTTGATATTGGGTGATATTATTACAATAGTGACAGACGTGTTATACATCATGTCCGTCAAGTTTTTCTTTATATTCTCTGTCGTTGTATCAGTTAGATCTGGAGAGTCCGCAGTTTCACCTTGGTAGTAGATCGCATCGTCACCTAACGATTTTAATATCTTGTCTCTAAGAATTTTGGCTTCGCTATATTTATAGGAAATGAATGTTTTTCTAGCCATGTTGTATTTTTAACCTCAATATTTAAGGGAATAAAACAATACGCCTAAAATTAGACATATTGGGAAATAAAGTGTCGCAACAGTCCCAGATAAAAATGAATTGAAGAAGCTATATTCGCCTTTGATATATAAATCTGGTCTCATCTCAAAACTTTTAAGTTGTTGTGGATTTGTTGATATTCCCGCAATATCTTTATATAAACCTCTAAATTTTCTTTCTTGCATTAAGTAATAACTATCAAGAAGCCAAAAGATAAACGTTGGAGCTATAGCTATAAGAATAAACAACTCATTTTTATTTGAAGCATATATTGCTAATAGTGCCGAGGCTATTGTTATACACCAACCTTTGATCTGAAAGGAGTTAGTATTCATTCGTGTTATTACTGCTTGAATAAACTCTAAGTGTTTTACTTTATTTGGTTCCATTAGCCGATTCTTCTCCATTCTAAGTTACGCCTTGATTTTTCCAGCCAAGTTTCATAAAGCATATAAAAGTTTCTATTTTTGTATACCCATAGACACGATTTTCCTTGTGTATTATTTTGTTTTACACAATATGGGTACAGACCTAGATATTCTTGTCCGTTATAATCATTATCATATGAGTATTTTTTAATTGGTAATATTGCTACTTTTTCTTTAATTCCATCAAAATAGCCACATTCCCAAGGCATCCACTTTGATGATTCTGAGTTTTCAGTTGTTACATAGAATAACGATTTTGATGCATCCATTCTTTCGCGAAGTAATTCAGCCGTAGTTTCATTTACACTTTCTCTATCTAATTGAGAATCTTCAACCCAGTCCACATAAACTGAATATCCCATATCTTCCAATGTAACCTTAACGCCAAGAATTAGTTCTGCATCTTTTGAACTATGTGATAGGAAAATATCGTATGTTTTATACTTATTAAAAGTGGATGCTGAATCAGACAGAATTCTGTTGTTAGATTTATAAATATTTGTTGCGCGCAGCCTCTCTTGTTTTGCACGATCTCTAATTGAAGTTTCGTTAAATAAAGCCATATTATCTCCATAATTATTAGCAACGATACTAAGTGCGTGTAAGAATATTAAATAAAACTATCTTATTCACTTAGTAATATATTTGAAAAATCATGTAATTATAATCAATTTGAGTTTTTAATTTATGATGTTAGTAACAATTTCTTACTTAAATAAAAAAGGAAATTTTCTAGATCGGCTTAATGTTAATTAATTTCGATTAGTGTTAATAAAAGTAATGTGTTTTATTTGTCAAAAGAATTGAAATGTTCAACAAACAAACTTGTTAGTTTATTTGTTGATAGGGATGTTTCATCTTTTATTTATATTTGAGATATTTTCTTCAGGTGAAGATAATATCTCAAATGCATTATTGCTTCGAAAAATAGTGTTGGGATTAAGAGTCAAAAGCTTTATACCGCTTTATTTTTTGCCATACTTAAGGTTATGCATAATTTACTAAACCGTTACTATTTAGAAATTAGTTTCGATCTTGTTGTCTATTGACTGATATGGTTGATTTACATGTTAAAGATAACAAGAAGTATGAAAAATGATATTTACCTTTAAAATCAGATGATTAAATTATTTATCAAAAATTACTTGTAATATTGATCGGGAAGGACAATTGCTGGTGGATGAAGTGATTGATTACGTCAAAATATCCAAAACTAAAAAAGCAGCGGCACAACGACTGCTTATTTCAGATTTAAACCCAGCGGCGGTTAAAAAAGCTTTAGCAACAATGCGCAGTAACCGTGATTTTATTCCGTTATCTGTATCAGCCCTTGCACGTTCGCGTGCCGATTGGTTATATGGCATGAATATGACTCGTGCTTATACTTTACTTGGACAGAAGGGTGGTTATCGAGGTGTGTTATCGGTTGGGCGAGTGCAAACCCCTATTTTAGGACTGGTTGTTCGACGTGATGATGATATTGCTAATTTTGTCGCCAAACCATTTTATGAAGTCTTGGCGTTAATTGCTTACGGTGAGCAAACGATTTATGCCAAGTGGCAACCCAGCAAATCGTGTGAGCCTCATCAAGATTCAGAAGGGCGGATCCTTAACCGTAAACTGTGTGAAAATGTAATCGCACGGATTAAAGGTCAACCCGCAGAAGTAACGGAATCTGAACGTAAACGAACTAAAACAGCGCCACCGCTACCATATTCGTTATCAGCGTTACAAATTGATGCTGCGAAACGGTTTGGTATGAGTGCTGCTGATGTACTCTCGACTTGTCAGTCACTGTATGAAAAACATAAAGTGATCACTTACCCCCGTTCAGATAGTCGTCACTTACCATCGGATCATTTCAAACAAGCTAATGATGTTTGTCGTGCTATTGCGACGACAGATAACCAGTTAGCTTCTGCGGTAGATAATGCGAATACGACATTAAAATCAAAAGCATGGAATGATAAAAAAGTAGATGCTCACCATGCGATTATTCCAACCCCTAAATCATCGTCAGTATTAACGGGTTATGAAGCGAAAATATACCAGTTAATTGCTCGCCAGTACTTAATGCAATTTTATCCAGCCGCCGAATACGCTGATGCTAAGTTGGTGTTCACTATCGCTCAGGGACTATTTATAGCTAAGGGGCGTCAATTAATGTTACTAGGTTGGCGAGCATTATTAGGCCGTGATGATAAAAAAGAAGACAGTGACTTAGCCGATAAAGTGCCGCCACTTGATAAAGGCACCGTTTTGGTCTGCCGTGATGGTGAGATCAAAGATAAAATGACCGAGCCACCAAAAGCATTTACTGAGGCAACGTTATTACAAGCAATGACGGGTATTGCGCGGTTTGTATCCGATGCGTCATTGAAGAAAATACTGCGTGATACTGATGGCTTAGGCACTGAGGCAACGCGAGCAGGTATTTTAGAAATGTTGTTTAAGCGCCAGTTATTACAACGCCAAGGTAAAGCTATTCATGCTTCTGAGGCGGGGAAAGGCTTAATTTACGCCTTACCCGATACATCGACCTATCCTGATATGACCGCGCATTGGGAGCATCAACTGCATGATATGGCCGATAGAAAATGTGCGTATCAACCGTTTATGGCGGCATTAGAACAACAAGTAACAGCCTTAATGGAGCAGGTAAAAGTCAGTGATGTGCCACCAAGTTTACGATCACTAACATCGCCTGAGTTTACACCACGAACGAAGAAACGTAGCTATGCAAAAAAAGGCACGGCGGCTAAAACAAAAGCCACACCAAAGCGTAAGAGCTGATTAGATTTTATTTGGTTCAATGTTGCTGTTGCTTGTGTGAATATTTATTGCGTTATATTAGTTCAGGTAACAGCACGCGAAAACAATCTTTACCCTCAGCTTTTGCTTGATAAAGAGCGGTATCGACATGTTTGAAAAAATTACCATAGGTCGTTGTTTGAGATGGAATAATAGTGCTTACGCCAATACTAACAGTCACAATCGGTTTATCTTTTTTAGATTCACTCGGAAAAGGTAATGCGAGATTATGCATTGCATTAAGTAAGCGTTGGGCATTATTAACGGCGGCTTGTTGATTTTGCCCTGGCAGTAATAAAACAAATTCTTCACCGCCATAACGCGCAAATAATGTTCCAGCTCGACGTTCAACCTGAGAAAGTGTCGCTGCGATTTTTCTTAAACATTGATCGCCTGCGGCATGACCGAGTTTATCGTTATAAGTTTTGAAATTATCAATATCTAATATGAGTAATGAGAGGGGTAATCCAAGCCGATTTGCTCGACGCCATTCAGTCATTACGGTTTCATCAAAGACGCGTCGATTTGCAATATTAGTGAGAGCATCAATCCGTGATAATTTTTGGAGTTGTTCATTAGCTTTATTTAATTCTTTAGTTCGACTTTGTACGCGTTGTTCAAGATCATGATTGAGCTTTATTAGTTTATCAGCAGCCCGCAGACGTAAAATATGTTGTGAAACAATAAAGCCATATTGTTTTAGTAGTTGATGGTGATAATTGCGTAATGGTTGTCCTGTAATTAAATTATCACAAGCAATCCATCCTATAGGGGTATCTTCATCCCATAGCGCAATATAAGCACTCCAGCCAAAGCCTATTTGTTGTAAATCATGATATAACGGGGTGTTTTCTTGAAATGCAATATACTCTTTATATTCTAATGTTTTCGATGCAAACCATTGATTCGGGATTTCAGATTCAAAATAACCTTCATTAACAGTATTTCCATGGATGTCAGTACCGAAAGTACCGTGCATTCTTTTTTGTTTATCAAATAGGAAAATAGCCATTCTATCGATATTAAGCCGTTTTTTACCTTCATCGACAGCAATAAAAAGCATATCTTCCATTATATTGCTGCGCCATAATTGGAACGAAATATCATGCATGTTTTGAAGATAACTCAGTAATGATTTTTGTTGTTCTTTACTGGAAAGTAATGCTTTTTCGGCATTGATACGCCCAACATTATGATTCTTTGTGGCTTTTTTGATTAATCCTGCGGTGATTTCAGCAGAGAGTAATGCTGCTAGTATCGTCAGGTGCTTAGGTTGAAGGTTTGATTCTAATGGGACGGCAATGGTTAAGTGACCAATAATGGCTGAATGATGCTTTAATGGAATCAACACATAGCGATAATTCGGTAATATATCAATTGATGCTTCTGTTTTATTAACATAATAATGGATGTTTTTATAATAATACTCAGTTGATGTTGGTATTATTATTGGAGGGAAATAATATTGGATCCCTTTTGTATTTAATTCTAATAATAACTTCCATTCATTATTATATTTAATAATAAGTTGTAGGTGATTAACCGAGAAGCTTTGAATAAGATTACGGCAAACTAATTCACAAATAGTTCTAAGGCTATGGGCATTACTGCATTGTTTAGCAACTGTTTGATAGAAAACTGCAATCTGTTCGTTCATTAATACTCTATTCCATGAGTCAGTGAGTGCAACGTTATTGTTAACTATTATCTTTAAAATTAGCAGGATATATTCCACAAGTTAATGATATATTCTTGTTTACACTAAAAAGTGAGATCTAATTCATCTTTTTATGGCTATTATTCTTATTAATATTACAGCTTGAACAGATTTTTATTATCTATAATTAAGTTGCTATGGAAAAAACGGTAATATTAAATGTACTTATTTTTCATTTGGTTATTTGATGGCTTTATAAGTAAAAGGATAACGAGATGAAGTTTCTGTTACTAATAAGCATGATAAGTTTAAGTGTATTAAATGGGTGTAGTAATAGCCGCCACCAACAATTAGCTGAGCTGGGTTTTGAGCGCGCTTATCTTGATGGGTATCAGGATGGTTGTTATAGCCGTTCAGTCGCAGGGAATACGTATCTTGATGGTTTTAGGCGTGATCCTGAACGAATAGCATCAGTATTAAAATACCGGAATGGTTGGCAAGATGGATTTGAACATTGTTATGCAGAGCATCAAGAAGATTATTTGTAGTTAAAGATGGTAACAGTAAAAAAGCAGCTCGAAAGCTGCTTTTTTTAGTGTTATTTAATCTTAATTATTCAGGTCATTTGGTACATAAAAACGTTTTAATTCATGCATAACTTGCATCAGTGTCGACAGTTTTGGTTTATCTTGGGTCATTAACTGATACTTGTCGTTATAAACGCGGTAATTACCGTATTTATCGACAACGGTGGTCGTCCCTTTTTGAATGACCACAATATCGTTACTATTACCCGCTAAGATCCAACGACGATCACTGTTATTATCAAACAGACTAATACCTGAACTGTAATTTGATGGGTTAGATGCCACATTAAACAATGATTCCATCAACGTGGGTACTAAATCAAGGTTACTGGTTGGACGGGTCACAACCTGAGCCGAGTGCTGTGGCCAGTGAATGATCATCGGTACTTTTATCTGATATTGGCTGTAATTACTGTCAGAGCCCCAGGTATTATTACCCGTTTCATTAAATTCAGTGCCATGGTTTGACGTTATGACCACAATAGTATTATCCATCATGCCTTGTGCTTTTAGCTGCGCAAACACTTTACCTAAAATCGTATCAATATGATAAGCCGCATTACGGTAACTATTTTTAAGCAAGACATTGGAATCTACTTTTTTGTCATGGAGTAAATTACTGCCTAAAGAAGGCGTGAATTTAGTTTGATAATCACTATTTTCTTCATATTGATCAACAGATGTTAATTCAAGCAAACTAAACCATGGGTCATTGATCTTTTGTTTTTCGAGCCAATGGTGCCAGTCATTAAAGGCTAAATGATCACTGGGTGTGCGTTTACCATTGTCAAGGTTATCGATGGTCGCAAGCTGAGTTTTAGAGAAAATAGCATCGCGATACATTGGTTGTTCAAAACCTTCACCACTGAATAAGCCAAAGTGATAACCACGATTTTGTAGAGTATCAAACAGTAACGGTGATTTACCTTCTGCGCGAATACTGTTGGCATAACCACTTGGTAAGCCATACAGTAAGCCAAATACACCACTGTTATTATTACTGGTGCTGTAGTTATTGGTGAAATTAATATTGTTATCAGCAAAAGTCGTTAAGTTAGGCATCGTCTCGGCATTTACTATGTCGCTGCGTAAACTATCGACCATAATAATTAACAGGTTTTGCTTGGTGCCCTTATCGAGAAAGTTAACTTTATCAATGGGGTAGCGCATCATTTCACTGTTATTAATGCCTTGTTGTGCTTGGCGTTTAACATATTCTTGGCGATCTAATAAGCCATGTTTTTCCATGAACGTTTTTGCGGTCATTGGGTATGACAATGGGAAATTTGAACGTTGCATTGTGACTGGTCGGTAAAGGTTAGCATCCGCCCAGATATAAATAATGTGGCTACTTAGAAAGCATAGACCAAATATGATGGCAATTGGACCACCCACGTTTTTACGGGTTAGCTTTCTAAGTTTACGCCAGATCCATTCTGAGAATATCATCTCGATCAGGAATATGACTGGAACGACAATAAATAGATATTGCCAGCGTGTATTTAGTTCTGTCTTTTCACCACTTAATAGCAAATCCCACACGAGTGGACTTAAATGTAAGTCAACACTTTGATAGGCATAAGTATCGAGCAGCAGTGCCGTCAATCCTACGGTTGAAACTAATACCGCAAACACACGCATTAAACGTTGTGAAGGGATAAGGAAACTCGCAGGAAAGAGGATCAGTATATAAATACCAAAGACAAGGAAACCAAAATGTCCGACCCAACTTAATCCTAGATACAGTTGCCCGATCGTTGTTGTCGGCCATTCTGAATAAATAATATAGCGCGTGCCCAATAGCATGGCAGCGATAATATTGAAAAAGCTAAACCAGTGTCCCCAACTAATTAGCTGGGAAACTTTGTCTTTGTATGTGCTGGCGACCATAAATGTCAATTCTTCTCAGTCTTCAATGCTATGTTTAACTGTTTAAAGCTAAACTTAATCTTTTTTAATTGAGGCCTGTAGTGCTTTTGCAAATTTTTGTGCAAGAACTTCACGTTGTGCAACAGGTACATTAGCATTGATAATATTAGTAGCAATATCACCGACAACCATTAAGGCTAATTCTGGTGATGTTTTATGTTTGTCTAGAACATCGAACACGTCATCAATGATTTGTTCAACTTTTTTAGTGCTGTATTTTGAAGTAATTGGCATAGGAAATCTTGTTTAATGTTTAGGATAACGACTTATGATAACCTAGAGTTCAGTTTTCCTGAAAACCTTTTCCATTATGAGTCTTACACTTTCGAACGTCATTCTACATCAATTAGTAAAAAACGGCCAAGATGAGCTAGAAATTCATCTTAGAAATCAAACGCTTGATAATGATTCTGCGACTGAAGATCTTGTTGCTGAATTGCATCGAATTTATAGCAGTAAAGGCACAAAAGGCTTTGCTCATTTTGCTGCTGATAGTGAGTTTGCCCATTGGTTGAAACAATTTCGTCAAGGCGAGTTAGATTTTCTAACATTTTCTAATCAAGCAGTGCAACGTTTACAGGCTGAATTAGTTAAATATCCGTTTGCTGAAGCGGGTACGTTAGTCATGGCTGAATATCAGTCATTGGCAACTGATTATTTGTTTATTGGCATGTTACCGACGTGTCATAGCATGAAAGTGACCGATCAATTAGGCATCAGTGCGACTGATTATCTTGATATTAATAAGATGGATATTGTTGCTCGAATTGATTTGTCATCATGGGAAACTAATCCTGAATCAACGCGTTACTTAACCTTTATTAAGGGACGCGTTGGCCGCAAGATTGCTGATTTCTTTCTCGACTTTATGCAGGCAGAAATTGGCTTAGACGTAAAAGTTCAAAATCAAGTATTGATGCAAGCCGTAGAAGATTTTTGTGCGGATTCACGCTTAGATAAAGAAGAAAAACAACAATACCGAAAGCAAGTCTATGATTATTGTAATGGTCAGTTGCAAGCCGGTGATGAAGTGACAGTTAAAGAATTATCAAGTGAATTACCTGCTGCTGATAACGGCACTAACTTCTATGATTTTGCCTCTAAGCAAGGTTATGAGTTAGAAGAAAGTTTTCCTGCCGATCGTACTGCAATGCGTAAATTGACCAAGTTTGTGGGTTCAGGCGGTGGTATGACACTTAACTTTGACAGTATGTTATTAGGTGAGCGTATTTTCTATGATGCCGAAACCGATACTTTAACCATCAAAGGCACGCCGCCTAATTTAAAAGATCAGTTATTACGTCGTTTAAATAGCGATAATTAATAACGGTTGTTATGCCGCGTTGTTAGTCATAAATAAAGCCATTGTGAAGTATGCACTCACTAATATTTGCATATATCACAGTGGTTTTTTGCTATTTAAAGCGCCGAGATTGAACATTGATAGTATCTTTTTATATTTGTACATTGTTCTAAATTTATTCGAACAATGTATTAAAGTGTAATAAACCACCAGCGGCATGATTGTTATTCTGATTTTCGCTCATTAGGTTCTGATTTTAGATTAAATTTGATCTTTGTCATTGGCAGTGAGAGGGAGGGATGGATAATGGCGCAACTATGATAGTTATTAACAATCATTCAGTTCGTTCGCAGCGTGAACTGAATACAGTGAAAGCGATGATTCGCCTATATTGTAAAACGTTGCACCGTGGAGCCGTAATGTGCTCTGAATGTGAAAGTCTTATCGAGTATGTTGAAGAGAGAGTAACAGGTTGTCGTCTTGGTGAAGAGAAACCAAGTTGTGTGCATTGTATTGGGCATTGCTATCAATCTGCGAAGCGTCTTCAGATGATCCATATTTTACGCTGGAGTTATCCGCATTATTTTTGGCGTCATCCATTTCGGGCTATACACTTTAAGTTAGACAATTTACGTAGTGTCCAAATGACAGCCGCGAAAGCCGATATTATCGCAAAAACGAGTTAAATCCATATTGATTTTGTTAAACAGATATTGATTTAACCTAACAACTGAAACGATTGTCCTTCCTTTGGTAATGCCATTATGTATTACTTAAAAGGAAAAAAGGCTGCAGAAATGCAGCCTTTTTTAATGCTTTTTAATCGGTTATTGCTGAGAAATTTTCACTAGCACTTGTTGTAACAAACGAATGCGTGGTTCAATCGACGCTAAATCTAGCCATTCATCAGCACTGTGGAAACCCGCACCAATTGGCCCTAAACCATCTAAGGTTGGAATACCTAATACTGCGGTTAGGTTTGCATCAGAACCGCCACCGACCGCTTGCCATGTAATATCAATCCCTAACTCTTTACCAACGGCTTCAACTTGTGCCATTAATACTTCAGTTTGTGGGCTTGGTACCATAGACGGCTTATGTGCTTCTCGCTCAACGGTAATCGTTACACCATCAACAAACGGTGTTTCTGTTAGTGTACGAATTTGAGCATCAACCGCCGCATACTCATCGTTATCCCAGAAACGAACATCAACCACCACTTCTGCGAAATCTGGCACAATGTTCGCGCCAGTACCACCACTGACAACCCCTGCATTTAATGTGGTGCCAGAGTCAAAATCAGTCAGAGCATTAATTGCTAAAATCCAATGTGCCATTTCTGTGATCGCACTGCGACCATTTTGAGGCTCATTACCTGCATGCGCTGCTTTACCGTGGAAACTTAAACGGTAACGTGCCATGCCTTTACGTGCTTTAACTAATGAGCCATCGGCACGCGCAGCTTCTGCAACTAAAACATGTTTAGCGTTAACGGCAACGCTTTTTAGCCATGTTTCTGAATGCAGCGAACCGATTTCTTCATCTGGATTCATACATACACAAATGGATAAAGCATCGAGCGCGGTAGGATCAAGATCACGCAAAGCATAAACCACACTTAATAAGCCTGATTTCATGTCAGATACGCCAGGACCATAAGCGCGCTCATTATCATGGGTCATCGGACGAGCAGCAGCAGTGCCAACAGGGAAGACTGTATCCATGTGACCAATTAGCATTACATCAATATGATCTGCTTGTGGCTTGTTACGCACTTCAAGACCAGTGCCTGCAATACCACAATCAATACGTTTAACATTCCAACCTAAATCAAGGTATTTCTGCGCCATAGTGGTTGCAACAACATCGATACCATCAACCGTTAATGTACCGCAATCAAGATTAATAAGAGGGCGTAGTTCTTCAAGATAATTATTGAGAGAAAAAGACATAGTAAAGGCTCCAAGCCATTGGTGGCTTATCGGTAATCAAAGAGAGGACCACACTGGAACGAAGACCGCTCCAGTGTGTTACGTCATTACACTAATACGTTCATCACAAACATGGCTGCAAAGGCATTCAGAACTGAAATAGCAATCATGATTGGAATGTAGCGACCTTCAGTACGAATTGGCCCCATAATACGGCCCATGTATTGTACCTGTGAGCCCATTAGATAAATCGCAGGAGCAAGAATGGCAATGTGTTCACCATTTAAAATACCTTGGTCAAATAAGGTAATAACCACACCTACCGCGCCGCCCATTGACATCCATGCGCCAATCAGTACCGCAGCAGCTTCACCAGGCAGACCAAAAATAGCCATAATAGGTGAGAATAATGTCCCCATTAATTCCAATGCACCGGTGATTTGTAATGCTTTGATGATCACAAACGCCATTAATACGTTAGGTACTGTGGAGGTGGTAGCAATTACCCAACCTTTTTTCGCGCCTTCAACAAAAATATCAGTAATCATTGGTTTTTTTGTAATAGTCATTATGCGTTTTCCTGAGCAACAGTCGTTGGTTTAGTGTCTTTGTTGTCTTTGCCTTCGGTGATGTTTAAATACACCCGGAAAATATTTGCGCCGACGAATTTAAAGATAAACATAATCGCAACTGCAAGACCGATAGAAGAGGTAACTGCGGGTTCACCTGATGCTGTGGTTAAGGTAAATAACACCGCACCTGATGAGAAAAAGTTAACAATCGCAGCGCCTGCTGAGAACTGGAACATGGTAAATATGTCAGTTTCTCGTTTGGTTAGATGACCTTCATCCTGTAACTGACGGGTCATTGCAGCACCTGCATCAGTACTTTGTAATGAAGCAATTAATGCCAAACCTGAGTTACCTGGAATACCCATTAATGGACGAAGTAGTGGTGTTAATAATTTACGCGCAGCATCGAGCGCACCGTAATGTTCAAGCACATTGATCATGCCTAAAGCAAACATTACTGTTGGAATTAATGTTAGCGCAAAAATAAAGCCATCACGGGCACCGTTACCGCCTTTGCCTCGGAATGAAGTTGATGCCGCTTCTACACCTTCTGCAGTATCGTTAACTGAATAAACCACATTACCAAATGAGCCATTTAAGGTTGTGAAGTCAAAGACGCCATACCATTGATTCGATTGCAGTGCGCCTGAAAAGAAAATGACGGCAAAAATGAGGGCAAGGTAGCTGCCAATAGTAACTTTACGACCTTCTATTGCATTATTATTCATCGATATATCCTTATAAAACGTAAAATAAAAAATGGTTTACCCAACACACACCGATAATTATTTTTATGGTTATGTTTTTAAATCTTGTAAGTAGTGGTTTATTCGGTAATAGCGGTATTTTCATTAAAAATGAATTTGGAATATTGACAGGGGTCAAGGTGTTGGATTGAAAAGTAAGTTTGATGAAATATGGATCTTATATTTGTGAACTGGCTCTATAAAGGTGCTGATAGTTGAGTCAATAAAGGACGTGTTGTGATTGGAAATAAGACGTCAGAGATACAAGTTATTTAATAAATACCTATTAGGTATCAATTGGTTGTGTGATGATTTGTTGGTGGGGAAGTGCGGTTTTTTATCTTTGTTTTAATAAAAAAAACGCACCTCTTTAGAGGTGCGTTAATATAATCGAGATGGTGTAATACAGTTTATGACGTTAAACGTTTTACTGTCATTAGTTCATCTTCGTCATCTTCTGCTAGTTGTTCTGCACTTGCTGGTGGACAACGATCCACAAACCAGCCCATGTAAGACGTCACAATGGTGACGATAATGCAGACAAAGCTAAGCCACATAAATGGTGCGTAAGAGAAGGTAGCAACACCTAAAATACTCGCCATATAGATACCATTATCACTCCACGGCACCATGCCGGAGGTGAGCGTGCCACCAAACTCGGCATTACGAGACAAGTTTTTACGTTGGTAACCTAAGCGGTCATAGTTCTTGGCACAAATCTTTGGTGTTAGAATTAATGATACGTACATTGCTGAACCAAAGACGTTACCCAAGAAAGCGGTTGCAATAGTAGAAACAGCAAGGCTACCTGCTGAGTTGACTCTACGCTCAAATAAACGGGCAATGGTTTGTAGTACGCCGACTTTATCCAGTAAGCCACCAAAACCTAAACCAAAGATAATGACCGCAACTGACCCTAACATTGACGACATACCACCACGGTTCAAGATGGCATCAATAAACTCAACCCCTGAACTGATAGAGAATGGCGCCCAAGCTGCATTGATCGCTTTAAGAGGATCCATGCCCTGAACCATAATGGCCCATACAATACCGAGTAGTGAACCAAATGAAATAACAGGGAAAGAAGGTAAACGGAACGCTAATAACACTAGTACGATAATGACGGGAATAAAAGATAATGGCGAAATAACAAATTGCTTATCCATTGCCGCAATTACAGAATCAACCTGTGACATATCAACACTACCAGCATAGTGGAAACCGACTGCTGTAAATAGAATACCTGTGATGATATAGCTGATCAGTGCAATAGGTAACATGCCTTTGATGTGTTCCATGATCTCAACGTTAGACATTGAAGAGGCAAGGATCACTGAATCTGATAGTGGTGACATTTTATCACCAAAATAACAGCCAGAGAGGACGGCGCCCGCTGTCATTGGTGCGGGAATACCCAAACCTTGACCAATACCCATCATTGCAATACCCGCAGTACCCGCAGCGCCCCAAGATGTGCCTGTTGCTAATGCGGTTAATGAACAGATGATCATTGTTGCTAGCAAGAAAATGGAAGGGTGAATCGCTTCAAGTCCGTAATAGATGATGGTGGGAACAATACCGCCAGCAATCCAAGTACCGACTAATGAACCTACAGCTAATAAGATTAATACTGCACCTAAACCGTTAGCAATGCCTTTAGTCGCTGCTTTTTCTAACGATTTGTAATCGTGTCCAAGTTTAATACCTAATGCAATAATCACAAACCAGCCAATATATAATGCTAGTTGGATTGGCAAATTCAATTTTGAGGTAAAAGAGAATGCAAGGGCAAGGAAAATACCGAGGGCAATAATGACTTGCATTACTGAGGGTAATTTCACAATGGTCTGTTTTTCCATACTTCTAACCTTGTTTTATCGAGTTTGTTGAAATTGGGTCCAACCCAACCAATCAATACTATTTATCATTGGTTTTTAAATCGGATTGAAAAAGACGGCGCTTGAATCGGCGCTACTCTATCAAATTGATTTATCATCGTGATAAATAATGTTTCTTTATGTGATCTAAGTCTTTTTGGTACCAATCTTTCGTAAAACACTAACTTTAGTTGTTCTTTTAGTGTTAATTGCTGGTTCTTACGTTGTGTTTTATGTTTATTATAAAGTCATAATGTATTTATAAAAATGGCATAAAAAGCGTTAGATAAAGTATAAAAACCTATTAACTATAATAGTTATGGATTATTGACCTACTTAATCACAGCGGTGGAGATTATCAGGGAAAGACTTTTTTTTCAAAGATATGACAATGCTAGCTTTTTATTAGTTTGGTTGCATAATTTATAAAAAAGCTCTTTTAATAGACATTAATTCCTGTTTTTTGGTGGTTAATGGTTGTTTTTTATTCTTTTCTTGTCGGGTTTTATTAGTGATAATAAAAGCTAATGTGACTGATAAGAAATTCAAATGGCAACTGAACCGTTAAATATGATTATGTTAAAGGCGAATTTTTTTATTTATAATTGAAAATTATGCTTGTTTTTAATCCTGTAAATCTCTATAGATGGATAAATAAACTTCAACATAATTTCAATACAACAGGGAGTGTAGTTGCAAATGATGACAGTAGGATTGGTTGGTTGGCGTGGCATGGTGGGATCTGTATTAATGCAGCGTATGGTCGAGGAGGGTGACTTTGCCGTTATCGATCCGGTCTTTTTTACCACCTCACAAGTAGGTTTAACTGCACCTAATTTTGGAAAAGATGCCGGTGTATTACAAGATGCATTTGATATTGAAGCGTTAAAGCGTCTTGATGTGATTATTAGCTGCCAGGGTGGTAGTTATACTGAGAAAGTGTATCCAGCATTACGTCACGCGGGCTGGAAAGGCTATTGGATTGATGCGGCATCAACGTTACGTATGGAATCTGATGCAATTATCACCCTTGATCCGGTTAACTTTGATCAGATCCAACAAGGTATTCATAGTGGTATTAATACGTATGTTGGCGGTAATTGTACGGTTAGTTTAATGCTAATGGCTGTGGGTGGCTTATATAAAGCGGGATTGGTTGAGTGGATGACATCGCAAACCTATCAAGCGGCATCGGGGGCTGGTGCCAAGAACATGCGCGAGTTAATTCGTCAAATGGGTGTGGTTAATGATTCTGTTGCTAGTGAGTTAGCCAACCCTGCAACGTCGATTTTAGATATTGATCGTAAAGTCGCGCAAACATTACGTGCTAAAGATTTTCCTGCTCAAGAGTTTGGCGCGCCACTGGCCGGTTCATTGATTCCATGGATTGATGTTAAGCGTGATAATGGTCAAAGCAAAGAAGAGTGGAAAGCGTCAGTTGAGACCAATAAGATTTTAGGTTTGCAAGACAACCCTATTCCAATTGATGGCACGTGTGTGCGTATTGGCGCAATGCGTTGTCATAGCCAAGCATTAACATTAAAGCTTAAGAAAAATGTACCGCTTGATGAAGTGGAAGCGATTATTGCATCCCATAATGATTGGGTAAAAGTGATCCCTAATGAACGCGACATTACCGTTCAGGAATTAAGCCCTGCAAAAGTAACGGGGACATTATCAGTACCTGTGGGCCGATTGCGTAAATTAGCAATGGGTGATGAGTACCTTAATGCATTTACCGTTGGCGATCAGTTACTTTGGGGCGCTGCTGAGCCATTACGACGTACGTTACGTATTTTGTTAGCCGCTAAAGCTTAATATTAAAGATTAGAGTCATAAAAAAACCCGCTTAAATCAGCGGGTTTTTAGTATTTTTACTACTGTAAATTAAGCGGCTAGGTTTTTAGCAGCGAAATCCCAGTTTACCAATGCCCAGAATGCATCCATGTAGCTTGGACGCATATTACGGTAATCGATGTAGTAAGCATGTTCCCAAACATCTACAGTTAGAAGAGGTGTCATTTTCAGACCTTCTTCTGCAATAGGGCAACCTGCGTTTGAAGTATTAACGATTTCTAATGCGCCATCTTCAGTTTTAACAAGCCATGTCCAGCCTGAACCAAAGTTGTTGATTGCAGAATCTGTAAATTTAGCTTTGAATTCTGCGAAAGAACCAAATGCTTTAACAATTGCATCTGCTAATTCGCCTGTTGGCTCGCCGCCGCCATTTGGACTTAGGCAATGCCAGTAGAATGTATGGTTCCATACTTGAGCTGCATTGTTGAAAACACCACCAGTAGAAGTCTGTACGATTTCTTCAAGAGATTTTTCAGCAAGGTCAGTACCTTCTACAAGACCGTTTAGCTTAACAACGTATGTGTTGTGGTGCTTACCGTAATGGTATTCTAGCGTTTCTTGAGAGATATGTGGCTCAAGAGCGTTGATTGCGTACGGTAGAGCGGGTAGTTCAAATGCCATTGCTCAATTCTCCATTTTAATTTTAGTTATTGGGCTTATGCCCACGACATTACTTCTAGTAGACGTTGGCGCCTACTTATTATTTGAATCTGACCGTTTTATTTTAGCAAGTTTTTAGTTTATTAAAAGCATTAAGCTTAAAAAAATACCCTATACCTCGTTATTGGTAAGGTCAATAACCACTTAATAGATATCGATATAACTAAGATTACGCTTTATTGTTTAAAAGAGAACCTAAACATAATTTGAAAGTATTTTTATTGGTGACGATAACCAAGTAGAATGGTAGGGTTTATAATAAATGATTATTAAATTTGTACGAGGAAGCTATGGAAACTATCGATAAAATTAAGCAACAAATCGCAGATAACGCTATTTTGTTGTACATGAAAGGCTCTCCAAAATTACCAAGCTGTGGCTTCTCATCACAGGCATCACAAGCGCTAATGAACTGCGGTGAAAAATTTGCGTTTGTAGATATTCTACAAAACCCAGATATTCGTGCAGAACTACCTATTTATGCGCAATGGCCAACATTCCCACAATTATGGATTGATGGTGAGTTAATTGGTGGCTGTGACATTATTTTGGAAATGTTCCAAAAAGGTGAATTACAGACATTAATTAAAGAGTCTGCTGCACGTCGTGATGCACAAGCTGCTGAATAAGTTAGTTTGTTAAGTGTGTTATTTTGCACTGATAAAAAAAACCGCCACAAATTGTTGGCGGTTTTTTTGTATTAGCATTTAGTGTTAAATCACTAAAGTGTCATTGCCGCTATCCAGCCAAAGGCAATTAACGGCAAGTTGTAGTGAATAAACGTTGGTACTACAGAATCCCTAATATGGTCATGTTGTCCATCGGCATTCAAACCCGATGTTGGACCTAAGGTTGAATCAGAGGCTGGAGAACCCGCATCACCCAGCGCGGCAGCTGTACCTACGATAGCAATTGTTGCCATTGGCGAGAAACCAAAAGACAAACATAATGGCACGTAAATCGTTGCTAAAATTGGAATGGTAGAGAACGATGAGCCAATACCCATCGTGACCAATAAACCCACCACAAGCATTAATAATGCCGCCAATGGTTTGTTATTGCCGATAACACCTTCTAATGAGTTAACTAAGGTTTCAACGCCACCTGTCGCTTTCATTACTGCCGCAAAACCTGCCGCTGCAATCATAATAAAACCGATCATTGCCATCATGTGCACACCTTTAGTAAACACATCGTGGGTTTCTTTCCACTTGATGACGCCAGTGAAGGTAAATACCATAAAACCGACTAAGCCGCCGATAATCATTGAACCACTATAAAGTTGTGCGCCTAATGCGGCAAAAATGGCACCAACAGCAACATAAACATGGCGCATATCAATGGCTTTTTTCTCTGGCTCACTGGCAAGAATTTTTTCTACTGAGTATTCGCGTGGTTTTCGGTAGCTTACAAAAATAGCGGTTAGTAAACCAAACAACATCCCACAAGCGGGCAATATCATGGCAATCGGCACTTGGCTTGCTACAACATCTAACCCATTATCATGTAAGTTTTTCAGTAGAATATTATTTAGGAAAATACCGCCAAAACCAATAGGAAGTACCATATAAGGCGTGACTAAACCAAACGTTAATACACAGGCAATTAAGCGACGATCAAGTTTAAGTTTGGCAAACACATGCAGTAATGGTGGAATTACAATTGGAATAAAAGCGATATGGACAGGGATAACGTTCTGAGAAGAAATGGCTAGTAACACTAAAATGATAAGAACGCTATATTTTACACCAGTAGCAGCCGCGATATTTTCATGGCCGCTAATGTGTTTAATGACTTTTTGAGCTAGGACATCGGTAATGCCTGAACGCGAAATAGCGACAGCAAAAGCACCTAACATGGCATAGCTTAGAGCGGTTGTTGCTCCTCCGCCTAAACCACCTTCAAAGGCTGAAACTGCATCGGTAAGAGATAATCCTCCGATGAGGCCACCAATAATGGCACTAAATGTAAGTGCGACCACGACATTGACGCGCATTAAAGCGAGTACCAGCATGATGCATACGGCGATAATTACAGGGTTCATAAAACGTGAGTTCCATCCGTTGTTTGCATTATTACTTCGTTTGTTTATCAGTGATAACCACTGCAATACGAGATTTAATTATTATTATGAGACTTTGATCCCATATCTCACAGTGTGCTTGATTTTCAGCATTTGTCGAGAAATAATTTTTTGATTATATTTATAGTTAATAACCGTAATGTGAGAGCATCATATTGTTTTATATGACAAAAAAAAGCGAGTATTAGACTCGCTTTTATTCTGGTCAGTTTTATCAAATAAAAATTTAAGGTGTTGGCATAATTACATTTTTATTGTTAATCGTTAGATTTTGTCCCTTTGTATTTATAAATGATGCTATTTCAGTCTGCATTTCTTGTGTCACCGCAGGGCTGACTATTGGATTTAATAATGAAGAATGATTACCTTGATTAAATAATATTGCACTATGAATCAATTGATTAGTGATGGATTGACGGGTAATGGTGAGATTAAGGTTAGAAATTAATGGGGTTGTACCGGTAAAAGGAGAATAGGGTTGCAAGATATCTGTCCCCTCAACCGTTGCTCCTAGTGGCGTCAGATTAGGAATCGTCGCATCATCTTTTACTTGTGCTAAATATAATGCCGTACTTGGATTGACCTGTGGTGCATGATTGGTGGGATCTATGGTATCTAATACAGTTTGAGCGGCATAAGCAAAGCGGTTAAAGGTGGTATAAATAGCGGCTAATGTGGCGAGTGATGTGGGATCGCCTTGCGAGATTAACAGTGTTTGATAAGCATTAAAACACGCCGCAGCCGTTAATGATTGTTGGTCACAAAACGCTTTAAATTCAGCATTACTACTGAGCATTAAGTTACCTTTGACAAAATCACCAAAGCTACCTGAATTAAGCAGTAGATAAGGAATTTCGCCGCCAGGATTGGCTAATGCGAGGGTATGAATATCAAAGTAAGCGGCATCTATTAGTGGTGATCCAAGGCTATGATTAGCAATATTGGCGACACTAATCCCGGTAATTGCACCTAAAGAGTGACCAATAAAAGTGACGCCTTGGGTTGGATTTAAGGTTTTTAAATGCCCCAAATTATTGATGGTAGTGCTATCACCTTCAGCAATTGTTGTTAAGATTTTGCCAATGGTTGCTCGTAAATTAATAATATCCGTAGTGCTTTGGCGTAAATTATCACGGGCGACAGTAAGAGCGGATAAGTTTAAATAATATTCAGGATGACCATCACTGGCACTGCCGGGTACACCATCAATAGTGCGGCTTCCATGTAGAGGATGGTCAATCGCAAAAATAGCCTGACAATGATCATTAATAATATTGTCAGCAAGTGCGATTACAGTGCCTCTGTGGCTGGTAATGCCATGTAAATAAATATTGGTACTGTTTTTTCCTATATCGTCACACTTGGCGGCTGTAGGTAAAATTAAGGTGTAATCAATATATTGTACTGATTGTAATTTAGGTAATGGGCTAAAGCGGGTGATTAGGCGTTGAGGATCAAGTTGCTTACCATTTGCTAAGGTTAAGGTTGAACCCGCTAATGCGACCAAGAGTTTATTTTGAACTTGAGGATCTGCGGCTGCTGCAATATCTGCTGGGGTGATATTAAGTGTTGCCAATTGCGCAATAATTGTGGCTTTATCAATATCACTTCCGGTGGCGAGTACTGAGCTGATAATGGCGATGCTTGGCATACCGCTCTGCAAAGGCTCGGCCTAAACCTGATGCTGATTGTTCTGATACTTGAAACCCCGCACCAAAGGCGGAAGTGGCGGTAAGACAGCTACAAAGAACAAGGGAAATATAACGTATATTTACGGACATTATTCTGCCTCTCAACGGTTATTATTTCATTTTTTATTCATCCATGAGGAAAAACAAAACGCATTACAGATCAAGTATAAGAGTAATGTTGTATATTTGTTAAATTATACGAATTAATTGTTGGATTGGACGGTTATTTTTAATGAGAGGACGGGGAATCGCTAATGGTGAGGTATCGATAAGATATAAATGAGATATCGGGGAAGTATAAAAAAACCCATACTAAGATGGGCTTAATAAAGAGCAGGAGAAGGATAAATTATTCTGCTGATGGCTCTCCTGTGGGAGTGCATAGCGGCCACCCACCTAATTGTTTCCACTTATTGACTATTTTACAAAACAATTCAGCGGTACGCTCGGTATCGTATAGCGCTGAGTGTGCTTCACGGTTATCAAAGGGAATTTCTGCAGTTTGGCATGCTTTAGCCAGTACTGTTTGTCCATACGCTAAACCACTTAATGCGGCAGTATCAAAGGTCGCAAAAGGATGGAATGGATTACGTTTTAGTTTCGCACGCTCTGATGCTGCCATCACAAAGCTGTGATCAAACGTTGCGTTATGCGCCACCATGATCGCACGAGTGCAATCAGTGTGTTTTTGTTCTTTTCTGATTTGCTTATAAATTTCTTTTAGTGCCACTTCTTCTGATACCGCACCCCGTAATGGGCTAAATGGGTCGCGAATACCATTAAATTCTAAGGCTTCTTTATGTAAAATCGCGCCTTCAAAAGGTGCAACATGGAAATGAATGGTTGTTGCAGGTTTTAACCAACCATCTTCATCCATCTGTAAAGTGACAGCACAAATTTCTAATAAGGCATCTGTTTTTGAATCAAAACCGGCCGTTTCAACGTCAATGACGACAGGAAAGTAGCCGCGAAAGCGACTTTTTAAGGTGTTAAATTGGTTATCTTGGCTCATAGCACTGCTGTCAAAATAATAGAATCCGATATTATGGCAGATTAACGGCTTAATTTCATTGCTGTTAAACCTCTGTGCATAATTTTATCCATTGGTGATTTTATAAATAAAAGAAAGCTAAAGCTCACGTCATGGGTGCCGATATAGACATACACCGTTGTCATTGTCGCTGTATTATCTTCTTCTAATTTGGTTATAAAATGAATTTAATTGAATTATTAACACCTTGGTTGCGAGTTGGATTAATCCTAAGTGTCTTTTTCTCCATGCCAACCGCCATGGCTAAAAATTATTTGGCGCAACCAAGCCAATCACAATGGCAAGTGATTATTGATACTCCCTTAGAATGTCGTTTAAATCATGATATTCCCGGCTATGGTAGTGCGCAATTTTCAGCTCGTTCGAGTAAGAAAATGAATCTTCACTTTGAATTAAAAATGAA
The DNA here is from genome assembly GCF_003026395.1 of Photobacterium iliopiscarium. Classification (GTDB taxonomy): domain Bacteria; phylum Pseudomonadota; class Gammaproteobacteria; order Enterobacterales; family Vibrionaceae; genus Photobacterium; species Photobacterium iliopiscarium. The sequence continues at coordinate 193,021 of NZ_PYOO01000003.1, read as the reverse complement.
CCGTCAATTGGGCGCGACACGAAACGTTAAACTCACATCGATGCCCCCATTATGGATGCCGGGTGACGCGGCTTATGCGATGACTAATTTGAAATTTTTCAAACAATTTGATGGGTACATTGAAGGTAATACTGCATGGCAAATGTTAGCAGAGTTAGAAGATGGGCGTAATCCTACTTTTAGTTATAAAACGTGGCCAGTACAGCAACAACGCCAATTAGAAGTCGGTTTATCTGCGGTGAATTTTAATAAGTCATATCAAGACTTTAGTCAATGTTTGAATAACTTAATGCCATTTAGCTTTGATGATATTGCCTTTACGATTCTGCATTATAATAGTGACAGTGATGAGCTGGATAATATGTCTCAACAACGATTGTCACAAATTGCTGATTATGTTCGTTATTCAGATGATATTGATTTAGTGCTGGTGGCGGCATACAGTGATTCAGCGCTTGGTACGGTAGAGGGACAACGTTTATCGGAACAACGAGCTGTAAAAATTGAAAGTTATTTTAAAGGGTTAGGTTTACCTGAAAATCGAATTCAAGTAGAAGCCTATGGAAAAAGAAGACCGATTGCTGATAATTCCACTCCTGTCGGTCGTAATCAAAACCGCCGAGTGGTGATTTCATTAGGACGTAGTGAGGTTTAAAGCGCAAGTAAATTACCGGTTGAACGTACTAGAAAGGCTGCTTTCACTCTTGTTACTCGCAGCATTACAATTAAATTTCCACTTTATCTTTATACTCACATAAGTCTTCAATAATACAACTACCGCAACGGGGTTTACGTGCAATACAGGTATAGCGCCCATGTAAAATAAGCCAGTGGTGGACATCAACTTTAAATGCGGCAGGGACTACTTTTAGTAATTTTTGTTCTACTTGTTCGACATTTTTTCCAATAGCGAACTTGGTGCGATTACAGACTCGAAAAATATGAGTATCAACCGCAATAGTCGGCCAACCAAATGCTGTGTTAAGGACGACATTTGCTGTTTTACGTCCCACTCCCGGTAAGGCTTCCAATGCTTCGCGATCTTCAGGAATTTCACCGTTATGTTTATCGAGTAATAAACGACAAGTTTTGATAACGTTTTCAGCTTTAGAATTAAATAAGCCAATGGTTTTTATGTATTGTTTTACGCCATCAACCCCAAGATCAAAAATAGCTTGGGGTGTATTAGCGATAGGGTACAGCTTATCCATAGCCTTATTGACACTGACATCGGTTGCTTGCGCTGACAGTAATACCGAAATTAACAACTCAAACGGTGTCGTCCAATGCAGTTCAGTTTGTGGATGTGGGTTTTCCGCTTGTAATCGTTCTAATATTTGAACCCGTTTTTGATTATTCATAGTCTTTCCTGATGCAATATAATGCCAATATCACCATGATTAAGGGTGAGCACCTATAGGGATAATGAGCATATTTGAGAATATTTATAGCAACAGTAAAACTGGCTCGAAAGCCAGTTTTAGTACTGAAAAGTCACAAATACCGTCTTACTTAACATCAGTAATACGTGCACGTTCCACTTTCGGTTGTTGTTGTTGTTCTTGGGGTGATTGTTTCTTTTCTTTATATTTATCAATAATATTTTTTAGAGCGATCATGAAACCAACGCCAATAAATGCGCCTGGCGGTAGCATCGCGAGTAAAAAGCTACTGTCAAAATGAAATATTTGAACATGCAGCATCGACGCCCAATCACCTAATAAGCGGTTGGCACCATCAAATAATGAGCCTTTACTTAAAATTTCGCGCATTGCACCCAGTAAAAATAGCGCAGATGTCATACCTAGACCCATCCATAAACCATCTAATACCGCAGGTAAGGGCTTATTTTTTGAGGCAAAGGCTTCTGCTCGACCGATAATAATACAGTTAGTTACGATCAACGGAATAAAGATACCTAATGATTTATATAAGCCATAAACATAGGCATTCATTAATAACTGAACGCAGGTTACCAGTGATGCAATGATCATTACAAAAACAGGTATGCGAATTTCTGACGGGACTAATTTTCTAATGACTGAAATAGTAAAGTTAGACATTACCAAAACCATGGTCGTCGCAAGTCCTAATCCCAGTGCATTGGTTGCTGTTGATGATACCGCGAGTAATGGACATAAACCCAACAACTGCACGACAGTTGGGTTGTTGTACCATAAGCCATTTTTCATCAACTCTTTATAAGATGTGGTCATAATTATTCACTCGGACAGTCTAGTGGCTGGCTTAGGATCTGCTGTTGATTATTTTGCCAGTACAACGAGATATTTTTTACCGCTTTAACTACAGCACGTGGAGTAATGGTTGCGCCAGTAAACTGATCAAATTCACCACCATCTTTACGGACGTGGAATTTAGGATCGTTAGCGCCATTGACTCGCTTACCTGTGAAACTATAGATCCAATCACTGACTGATGTTTCAATTTTATCACCTAGTCCTGGAGTTTCATGCTGCTCTAAAATACGAACGCCAGTGATAACCCCTTTAGTATCTAGGCCCACAATTAATTTGATTGCGCCACTGTATCCATCCGGTGCAATCCCTTCAATTGCAATCCCTGTTGTTTTACCTGCTTGAGTTGCAATATAAGCTGGCATCGGTGATTTAGTACCGATATAACGTAGATCTTTAACTAGCGTACAACTCTTATAAAGTAGGTTGTCATGGCTTGCGACAGGAATAACTTGATTAAGTGTATTTAGTAACTGTTGTTGCTGTTGTTCAAAAATACGATCAGCCGTTAAATAGTGAGTAAGAGAAACTAATGCTGTCGACAGTAAGGCAAAAACAGCCAGAATCAGACCATTTTTTTTCATGGATTTAAACATGGGCATACTCATTATTAGTGTCCATAAGTGCGTGGACGAGTGTAGTAATCGATGATTGGCACACATAAGTTGGCGAGTAGCACTGCAAAGGCGACCCCGTCAGGGAAACCACCCCAAGTACGAATGAGGTAGATCATTACGCCAATAAAAGCACCAAAGATCAGTCGACCTTTTACGGTGGTTGTGGCAGTTACTGGATCGGTGGCAATAAAGAATGCGCCAAGCATGGTTGCACCAGAGAACATATGTAATAGCGGTGAAGCGGCAACACTTGGATCAAGCACATGCATAACACTACTAATAACCAGCAATGACGTTAGCATTGCGACTGGAATGTGCCATTGAATAATACGCAATTTAAGCAGTAATAAACCACCTAATAAGAAACCAATGTTAACCCACTCCCAACCAATGCCCGCCAGTGTACCGTAAACTGGTTTTTTCATTGCTTCTGCAATTGTCAGTCCGGTTTTTAACGATGTTTTTAGAGTATCTAATGGGGTTGCCATGGTGTAGCCATCAACAGACATTTTTAGCTGTTGAATACTGAAACCATCAGGTGTGTAACCAGTAAAGATTGCAGACAGGCTATCCATAAAGGTCACAGGGTTAGCACTTAATGATGCGGGTGGTAGCCATGTTGTCATTTGAACGGGGAATGAAATCAATAATACGACATAAGCAACCATTGCTGGGTTAAACAGGTTTTGACCCATGCCACCATAGAGGTGTTTCGCGACAACAATCGCAAAGAATACGCCAATAACGGTGATCCACCACGGTGCCAGTGGGGGAATAGAAATACCAATTAATACCCCAGTTAATAGCGCGGTATTATCACGTAAATAAGGTGCTAATGGACGTTGACGTAATTTAAGTACAATCGCTTCAAATGTAAGTGCACACAAAGAGGCGAAAACAATTTGGATCAGTGTTCCCAACCCAAAAAAGTAGCATTGAGCAATAACACCAAAAGCTGCACATAAAATAACCGTACGCATGATGGTACTTGTGCTGCGACGATTATGTGCATGGGGTGAGCTGGCAATATTAAAAGCCACGATTATTCTTCCTCAATGTTGGATTGTGCTTTATTTGCTTGTTGTGCTGCTTTACGGGCTTTCGCTCGTGCAACGGCAGCAGCGACAGCGGCTTTTTTAGGATCGATAACAACGTCAGTGTTCACTTCGGCAGCAGGTGCGGCGTCTGTTGTTGCATCGTTAACGGGAGCTTGAGTCTCGATGCTAACTTGTGCTTGCTGAGCGGCTTTACGGGCTTTTGCTCGTGCAACGGCAGCAGCAACAGCGGCTTTTTTAGGATCGATAACAACGTCAGTGTTCACTTCGGCAGCAGGTGCAGCGTCTGTTGTTGCATCGTTAACGGGAGCTTGAGTCTCGATGCTAACTTGTGCTTGCTGAGCGGCTTTACGGGCTTTTGCACGCGCAACGGCGGCAGCGACAGCCGCTTTTTTCGGATCGACTGTAACGTCAGTCTTTACTTCGGCAGCAGGCTCAGCGGCAACGGGCTCAGCATCAATAGCCGTTGGTGCTTGTTGAGCGGCTTTACGGGCTTTTGCACGCGCAACGGCGGCAGCGACAGCCGCTTTTTTAGGATCGACCGCAGCGTCAGTGTTCACTTTGGTAACAGGCTCCGCGGCAACGGGCTCAGCATCAATAGCCGTTGGTGCTTGCTGAGCGGCTTTACGGGCTTTTGCACGCGCAACGGCAGCAGCGACAGCATCTTTCTTATCTGTATTTTTCGCAGATGGTTGATCAGTGTCGGCTTGCTGTTGTTGCATTAATTCAGCATGTTTGGCTGCTTTTTGCTCGCGAGCTTGAAGTTTACGCTGCTTACGTAAGGCAGCCATTTCACTGTTATCTGGCTCAGCATTCGCTTCTGATGTTGAAGCGGCTTGCTTGGCTTTTGCTTTAGCAATAGCGGCTGCAACAGCGGGTTTGATAGTTGGTGTTGTTGCCGCAGCAGCTTGTTTGGCTTTTACTCGCGCAATGGCGGCTGCGACGGCGTCATCACCACCAGATGCTGCCATACTTTGGCGACGATCAGTGGCAGCTTTAGCAAATCGGTTTTCACGATCCGCTTTATCGCGTTCCATGCGCTGTTGTTTGGCTTCAAAACGCTGACGAGCGCGTTCAGCACTCATTTCATCTTGTTTACGTTCCCAAATCTCAGCTTTAGCTTGACGATAATACTGTACTAATGGAATTTCACTTGGGCAGACATAAGCACAAGCGCCACATTCAATGCAGTCGCTTAAGTTATATTCTTCACATTTGCCGTAGTCTTTATCTTTTGCATACCATTGTAACTGTTGTGGTAATAATGAAGATGGGCAAACATCGGCACAAGCAGAACAACGAATACAGGCCATTTCGTAAGTATGTAGCGGTAATTCTTTACGTTTAGGCGTTAAGATACAGTTAGTAATTTTGGTAATCGGTACATTGGCATGTGGCAATGTAAAGCCCATTAATGAGCCACCAATAATGACGCGAGGGTATTTTTTATCGGCTTGATAACCAAATTTTTCAAGCAAATAAGCAATAGGCGTCCCTAGTAATGCAAATACATTTCCACGTTGCTTAAAGGCTTCACCTGTTAACGTGACCACGCGCTCAATTAAAGGCTCACCATTAACGATGGCGCGCTTAATCGCAAAAGCAGTACCGATGTTCTGCATAATAACCCCGATTGAGGTTGAACGTGCTTGGCTCGGTACTTCTCGACCTGTTAATAGCTTAACCAGTTGTTTAGAGCTGCCTGAAGGGTATTTGGTTGGAATAACACGAATAATAATATTATCGTCTTCACTGACACAGGCTTCTAATGCTTTGATTGCTTCAGGTTTATTATCTTCAATACCAATTAAGGTTAATTTTGGCGCAATAATGTGGCGTAAAATACGCACACCTTCGATGACTTCATCTGCATAGTCTTGCATGAGTCGATCATCAGCGGTGATATAAGGTTCACATTCAGCAGCATTGATGATCAGAATATCAACGTTACCTAAACCGCCTTGAAGTTTACGCGCAGTTGGAAAACCTGCACCGCCAAGGCCAGCAATACCCGCAAGACGAATAGCTTCAATCAGTTCAGCTGGATCGCGATCTTGATAATCTGGATATTGCGTTGCATAACACCAAGTGTCTTTATTATCGGTTGCAATGACGATGCATAGATCGGTTAAGCCAGAAGGGTGGGCGGTTGTGCGTTGCTCAATCGCCGTGATTGTGCCAGAACTCGGGGCGTGAATAGGCACACACATCGCAATATCACCTTGCGTTAGTGGTTGGCCTTTGAGTACGTGATCGCCAATGTTGACGATAATATCACCACGAGAACCTATGTGTTGTTTTAGTGGTAATACTAATTCGTGAGGAATGCCTGCCGCTTTAATCGGTTGCTTACTGGATAATGCTTTGTTTTCCGCTGGGTGAATACCACCGTGGAAATCCCACAATTTACCTTGCTTAATTTGTTCAATAATCGATAGCATGACTATGGCTTAACCTTTTCTGCATTCGCTGTCGCAGCAATATTCACAACGGGTATTTGATTGAGTTGCCATTTCCAGTTATCCGGCGTTTCTTTAACTGGAATCATTTCAATACAGTCTGTAGGACAAGGAGAAACACAAAGGTCACAGCCTGTACATTCGTCTTTTATTACCGTGTGCATTGATTTAGTGCCGCCGACAATGGCATCCACTGGGCAGGCTTGAATACATTTGGTACAACCAATACACATGTCTTCATGAATAAAAGCGACTTTTTTAATACTCTTGGTCACTTCGTCTGAAGCCTGAGGCACTTCGACACCCATCAGATCGGCAAGTTTTTCAATAGTAGCTTGGCCTCCGGGTGGGCATTTATTAATGATTTCACCATTCGCTATCGCTTCAGCGTAAGGACGGCAACCAGGGAAGCCACATTGACCACATTGTGTTTGCGGCAAAATAGCATCAATTTGTTCAACAATAGGATCGGCTTCAACTTTAAAACGCACTGAAGCAAAGCCCAAAATAATGCCACATATTGCTGCTAAAACAGCGATTACAATGGCAGCAATTAAGATCCCGCTCATTACAATTTCACCAATCCAGTAAAGCCCATAAAGGCAAGAGACATAAGACCTGCCGTGATCATTGCAATCGAGGCGCCTTTAAAGGGAGCTGGTACATCTGCCGCTGCAATTCGTTCACGCATAGAAGCGAACAATACTAATACCAATGAGAAACCCACTGCCGCACCAAAGCCATAAATAACAGATTGAATGAAGTTATGGTGCTCATTGGTATTGAGTAAAGCGACACCTAATACCGCACAGTTGGTTGTGATTAATGGTAGAAAAATACCTAATAAACGGTAAAGCGTTGGGCTAGTTTTATGCACTACCATTTCGGTAAATTGCACCACAAAGGCAATCACAAGTATAAAACTAAGCGTCCGCAAATATTGGATACCTAATGGATCTAAGATGTAGGTTTCAACAAGATACGCACATACAGAAGCTAGCGTTAACACAAATGTTGTTGCTAAGCCCATGCCGATTGCTGTTTCTAGTTTCTTAGATACGCCCATAAACGGACATAAACCTAAGAATTTAACGAGTACAAAGTTGTTAACCAACACTGTCCCGATGAGGAGTAAAAGGTATTCAGTCATACCGAGTTCATTATCATTGCAAGAGATCCCAACATTATCTGATTTTGTGAGCGCTATAACAACTCCTCAAGGGTAGGGTTTTATCTATTAATGGTCTTAAATTTGAGTAGTTGATTGAAATATAAGTTTTTAGTTAAATAAAATACTTCTTTTGAGCTAATTGTTACCGAAAAATTATTAATTCAATGTGTGTGTTTTGATCTTGTATTGTATCTGAGGTGTTTGTTATTAGTGATTTTCATGAAAAGATAACTGTTTTTTAATGGTGTTTTAATAAATTGTGATTGTAACGGTTGTAATGTGTGGCAATTCTGCGTTTGATATAACTGGATTTAATGTAAATAGTGTTCGTGATTACACGTATAACCAATAAATATAAGTTATTAGGATGAAACAATGGATATTTTATTACTGAGTAACGGTAAAATTGCGGGTAACACGCATGTGATGGAATTTGCTGCGGATGCCATTATTGAGCAAGTAAAGCGTACTGGAGCGAAGCATTTTGTCGTGATCCCATATGCTGTTATTCGTTCAAGCCATGATGATCGTGTGGCTTTAGTTCAAGCAACTTTTGATAAATTGGGTTTAGATTGTATCGCGACAGGATTGCATCGTGCTGAAGATCCAGTAATGGCTATCGAACAAGCGGATGGCATTATTGTTAGTGGTGGTAATACTTGGGTACTCAATAAAACATTACATGATTTAGGTTTAGTTGGCCCAATTCGTAAAGCAGTACTGAAAAAAGGAACGGCTTATATTGGTTGGAGTGCGGGAACGAATATTGGTTGTCCAACTATTCGTACAACCAACGATATGCCGATTGTTACTGGTGCCATTCTATCTTCATTAAATTTCGTGCCTTTCCAAATTAATCCTCATTACTTAGAAGCTTCTGTTGAAGGTCATATGGGTGAAACCCGTGATGAGCGTATTGAAGAATTTCTTGAAGTGAATAAGCATGAACCTGTTATTGGTATTCCTGAAGGCACATGGTTAGCGGTAACAGATAATAAGATTAGTTATCATGCTGCTAACGGTAAACCATTAAAATTCTTTAGTTATGGCAATGATCCTATTTATTACCAGCCCGGCGATGACGTGCAGTTTTTAATGGATATTAACTACTAACGTATTGTTGTTACAATTTTATCAATAAAGAGGCTAACCATTTTGGTTAGCTTTTTTTATATGACGCAAAAAAAGCTTGATTTTTAAGAAGTGCCTAACGACTTGGGTTTTTAACGGTTGTCCACAATTTCTGTGGATAACTATGTCGATGTGGCGTGTTATTCTCATTGGTGTTAATAACATTTTTAATGAGGGAATTGGTCGTAACAACAATGGTGATAAGGAATAAATGTAAAAAATAAATATAACAATATTATTAATAGTGAAGAAATGTAAATATCAATGGCGTGATATTGAAAGTGATAATTTTTGGAAAAGCTGTGGATGATATTTAAAATGGCAAGATTAAATGTCAATTATGATTATATGTTAGGTTTGAGTTGATTGAATAAGGGAGTCGTTATTTGGCGATAATATCACTGATACTCGCTAGGTATAAATAAGCGAATATAATTTAAAATTATTATTAAGTAAAAAGACATAAAATTTGATGAATAATTCCTACTTATTATTATAAGCATTAATTTTAATTAGGATTATAAATTTGGATTGTTTTTGTTTATCTTATTGAAATAAATGAAATTTTATTGTTTATTAATCTTATGCGTATGTTGGCATAATAAATTACATCATTATCTATTAGTGGTGGTTATTTATATGGCGCAATGTATTCAGCGGTTGGTATTTATTGTTGTCACTTTTTTACTTATTATTTTAAGACATTAAGTGTTTCTGTATTCATTATTGCTTTTTACTTTCTCCCATTAAGGTCAGAAAGAGATGAAATGCTCAATGTTAAAATGATTATATGTGTCAATATCTGTTTTTATTTCAACGTTAGTTGGTTTGCTTCGGTAATAAAATGTAAAGTCCAAAGGGGGCCTAGTGTTTACATTAGGTTGTGACTTTTGCTGTTAAAATTGAATTTGGTGTTTAAATTTTAATAAGTAATGTTTTATTACTGAAGCTATTTTTATACTCCGCCACTCGCCACTCGCCACTCGCCACTCGCCACTCGCCACTCGCCACTCGCCACCACAATTCTCAAACTTAACCAAACCAGTATTGACATTATTGGGTGGGTGCTCACAATGATACTCAGTATTGTTATTACGGATATATGTAATGAGTAAGCTGTTTAGTCTTGTATCTGATTATTCTCCAGCGGGCGATCAACCCACTGCAATTGCACAATTAATGGATGGACTTGATTCTGGTCTGGCACAGCAAACCTTACTCGGCGTTACCGGTTCAGGAAAAACATTTACGATTGCAAATGTTATTGCACAAGCTAACCGTCCAACCTTTATTATGGCGCCCAACAAAACCTTAGCGGCTCAGCTCTATGGTGAAATGAGAGATTTCTTTCCGGATAATGCGGTTGAGTATTTTGTTTCTTATTACGATTACTACCAACCTGAAGCGTATGTGCCAACCACTGATACATTTATTGAAAAAGATGCTTCAGTTAATGCCCATATCGAACAGATGCGATTATCTGCAACTAAAGCGTTAATGGAACGACGCGATGTTATTATTATTGCATCTGTTTCTGCCATTTATGGTTTAGGCGATCCTGAATCGTATTTAAAAATGATGTTGCACGTACGCCGTGGTGATGTACTTAATCAACGTGATATTTTACGGCGCTTAGCTGAACTCCAATATAAACGTAATGATGCCGTTTTTGAGCGGGGAACATTTCGCGTTCGAGGGGAAGTGATTGATATTTTTCCAGCGGAATCAGAAAAAGAAGCGATTCGATTGGAATTGTTTGATGATGAAGTTGAAGTTATTTCCGCATTTGATCCACTTACTGGTGCGATTATTCAACGTGATTTAGCCCGTACTACGATCTATCCTAAAACCCACTATGTGACACCAAGAGAGAAAATTCTAGAAGCGATTGAAGGTATCAAACTTGAGCTAACCCAGCGTAAGCAACAATTATTGGACAACAATAAATTAGTTGAAGAACAACGCATATCGCAACGTACTCAATTTGATATCGAAATGATGAATGAACTGGGTTTTTGTTCTGGTATTGAAAACTACTCCCGTTATTTAAGTGGTCGCGCCGAGGGTGAGCCGCCACCAACCTTGTTTGATTATCTTCCTGCCGATGGTTTATTAATTATTGATGAATCACACGTTACTGTTTCTCAAATTGGTGCGATGTTCCGTGGTGACCGTTCGCGTAAAGAAAATCTGGTTGAATATGGTTTTCGATTACCGTCAGCGCTAGATAATCGTCCCATGAAGTTTGAGGAATTTGAATCTCTAGCACCTCAGACAATTTACGTTTCAGCGACTCCCGGTAATTATGAAATTGAAAAATCTGGTGGGGATATTGCCGAGCAAGTTGTTCGTCCTACGGGTTTACTTGATCCTGAGGTTGAAGTGCGTCCCGTTGCGACTCAGGTAGATGATTTATTATCTGAAATCCATATTAGGGCGACTAAACAAGAGCGGGTATTGGTCACTACGCTAACCAAACGAATGTCAGAAGATCTTACTGAATATTTAACTGAACATGGGGTGAAAGTACGTTACCTTCACTCCGATATTGATACGGTTGAACGTGTTGAAATTATTCGTGATTTACGTTTAGGTAAGTTTGATGTGTTAGTGGGGATTAACTTATTACGTGAAGGTTTAGATATTCCTGAAGTCTCTTTAGTTGCTATTTTAGATGCGGATAAAGAGGGATTTTTACGTTCAGAACGATCCTTGATTCAAACCATGGGACGTGCCGCACGTAACATAGAAGGTAGAGCTATTTTATATGGTGATCGTATAACTGGCTCAATGGAGCGGGCGATTAATGAAACTCAGCGTCGACGTGAAAAGCAAATAATTTATAATTTAGAACATAATATTACCCCGCAAAAATTGAATAAGAAAATTGGGGATTTATTAGAATTGGGTGCGCCGAGTGGGCGCGCTAAATCACGTAATAAAGCGGCAGATTTACATAAAGTGGCAGAATCGAAAGGGACTTATTCGATATTAACCCCGCAACAACTTGAGCTTGAAATTCAACGATTAGAAAAACAAATGTATGACTTTGCGCAAAACTTAGAGTTTGAACAAGCCGCTGAAACCCGTGACAAAATCCATCAATTAAGACAACAATTTATTGCCAATAGTTAACGTGCTCGTTTGATTTTTAGGTAAAAAAAAAGCCAGCCGATAAAAAGTTTCGGTTGGCTTCATTGTTAAGTGAAAGAATCCACAACAACGTCAGTTGGCTAGGTTGACCCTTAAGATAAGAGTCACTGTTAGTATTGCATACCCCATGCCAACTTTTTTAATGCGATGTTATAAGGTTTCTTGTGGGCTTATCATTAATTGTCGTTTTTATTTGCTATTTTTAGTGCGCATAAAAAGACTGTTTTTCGCAAAATGCGAATCATTATGCAACTATATCTGGCATAATATAAAAAATATAAATTAAGAACCCAGTTTCTGTTGTATTGATTACAATTAGGTCAGGGAGTTCGTTTTTGGAGGAGCAATGGAAAGCATTACACGACAGCGCCAAGTATTAATGGTTGAAGATACCGCGTCAGTGGCTGCCTTATATAAATCTTACTTAAATCCTCTTGGACTTAATGTGAGTATTGTCGGCACGGGTAAAGAAGCACTGAGCTTTATTAAAGACATTATTCCAGATTTAATTTTATTAGATCTCCGTTTACCTGATATGACGGGTATGGAGGTTTTGCAACAAGTACGACAAGAACACGGCAAAATTCCTGTGGTGATCATGACGGCTCATGGTTCTATTGATATTGCAGTGGATGCAATTCGACAAGGTGCTCAAGATTTTTTAATTAAGCCTTGTGAAGCTGATCGGTTACGAATTACCGTTAATAATGTGCTTAAAGGTAATACTAAATCACCGTCTGATACTTCTTCAAAACAATCAGATGGTGCGCAATATCAAGGTTTTATTGGTAACAGTTTGCCGATGCAAGCGGTATATCGTGTGATTGAATCTGCGGCATCAAGTAAAGCAACTGTATTTATAACGGGTGAAAGTGGAACGGGTAAAGAAGTTTGCGCAGAAGCTATTCATGCCGCTAGCCCTCGCCATGATAAACCTTTTATTGCTCTAAATTGTGCAGCTATTCCAAAAGAACTGATTGAAAGTGAATTATTTGGTCACGTAAAAGGTGCATTTACTGGTGCATCAACAGAACGTCAAGGCGCAGTAGAAATAGCACATAATGGCACCTTAATGTTAGATGAGCTTTGTGAGATGGATTTAGATCTACAAAGTAAGTTATTGCGTTTTATCCAAACAGGGACTTATCAAAAAGTAGGCTCATCTAAAACGTGTCATGTTGATGTGCGTTTTGTGTGTGCAACTAACAGAAATCCATGGCAAGAAGTACAGGAAGGTCGTTTTCGAGAAGACCTTTATTATCGGTTACATGTGATACCCATTACCTTACCGCCGTTACGTGATCGCGGTGATGATATTATTGAAATTGCTCATGCATTATTAGGGTTAATGTCATTAGAAGAAGGTAAAGATTTCAGTCGTTTCTCAAAAGAAGTATTACAACTTTTTGAATCTTATTCTTGGCCGGGTAATGTGCGAGAGTTGCAAAATATTATTCGTAATATTGTGGTGTTGAATACCGCAGAAGAAGTCACTAAAGAAATGGTGCCACCACCGATTAATGCTATTTTTGGTACGGAAATTGCTTCACCTACACCAATCTATCCGCAATTAAATACATTAACATCTACAGTGAATACATCATTTGTTGATGAAATATCAAAAGATAAAATCGAACCTCTTTGGATAGTAGAAAAACGCGCTATTCAATGGGCAATTGATGCTTGTGACGGTAATATTCCTCGTGCAGCTGGATTATTAGAAGTAAGCCCATCGACAATTTATCGTAAATTACAAACTTGGCAAGAGACTATGGGTAGTCAGGAGATTGATTAATGGTAACTAATATAAATGCAGAAACATTAAAAAGATTGGCTGATGAAGTCGGTGATGAAACCGTGGTGATACTGTTGAATGTATTCAGTGATGAGCTTGATCAGTATTTACAAAAGCTATCAGACCAACCATCCGTCACTCAAATCGGTGATATTAGCCATGCGATTAAAAGTAGTGCTGCAAGTTTTGGTGCTGATGATTTAGCATTAATGGCACAGGAATGTGAATATCGAGTAAGACAAGGACAAGAGACTTGGATGATTGACCATTTGCCTCAATTTAGACAAATGGTCGAAGGAATGTCGATTGAGTATAAACAGTTAGCGGGAAGCAACGAGCTCATCAATCGCATGCTTTAACTTATTACGATCATGACGCCATTCATGATTATTTGAAGCCAAATCAAGTACCATTTGTTGGTATTTAGGTGCGAGCTGTGGTTGATGAACATCAGTAATGATGGTATCTATCGCTCTTCCTGCCATTGCACGTTCACACCAATGTAGCATCGTTTTAAGGCTCATCTCTCCTGCTGGGCCTTTTTCTTTATCTATATTTGTAATAAATGCAATTTTAGCGGTGCTTACTTTTAATGCTTGTTCTATATCACGCAACAGTAATACCGGCATTATGCTGGTTAAAAAGCTACCAGGGCCTAATAGTATAATATCGGCTTCCATAATAGCATTCACGGCTTCTTTAGTTGCGGGTACTGCGGGTTCTAAATAGAGTCGTTTGGGAATTTCAGCTAACTCATCAACACTGGTTTCACCATTAATGATTTGACCATCGTAAGTGATAGCGGCTAAATCAGAAGGGTGCTCAGACATTGGAATGATGTATGGCTTAACGTGAAGCATATCGCGAATTAAATTGATTGCGTCAAGTGGGCGAATACAAAGATTATCCAGTGCTGTTAGCATTAAGTTACCAAGATTATGGCCATTAAGCTCACCAGTACCTCGAAAACGGTATTCAAAAATCATAGAGCCAATAGACGGCTCTGTAATTAATTGATTAATACAATTACGCATATCACCCCATGCAATACCGCCTTGGCATGCACGGATACGACCGGTAGAGCCGCCGTTATCTGTCGTTGTTACGACACCTGTTACCTGTGAGCCGTAATCGGATAACGATGATAAGACTCGACCGAGTCCGTGACCGCCACCAATGGCAACAATACGTGTTGTCGCTGTACTATTTGTAGGCATGATGTTTATTCTAATTATTATGGTATGAGTATATTTTAACAAATGATATGCGATAGTGCATTATTGGTTAGTATTGATTTTAGTTAGAGTAGTGCGTGTTATGTGGTGCTTTTATTGATGTTATTGGTAATGATATATTTAAATTATACCTATTACGTGTTTTATCTAATAGATAAGAAAATTAGATACCTATGTGGTAAAAAAGTAATAATGAATTAACCACATGATTATATAAAATAAAAGCCACGGTTTAATGATTATGTGTGGCTATCTATCAATATACCGTTCAATTTATGGATACAAATTAAAATTCATTGTGCCTATGGCGGTTTATTTTGTTTGATCGATCCATGATTGAATACTGTCTGTAGGTAGTAACTCTAAATGCCCAAATTCATCAAAGTACCATCCTTTTATTAGACCTTTATTGCGCATTTCAATAAAATTACCTAATACTTGCTGTGCGGCTGCATGAGCAGAATCTGAATCAAGGCGTTCTTCTCGCTGTAGATAAAGGGCAATATCATCCAGCGTCGCTGATTCCATTATATTGAACATAAATCCTCCACTATTGACATAATTTTAGCGTTAAATACCTAACTAGTATTGTCGTGTTTCGGCTCGAAAGGTAGAATGTCAGCCTGTTTTTTTCAGTTATTTGCCAATTTTCGAAAAACTCTGATACTTTTAAATAAGACATGCCGTTGTGTGACATTAATAGTTTATCAACGACTGATGGGCACAACTGCCATAACTCCGAGCTTTTTTCACTAAGTTGCTACGTGCTGTTTGATTGATCCATAAGGGAAATAATCAATAGTCAATAAGTGATTAACGCCAGTGACATAATGTCACCAGGGTTGGTTTAGAAATGAATCGGCCTCCCGAATTTGGAAAGGTGTTCCGTGGCTAAACAATTAGAAGATAGTTTTAATCGTAAATTTTATTACTTACGACTTTCAGTTACAGATGTATGTAACTTCAAATGTACTTACTGCCTGCCTGATGGTTATCAGCCTACAGATAAGAAGAAACCCTCTTTTTTAACGTTGGATGAAATTCATCGAGTGACAGCGGCTTTTGCTGATTGTGGTACCACTAAAGTACGTATCACGGGGGGTGAACCGAGTTTACGCCGTGATTTTACTGATATTATTCGTACTGTTGCAAGTCAACCGGGTATTACAAAAGTGGCAACCACCACTAATGGCTACCGCATGGCCAAACATGTGCATGAATGGCGTAAAGCGGGATTAACCCATATCAATGTGAGTGTTGATAGTTTAGATCCTAAGATGTTCTACCAAATTACGGGTGAAAATATGTTTCATCAGGTAATGGAAGGCATTGATGCTGCTTTTGATGCAGGGTTTGAACAAGTAAAAATTAATACTGTATTACTGAAAGATCTTAACTCTCAAGAACTACCGAAGTTTTTAGAATGGATCAAAACTCGCCCAATTCAATTACGTTTTATCGAGTTAATGCAAACCGGTGAAATGGACAGTCTTTTTAGTAAACATCATGTTTCTGGTGTGAGTATTCGTAATCATCTCATTGCGAACGGATGGTTATTGAAGATTAAAGACAACAATGATGGCCCCGCACAAGTTTTTTATCATCCAGATTATATGGGTGAAATTGGCCTTATCATGCCGTATGAAAAGAATTTTTGTGAAAGCTGTAATCGTCTTCGTATCTCGGCCAAAGGTAAATTACATTTGTGTCTCTTTGGTGAAGATGGTGTGGAGTTACGTGACTTGTTGGCCGATGATAGCCAGCAACCACAACTGATTGAACGCATTCAAGCCAGTTTACAGACAAAAGCGGTGAGTCACTTCTTAGATGAAGGTAAAACTGGCATGACGCCAAATCTAGCATCTATTGGTGGTTAGGTTACACGACGCACGATTATAAATAATAAATAAACAGTCGAAATAGAATCATCGGCTGTACTTAAATTATCGCTTTTATTGGGAATAGAAAATGAATCAATTTACCCATATTAATGCTTCAGGTGAAGCTAACATGGTTGATGTTTCGGCAAAAGCTGAAACAGTACGAGAAGCACGCGCAGAAGCTTTTGTTCATATGGCACCAGCAACGTTGGCATTAATTGTTTCAGGTCAGCATCATAAAGGTGATGTATTTGCGACAGCACGTATTGCGGGTATTCAAGCGGCAAAGAAAACATGGGATTTAATTCCATTATGCCACCCATTACTGCTGACGAAAGTAGAAGTTCAGTTACAAGCTATGCCTGCTGAGAATAAAGTTCGTATTGAATCTTGCTGTAAGCTTGCAGGTAAAACAGGGGTTGAAATGGAAGCCTTAACAGCGGCATCTGTTGCGGCATTAACCATTTATGATATGTGTAAAGCTGTTCAAAAAGACATGGTTATTAGTCAAGTTCGATTACTTGAGAAAACGGGCGGCAAATCGGGTCACTTTAAGGCAGAAGCATGATTAATGTATTGTTTTTCGCTCAAATTAAAGAGTTAGTGGGTGTTGATAAAATTGAAGTTGCTGCGGAATTTGCAACGGCAGATGATTTACGTCAAGCCTTGTTAAGCCGTGGTGATAAATGGCAGTTAGCATTAGAGTCAGGTAAATTGTTGGTTGCCGTTAATCAAACAATTTGTCGATTAGATACTGTGCTTAAAGATGGTGATGAAGTCGCTTTCTTTCCACCCGTCACTGGGGGTTAATATGATTTCAGTACAACACGATGATTTTTCTGTTGCTGATGAATACGCTAAACTTGCTGAAGGTAATGAAGCGGGAGCCGTCGTCACGTTTATTGGTAAAGTACGTGATTTTAACCAAGGTGATGTTGTTACTGGGCTTTCATTAGAACACTACCCAGGAATGACAGAAAAAGCACTTCAAGAAATTATAGTGGAAGCGCGTAGTCGTTGGCCATTATTACAAACACGTGTGATCCACCGTGTAGGTGATTTAGAGTTAGGTGATCAAATCGTTTTTGTTGGTGTTACAAGTGCTCACCGTGGTGCGGCATTTGAAGCCTGTGAATTTATTATGGATTACTTGAAAACCAAAGCGCCATTTTGGAAAAAAGAACAAACTCCAGTAGAGAGTCGCTGGGTTGATGCACGCGAAACTGATAATTCTGCCGCAGATAGATGGTAATTCCAATAATCTGATTCATATAAAAAAGGAGCTAATTTTAGCTCCTTTTTTTATGCTTTTTGATTGGTAAGTATTAACGATAAAGACTATTTTTTATTTTTATTCTTATCTCGATTTGCAGTCGTTGTTGGAACATAACTTGTGCGAAAACGGGATGGACTTGGTCGTGAAATGCAGCCTGTAGGTCTCATAATTTTACTCTTATTCTCACAGTATGAAATGACAGAGGTATTACTAAGAAATTGGCGTAGGTACAGGATATATTTCTTAGTGGCTAAATAGTAGCGGGCTTATTCGCTAAATTATAGGATCCTTACCAGCTTATGATGTTGTTTTCTAAAATAATCTATCTGTTATTTTTTTAATTACTTTTTGTTATTAATAAGTGTTGTTTGGTGAATTTTTGGTGAGGTTGTGGTTTATGTGCCATATTTAAAAGGTGGAGATAAAAAAGATATTATTTTAGTTGGTATAAGACCAAGTAGTTAAAGTCGTCGTAAAGGTCTACTGGCATCATTTAACAATGGAGTGGTTAACAATGCATAAACGTATGTCTTGCAAAAGAGTCAAACAGATGATGGCTGATATTGGCGTTAATGATAATCACCATGATGATGGTAATCAAGAACAGCTGTTGCTTGAACAGAAAGAGCAGGCAGTGGGTCAAGACAAGCAATTAATTAAATTAGACAGTGAAAATAAGTAAAGACTATGCGGTATTTTTATAGAAAGGCATTACTTAGGTAGTGCCTTTTTTTGTGTCTTATTTACCATGTTCTTGTTTGTTTTATGATGGGTTATTAGCCATTTTATTAGTTTTATATTCTGATTTAGAGTAACTGTGTAAATTATAACCACAAAAAGGGGGTGATTAACGGTTTTTGATAATATTAATGGCTTTAACCTTACCAATAATAGGTGTAAAAACCTAGAAATGTGATGTAGGTCTAGTTGATTGTGGCGGTTGTTAAGCAAATGTTTGGTTGTTAATGTGTTTCATTTGTCTGTTTGTGGCAAATTAATATAACTCCTGTTAATGTTTTAGATAATTCTTCGGTTTGCTAGTTGTTGTTTAGGATTGAGAATAACTATTTTGTCATTAAGTAATATGACCAACTGAAAATGTCATGGACGTTATAAATTGATGTATTGGAGTTAATACATGTATAAGAATAAAATTACCCAAGCTTTGTTACTTGGTGCTGGTATTGTTGTCGCCCTTCCTTCTTTTTCAATTTTTGCAGCACAAGTTCCTACGGAAATTAAACTCGCAAATACTCAAGAATTAGTCCGTGCGAATGGCACTGAACCTGAATCTCTTGATCCTCAAAAAGTATCGGGTGTACCTGAATCTAATGTTATTCGTGATTTACTTGAAGGCTTAGTCAATCAAGATGCCGATGGTAATCTGGTTGCTGGCGTCGCAAAATCATGGCAGACAACCGATAATAAAACATGGATTTTTGAGCTACGCGACGATGCTAAATGGTCAAATGGCGATCCTGTCACTGCCGATGATTTTGTTTATACATGGCGTCGTCTTGCTGATCCTAAAACCGCCTCTCCTTATGCGTCTTATCTTGATATGACGACAATGGCAAATGCGACAGATATTATTGCGGGTAAGAAATCACCAGCAACATTAGGTGTTGAAGCCGTTGATGCTCATACATTAAAAGTAACGTTAGATAAGCCATTGTCGTATTTTGCGTCAATGCTAGTGCACACCTCAATGAAGCCGGTTAATAAAAATGCCGTTGAAAAATTTGGTGATCAGTGGACGAAAGTGGGCAATTACGTTTCCAATGGTGCTTATCAATTGGATCAGTGGGTTGTTAATGAACGTATTGTATTAACCCGTAATAATAATTATTGGAATAATAAAGAGACGGTAATTAACCAAGTAACATTTTTACCGATTGAAAACCAAGTTGCTGCCATGAATCGTTTTCTTGCGGGTGAAGTGGACATGACGTATGAAATGCCCAATGAGCATTTCAAGCGTTTAACCAAAGATTATCCGCAAGATGTCAAAGTAACCCCTTATTTATGCTCTTATTATTATGAGTTTAATACCGCACGTAAGCCGTTTGATAATGGCGATGTACGTAAAGCATTATCCTACGCCATTGACCGTGATGTATTGGCGAAATTTATCGTGGGTAAAGGTGAAACGCCCGCGTATAACTTTACCCCATTAGCAACTAACGGTCTTGATGTTGAGATGCCGGATTACGCTAAATTAAATCAAAAACAACGTTTAGAAAAAGCCAAAGCATTATTAGAAGCCGCAGGGTATAACCAGAATAATCCACTGACATTTAAAGTGTTATATAACACTTCTGAGAACCATAAAAAGATTGCCGTTGCGATTGCATCAATGTGGAAAAAAGGATTGGGTGTTGAAGCTCAACTTGAAAACCAAGAGTGGAAAAGTTATTTAGACAGTAAACGCCAAGGTAACTTTGATGTCTCTCGTGCCGGTTGGTGTGGTGATTATAATGAAGCCTCAACCTTCTTAGCGATTATGCGTACTGGTCACTCACAGAATTACCCTAAATATGCCAGTGTTGATTATGACAAAGCGATTGATGATGCCATTCTTGCCCCTACAGCGGCTGAGCGTGCAGCAGATTATAAACGTGCAGAAGCAAGTTTAGCGCAAGATATGCCGATTATGCCTATTTATCACTACGTAAATGCCCGTTTAGTGAATCCACAATTAGGTGGCTATCCTATGAAAAATGCAGAAGACAACGTCTATTCTAAAGATCTGTATTTCATCGCTAAATAATCTTGCCAGTATAATCATTAGCTGCCTTTGATACTGAAGGCAGCCCTCGCGTGCACAATTAATACGGTAGCTTTAATATGATTAAATTCATTGCTAAAAGGATTTTTGAAGCGATACCGACATTGTTGGTATTGATCACCATCTCATTTTTTTTAATGCGCTTCGCTCCTGGTAATCCCTTTACGTCAGATCGCCCTTTACCGCCAGAAGTTCTCGCTAATATTGAAGCTAAATATGGTTTAGATAAACCTGTGTTTGATCAATACACCACCTATTTAAGTAATATTGTTCAAGGGGATTTTGGTCCTTCATTTAAATATAAAGATTTCACAGTTAATGAATTAGTGTCTAAAGCGTTACCTGTATCAGCAAAAATAGGTTTTTTTGCCTTTATTTTTGCATTGGTCATGGGGGTATCCGTTGGCACTCTTGCTGCGTTAAAACAGAACACGTGGCTTGATTACACTATTATGTCGACCGCGATGGCGGGGGTGGTGATGCCTTCCTTTATTCTCGCTCCGGTATTGATTTATATCTTTGCCATTAATTTACAGTGGTTACCTGCTGGTGGTTGGCAAGACGGGTCGTTCAAGTTTGTTATTCTGCCAATGTTAGGCATGGCTTTATTGTATGTAGCGACTTTCGCGCGTATCACTCGTGGCAGTATGATTGAAACGCTAAACAGTAACTTTATTCGTACCGCTCGTGCTAAGGGATTGAGTTACCGACATATCGTTTTAAAACACGCGTTGCGCCCAGCCTTATTACCCGTGGTGTCATACATGGGACCTGCTTTTGTCGGCATTATTACCGGCTCGGTTGTGATTGAAACTATTTTTGGTTTGCCCGGTATTGGTAAGTTGTTTGTTAATGCCGCCTTTAATCGTGATTACTCGTTAGTGCTTGGTATTACGATTTTGATTGGTTCATTAACGATTATCTTCAATGCCATTGTCGATATTGTGTTAGCGATGATCGATCCTAAAATTCGCTATTAAGAGGCTGACCATTATGATTTTAACAAAAAAAGATAATATCGACGCGCTGGAGAAATTTTCAGAAAACCTTGAAATAGAAGGCCGTAGCTTATGGCAAGATGCGCGCTCACGTTTCTTTCGTAATAAGGCGGCAATGGTGTCACTTGTTATTCTTGGACTGATTTCTCTTGCCGTGATTTTTGGACCCATGGTGAGTCAATATGCCTTTGATGATACTGATTGGTACGCGTTACATGCCGCGCCATCATTAGGTGCTGAAGGTCATTTCTTTGGTACTGATAGTCTGGGGCGTGATCTTTATACGCGCACTTTAGTCGGTGGTCGTATTTCACTGATGGTGGGATTATTAGGTGCTTTAGTTGCGGTGGTGATTGGCACACTTTATGGTGCTGCTTCTGGTTTTATTGGCGGTAAAACGGATCGAGTGATGATGCGGATATTAGAAATTCTGTATTCGATTCCATTTATGTTTTTTGTGATCGTATTAGTGACCTTTTTTGGTCGTAATATCATGCTGATCTTTATCGCTATCGGGGCTATTTCTTGGCTGGATATGGCACGTATTGTTCGCGGTCAAACCTTGTCTTTACGAGGTAAAGAGTTCATTGAAGCCGCACATGTTTGTGGTGTTAGTCGTTGGCGGATCATTACCCGTCATATTGTGCCGAACGTGTTAGGTATTGTAGCTGTTTATTCAACCTTGTTAGTGCCTGCTATGATATTAACTGAATCGTTTCTAAGTTTCCTTGGGCTTGGTGTGCAAGAGCCGATGACCAGTTGGGGCGCATTATTGAATGAAGGCTCACAAACGATGGAAGTGGCTATTTGGCAGTTATTATTTCCAGCTGGTTTTATGATGATCACCTTGTTTTGTTTTAACTATGTCGGTGATGGTTTACGTGATGCGTTAGATCCTAAAGATAGGTAAAAATAAGTAGCGACCTCTTTTATTAATCATAGGGGCAGTGATTGGACTGTTACTGTGAAGCGAATAAAAAGGTCGGCAGCATCCACGGGACAATAAATAATAACCGAAGCGAATGTACGGTGCTTATGGTTGATAACAAGGAAGTAGTATGAGTTTGTTAGAAATTAAAGACTTACGCGTTGAATTCACCACGCCTGATGGCAATGTTACTGCGGTAAATGATTTGAATTTTTCGTTAGAGCAAGGTCAAACCTTAGGCATTGTTGGTGAATCGGGTTCAGGAAAAAGCCAAACCGTATTTGCAATTATGGGCCTCTTAGCGAAAAACGGCATTATTAGTGGCAGCGCTAAATTTGAAGGCCGAGAGATTTTAAATTTATCTGAAAAAGAATTAAATCGTATTCGTGCTGAACAAATAGCAATGATTTTTCAAGATCCAATGACGTCACTAAACCCGTATATGAAAGTCAGTGAGCAACTGATGGAAGTGCTGATGTTACACAAAGGCATGAGTCGATCTCAAGCGTTTGAAGAATCAGTAAGAATGTTAGATGCGGTTAAAATTCCAGAAGCTCGTCAACGTATGGCAATGTACCCCCATGAGTTTTCAGGTGGTATGCGCCAACGGGTTATGATTGCGATGGCGTTATTATGTCGCCCTAAATTATTGATTGCTGATGAGCCGACAACAGCCCTTGATGTAACGGTACAAGCTCAGATCATGACGTTATTAAACGATCTTAAATCAGATTTTAATACGTCGATCATTATGATCACCCATGATCTTGGTGTGGTCGCTGGCAGTTGTGACAAAGTGCTGGTGATGTATGCAGGACGGACGATGGAATATGGTGATATCAATGATATTTTTTACCGTCCGAGTCATCCATATACTGAAGGCTTGTTACGTGCGATTCCGCGTTTAGATACGGAAGGTGAAGATTTACCGACGATCCCAGGTAATCCACCTAACTTATTATGTTTACCTGTTGGATGTCCATATCAAGAGCGTTGTCATCGTGTATTACCGCGTTGTAAGCAAGAATCACCGCTATTAATGCCATTTGCACACGATAGATTACGTGCTTGTTTTGCTGACATGGGAGCACAGTCATGAAGACAGAAAAGAAATTATTATTGGATATTACTAATCTTAAAGTCCATTTTAATATTGCGTCTAAATCGGCATGGCCTTGGAAACAACCAATAAAATTAAAAGCAGTTGATGGCATTAATGTGTGTGTTTATGAAGGTGAAACCTTAGGCGTTGTTGGTGAATCGGGTTGTGGTAAATCGACGTTTGCACGTGCCATTATTGGCTTAGTAGAAGCGACTGAAGGTAATGTCGTTTGGCTAGGGCAAGATCTGACTAAACTTAACCATCGCGCTTTACGTGAAAATCGCAAACAGATCCAAATGATTTTTCAAGATCCATTAGCCTCATTAAATCCACGTATGACAGTGGGCGAGATTATTGCTGAGCCATTAAAAGCATTTTACAGCCAATTATCAGGCGAAGAAGTAAAACAACAAGTACAGGCGATGATGATTAAGGTGGGGTTATTACCGAATGTAATCAATCGCTATCCTCATGAATTTTCTGGCGGACAATGTCAACGAATAGGTATTGCGCGCGCATTGATTTTAAAGCCAAAGATGATTATTTGTGATGAGCCGGTTTCAGCATTGGATGTATCCATTCAAGCACAGGTGGTGAATTTACTTAAATCATTACAAAAAGAAATGGGGTTAAGTTTAATCTTTATCGCCCATGACCTGTCGGTTGTTAAACATATTTCCGATAGAGTTTTGGTGATGTATTTAGGTCATGCTGTTGAGATGGGGGACAGTAAAACATTATTTGCTAATCCTCAGCATCCTTATACCAAAGCATTAATGTCAGCAGTACCTATTCCTGATCCTAAGTTAGAACGTAATAAGCAGATTGAACTGTTAGAGGGGGATTTACCATCACCGATGAATCCACCATCAGGCTGTGTTTTCCGTACCCGTTGCCCCAAAGCGGTTGCTAGTTGTGCAGATCAAAAGCCTGAGTTAGTGGGTACCTACCAACATGCGGTTTCATGTTTACAAGTGTAGTGATGAATATTAATAACGCTCAATATAAATAAGGTATTGAGCGCTACTCTTTTTTCGGAAAAGAGGGCGGAGATTTAAACACAGAATTGTTCAATTGTTGTTGAAGCATTTTTCTGTTTTCGGCTTTATTTTTTTTATTTTCATACAACGTTTTATCCGCTCGTATCAAGGCATCATGTAAATTTTCATTAGCTTTAATCACGGTACAGCCAGTAGAAATCGCTACTTTTATATGATAATGACAAAAATAGCCACTAAAAATAGCTAACTCTAAGCGATCTGCCATTAATAATGCTTGTTCTAAATCGGCATTGGGTAAAACAATACAAAATTCATCACCACCGAGTCGAATACAAATATCACTATCTCGTGTCATATCACTGATGGTTGATGAGATATGTTTTAATGCTAAGTCACCAATATCATGCCCATAAGTGTCATTAATTGTTTTAAAATCATTGGCATCAAAAACAATCATTGATATTGTTTGATCGGTTTTTCTCGTCTCTTCTAGCGTTTTTTGTATAACAGTATCAAGTACTCGACGGTTGAATAATCCTGTTAATTGATCGGTATATGCTTCTAATTGGTAATATTGCTTTTGATCTTTATATTTTCTTAATGTTGCATTCATATAATTAAGCATAATTAAAAGCAGCAATCCCAACATTAAAATTTGGATTGCAGAAGAGATAAAAAATGCGGCTGAAATATTAGCATGTATAAGTATATTGTCACTTAAACGGGTATATATCTCTACTGATGGTAAGAGATTATTATTATAACCAGTATAAATATTAATTCTTTTTTTGTTACTAATATCATAAAGATATAGATTTAATGCGGATTTCAATTTATTAGGTAAAGTAATAGATTGAAATAATGATTTAACTGGAATATCAAC
The DNA here is from genome assembly GCF_003026395.1 of Photobacterium iliopiscarium. Taxonomy (GTDB): domain Bacteria; phylum Pseudomonadota; class Gammaproteobacteria; order Enterobacterales; family Vibrionaceae; genus Photobacterium; species Photobacterium iliopiscarium. The sequence continues at coordinate 167,294 of NZ_PYOO01000003.1, read as the reverse complement.
GCCAATATCACCGACGATCTGATCTTTATTATAAACGGGTGATTTAATTGTAATTACCATTTTTTTAGAGAAAATATCAAGATAAGGCGCAGTATAATGAAAGCCTTTATATAATGACGCATCAAACTGCGAGGTTGAATGTCGATCTTTATATTTTGGCGATGAAAAAAACTCTCTTGTGGCATTAAAATTGATAGCATTTGATTTTGATGACAAATAAAAATATTTTAAAGCATGAGAAATATAATAGTAATTATAGGTGATTGTATGACGTTGCTGTTCTGTCCATAAATCATCAAGTATCGCAAAAATGTGGGTTTCGTTTTGAATACGCTTATTTGGTTTTCCTGGCCCAAGCAGAGTGCCGTTAAGAAGATTATTGGGATAGATACCACGATTGAAGCCAAATTCTTTTAATTTTGGATAGTAATGAATGGTGACTAAAGGTCGCAAATTTTGATTTTTTAAGTCATTAATTGTTTTTGTTACTGTACTGGCATAACGCTGATTACGGTATGCTAGTATATCCATCGCATTTTTTATTTGATTTAAATTTTCTTGCACGTATAACTGCGTATCATGGATGTCATTACGGACACTAGCACTAACTAAAGTTATCAATATCAACAAGTTAAACAAAATAACAATTATTTTTTTAAATGTTTTATTTCCACGATAGAAGTGATTAAATGTCCATTTTGAATCATTTTTTTTAAAAATATGTTGTTCTAATTTAGACATTAAAATGTTTATCGTTAGTTAACGAGTCAAATGGCATCGGTTTACTGTATAAGAAACCTTGATGATAACGGATACCGATTTCTAGTAAGATATCAGCTTGTTGTTGAGTTTCAATTCCTTCTGCAATAACTTCTACTTCTGCTTTTTCAGCAAATGCGACTAATGATTTAACAATAGTATTTGCAGTTAATGAGCTTATGTCATCAATGAATACTTTATCAATTTTGATGGTTGTTGCTTGTAATTTTTGTAAGGATAATAGATCACAATGACCATTTCCTACATCATCGAGCTTAATTTGAATACCCATCGCATTTAATTTCTGACAGTTTTTCTCTGCCTGTTCGATATCATCAATCGGTGAACGTTCTGTTAGCTCAAAGGCAATGTTATGGGGCGCTATATGGTAGTGAGCAAGTGCCGAACGTGTAATATCTATGAGTTCTGGATCTTGAAGTACACTCGCGCTGATATTAATACTGAAGTAATAAGGCAGTGTTTTTCCGTGTAATACTTCTAATTTACGGATATCTCGTGCAACGGTATTAATTAATTGAAAGGTGAGTGGTGTAATTACACCATTAGCTTCACACTGAGGAATAAATTCATCGGGTAGAATGACTTTCCCTTTTTTAGTCTCCCAACGGATCAATACTTCGTAGCCGCAGGTTAAACGTTTTTCTGCATCAATAATGGGCTGGTAGTAAGGCACTAAATGATTTTGTTTTATGGCATTAAGTATTAAATATTTAATAATACTTGTACTGCGGTAGCGACGATATAACATCACTAACACAATAAAAATCAAGCTACTTAAGATCAATAATAAGAAGGGCTTGATATGAGCACGGTAGTCTGTAACTACCTGAGGAGCAACATAGTATTTTATCAATGCATTATTATAAAAGGGAATAGATAAAAGGGGTTTTACCTTATTGTTTAGTTGGTTATTTTTAGGCAGAAGATCTTTGGCTAGTGTCTTTGACGCATTTTCAGTATTACCTGTATATAACGAGACACCATTGCCTTCAATAACTTGGATCCAACATTGTTCACATGCATTGGCTAATAGAGCATCGGTTGGTTGTTTCTCGATATCGACCGTAATGGTACCACCAACAACTTTTTTGCTGTATTGCAGAATAGATTCACTATTATTTGCATTCGCGACCATTGCAATATTTGGATTTAATTGAATTTTGTTTGTAGGCAAACCATACATTTGATTGAGGTTTGTACGGTCACCACAGACTTTACCAGAATTAGTGACGAGACTGATGTTACGGATATCTGAAGAATAATAGCTTGCACGTTCAAGCTCTGAAATATCTTCATTATCACACGTATAAGAAAGTTGATATTGAAGGTTATCAAGTAAATTTGAGGTTGATTTAATACTTTGTAAGTAATGTACGGTTCGCTGATGTTCAAATGATTCGAGATTATATTTAAAGATTTGACGCCCAACTGTTTGTGAAGTAAGTGCTAACGTCACGAAACCTATAGCGATAAATAAAGCGGCTAATGCAATGCTATATAATGAAATTGAAGGACGTCTAATTGTCACGATGAAATAACTCCACTATTTTATTTGATGATCATCATAATCAAAATAGCAAAAACAAATCGAAGATGCTTCTGAAGAGTTATGAAAACAATAAAAACTGAAACAATCCATTATTTATTATTTTTTATATAAATGCAATTGGTTGATTAATAATGGAATTTTCATTAATTGGTTATATATATAGCGATCACAGATAGTTTTTATCTTTACGAATGTAATTGATTGTAAGTGGTTTATTTTATAGTTCAGTATTTAGTTTATAAAGTTGTTATGCAATAGGTCTGTTCTTTACGATTATAAAACAATAAGGTATTACTTACGTCAACAAAGCGTCAATAAATTGTCAGTATAAGGATAAAAAAAAGGACGCTATTTATAACGTCCTTTATTATTAATTCAATTTGTACTGATGATAATTTATAGCTTATCTGTCAGTTTAATTGCATCACCAATGTAGTTAGCAGGTGTTAACAGTTTAAGACGTGCTTTTTCATGTTCAGGCAGTTCTAAGCCATCAATGAATGTGCGCATACCTTCGCCATCAACACGCTTACCACGAGTAAGTTCTTTCAACTTCTCGTAAGGTTTTTCAATGCCGTAACGACGCATTACTGTTTGTACTGGCTCTGCAAGTACTTCCCAGTTGCGATCTAGTTCAGCTTCTAGCGCAGCTTGGTTTATTTCAAGTTTGCTGATGCCTTTGATGGTTGATGTATAAGCAATAATTGCATAACCACAACCAACACCTAAGTTACGTAAAACTGTTGAGTCTGTTAGATCACGCTGCCAGCGAGAAACGGGTAGCTTTTGTGCTAAATGACCAAAGATCGCATTTGCTAGGCCAAGGTTACCTTCTGAGTTTTCAAAATCGATTGGGTTAACTTTGTGTGGCATGGTAGAAGAACCAATTTCACCCGCAATGGTTTTTTGCTTAAAGTGACCTAAAGCAACATAACCCCAAATATCACGATCGAAATCAAGCAAAATAGTATTGAAGCGAGCAAACGCATCAAATAATTCTGCAATGTAATCATGTGGTTCAATTTGTGTAGTGTAAGGATTAAATGTGATCCCTAGCGCTGTCACAAATTCTTCACTGTATTGGTGCCAATCGATATCAGGGTAAGCGGATAGGTGAGCGTTGTAGTTACCAACAGCGCCATTGATTTTACCAAGAATATCAACGTTTTCTATTTGCTTATATTGACGTTCCATGCGGTACGCCACGTTTGCCATTTCTTTACCCATCGTTGATGGAGAAGCGGGTTGGCCGTGAGTACGAGTAAGCATTGGAATGTCACGGAATTGATGCGCAAGATCTTTAATCGCATTAATAACGTTACGTACTTCAGGAAGCATTACTTTTTCACGTGCTTCAGTCAGCATAAGCGCGTGAGAAAGGTTGTTAATATCTTCTGATGTACAAGCAAAGTGAATAAATTCATTTACGGCATGAAGTTCAGGTAATTCAGCTACTTTTTCTTTTAAAAAGTACTCAACTGCTTTTACATCGTGGTTAGTTGTACGTTCAATTGTTTTAATTCGTAGCGCATCTTGTTCACTAAACTCAGCGGCAATACGATCTAAGAATGCATTTGCTTCAGCGCTAAATACAGGAACTTCTACGATAGCGTCAGTAGCGGCTAATTTTTGTAACCAACGGATCTCAACGATAGTACGGTATTTTAGTAAACCGAACTCACTAAAAATGCTGCGTAATACGCTTGTTTTGCTTCCGTAGCGGCCGTCTACTGGGGAAACAGCTGTCAGTGCTGACAGTTCCATGTTGATCTCTCCTGGTTTCTGAGGGTTAAAACAAAATTAATATTCAGCCTGATTTTTCAGGCTGAATTGATGTTAGCAAGGCATTAACTTAGTTTCGAGCAAGTAGAATTTTAGCTTGCTCTAGCATTTGCTTACGACCAAATAATAAATGACGGCGTTTACCACCGACTTGGCTCCAAAGAACAGCACTACGAACTGCCGCAAGTAACAATGCACGAACACGGTGTTGAACATGAGGTAATTGTAATTGCGCTGGCGTACCCGAAACTTGAATACGAGGCCCTAACGGACTAATAATATCCAGATAGATACTGGCAATATTACTCAGCATTTGTTCATCAAGTAGTTCAAAATGAACCGTTTGACGTTTTAGTGTGCTCACACGATCACTCAATTGTGCCATGCTGTCGCGACGCGCTGATAATTTACGCTCCAGTGCCATAACACCAACAAGATAACGTGTTATTTCACTGCCAGAGGATGAACCATCAATATCGCGAACCATCGATTCTAGACCGATACGCAAATCAGCTTCGCTGCCGTAAACGCCGATGGTGTTAGCTGGATCCGTTGCCATAATACTGTTGAGCATTGTGGTTAATGCTGCTGAATCACAATTGCCATTTCGAGCAACGTCTTGAACTAATTTGACTGCTTGGCACATACCTGCAAACGCAATCGTTCGATCATAAATAGAGTAAGCCACGCGCAAAAACTCCTTTAAATTCGCTCTTCAATAATGCCGCCACCAAGGCAGAGTTCACCGTTATAGAACACGGCTGATTGTCCTGGTGTTACTGCAATTTGAGGCTCATCAAAAATTACTTTAATAGTTTCATCATCGATTGGGATGATAGTACAAGCAAGATCTTGCTGGCGGTAACGTGTTTTTACCGTACATGCCATTGTCTCTCGAATAGGTTGACGATCAACCCAATGTAACTGAGAGGCAATCAAACCGTTTGATTTTAAACGAGGATGATCTTTACCTTGACCAACAATAAGTACATTACGTTTTAGATCTTTATCAACAACATACCATGCGTCTTCAAGACCATTGCCGCCTTTTTGACCACCGATATGTAAGCCTTTACGTTGACCTAAAGTGTGGTACATCAAGCCTTGGTGTTCACCGATGACGCTACCATCATCAGCAACTTCAATTTTACCTGGCTGAGCGGGTAAGTATTTACCTAAAAATTCGGTAAATTTACGTTCGCCGATAAAACAAATACCTGTTGAGTCTTTTTTCTTCGCAGTAATTAGACCTTGCTCTTCAGCAATACGACGTACTTCCGGTTTTTCAAGCTCACCTACAGGGAATAAACTACGTGCAATTTGCTCGTGACCTAAGGTGTACAAGAAATAGCTTTGGTCTTTGTTGTTATCAATACCGCGCAACATTTGAGGCTTTTCACCTTCAGTTGTTGGAAAACTACGACGGGTGTAGTGACCCATTGCAATATAGTCGGCTGCTAGCACTTCGTCAGCAAATTCGAGGAAGGCTTTAAATTTGATTTCTTTGTTGCACAGAATATCTGGGTTTGGTGTACGACCTGCTTTATATTCAGCAAGGAAGTATTCAAACACGTTATCCCAGTATTCAGCTGCAAAATTAATGGTATGCAGCGTAATACCAAGTTTGTCACATACCGCTTGTGCATCAGCGAGATCTTCAGCAGCAGAGCAATATTCGTCGTTATCGTCTTCTTCCCAGTTTTTCATAAACAAGCCTTCAACTTGATAACCTTGTTGAAGGAGCAGGTAAGCGGATACCGATGAATCTACGCCGCCGGACATGCCGACAATGACTTTCTTTTGGCTGTTATCAGACATATTTCTCTACTGTCGCTAATTTAGTGTTAAGGGCGTAATTCTAACAGAAACCCTGCGTCTGAAACAGATCGAGAGCAGAATCACACTTCAATAAATTGTTATTAATAATAACGACAGTGTAAACAAGAATAAAAACAATAAAAAAAGTATTTAAAAACTGATAGATAGATAAAAAAGGTAATGTTTTTTATTCGCAGCTACTATTATCAAGCCAAATAGCAAACGTTTGCTATTTGGCTTGATAATAGAGGATGTCATTAAAAATGTGTAGTTTTTTGTTGAGGAATATCGTTTTACATCGTTGATGGGAATAATGCGCTCCGATGTTAAACATAGAGCGCTAATCATATGAGAGCGAAGTTAAGCTTGGTTTGGACTTGGAAGGGTAATTTCTTTCCATTCGCCAGGCGCAAGATCGGCAACCGTCCATTGTGCCATTTGATAACGAATTAAACGCAATGTTGGAAAACCAATATGGGCCGTCATACGACGTACTTGACGATTGCGACCTTCACGTAAGGTAATTGCGATCCACGTTGTTGGAATATTTTTACGTTCACGAATTGGTGGCGTACGATCCCAGATTTGTGGTGATTCAATAACTTCAATTCCAGCTGGTAATGTTGGACCATCTTTTAAGGTCACCCCATCACGTAATTGCTGTAAATCGTCTGCTGTTGGTGTTCCTTCAACTTGCACCCAATAAACTTTTGCTTGTTTTGACTGTGGTTGTGTCAATCGCGCTTGCAAAATACCGTCATTGGTTAGTACTAATAACCCTTCACTGTCTTTATCCAATCGACCTGCTGGGTAAACATCTTTTACTGGAATGAAATCCGCTAAAGTGCTGTCACCGGGTTCACCTGAGAACTGGGTCAAAGTGTTATAAGGTTTGTTAAATAAAATGACTTTTTGAGGGCCGCGAGGACGCTTGGGTTTATTTATTTTTCTTGACGCTCGACGCTCATTATTGGCACGAAGAGGTTGACGATTTGTGGTGTTTGGCTTCATAAATACGCGTTGTTGTAAGAGTTGATGAGTTAGACCACCCTATTATACGTGAAAAATTACACAATTGACGTATTGATAAAATTTAAAGTATGATTTGCTCGCTTCTTACAAAATGATAACAAATGGACGATAGGAGATTTAAAATGGATAGTAAAGTAATTGTACCAACAGCAGGTCAGAAAATAACAGTAGATGCTGAAGGTAAATTGATTGTTCCTAATACCCCGATTATTCCGTACATCGAAGGTGACGGTATCGGGATCGATGTAAGTCCAGCAATGATTAAAGTTGTGGATGCTGCGGTTAAAAAAGCGTACGCCGGTGATCGCAAGATTGAGTGGATGGAAATCTACACGGGTGAGAAATCAACCCAAGTTTATGGTGATGACGCATGGCTTCCACAAGAAACGCTTGATTTTATTCGTGAATATAAAGTTGCCATTAAAGGTCCACTAACAACCCCTGTTGGTGGTGGTATTCGCTCTCTTAACGTGGCATTGCGTCAAGAGCTTGATCTTTATATTTGTGTTCGCCCTGTTCGTTATTTTGATGGTGTGCCAAGCCCAGTTAAACGCCCTGAGTTAACGGATATGGTTATTTACCGTGAAAATTCAGAAGATATTTATGCGGGTGTTGAATATCAAGCGGGTACACCTGAAGCTGATAAAGTGATTCAGTTTTTACAGCAAGAAATGGGTGCCACTAAGATTCGTTTTCCACAACAATGTGGTATCGGCATTAAACCTGTATCAGAAGCGGGTACTAAACGTTTAATGCGTGCTGCGATTCAATATACCATTGATAATGATCGTGATTCGTTAACTTTAGTGCATAAAGGTAACATCATGAAGTTTACCGAAGGTGCGTTTAAAGATTGGGGTTACGATGTTGCGCTAACCGAATTCGGTGCTGAATTATTGGATGGCGGTCCTTGGATGACGTTGAAGAATCCAAAGACGGGCAAAGAGATCGTCATTAAAGATTGCATTGCAGATGCTTTCTTACAGCAGATTTTACTGCGCCCAGAAGAATATGATGTTATTGCCACTATGAATCTTAATGGTGATTACATTTCCGATGCTTTAGCAGCACAAGTTGGTGGTATTGGTATTGCACCGGGTGCAAATATTGGCGATGGCGTGGCATTGTTTGAAGCCACTCATGGCACAGCACCTAAGTATGCAGGCCAAGATAAAGTTAACCCAGGTTCATTAATTCTTTCTGCTGAAATGATGTTACGTCACATGGGCTGGACAGAAGCGGCTGATTTGATTATTAGTTCAATGGAAGCGGCGATCAGTAATAAGACGGTCACCTATGATTTTGAGCGCTTAATGGAAGGTGCTAATTTACGTAAGTGTTCACAATTTGCTGATGATATGATTGAACAGATGTAATCTGTAATATAAAACAAACACCTTAAAGCTCAGCGTTTGCTGGGCTTTTTTATAACGGTAATTTTATGTAGAAAATGAGAGAGTGTTGCGTGTTATGTATATAGGCTGTTGGCAACGTAATTAAATATATCATACTCTCGTGCGCTAACTCTCAAACAGAGAAAAAGAGAACTTTGCGAGTATAGGCAGTTAACGGGAATTGGCATAGGATAGAAATAACACCGTATTAATGTGTGTTTTTTGTTGCGTGGTTTGATGTTTTTTCGTTGTTTGTAGCGCAAGTGTTAATTGCTTATCTTTATGCGTTTATTATTCAATGACCAAGATAAATAATAAGCCTTGATTTTAGGCTTGCGTTGGATTTTTCAGTATAAAAAAAGACACAGAGTATTAATAACAACAGATCACTGTCGAAGTCGATGTGTAATTAGTATATTGTACTAGTTACTAGAAAGTGGGTTTCGAGTTAACAAATAAAAGGTGAGCTAACTCACCCCTTAGTGTGCAATTAATACTGAATCCGCTTAGTTAACTTCATCGCCTTGTGCGGGAGTTATAGCGCTTGCATGGTAACCTTTAGGGCCAGTTTGAACGTCGTAGTTCACTTGCTGACCAGCTTTAAGTGTTCGATAGCCATCCATCTGAATTGTTGAATAGTGAGCGAAAATATCGTCTTCACCTTCTTCGGGGCAGATGAAGCCAAATCCTTTGGCGTTATTGAACCATTTCACTGTACCTGTTGCCATGCTTTACATCCTTTTTGCATTCAAGTTCCATTTGACATTAGTTGCTCATAGAGTAAATTTTGATTGCATACTAATGCGATTTTGATGCAGATTATATCTACTATGATTTACAATGTAGTAAAATAAACTAGTCAGTCAAGTATTGTTTGTAACATTTTGATAAAATCTTTATTAACTTGGCTATAGCCAGCTCACGAATTAATGAACTAAGATAAAACTATGAGTAAGTTATACGAATGGATGAATCCTGAATCTGATGTATTAGACAAAGAAGACGTCCAAGTTAAGCCGCCATCGATGTATAAAGTAGTGTTAAATAATGATGACTATACACCGATGGATTTTGTGATTGATGTGTTACAAACATTTTTTTCCATGGATCTGGAGAAAGCTTCTCAGTTGATGCTTGCAGTGCATTACGAAGGTAAAGCCATTTGTGGCACTTTCACCGCCGAAGTAGCAGAGACGAAAGTTGCGCAAGTAATGATGTACGCACGGGAAAATGAACACCCGTTGTTGTGTACGATGGAAAAAGCATAATCTTTTTCCGGCACGCCATATTGAGTGGTTTTTAGGGGAGGTGCCTTATGCTAAATAAAGAACTTGAAGCAAGCCTGAATGGTGCATTTGCACGAGCAAGGGAAAAGCGTCATGAGTTTATGACGGTAGAACATTTATTGATGGCACTGTTAGATAACGTAGCCACACAAGAAGCATTATTAGCGTGTCGCGCTGATCTTGAGCTGCTGCGTAAAGAGCTAGATTCTTTTATTGAACAAACAACACCCTTAATTCCAGTGGATGACGAGAGCCGAGAGACCCAGCCTACATTGAGTTTTCAGCGGGTGTTACAACGTGCAGTATTTCATGTCCAGTCTTCTGGGCGCAACGAAGTGACTGGCGCAAATGTATTGGTTGCGATTTTTAGTGAGCAAGAGTCACATGCGGCATACTTACTAAAGAAAAGTGATATTAGTCGTCTTGATGTGGTGAATTTTATTTCTCATGGCACTGTTAAAGGCAGTGATAATGATGACGTAAATCCATCAGAGATTGGTAATAACGAAGAACAACGCACTGAGCAAGGCAGTTCTGAAGATAAACTTGAGAATTTTGCTACCAATCTTAATCAATTAGCGAAAGCGGGTGGTATTGATCCTCTTATTGGTCGAGATAAAGAGCTTGAGCGTACTGTACAAGTGCTTTGCCGTCGTCGTAAAAATAATCCGCTATTAGTGGGTGAAGCGGGCGTCGGTAAAACGGCTATTGCTGAAGGCCTTGCATGGCGAATTGTTGAAGGGCAAGTGCCTGAGATTATTCAAGACTGTGTAATTTATTCGCTTGATATTGGTTCATTATTAGCGGGTACTAAGTACCGTGGTGATTTTGAGAAGCGTTTTAAAGGTATTTTAAAGCAGCTTGAAAAAGAAGAACATGCGATTTTATTTATTGATGAAATCCATACCATTATTGGCGCGGGTGCAGCATCTGGTGGTCAAGTGGATGCGGCTAATTTACTCAAGCCATTATTAAGTAGTGGTAAGCTTCGTTGCATGGGCTCAACAACCTATCAAGAATACAGCAATATTTTTGAGAAAGAGCGTGCATTGTCGCGTCGTTTCCAAAAAATTGATGTGGTTGAACCATCACTGGATGATACCACTAAAATTTTGATGGGCTTGAAATCAAAATATGAAGCTCACCATGAAGTTCGTTTTACCAATAAAGCGATTCGTGCTGCGGTTGAGTTATCTGCAAAATACATTAATGAACGTCATTTACCCGATAAGGCGATTGATGTTATTGATGAAGCGGGTGCACGTTGTCGTTTAGCACCTGCCAGTCGTCGTAAAAAAACGGTCAATGTTGCTGATATTGAAGCCATGATCGCTAGAATGGCGCGTATTCCTGAGAAATCAATTTCAAGCAGTGATCGTGATGTACTGCAAAGCCTTGATAAAAGATTGAAAATGTTAGTCTTTGGCCAAGATAGTGCGATTGATGTATTAACAGAAGCGATCAAGCTAAGTCGTGCTGGGTTAAGTGCTGATAATAAACCCGTTGGTTCATTCTTATTTGCTGGCCCAACAGGTGTTGGTAAAACAGAAGTAACGGTACAGTTAGCGCGTACGATGGGTATTGAGCTTTTACGTTTTGATATGTCTGAGTACATGGAACGTCATACAGTGAGTCGTTTAATCGGTGCACCTCCTGGTTATGTGGGTTATGACCAAGGTGGTTTATTAACGGATGCCGTGATTAAAAACCCTCATTCTGTGGTTCTGCTTGATGAAATTGAAAAAGCACATCCTGATGTATTTAATTTATTATTACAAATAATGGATAACGGTACGCTGACGGATAATAATGGTCGTAAGGCTGATTTCCGTAATGTTATTTTTGTGATGACAACCAATGCGGGTGTGACTGAAACAGTACGTAAATCGATTGGTCTGATTCAACAAGATCATAGTCATGATGCAATGGCGGAAATTAAACGCGTATTTACACCAGAATTCCGTAACCGTCTTGATAATATTATTTGGTTCAACCATCTAGAAAAAGACATTATTGGCCAAGTGGTTGATAAGTTCATTGTCGAACTACAAGCACAGTTAGATGCGCGTGGTGTATCAATGGAAGTCTCTGAGCGTGCACGTGAGTGGATGTCAGATAAAGGCTATGATAAGGCGATGGGTGCTCGTCCAATGGCACGAGTGATTCAAGAGAAGCTTAAAAAGCCACTTGCCAATGAATTGCTATTTGGTTCATTAGTTAATGGTGGTTCGGTTCGCGTTGATTACATCAATGGTGAACTAGATTTCCAATTCAGTAGTGAAATGGAAGCCGCACATTAAAGTGTTGTTTTAACTTTATTGCGATAAACAAAAACGCCGTAGATAGTATCCACTATCTGCGGCGTTTTTATGTTATGACAACCTGTTATCATTATCCGTTAAAATAAAACCCAGCAAATAGGCTGGGTTTTATTTGCAGCACTAATCTTTTAGAGAAAGATTAACGTGCACGGAAGACGATGCGGCCTTTAGTTAGGTCGTAAGGCGTCAGTTCCACTGTTACTTTGTCACCAGTAAGGATACGGATGTAGTTTTTACGCATCTTACCAGAGATGTGAGCAGTAACAACGTGACCGTTTTCCAGCTCAACACGGAACATAGTATTTGGTAGTGTATCTTGTACAGTACCAGCCATTTCAATTACGTCTTCTTTTGCCATTGAATCCTCTTAGGCTACCAGCCATTCATCTTGATCGGGCTGGATAATGCCTTGAAACTGTTTGAGTGTAAAGTTTAGGACGTAATTTTACCCTTGCTAGCTGTTTTTGTCAGCTTTTGTTCGCGATTAATCCATTTTTTCTCAGCTAATTAACAAAAGGTGATGTAAATAAGTCGTTATTGCGGCTATTTTGACCGCTTTGTTTTTTTTCTAATAATTAACCGATCCATTCGCCATTGATTAATTTTTCATGGGGCATGAAGCGAATTTTGTAGTTCATCTCACGACATTGGTCTATTTGGTAACCAGGATATAGCCATTGACGCTGTGTTTGGTGGCAAACTTCAATTTGCAGTAGAACACATAATGTGCCTAATGATAATTTATGATCGGGTTCAAAAAAACTATATACCGCACTGAGTGAATCAGGGAATACATCAGTAACAGCAATCGCAATTAATTGATTATCTTGATAAAGATGTAAAAATGCAATATTCATCCACGGTGCTGTAACAAAATCAAAAAACTGTTTTTTATTGGCGGGAAACATTGAACCGTTAGTATGACGCGTATTAATGTAACGCTCATAAAGCTCAAACCAATTAGGATCTAATTCTTCTTTAAATTCCCATTGTAGTTTTTTAAGTTGGTTTTGTTGCCGTTTCTGGCTTTTTGATGGTGTAAATTCAGTGCAGTTAATTCGTAATGGCGTACAAGCATTACAGTTTTTACACATTGGCTTATAAATAACACTGCCACTACGACGGTAACCTGAACTAATTAATAGATCATAGCCATTTGGATTTAGCCATGGTTGATCCATTACAATACCAAGTTGGTCACGTTGTTGTGGCAAGTAATTACAGTCACTTTCAGGTGTTAGACCTAGTTGTAAGGATAATTCTTTCATCATTAATTCGTTTATAACACTAAAGTTTGAGGGTGATAACAGGCAGTAGGTAATGCACTATCTCGTTGTTGATGCAATTGCGTTAGAAAAGCAGAACGGTTTAATTCACGCGCACCTAAAGAGGCTAGATGGGGATTCATCATTTGGCAATCAATGAGAGTGCCCCCGTGGCTTGAAAAATGATGACAAAAATACCATAACGCAATTTTTGAGGCGTTATCCGCAAGGGAGAACATTGACTCGCCACAAAAAACACGCCCCACAGCAATCCCGTAAAAGCCACCCACTAACTGTTGATCTTGCCATACTTCTACTGAGTGACACTCACCAATATCATGTAATTTTTGATAAGCATTAATCATCTCTTCTGTGATCCAAGTATGTTCAGGGCCACGAGACTCAGCACATTGACGGATCACTGCATGACAGGCATGGTTGATAGTGACGGTATAAGATACTTTTCGCATAAATTTGCGTAAGCTTTTACTGGGTGTAAATTGCTGTGGAATAAAGATCCCACGCGGGGTTGGGCTCCACCATAAAATGGGTTCGCCTTGTGAGTACCATGGAAAAATGCCGTGACGATAAGCTTGGTGTAGACGTTGTGGGCTAAGATCTCCACCAAAAGCCAGTAGTCCATTAGGATCGGCAAGGGCGGTACTTGGATCGGGGAATTGTAATGATGAAGGATCAATTTCGGGTATATAAATCGTCATTTATTATCAACAATATGCAAGTCAAAGGCTACTAATAGCAATATAACATTTAACGATGAATAAAAAAAACGCCAATAATCACAACGGATTATTGACGTTAGCTTTGTCTTAGGCGGTGAATGCTAGATTAAATACGGTGACATAATTCAGCATAGCGACCATTTTGTGCCAATAATTGTTGATGCTGACCACGCTCAATGATCTCACCTTCATCCATCAAACAAATTTGATCCATGCTATCAAGTCCGACTAAACGGTGCGTAATAAACAACACGGTTTTGTTTTTGGCAAACTCAAGTAATAAGGTCAATATTTGCTGTTCAGTACGGCGATCAAGCCCTTCAGTTGGTTCATCTAACAATAAGATAGGTGCATCATGAAGTAGGGCGCGTGCAATGCCAATACGACGACGTTCACCCCCTGAAATATGGCGTCCGCCATCACCAAGCCAAGTATCTAAACCATTGTCATCAAGCAAACTACTTAAACCGACTTTATCTAGCACCTCGACAAATTGCTGATCACTCGCGTTAGGCTTTGCTAATACTAAGTTTTCACGCAATGAGCCATTAAAAATATCGACTCGCTGGCTAACAACCGTGATTGCGTTACGTAATGCTGGTTCGCTCCATGTTGGCAGTGGTACACCATCAATGGAAATTGATCCTTGTTGCGGATCCCAGCTACGGGTTAGCAATTGTAATAAGGTTGATTTACCACAACCCGTACGGCCAAGTAAGGCTAGTTTTTCACCTTGCTTAATATCCAGTGATAAGTGCTTAACAACGGGTTTATCACTGCCATAATAGGTGTAGCTGATGTCATTAAAACAAATATCACCATGGGCTACTGCGTTATAACCTTGAGGATCAAACACCGTGTCTGGGGTTGCTTCAATAATCTCATTAAGGCGTTTAGCTGATGCTAATGTTTGGCCTAAATACTGGAACGCACCCGCGACTGGCATCATCATTTCAAAACTTGCCATGGTAGTAAAAGCCACCATTGCGACAAAAGGATCCGGTGCATGACCTGCAATACCGTTGGCTGCAATCCACAGGATGACGACCAATGTCCAGCCCGTTGCCGCCATTAATAGACCGTTAGCAATACCCGTTAACCCTGCCATTTTCCGCTGAGCATCAAGCAATTTATCTTGCTCTGCTTCTGCTTGTTGACGGTAACGTTCTTCTGCATTAAACAGCAATAATTCAGCGTGACCTTGAATCCAATCTAATAATGTAATGCGATAGTTTGCTTTAGCGTGAGTTAATGTTTCACCATTGCGCTTACCTAAACGGTAAAAAACAATCGGTAAAATAATCATTAATGCCAATAAGATGCCACCAAGGGTAAAACCAATGGTGGGATCAAACCAAGCCAAAAAGCCAGTCACAATAACAATGCCTAACACACCGATAATCAGTGGGCTAACTAAACGCAGATAGACGTGATCCATCGCATCAACATCAGCCACTAAGCGATTGAGTAAGTCGGCATCACGTAAATTAGCATGACGACCGGGGATCAGTGGTGTCAGTTTACGGAAAAAGAATAACCGTAAATCAGCCAATAATTTAAAGGTCGCATTATGGCTTACAACGCGTTCCCCCCAACGTCCCGCTGTACGCGCCATAGAAAAACCACGCACGCCAGCACCGGGTACCATGTAATTAAAGGTTTGGCTACCAATCAGTGTTAAGCCTGCTACCGCAGAGGCGGCAATAAACCAACCAGATAGCGTTAATAGACTAATTGCAGATAGTAATGTTAATAAGCCTAAAATCATGCCTAAGGTTAAACCAAACCAGTGTTTACGGTAGAGTTTAAGGTAAGGGATTAAATCACGCATCGAGATCCCTCTTATCAGTAGATGTGAGCATGTCAGCGAATAAACCTTGATGACGAATAGCATCAAAGGCACCGTTTTGAACTAATTTACCGTTATCCATAACCAGAATACGGTCCATAGCATGAAGTTGATCTAAGCGGTGACTCACCATTAATGTAGTACGATTGGTGACGGCTAACGCTAAACTTTCTAATACTAAGCGTTCACTGTTAGCATCAAGACTTGCAGTGGGTTCATCAAGTAACCAGAATGCGCCGTTTTGTAGCATTGCACGAGCAACGGCAATACGTTGTGCTTGGCCGACCGATAAACCACCCGAACGATCACCTACATGGTGTTCATAGCCTTTTTCAAGACGTTGGATAAATTCATCAGCGTAGGCTTGGCGAGTGACTTGTTCGATGTCGTTATTCGTAGCACTTGGATTACCGAGCGTAATATTATCGCGCACCGTACCATGAACTAATAATGGATTTTGACCGACCCAACTGATCGCTTGACGCCATTGATCATGTTTAAGTTCGTTCAGTTCAACATCGTTTATTTTGATACTGCCACGATAAGGTAAAAAGCCGAGTAGGGCATTGAGTAAACTGGTTTTACCCGCGCCGCTTGGACCAATTAACGCCACATGTTCATTGGTATTAATGGTAAAACTCAGTGGGCCTGCCAGTATTTTACCTTCAGGGCTTAGTACTTCGAGATCGGTCACTGTTATATGAATCGCATCAGGGGTGGGTAATGGTGTGTCACCGTTACTCATTTCATCTGCTTCAATATTTAAAAATTCAACAATCGATTCAGCTGCGCCGATGGCTTGCGCTTTAGCATGGTAGAAAGTACCAAGATCACGCAGTGGTTGATAAAACTCAGGTGCGAGCACTAATACAAATAAACCTGTAAATAGTGAAAGAGGTACACCATAGTTACCAAAGTTCAGTTCGCCGATGAAAGCAAAACCAAAATAGACTGCAACAATGGCAACAGAAATTGCCGAGAAGAATTCTAATACTGCTGACGATAAAAAGGCTAATCGCAGCACTTCCATGGTGCGTTTACGTAATACATGTGAAGCCGCATCTAGATTTTCAGCTTCAGCATCAACGCGATTAAATAATCGTAGGGTTGATAAACCTTGTAAACGGTCATAGAAGTGACCAGATAAACGTTGTAACGCTTTAAAGTTACGACGGTTAGCATCTGCTGCACCTAACCCGACTAATGCCATAAAAAATGGGACTAACGGTGCAGTAATAAGGAAGATTAAGCCTGCTGCCCAGTTAAGTGGGAATACCACCACTAAAATAACCACCGGAATTAATACCGCCAGTGACATTTGTGGTAAGTAGCGCGCAAAGAAATCTTGCATTTCTTCAACTTGCTCAAGCACTAAACTTGCCCATACGCCAGCTGGTTTACCCTTGATATAAGCAGGACCTAGATTTTGTAAGCGGTTGAGAATTAATTGGCGAATGTGGAGTCGAATTTGTTCCCCGCAACGGTAACCACAAACTTCTCGTCCCCAGCTACATAATGCACGTAAACCAATGATAACAATAAGGCCAACAAACTGATTAACAAGCTGGTATTTATCCGTATGCTCCATAATCAGTTGATGCAGAATATTGGCTAATAAAGCCGCTTGCCCGATAAGCAATAATCCCGAAATAAACCCTAAGCCAATACTGAACATCATCCAATGTTTGGCGAGTTTACTTTGGGATTTTAACCATTTGGTCAAATCGCGTTGTAATTGTTTATCCATATAAATAAGGTTTCATTACAGTCTTTATGGTAAGTCGCTCTTACAGTAACATGCGTTGAGAGCAATGTTACTGTAAGGAAAAAAGCTGCTGTCTAAACAGTGGCTTGATGTTACTTATTTTGGTCTGCAAGTGCGTCTAAATAACGCTCTGCATCCAATGCGGCCATACAGCCAGTTCCCGCTGAGGTAATCGCTTGACGGTAACTATGATCCATTACATCGCCCGCCGCAAAAACACCTTCAACACTGGTTTGAGTGGCATTACCGTGAATACCTGATTGAACTTTAATATAGCCATTTTCCATATCAAGTTGACCATTGAAAATAGCAGTATTTGGCTGGTGGCCAATCGCAATAAATACCCCCATTACATCAAGTTCTTCTGTCGCACCTGATTGGGTGTCTTTAAGACGTAAACCTGTTACTCCCATGTCGTCACCTAAGACTTCATCAAGCGTGCGGTCTGTGTGCAAAATGATGTTGCCATTGGCGACTTTGTCCATCAGACGATTGATTAAGATTTTCTCAGAACGGAAGCTATCGCGACGGTGAACAAGGTGAACTTCTGCGGCAATGTTTGACAGATATAACGCTTCTTCAACAGCGGTGTTACCACCACCGATAACGGCAACTTTTTGATTACGGTAGAAGAAACCATCACAAGTTGCGCAAGCAGATACGCCACGACCTTTAAAGGCTTCTTCAGAGTCTAAACCAATGTATTTTGCAGACGCACCTGTTGAGATAATAAGCGCATCACAGGTATATTCACTGTTTTCGCCTTTTAATCGGAAAGGGCGTTGGCTGAAATCTGTTTCGCTAATAAAGTCAGTGATAATTTCAGTATCAAATTTCTCTGCATGGGCTTTCATGCGATCCATTAATGCAGGGCCCGTTAGCTCATCGGCATCACCCGGCCAGTTTTCGATTTCAGTGGTGGTAGTAAGTTGACCACCTTGCTGCATACCCGTGATCATTACTGGCGAGAGGTTAGCACGCGCCGCATAAACAGCTGCTGTATAGCCAGCAGGGCCAGAACCAAGGATGAGTAGTTCACAATGTTTTACGTTACTCATTTTTTCTCCAGGCTGAATAATATTATTATTATGGAAGACTGATTGTAGGTAAATTGCAGTCGTAAAGGAAGAGGATGTAAGACAATCAATGATTTGTTCACGTCATTGAATTCGGCAGACAAACGCTGAATACCGTTTCAATATCGACAAAAAATAGGTATCAAATTTTCCATAAAAATACCGTAAGAGTTGTTTTTTTTGAAGATCTAAATGTGAAAAGTCAGATCGTGTTTTTTTGATCTAGCACAAATTTTATTAAGAAAAACATCCAATAACCGTCATTTTAATTTTTAGGTCAATGATTGTATAACGATGACAGTAATAGCTAGAGAGACGCTAACAACACGTATTTGTTCTGTTATGTTAATGTATTTGTAGTGATGTGATTAATTTACTTTGATAATCCGTTTTGTTTTGGTACAACATAGTTAAATATTTGTTTTTGATGAACTGCTTTTAATAAAATCGTTGGATATTGTAAGGCTGGCTATAGGCCATAAGACATGAAATAAAATGTAGTTATTTTTAACTAAAGAGCATGATCGTCTGATATTTATCACTGATTGTTTGACTATTAGAGTATTTGATTCTAAAAATAGATAAGATGTAGTATATTTTTTTGCAAGGAAGTGAGAAGGTGGAATAAAAATGGTAGATACCAAAAAGAAACCATCCAAGGAATTGGATCGCATAGACCGTAACATTTTGAATGAACTTCAAAAAGATGGTCGAATTTCAAACGTCGAGCTTTCTAAGCGAGTTGGTTTATCACCGACGCCCTGTTTAGAGCGTGTGCGTCGATTAGAGCGTCAAGGCTATATCAGTGGTTATACTGCACTATTGAATCCACAGTTTCTTGATGCATCATTATTAGTGTTTGTTGAAATAACACTTAATCGTGGTGCGCCAGATGTTTTTGAGCAGTTTAATAAATCGGTACAAGAGCTAGAAGATATTCAAGAATGTCATTTAGTTTCTGGTGATTTTGACTATTTGTTGAAAACACGTGTATCAGATATGTCGGCTTACCGTAAATTGCTTGGTGAAACCTTGCTACGTCTTCCTGGTGTTAACGATACCCGCACTTATGTTGTTATGGAAGAAGTTAAGCAAAGCAATAACTTGGTTATTAAAACCCGATAAAAAATTGTGTTTACATCGAGCTAAGTTTGAAAAATAGACACCCTGAATGACGTGATTGTTATTCAGGGTGTCTTTGTTTATAGGTTATAAAAATAACAATTGATGATTAATCATCCAAATGGATCTACAAATTGACACAATGATGAATTTATTTGGTGACTGACCGTCTAAAATAGGTAACGACTAGCCATTTGAGATAATTAGCTTTTATTGCTGACTATTTAAAAATAATTTTATTTTAAAGGGCGACGAACACAGACAATGTGGTCTTTTAGTATAGAATGATGGCATTAAGACATTTACTTTATATTTGTGAGTTTGCCAACGACATTGCTTAATATTTGATGCAGCGTTGCTATATAGCAGCAAAATCTTCATTTTAGTCGTTGAAAATACCAGCATGTTGGCAAAACATTCGAATTTGATAGAAACACCGGAGTTATTCTTGAGGAAGTTTAAAGGTAAAAAACTGCCCAAAATGCGTTTATCGGGTGGGCAACGCATTATTGAAGGTTTTTTGATCATCAGTATTTTAGTCGCCATTTATATGATGGTCGCGCTAGTCACATTTAATCCGGCTGATCCATCTTGGTCGCAGACTGCTTGGGAAGGTGTTGTTCAGAATAAAGCAGGTTCGTTTGGTGCATTAGTTGCCGACACTCTGTTCTTTATTTTTGGATCGCTGGCTTACGTTATTCCTATTATTTTAGTGTCATTAGGATGGTTTGTTTTTCAGCGCCGAACCAAGATGTTGTCATTAGATTATATGGTTTATGGCACACGCTGGTTGGGATTGATTTTATTAATTTTAAGTAGTTGTGGTTTGGCTGATCTTAACTTTGATGATATTTGGTATTTCTCATCAGGCGGTGTGATTGGCGATGTTGTCGCTAATATTTCGTTGCCATTGTTAAATGTACTTGGTGCAACATTGCTCCTCATGTTTGCATGGGCAATTGGTTTTACCTTATTTACGGGTGTTTCGTGGACAACGATTGTTGATCAATTGGGCGAGAAAACGTTATCAGGGCTAACATGGATTCTAAACAAATTACGTTCAGATAAACATGAAATGATGCGTCCGTTTGCCACTGAGATTGTCGCTGAAGCTGATATGCCTTATGCCAAGCATCTACATGACGTTGTTAATGATGAACAAGATGATCCTTTGTTATCGTCTTATGCTCATTCATCTCACGAAGAAGCGTCTGATGTGCCGTCATTTGAGCGTAAAGTCCCTGTTTATAACGCAGCACATTCAACACCGATTATTCATTCAACAGCTGTTGCCGCTGATCCATTAATGGATACCGTTGCACATCAGGTTGAACCTCAAGGCTATGTTGCGCCAATAGAACAAGCCGCGCCATATGTTGAACCGCAGCCGTATGTTGCGCCAGTAGAACAAGCCGCGCCATATGTTGAACCGCAGCCGTATGTTGCGCCAGTAGAACAAGCTGCGCCATATGTTGAACCTCAACCGTATGTTGCGCCAGTAGAACAAGCCGCGCCATATGTTGAACCGCAGCCGTATGTTGCGCCAGTAGAACAAGCCGCGCCATATGTTGAACCTCAGCCGTATGTTGCGCCAGTAGAACAAGCTGCGCTATATGTTGAACCGCAGCCGTATGTTGCACCAGTAGAACAAGCCGCGCCATATGTTGAACCTCAACCGTATGTTGCGCCAGTAGAACAAGCTGCGCCATATGTTGAACCTGTAGAACATGCTGCACCTCTACAAGGTTTGTCGGTTTCTGCACTTGAGCGTGAGCTTGAAAAAGATGAAGATTTTACGGTTGCCGTTGATGAACAAACCCAGCATGTGATTAATGCCGTTGTTAGTGAGCAACCTGCGGTATCACAAGTTTATGCTGAACCGGTTGCTGCCTCTTTTGCGCCGACTGCAAATGTTGATACCTCAGAAGAGGGGTTAACAGATGAGGAAATCTTCTTAAAACGCATTCGTGATAAACAAAAAGAACAAGCGCATCTTGCAGGGTTAGATAATCCATTCTTAATGCAAAAAGAAGCAGATCTTCCAGTACCAACATCACCAATGCCAACATTAGAACTTTTACAGCCAGCACGTAAAACAGTTGAAAAAGCATCAGATGAAGAGTTGCAAGCTATCGCAACCTTGATTGAATCAAAACTTGCTGATTATAAAATTAAAGTACAAGTTAAAGGCATCTACCCAGGTCCTGTTATTACACGTTATGAACTTGATCTTGCGCCTGGCGTAAAAGTGAGTCGTATTTCAGGGCTATCAAAAGATTTAGCGCGTGCATTATCAACCACATCAGTACGTGTTGTTGAAGTGATTCCGGGTAAACCTTACATTGGTTTAGAGCTACCGAATAAAAGTCGTGAAACGGTTTATATGTCGGAAGTGATTGCCAGTGAGCAATTCCAAAATGTTGGTGGCGCATTACCTATCGTATTGGGTAACGATATTGCGGGTGAAGCCGTTGTTGCTGATTTAAGTAAGATGCCCCACTTATTGGTTGCAGGTACTACAGGTTCAGGTAAATCTGTCGGTGTAAACGTAATGATTTTGAGCTTACTTTACAAATGTACGCCGGAAGAATGTCGCTTTATTATGATTGACCCGAAAATGTTGGAATTATCGATTTATGAAGGTATTCCACATCTATTAACGGAAGTGGTTACGGACATGAAAGATGCCGGTAATGCCTTGCGTTGGTGTGTCGGTGAAATGGAACGCCGTTATAAAGTCTTAGCCGCTTGTGGTGTGCGTAGCCTTGCAGGTTATAACGCGAAACTAAAAGAAGCAGCAGAAGCGGGGCATCCGATCCACGATCCATTGTGGAAACCGGGTGACACCATGGACGAATACCCACCATTATTGGAAAGCATGCCAAGCATTGTGGTGATCGTCGATGAATTTGCTGATTTGATGATGGTTGTGGGTAAAAAAGTAGAAGAATTGATTGCGCGTCTTGCTCAAAAAGCACGTGCGGCCGGTATTCACTTAGTATTAGCGACCCAGCGTCCATCGGTTGATGTTATCACTGGTTTGATTAAAGCCAATATTCCAACACGAATGGCGTTTACGGTATCCACTAAAACAGACTCACGCACTATTCTTGATCAAGGTGGCGCAGAAACCTTATTAGGTATGGGTGATATGCTGTACTTACCGTCAGGTCAAAGTCATACCATTCGTGTTCATGGTGCATTTGCTTCAGATGACGATGTGCATAATGTGGTTAATGATTGGAAAGCGCGTAGTAGACCCCAATATATAGACAGTATTTTAAATTCAGATCAAGGTGCAGATAGTTTGCTACCGGGTGAAGCGCCATCAGGTGATGATGATTTAGATCAGCTCTTTGATGAAGTGGCTGCCTTTGTAGCAGAAACGCGTCGAGCGTCTATTTCAGGCGTACAACGTCGATTTAAGATTGGTTATAACCGTGCAGCACGTATTGTTGATCAATTACAAGCGCATGGTATTGTGAGTGCGCCGGGGCATAATGCTAACCGTGAAGTGTTAGCGCCGCCACCCGTACAGCATCACGATTAAGAAATAGCGATATAACGATATAACCACTCAGTTGCTGTAAGCACTAAAGTGTAAATAAAACCGCTGTGATAGTGATTGTCACAGCGGTTTAATACTAAAGAGGTTAGCGAATATGATGAAGAAACTCATAATGAGCATGTTAGTTGCCGCACCAATGTTGGTTGCGTCAAGTGCATGGGCTGCAACGCCGCAACAAGCACTAAGTAGCCGTCTTGATAAAGTGAATGCCTTTAGCGCTAACTTTACTCAAAAAGTCACCAGCCCTGATGGTGAAGTTTTAGTGAATGGTACTGGCGATTTATCGATTAAACGCCCAAATTTATTTCGTTGGAAAACAAAAACACCCGATGAAAGTCTATTAGTTTCAGATGGTAAAACCGTATGGTATTACAGCCCGTTTGTTGAGCAAGTAACAGCAATGTGGCTTAAAGATGCGACAGAGCAAACGCCGTTTGTATTATTAACCCGTAATAGTGCAAGTGATTGGTCAAAGTATAATGTTGCTCAGTTGGTGGATACCTTTACCTTAACGCCAAAAGATAAAACCTCATCAATGGATAAATTCGTGGTCACGGTATCAAAAACAGGTGATGTACGTAACTTTTCAGTGGTTGAAACGGATGGACAACGCAGTCAGTATGTCTTGAGCGATTTTAAACGCACAACACCTGCTGCCAGTTTATTTACCTTTACACCGCCAAAAGGTGTGGAGTTAGATGACCAGCGTAACTAATTGTTATTCTAATTAATTATTATGAGAAGGTGGCGAATAAGCCACCTTTTTCTGTCTTAGGGGAGTCATTATATTGAATAATTTCAGCCTAGATTTTTCCTCAGATTTTAGACCTTTGGCTGCTAGAATGCGGCCTCGAACGGTAGAGGAATATATTGGCCAGCAACATATCCTTGGTGAAGGGAAACCACTGCGTCGAGCATTAAAAGCAGGTCAATTGCACTCGATGATTTTGTGGGGACCACCAGGAACAGGTAAAACAACCTTAGCCGAAGTGGCTGCCAATTATGCCAATGCTGAAGTAGAGCGAGTATCTGCCGTTACTTCTGGCATTAAAGATATTCGTGCTGCGATAGATAAAGCGCGTGATAATAAAATGGCAGGCAGACGTACTATTTTGTTTGTTGATGAAGTCCATCGGTTTAATAAAAGCCAGCAAGATGCGTTTTTGCCACACATTGAAGATGGTACTGTTACTTTTATTGGTGCCACTACTGAAAATCCCTCGTTTGAGCTTAACAATGCACTGTTATCCCGTGCGCGGGTGTATAAATTAAAATCACTTGAAGATGATGAAATTCTTGATGTGATCGAACAAGCGCTAACAGATAAAGAACGCGGTATTAGCGAAACTGATTTTGTGTTTGTTGGCGAAGTAAAACACCAATTGGCCGAATTTGTGCGTGGTGATGCACGAATGGCACTGAATTATCTAGAACAGCTGATTGATATGGCTGAAGAAGATGATCAGGGTATTAAACAAATTACCGTTGAATTATTAGCAGAAGTGACGGGTGAAAAGGTTGCTCGGTTTGATAATAAAGGCGACCTTTGGTACGACATGATTTCTGCAATACATAAATCTATTCGTGGTTCAAACGCGGATGGTGCGTTGTATTGGTTTGCGCGAATGCTGCAAGCGGGTTGTGATCCACTGTATGTTGCGCGTCGATTATTAGCCATAGCGTCAGAAGATATCGGTAATGCGGATCCGCGTGCAATGCAAGTCGCGGTGTCGGCATGGGATTGTTATACCCGTGTTGGTGCTTATGAAGGTGAACGCGCGATAGCTCAAGCCATTGTTTATTTAGCTTGTGCCGCTAAAAGTAATGCGGTGTATGTTGCGTTTAATCTTGCTAAAGCCGATGCCCGTGAGTTTCCTGATTTTGAAGTGCCGCCACATTTACGAAACGCACCTACCAAATTAATGAAAGAATTGGGGTATGGTGAAGGTTATCGTTATGCTCATGATGAACCGGGTGCTTATGCGCCAGGTGAAGTGTATTTGCCGCGTGAAATTCGTGATCGGGTTTATTATCAGCCCTCAAAACGAGGCTTAGAGATAAAAATATCAGAAAAGTTGGATTATCTTGCTGCTTTAGATGCAAAAAGCCCGCTAAAGCGCTACCAATAATAAGGCTTTTTGGGTATCGTTAAGTGATTGGCAATAATTCGTTATCATTGCCTCCCAACTATAACTATTTTAATAAGAAATGCCTAAATAACGCGCATTTCAGACTATTAAGAGCACAGGATTAGCATGCTAGATTCTAAATTACTTCGAACTGAGCTGGATGAAACAGCTGCAAAACTCGCGCGTCGTGGTTTTAACCTTGATGTAGAAACTTTACGCAACTTAGAAGAGCAACGTAAGTCTCTTCAAGTAACAACAGAAGAGCTTCAAGCACAGCGTAACTCGCGATCGAAGTCGATTGGTCAGGCAAAAGCGAAAGGTGATCACGCTGAAGCTGAACGTATTATGGCTGAAGTCGGCAACCTAGGTTCTGAGCTTGATGATGCTAAAACAGCATTAGTTGAGCTTCAAGGTCAACTTGATACTATTACTCAAATGGTACCAAACATTGCTGATGACTCTGTACCAACAGGTAAAGATGAGTCAGAAAACGTTGAAGTTTCACGTTGGGGCCAACCAAAAGCGTATGACTTTGAAGTTCGAGATCACGTTGATCTTGGCGAAATGGCAGGTGGTTTAGATTTCGCAAGTGCTGTGAAAATCACGGGTGCACGTTTCATCGTAATGAAAGGTCAATTTGCTCGTCTACACCGCGCAATTGCACAGTTCATGCTAGATCTTCATACTGAAGAACACGGTTATACAGAAATGTATGTACCGTACCTAGTGAACGCTGACAGCCTATTTGGTACAGGTCAATTACCTAAATTTGGTGAAGATCTATTCCATACTCAACCGCTAACAGAAAAAGTGAATGATGAAGAGCCTCGTGTGCTTTCATTAATTCCAACAGCGGAAGTGCCTGTAACTAACATGATGCGTGACACCATTACTGATGAAGCAGATTTGCCAATCAAGATGACTGCACACACTCCATGTTTCCGTTCAGAAGCCGGTTCTTACGGTCGTGATACTCGCGGTCTTATCCGTATGCACCAGTTCGATAAAGTTGAGCTAGTTCAGATCACTCGCCCTGAAGATTCAATGGCAGCACTTGAAGAACTAACAGGTCATGCTGAGAAAGTACTACAACTTCTAGAGCTACCTTACCGTAAAGTGGTACTTTGTACTGGCGATATGGGCTTTGGTTCTTGCAAAACTTACGACTTAGAAGTGTGGGTTCCTGCTCAAGAAACTTACCGTGAGATTTCTTCATGTTCAAACATGTGGGATTTCCAAGCACGTCGTATGCAAGCGCGCTTCCGTCGTAAAGGCGAGAAGAAACCTGAGCTACTGCACACACTAAACGGTTCTGGTCTTGCTGTTGGTCGTACTATGGTTGCTATTCTTGAAAATAACCAAGAAGCAGATGGCCGTATTATGATCCCTGAAGTACTTCGTAAGTACATGCGTAACGCAACGCACATCGGTTAATCACTGATACTGCACTAAGCATGTAGCTTAAAAACCCAGTCGATAAGGCTGGGTTTTTTTATGGAAGCAAGGTGGTGAGGTGTAAGGGGGAGAGGTTTTTAGGGGCGAGGATTAGAGACGGCGAGTATCGGAATTAACAACGATGCCATTTATTGCCTCATTTCTAAATATAAATTACATAATTGTTATGCATCTCAGGAATATTAATATGTTGATTGTGTATAATTGTGCTCTTATGCCATGTACGGTTTAAATCAACGGATGAGTCATTCAAGTAATGAATAAGAACATTTATAAAACAGTATTATTTTCCCTTTTAGTCAGTTCACAATCTGTTTATGCAGAACAAGTCGATATTACAATTTTAGGCACATCAGATCTTCATGGGCGATTTATTCCTTGGGATTACACCACCGATAAACCTAACTTATCCGGCAGTTTAAGCCAAATAGCGACCAAAGTTGGCGAGCTAAGAAAGCAAGATCCTGAGATTATATTAGTCGATGCGGGTGATGCGATTCAGGGCAATAATATCGAAACCTTTAAAAACGATCCAATTAGCCCAATGATGTTAGGCTTTAATCAGTTGAAGTATGACGCCTATGTGTTAGGTAATCATGAATTTGATTTTGGTTTAAAAGTACTTAAAAATACCATTACAACGTTTAACGGAACGCCACTCGCCGGTAATATTTTCCATAATGCAACCTCTCCTTTTTTACCGTCTTATAAAATTGTTGAACGTAAGGGTGTCAAAATTGGCATCATTGGTATGGATACACCAATGATCGCCGCTTTTGCTAATGGCAGTGATCGCTTGCAAGATCTGACCTTTAGTAACCCAAGTCTGGAAGTTAAAAAAGTTATTACCCAAATTAAAGATAAAACCGATGCCATCATTTTAGTGGCACATATGGGTATTGATAACGAAAATAACATTGCCGATACTGGCGTAGGTGATATTGCACGTGCCAACCCAGAGTTAGCCGCCATTGTTGCTGGTCATATGCACGTTAAAGTAGATAAGGCGATGATCAATGGGGTTATTATTACTGAACCGTATAAATATGGTCGCGCGTTATCTCGCATTGATTTGAATTTCAAAAAAGATGCACAGGGTAAATACACCCTAATCAATAAAGATAGCTTCACTTATAATATGAATAAATTACCATCAGACCCAACGATGGAAACTATCTTTAAGCCTTATCATCATAAGCTTCAGCAAGATGCGAATAAAGTTATCGGCCAATTAGAGGGTCAAGATCTGGTGCCACAAAATACCATTAAAGGTATTCCTGATAGCCAATTGCATGACTCTGGATTAACGTCACTTTTCCAAGAAGTTGGTTTTTATTTTGCTCCGCAAGCCAATGTGATTGCGGTTCACCTTGATAATATGAATCCATCGTTACCTGTCGGCGATATTAAAGTTAAAGATATTAACTTTAACTATGAATACGCAGGTGGTGAATACACGGTTTATGAAATGACAGGGAAAGATTTAAAAACCTATATGGAATGGTCAGCGGGGTATTTCAATAGTGTTAAGCCTACTGATCTTACTTACAGCTTTGATGCTAAACGTCGTTCATCAAAATACAGTACCCACGACATTTTCGGTGGCGTCACTTACCAAATTGATTTAACCAAAGCGGCAGGTCATCGTATTACCAACCTTAAAATGAACGGTAAACCGATTACGGATGCACAAACTATTAATTTAGGCATGAATAGCTACCGTATGGGACATTTAACGAAAAAAGGTGGGGTACTTGAAGGCCATAAATTTAAGGTGCTGTTTGATTCAAAAGCCCATTACGGCACTGAAGCTGGCACCGTTCGTCAATTAACCATGCGTTATATTCGTGATGTTAAAAAAGGCCATATTACAGGTAAAACTGAAAATGATTGGTCGGTTATTGGCTTATCAACCTCTAAAGCTGATCAACAACGTATCGCTAAACTGGTTAATAGCGGCAAGGTTGCATTACCAAGTATTGATAATGGTCGTTACACCAATACTGCGGCATTAACAGAAGCTGATTTAACCCGTAATACGCACTAATTTATCCATTGCGGTTGTTGGTTGTATTATATTAAGTACGCTATAAAAGGGCACATCATGTGCCCTTAATTTATTCTTTTTATGTTGCTGTCTTTCTTCTATAAGTCCCATAATTTCATCGATATTTAATACCACCCAATAGACCTTATAAAGAATAATGTCTTTATCGTTTTTGATTTTTGTGGAAAACATTTACAACTTATTTGTTTTAAATAGAATAGTTTTCTATAAATTGTTTTAATTGTAGATGTAAATGAAATTTATTTCCCTGATTACGTCCCTATACTGTAATGCATTATTATCGCGCTACAAGGCGATGATTTAAATAATTATTAATAAGGGAATATTATGAATTCAAAGCTACTTACTATCTTTCTTTTTATCTCTGTTTGTTTAATTTGGGGAACGACGTGGTTTGCGATGGAAGTTGCATTGAATTCTATTCCTCCTATTTTTGCCACCGCGCTACGTTTTTTACTGGCAGCACCTTTACTCGTGCTTTTGGCAAAGATCCTCAACCAACCATTACTCTTTCCAAAAGGTAAGCGTCGATGGTTGTTTATTGTCGCATTGATGTACTTCGCGATTCCGTTTACGTTGATGATCTTTGGTGAGCAATACATATCTTCTGGTTTAGCATCGATAATCTTTGCCAATATGCCCGTTGCGGTAATGCTGATGTCCGGTTTATTCCTTGGTTTAAGACTGGCAAAGCACCAAATATTCGGGTTAATTACAGCCGTTGTGAGTTTATGTTTAATTCTTGCCAATGAAATGAAGATGGGAAGCGATGATTATCTTATTGGTACGGTTTGTTTAGGCGTAGCTGTTGCTATGCACGCTGTTATGTATGTGCTGGTTCAAAAGCACTGCAAAGGTATTGAAGTGCTAACCTACAACGCACTGCCGAGTTTGATTGCTTCTCTATTTTTATTTGCCGTTTCAACGGTGAGTGAAAACGTAAATGTTGAAGCCTTTAGTTGGGATTCAATTTCAGCAGTTGTTTATCTTGGCTTTGTGGCGAGTGTTGGCGGTATTGTTGCGTATTTTAAACTGGTGCAGGTATCAACCCCTTTTAAAGCGTCTATCTGTTTTCTGATTTTCCCTGTAGTTGCGCTATTTATTTCTAGTTATATCAATGGAGAAGCGTTGTCTCAACAATCTTTGATAATGATGTTACCTCTTCTTGTGGGTATTTTATTGACCAAAGTACCAAAAGGTATTTTCAAGCAGCGTTCTATTCTAAAAACAGCGAACAGTAATTAAGATTCATCTTCTATTACCGTCATTAATAGCTGATGAGTGCTGAAATGAAAAGCATGGGTATCATGTTAATTGCATATAGTGCTAAATATTATTAAATGCGTATTGTGGTTTATTACAAACGTGATTTATTATCTCCAGATAAAATGTATCAAAACACGACGCAATTGGTACTTTGGGTATGAATAAAGACTTGAAGTGAGTAGTGCGAATTATCGGTGTTTTTTCAGAGGTATTGGTTATTGACGGTTTATTGATTTTTGGTTTAATTTTATTTATTTATGTAGGTGTAGCGTCTTTAGCGTGGGTTAATGCGAAAAGAAGGAATGCACTTTATTGGAGTGATATTTGCTTACCAATAGTATTGCTGTTGGTTTGGACTTGTTTGGTTTCTGTTGGATATGGACATCAAAGTTTGAGCCATCTAATTGAAATTCCAATACTATTAATGGTGAGTATTATTTTTCTATATGTTCGTGTTTTTATCGTTGATCGTTATCGCGAACAGTTTAAGCAAAACTCATATATTGTTTTAGGCTTGGGTGTTTTTTTTGTTTTATTGTTGCGAACATTTATGCCATTTTTAGCTGAATAAAAGCATTTGATATTAAATACCGCTTATAGTGGCGGTATTGCGATACGTAAACCTTATAGCGAATCAGATCTGCTAATATTCTTAGAAAATGCAGATAGGTTATTGGTTCTCATGGATAATTCTGATTAATTTCGCAGGTGTGCCACCATAGAGTGAATCTGGCGGTACATCGCAATTAACCACTGAGTTAGCCGCAATAACAGAGCGCGCGCCAATGGTCACACCTTGGTTGATCACTACATTGCCACCCACCCATACATCATTTTCAATTGTAATCGAATCCCAGATGGCTGCCCAGTTGCGGCGATTGCGATAGTTTAAGTCATGACTAGCACAGTAAAATTGTGTATTTGGGCCAATTAAAACATTGTTACCAATCGTGATTTTAGCACCATCTAACATGGTGACATTCATGTTGATGTAAGTATTTTCTCCAATCGAGATCGTTTTACCAAACTCACAATAAAATGGTGAGCGGACAATACTTGATGGCGAAATAGTGCCCATTAACTGTTGAAATAGCTCATTACGTTGAGAGTCATCTGTATTTTGGTTAATAGTCTGCAATAGATTTAAAGCATGTTGACGAATACGCTCAATACAATCTGAGCCCGCATCAAAGTCTTTGCCTGCCAACATCTTTTCAAATTCAGTCATGTTGTCTCTCAACTTATTTTGTATGAGTTTATTTAACGATAATTTTATCACTTGTAGTGTTATTTATTTATCACTCGATGTTATAGATGAGACTGCGAGTCATATTTTTGTTATTTATTCGAAAAAAGCATGAGTAAATGCCAAGCCCCAATCCCGTCATTCCCTACAGTGAGGTTACGAACGAGATAGGGAATCTACTGTCCGCGTGTCGTAGAGTTAGCGTTTTCGGTGGGATTCTAGCGTATTTTCACTGGTGTCTTTGAGGCTCAATCATGCAGTGAGTAGATCCCGGATAGCCTCGTGCCTTAACATCCGAGATGTGAATAATGGGCTAAGTGAATGCCAAGCCTTTCCCTCGCCATTTCTTATAGTTAATGCCAAAACTAACATTATCATTCCTTATAATGAATGCCAAACTAACCCCCTGTCATTCCCTACAGTGAATGCCCGCGAGGGCGATAGGGAATCTACTGTCCGCATGTCGTAGAGTCAGTGTTTTCATTGGGGCTATAGCGTATTTTCATTGACGTCTTTAAGGTTCAATCACGCGGTGAGTAGATTCCGGATAGCCTCGTGCCTTAACATCCGAGATGTGAATAATGAGCTGAGTGAATGCCAAACTAACCACGTCATTCCCTACAGTGAGGTTACGAACGAGATAGGGAATCTACTACTCATGCGTTGTAGGGTTAATTTTATCTTTTTATGGCTTCTGTCCGTTAAATATCACTAAATGTGTATTATCGTTATTGTTAATCTAAGTAACAAAATAACAACGTAATGTTTTGACTGATTTCTATGGATAAAGCTTATTAAAACATGACCAAATCGATATTTTTTGTATGAATTGAGATCACGTTGTCTTTCCCAGTTTAAAATGTCCTCATTATTCCCCGATTAAAATGTCTCCTTTTAAGATAGTTCATTGTGGTAAAAATGGATTATAGAGTAGGGAAGTCAGGGCTTTTTTCTGGTGCTCGGTCTAAATTGTTCTGGGTGAACTAGCACTGGATTCATTTCTTCAAGTTGACGGATTGCCCGTTGTTGGGCTGTACGTTTAGGGGCGCTTTTACTGCGACTACGCTTTTGTTGTTGGTCATATTGTTGCTGTTTTGCTTGGGCAAATTTTAATACTGCACCCAAACGTTTGTTATCAATTATCTGATCTTGGTCAACGTCTTCGAGTTTATCAAACACTTTAAAACCCAATTTTCGGTGACCATATTGGATCGCGATAGTGCCATCTGGGCGATCAAGAACCTTAACGACTTGATGCACAAGCCGTTGATTTTCTTCGGTTGGATCAATTAAATAGATAACTTTGTCGTATTGAAATGTCAGTGATTTTGATACTTTTCTTGGCTCTTGCCATGCAAAAATATCATGTAATTCATCTACTGATTCTCGTAATGGTCGATGCATGTTTTTAGGATATTGAGCAGCTTTAGCAAAACGATGGTTAAAATCAGCAATAAAGTCGGGGAGCCATACATTAGCTTGTTCAATATTATCAATGTGTTGTAATCGCATTTCTTTGACTAAGCGATCTTGTAATGTTTTATTGGCACGTTCAACACGGCCTTTGGCTTGAGAGCTATTTGCGCAAATCAATTCAATGTTTAACTCATGCAATACACGACCAAACTGAGTCATGCGGTTTGTTTTTGCATCCCGTTTACTGACATGAAACACCGCATGTCGATCGCTGTAAAAAGCAGTGGGCTTGCCATGTTGCTCAACATATTCGCGCGTTGTCACCATGTAATCAAACGCAGATTCTGTTTCACTAAACCGCAAGTTCATCAGTTTTCCGGTAGCATCATCAATGAAAACCAACAAACAACATTTGTCGCTGCGGTCTTCAAACCAATCATGATGTGAACCATCTATCTGAATTAACTCACA
This sequence comes from Photobacterium iliopiscarium, assembly GCF_003026395.1. Taxonomy (GTDB): domain Bacteria; phylum Pseudomonadota; class Gammaproteobacteria; order Enterobacterales; family Vibrionaceae; genus Photobacterium; species Photobacterium iliopiscarium. The sequence goes on along the minus strand of NZ_PYOO01000003.1, from coordinate 133,896 downwards.
ATAACAATCGCGACGATAACGAGGTTGATAAACGCAAGGCTTACGTTTGAAATGTGGAACTCAAAGACCATCAGCGATCATCCATTGGCGTAAGGTTTCTAATCTGATCTTAAGGTCGTGGCGTTCAATCAGTTTTTCACGCGCTAATGTGGGTCCGAAGTCTGAATAATATTCGTGGATGAGGTTTAAACATTGATGACGCATATCAGCATTAATTTTATTGCCTGGTGATTGTCCGCGACGTTGATGAACCAAACCAACAGCACCGAGATCTCGATAGCGTGTTATTAATCGTTGAACCTGACGAACGCTGACATTAAGAAGCTGTGCAGCATCTTTACGTTTGATTCGTTTTTCACAAATATCACGAATTGTACCTAAGCGAAATATCTCTTTGTCATTCATGGTAACCAACATATTTTGTTTAACTCAAATTGATCAGCAGATACTGATCACTATAGAAAAACAGGACATTTTAGCTTTGCAGAAAAGAGACACTTTGCCTTGGGGGCTACAGAATCGGATCACATTAGATAGCATATGTTAAATTCAGCTATTTTAGATTAAATCTTATTTACGTTAATCCCAAATAGTTCGATAGGCCTATTTGGGATTTTCGATAAGTAGGGGCTCTAACGGAAAAATAAATAAAATTAGTTTTTTCAAAGCTTCGTTTAACTTAAAATCGACGTTCAGTGTCTTGCACTAATAGATTGATCAATAATGGAATTAAAGACCTATTTAAACTCTGCACACATTATTTAAGGAAGTTACGTTTGTTCGACATTAATCAACATATTGCAAAGATATCAAATGAGTCTATTGAGGCTATTATAAAACCAACATTTGAGTTCTTTGACAAATCCCCATTTCATCAATTAGACAATTTACCAAATTTTGAAGGTGCTGGAGTTTATGCACTTTTTTTGAAATCTACAGTGAATACTTGTTATGACAGTTATTTATCTCCAATGTACCCTATTTACATTGGTAAGGCTGTTCCAACGGGTTCAAGACAAGGTAGACAAAATAGTGCAGGAAAACAACTAAGAAATAGACTAACTAAACACCTAAGTAGCATTAAACAAGCCGAAAATCTGAATGAGAGTGAATTCTTATGTAGGTTCATGATTATCGAGGGTATTGCTACAGATATGATTAGTACAATTGAGTCCTATTTAATCAGACAGTACAGTCCTCTGTGGAATTCATATATAGATGGGTTTGGGATTAATGCCCCCGGCGCTGGTCGTTACAACCAGCAACCATCAGAATGGGATACTATTCACCCAGGCCGGAGCTACGCGAAATTATTAAATGGAGCACCTAGAGATGAAAGTATTATTCTTCAAAAAATAGTAAACTATCAAAATTGTATTAAGAGTAAGTAGGGTTAGATTTTATATGAATTCAATAGAGCTTTTTGCTGGAGGAGGCGGTCTTGCGCTAGGTTTGGCTAATTGCGGCTTTCACCATAAGGCTGTTGTCGAGCTTAATAAAGATGCTTGCAGAACAATTCGAGCTAATAGTGTGTTTGACTTCGGGAAAAGCCTATATGAAGGAAGTGTTGTTAACTTTGACTATCTTAGTATTTCTGATGAAATCGATTTAATATCTGGTGGTCCCCCATGTCAGCCTTTCTCGCTCGGTGGCAAAGCAAAAGGAAATGAAGATTCACGAGATATGTTTCCTCAAGCTGTACGAGCGATTCGTGAAAAAAGGCCTAAAGCTTTTGTATTTGAAAATGTCAAAGGGATTATGAGAAAGTCGTTCGTTGACTATTTTGAGTATATAGTTCTTCAACTACAATATCCTTCTTTTGAAAAACATGATGGAGAATCATGGGAGCAGCATAGAGCACGCCTTGAACGTTATCACACCCAGTGTGAGCATACTGAATTAGAATATAAAGTTATTTATAGACTTGTTAATGCTGCTGATTATGGAGTGCCTCAAAAGCGGGAACGGGTTTTTTTCATAGGTTTCCGATCTGATATCGACGCGAATTGGACTTTTCCTGATCCAACTCATTCAGAAGATGCATTACTTTGGGATAAATGGATTTCGGGAGAGTATTGGGAGCGTCATAACCTACAGATGCCAGTGTCAAAAGAAAAAGTAGTCAATGAAATAAAAAAAATACGTAAAAAATACGGAATATTTAAACCTGAAAGTTTACCTTGGGTAACTGTTCGTGATGCTCTATCTGATTTGCCTGACCCAAAAAGTAAAAAGGCTATAAAATACAATCAACACCTTTTTAAGGACGGTGCAAAAATTTATCCCGGACATACAGGTAGTTATATTGATGAACCGTCAAAAGCTCTCAAAGCTGGTGCTCACGGAGTTCCTGGCGGTGAGAATATGATTCGTTTTGAAGATGGTAACGTTAGATATTTTACAGTTCGTGAAAGCGCAAGAATACAAACATTCCCTGATAGCTTTAACTTTGAAGGTTCATGGGGTGAGATTATGAGACAGCTTGGTAATGCCGTGCCTGCGAGACTTGCTGAACAAGTTGGTCAATCTGTCTTTAGAGCTCTGGTAGAGCAGAGTACCTTAAAGGCAGGCTGAATTTTGCCATGTCACAGTCTTCAGTTCGCATAAATAGACATACTGTTAAATACCGCCCAAGTTGAGGCGGTATTTTTGTATGTGAAGTGGATTTAAAATAAATCTACTTTAGTGCTTATTATCAGCTCTCTTGCTTAAAATATTTGACTAGGTGTACAATGTACTCCTATGTTGAGATAGAGGAACTGGAAATAAACAGCGCAATTGAGTTTATAGAGACGCCATTATTTGAGTCTCTACGTAAGGAGCTAATTAGTGATGATGAATATCGAGCCTTACAGTCAGATATTATTGTTAGCCCTGATATTGGGCAGTTAATTGTAGGGACTGGCGGCTTACGAAAGATCCGATTAGCCGGAAGTGGGTCAGGAAAAAGTGGTGGTTATCGGTCTATTTATTTGCTGATCAATCCTGATACCGTTTATTTCCTTTTGCTCTATAAGAAAGGTAAAAAAGACACTTTAACCGACAATGAAAAAAAAGTGTTAAAACAAATATCTCAGTCGATTAAGAGAGAACATGATCATGAATGACAGTCTTTTTGATGATTTATATACTTCTTTGAAACAAGCAGAAAGTATCGCAAAAGGTGAGTTAAGTCCTGCGAACGTAATTCGAATCGAAGTTGCTGATGTTAAAGCGATTAGAAAAAAATTAGATGTTAGTCAAAAAGAGTTGGCTATAGCTTTTTCTGTTAGTGTTGATACGGTAAAAAGTTGGGAGCAAAAACGTCGTAATCCTACTGGATTAGCGAGTAAAGTTCTTTGTTTGTTAGATAAAGAGCCTGAATTATTTTCAAAATTTTCTACTGCTCAATAAAACCTGTGATGTTAAATACCGCCTCTATAGGTGGTATTTAATATCAGAAGCGCAATAGTCAATCAGGTGGTAGCTGTTCCTTGTCCCTAATGCCTTGCCCCTATAATCCTATCCAAACCAAAAAAAGGGCACTTTACGTGCCCTTGAGTTATGTTGTGTTCGCAAGTTTTTACTCGCTGTTATGATTTCTGTGCTTGAGGTTGAGGGTTCGGATGGAAACGAACCGCTTCATCTTCTGTTGCTGCTAGTGGATCGTTGAAACGCGCAATATCCATTTCACCTTCTGATTTAGCAACAATACAGGTTACAACGCTATCACCCGTAATGTTAACCGCAGTACGGATCATATCCAGTAGACGGTCAACACCCATAATTAGCGCGATACCTTCAACCGGTAGACCCACTTGGTTAAGTACCATCGCGAGCATAATAAGACCAACTCCAGGAACACCTGCCGTACCGACTGATGCCAATGTTGCTGTTAAAATAACCATGAGGTAATCAGTCATTGTAAGGTCGATATTAAACGCTTGAGCAATAAATACTGTTGCCACACCTTGCATGATGGCGGTGCCGTCCATGTTAATGGTTGCACCAAGAGGAACAGTAAATGACGCAATTTTATTATTAACGCCTAAACGCTTAGTTGCCGTTTCCATCGTAACAGGAATGGTTGCATTTGATGATGCGGTTGAGAACGCAAACATCACTGCATCTTCCATTTTCTTCAAGAACGTAATTGGGCTTAAACCAGTAAACGCTTTTAGCATCACGCTGTAAGTGACTAAAGCATGGAACAACAGTGCAGCGACTAAGACTAAGAAATAGTTAATTAAACTAAAAATCGCATCTAAGCCTAAACCTGTGAACAATTTCGCCATTAAGAAGAACACACCGTATGGGGCGATATTCATTAATAACGCTACCAACTTCATGATCACTTCATTTAAATCAGCAAATACTGCTGCCAGACGTTCGCCTGGTTTACCCGCTGCACTGATTGCGATACCAAATAAAACGGCAAATACAATAATCTGTAGGGTGTTACCATTTGCCATTGCGCTGATGGGGTTAGTTGGGAACATGCCCACAATAACACTACCTAGCGATGGTGCTTCTTTAGATGCAAACGTTGTTGCGGCACTTAAATCAGCCCCTGCACCAGGTTGGAAGATATTTGCCATGGTCAGCGCAAGGGTAATGGCTAAGGCCGTTGTGGTGAGATAAAACGCTAAAGTTTTACCACCAAGGCGGCCAAGTGTTGCTAAATCTTTTAATGAGCTCGTACCACAAACCAGTGAAACAAAAACAAGAGGTACGACTAACATTTTTAAGCTGGCAATAAAGATTTTACCACCAACATCAAACAGGCCATCAACGATGTAATTATTAACAAAAGCGACATCAGCAAAAAGGGAACGGATTATAAATCCTGTCAGAATACCTAAAACCATACCGAGGATCACTCGGCCAGTTAGTGACATTTTTTTCTTTTCTGTGGTCATTAGTCTTTATCCTTAATATTTATTTCTCTCTGTCCATCGATTATCAGAGCGCGTTCGGAGAGTAGCAGTTATTTGTCTGTTAACGCGAAGTAATAATTGTTATTAACGGATAAAGTCTGCGTTAAGTCACAAATTTTATACTGATTTAATGTTTATAAAATCTACTTTTAACTAATTTCTAACAAAAAATGCGATTTGAATGTATAAATTGGCAATAAAATGTTGTTTTTTAGAAGTGTATGGTCGGTATTTTCGATATATAGTTGTAAGAGAAAAATGTAAGAGGGTTATTGATGATGTTTATAATAGGGAGGAGACTACGTACTTTTTATTCATAGATGCTAAAAAAGTACGTAGCTTGTGTCGTTATTATTTGTAGATAAAGCGATTATTTAGCCACATTACCCGCGACATTCATAATATCCCAAGTGCGTGCAAATGGCGGCGCATAAGCAAAATCCATCATGCCTAGTTGTTCGGTTGTTGCGCCAAGACTGATGGCAACCGCAAGGGCATCAACGCGGTGAACGGCACCTTTATTACCGATCATTTGACCACCAAGTAATTGTTTGTTATCTGAACGGTAAATCAATTTAATATAAAGTGGCGATTGGCCTTCACAGTAATTGGTGTGGCATTTATCACTAATATATACGGTGCTGTAATCAATATTAGCTTGTTGAGCTTCACGCTCTGAGAGTCCGGTGCGAGCAGCTTCTAAACCTAAAATTTTGACACAACTGGTGCCTAATGTACCGTCATAACGGAGGTTTTTGCCCGCGATATTCTCACCGACTAAGCGACCCATTTTATTAGCGCCTGTTGCGAGTGGAATATAAACAGGCTGTTGTAACTGCGCATGCCAAATAGTGGCACAATCGCCAGCCGCCCAAATATTATCTATTGATGTTTTTCCTTGCTGATCAATGATTATTGCGCCATTGGCTAAACGTTCAATGCCTGTTGCTGCAATAAAATCAGTATTAGGTTTAACACCAGTACAGCAGATCACTAGATCGGTCGCATAAATATCTTTATCGGTTTTAATGCTAGTAACACGATCGTCACCAATAATTTCACACACTGATTCTTTAAGGTGAATTTGTACACCAGCGTGTTCAAGTTCAGGTTGAATATGTTGGCTGATTTCAGTATCAAAGGCATCGGGAATTAAGCAGGCGGCACGTTCAATTAAGCGTACTGTTTTACCTTGATGGATCATCGCTTCAGCCACTTCTAAGCCAATAAAACCAGAGCCAATAATCGTGACATGTTGGCATAGTGGATCGGCAAGGGCAGTTTTAATGTCTAAACCATCTTGCATACGACGTAATGAATAAACCCCTTGTTTTTCAAGGCCAGCTATTGGGGGTAATATTTCTTTGGCGCCCGTTGCAATCATTAAACGATCATAATGGGTAACGAGTGTTTCCCCTTGATGTTCAACGGTGAGTTGCTGCTGTTGTGGATCGAGATCAACAACGCGATGTTGAGTTAAGACCTGAATCCCTTTTTCTGCAAATTGTGCTGGGGTAAATTCCGCCATGAAATTGGCATCAGAAAATTCATCACCAATATAATAAGGTAATCCACAGGCACCAAAAGAGATCACATTAGAGGCTTCATAAACAACAATCTCAGCGGTTGGGTTAATGCGTTTTGCTTTTGCTGCGGCACTCATGCCTGCGGCTTCGCCACCAATAATGATAATTTTCATACTATTGTCTCTTCCTTAAAAAATGGAGAAGGGAGGCAATACACCTCCCTTAAAACGAATGTTTACTATTGATTAAGCTGCTGATTCTTCGCCATCTAAGTTAATGGTTTCATCACTATTAAAAATAGCCATGTCGGTTTCGCCCATTACTTTACTGGTGATTACACCTGCGGTGATTGAACCTGATACGTTAAGTGCAGTACGACCCATATCAATAAGTGGCTCGATTGAAATTAAAAGACCGGCAAGTGCCACTGGCATATCCATTGCTGATAGTACTATTAATGCTGCAAATGTTGCGCCACCACCAATACCTGCCACCCCAAAAGAACTCACGGTAATAATTGCGACTAAAGTACATAGAAAGCCGAAATCCATTGGGTTGATACCCACAGTTGGTGCAATCATCACTGCAAGCATGGCAGGGTAAATACCCGCACAACCATTTTGACCAATGGTTGAACCAAAAGAGGCGGAGAAGTTAGCAATCCCTGATGGAACACCGAGGCATTTTTCTTGGGTTTGCACGTTCATTGGAATCGAACCTGCACTGGTGCGAGATGTGAAAGCAAAAGCCAGCACTGGAATGATTTTTTTAAAATGACGTACTGGGTTAAGACCAACAAGCGCAACAAGTGCTAAGTGAATCATAAACATTAAAATTAAGGCGGCATAAGAAGCAAAAACGAAGTTGGCAAGATTCACAATATCGGTGTAGTTTGAACCTGAAATAACCTTGGTCATTAGTGCTAATACGCCAAACGGTGTTAGACGTAATACTAACGTTACCATACGCATAACAATCGCTTGAGTGACTTTAATAAAGCCTTCAAATTGGGCGAATATTTCAGGTTTTTTCTTGGCAATGCCCGTTGCAGATAAGCCAATAAAAATAGAGAAGATAACAACAGCAATAGTTGAAGTACGACGTGCACCCGTCATGTCTAAGAATGGGTTGGCAGGAATAAACTCAATCACTAATTTAGCAAACGACATTGCTTCTACATTAGAAAGGGTTGATTCAAGGCTTTTCGCACGCGCCATTTCAGCGGCACCTGATGTAAGCCCTTCTGCGGTAAGGCCAAAAAGGTTAGCCATTAGGATACCAACACAAGCGGCAATCATGGTGGTAACAATCAGAACTCCAAGAGTCAGGCTACTGATTTTACCAAGTGAGGTGCCACCGTTAAGCTTTAAAATGGCGGAAATAATAGACACCATTACTAATGGAATAATGATCATTTGTAATAGACGCACATAGCCTACGCCAACAATGTCAAAATACTCAATCGATGTTTTGATGACCTCAGAGCCAGCACCATAAAAGACTTGTAGCGCAGCACCAAAGGCAATACCTAAACCTAGGCCAGCAAACACACGTTTAGTAAAACTGTAGTGTTTATTTTGCATATGATATAGAAATGCTATCAGGCCAACAAATATGGCGAGGTTCGTTACAATACCTAAAGTCATCATGAATCCTTCATATCAAATAAAAAAATGGGTTATTTTTATTGTTCCTATCTATTTAGGGTTAAATTTTGCTGGTTTTATGAATAATTACAAGCAAATTAACGCAATTAATGTAAGTGATATTGTCAGAAGGGAAAACGATCAAGATCGCTAATTATGAACGAGAGATGAATATTTGTTTATAAAATTAGAGTTTGCAGCGGAGCTAGATCAATATTCAACAACCTATTAACAAGCGGTCGTAAGGTGATCGGTTTGGTGTTCTATAAAGCGAGGGATGTGTAAAAAAAGATAAAAAAATACCGATAACAGTGTTATCGGTATCGAGAATTAAGATGCAGTGTAAATTACATTACACGCATACCTGGCTGAGCACCTTCATGAGGTTCTAAGATCCATAGATCTTTACCACCAGGGCCCGCTGCAAGGATCATACCTTCAGACATGCCGAATTTCATTTTACGCGGTTTTAGGTTAGCAACCATTACCGTCATTTTACCAACAAGCTCTTCTGGTGTGTAAGCTGATTTAATACCAGAGAATACTTGACGCATTTCACCACCGATATCCAATTGGAATTTCAGTAGTTTGTCTGCTTTTGGCACTGCTTCACAAGAAACAATTTTAGCGATACGCATATCAATTTTAGCAAAATCATCAAACTCGATTTCAGCTTCAATTGGCTCATCTGTTAATGGGCTTTTTGGTTGGGCCGCTTCAATCGCCGCTTTATCAGCCGCTGCTTCTTCTTTAGATGCTTCAACCATTGCTGCAACATGGACAGGATCGATACGATTAAACAATGCCTTGAACTTAGTAACTTCATGGTTTGTTAATGGTGTTTCGATGCTTTCCCACGTTAGCGTTTCATTTAAGAAAGCTTCAGTACGCTCGGTAAGTTTTGGCATTACAGGTTTTAGGTAAGCCATTAATACGCGGAACAGGTTGATACCAACAGTACAGATTTCTTGTAGCTCTTGATCTTTACCTTCTTGTTTCGCCACAACCCAAGGTGCTTTTTCATCAACATACTGGTTAGCTTTATCAGCCAGTGCGGTGATTTCACGAATAGCGCGACTGTATTCACGGTTTTCATAAAGATCACCAATACGTGTTGCTGCGCCAACGAATTCAGCGTAAAGCTCAGGCTCTGAAAAATTCTCAGATAACATGCCGTCAAAACGCTTAGCAATAAAGCCTGCGTTACGTGATGCTAGGTTAACAATCTTGTTCACAACATCGCTGTTTACGCGTTGAGTGAAATCTTCAAGGTTAAGATCGAGATCATCAATACGGTTGTTTAGTTTTGCTGCGTAGTAGTAACGTAGGCATTCAGGATCAAGGTGGTTTAAGTAAGTACCCGCCTTGATAAATGTGCCTTTAGATTTTGACATCTTCGCGCCATTCACGGTTACGTAACCATGTACGAACACGTTATTTGGCTTACGGAAACCTGCGCCATCTAGCATTGCAGGCCAGAATAGGCTGTGGAAGTAAACAATGTCTTTACCGATGAAGTGGTAAAGCTCAGTTGAACTGTCTTTATTCCAGAATTCGTCAAAATCAAGATCATCGCGCTTGTCACAAAGGTTCTTAAATGAACCCATGTAGCCGATTGGTGCATCTAGCCATACGTAGAAGTATTTGCCAGGTTCGCCAGGGATCTCAAAACCGAAGTAAGGTGCATCACGAGAAATATCCCACTGTTGTAGGCCTGACTCGAACCACTCTTGCATCTTGTTTGATGTTTCATCTTGAAGTGCACCAGATTTAGTCCACGCTTTTAGCATGTCTTCAAACTGTGGCAGATCAAAGAAGAAGTGCTCTGAGTCTTTCATGATTGGTGTAGCACCAGATACAGCTGATTTTGGATTAATCAGATCTGTTGGGCTGTAAGTTTCACCACAGTTATCACAGTTATCGCCGTATTGATCTTCAGCTTTACACTTAGGGCATGTGCCTTTTACAAAGCGATCAGGCAAGAACATTTCTTTCTCAGGGTCAAACAGCTGAGAAATAGTGCGGCTAGTAATAAAGCCTTTGTCTTTTAACTGGGTGTAAACAAAAGAAGCAAGTTCGCGGTTTTCAGGCGAATGCGTGCTGTGGTAATTGCTAAAGTCAATATCGAAACCGGCGAAGTCAGCTTGGTGCTCTTTGCTCACTTCTGCAATCATTTGCTCAGGTTCCACACCCATCTGCTGGGCCTTAAGCATGATTGGCGTACCGTGTGCGTCATCTGCACAGATAAAATGAACTTCGTTGCCACGAAGGCGCTGGTAGCGCACCCAAATATCCGCTTGAACATGCTCTAGCATGTGACCTAAGTGGATAGAACCGTTAGCGTACGGCAGGGCGCAGGTCACCAGAATTTTTCTTGGATTAGCAGCCATAATTACTTCTTTCGCTCGTGATGGGTAGAAAAACATAGCTGCAAATACTACCTGATGGACAGCATATTGACTAGCATCGGATACTGATTTATCTGTTTTAGGACGGGGGAAATCGGGCAGAAAGGGTACTTTGGTGGTAGCATGAAGAAAAAGAGGGTGATATTACCTCGCAGCATCAACGTTACTGGTTGTTTTCTATACTAATACTGTGACGTAGATGTTGCTAATAAGCGATGACATTTATGTGGAGTGCTAATTTATGGCAATAGAAACAAACCATTTCGACAGTGTTAGTGATATTAGCCAATGGCTAAATCAGTTTGAACATCCGCTACTAAGTGCAGAATGGGCGGATGTCCCTCATCTTGTTTCGGTATCGGCAGAGGGGGTAATTATGATTACCATCCCGTTTGCAGCCAACGAATTAGCGCAACAGTTACGTCAATGGATTGCAGAGCAACAGCAACAAGGTATTGTGAATGCCGCGTTAAACGTTGATGTTCGTTGTCGAGTGGCAACGTTAGCTGTTGCTGATAAGCAGCCACTTCAAGGTGTTAAAAACATTATTGTTGTGAGTTCAGCTAAAGGTGGTGTTGGTAAATCAACAACATCGGTTAATTTAGCATTGGGTTTACAACAACAAGGTGCCAAAGTCGGCCTATTAGATGCTGATATTTATGGTCCTTCAGTCCCGATGATGTTAGGTACAATGGATGCTAAGCCGCAATCGCCTGATGGCAAAATGATGTCACCTATTGAAGCGTATGGCTTGTATACCAATTCTGTGGGTTATTTAGTGCCAGCAGAGAGCGCAACCATTTGGCGTGGTCCTATGGCATCAAAAGCTTTGGCGCAAATTATCAGTGAAACATGGTGGCCAGATCTGGATTATCTTGTTATTGATATGCCACCAGGTACGGGTGATATTCAATTAACGTTATCACAGCAAATTCCTGTGACAGGTGCGATAGTGGTGACAACGCCGCAAGATTTAGCCTTAGCTGATGCGATTAAAGGCATTAGTATGTTCAATAAAGTCGATGTTCCTGTGCTGGGCATTGTTGAAAATATGAGTTATCACATTTGTAGCCATTGTGGTCATCAAGAGCATATTTTTGGTACGGGTGGCGCGGCTAAAATGGCACAAGATTATGCAGTACCGTTATTGGCACAATTGCCATTAGATATCAAAATTCGTCAAGATATTGATAACGGTAAGCCAACAGTGATTGCCGCTCCTGAATCAGAACAAGCTGGTGCATACATTATGTTAGCAGCCAATATCGCTAGTCGATTATATTGGCAGGGTGAAACGGTTGCTGAGCAGATTACTATTCGTACAATGTAACAGCTAATCAAACAAAACCTGTTGATATTATAATCAGATATGACAGATGCCTCATTTTTACTGGTATCTGTCATAGCAACTGCTTATAATCGGAGGGTTTAATTTATCCAAATTCGCCTTGCTACGTGGTCTAATAGGTACTTTCTGATATGTCTGAAACTTCACACCAATGCGTTATTATCGGTATTGCAGGCGCTTCTGCTTCCGGTAAAAGTCTGATTGCCAGTACAGTTTATAAAGAGTTAAAAGAAAAAGTCGGCGATCATCAGATCGGTGTAATCACGGAAGATTGTTACTATAACGATCAAAGCCACCTATCAATGGAGGATCGTGTTAAAACTAATTACGATCATCCAAGTGCACTAGATCATAATTTATTATGTGATCATTTAGAGCAGTTAATGAAAGGTGAAGCAGTAGAAGTACCACAATATAGCTACAGCGAGCATACTCGTTTACAAGAAAGCACCACGATGACACCGAAAAAAGTGATCATTTTAGAAGGTATTTTATTGTTAACTGAACCTCGTTTACGTGACATTATGCATGCGAGTATCTTTATGGATACACCATTGGATATCTGTCTGTTACGTCGTTTACAACGTGATGTTGCTGAGCGTGGTCGTACGATGGAATCAGTATTGATTCAATATCAAAAAACAGTACGTCCAATGTTTATGCAGTTTATTGAACCATCAAAACAATATGCAGATATTATTGTTCCTCGTGGTGGTAAGAACCGTATCGCAATCGATGTGTTAAAAGCACATATCGCTAAATTGCTGCGTTCGTAATGATTTAAAATAAATAAGGCTGACAATATGTCAGCCTTATTTTTATGGTTATAATTGTTGGGTGTAATCCCGTTACCCTTTGCTGACCCATCAACGACACTGCGTTTTATTGATGAGTTTTGTTATACCACTCTCATGTGCTAAGCACTGACAGGATAGAGTGTGTATTATGCAGGAGAGTTTGAATGAGACTTTGTGATAGAGATATCAGGGCTTACCTTGATGAAGGCAAAATCAGCATTGAACCACGACCATCTGATGATTGTATAAGTGGCCTAACGATTGATGTAAGCCTTGGGAATAATTTCCGCGTCTTTAATGATCATGGTGCACCATTTATTGATCTATCCGGTAAAAAAGAAGATGTCGCCACTCAACTTGAAAAAGTAATGAGTGATGAGATTATTGTCGCAGAAGAAGAAGCCTTTTTTCTTCATCCGGGTCAGCTTGCATTAGCGGTTACTCATGAGTCAGTGACATTACCCGATAACATTGTTGGTTGGTTGGACGGTCGTTCATCATTGGCCCGTTTAGGTTTAATGGTGCATGTAACTGCGCATCGTATTGATCCTGGTTGGTCTGGACGGATTGTGCTTGAATTTTATAATTCAGGTCGTTTACCATTAGCGTTACGACCACATATGCCTATTGGTGCGCTAAGTTTTGAGACCTTGTCGGGTCCGGCGGAAAAACCGTATAACAAGCGTGTTGATGCGAAATATAAAAATCAGCAAGGTGCTGTGGCAAGTCGTATTAATGAAGATGACAAACAAAGTTAATCTGCTTAGATGCTCATTATTGTTGTTATTGTTCAAAATTTATTAGAGGCAGCCTTCGGGTTGCCTTTTGTTTAGCTATTATGTTTATGATGAACTAATCTTGGAGTTAATGGTCTTAATAACATTGATTTATAGGGTTAATTTCCAACAAATTCTTTTTGCATAGCACACTATTAATTGTGACGTTATATGCATATCCGAGGGCATAATGAAAAAAATACTGTATATATTACTCGGGCTGATTTTATTAGTCGTGATTGGTATTGGTGCACTAGTAACGTTTGTAAACCCAAATCAGTTTAAGCCATTACTGACTGAGCAAGTTAAGAAAATGACGGGACGAGACTTAGTTATTAATGGTGATATTAATTGGCGTTTTTTCCCTACATTAGGATTAAGTGTTGGTGAAACTGAATTTCGAAATCCTAAGGGGTTTGCTGAGCCTAATTTAGTGCAGTTTAAACAAGCAGACTTATCCGTATCAGTTTTACCGTTATTGTCTCAACATCTTGATATTGGTGAAATGCGTTTAGATGGCGCGCATGTTTTTGTTCAAACTTTAGCAAATGGTCATACTAACCTTGATGGTTTAATGGCTAAAAAAGCAGAAGCTGAAACAACAACGACAGAAAATACGATAACGAATCATGATCAAAAGGCACTGTGGAAAGTATCAGTTGCTGGTATTAAGTTAGTTAATGCGAGTGCAGATATACGTAATGATCAAACCAAGATGGTTGCACAACTTAATCACGTTAATTTCACGCTTGATAGCTTTCAGCCACAAACATGGACTAAAGCTACCTTTAATGTGCAAGGCAATGTCAACGCATTAACCTTTAGTGCGCAAGGTAGTACAGATATCAATCTTGCCGCTGACTATAAGAATGTTAATTTAAAAGCGTTATCTGCCACAATGAGTATGACTGACGGTAATATTGATATTAAAAATGCAGCATTAGGGCTTGATCAATTTACTCTTGGTCAGTGGTCAAATGTGACTTTTTCAGTGGATGGCAAAGTACCAAATCTAAATTTTGATACTCACGGTGCGGCGAAAGTTAAACTATCAACAGATCACAATGTTATTACGGTTCAAGGGCTAAAAGTCACCAATGATTTAGTGGGTAAAACGTTACCTCGTCCTACAATCAACTTAGTGGTTGATGCTGATGCAACGTATGATATTAGTCAAAAATTGACCTTGGTGAGTCAGTTAACGCTTAATGCCGATGGCACAATGGTATCAGGGTCGGGTTCATATTTAGCGGCGGATATTCCTGATATTCGTTTTGCATTATCAAGCGATGCTATTAATATTGATGATTGGTTGCCCGCTAAAACAGTAGCGACAAATTCAAATAATAATGCGTCGGCAGCTGCTGCGATGAATACGGTTGTTGCTAAAGAAAATAACGATACTTCAGCGCAAGAACCTGATCTTAGTGCACTAAAAAATATCAATCTTGCTGGTATGATAGCGATTAAGCAGTTAACCGTAGATAATGCTGATGTCGCAAATGTTAAAGTGGTGACTTCGGTTAAACAAGGTGTGGCAACGATTAACCGTTTTGAAGCCAATTTATATGGCGGTAAAGTAACGGGTAGTGCTTTTGTTAATGTAAACAGTGCATTGCCAAGTTACCGTCTAAAAAATACCATTTCAAATGTAAATATTTTACCGTTATTAACTGCGGTGGCGAATAATAAGTTGCTTGCAGGTAAAGCCAATATTACAACTGATTTAAGTGGACATGGCTTATCGGAAGCAAATATTCGTCATAATATTGCAGGTTCGATTAAAGTAAATATTGCAGATGGTGCTGTATATGGGATCAATATTCCTGATTTATTACGCAATGCGAAAGCTAAATTAAAAGACCAAACAAATACGGCCAGTGATACAACGAAGAAAACAGATTTCTCAGCACTAACCACAACGCTAAAACTGAATAATGGATTTGCGGCAACAGATAATTTTCAATTGGCGTCACCGTTAGTTGTCATTACAGGCAAAGGAAGAACAAGCCTTGTTAATGAAGGTATTGATCTTATGGTTAATTCTGAGATTGTTGCTAGTGGTAAAGGACTGGATAAAATCAAAGGCATTGCCGTTCCTATTCATGTGAGTGGAACTTGGCAACAGCCTAAATATAACTTAAATATTAAAGACTTATTTAAGAATAATGCAGAGCTAGAGAGTAAAGCTAAGAAAGAAATCAATCGCGGCTTAGAAAAACTTTTTGGTGATAAAGCAAAAGACGATAATATTAAAAATGCCGCCGATAAGCTACTTAAAGGGCTTTTCAATTAACCCTTAAATAGTGGTGGTATTGTTAAGGTAAAGCATAATAGAAAAGGTTTGCTATTACTGGCAAACCTTTATTTTTTAACTATATAATCAATTAGGTAGCAGGTGTTTAATGACTTGTTATTATTAGGTGGGTTTGTTTTATCCATTGCTAATATTGTTGAGTATTTTTATGACAGCACCAATTAAATTATGACGAACAAAATGACATCTTCTGAAAAATCGACGTTATTCTCTAAAATAATGGGAGTATTAACCCTTGTTGGTAATGCGATAAAAGCATTGCCTCCGATCGATCACTTTATACGGGCAGCTGATCGCTTTAATGACCGTTTAGGCAGTCAGTTTGGTGCAGCAATTACCTATTTTTCATTTTTATCACTTATTCCCATTTTAATGGTGCTTTTTGCTGCTGCGGGTTTTATTTTAGCGTCAAATCAAGCATTGCTAACCAATATTATTGATAAAATTGTTGCAGGTGTAACTGATCCTAATTTGGCTAATACACTAAAGCAAATGGTACAAACTGCAATTAATCAACGTACTACTGTTGGTTTGAGTGGCTTGGCGATTGCGCTTTATTCTGGCATCAGTTGGATGGGAAATTTACGCGAAGCTGTTCGGGCACAAACCCGTGATGTGTGGGAACGTAAACCAGAAGACAAAGAACATATTCTTCTACAATACTGTAAAGATCTTATTGGTTTAACAGGGTTAGTAGCGGCATTAATTTTTACCGTCGTATTAACCTCTGTTGCCGGTTCTGCGCAAGCAACGATTGTTGATGCATTAGGCCTTGGGGGGATTACGTGGTTACGACCTGTATTAACGACCATTGCTTTGACCATTTCTATTTTAGCTAACTACCTTATGTTCCTGTGGATCTTTTGGATGTTGCCTCGTCGCCGCTTTAACCGTAAAAGTTTAATGCAGGGGACATTACTGGCTGCTATTGGTTTTGAAGCGATTAAGTTTGCGATGACGTTCTTATTGCCTAAATTAGCTAGCTCACCATCAGGTGCTGCCTTTGGTTCTATTATCGGTTTAATGGCTTTCTTCTATTTCTTTGCACGATTGACCTTATTCTGTGCAGCTTGGATAGCGACAGCTAAAGAAAATCGTCCCGATGATAGTGTTACTGAAGAGAATGTTGCTACAGAGAGTGTTACCGAAAAATAGTTTCCATTGCTCATAAACAGACGGTAATGGATAAAAAGGATAGCGTTATCGCTGTTCTTTTTTTTTGTATTGTTACAAATGTTGAGTGTTGATACTGTTTGCATCCCATTATTGAATGCAAAGTGATGAATATTATTGTTGCTGTGTAAGTGAACACTATGATTTTTTTATCATCTTGGATGTGGGTAAGGTTACTTGGTGGTGATTTTTTTGTAATTATTTGTGATTAATTAGGTGGTTAAGTTGTTTTTATATGCTGACTGTTATTTGTGATGGTTCTCATAAGTAAAATTAAGCATTTATTGCTATTAAGTAGTTTGATATTTATCAATATCAGTGATTAAGATAAGAGGCATGTTGATCCTAATAATCGGTACTTTGGTTAACAGAGTATCAATGATATATAAGGAGATAGGTCATGTTGTATTTGGAATTTTTATTCCTATTGTTAGTACTGTATGCAGGTAGTCGCTTTGGTGGTATTGGGTTAGGGGTTGTGTCGGGATTAGGTTTGCTGGTGGAAGTGTTTATCTTCCGTATGCCACCGACATCACCACCGATTACCGTGATGTTGATTATCCTTGCGGTTGTAACATGTGCATCCATTCTTGAGGCCGCTGGTGGCTTAAAATACATGCTGCAAATAGCAGAGCGTATTTTACGAAGTAATCCGAAGCGCGTTACTATTGTTGGTCCGTTAGTGACTTATATTATGACCTTTATGTTAGGGACGGGTCATGCGGTATATTCAATTATGCCAATTATTGGTGATGTTGCCCTTAAAAATGGTATTCGTCCAGAGCGTCCAATGGCGGCTTCTTCTGTTGCCTCTCAACTTGCGATCACTGCCAGTCCTATTTCTGCTGCTGTCGTTTATTATCTTGCTCAACTGTCGACCATCACTGAATCTATTCATTTATTATCCATTTTGATGGTGACTATTCCTGCAACCTTAGGCGGTACATTACTATTATCACTATATAGTTTGCGTCGTGGTAAAGAGCTTGCTGATGATCCTGAATATCAACGCCGTTTGAAAGATCCAGTTTGGCGTGAGCAAATTTTGCATACCACTAAAACCTCACTCAATGAACAATTACCACGTTCTGCTATGCATGCGGTGATCTTGTTTATTGTCGCATTAATAACGATTGTTATTGTCGCGATGGTGCCAGAAATTCGTACCATTGGTGATGCCAAGCCTATTTCTATGTCATTAATTATTCAAATGATGATGTTAGGTTTTGGTGGTTTAATTCTATTAGTGACACGTACGAATGTGCAGAAAGTGCCTGAAGGGGTAGTGTTTAAATCAGGAATGGTCGCAGCGATTGCTATTTTTGGTATTGCTTGGATGAGTGATACTTATTTCCAATATGCGATGCCATCATTTAAATCAGGCATTACGGCAATGGTACAAGATTACCCATGGACATTTGCATTGGCATTATTCACGGTTTCTGTTGTGGTGAACTCACAAGCAGCAACAGCTAGAATGATGTTACCTGTCGGTTTAGCGATGGGATTAAACCCAGCGTTATTAATTGGTTTAATGCCAGCGACATACGGTTATTTCTTTATTCCTAATTATCCTTCAGATATCGCAACTGTTAACTTTGATGTAACAGGTACGACTCAAATTGGTAAGTGGTACTTTAACCATAGCTTTATGATGCCTGGTTTAATTGGTGTTATTTCAGCATGTTGTATTGGTTATACACTTGCACAAATCATTATTTAAGCGCTAATTCGTCTCACTTTGTTATGAATGGCTTTTTAAATAGCAAAGGGCGAATCATTAGATTCGCCCTTTTAACGTTAAAGCGTACAGTATTTTAAATCTGATAATTAATCGTCAGCTTGCTTTTTACCCTGTTCTTCTGGTTCATCATAAGGCCAATAGTGATGACCAATTCGAATTAAAACAGTCGCTGCGGAGAGAATAAAGGCGGCCAGTGATAACCAAATAATAAAAGTGCCATCAAGCTCTTTCATGCCAAGAGTGATATAACGGGCAATAGCCATAATCGCGATATAAAGTGGGTATCGTACGGGGATTTTACCGTGAGCAACAAATTGTTGCACCATCGCCAGAATTTCGAGATAGATAAACATTAATAAAATGTCGGTTAACTGAATATTGCGGTTAACAAATACATGAATGAATTCATTCACCATCGCAACAACGGTTGCTAAGGTAATGGCTAGTAATAATATTGCTTCTAAAATATGAAAAACTTTCAGAAATGGTTTACTAAATGAGCGGGGTAAATGAGACGGCATACTTTCTCCAGCTTTAATGCTGTTTATATTTTTAATAGGCATTTTTGTATTATAAAATGTAATGCTTATTCTAATAGTAAAATATCATTCAATCTAAATGAGTGTTAGTTTATTGTCCATATTGCTTTTTTTTAGAACGCTAGACGCTGTTGTCTTTACCAATCAATGCCTTTGCGCGCTTTGATTCCTTGTTCAAAAGCATGCTTAACATTGCGTACTTCAGAAACGGTATCTGCAATATCAATTAAACGACGATGAGCCGCACGTCCTGTAATAATAACGGTTTGTTGTGATGGTCTGGCGTTGATCGCGGTAATGATTTCATCTAACTCAATATAGTCGTAAGTCACCATATAAGTCAGTTCATCAAGCAACACCACGTCTAATTTCTCATCCGCTAACATCGCTTTACAATCGGCCCATGTCGCTTGTGCTGCAAGTGTATCTGCCGCTTTATTTTGGGTTTCCCATGTAAAGCCAGTTGCCATAACCGAAAATATAACTCCATGTTGTTGTAGTAGATTACGCTCACCACAATCCCACGTGCCTTTGATAAATTGACCAACACCACATTGTTGACCATGGCCGACAGCGCGCGCGATCATTCCAAAGCCTGAGGTCGATTTTCCTTTACCGTTGCCTGTTATAACCAGTACTAATCCTCGCTCTTGTTGTGCGGCATTAATTTTACTGTCAACCTGTTCTTTTAAGCGTTGTTGACGGGCTTGGTGGCGATCATCCTTGGTGGTTGCATCAACCATAATTTCCTCTTTGGTAACGGTGCGGTATTTATAATAAATACCATCATAACGTATTGGTGATTATAAACGAAAGCCCGCGTAGTCACAGGACTACACGGGCTTTTATTTTGGTGAATTACGTTGATTAGCCTAGAACATCCGTTGCAACTTTATAGGTTGGATCTTCTAGCATGTTTACTTCAACTAAGTTACCTGCTTTTTGTAGTAATCGACGACATTCAGGGCTTAGGTGGCGAATGTGAAGGGTTTTCTTGCGGGTAGCATAGCGTTCAGCAAGGGTATCAATCGCTTCAATGGCTGAGTGGTCAGCAACACGTGAATGAGCAAAATCGATGATCACAGTTTGTGGATCATTAGGTGCGTCAAATAACTCAAGGAAATGAGATGCTGAACCAAAGAACAATGGGCCATTAATTTGGTACACTTTTGCGCCGTCGTTATCAATGTGAGAACTGGCATAAATTTGTTTGGCATGATTCCACGCAAACACTAAAGCTGAGTAAATCACACCGACGAATACGGCAACCGCAAGATCCGCGGCAACCGTCACGCAGGTAACAAGAATAATGGTGAAGAAGTCATGTTTTGGTACTTTACGCATCATACGTAAACTTGCCCATTCAAAGGTACCAATCACCACCATAAACATCACACCAACCAGTGCCGCCAGTGGAATCATCTCAATGAATGCTGATCCAAATAGAATAAACACCAGTAGACCAATGGCAGCAGTAATTCCTGATAAACGACCACGACCACCAGAGTTAATGTTGATCATTGATTGACCAATCATCGCACAACCACCCATCGCGCCGAAAACAGAACAGGTGATGTTTGCCATGCCTTGACCGACACATTCACGGTTACCGTGACCTCGTGTATTGGTCATTTCATCAATAACAGTCAATGTTAGTAATGATTCGATTAAACCTACCGCAGCAAGAATTAAAGAATAAGGCAGAATGATTTTAAGTGTTGCTAGATTAAAGCTAACATCAGGTAGGGCAAAAGTGGGTAGAGAACCCGCTAATGTGGCGTTTGCATCACCACTCATCGCGCGAACAAAGTCGACCACGGTACGTGAGTCTAAGCCTAATACATGCACCAATGCTGTAACGGTTAAAATGGCAACTAATGAAGAAGGGACCGCTTTGGTGAGTTTAGGTAAAAAGTAGATGATAGACATAGTTAACAGCACTAAGCCCAGCATGATATAGAGCTGACTACCGTGCATCCATTCAAGACCACCAGTTAGTGATGGCACTTTAAACTGACCGAGTTGTGCTAAGAAGATAACAATAGCAAGACCATTCACGAAACCTATCATGACTGGGTGCGGCACCATGCGAATGAATTTACCGAGGCGGAAGACACCTGCGAGTATTTGGAAGACACCGGCTAACATCACCGCCGCAAATAGGTATTGAATACCATGCTGAGCAACAAGGCTGACCATGACAACAGCCATTGCACCGGTTGCACCAGAGATCATGCCAGGGCGACCGCCAAAGATGGCTGTTATTAAACCAACAATAAATGCGGCGTACAGACCAACCATAGGATCGACACCCGCAACAAATGCAAAAGCAACGGCTTCTGGTACTAAGGCGAGAGCTACAGTTAATCCTGAAAGGATATCATTTTTGACTGATTGTTGTGAGACTTGAGGAAATTCAGGCATATATTAGGCGTTCTTCTCTTCGCTAAAATGGATGGATAATTAAAAGGTATTGAGTAACAGAATGTTACCGAAAGATTTACAATGCTTCAACTTAAGCCGTTAAAAGGTGCAAATATGTGCTTGTATAGCATGTTAATTAAGTTAAACCGTGAAATTGTTAAATTTTGTGGTTATTTCTGACTCAAAAAGCGGTGATAAAAAAAGCCATGCAGATGCATGGCTTTTTATTGGCAGATTACACTAACTTAGTCAAAAGATGGCTTAGTCATTGGAGCTGCTGCTGTATTTGTTGCTGTTTGGCTACCTGCTGAGCGTGTTGTTACACGTTCACGTAGTGGTGCAGCTTCAACGTGAATTTTCACAGCTGTTTCTACAGGTGCAGGTGCTTTAGTCATTGCCGCTACCGCATGGAAACCACGTGGAGAGGTTGCTGTTACTGCAACAGCTTCAGTGACAATTTTTGTCATTGGTGCTGATGCTGTTTTAACAACTGGAGCTTCAACAACTGGTGTTTCAACAACGGGTGTTTCAACAACTGGTGCTTCAACAACTGGTGCTTCAACAACGGGTGTTTCAACAACGGGTGTTTCAACAACGGGTGTTTCAACAACGGGTGCTTCAACAACTGGTGCTTCAACAACTGGTACTTCAACAACAGGCGCTTCAACAACTGGCACTGCACGTAATGGGAATGCTTTACCCATTGCAAGTTCAGGCATCGCAACACCACCTAAAGACGGTTGTGATACTACCTCTGGTAATGCTTGAGCGATCACAGGCTGATGAGGCTGCTCTGTAACAACGTCTGCAACAGGAGCTTCAACTGTTGGTTTAATGCGAGACCATACTTTGCCCATTGCCATCTCTGGTGCCGCAACACCTGATGTTGGACGTAGTGCTTTTGGTTTCTCAACAATAGAGACAACATTTACCATATCGCTAATGGTATCTGTTGCTTCAACAACTGCGTATTCAACAGCATCTGCAACGTTATAACAGCTTGGATCTTCATGCTGTTCATAATCTTGTTTTTCAACACGAGTATCACGAATGCGACGACGACGTTGGCCGCTAGCGCGTAGGTGACGTGGTGAACGACGGTTGCGACGTTGGTTGTTATCCTGCTCGTTTGTTTCTGATTGTTCATCAGTAACTGATTGATCTTGAGCTGGTGTTGTTTGTGCTTCTTTTGCAATCGTTGTACCCATTTCCATTAATGGTGATGGGTTAGTGATCGCAGTGATAGCATTCGTTTCAACAGGGTTAACAGCTTCAACCGTTGCTTGGTCTTCAATAACCGGTGCTACTTTGTCAGTAATACGGATTTTTTTCTGTAACTGACGACGTTGACGACGTTGTTTAACCTTAACGACTTTGTCTTCTGCTTCTACTGGCGCTTCAACAACAACGGTTTCAGTTAGTTTTACTTTAACTTCGTTTGATGGTTGGCGTGGTTGCTTCTGCGCTGGAATCTCTTCTTTACGAGATTGGCGTGGTTGCTCTTTCGCTTCTTCAGTACGAGGTTGACGTGGTTGCTTCGCTGGACGTTCTGCTTGAGGTTGACGGTTTTTGTCCGTGCGCTCATTACGTTCATTGCGACGACGAGGTTGACGCTGCTCGTTGTTGCGATCTTGTTCAGCGTTGTTGTCTTGATCACTCTCTTGATTGCCATTACGGCGAGTGTTATCACGGTTACCTTGACGGTCATTACGGCGATTATCAGGACGACGGTTATTGTTGTTACGATGATTATTATTCGTTTGTTCTTTTACTGGCGTTTCAACATCTTGTTTAACAGCTGTTTGTTGTTCAGTGCTGTTATTAAAGAATGAAGAAATGGCAGCAAAAAGACGACTAAAGATAGTTGGAGCTTGAGCAATAATCGTTTGTGGTTTAGTTGCCACTTGTGGTTCTGGTGCCGCTACCACTGGTGCTGGTTGTTTTGGTGCAGCGAAACCGTGTAGAACAGGTTCTTCACGTTTTTTTGTTGTACGTTCTTGTTGTGGCGCTTCAGTTGCTTCCGCTTCTCTTAATGCATCAATAGCATTTGGAAGATGGTACGAAAGTGTCTCTTGCTCTTCACCTTCACGAATACGTAACACTTCAAAGTGTGGCGTTTCCATGTCTGCGTTTGGCACAATAACAACATGCACATTGTGGTATTTCTCAATGTGCTGTACTGCTGGGCGCTTTTCGTTTAATAAGTAAGAAGCAACAGGCACAGGTACAATTGCAACTACTTGTGAACTGTTATCTTTTAATGCTTCTTCTTCAATCAGACGCAAGATAGAGAGTGATAGTGATTCATTATCACGCACAACACCCGTACCTGTACAACGAGGACAAACGTGATGGCTTGCTTCTGCTAAAGATGGGCTTAAACGTTGGCGTGACATTTCAAGCAAACCAAAGCGAGAGATACGACCAATTTGTACACGCGCACGGTCAACACGAACAGCTTCACGTAAACGATTTTCTACTTCACGTTGGTGACGAACTGGCGTCATATCAATGAAGTCGATAACTACAAGACCACCAAGATCACGAAGACGTAATTGACGTGCAATTTCATCTGCGGCTTCTAGGTTAGTTTGTAGTGCTGTTTCTTCGATATCACCACCCTTTGTTGCACGGGCTGAGTTGATATCAATTGACGTTAGTGCTTCTGTTGGATCGATAACGACTGAGCCACCTGAAGGTAAACGAACTTCACGCTGGAACGCAGAGTCAATTTGGCTTTCAATTTGGTAGTGACTAAATAGAGGTACTTCACCTTCATAACGTTTAATACGCGATAAGAAATCAGGGCGAATTAATTTGATATGATCACGTGCGCGCTCAAAAATTTGTGGGCTATCGATAAGAATTTCACCGATATCACGACGAAGATAATCGCGAATAGCACGTGCAATAACATTGCTTTCTTGGTGGATCAAGAACGGAGCAGCTTGAGATTCAGCGGCTTCTTTCACTGCACTCCAGTGATTAAGAAGAACATTTAAATCCCACTCAAGCTCTTCACCTGATTTACCAACACCAGCTGTACGTACAATTAGACCCATACCGTGAGGCAGTTCTAATGTGCTTAATGCTGCTTTAAGTTGTGTACGCTCTTCACCTTCGATACGACGAGAAATACCGCCAGCACGAGGGTTATTAGGCATTAACACTAAGTAGCTGCCAGCTAATGAGATAAAGGTTGTTAGTGCGGCACCTTTGTTGCCACGCTCTTCTTTATCAACTTGAACGATAACTTCTTGGCCTTCTTTCAAGACTTCCTTAATGTTAGGACGACCTTGGTAAGAATAATTTGACGGGAAGTAATCTTTAGCAACTTCTTTTAAAGGGAGGAAGCCATGGCGTTCTGCACCGTAATCAACGAACGCAGCTTCCAGGCTTGGTTCGATACGTGTGATGCGGCCTTTGTAGATATTTGCTTTTTTAGATTCGTGACCTGGGCTTTCGATATCAAGATCAAATAGCTTTTGGCCATCAACTAATGCGACGCGCAACTCTTCCTTCTGAGTTGCGTTAATCAACATTCTTTTCATTATATTGTACTCATTATTGTTGTTGTATTAGCGCCGCTGATTACGTCAAAATTTTGATGGTGCCTGACTCCAAGTCTGATGTACGGGTGCAACCTCACGGTTGGAATGCAGGAGTGCTCTATGGCCACACGTATTAGCCAACTATGTCGAGATGGTTAGATCTGAAACACACAGCTGGTATCACCACATCGAGGTGTGGTTGTATCTGTTACATCAAAAAAATCTGTAATCTGACGCGCTAAAAAAAACTCCGGTAACTATAACGTCTTACGCCACGTGCTGCGTTTATCACCTGAGTTGTATATAAAATAGCCGAAATGATGAGAGCATGCTCACCTTGTCAGTAAAATAAGCAAAAAAACTTATTCTAGAATGCAATCATAGCAGGCTCACTTTTTTGCGGCAATCTGCTTTATTTGCATGGTACAATCAAACTTATGACAGAAGATAAACCTAAAGTGCAATTCATCGATATTACTGATGATTTTGCTGGCCAACGGATCGATAATTTTCTCCGTGCTAGGCTTAAAAATGTACCAAAAAGTATGATTTACCGTATTTTGCGTAAAGGCGAGGTGCGAGTAAACAAAAAACGTATTAAACCTGAATATAAATTGCAGGATGGTGATCTCGTACGCGTCCCACCGGTTTTTGTTCCTGAGAAAGACGAACAAGCACCGATCAGTACCAAACTAAATAAAGTGGCTGAACTTGAATCATGCATTATCTATGAAGATGATCATGTTTTGATTTTGAATAAGCCATCAGGCACAGCTGTTCATGGCGGCAGTGGTTTGAAGTTTGGTGCGATTGAAGCGTTACGTGCATTACGACCTGATGCTCGATACCTTGAGTTAGTACACCGTATTGACCGAGATACCTCTGGCATTTTGTTGATAGCGAAGAAACGTTCAGCGTTACGTAAGCTACAAGAGCAATTTAGAGAAAAAACGGTTCAGAAATATTATTTTGCCTTAGTGATGGGGGAATGGAAGGCAAACTGTAAGAGAGTAAATGCACCGTTATTGAAAAATGAAGTAAATAGTATTGTGCGTGTTAACCCACAAGGAAAAGCATCAGATACTCGCTTTAAAGTCCTTGAGCGTTTTGCACAAGCAACACTTGTACAAGCAAGCCCAGTAACCGGTCGTACTCATCAAATCCGTGTACACTGTCAATATGAAGGCCATCCTATTGCTTGGGATGATCGTTATGGCGATCCACGTTTTGATGCCTACACCAAAAAAACAGGTTTGGGACGGTTGTTTTTGCATGCAGCGAACATTAAATTTACTCATCCACATACCGATGAAGTAATGGATATTAGTGCGCCAATGGCACCAGTATTAGAACGCTGTTTAATAAAGCTTCGTACATTTTAATGATATTGAAAATAATGAGGCGAGCATTGTGCTCGCCTTTTTTATGATTTGTAATAATGAAGGGTTAGCTTATAAAACGGCTATATGTTCATTGGCCAGCATTTCTCGTAAGGCAATAAGCGGTAATCCCACTAATGTATTAGGGTCGCGTCCCTCTAAGCGATTAAACAGGGCAATCCCTAAACCTTCACTTTTAAAGCTGCCAGCACAGTAAAGCGGTTGCTCTTTAGTGACATAATGTGCAATTTCATTATCGGTTAAGGTTCTAAAATGGACGTGGAACGGTTCACAAATAACTTGAGTCGTTTGTGTGCGTGCATTATATAAGCATAGGCCAGTATAAAAAGTAACGATCTTGCCACTGGCTGCACGTAGTTGAGCACATGCATTCGCTTCGGTATGTGGTTTTCCTAAAATGGCACCATCAATGACACAGACTTGGTCTGAACCTATAATAAGATGATGAGGATGAGATTCTGCACAAGCGTGTGCTTTTGCTTGTGCTAATCGTTTAACTAAAGCAGTTGCTGATTCATTATCAAACATGGCTTCATTAACATTTGGATTTGCTGTCGTAAAAGGTAACTGTAGCTTTTCAAGTAAACTTTTACGAAACGGTGACGTTGACGCAAGAACAAGTGGCTGGTTCATAGGCTATTTGAGTTATTTAAATGAAGTGATGTAAATGAGTGTACTCATCGCAGCGAATCAAAGCCAGTGAGCTTGATTTATTGATTGTTTTGATTTCAATGCAGACAGACGATGTTATCGGCACAGCACAATGCTATTATAAGGCGCAATTATTGATTTAAATTTGTATATAGCCATTATTGGCTAGCATTTAAACAATGATTGAGTGATCTTTCATCATTTTATTAGCAATCGTCAAGTGATTGAGTGATGAAGAAATAAGAACTTTTTAATGAGGAGAGGGAGTGAATGTTGAATGAATTTTCATGGCAGCATGAGAATTGTTCAAAAGCTGTTAATTCAGGCACATTTCCTTTGACTCAACCAGACTATAAGGCTAATATTCGCGCCCTATGCAAAAGGTAAAATTGCCGATAAAGGTAGATCCAGTACGCACTGCACAGAAAAGACTCGACTATGATGGCATCATCAAAGCTGATCTTCTGTCTCGTTTAGCTGGCTCAACCCAGAGCGTAATAAGTGATGCAAACGTCAACTTGTCTTTTGACCTTGACCAACGTCGTATTCCTTTCATGCGCGGAAACGCAAGTATTGATGTGATGTTGACCTGTCAGAGATGTCAGGGAGAATTTCCACACACAATTAGTGTTGAATTCTGTTATAGTCCAGTTCGTGATGAAGAGGCTATTGACAAGTTACCGGAAGCCTATGAGCCGACAATTGTCGATGAAAATGGCGAAATTAATTTAACTCAACTTATCGAAGATGAATTGATGTTAGAGTTACCACAAGTAGCAAGACATGATGTTGACGGTTGTAAGATCGGCACTCATAACTTGTCTTTTGGTGATATTCCCGTTGCTGATGAGCGTCCGAATCCGTTTGCAGTATTGAAAAATCTTAAAAGTTAAATTTAACAGGAGTAGGGTTAATGGCCGTACAAAAGAGCAAAAAATCACGTGCAGCACGTGGTATGCGTCGTTCACATGATGCGCTAACTACAGCAGCAGTTTCTGTAGATTCAGCATCAGGTGAAACTCACCTACGTCACCACGTGACAGCTGACGGTTTCTACCGTGGCCGTAAGGTTATCAACAAGTAAGGTTGAACCTTAATGGGTCTTACCGTTGCACTTGATGCAATGGGCGGGGATTTCGGTCCTCAAGTAACAGTGCCTGCCGCCGTGCAGGCACTGTTGCATTCGCCTGAGCTCAAACTCATTCTATTTGGTGATATTAGTGCTATCACTACCCAGTTAACACTTCTTAATAAGCTCAATCATCCTCGATTGTCTATCGTACATTGCGATAATGTTATAGCGAATGAAACTCGTCCATCACAAGCATTACGACATAGTAAAGGTTCTTCAATGCGCATGGCTCTAGAAGCGGTTGCCGTTGGTGATGCTGATGCCTGTGTGAGTGCTGGTAATACGGGAGCATTAATGGCTTTATCTCGCTATGTGCTAAAACAACTTCCTGGTGTTGAACGTCCTGCTTTAATTTCAGAAATTCCTAATCGCAATGCTAACCATACTTGGTTACTCGATCTTGGCGCAAATGTTTCTTGTGATGCAGATACCTTGTTTCAATTTGCCGTTATGGGATCGGTGGTTGCGGAACAAACATTAGGCACATCACCTCGGGTTGCATTACTTAATATTGGCGAAGAAGCCATTAAAGGCAATGATCTGGTTAAACGTTGTGCTGAAATGTTAGCTGAATCTCCTGACATTAATTACATTGGTTATATTGAAGGTCATCAATTATATTCAGATAAAGCCGATGTGATCGTATGCGATGGCTTTGTCGGGAATGTGAGCTTAAAAACCAGTGAAGGGGTCGCTAACCTATTCATTGATTGTATTAAACGCAATATCGGACGTAATCCATTTAAGCGATTAATTGCTAAGTGGTTATTTCGTGAACTGTTTAATAGTTTACAACAATTGAACCCCGACCAGTATAATGGCGCAAGTCTGTTAGGATTACGCGGTATTGTAGTGAAAAGCCATGGAAGTGCTGATACCACAGCTTTGGAGAATGCCATAAGCCAAGCGGTTTATGAGATTAAACGCCAAATACCGATGAAAATCAGTGACCGTCTGGAAGAGGTCTTATTAGAGAGGCATTATTAGTCTTCATGTATAGCAAAATTTTAGGAACTGGCAGCTATTTGCCAACACAAGTTCGCACTAATGCGGATTTAGAACAAACGATAGACACTAGCGATGAATGGATCGTTGCTCGTACTGGTATTCGTGAGCGTCGCATTGCCTCGGCTGACGAAACGGTTGCCGTAATGGGTTATCATGCTTCTTTAAATGCGATTGAAATGGCGGGTATCAATAAAGAAGATATTGATCTTATTATTGTTGCAACCTCTAGTGCAAGCCACTCATTTCCCTCTGCGGCTTGCCAAGTACAAGGCATGTTAGATATTAAAGGCTGTCCTGCTTTTGATTTATCTGCGGCATGTACTGGCTTTGTTTACGCATTAAGTGTTGCTGATCAACATATTAAAACGGGCATGGCAAAAAATGTATTAGTGATTGGATCTGATGCACTTTCTCGTCATTGTGATCCTAAAGATCGTTCAACCATTATCTTATTTGGTGATGCGGCGGGTGCGGTCGTTCTTGGCGCAAGTGAAGAACAAGGTATCATTTCAACGCATTTATATGCTGATGGTCACTTCGGTGGCTTATTAAGCCTTGCTGTGCCTGAGCATGATAAAGATTTTGATGCTAATACTTGGCTGTACATGGCTGGTAATGAAGTGTTTAAAGTAGCAGTTACTCAACTGTCTAACTTAGTAAAAAATACGCTTATTGCCAATAATATGGATAAATCTGAACTTGATTGGTTAGTGCCACATCAAGCGAATATGCGTATTATTTCAGCCACAGCGAAAAAATTATCAATGTCGATGGATCAAGTGGTGGTTACACTGGATCGTCATGGTAACACCTCTTCAGCAACCGTACCGACGGCGTTAGATGAAGCGGTACGTGATGGCCGTATTCAACGTGGTCAAACGTTATTATTAGAAGCGTTTGGTGGCGGTTTCACTTGGGGCTCTGCACTAGTGAAATTTTAAACTAAATCAAGAATCGGTTTAGTTTACGCGTTAAAAGAATTTTGCGATAAGGCAGAAGGTTGAATATAGTTAACGCTGTCTTATTAGCCTATTAATTTACTGAACGATCAGTATATAAAGAATAAGGATTCTCAAATGTCTAAGTTCGCGATTGTTTTCCCTGGACAGGGTTCTCAAACTGTTGGCATGCTTGCTGATTTAGCAGAGCAATTTGATGTGGTTAAGCAGACGTTTGCTGAAGCCTCTGATGCGCTAGGTTACGACCTATGGGCATTAGTTCAAAATGGTCCCGTTGAAGATTTAAACCAAACTCAGCGTACACAGCCTGCATTATTAACCGCATCTGTAGCGATTTGGCGTGTATGGCAACAACAAGGTGGTGAACAACCTGTTGTTTTAGCTGGACATAGCTTGGGTGAATATTCTGCACTTGTATGTGCTGGTGTGATTGATTTCCAAGCGGCAGTTAAGTTAGTTGAGCTTCGTGGTAAACTAATGCAAGAAGCGGTTCCAGCGGGTGTTGGTGCAATGTCTGCAATTATTGGTTTAGATAACGATGCGATTGCAGCAGCATGTGCACAAGCTGCTGAAGATCAAGTGTGTTCTCCTGTTAACTTTAACTCGCCAGGTCAAGTGGTTATTGCGGGTAACAAAGAAGCAGTAGAGCGTGCCAATGTATTGTGTAAAGAAGCTGGAGCTAAGCGTGCATTACCATTGCCTGTTTCTGTTCCTTCACACTGTGCGTTAATGAAGCCAGCCGCTGATAAACTTGCTATCGCATTAGAAGGCTTAGCATTTAGTGCGCCGACTGTGCCTGTAATCAATAATGCAGACGTAGCGACTGAGACTGATCCTGTTGCCATTAAATTGGCACTTGTTAAGCAGCTATACAATCCAGTTCGTTGGACTGAATCTGTTGAGCGTATGGCATCTGAAGGCGTTGAAGAATTGCTAGAAATGGGCCCAGGTAAAGTATTAACAGGTTTGACTAAACGTATTGATCGTGCACTTAGCAGCGTAGCCGTAAATGATGTTGCATCATTAACAGCTGCATTAGCAAAGTAATTAAGCTTAGAAAGAGGATTTACAATGAGTCTGGAAGGTAAAATTGCACTAGTTACAGGTGCGAGTCGCGGTATTGGTCGTGCAATTGCTGAAATTTTAGCTGAGCGTGGCGCAACAGTTATCGGTACGGCAACATCTGAGAGCGGTGCTGATGCGATTAGTGCGTATCTTGGCGATCACGGTAAAGGTTTTGCGTTAAACGTAACCTCACCAGAGTCAATTGAAGTCACATTAAAGCAAATTAAAGAACAATATGGCGATATTGACATTCTTGTGAATAACGCTGGTATTACTCGTGATAATCTACTCATGCGTATGAAAGAAGACGAATGGCAAGATATCATGGATACCAACCTTACGTCGGTTTTCCGTCTGTCTAAAGCAGTGTTGCGTGCTATGATGAAAAAACGTCATGGCCGTATTATTAGTATTGGCTCTGTTGTTGGTACTATGGGTAACGCTGGACAAACAAACTACGCAGCTGCTAAAGCAGGTTTGCTTGGTTTTACAAAATCGATGGCACGCGAAGTTGCTTCTCGTGGAATCACCGTTAACGCAGTTGCTCCCGGTTTTATTGAAACGGATATGACAAAAGCGCTAAATGATGATCAACGTGCTGCAACGTTAGCAAATGTTCCTGCTGGTCGTTTAGGCGATCCG
The DNA here is from genome assembly GCF_003026395.1 of Photobacterium iliopiscarium. Taxonomy (GTDB): domain Bacteria; phylum Pseudomonadota; class Gammaproteobacteria; order Enterobacterales; family Vibrionaceae; genus Photobacterium; species Photobacterium iliopiscarium. Next base: position 101,874 of record NZ_PYOO01000003.1, on the reverse strand, counting down.
CGCGAAATAGCAGCGGCTGTTGCTTTTTTAGCCTCTGATGAAGCTGCTTATATAACAGGCGAAACATTGCACGTTAATGGCGGCATGTATATGATTTAAGCAAATTTGTTGTAATACTTCATGATTCAAGTCAAATTGAACTATTTTTCTGGTTAAATCGTGGTTTGACCAGCATTATGAGTGTTGCAACTTTTGCTGTAATGAATAAACTACAACAAATCGCATTAGCGAATTCTTGTTAAAGGAAATATATTAGTATGAGCAACATCGAAGAACGCGTAAGAAAAATCATCGTTGAGCAACTAGGCGTAGACGAAGCAGAAGTTAAAAACGAAGCATCTTTCGTTGACGATCTAGGTGCTGATTCTCTAGATACAGTTGAACTAGTAATGGCTCTTGAAGAAGAATTCGATACAGAAATCCCTGACGAAGAAGCTGAAAAAATTACTACTGTTCAATCTGCAATCGACTACGTAAACAGCGCACAGTAATATAAAAATGAATATTCCCAGGCGGTCATTATGACCGCCTGTTTTTTTTCACTTCCTGTTATATCCTCAATTCCCGGAGAAATTAATCGTGTCTAAGCGTCGTGTAGTTGTAACTGGCATGGGTATGCTTACCCCGGTTGGTAATTCTGTTGAATCTTCTTGGAAAGCTTTACAGTCTGGCACCAGTGGTATCAGTACCATTCAACATTTTGATGCAAGCGCCTTTGCTACTCAATTTGCCGGAATGATCAAAGATTTCAATTGCGAAGATTACATGTCTCGAAAAGATGCTCGCAAAATGGATTTATTTATCCAATATGGCGTAGCAGCTGGCGTACAAGCATTCAAAGATTCTGGTTTTGAAGTTACTGAAGAAAATGCACCACGTATCGGTGTTGCTATTGGTTCTGGTATTGGTGGTTTAGGTTTAATTGAAGCTGGCCATCAAACATTGATCGACAAAGGACCGCGTAAAATCAGTCCGTTCTTTGTACCATCAACAATTGTTAATATGATCGCGGGTCACATGTCTATCATGTACGGTCTACGTGGTCCAAACCTCGCTATCTCTACAGCGTGTACGACGGGCCTTCATAACATTGGCCATGCTGCACGTATGATTGCATACGGTGATGCTGACGCAATGCTAGCGGGTGGTGCAGAAAAAGCATCAACAGAGCTAGGCATGGCGGGTTTTGCTGCTGCAAAAGCATTATCAACACGTAATGATGATCCTCAAGCGGCTTCTCGTCCATGGGACAAAGATCGCGATGGTTTTGTATTAGGTGATGGCGCGGGTGTGATTGTACTAGAAGAGTACGAACACGCTAAAGCACGTGGCGCGAAAATTTATGCAGAGCTTGTTGGCTTTGGCATGAGTGGTGATGCTTACCACATGACGTCACCAAGTGCTGATGGTTCAGGTGGTGCGTTAGCAATGGAAGCTTGTATTCGTGATGCGGGTATCAATGCTGACAAGATTGGCTACATCAACGCCCATGGCACATCAACACCTGCTGGTGATAAGACTGAAACATTAGGCATTAAACGCGCGCTAGGTGCTGCTGCGGATAGTGTTATGGTTTCATCAACTAAATCAATGACTGGTCACTTGTTAGGTGCTGCTGGCTCTGTTGAATCAATCATCACTATTCTAAGTTTGATGGATCAAGTCGTACCGCCAACAATTAACTTGGATAACCCAGGTGAAGGTTGTGATCTTGATTATGTTCCAGGTGAAGCGCGTCAAGCTAACCTAGAATACGCATTATGTAACTCATTCGGTTTTGGCGGCACTAACGGTTCGTTATTGTTTAAGAAAATTTAATTCACTTATTTGCGTGTTGAGCAATAAGTGCCATAACCTGATATGATTAGATAGCCTGATATTTCGATATCAGGCTATTTTTTTATCTGTAAAAAGGAATACGTAATGACTTCAGTGAATGGTTGTGAGCAACAGCTACTTGCCATTACAGATAGAGCAACCCAATACGGTGATGGTTGCTTTACAACAATGCTAGTTGAACACCAACAGGTTCAATTGTGGTCATTGCATTTAACACGCTTAAAAGTAAGCCTAGAAAGACTAGTGATTACTGCACCAAATTGGCAGCAGGTATATACTGATGTTATCGCCCTTGCATTGAAATATCCTCATAAAGGCGGTATTAAAATCTTAATTAGTCGTGGTAGCGGTGGTCGTGGGTATAATCCGACAGGGTGTAATGATACTCAAGTCATCATCACTCATTTCGAATGGCCATTACATTATCAACAATGGCAACAGCAAGGGATTGTCTTAGGTGTGTGTCAGCAACGAATGGGTAATAGTCCTATGCTTGCTGGAATGAAGCATTTAAATCGGCTTGAACAAGTGTTATTAAAACAAGAAATTGAACAAGCAGGTTGGGTTGATGCGATTGCACTTGATGGTGACGATCGGGTTATTGAAACCACAGTAGCAAATCTATTTTGGCGTAAAGGCAATACTGTATATACTCCAGCGCTACAACGTGCAGGCGTTGCTGGGGTTATGCGCCAACATGTACTTGATATGCTTTATGAATTGAATTGTGATTATCAAGTAGGTGATTTTGATCTGGCAGCTGTATTTGCTGCTGATGAAGTTTTTATTACTAATGCATTGATGGCGTTAGTGCCTATAAATCAAATACAAACAACACAATACAGTGAACATACAATGTTCGAAATACTATGGAAGAGGTTACATTCGTGCTAAAGAAGTTGATTTTTGTATTGTTATTATTAATAGCAAGCGCGGCTGGTTGGGGATTTTTTCAAGTTAAATCAACGCTTGATAAACCAGTGCTTATTGAACAACAAACATTTATTACCGTAAAAACAGGGACATCATTTCGTCGATTATTAACACAATTAAGTGATGATAAGATCATGGCTTTATCACCATGGTTACGTTGGGTTGGATATTTAGAGCCTACATTGACGGATATTAAAGCGGGCACTTATGCGATAAAGCCTCAAGCAACATTGCAGTCGGTATTAACGATGATCACCGAAGGTAAAGAATACCAATACGCTATTACGTTGGTTGATGGTGAACGTTTTAGTGAGTGGCGGGAATTATTACAAGCCGACCCACATTTAAAACATACTTCTGATGGTATGACACAAACACAAATTAGTACTGCGATTGGAATTGATAATGATAAAGTTGAAGGTTATTTTCTGCCGAATACGTATCATTTTACCGCAGGTACGAGTGATATCAGTATTTTAAAACGTGCGCATGTTGCGATGATGAAAGAACTGGATCTTGCATGGCAGCAACGGGCTAAAGATTCGCCATTAAAAACGCCGTACCAAGCGTTGATCATGGCATCCATTATTGAAAAAGAAACCGCCGTTGCCAGTGAGCGTGGCCTAGTTGCTTCTGTCTTTATGAATCGCTTACGTGCCAATATGCCATTACAAACCGATCCAACGGTTATTTACGGTATGGGTGATAAGTATCATGGCAACATTACTAAAAAAGACCTACGCACACCAACGGCTTACAACACCTATACCATGCGTGGTTTACCGCCGACACCAATAGCAATGCCAAGTAAGGCATCTATTATGGCCGCCGTTGATCCCGATAACAGTGACTTTTATTATTTTGTCGCAGATGGTAAAGGGGGTCACAAGTTTTCAACCACGTTAGTCGAGCACAACCGCGCGGTTCGTGCCTACCTTAAAATATTAAGAAAGCAGAAATGAACGGTAAATTTATTGTCATCGAAGGCCTTGAAGGGGCTGGTAAAAGTACAGCAATAGCGCAAGTTGTAGCAACATTAGCGCAGCATGGTATTACAAACCCACAATCAACCCGTGAGCCTGGTGGTACACCGCTGGCAGAACAAATGCGCGCCTTAGTTAAACAAGGTCATCCTGATGAGCCTTTAACGGATATGGCAGAGTTATTGTTGCTTTACGCAGCGCGTATTCAATTAGTTGATAACGTAATTAAACCTGCGCTTGCCGAAGGACGGTGGGTGGTGGGTGATCGTCATGATATGTCATCACAGGCTTATCAAGGCGGTGGACGTGGCTTTGATCAAGCATTGATGGAAAACCTGCGTGATACCGTTCTAGGGGATTTTCGTCCTGATCTGACTATCTATATGGATATTGATCCTGTATTAGGTTTACAGCGCGCACGTGGCCGTGGTGAGCTTGATCGTATTGAACAAATGGATATTAGTTTTTTTGAACGTGCTCGTGAGCGCTTTTTAGCATTATGTAACAATCAACCTAATGTGATTATTATTGATGCCAGCCAAACCTTAGAACGCGTTACTGCCGATTTAATCCAAGCATTACAGTCTTGGTTGGAGCAACAATAATAATGATATATCCATGGCAACAAACTTTGTGGCACAACTGGCAGCAGTTGCTTGAGCAGCGACGTTTACACCATGCTATTTTGTTATTAGCGGCAAAGGGCAGTGGGCGAGGTGTATTAGCTCGACAATTATCGAAAACCGTACTTTGCCAAAATTCACAAACAGAGCCTTGTGGTGTTTGCCATAGTTGCCAATTATTTGATGCTGAAAACCATCCTGACTTTCATGTTATTAAGCCAGAACAAGAAGGTAAGCAAATTGGTGTTGATGCGGTTCGTCAATGTAACCGTTGGGCAACGGAAACCTCACACCTTAATGGGCAGCGAGTTATTTTAATTGAAGATGCGGATGCATTGGGTGAAGCCGGTGCCAACGCGATATTAAAAACATTAGAAGAACCACCTGCGGGTTGCCAATTTATATTGACGGCACAAAGTTTAGATCGGTTATTACCGACAGTAGTGAGTCGTTGTAATAAGTGGCGTTTAAATCCACCTGAAGAAACTAATGTCAAAAGTTGGGTTGAAAGCCAACTTCAACAATCTATCTTTTTAGAAAGTGTACGGCTTAATAATGGTGCGCCATTAGCAACGTTGTCTTTCATTGAAAGTGGATTAGATATTCGTTACGGCCATTTAGTTAAAGCGTTTACTGAATTTGTACAACCGCCGCATATTGGTATTTATGATGTCGCGGCAATGTGTACTGCTGATGGTATTGTGACATTACAATTGCTCAGTTATTTTCTGGTTGATTGTTTAAAATGGCAACAAGGGGCAACGCAATATCTTGTCCATCAAGAATCGCTACCTGCCGTTGAAGCTGTTGCGACCACAATACCAACCGCATTATTGTTAGAACAAGTGCGCAATCTTAATAACTTACATCGTCAATTAGCTAAACATACAGGGCTAAATATTGAGTTGTTAGTGGTTGAATGGTTAAGCGGATTTATTGGTCAGTAATTTTCACCATTAATGCTTTACCAGCACCGTTATGAAATGAAGCATAAGAATAAACAAGAGGAAAGCCTGTGTTAGTCGATTCACATTGTCATCTTGATAAACTTGATTACGATAAATTACATACAGGGATTGATGATGTATTAAATAAGGCCAAGGAACGTGGCGTTGAATATTTTCTATCAGTAGGGGTGACATTAGCGGCTTTTCCTAAAATGATGGAAATGATCGCACCTTACGATAACGTGTTTGCATCCTGTGGTATTCATCCACTCGATGTAGAGTCAGGGTATGACTCTGAGCAGTTTAAAGCCTATGCACGCCATGAGAAAGTGGTTGCGATTGGTGAAACTGGGCTTGATTATCACTATCAGCCTGAGACTGCGGAATTACAGCAAAAATTGTTCCGTGAGCAAGCACGTGTGGCGGTTGAATTGAATAAGCCGCTAATTATCCATACCCGTATGGCACGTGAAGATACTATGCGTATTTTACGTGAAGAAGGCGCAGATAAGTGTGGTGGTGTATTACATTGCTTCACTGAAGATTTGGATATGGCATTAGCTGCGATTGAGCTAGGCTTTTATATCTCAATCTCAGGCATCGTAACGTTCAATACTGCGAGCGATTTGAAAAATGTGGTGAGTAAGTTACCGCTAGAGCGCTTGTTGGTTGAAACTGATTCACCATTTTTAGCCCCAATTCCATACCGTGGTAAGCAAAACCAACCAGCTTATACTCGTGAAGTAGCTCAATATATTGCGCTATTAAAAGGCATATCTGTTGAAGAAGTGGAACAAGCCACCACCAAAAACTTCTTCACACTGTTTTCATTAGCAAAACAGTAAAGCACAGTTTTGGTATGACATTAAAGAGAAGCCTCGGCTTCTCTTTTTTTGTTGTAGGAAAGGGGCTGGTGGTTGATGTGATATTTCTAAATGGTTGTAACACATACAATTCCCTGTGGGACATATAACAGATATTATGTGAAATGGGTGGGGAAGTTCGTCAAAATAGCCTGAGATTAGTGAAGTTGGTTGTGACAGAATTGCTTGGTGATCAAAACGAGTTAGCTAAAGAGCTAACTCGTTATTGGATAAATTAGAGTAAGATGAAAAAACCGTACATCCTAGAGGTTTTATTCACCAAACTGTCTCTTGAGAGCAGCAAAAATTGGTGGGTTATCTACATTTTTAGGAATTATTGGGTCATCGTTTTTATCTATTGCCATTATTTCAATATCATTAGGCCCAACTTCCCATGCATCTACAACTACAATATCAAACTTGTTGATTATCCTTCGTTTACTTGAAGAAGGTAATAACTTTTCGTCTTTTACTACTCCATAGCTCAATATGTATTTTTTCCTGTCTTTATAAGCTGCCAAGAATCGGTCAAGATTATCGCTCGTCGAAGGCGTCATCGTATTCTTTCGAGCAATCATTTGAACCATTTTACTATCATCAAATGTAGAGTTTTCGCTAATGCAAACTCGATAGTGTGCTGGTGACTTCTCACTAATTTTACGAATAATTGATATTTTTAACTTGTTAGGTTTATCGACTTCTCCAACTTCGCTTATAAGGTCATCAAAAATTGATTCCGCAGCTTTTTCATCATTAAATAATAAGGTTAACTCAAGTGTACCATCTGGATATAAAGCGAATCCTGTTCCACACCAAATAGTTTTATCCCAAAGCCTAACTTTAATTAAATTATTAACTTTCATATCGTTATGTGATAGTTTTTCTTTATCAAATAAATTCTTCGGCGGCTCACCTTTACCAGGTTTGTAATCGGTCAATGAATTTTTCACAATCATTTCTTTTGGAAATTCTTTATCCCAAGCTTCAGATCTTTTCAAAGCATAATCTGATAGTTTCTTATCTAAGAGTAGTTCTTTAATATCAACAACCGCATTGCTTCCCATAACATTATTTAAACCCCCGAAGCAGGTTCCAAAAGAAACTGAACGCTCCAACGCTTTATCATTCCCCAGCATTGAATCCAAAGTTAATTCTAAGTTTTTGGGTCTCATTAAATGGGAAAAGACATCAATCACAAACTGATGAAGCCATTTTTGAATCTCATTTTGCCCTGAAATATTTAACATATCTGACGTGAAAGAAGAGCAGGTAACTTCCATCTTTAAAACAGAACCAGAAGTATCAATTTCGTGAGATATTTTTATTTCATCTTCGTCATCAGCTATAATTTCAATATCGAGGCTTGATTCAAAAACTATCACTTGATCGACAATGCAAGTTGAACAAAAACCTTCAATTACTGAGAGAAGTGTTTCTGCAAGTTCTACTAATGGACTTCGAAAAGGGAAAAAGATTTTTATTTCACAACCCATAACAGAACTTTTTAAGTGACTATATCTCCCTTCACTAACGATAAGGTTTGGCACTACAGCCCCTAAATCGGCATCCCTAACCATTTTAAGATAGTTAAGATATTCTTGATCGATTTTTAATTGATATTCGTTTTCAACAACATCCTCATAGCCTAATGCGTGTAATAATATTGACCTACTAACGAATAATTGATAGTTATCCAACAAGTCTGGTAACTTATTAAATGATTTTAGTTTCTCATGACTAGTATTCAAAATACATTGAGAGAGGAAGCCATCAAAACTTTGCGACTCTCGTTCAGACATGACTGATACTTCTACATTAGCATCAATTACACACGCTAAATTCCACCATGAAAGGGCGTAGTTTAATCGACCAAGTTGAAGTTCAATTTTTGCAATCCTGATATAGATATAAACCTGAGCAACAGCAAAATCCCCACTTTTCCAAAAATCATCAGTGACAATTGAAGCCGCCAATAACAAATTCGCACGAGAGGCCCAAAGTAAACCGACTTTTTGATAAGCCAATGACAAAATATTTAAAGCAGCATAAAGATCTTTCTTTGTTTCTTTTTTGTAAAGTCCAACAAGAGATTTTCCAATAAGTTTTATAGCCTGATATGGTTCGTCAGACTCCAAACGTCGAGCGCCCCTTTTTAACCAAAGTAATGCGCCTTTTGTCTCTCCATCACGATAAGAAGCCTGTTCGGTGAAGTAATCTAAAAAAGCCTCATAACTAGCTAGCTCGCTCGCCGAAAACATTATCAAGCTCAGTAACTAAATTATAAAGCTCGTTGAATGGGAAACCCACAAGGAATCCACCTTCTTTAACAATTTCAAGAAGCGAATTGAAGATATCAGATGCTTCATCTGTATTTTTAATGGTTAGTAAGTTTATTAATTCCACATAAGCTCGAGACATAAGAGAATTGCTTGGTCGATCATCTCTTAAAGATAGTTTGAAGAGTGTCTCTTTTATTTCCGTCAGAATCGGTGCTACATCAGTTTGATACTTGTCTTTATTACTCCGATAATATGATGAATAGATGCTAAGCAAAGAAACAACATCACCCCATTGGCCTGATTGTTCTATATCTTTTGCTATTTCAATAGAGTGTAATAACTGCTCTTCAAACAACTCCATGTCTTCATACCACCAATAAGATGCCCAAGCATATTGATAATGAGCTGCAAATAAATGGTATTTGGTTCCATGTCGTTTTGATACCCTAATAGCTCTATCGAAAAGTCCTTGTGTTTCTATAGGTGGATTTTCTAGTTCTTTTGAAAGAACAGCTTCTTCCAGCATCCAATCTAATTGATGAGGGAGAATTTTACTGGTATCAACCTTATCTCGAATATCCTTTTTAATTTCTTGTAAACGCAAACCTTTGGAGTAGTCACTAGCACCAACTTCTATTTCCCTTCGCCAATCCACATCGATAGATAAAGTATCAATAGCTAACTGTTCATAACCATGTTTAAAAATTTGATCAAGTATCCATGATATATCTAATATTCTTACATCAATGCCTGTTTCTTTACATAATGAATCTTCTAAATCGCTGCGCTGATTTGCTTTTGCATACATATTTGTCACACAGAACGCTTTGCTGTAATTACGATCAGTAGCCTTTATCTTTCTAACATCTTTCCTACACTTTGCTTTCCAATCTTCCTGTGTACTAACAGCGAATGCCCATCGCTCTTCATCTGCTTTTTCATTTATACCAATATACCAAAGGTCTTTTGCTTGCTCTGATACAGGGAAGGTTTGTGTATCAACTTTTCCATCTCCACCCGCAACAGGACCCGTTTGCTCTAGTAAATTTGGACAGATGGTTTTTTCACAAAGTTGTTTTGCAAAATCTTCAAATGCCAATTCCATGCTTCTTCTGTTGAGAGTAGATAAGTGATACTCCAAAACTGAACGATCTAACCTTCCAACTTCTTTTATCACCGAATCAGAAAAACGTTCTGGCCTTCTAGATTTAAGGAATAATTTGGGTGACATTTTAGATTCTGTTTTTTCAGTCATATAACATCCATTTTTTCATGATACCTTTACGTATGCTGAGCCAGTGATCTCAACGAATCTATGATAGTACTATCATGCCATATGAGCGCCAATGCATTAATTTCCAGTTTTTTGATGTTAACTCTCACAACAGTCTTTTAATTAGGGTATACCCCAATGAAACCAGCTCACCTTACTGCCCAACCCGCATTGCAGCATTTAAGAAACCATCCATAACAAACTGATTAAGAAAACCAACTTAGATTGAACTAATAGGTGATAATAATACTTATCTTTGCTGATCTTCGTCTGTTAACTACCGAACAAAATGTTCAACAAAACAATATTATCTTGGTTTTAACCGGACACATATTAGATCTAGGCACAGATATGGTGGGTGATGATTATGAGACTAGGTACAAACGTCAGGTTCAAGGTCTTGCGAAAGTAAAAGTCAGCAATTATTGAAGTGAACCCATAAAAGTACCGTTGTTACCGTGTAAATGAATCATTGCAAGCCTTAGGTATAGTTACTCACAGACAGTAGAAGTAGGGTGTAGTAGGGCGACAATAGCGAGGGTGGTTAAAGATAATTAGTTTTGGCGTATTAGTAATATTTGTTATGACAGAATCGTTTGGTGAGCACAATAACTGAGTCGAAAACGAACTTATAGATAGGCATAAATGAATGAAGTTCTATGTCGATTGAGAATATAGAACTTCTCGTGAACAGTTAATAATGTATTTATCAACTATTCGCTTACTCACACTATTATCTATTACTTTTACACTTGTTCACTAGGATGAGTCCATATCCGTGGTTCAGCGTAAGGACCTGTAATACTAGAGGTTGATTCTTCTATGCCATCTAGTGCTCCTTCAGTTAGTGCTAGAGCGAACCAATTTTCTAATGGTGCTAATGATTTTACAGGTAAACCTACTTTATGAGGCGTGTTGTAGCGTTTACCGTAATGGTGGAATTCGCCCATAATAAAGACTACGTCTGGCTTTAGTTGTTGTTCAGCCTCTTCCATTAAACGGGTTGCGTACCCTTGTCGCTGATAATCGGGTAGTACTGCTAATGGCGCTACTACGTAACACTTTAGATGCGGTGCAGCATCAATAGTAATCGGCGTATAACAAGCATGAGCAACACCTTCATAAATGATGGAATAGCTGCCATCTGCAATTAGATTATCTGCAAACTCTGCGTATAATTTTGCATGTCGTTCGTCATAAAGACCGCCAGCCGCTGCAAATGTTTCAAATTGAATATCGTAAGGTGTTTTCATTTTTTCTCACAATTAGTGTTATTTAGTGATTAAAGACCGAGTAATAAAAGTTGCTTTTTAATAAAGCGATCTTTGATTTTTATTAGTGGATAATCGTTGTTGGCAAACAAGTAATTCAGAGCAATACCATCTATTTCAGCAATAATCATATGACTATCAACCTGAGGTATAGCCGCTGGGATATCACTTAATATTTCTTCAAATGAAGTCATCATCAACTGATATCGTTCATCAAATAAATCTTTTAAAAGCGCTCTTGTTGAACGTTGACACAAGATTTGAAAGTCGAATTGGTAATAAAGCTTATGCTCAGCGGAAGCCATTGATAAAAAAATTTGCTCAAGATAATTGATCAATCTATCTTTAGGGTTTTGTTTTTTATTAATGTTTTCAACACAGTCACCAACTTCATTTATAATTTCAGCCATTCGCATAAAGACCTCTCTGAGTAATCCATCCTTATTTTTAAAGTGATGAAAAACCAAGCCTTTTGATACGTTTGAGTGCTCACAAATAGCGGCAACGGAAGTGTTTTCGTAGCCATTAGTTGCAAATAACGTTATCGCTGATTCAATTATTCGTTTTTTTTTGTCCATCCTGCGGATCCGTAATGATATGCAAATGATCTTTTAATGGTACTGACTGGTCGGTCAGTCAGTGTGTCGTCGAATGATATATAAGGGAGTGATAGTTTACAAGTTAAAGTTAAAGTTAAATTTTAGCTCTAAATGATAATGGGGAAAAATCAAATGATGGAGTGATTGATAGGTATACCCAACAAAACTAACTTAAATGGAACCAAGAGGTGATAGGCATGACGTAATATTAAGATCGTCCTTGTGCGGGTTATGTCGAAAAAGGGCTTCTGTCGTAAAGTTTTGATGAAGTACAAGCGTGCAGCTCTCCAGGCGCAATTATGCGCTCTTTGGTTAACTGTATCTGATATTTACCCAGTCACTTTTCAAATATTTACGATAGAATATAAAGTGGTTAGGAATTGAAATTCCTAACCACTAAATGATTATTGTAATTTTAAGAAATTAAAGCCGGATTCTTTTTCAAATAATTTTGGTGCTGTTATTACTTTATCTTGATCGTAATCATATATAATGAATCTAACCCCATCAGATTTATTAGCGCTTGTTTGTTTATCATCGGGTCTTAATAAAATCATTATTCTTCCAGATTCAAAATAATTTGCAGCAGACGTAATATCTTTTACATAAGGTTTTAATGCTGTTTTTCCAGTATTTTCCCAATTATTAGTTGTGAATATTTCACCTTTATTTGAAATAACCAAACCAATTTTATCATCGTAAGGATGATGAAAGGCCGCAATTATTTTTATTTTTGTATCTAGAGGTTTAATTGCTAGATAGCTTGTAAACGGAGTTAGAATAAATTCTTTTTCATTAGCCAATCCATTTGTAAATAAATACATTTTATTTTCAGATTCAGAAAAATAGCCAGAATAAATAAATTTCACATAGTTAGTAAGTTGAGGGTAAAAAGCTAATAAAGATCTTGGTTGAAGTGTTAAACCATCTCTATTGACAGTTACGGCTGTGTTATTTGTTAAAGCACCATAACCTATATTATAATTACTATACCATCCTGAATAACTCATTACTTTTGAAATACTTTCTGCAATATATCCAGGATCAGGTAAATCTCGATATTTACTCATTGGAAATGATTTTGGTACTATTGTACTGTAGTCAAATGGTTGAGAATAAGAAATTTGTTCATTTTTAGGTACAATAGCATTAAATAACTTTCCGCCAAACCATGCGCAGTTTGTATACATTGTATATCTGCCACCTGCCCAATCATATCCGACGTTTAAGAAATCTTTTGCAATATTAATGCTTTTTTTATAAAGATCTGACGATTTTAGCGCAATATCATTTTCAATTTCTTGATGAGTTTTGTTTTGTATATTGACACATTTTTGGAAACTAAATTTTCTAAAAGATTGATTACCATTACTTCCAAACCCATAACCTTTAGACTTAATTTCTCCATTATCATCTTTATAAAAAAGATTAATCCATGTATGGCCAACAATTCCAGAATCAGCCCATTTAGTAACTTTGCCCATGAATTGGTCAAAGTTATCATTAGGAGATTCACTTCTTATTTCTTGAAATTTTTCCATGATAGGAATTCTATTAGCGCTACGATTAACTCGAATGCAGACTTGAGGATAATTTATATTCTGATCGCCTTTAAGGTCTACTCTATGTATATTCAGATATTCAATTGAATCAGCATAAGCTATATTAAAAATTGATAGATTGAGTATGGCTGCTATAACTATTGGTACTGAAATGTATCTCATATGATGTTCTTTGAGTCATTAAAAATAGATGCATAATATAATATCAAGAATAGTCATCTCTGTCGTAAAATTATGGGGAAGTGCTTGATTTTTTCACATTACTCTTGTCGATAATGACTTTATCAGCCAAGCCATTCGTGTTTATAGCCTTATGTAGAAAAGTTTGCGCTGCTTTTTCATTCGTACGCCACGATGGTGAAATAATCAATAGTACTACCACGCTCTGTAAAAATATCTTCAATATCACGCGTGCTGATGTTTGTATGATGCGTAATAACGTACCGCTTGAAGAATGATATATAAAGGGGATTGGTCGCTAGTGAAATCAATGAGTGCCTCTAGATGATATTAAAAACACATATTTGGAGCGGGTATAACTAATTAAGTTCCCAACTATACGACAGAACCTTTATTTTGTGTTGTTTGGGTTACATTGTGTTACGTAAGTATCAATTCTGTAATAAAAGTTTTATTAGAATTACGTTTTTTTGGTTTTATTATCAGTAATTTACGGCTCGTAGTGTGATCCGTGTGATCTATGTTTTATATTTCGCATGTTATTTAAGTATATTCTGGAAATATCGGTCAAAAACGAGCAATATCACCCCCAAGGTTATGCTTGCTAAGAATGCTTTAATCAATTTATTCTTATGAAGAGCTAAAATTAAATTTATTAAAGTAGACAAATATGGCATGTAATTTTCATCTATTTTAATAAAATCAATAACTTATTAAGTATATGTCAATGAAAAAACACTACATATCATTGATATCAGTTTGGGTATAAGGGTAAAAAAATATGTCGAATGGCAATAAATCCTCAGCAGAGAAGATCCTTGAAGGGATTGGTGGTGCTGCTAACATTAAGTTTCTGACCTGCTGTGCAACGCGTTTACGTTTTGAATTAAACGATAACTCAATTGTAGATAAAGCCGCATTAGATGCTATTCCTGATGTAATGGGTTGTGTTCCTCAAAGTGGCGAGCGCTACCAAATTGTTGTGGGTGGCGGTGTTGCAACGATGCATAGCGCACTGCAACAGTTAATTGAAGATAGTAAAGCAAGCGGTGGTGCTGATAACACTAACACTAAAACTGAAGCAGCGGCATCTAATGATGATGTGAAAGCATCACTGCGTTCAGGTGGTGTTCGTGGCAAAGTTGCTTGGGTTGATGGTTTCTTTGAATACCTTTCAGATTCGTTCCGTCCCATTTTAGGTATTTTACTAGGTGCATCGTTAATTATTGCATTATGTGCAGTATTAGATGCTTTACACATTGTTGATTTTAGAGGTGATAAGTCTGCGGGTTGGATCTTTGTCGATTCAATGTGGCATTCTGTATTCTACTTCTTGCCAATTATGGTTGCTTATAACGCATCTAAAAAACTGAAGGTTGACCCTTGGTTAGGTGCGGCAATCATGGGCGCATTAATGACGCCTGATTTCCAAAAGCTAACATCATTAGCGTCAACAACATCGATTAAAGATACAACATTAGGTACTGTCTCTCACGTTGCACACGTGTTTGGTTTACCAATGCAGCTTAATGATTACTCTGGTAACGTATTCGTTCCGTTGATCATGGTTGCTGTATTAGCGCTTGTATATCGCTTCTTAAAGAAAATCATTCCTGACAACCTACACATGGTATTTGTACCATTCCTTTCTTTGATCATCATGATCCCGCTAACAGCGTTCTTGATTGGTCCACTAGGCGTATGGATTGGTACTTATTTAGGTCTTGGTCTAGCTTGGTTAAATACGAATGCACCGTTTGTGTTCGCGATTCTAATCCCGCTATTGTACCCATTCCTTGTTCCATTGGGTCTACACTGGCCTCTAAACGCACTAATGTTAATGAATATTCAAACATTAGGTTATGACTTCATTCAAGGCCCTATGGGTGTGTGGAACTTTGCATGTTTCGGCGCAACAGCGGGTGTATTGTTGATTTCGCTTCGTGAAAAAGATGCCACTATGCGTCAAACTGCTTCTGGTGCGTTAGCCGCTGGTCTATTTGGTGGTATTTCAGAGCCATCACTATACGGTATCCACTTACGCTTTAAGAAAGTTTACTCACGTTTACTTCCTGGTTGTCTAGCGGGTGGTGTAACACTTGCGATTCTTGGTTCTATGTACGGTAGTGTTAAAACTCAAGCGTTTGCATTTACGTCATTATTAACCATTCCTGTGTTCCACCCAATGTGGGTTTACGCAGTATCAATCGCAGTTGCTTTTGTTGTGCCAATGGTACTGATCTTCATCTTTGATTATCGTACAGCAGAAGAAAAAGCAGAGCACAAAGAATAGCGCTAATTACGGTTAGTGACTCTTTGTAGTATAGAATGAACAGAGAGGGATATTAGCTCGCCTCTCTATGAAAATCCCGCGATGAAAGTCGCGGGATTTTTTTATTTATAAATTATCAAAAACGAGAAGTTGGTAAATTGGAGAGCAAAATTAGGTGCGTTATATAATTTATAAAGAGGGTATAGGATTTTTTGTGAATTATTATGCGGCGGTTGAAAAGCTGGATATATGACAAATTTTTAACAAATATTACGTATTATTCATGTTACATAGGTTACAAAGGTTACTTATTGGAGACGATATAATTTATTGGAAATGGCGTTTTTTTTGCTTTTTTAATCTTTAAAATCATTGTGTTGTGATTTATTGGTGGCGTTTAATTGCATTTATTTCATTGTGATCTGTATTATAGTTTGGAATTATACTTTATTGCTTATTAGTAATTTTGATAGTCATCAAGTTATATTGTTCGACGCATTTTATACTAATGCATGAAATAGTACTGAATAAGTATTAGCAAATGACTACGGGGGTATGTCGCTAATACTTAGTATTGTTTCAAATAAATATACTCAGGAGCTAACAATGTTCACTAACGCAATGACCTCATTGGTCATTGGAGCTGGTCTCTAACTGCGAAAGTGTTCATCACCTGCTTATTTGTTATTGAATATGATTTAGAAAAAGAGACAAAGTAATGTCTCATATTTACTTCATTGACAAGTGTAGAGTCCATCTCAAGGAGACAAGGTAATGAAAGCCTTTTTCAGTAAGTTATCTCAAGCAGTAATGCTACCGATAGCCTTGCTACCAGCCGCAGGTATTATGCTGGGGCTTGGTGGTAGTTTTACGAACCAAAGTATGATTGAAGCGTACCAAATTGGTATTTTGCAAGACGGAACACTTTTAAATAGTTTCCTACAGGTTATGACCGCAGCTGGCGGTATCGTCTTCGCAAACTTACCATTAATGTTCGCACTGGCTATTGCTATCGGTTTTGCACGTGCCGAAAAGGGTGCTGCGGCACTGGCAGCTACCATTGCATATCTTGTAATGAACGTTGCAATTGCAAAAACACTGACTGTTGCGGGTATGGTTGATACCACTAACAACACAGTGATATTGATGGGCAACCATTATGCTGGCGTATTAGCTGATGTGCTTGGTATTCACAATACACTGAGTATGGGTGTGTTTGGTGGTCTTATTGCTGGTGGTATTACTGTTGTGCTTCACAATAAATACCATGACATTAAGTTACCTGAATTCTTAGGCTTCTTTGGTGGCGCACGTTTCGTTCCGATTATTAGTGCATTCTCTGCATTATTTTACGGTATCGCATTAGTATTTATCTGGCCATACATCGGTGCTGCATTTGGTTCTATCGGTGCAATGCTAGGTGAAATGACAGCGTCTGGTCACGGTTATATTGCATCATTCATCTTTGGTATTATTGAACGTGCGCTGATCCCTGTTGGTCTTCACCATGTATTCTATCTTCCATTATGGCAGACAGAAATTGGTGGCACTGCTGAAATCGCAGGTCATGTTTACAAAGGTACACAAAACATTTTCTTTGGTTCATTAGCGAATGGCGATTACACGCAGTTCTCTTCAACTAACTTTATGACGGGTAAGTTCCCATTCATGATGTTTGGTTTACCAGCCGCCGCTTACGCTATGTACACTGTTGCAGATAAAGAAAATAAAACCGCGGTAGGGGGGCTATTATTCTCTGTTGCGCTAACTGCGTTCCTAACCGGTATTACTGAGCCAATCGAGTTTACGTTCCTATTCTTATCTGCACCACTTTACTACTTCATCCACGTGCCTCTTGCTGGTCTGTCATTTATGATTATGGACTTGCTACAAGTTAAAGTGGGTATGACATTCAGTGGTGGTTTCATTGACTTCGCCTTGTTTGGTATGTTGCCAGGTTTAACGGGCACTGAAAATCATTGGTACTACATTCCGCTACTTGGTCTAATTTATGGCCCGGTGTACTTCTTCTTGTTCCGTTGGTTCATTCTGAAGTTCGACGTTAAAACACCCGGTCGTAAGGGTAGTGCTGTTGCTGTTGTGCGTAAGAAAGATTACCACGCATCAAAAGCTGCGGGTGGCGCAAATGACGCTCACGCTGATGAGATGATTAGCGCACTTGGCGGTAAAGATAATATCGTTGATGTTGATGCGTGTATTACCCGTTTACGTATTACTGTTAAAGACGGTGATTTAGTAAAAGATAATCAATATTGGACTGAGCATTTAGGTGCGAAGGGTCTAGTGAAGATTGGTAATACAGGTATTCAAGCTATCTATGGTGCACAAGCTGCTGGCTTTAAAGCACAGATTAACGTGAAACTGGGTAAGTAAGAACGCTAATGAGCTTTAAATTGAAATACCGACGTATTGGTACTTTTATGATTGATATGGCAATAGTGCAGATGTTCGCGATGGTTGGTCGCGATATCTACCTTGGCATTATTGCTTATATCTCTAATGGTACTGGCGCGACGTTTTCGTTAAACGATGCCATGGCATTACCCGCATTATTGTTATTGTTTCTGGGGGTAATGTTGTTATTTATTGGTGTCTTTATGGGCTATCAATGGATCTGTTACCGTTTATTAGGTACGTCACTATCGCGTTACTTATTAAGTGTGCAGATTGTAGCAACTGATGATCAGCCATTGACGAAGCAACGTTACTTAAAGCGTGAGTTTAATAAAATTTACCTTTGTGTGGCAACGTTAGGGTTATATCCACTTTATTGTGGGGCTCAATATTTAGCTTTCTCACATCTACCTTGGCATGATCGTACCAACCACACGACAGCTGTACTGCGTTAAATTATCACCATAAATACGAAAGCCACAGCATTACGCTGTGGCTTTTTTTTGCGTTTTTTTAATGTCATTGTTGCTGCTAGACTCAATGTTGTTGTTTTTTTGCGCGATTATTGGTGTTTTATTTAAACAGTGTTTTATATTTACGTGTTTGTTGTGGTTGTTTTGTTTTGAGTGAAAATCGTGCGGTAATTGGATTTTATGTGTGATTAATGATGAATAATTCTGTGTATTTATTAAAATTCATCTTATTTCCATTATTGGAAAGATAGCTTTCACTGTTGAGTGCTATCTTTTAATGGTCGGGGTCATTACTCTTTTGTTGTCTCTACAAATAATCTGTATTAAAAATAAAGCAGTTAATAAAGGAAGAAAACAATGGGTTTATTAGATTTTGCTCGTGATATTGGTCATAAATTATTTTCCAATGAAGATGAAGCACCAACGAAAATTACGCAGCATATTGAAGAAAATAATCCGGGTATCAGCGATTTACAGGTAAGCGTTGAAGATGGCGTTGCTACTTTGTCGGGCTCTGCTGATTCAGCTGCGGCACGTGAAAAAGCAATTTTAATGGCGGGCAACACTCAAGGTATTGCAAGTGTTGTTGATAATATTTCAGCGCCAGAAGAGACAAGCAATGTCACTTATTACGTTGTTGAAGAGGGTGATAGCTTATGGAAGATCGCCGAGAAGACATTAGGCAATGGTGCTAAGTACGAGCAAATTTTTGAAGAAAACAAAGAAGTTATTCAAAACCCAGATTTGATTTTCGCTGGACAAAAGCTGCGTATTACTCAGGCATAATAAAGCATAAACATTAGTCACTTCACATTAATAAGTAAACGAGGATATGTATGGATATTGCAAAAATACTAGAAATTGGCGCACAGTTATTTAGTCAGTCACAAGCGAATACCGGTGGATTAAGTCAAGGTTCTATTGTCTCAGCACTGTCTCGTTTACTTGGGGGTGATGAGAACGGTCAAGGTGTCAATTTAGGGCAACTATTGTCATCTATCGATGGCGCAGGTCTAGCAAATGTATTGCAGAGCTGGCTTGGCAATGGTGAGAACAATGCGATCTCTACAGATGATATTACCAATATTTTCTCAGGTTCGCAGTTATCTGATTTTGCAAATGAATTGAATATTCCAGAACAAGAGGCAAAAACAGGTTTAAGCGAAGCGCTTCCTGCTATGGTTGATAACGCGAGCCCTGCTGGTGAAGTTGCAGGCGAACTATTAAATGCCGTTGGTGGTGTGTCTGGCTTGTTCAATATGGCTGCAAGTTTATTCGGTAAAAAATAACTTACATTAGATAAAACTAAAGTAATTTATTACGAACACCTTGATAAAACCTCAGCCTAATTGGCTGAGGTTTTTGTTTTTATAACGATAGAAAAAAGAGGATTAAAATAGGCACTAGCATGCTTAGAATAAAACCACTAACAATTGCTATCGGTACACAACGAATTCCACCACAATTTTGAATAACAGGTAGTGTGAAGTCCATCGCTGTTGCGCCTGCATAACCAATTGCGGTATTGGGATAGCGATTAATGAGTAATGGAATCATTATTAATGCCAGCATTTCACGTAGAAGCTCATTTAAGAATGCTGCGCCACCATAAACACTGCCTAAGCCATCGCCAATTAAAATGCCTGCCAATGAATACCAACCAAAGCCTGACGCCATTGCTAAGCCATTATTAATGGGAATGCCAAGCAATAATGCGGCAATAATCCCACCTAATAATGAGGTCACGAGAATGACCGCTGCAATGATAACGCCTTTTTTATTGAGGATGATTTGTCGCAGTGTCATACCGCTATTACGAAGCTGAATGCCCACAAAAAATAGCAATAATAATAAAATGTGTTCACTCGCTTGCTCTACCCACGATAAATCCACATTCAATAGTAATCCGATGATTAACCCTAACGTAACGACACCGACTAGTTTGCCTGATTCAAGCATCATTTTTGTTAGTGGTAACTTTTTATGTATATGCGATGTTGGTGTTGGCCATAAACGATCGAGCCATGGTAATGCGAGTAAATTACAGACTGAAATAGAGATAAAAAAGGTAAAGGTATATAACA
Organism: Photobacterium iliopiscarium; assembly: GCF_003026395.1. Taxonomy (GTDB): domain Bacteria; phylum Pseudomonadota; class Gammaproteobacteria; order Enterobacterales; family Vibrionaceae; genus Photobacterium; species Photobacterium iliopiscarium. The sequence goes on along the minus strand of NZ_PYOO01000003.1, from coordinate 81,278 downwards.
GAATTTGGCCTAAATTCTGACTAAGGTTATCGAGCCCAGCTAAACTTAATCCCATCAAGGCTAGAATGACCAATACTAAACGGCTTGTTTGAGTGTTGATGAATTCAATAATATTGGTTTTTTTTATAGGAATTAAGTATCCCAGCACCAATGGTAAAAAAATGAGTAGGATCCCCGATAACATATTTATCCTTATATGTATAAAATAGCGTTGAAAATGAGACGTTGAATATCTTAATACAATGTTGTTGTAACAACATCATAATAAGTGATTAAAGATTAAGCGTTGATTTTGTGACGAATATAACATAAAGAAACAGAAAGAGTATATCTATCAGCAGCAGAGAACTGAGTTAAACTATCTGAAAAAGTGTATGTATATGTGTCTAAACGATCGTCTAATGGGGGAAATCAGACAATCGTAGATATGTGTTCAGGCATACAGTTAATTAAATTAAATACCACAACTATGGGTAATTTGTTTTAATTGGTCATTAAACTCAAGTTCAGACATATTGGTTAATTCATACATCACTTCAGCACCGGTGAGGTCTAATTCAATTTCATGCTCACTGATAGCGGCATCGTTAGTTTTAAAGAGTAATAAATGGTGCGCCATACGAGCGATGGTTAAATAATTGATGTCGCTCTCATTGAGAGAGGCGGTTGTATTTGTTGCGACCGCAATATAATCCTCATCAAAGCCCCATTGCTTAAGGACAATTTTACTGGTTAATGCACAGTTATCTTGGAAGATATATTTGGCAATATTAAAATCAAGATAATTACCTTGTTGTATAAATTGTGAGTATTCATTGATTAAGCCAAATAAGCCGATATCAGCGAGCAGACCTGTTAATAATGCTTTATCTGGTTCAAGTTTAAAGGGCTTATTGCTATAAAAATGCATTTTTTGACAAATCAGTGCCATTGTCGCTGCAAATTTGCGAGAATGAAATGCACTATTTTTAAGTAAGAGATTGCATTCAATATTTTCAATCGTGGTATTTTTTAAAGAATAAATTATCTGAGCTGTAATAATATCTTTAATTCGAATAATACCTAAACGCGATACTGCGGTTAGAATATCGTGACAAACAATATTGCGGCGGTTAAATAATGCAGCATTTGCGGTTCGAATAATATTAGCGGTTAATACTGGGTCATCAATTAATAAGGTGGCAACATCATGAATGGTGGTTTCAGGATTTTTACATAATATATTTAAGTTTAATAGTATATCTGGAATAGAGGGTAACGTTAGGTTGTTATTACGTGCAGACTTTTTTATTGAATGACAAAGATTCGACTGAATAGCTCGAATATAATGTTGGTTATTAGTTTCTAGCCAAAAAAAAGATAAATGTGACATTGAATAATTACAATAATAAAAGATGCAATCAGTGTACGCATTGTTGCTTAAGGTACAAAGGCTCTGCTGCTATTTTTTTGACACAGTTAACGCTTGGATTGTTGAACCATGACATTATTTTAAATTATTAATTAAGTTGTGATCTTGCAGTAGTTGTAAGAGGAAGTGAATTGTAATCTCTGCGGTTGGATGGTGGATTAAACATTGTTTTTGTTTGATATCGATGGGTAATATTTCTAACCACCGCTGACACACCCAAGTTGCATCTTGATAGTTAGGTTGTGGATAACGTTGGCTTATTTCTGGCATTGATATAAACAACAATTTGAGCTTATCCGCGAGTATTTTGTTCTCGGTAGTTATTCCAATACTTGGCCAATTATAATGAGGTGCATAGGTTGCAGTGAGTAAATTATCATGCGCCATTGTAAGGTCTAAAATTGAAACTTTATTCGTACCTTCAACGATTATTTCCAAAAATCCTCCTGTTATCGCATTAAAATCTTGAATTATTACTGTCGTTGCAATAGCTGGAATTTTAGCCACTGTTTCTCGTGGTGTATTTCGGTCGATCATCCCTAAACCAAAGGGGTGATTACTCGCTATTGCCTCGGTTACCATTCGAATATCACAGGGTCTTGCAATAATAAGGTTTAACCGCCCACCCGGTAATAAATGCTCACTATGAGGTAATAATGCGATGGTATTCATAGTTTATCCTTGTCGTCTTTAAGCCACTTACAAGAAACCTTACTAAGGGTAGCACTATATATTTCATTGAGGGGGAGTATAAAAATGACTGATTGTTAATTTGTTTCATAAATTTTCGACTAAAAATATGCGAGTAATCTCATATTCGAATGCTAGTTGTATCATATGTTGTTGCAATGGGCATAAAATGGTTCGTCAAATGATTGACATTAATAATGGTAAATATTTGATGTGTTTTTAGTTGTTATGGATAATATCTGGAGCATGAGTTATGACGTCAATAAAAGATGATTATTTGAATTACTTATCTAAATTTGGCCAGCAAGAAAAAAGATCAATGTTTGGTGGTACGGGTGTCTTTATTAATAGTGCCATGTTTGCCATTGTGACACCGACATCGATGTATATTCGCGGAGGAAATGATCTTGATACAAAATTAATTAAATCTGGTTGTGAAAAGTTCAGACATATAAAAAAAAGCAAAACAGCGACCGTGAATTATTACGAAATCAATAAGCTATTCTTAACTGATCAATCTCAATGTGATTCGTTTGTGGAACAATCTATTGCATTTTCTTGCCGTGATAAAGATTTTAGAACGTCTGAATCAAATCGTCGGTTACGTGATTTACCTAATATGCGTTTAACACTTGAACGTATGGTGAAAAAAGCCGGTGTATTAGACGTAGATACGTTTTTTAATGTGGGTGCCGTGAATGTTTTTCGACGTGTGTGTGAACATAATGGTCAAGAGTTAGATCATAAATTGCTATGGATATTTGCAGGCGCTATTCAAGGTGGACACTGGCAGTTATTGAGTGAAGATCATAAGCAGCGATTATTGGATGAATATCATCAACAAACACATTAATAGATAGCTAATTGATAATATAAGTTTATTAAGTCGATGTAGCTGAGAATAAGTGATTTTTTTGCTATGCTTGCAACAATTATGTTGTCGTGGTTAAAGTATGCAATTATCTAAATTGTCAGGTTCTGTTCTTTCTGGATTACATTGTTTTTTGATTGCAGCAGATCAAATGAGTTTTACTCGTGCTGCTGAGATTCTGTGCTTAACGCAAAGTGCTGTCAGTCATAAGATTAAAAATCTTGAAGATATTTTAGATGTTCAATTATTTATTCGACAGCATCGAAAATTGATATTGACAGATGAAGGGCAGCGGTTAAAGCAAGTGCTAGCGTCTAATTTTGGCAATATTATTCATGAGATCCGTGATTTAAAAAATACTGAGTTATGTGGTGATCTGACTGTTTCAGCACCACCAACTTTTGCCCAAACATGGTTAGTGCCTCGTTTAACGTCTTTTATTGATAAATACCCTCATTTGCGGATTCATTTACGAACTCGAAATGATTTAGTGGATTTTCAAATTGAAAGTTATGACTGTGCCATTTACTTTGGAAATGGTGTTTATCCTAATTTAGCCGTGGATAAATTATTAGAAGAAACCATGTTTCCTGTGTGTAGTCATGATTATGCTTTAAAACATAAGTTGTATGATCAGCCTGAAAACTTGATGCATTGTTTATTGTTACATGATGCTGCGCCATGGGCGAGGGCAGGTAGAAATGATGAGTGGCGGTTTTGGGCGCAACATTTTAATGTGGCATTGCCGGATAATAACTGTACGTTTGATCGCGCTGATTTAGCCATTAAAGCAGCCACGACAGGTATGGGCGTTGCGATGGCAAGACAGTCATTTGTTGCAGAGCAATTAGCCTCATCACGCTTGGTTTCACCTTTTGATATGACGGTAAGTTCGGCCCATAGTTATTACGTTGTTTGTCGTAAAGATATGCAAACCTCGCCGAAAATCAAAGCGTTCAAAGATTGGTTATTCAGTGAGATTAATCTTTAATACACCTTAATATCTTGATCAAAAAAGGCGCGTAATGCGCCTTTTTTATTACTGATGAACGATGTTAAATCATCGGTTTATTGGATGAGTTCATTACCTGATAGTTGACCTTTTTCAAAGCTAGCTATGTTTTCTAAGGTTGTTTGAGCAATACTGCCAAGTGCTTCTTCTGTTAAAAAAGCTTGGTGTCCAGTAAAGAGTACATTGTGGCATGATGATAAACGACGGAAAACATCATCTTGAATAATGTCGTTGGATTTATCTTGGAAGAATAAATCTTTTTCGTTCTCATAAACATCAACGCCTAATGCACTAATAATCCCGCTTTTAAGTGCTTCGACTGCATCACTAGAGTTAAGTAGACCACCACGGCTGGTATTTATAATCATCATTCCGCGGCGCATTTTGGCAAATGCTTTACGGTTTAGCATGTGATAGTTTTCTTTGCTCATTGGACAATGAAGTGTGATCACATTCGCTTGTTCATAAATTTCATCAAGGGTGCAGTAAGTAACCCCTAATTCAAGTGCGATTGGGTTTGGGTAAGGGTCATAAGCAAGAATATTCATGCCTAAGCCTTTTAAAATACGAATGGTTGCAATACCAATTCGACCTGTACCAATAACCCCGACGGTACGACCATGGAAGTTATAGCCCGTTAAGCCTTCTAATGAGAAATTAGCATCACGCGTGCGCTGGTAAGCGCGGTGAATACGACGGTTAAGGCTAAGCATTAGCCCTAGTGTATGCTCAGCAATGGATTCAGGAGAATAAGCGGGAACAGTGACAACCTGCAAATTTAAGGCTTTTGCCGCTTCAAGATCAACCCTATCAAAACCGGCACAACGCATAGCGATAATTTTAACCCCTTGTTCAGCTAATATTTTAAGAACGGGTTCGCTAAGGTCATCATTAACAAATGCACAAATAGCATCAAAACCTTCTGCCATTTTTGCCGTATGGTGATTGAGTTGAAAATCAAAATAAGTGAGTTGTTGATGGAATTGCTTATTAGTATGAGCAAATGATTTTTGATCATATCCTTTGGTACTAAATACAGCCATTTTCATAATTTCACTCCAAAAACACAGTCTGCTATTCAGTCATTATTAAGTATAAAAGCTTAATATCTGACTAACTTACACGGTTATTATGTGATCAAGATAACAACTTAGTTATAAATAGCAAATTATTTGTATGACAAAATAACCGTACTAAAATAATGGTTAGGGTTATGCTGCTGTGACGAAGTGGTTCATGCTATGATTTAGATTGTTAATTGCAACTTACTTTATTTTTGGGATTCAATATGTTGAAAAAAATTCTTGCCACTGCTGGCGCGGTTGCGATCATTGCGTGTGGACCATTAGCAACAGGTCAAATCGGGCAGAGTATCTATATGGGGGCGGTTGAAAACTACCATAGCCCTTACTTGTCTATCACCAATAAAAGTTTTGAACGTGGTTATTTATCGTCAAATGCAGTGTCACGTATTGAGCTTAAAAATCAATTAAAATCGGCGTTTGCAGAGCAAGGGTTACCAACTGTCTGGTTCGTAAATCATCATATTGAAAATGGTTTTTTAGGTGTTAAATCAACCAGTAAGTTCGTGATTGATAAGCAAATGGCACTGTTAGTTAATAAAGTTTGGGGTGAAAATGTTGCGCCAATGCAAATGGTTACTGATTCTGGTTTTACGGGAACAACCCATTTTGTGATGACGGTGAATCCTATGGATTACACCCATGATGATGGTGTGACTGCAATCAGCAAAACATTAATGGTTAAGGGTGAATTTGATCCTGAAAACAGTAAGAGTCAATTTAGTTATAATTTGCCGGAATTAACCGTAGCGACGCCAGATAAAGAAAGCATGGTCGTAAAAGGCATTAATGGTGAAGGTAAAGGCCAAATGCAAGGTAATTTCTGGATTGGACATCAGACATTTAGTTTAGAACACGCTAAATTTATTGCCGCTGATCAGCACCAATTTATTGCGATTAATGGTGTTAATGTGGCGATGAACAATGCGTTGAGTCAGCCAAGCGGTGAGAAAAATCCGACAGAAGCGACACAACAAGTGACCAATACTAATACTATTCAAGTGGCAAAATTAACCACGCTTGATGGGCAACATTATCAAGATATTGCCTTTAAATTAGCGCTAAAAGATTTAAATTATAAAGCCATTAGTCAGTTAGCTGAGATGGAGCAATCATCAAAAATGGTTCAAGATCCAGCCCAAATGAAACAAGCGATGTTAGCATTAGATTTATTGATTGCTCATGGTGCGACGGTTGATTTATCACAACTAAGTGTTAAAACGCCAGAGGGAATCGTTAATGCAAAATTGCTGCTCAATATTAAATCAGGGTTAGAGCATGCATCGACCAATCTTACTGCGGTGACTGAGCAATTGAGCGGTAATATTAATATTGTTATTCCTGAAGCGTTGGTGGCTAAAGAACCGTTGTTAGCGGCGAAATTGCCCGTCTTAGTGAATCAAAAAATCGTCACTAAACAAGATGGTAATTATCAATTACAGGTTAAAATTGTTGCGGATCAATTAGAATTTTCTTCTGGTGCGAAACTACCATTAGCCATGATGGCATTATTCCTACAGTAATTTTATTTGAGTAGGTGAGATCGAATTAAACGCTTACTTTTTTAGTGAGCGTTTTTTTTGTATTTAAATATCTTAATTATCATAGTGTTATAATTTTATTTAATAAAGATGTTTAAAATAGAACATTGATATTTAGTAAATTTAAATATTTGGACTTAACTTAATGTTATAGGTACAGGTTTATTTTAATTAATAGATCAATGAATTAAATCTGATCCGCAGCCGAATACAGTATGGTAGGGGAAGGTATGGAATCATTAAAAATCAAAGATTATATGAATATTCGCCCGGTTACATTTACTGAGAATATGTCGTTATCTGCGGCATTAGATAAATTGTTAACGGCAAAACAGATTGGTGGGCCGGTGATTAATGAGCATAAGCAAGTCGTGGGGTTTATCTCAGAACAAGACATGATTCATAAACTCCTTAAAGTCGGTTATCACTGCCAAGATAGTCATACTGTCAGTGAGTGTATGCGGGTTGATGTGTTAACCGTGTCTGGGGATGACACAATCATTGTATTAGCTGAAACCATGACAGGGCAAAAGCCTAAAATATACCCTGTTGTTGATGATGGTCGGTTGGTGGGTGTTATTACGCGTCGTGATGTATTAACGGCGATCAGTAATCAGATTGGCGCTTGCTTTAAGCATCCATTGTGATCACTATAGAAAAATAGATGAATATTATTGATGATAAAAAGGCGCTTTGAGCGCCTTTCTTTTTGATTATTATGGCCTTGTTTTAGGGGGGCATAATGCTGATTTGGAGACGTTGTGAACAAAGAAAATACAGCAGAAAATAGCCAAGCTAAATTTTTAACAGGTTCGATTATGCGCCACATTGTGGTGATGTCAGGAACGGGCGCTATTGGTTTAATGGCGTTGTTTTTAGTCGATTTACTCGACATGTTTTTTATTAGTATGTTGGGACAAATAGAACTTGCTGCTGCGATTGGTTTTGCCGGAACGTTAGTCTTTTTTTCTACCTCTCTTTCTATCGGTACATCTATTGCTGCGGGGGCGCTAGTCTCACGTGCGCTGGGTAAAAACGATCGCCAACAAGCACGGATGATGGCCAGTAATGTGATGATTTTTGCTGTACTGATCAGCTTCACTATTGTGTGTCTTATGTTATGGCAATTGCCATTGTTGCTTAATTTAATTGGCGCTAAAGGTGCTGTTGCAAAAGCGGCTACTCAATATTTGGTGATTTTATTACCCAGCGCCCCTTTAATTGCTGTTTCTATGTCTGCGGGGGCGGCATTACGTGGCGTGGGTGATGCACGAAGTTCAATGGTTGCCACATTAATTGGTGGTGGCGTTAATGCAGTATTAGACCCATTGTTGATTTTTGGTTTATCGATGGGTATGCAAGGTGCTGCTATTGCATCGGTGTTTGCGCGATTAGCGGTGATGAGTTTTTCCTTGTATGCGGTGGTCTATAAGCATCAATTGGTTGCAAAGCCTGATCTTACTAGCTTTAAGTTAGCGTTACCGACAGTGGCTAAAATAGCCTTACCTGCAATATTAACCAACACCGCAACCCCTATTGGTAATGCTGTTGTCACCAGTAATATTGCCCATTTTGGTGAAAGTTTTGTCGCAGGTTATGCGGTTATTGGACGTATTATGCCGGTTTGTTTTGCGTTGGTTTTCTCTTTGTCGGGTGCTGTTGGGCCGATTATTGGTCAAAACTTTGGTGGTGAGCGCTGGGATAGAATTAATCAAATATTACGTGATGCTATGTTATTTACGGCAATTTATTGTGTTGGTGTCTCGTTATTACTTTGGTTTGGACAAGATTTACTGATCTCGATGTTTAGTCTTACTGGCGATGCGGCTGAAATGGTGAGTGTCTTCTGTAGTTTTATTGCGGTGACGTTTATTTTTAATGGTGCACTATTTGTGGCAAATGCAGCCTTTAATAACCTTAATCGACCAACGTGGTCAACGGTTTTAAATATGGGTAAAGCGACCTTGGGAACAATACCTTTTGTATTAATCGGTGGTCATTTTGCAGGTGCAAGTGGAGTATTGATTGGTCAAGCTGTGGGATCGGTGGTGTTTGGTATTATTGGCTTTAGTTTAGTCATTTATCAAGTGAAGAAAATGGGACTGACACACGAACAACAACTGTTGGATAATAATGATATTTTAACGCCATCAGTACCCGTTGCACCATTTTGTTCTTCTCGTACTTACATGGGAACCGAGGATGTTTTAGAAGAGACACTTGCGGTTGATCTTGAGCATCATTCAGCGACGACAGCATCGAAAAAATAAACGATGAATGATATGTTGTTGGTGTGAAGTCACTCACTATATCGATGTTAACCAATAGAATGACGATGATTTTTGTTGAAATGTGATCGTCGTTTTATATAACTAATGATTATTTCATCACTTTATTGATCTAACTCGATGCAATAAGAGCTAGAGCCAGCGACAATAATAATACTAACAATTATTAGCTTGTAGGAATTAGCGTATAGATGGTCATGATAGCGATTGTTGCTATTCACCACTATGAGTAATGTTAGTTTAGCCATTATACTTCACCTTTAATTTAAGGAAAATAAAGGTGGTGGCATATTTATTGTTTAAGGGAATAATGCTCTATGCGTCAAAATCTTCGCTATATCATACCGATTTTAATTCCACTATTTATTTTATTGCTGCCAGCTTCCGCTTTTCCTCTTGAAGGGTTAACGGTTATTCAACAACGAGTCATTGCTATTTTTCTATTAGCGGCATTATGTTGGGTGATGGAGCCTATTCCTATTTATGCAACGTCTGTTGTGATTATTGTGCTGGAATTATTATTACTATCAGATAAAAGTTTATATTTATTTAGACTTGATCAAGGGCAGCCTCATTTTGGTGACTTAATGAGTTATAGCGAAATAATGGCGACTTTTGCGAGTCCGATTATTATGTTATTTCTGGGGGGCTTCTTTTTAGCTATGGCGGCAACAAAATACCGCTTAGATGTTAACTTAGCACGAGTGTTATTAAAGCCGTTTGGAAACCAACCTAAATATGTCATGTTTGGGTTAATGTTGATTACTGCTGTTTTCTCAATGTTCATGTCAAACACTGCCACAACCGCGATGATGCTCTCTATTTTAGCGCCAGTTATTACTTTATTTGGTGCTAAAGATCCGGGGAGAATAGCCTTTGCGTTATCGATTCCTGTTGCGGCTAATATTGGCGGTATTGGAACACCTATCGGCACCCCACCTAATGCGATTGCGTTGAAATACCTGACGGGAGAAAATCTGATTACTTTTGGTGAGTGGATGTTCTTTGGCGTGCCTTTTGTTGCGGTGTTATTGGTCTTTGCGTGGTGGTTGATTAATAAACTTTATCCTGCAACGCAACAATCCATTGAATTAACGATTCAAGGTAAGTTTCTTAAAACCCCAAAAGCGATCACGGTTTATGTGACATTTACCGTCACTATTATGTTGTGGCTTATGGGCTCAATGCATGGCATGAACGCTTATACGGTGGCGCTAATTCCAGTGGCAATTTTCTCGATAACGGGGATTATCAATAAAGAAGATCTTAAGAAAATCTCATGGGATGTATTGTGGTTAGTGTCCGGCGGTATTGCACTTGGTTTAGCGTTAGATAAAACCGGTTTAGCAAAATTGGTCGTGCATAGTATTCCATTTGATATTTTCTCGCCTTATGTGGTCTTGCTGGGTGCTGCGATACTGTGTTTATTAATGGCTAACTTTATGTCACATACCGCAACGGCAAACCTATTAATGCCTATTATGGCGGCATTAGGAACATCAATGGTGTCATTAACGCCATTAGGTGGTGAAGTTACCTTGATTCTGGTGGTGACTTTTGCAGCATCGTTAGGTATGTCATTACCGATAAGTACACCGCCTAATGCGTTAGCACATGCAACGGGTTATGTTGAAAGTAATCAAATGGCTCGAATAGGTGCGATTGTAGGTGTCGTTGGGGTGTTATTAAGTTTTGTGATGATTTGGGGATTACAAGTTATCGATCATATTTAGTGTTGTTAACGTTAGATCAAGGATGATGCTATGAATCAACCAAAAGCACTGCGACGGATCATTGATACTTATTTTCAAGATCCTAAGGCGATGATTGCTGTTGCTGCTGGCACGGAGGTTTTGCGACAAGATGGGTATAACGATCGCTTATATTGGGTAAAACAAGGTGAGTTATCAGGCTATGTAAATAGTAAAGAAAATGATTTAAGTGCGCAGGTGTTTGTGGTTAAAGAAGGGATGTTCTTTGGCGTACACAGTTTTTTTGCTCAAACACTTGTTGCCTCTACGACGGTTGTTGCAGAAAAAGACAGTGAGATTGCTTGGATTGATTTATCGACCCAAGCGGTTGAGCCTGAGCATTATGGTTCATTAGCTGAGCAATTTATGCCTGTAATGGTGCATGAGTTAGCGATGCGGCAGATGCTTACTGGAATAGCAGCACTAGAAAAAGAAAAAGCGTTGCAGAAATTGTATGCCACTGAACAAATGACGACCTTAGGTCAATTAGCGGCAGGGATTGCTCATGAGCTTAATAATGCGATTGGTGTGATTAGTAGTAAAACGGAGAATATCCAAACCGCGATCAGCCAGTTTGTTGATGATAATCAGCCTCAAATGCGACTATTTTTACAACATGGTATCGATCATGGGCAAAGTATTAGTTCAGCCCAAGTTCGTGAACGCAGCAAAGTATTACAGCAGCAGTATACATTGAGTCGAGAACACGCTCGAACCCTTGCGCGTGCATTACCCGAAGGTGATGTTCCCGCTGATTGGCTTAAAGATATTGATGCTGCCTTAATATGTTGGGATAGCGGTCGTGATTTGCGTGATATACGACTTGCAGCACGACATGCCGCTAGTATTGTACGATCAGTAAAACAGCTTGGTGGTGGTGATCACGCACGAGTACCGAATGTTGATATCACGGATACATTACATAAATCGTTAGCATTATTACAAAGTAATTTACGCTATGTTGATGTGGTATTACGACCTGCAATTTTACCGCCAGTAACCGCTAGCATCACTGAGTTGGTACAGATTTGGGTTAATCTGATCAAGAATGCATGTGATGCAATGGAACATACTGACAATCCACAAATTGAAATTATTACGCGAAGTGTAAAAAATAAGTTGTTAGTTACTATTACTAATAATGGACCGATGATCGATGAAGCTACACGTCGTAAAATATTCAATCCAAATTTTAGTACGAAAAAAGGCGGATTATCATTTGGGTTAGGATTGGGATTAGCAATAGTTCGACGTATTGTTAATAGTTATGGGGGCACGATAGTCGTTAAAAGCGATCATCAACGAACAACATTTAGAATCAAATTACCAATAACGTAAAGGACGGTTATTATGGAAAAAATCACTATTATTTGTGTTGATGATCAACGTGAAGTATTAAGTGCAGTATTAAAAGATTTAGCTGAGTTTGAGCCGTCTTTTTTATTGGAAGATTGTGAGTCAGCGGATGAAGCATTAGCGTTAATGGATGAACTTGATGCAGAGGGTGAATTTATTGGGGTTATTATTTCTGATCATGTGATGCCGGGTAAAAGCGGTGTTGAGTTATTGACGTTAGTGGCAAACGACAACCGCTTTATACACACTAAAAAAGTATTATTAACGGGGCAAGCTACCCAGCAAGATACCATTGCTGCGATTAATAAAGCCCGTATCGAAAGTTATTTTGAAAAGCCATGGGATACTGAGGTGTTGGTTAACTGTGTGAGAACACTAGTGACAGAATATATTTTTGATAAGGGACTAGATTATACGCTTTGGGGCGATGTAATTGATAATGCCACTGTTTTACGACGCTTACGTTAATTGAACTCTGAGGGTGTAACGTCTATTTATTGATTTTTGATAATTATTATCACTTGAGTACCGTGATATGTGGCTATTTTGCTTGACCTTGGTCTTAACTCAAAGGTTTATAATTATCATCAGTAAAACTGAATAGCACCCAAGGAGAACGATGATGTGTGCTCAATGTAATAATAAAAAAGATCATATTCATACAACAAAATCAACCGTTGCAAATAAAGCAACGGTTACTATGGTTGCTGCAACAACGGATTGCTGTTCAAGTGTCAGTGCTGATTGTTGCTCGACCAATAAAGATTCTGAAGGGTGTGGTGATAACGACACAGAAGGTCCTGCTGCGGGGAGTTGTTGTTCAACCTCTGTAAATGATGCTATTCATTCAGTGATAAAAAAAAATAACTTTACCATTACTGGTGCACATGTTTCAGCCAGTGATAAGCCAGAATTAGCAAATAAACATCAGCATGATGGTGATAAACACGATTCAGATAATCATGATGCTCACGATCATAGCGGACATGACCATAGTAGCCATGATCATAGTGGTCAATGCTGCTCTGCACCAACGATGAGTAAAGAACAAGAATTAGCATTAGAAGCATCGCTAACCAATAGTGCTCATGGCAAAACGTTTAGCTGGAAAGTGTTAGGCATGGATTGTCCTAGCTGCGCGGCTAAACTTGAAAAAGCCATTATGTCATTAGCGGCTGTCGATACAGCAAAAGTGATGTTTGCGACTGAAAAATTAATTGTTAATATTCATGATAATCAGCAGACCGATCCTGAAACGCTAAAATCTGAAATAGAAAACAAATCAAGACAAACTGGTTTTACGTTAGTTTCTACAACAACGAAAACGGCTGACCTACCGACCCAATCTTTCTTAATTCAGCATTTGTCTGTGATTGTTATCGCATTGATGATGGTGATCTCTTTTGTCTTAAATAAAACAGTTTCCACAGAAGTTGGGTTATTCGCGTTTACGCTGACAACAATTGTTGGTTTATTCCCTATTTTGAAAAAAGCCGTTGTTTTAACCAAATCTGGTACGCCTTTTTCTATTGAAACATTGATGTCGGTTGCCGCTATTGGTGCTTTGTATCTTGGTGAAACGGCTGAAGCGGCAATGGTTATCTTCTTGTTCCTTATTGGCGAACAATTAGAAGGTTATGCGGCTTCTCGTGCACGTAGTGGCGTCAAAGCATTAATGGATTTAGTGCCAGAAGAAGCAACGGTTATTTCGGCTGATGGCTCGAGAACCAAACGATCTGCCGCGGAGTTAAAACCCGGTGATGTGATTGAAGTTGTACCGGGTGAACGTTTACCCGCAGATGGTCAAGTTCTTGATGTTGTCGCCAGTTTTGATGAAAGTGCATTAACGGGGGAGTCTGTACCTGTTGAACGTACACCTGGCGAAAAAGTCATGGCAGGTAGTATGGCATCGGATAAAGTGGTGCGCTTAACCATTATTTCTGCTCAAGGTGATAATGCCATCGATCGTATTTTGCATATGATTGAAGATGCTGAATCACGTAAAGCGCCATTAGAACGTTTCCTTGATAAATTCAGCCGTTGGTATACGCCAAGTATGATTTTATTGGCTGCGCTGGTGGTTATTATTCCACCGCTGGTATTTGGTCAATCTTGGGATGAATGGATTTACAAAGGGTTAGCGTTATTATTGATTGCTTGTCCGTGCGCACTAGTTATCTCTACTCCCGCTGCGATTACATCAGGTTTGGCTGCGGCGGCACGTCGTGGTGCATTAATTAAAGGGGGAGCGGCGTTAGAACAACTGGGTCATATTGAAGTGGTTGCGTTTGATAAAACAGGTACGCTGACTGAAGGTAAACCTGTTGTAACCGATATGATTTGTTGGGATAACGACGACGAGAAATTATTACGTCAAGCTGCTGCTATTGAAGCGGGATCATTGCACCCATTAGCAAAAGCGGTGGTTAATCGTGCTAAAGAAAAGCAGTTATCAGTAGTTGAAGCGACCGAACGTGAAACCTTAGTAGGTCGCGGTATTCAAGGCATTACCGAAGGTGATAAGTTCTTATTATGTGCCGCTGATCGTTTGCCTCAAGATATAACGTTGACAGCAGCACAACAGCAACAAGCCTTAATGCTAGAAAGTGAAGGTAAAACGCTGGTGGTTGCAGTGCGTAATGCACAGCCAGTAGGGTTAGTCGCATGGCGGGATAACTTACGTGAAGATGCCTTAATTGCGATAGAAAAGCTTCATCAGTTAGGTATTAAATCAGTAATGTTAACCGGTGATAATGCACGGGCTGCTGCTGCAATTGCGAAAGAAATCAATATTGATTATCGCGCCAGTTTATTACCTGCTGATAAAGTCACTGAAATTCGCAAGCTTAATGATCTACACAGTGTAGCGATGGTGGGTGATGGTATTAACGATGCGCCTGCCATGAAAACTGCGACTATTGGTATTGCGATGGGAGGCGGTACTGATGTGGCATTAGAAACCGCAGATGCAGCCATCACACATAACCGATTGTCAGAACTACCCGTAATGATTGAATTATCGCGAGCGACTTTAAATAATATTCGTCAGAACATTGGTCTTGCGCTAGGGCTTAAAGGTATTTTCTTAGTGACAACGATATTGGGTGTTACTGGGTTATGGGTTGCGGTGTTAGCCGATAGTGGTGCGACAGCATTAGTAACATTAAATGCTTTGCGGTTGCTACGCTTTAAACCGAAACAATAATGGGGTTAATAACGTAATATTATTAGCGTCATGATGATAAGCAGAATGGGTTAAATACCATTCTGCTTTTTTATTTATAGCAATATTTGACGTGAATAACGGTGACAAACGTTATGATGAAGTTGCTTTTTTTTGTGATGGGCTCGATAGGTAAACGTTTTGCCGTGATCTTGGTTCAATTAATATGTAACTAAAAATTATATTGCTTTTGGTTAATGTGATTTAACTCACTAAAAACAGTTTCAGCTTCCGCTATCGTTACGTCAGATTTTGACAGACGTTGTTGTTATGTTACGAATTACGTTTACTGTCAAAAAACACAAAAATTAACGATAATTATCCATCTCTGTTCCTACAATCAGAGCGATTAAATTTAAAGGGTATCATTATGTCTGACAATAAAGTGTTCCACCTAGGTGTTAATAAAGCGGATCTTAACGGTGCTGAATTAGCAATTATTCCTGGTGATCCTGCTCGTGTAGAAAAAATTGCCAACCTAATGGAAAACCCTGAATTCCTAGCAAGTGCACGTGAATATACTGTATATCGTGCGCAGTTAGATGGTAAACCTGTTGTAATTTGTTCTACTGGTATTGGCGGTCCTTCAACATCTATTGCTGTGGAAGAATTAGCCCAGTTAGGTGTTAATACTTTCCTTCGTGTTGGTACAACAGGTGCGATTCAACCGCATATCAACCCTGGCGATATGATTGTAACTACGGGTTCTGTACGTCTTGATGGTGCAAGTCTACACTTTGCGCCAATGGAATTCCCTGCTGTTGCTGATTTCACTGTAGCGACAGCAATGAAGCAAGCGTGTGATGATGCTGGTGCGACTGTACACACGGGTGTTACCGCTTCTAGTGATACATTCTACCCAGGCCAAGAGCGTTACGACACATTCTCTGGTCGTGTAGTTCGCCGTTTCCAAGGCTCTATGAAAGAGTGGCAAGAAATGGGTGTGCTGAACTTTGAAATGGAATCTGCAACACTATTAACTATGTGTGCAAGTTCTGGTTTACGTGCAGGTTGTGTTGCGGGTGTTATTATTAACCGTACTCAAAAAGAAATTCCTGATCATGCAACATTAAAAGCAACTGAAGCACGTTCTATTAAGATTGTTGTTGAAGCTGCACGTCAGATGCTAACTAAATAAGTCGTTTCTAATAACGCGATTTATTTAATATGTATGTTAGAAAGCCGATAGATTACTGTCGGCTTTTTTGCATTAAAAGCGCACAGGTATAATGAAAACAATACGATAATGCTATGAGTTAGTGGGGGAGTTTAACCATTAGGTTGTTTTTGTTGTAGAATAGTACTTCGTTGGGCTTAGTGAAGTTATAAACATGATTGATTATAAAATTATATTTCCGAATGGGCGTCAAGATATTATTGCATTACCTATTTCACCTGTATTACAGATGAAGGTTGCTTATTTAGATGATGTGTTTGTTGTAAGAGATATTATTGCAACAGTAGGGGAAAGTACGACCACGGTGACATTGGTATTAGATGATGGTCAGCATCACACACAGAAGCCGCAAGCCGCAGGTGTTGTTTTTAATCGACTTGGATAAGTATCGAGAAGCAACATTAAGAGATTTACCCTATTTGATAAATAAAAAGGCCTTTAAAAGAAGGCCTTTTTTGATCATTGATACTTTTTATGGTGTTAGCTACTGATTACGCGGGATTATGCGCTTGGCCGCCGGCACCTTTGAGCCAATCATGAAGATGGGTATATAACTCACCCAGTTGATCTGGACCAATAATCGCCAACCCTAAATCTTGTGCACGGACTAAATCGTGATGACGAAGCGGACGGAAACTGACTAACATTGCTCGCGCTTGTAAGCCACCTAGCAGGTCACGTAAGGATTCTAGTTTGTATAAGGTATCATCGCCATCATCACGCATACCTTTGGTCTTACATTCGATTATATGCAGCTTATTATTGACGATAGTTGCCACATCAAGTTCATTGCGCACTTCACGTTCACCAATTTTACGGTAAACCTGCACGCCTAATGAGTGATCTTGAATGGTTGGTAATTCGTTTTGAATTGCACGAACCGTACTGTGAACTAAACTTTCTAACCACTCACCATTCGCAAATCGACGCGCTTCTTCGTGCTTAAATGTCAAAATACCATCATGGTATGTTGCAAGGCCTGTTTCTTCTAAATCGGTTAGTAGTGTGCCAAGTTCTTTATAGCCTTGTTGCTTTTCACTTAGCTCAACATTTAACACTTGTTCTTTACGACAGGTTGTTGCTAGATAATTAAGTGTCGCTAAGCCTGGGCCTAATTCTAATGCAGAGCTTGCCCAACGTTGACCCAGTTCCCATAACTGATCGTTAAGAGATTCTGGCATTGGATTATCTGATAACTCGCAACGTGCACCAAAAATAGTTAAATAATCAGAAATTTGAATGCGATCTTGTACTTGTTGTTGTTCGCGATCATTGGGGAACAACCAGCACATTTCATCACTGAAAGGTTCAATGACGTAGATAGGCCAATGGAAAGAGCGGAAGACTTCATAAGCGGATAATAAACGGTGACGCAAACCACAGCTTGCATTAAACCATACATCACGGCTGTCTTGTTTTAATTGATCAGCAAGTTGGTTCAAACGTTGTCTGATTTTGGTGACATTGATAATGTCGGGAATAATGAAAAATTCAACAATAATATTACGTGAAGTTAAAATAGAGGCGAGTCGATCATATTGTTGTTGTTGTTTTTCGGTACCAATAAATATCATTTTATCGGCAGGTACTGCTTCATCTAATAATGGTGTGATCAGACGGACAGGATCCTGATCAATAATGCCAACGTGAGTAATCATAATAATCCTTAATGCGCCCAACATACTGGGCGTAATATTGTGTGCGCATTAAATAAAAGAAATGCAAAGGTAAGCCTGCGCAACACATCGATAAGGTAAGTATATGAGGTTTTTTAGGATGAAATTCAAGTCATATTTTATAGACTAATAATTCTCATATAAATTGACATCATTATCTATTCATTAATTTCGTCTAATAGTCTATTTCTAATCATTTTTTTCATCTAAATATTGGAATTTTTTAAAATGCCATCATTATTAATGGCATTTTTTTTGTTGAAAACATAGTTATCAATAATAATTTACATACTTGGCGGTGTTGGTAATTGTGATGCTAATAACCAAATAGCCAACACAAAGAATATTAATCCCATAAATTTATGTTGGTTATTACGGAATTTTTCATTTTTTAGTAATGATTGACCAAATATGCCAATGGTGGTGACGAGAAATAAGTTAAATAATAATCCTAAAACATTAAGCAATAAGCCAAGTATTAGCATCTGTTCGCCTGATGATGTGGCAACGTGAGTAGACACAAATTGTGGTAAAAACAGAACAAAGAAAATCAGAGCTTTAGGATTGAGTAGATTAGTAAAAACAGCACGACGGTATAGCGTTGATGCCATTTTATTAGATTGCTCTAATTCTTGAGGTGCATCATCAGCATGGGTGCGCATGCAATCCCACCCCATTTTTAATAAATACGCGCCGCCAACTAAACGTAAAACATGCAGTGCTATCGGATTCATTGCAATAAGTGCAGAGACACCAAGAGCCGCTAAAATAGTTAATAAAATACCAGAGGTTGCATTACCTAAACTTGCATAAATACCGACTTTGCGACCGTAAGTTAAGCTTGAACTGGCAATAAGTAACATGTCAGGGCCTGGAATGAGTAGTAGAGCAATCACAGCGGTGAGGTAAAGCGGTAATACATTTAAATCAATCATGGTAAGAACAACGTTATAGTGTAGAAGTCTATATTTTACACAATAAATAGCTCCATTCCATGGGTTACAAGCAGTAGAGGGTGTTTTTTGCTGTATTGAGGTCGTTTTGTGTATTAATCGTCTGTTTTTGGTTATTTAAGTGTTAATTGAAATGGGTTTTTAAGGTGTGTTGAAACTGAAACTGATCACGGACAATAAAGAAAAATTACTGAAGTGATCAGTTCATCATTGTTTTTTAATCTAGTTAGATTGGCTTTTATTATGCTTTTTTGCTGTGAAAATGAAAACGCTCATGAAAGTAAGCTTTTAGATGCTCTTCCATATTGTGAACCTTATTATCAATAGCATCACACAGTACAGCATCATTGTTCATTGCATTGACGCGGTTGATAACCATTTGTTCGATTGCTGATTTTTGTGTTTCTGTCAGTTGTGGTTGTTGAGTCGTCATTATTTTTACCTTTTAAATAAACATGAGCCATTAAAATATGGTGCTCTGTGCATAGTAGCGATAATTATTTAAATAAGGAACATCTGCAAAAATTGTTTACGGATAAAGTAACTGTACTCGCGTGCTACAAGATGTAATTTATCTTTCAAAATTGGACTTAATCGCCCTCATGAGTAGAATAGCCGTTCACAAAATTGATACGTTTTTTGAAAGGCACGGTTATAAATGGGTAATAACGCGATGAGAAGTAACTTTGAGTTGTTAGCGCCGGGCGGTGATATAGAGTCGATTAAAGCGGCTATCGTTGCGGGTGCGGATGCTATTTATTGTGGATTAGATAATTTTAATGCCCGTAATCGTGCAACGAATATTACCTTTGAAGATTTAAATGGCATTGTTCGTGTTGCACACCAGCGTGATTGTAAGATTTTTCTTACGCTTAATATCATGATCCTTGAAAGTGAAATTCCTGCTGTTATTCGGTTATTGAATAAATTAGTTAATACTAAAATTGATGGTGTTATCTTACAAGATTTAGGGCTATTTTACTTAATTAAGCAATATTTTCCAACACTTGATGTCCATGCTTCAACCCAAGTTAATAGCCATAATGAAGGCCAAATTTTATTTATGGGGCAGCTTAATGCGAGCCGTGTGAATTTATCGCGTGAACTTAATATCAAAGAGATAAAACATTTAGCACAGTTTGGACATCAACATAATGTGTTAATGGAAGTGTTTGTCCATGGCTCATACTGCATTGGTTTTTCCGGTTTGTGTTATATCAGTTCGGCTAAAAATGGTAACTCAGGTAACCGTGGTCGTTGTAGTCAACCTTGTCGAGATCAATATCAAACGACGGCGGTTGGTAAAGATTACCCATTAAATATGAAAGACAATTCTGCGTTTTCAAATTTAGAAGCCTTAGCGGATGCTGGGGTGTATTCATTGAAGGTGGAAGGACGCATCAAAAAATCACATTACGTTTATACCGTGGTGGATAATTGGAGTCGTCAATTAGATAACTATTGTAATCAAAAGCCATTATTGGCGGATACACGTGAGTTATATACTGTCTTTAATCGCGATTTCTCTAACTCATATTTAATGGGTGATATTAATAAAGCAATGTTTATCGATAATCCACGCGATAACTCTGTCGATCACTTCGCACAGATTGCTGATGCTAAATCTGAGACTGAAATTCAAGCGGTTAAGCAAAAGCTATACGATGATAAAACTACGATTATTCAAACTGTTGAAGAGAGAATTGCTGATCTAGACATTAGTTTATTAGCATTAGAACTGACGATTATAGGTCAGGTTGGACAGCCGCTTATTATTCAAGTAACGACACCGCTACAACAGTTTGAAGTGGCATCAACCTCGTTATTGCGTCAATCTGATAATACGGTACTTGATAGCGATTGTTTTGAAAAACGCTTCCGTAGCTTAAATAATGGTGAATACTTGTTATCGTCAATGAATTTAAGCCAATTAGCGGCAGATGTGGTGGTGCTATTTAAAGAATTAACGCAAATGCGCGATCAGATTGCATGCGGGTTAAATGGCGATCAACCATTAGTTGAAGCGTTTGAATTACCGAAAACTGTTCGTCAGCCATTATCGACGATGACACCACGATTATCGGTCTTGATTGCTAATCCTGCTGATATTATTGCAGTGAGTCAGCCAGATATCGCAGTGTATTATCAATTGCCAGAAGCGATGGCAATGGAAGGGTTAAAATTAGTTAGTCTGTTCCAAGAAAATCCACAGCTTATTCCTTGGTTCCCTGCGATTTTAATTGGCAATAATTATCAAGCGGCAGTGACGTTCCTTGAACACGTTAAGCCATCACGTATTGTAACCAATAATAGTGGTGTCGGTTATGCGGCGCATCAGTTAGGTTTAGCGTGGGTAGCTGGCCCTCAAATGAATATCAGTAACAGTTTGAGCCTTGAATGCTTACAGCAAGAGTTTGGTTGTGTTGGGGCATTTATTTCTAATGAGATCAAACGTTCACAAATTAAACCCATTGCAGCACCTGCTGAGTTTGAATTGTATTACAGCATTTATCACCCGATGATGTTGCTAATGAGCCGTCAATGCTTATTCCATCAAACAGTAGGTTGTAAGAAAAAGCGTTTTGATGATAAGTGCTTACGTAAATGTGATAAGTCAGCATCGATCATTAATCTTACTGAAGCGTCATTTGTGGTTGATAAACAGCGCGGTGATCATAATGCGTTATATAACCCGAAGAACTTCTTAAATCTTGATATTGTGGCTGAGATTCAGAATAAGTTTACGGGCTTTATGATTGATTTACGTGATATTAAAACGGAAACCGCAGTGAATGCTGATAAAGCAACGGTTGTCTCTTTGTTTGATACCTATATCCATGGTGATATCAACGCTCGAGAAATATTAGAGCAAACTATCGTTGGCACTATTTGCCAACAATATAAAAAAGGTCTGTAATTTAGATAAATAGGATATTTCATGGTAGACGTAAACATTGTTGCTTTTGATGAAGTAAATAAAGAGAGTATTCGTTTAGTACGTGAGCAGGTATTTATTCAAGAGCAACACATTGATCCTGAAATTGAGTTTGATGGTTTAGATACACAAGCGGTGCATGTGCTGGTGGTTGATGGTGAACAACCATTAGGGACCGGGCGTATTTTAGCAAATGGACACATTGGTCGTATTGCGATTATGCAGGCTGCTCGTGGACAAGGATTGGGTGTAAAAGTAGTACGTGCTTTAGTGGAATATGCTAAACAACAAGGTTATCCAAAGGTTGATCTTGGGGCGCAAACTCATGCTGTCGATTTTTACCGTAAGCTAGGTTTTACGCCATACGGTGATGAATTTATGGAAGCCAATATTCCCCATCAAGCGATGGTAATGCTACTAGATCACCCATAAGTCGATAGCTTAGTATCGATTTTCTTCAATAAAGAAAACGCAGCTTATTTTATCCATCTTGTGTGAGTAAGATGGTTTAAAATTGCTGCGTTTTTATCGACTGTTAAGATATTAGCCTCTCAGAACCGTTTGGAATATTGCGCACCACACCAACTTTTAATTTACGTTTTAGTGGAGTAGTGACAAAACCAATAGGGGAAAAATACCCATTGTTTTTATCTTCTGTCGCTGAGAACCGTGCCACACTGTCGCGTACGGTTGATAGCTTGGTTAGTTTTAACTAAAAGATAAATAGTAAATGGCAGAATAGAAACGCCTAATTAAACGGTAAATATTTAAAATAAATCACAGTTTTAATGGAAGTTGCGGTTTTTAATACTTAAAAAAAAGGCTCATAAGAGCCTTTTAATGTATTCGCGTTGAGAATAATAACCGTCAGTTATTAGCCTTTTTTAGCGTTCTTTTGTAGGAAATCAAGTACAAGGTTGCGATCTTTTTCGTTTAGACCTGCACGTGGGAACATACTGTTAGTAATACCTTTCCACTGCTTGTAAGTGAAGTCACTTGGGTGTGGTGCTGCGTGACAAAGGGTACAGCTACCGTAGAATAACTTCTCACCAGGTGATTGCTCAGGACCACTTTCTGCGGCAACGGCTTTTAAGCGCTTACCTAATTGTAATGACCAGATATCCACTTTAAAGTCTGATTTCACAACTTTAGCTGGCGTGTATGCTTGGTTTGGCGTTTCGGCATCAGTACATTTTTTGAAGTAAGCCAAACAGGTGTTAGCACTGGTTGCTTGTGCTAAACCACTGGTTGGTTGACTACTTGTTAGCATGTTGATTGAGCCTGAGTTACAACGGCCTTTGCTATCAAGTTGTAGCCATGCGCCTTCGTGGATGTAAATAACACCCGGCATTGCTTCAGCAGTGATACGGGCACCCGCTAGTAGTACACCACGGTCATTATAAACTTCAACAACATCGCCATCTTTTACGCCACGTTCTTCAGCGTCTTTTTTATTGATGAGTACGATTTGACGACCATCAACAGACTCGTAGCTATTCACATCCGCATTCGCCATTTGTGAGTGCAAACGCATCCATGGGTGTGGGCTTAGTACGTGTACTTGACCTTTCTTCGCATTACCTAGCCATTCAAATGGTGGGATCCATTGTGGCATTGGTGGACAACTATTTGCTTTAAATCCAGCAATCGTTGAGCTATATAATTCGATTTTACCACTTGGTGTATGCAGTGGGTTCTTAATCGGATCTGCGTAGAAATCACCATGACGCACAAAGCTATTTGCCGCCGCAGGTGTTGATACGTGAGCGATACCATTTTGCCAGAATGTTTTGAAATCATCCGTTGCATCAGATGCTTCATAAGAGGCTTTAACATGTTGGTACATAGTTTTACCTTCGGTAAACTCTTTATGTACGTTAAACATGAAAGCAAGGCGTGAGAAGATTTCGTAATCATCTAAGCTTTCACCTACAGGCTCAATAACCTGACGCATCGCGTAGATTTTATTGTTGCTGTAAGTACCGCCTGATGAAATATCGTCACGCTCAAGTGTGGTTGTTGTTGGCAAAACGATATCAGAATATTTCGCCGTAGCACACCACCAAGGTTCGTGACAGATAATGGTATCGATATTATCGTTAAGCGCTTTGATTAATTCGTTAGTGTCTTGTTGGTGAGACAGTAAGTTATTACCTGCGTTATAGATAAGTTTTGCTTTTGGTAGTGTAAGGTTTGAACCATCACGAGTGTAAGCTTTACCTGGGTTTTTCAGCATATCTGAAACCATAACCACAGGACATGTCTTAGTGATAGGGTTACGACCTTGTGATAAACCGATAGGCATACGCTTACCAGAAGCAGGCATACCGCCATTACCATAGTGCCAGCTAAAGCCTGCACCTTCACCTGGCTTACCAATTTTACCTGCGATTGCAGCAAAGTTGATGATAGACCAGTGAATCATCTCACCGTGGTCAGCACGTTGTAGTGCCCAACCCGCCGCAATTTGGGTACGCTTAGTCACACAAAGTTCAGCGAGTTCTTTAATTTTAGCAGCAGGTAAACCTGTGATTTCTTCAGCCCACTCTGGTGTTTTAACAACACCATCTTCGTCACCGATTAAGTAAGCAAGGTACTTATCAAAACCAACAGTGTATTTATCGATGTAAGCTTTATCGTGTTGGCCTGTTTTGTACAGATGGTAAGACATTGCAGTAAATAGGGCAGTATCCGTATTAGGACGGATATTGATCATTTCACTACCAACTGCTTTATCTGTCTGGGTTTGTTGTGGGTTTATAGAGACAAACTTAATCCCTTTTTCCTTAAACGCTTCCCAATGTTTTTGCATAGAGTGATCAGCAACACGGAATTCTACACGGTTGGTTTTCCATGGGTCACAACCGATTAAAAGAACAACTTCAGTGTTTTTCTCTACAATTTCCCACGCAGTTTGTGGTGAGTATACTTCCATATCACCAATAACGTGTGGAAGGATAACTTCAGAAGCTCCTGCTGAATAGTCACCAGCACAGATACTTTGGCCACCAATAAGGTTGAAGAAACGACCTTGTAGTGTTTGAGGGCGGTTAACACCACAGTGTGACCAACCACCGTATGATGAACTGAAGACTGCTTCGTTACCGTGTTTTTCAACAGTACGAGCAATACAGAATGCGGTTAATGCGATTGCTGTATCCCAATCAACGCGAACAAAAGGTTCTTTACCACGAAGATGCGGGTTGTGATCGCCCAATGGATCTTCTAATAGTGACTTACGTACCATTGGATATTTGATACGTGTATCACTATAAGTACGACTCAAGACACCTTTAGTTAACATTTCTGTTGGGAAGGGGTCGACATCATTAATCGGTTGAACACCAATTAATGTACCGCCTTTAACGACTGCTTTAAACGGACCATAGTGAGTAGCTGATGGAATGGTAATTGTATCTGAAGCAAATACCTTTCCAGCAGGAAAAAGGGTGAGTCCGTTAGCAGCGATAGCCGTTGCTACTGAACCTTTTAAAAAGTTACGACGTGATAGGGTCATGTTTATATTCCGAAGACAAACCGAATGAATAAGCATTTTAATGACATAATAATCATTATAATATTTATCGGTATAGTGATCTATTATTTGACTTATTTCTTGATAGGCTACACGGAAATATAAAATATATTAGACTGCTAAATGAAAAATAAGTTATCACAAAAAGGCACCACAATATGTAATGTTTAATGCTCTATATAAATAGAAAAGTACTTAGCACAGCAACTAAAAATGGATTGATAATTATTCTCGATAGGTTCAACTTTGAGCTGGTTATACCGTATGGGTGGCGGTATTGTTGCTTGTTAATTCATTGATTAATAGGATTGTTTTTATTTATAACATTGTTTAATTAGCATTTATACTTAAACTGTAAAACACTATTTATAGTTTAATTGTAATTAGACATCTAAGTAAATAATGATTTTTATAAAGTCTAACACAATCATATGATTAGTTGTGTTTAGAATATTTATTTATGTGAATTGAAGGCGTTGCCCTGTTCATATTCAAATGTTAGTTTGTGCGCAACTCTTTTTTTAACGTTGTTTTGACGTTTAATTCATTTTGGACCATCCATGAAGAAACTATGGCGTTTTTTAGTAAAGCCAAGTAGTCGTTATTCAGTATTAGCGATTGCAGTTGTCTGTGTGATCATAACATTGGCCGGCGTATTTACCTTTCACGAATCGATAAAGTTTAGTTCGACTACTGAGTTTTGTACTTCATGTCACTCAATGAAAGAAAACTACAACGAATATAAAACAAGTATTCACTACAAAAACGCATATGGCGTACGTGCTGAATGTCGTGATTGTCATATTCCAGAAAATGATCCTATTGCGTTTATGAAAGCAAAATTAGGTGGTGTTGGCGATATTTACAGCGAATTTATCAGTAAAGATATTGATACTCCAGCTAAGTTTGAAGCAAACCGTTTACGTATGGCTCAAAACGTATGGCGTATGATGGCTGAAACAAATTCAGCAACATGTAAGAGTTGTCACTCATACACTGCTATGGATCACGCGAAGCAATCTCCAGCAGCGGCAGCAGCAATGACAACAGCAGCGGCAAAAAATATGAACTGTATTGAATGTCATAAAGGTATTGCGCACCAATTACCGCACATCAATAATGATTTCAAAGCAACGTTCAAACAATTAACGATTAATGCTGGTGAAGCGCCTGCGACTAAAACACTTTATACGTTAGCGTCTAAAAAACTATATACCACTGACTCAGCATCAGGTGATGCACAAGGTCAATTATACCCAGCATCAAAAGTTGAAGTGCTAGGTACAAGTGGCGACATGATCAAAGTACAAATTACAGGTTGGCAGCAACAAGGCTCAACAACAGGTATGTTAGTACAAGACATGGCGAAGCAAATTCAAACTGTCTCTCTAAATGCAGACCTACAAAAGTCAGCAACGATTTTAAATACAGTAAAAACTGAAGATGGTCAGACATGGCAGCAAGAACAAGTATCAGCATGGATCACTCAGCGTAATATGCTAGCGAGCATGAAGCCTATTTGGGCTTACGGTAAAGAAATTCTTGATGCAACATGTAGTCAATGTCACGCTATTCCAGATCCAAAACACTTAACTGCAAATGGTTGGGTTCAAGGTCTAAAAGCGATGCAACAATACTACATGCTAGATAAAGATGAAGAGCGCACATTGCTTAAGTATCTTCAAGATAATGCGAAAGATGCACCTGTGGCAGCCCCACAAGCAGCAGAATAAGCATTAATAATAAACTCTAGTTATTGAGTTGTGAAAGCCTGCGTTTAACGCAGGCTTTTTTGTGCGTGGTCGTTTGTATTGTTGGTGTTTATTATTTGCAGTAAGCAGTAAGCAGTAAGCAGTAAGCAGTAGGTAATAGGTAATAGATAAGTAATCTGCGACAAATGAGGATATGAAATGTGGCTATTTATAATAAAGAACGATGAGATTGGTTTTTGCTTTCTAGCTGAACACCGTAACACCTCAGTCCATACTTCATTATATGCAATGTGAAGTATGGACTGCGGTATTATGGCTGATTAAGCGATGACACATTGATTGTAGTCTGATGTTTTTTATGAGGAGCGGCTGTATTTAGCTAAACTAAACGGTTGCTATCATCGTTTGTGTTTGGGGCGCGAGGTTATCACCTAATGCATGAAGTTCAGGTAACATACAGTGAATTAAATGGAGTTGCTGTAATACCATTTTAGCCGAAGTACAATCTTCATCTCGCCATTGGCCTAAACGCTGTTCTAGATTGAGGTTCAATGAGGGTGACGTTTCAATAAGAGAACCATTTAGTTGCAATGAAATACACTCTAAATGATTATGAATAATACGATGTGCCTCTGATACTAATTGATGAGTTTGATTATCTTGCAGTTGAGTACGATGTGCTCCAAGTGCTGAGATGTAGCTTAACATAGCATGATTTAATGTTAAAAAGCGGAAGCTCTTATCGATATCTATTTGGTATTTATCAGGTTCAGCTAACATATTATTTATCGCGGTACTGAGTTGTGCATCTTTGTTGTGCGCTTCACGACGCGCAATACGATAATTCCTATTGTCTCGTTTACCAATGCGATATTGAGCGATAATTTGCGCTAAGTAATTTTTATTCGCAAGGGTCGCCTCTGCCATCACTTTATGTAATCGTTTAGATTCCCAATCAGGTAAAATAAAGCTTACGGCTAATACCGCTAGCAGACAACCGAGTAACGTATCGCCTAATCGAGGTAAGATAACCGCAAATCCTTCCCCTAATTGGTTAAAGCAAAACAGTACTAATAAGGTAATAAAGGCAGTTGCCCAGTCATATTTAACCGCTCGAAAGGCAAAGAAAAGTACCCCCATGGCAACCATGAGTACCAGTTGACCTTCTTGGCCTGGAAATAGATACAGCAGTGGTATGCCTGCGAGTAAGCCACCGAGAGTACCGATAACGCGTTGTACTAATTTTTGACGGGTTGCACTGTAGTTCGGCTGGCACACAAATAATGTCGTTAATAAAATCCAATATCCTCGTTGCAGATCTAGCGCTTGAATAAAGCCATAACCGACAATTAATGCGATGCCTAAACGAATAGCATGACGAAATAACATTGAGTCGGTATTGAGCTGACAGCTAATACGTTTCCACATTTCTTTGATGCTATGTGCTTCAGTATCCACTAACTCAATATCAATTTGCTGTTGAATATGTTCTGCATCTGGATTATTAATATTTTGCAGTTGACGTTCTACTGTTGCGAGATTATTGAATAAATAGTCTAGCTGATTAAGGAGTGATCGCCATTGTGGATTATTTTGTTGTTTAAGGTAATTAAGTGATTGCTGTAACTCATCTAAAGCATTAATGGAATCTGAGTCATGATGGTAAGCCTTGCCTTGTTTTAATGCTTCAGCAATGCCATGACAGGCAATGGCTTGTACATGCAATAAACGTTGAAAGCGAAATAAGACATCACTGCGTTTAAAAGCAGTGGCTAGTTCTCGATAACGGTAATGCGATGAACTGGCACGTTCATGAATATCTTGTGCCATAAAATAAATGTTGAGAAATTTATCACTTTGTCCACGGCCTGCACGGTGGAGTAACGTCATTTTAACGGCATTTAACGCATTAACCACTTTAGCATTTTGTTTTGCTGCTTGAATTCGTAATGGCTGTGATGTCAGATTAACCACCGGATCAAACAATTTACTTTTATTCTCGAGATAATAGCCAAATTCAGTGAATACGTTAGCCAGTCCTTGTTGTACAGGTTGGTTGGGCCATAAGATATGCCATAACAGCGATAAGATTCCATACCAACAAGCGCCTGCCAGAAGTA
Organism: Photobacterium iliopiscarium; assembly: GCF_003026395.1. Lineage (GTDB taxonomy): Bacteria > Pseudomonadota > Gammaproteobacteria > Enterobacterales > Vibrionaceae > Photobacterium > Photobacterium iliopiscarium. Next base: position 51,945 of record NZ_PYOO01000003.1, on the reverse strand, counting down.
ACATCGGTTGGTACCACAGATCCGTACTATTATTGGCACCGAGCATGGTATAAACCGCAAGTAATAGTGAGGCAAAAGCGATATTGGCGTAACGAGGCCCCATAGCACCTAACATAATAAAGCCAAAGGTTGAGCAAAATAAGCCAATTGCAAATAAAATGGGGTAGTTAAATAGAATTTCAATAGAAAGGGATGCAATTAAAAAGCAGACTAAAGTAATCGTAAGGCCTTTGATGCGACCGGTTAAATTATCATCAGATTCAGCCAGTGCTGCGGCAATAATTCCGAGCACAAGTGGCGTGACTGCGTGATTGGCGCCAAGATACCAGCAGGGTAATACTACACCAACTAAAGCAATCAATACTCGAATTGAATAATTGATTCGGTCATTAACCCAGTATCTGCGGAATTTTACGTGTAACTCTTTAGTTTGCATGGATATTAACAATCTTCTGATAATAAGGAATAGAGAAAACGGTAGAATTGTCTAACGTTATAAAAACGTGACTAAAGATAACAGATATCTTGTTATTGCCGATCAAAAAAATAAACTTTTAGCTCGTGGAATAATATTTAGTCAAATAGGCATTTCAATACTATGGCTATACGTGAGTTATTGATACTCTAAGCAACATTATCCCGATAAGCGGGTGACAAGTAATGATTCAATTGAGGTTGATGACATGATCATCAGCCAGTAATGAGTGTTACAGCCTAATTAAAGCATGGAACAATTGGTGGAATCACAATGCAATTAAGTGCCAGTCGACTAGCACAATGGTTAGTTCAAGGTGATTATTACAGTATCGCTTTAGACGGTAATAACCTGGTCTTAGATAGTCAAACTTCTTCTGACGTTATCTCTTTTGATGACTGGGATGGTTCGATTGAAATCCATCGCGGTGTATTATGGGGCGCGCTTGAGCTTACGTCTTCAAATCAACAATACTGTTGGACAGTTCATGGTTTACCTTGGCATGAATGTAAATCTTTCGCGGCATTTTTAGTCCGTAGTTATCAAGATTGGGCACAAAGCCGCGTTGATAAATTAGATGCGATATTGCCAGAAATGCTGCAACGTATCGCATTGTTTTCTAATAAATCTGGGTACTTACGCCATTCTGAGCATCATGAATTACATCAGTTTCTTAATGATGGTTTAACCGACTCAGAATTAAACCCAGAGCTTGCTGCAACATTTAGACCGCGTAGTTTTGAGAAAATATCACCGTGGCTTGGTGAGCATCAAGCTTGGGTTGAAGAACACAATAAACAATGGTTAACACAACAATCACAAAAATGGGGTTCATGGTTCGATAGTTTTGAGAAATCGCCACTGAATGAATCGCAACGTTTAGCCGCTTTAATTAATCAAGATTATAACTTGGTACTTGCAGGTGCGGGTACAGGTAAAACCAGTGTATTAATTGCACGAGCAGGGTATTTGATTGCTAGTCAAGTGGCGGTGCCTGAAGATATTCTGATGTTATCGTTTGGGCGTAAAGCAGCGGATGAGATGACTGACAGACTAAAACAAAAAGTCAGTGATCGGGTTAAAGTCGCAACTTTTCATGGTTTGGGCTCTCAAATTATTCGTGATGTTGAACTGGATAAACCTAATGTTGCATCAATTACCTTAGATACTCGCGCTCGTAGTGCATGGTTAGCGCGAATGCTGATTGATCAATGGAATAATTCAACGTCAGCAAATAAATGGCAACGACACCTTACGCAGTGGCGAGTCCCTGGGTTTAGTAAAGAAAACTCAATGGAACAACAAGCTGAAAATGAACAATTACAAGCTTGGGTATGGCGTAATATTGAGTTATTAGGTCAGTCAGGGATGAATAAAGAGTCCCTGCTTGAGGCTATTCAAAACAATAATAACCCAGCAATGCGACCGCGTATGAAAAGTGAGTTGACGTTGTTATGGCCATGCTACCAGGCGTATTTGCAGCACTTAAAAGTGAAGAAGCAAATTGACTTCAACAGTATGATCGAAGTAGCCACTGAGTATGTTAAAACGGGTAAATTTATCTCGCCATGGCGTTATATTATGGTGGATGAATACCAAGATATTTCACCACAACGATTAGCATTGATTGAAGCGTTATGTCATCAGAAAATTGAAGGGCATTCCGCGCCAACATTATTTGCAGTTGGTGACGATTGGCAAGCCATTTACCATTTTGCTGGAGCTGATGTTAATTTAACGACTGATTTTGAAAGCCGTTTTGGTAATAGTCGTATTACAGAACTTTCAACCACATACCGCTTTAATAGTATGATTGGCGAAGTGGCGAATGTCTTTATACAACAAAATCCATTCCAAGTTAAAAAGCAATTAACCAGCTTTACTAAGCAGAGTAAAAAGGCGGTTACGTTATTGGCGACCGATTTATTACCGCAAGAGTTAATTCGGTTGAACAAGCATTACGAGAATAAGACCACAAAAGTACTTATTCTGGGGCGCAATAATAAGCAAAAGCCTGAGAAATTTGAAACGTGGAAGAATCAGTGGCCGCACCTTAATTTGGAATACATGACGTGTCATTCAAGTAAGGGCCGTGAAGCTGACTATGTATTTATTGTTGATGTGAATAAAGGTATTTTCCCTTCACCGGATCGTGAAACGGGTTTAGCTGCGATTATGCAATCACGTACTGAAACCTATAATGACGCTGAAGAACGCCGTTTATTCTATGTCGCATTAACGCGTGCTAAAAAGCATGTGTGGGTCTGTGCTGATCCTGATAAAACATCACCGTTTATTAATGAATTAATTGAAGATAAATACCCAGTTAATAATAAAATTAAACGGACTAAATAAAGATTAGTTGTTTATTGAAGCCCTGTTATTATGATTGCGAGTTGTTATAACGATCATAATAACAGGGCTTTTTATTGTTCATTTTTTAGCTTATGTGCTGACATGTACGACGATTTTACCTGAATGGGTATGGTTTTTTAATTCAGTCAGTGCGAGGGAGAGTTTGTTAAATGGGACGATTTTTTCAACCATACTGTGTAAACGACCATTAGCAACGAATTCACTTAAATTATTACCAATATCAGCAAGATGAGTGATATGTTCTGGTGCACCATGGGCATAAGTGCCATGAAGTGCGACTTCATGAATACTAATCGCTTTTGTGGTTGCTAATAGGGGCACTTGGTCAAATTGGTTTGCGACCATAACGATATGACCATTATAACGAATTAACGCACTCATCATGCTGCCTGATTTGGCTGAGATACAATCAATCACACCATGCAATAATCTATCTTCTGTTAGGTTTATAAGCTCAAGTGCAACATTTTGTTGCGGGCAAATAACCGCATCAATACCATAGCTGAGTAATCGAGCATGGTGCTGTCGTTCTGCAATGGCATAGACATGCGCACCGGCAAGCTTGGCTAATTGTGCTGCAAATCCGCCGACACCACCGCCTGCTCCTGTGATTGCAATATGTTGTCCTGCTGCAACGTGTAATTTATCGTGTACTGCTATCCATGCACTGTATCCTGCGCAGGGGAGCGCTGCGGCATCGGTAAATGATAATGTCAGTGGAATACGGCTAACAGCAATGGCTTTAACACAGACGTACTCAGCAAATCCTCCTGCTGTTCGTGGATCGGCAAAAAACATGACTCTATCGTTAATATTAAAATGGTGGACATTTTCTCCCACACTTTCAATGCTACCGGTGACATCTAGCCCTATTATTTGGGGATAGTTCCACGTCGCATATCCCCAATGAGTTAGTTTGTAATCGATAGGGTTTAATCCTACGACGGCAACCTTTACACATATTTCATCTGCGGCTGGAATAGGTTTATTGGTCGTCGTGAGTGATAAGGCTTGTAGCCCATCTGGTTGTTGTAACATCCACGCTTGCATAGGCGACTCCTTGATATACTACTTATAACCATATAAGGAATTATTTTTTTTGCCTTAAATATATTATTTTAAATAATAAAAAGCCCTCGATATTGACGAAGGCTTATTGATTGATTTTATGATAGCAGCCAGATGCTTAATCTAGACGTTCTTTTAGGTAAGCCTCATAGTCTGGAATTTCTATATCAATTTCTTTATCAAGCAGTGGCGATGTAATAATAAAATTGGCACTGGCACGGTTAGTCGCTACCGGAATATTCCAGACAGCAGATATACGTAGTAATGCTTTTACATCGGGATCATGCGGGACGGCATTGAGTGGATCCCAGAAGAAGATCATGATGTCAATTTTGCTTTCTGAAATTAATGCGCCAAGTTGTTGATCGCCACCCATTGGACCACTGATTAAACAGGTGATAGGTAAACCTGTTTCTTTTGTGAGTAGGTGTCCAGTTGTACCTGTTGCATAAAGGGCATGATTTGCCAACTTATGCTGGTGCTCTTTTACCCAGCGAAGTAAAGCAGTTTTACAATTGTCATGAGCAACAAGAGCGATATGCTTTTTAGCTGCCATTTTACGTGTTGTAGTGATCATGATCTTCCTTTTTATATCAAATTCATCTTGATGGAACTTGGTGACGATGTTTATAAGTAACAAAGACGAGGCACCGTGTAAATCAGATTAGATTAAAACTTTGTCGTCGCCCATCATTTATTGATATTCATCGTTATAGCTCAATATTATGATCGGTATTATCGACTGATATGATGATCATTGACGTAAAATGAAGGTCTAAATTCTGCGGGTGACAATGAATCACGAATAACGGTTGATGGTAAATATTGTGGTGTTAAATCAACAATTAATGGTGAAATATCTAGAGCGATCGTTTTTTTCTCAAGGTAACGTACTGTTTGATCTATTGATAGTCGCGCTTGTTCAACCATTTTATCTGTTGGTGCAAAGAGGATTTTATGGCGACGTAAGCCTCGGTAAACCCCATGACTGAGATACGTGGATACAATTTTTATATTGGAAATATGATTGGTTCGTAATTCACTGATGGCAACTTCAGCAGCTACTGCACCACCTACAATATAATCAATGTTTTTATAATCAGTAAATAATTGCTGCAATAGGTTACGTTGGAGTTCTTTACTGTTGTCAGCCCATAGCGTCGTTATAATGTCGATATCACTATTGGCAATTGCCGCTTTAAAACCTTTTGTTACCGGTTTAGTTCCACCACGTAATTGTGGTCCTGGTAGCCATGCAATGCGGACTTTGCCTGAGCCTTTAGGGTGCTGTTTTGCGAGATAAGTGCCAGCAGCTTTACCCATTTCATACCAATCAACGCCAACTTTTGCTTTTACATGTTGACGAATATCTGGATCGGTAAAATCGATATCATTGGTCATTAAAAATACCGGGATATTGCCAATTAATGCAGATAACTTACCGTTATAAGCTTGGGTATCAACGGTGCCTAGAATGATGGCATCCGCCCCCCAGTGACGACAAGCAATTAACTGACTTTGTTGTTTTTCGAGGTTGCTATAACCGCCAGCCTCAAGCACTTTTAAGGTAATACCGAGTTTTTTTGCTTGCTCAACCATTCCATAATTGATCGATAACCAATAAGAGTCTTTTAAATGTGGGTACACTGCACATACTTTCCACGATTTAGAAACCGAGGTTAAAAAAGAATATTGAATTTTGGTCGGTTGCTTATCCGCTTTGAAAGGCGGTTGATATGAAATAATCTCAAGCGCAAATGCGGATTGAGCAGAGAAAATCATCAAAATAAAAAATAAAATACGCATTGTTACCAACATTATTTAGGTCTAAAGCCATATCGCTGGCAAAATAGTACCGTTTTATTGTGTCTGGTGAAATAGCCAGTATCGAACAAGGCATATTAATGCTGACTATTCACTGTTCTAAACAAGATTTTTGAGATAGAGACTATTTATGACGTTTACCCGAAAAGGTATCGGAGCCAAACTGTTATTAGCCTTTTCTGCCATGGCTGGTTTAATGATTATAGCGGTTATGATTGGTGTTGCAGGCTTTTCGTTAGTCGCTAAAACTGAACGTACTGTTATTAATTCCGCAGTACCTTCATTAGCTGAAGCTAGGAAATTATCAGATTTGAGCTCTCGAATTATATTTAATGCCCAAGTCTTAGCTAAGTCGAAACTTGAATCAGAACGGATGCAACAAGGGCGAGCATTAACGGTACATATTGAAGCTTTAACACGTAGCCTACATGCCCTTGAGCAGTATTCGTTTGATCAACCGCTAATGCTCAAACTTGAAGATGACGTAAAGCGTATTGTTGATAATTTAGCCTTACTTGGATTATTGGTTGGTCGACAAATCGATTTGCAAAGTCAATTAGATGAATTAACGGCGGTAATGACCAAAGCCACTCATCAAATCGATAGCTTATCACAATCACAAGTTGCTAATGCCAATACGATAGCCGTTGCTAATGTATCGCGTATTTATGATTTAGTGGCTGAAAATAATAAACCTGCGGTCTATAACGCGCTTGATAGCTTAGTAGAAGTTGATATGGACTTGTCTGAGCGGTTATTTGAATTACGCTTTTTATCATTACAAGTAATTAATATGCTTGATGATTCTGAACGTATTATGGATATTAAATCGCTGGTGGCATTGAAAAAGCGTTTTAACAATGCGGTCAATATTATCAGTCATCGGGTTAAATCGGTTGAAGATCCTAGCCGTTCAGAGCAGCTACTCAAACAAACGGCTAAACTTGAGCGTGGAAATCTGTTGTTTGGGGTTAGTGAGCAGCTTATTTATGCCAAACAAGATGTACAACGACTAGATCAACAAAACTTAGTCTTGTTCCAAGAGTTAAACAGCACGGTTGATAATATTATTGCTGCGGCTAATACCAATACTCAACAGGCCGTTAAGCAGGTTGACCAGACATTGACTGTTGCGCGTAATACGCTAATTGTTATTTCAGCTATTGGGCTGCTCGCTTTAGTGTTAATTATGTGGCGTATTGTTTATGTTCGCGTTGTTTGTCGTATTAACCATTATAGCCGAGCCTTGTTATCACTGGCGCGCGGTGACTTATGTATTCAATTAGATGTTGATGGTGACGATGAATTAGCACAAATGGGGCGGGCTATTTTAGTGGCACGTGATACTGCGAGTGAACGACATCGATTAGCGCAAGCTGAAGCTAAAATTCGTCAAGAATTACAACAACACAAAGCCAGTTTAGAGCGGTTAGTTGCCAAGCGAACCGGTGAATTAGAACGTATTAATAGTCGTTTAAATGAAGAAGTCTACAACCATTATAAAGCGCGTGATGAAGCTGAAAAAGCGAACCGTGCTAAGTCAGCATTCTTAGCGACCATGAGTCATGAGATTAGAACACCGATGAATGGTGTGTTAGGTACGGCATCATTATTAGCTGATACTGCGTTAAGCACACAACAAAAACGCTATTTAGATGTGATTAATCGCAGTGGTGAAACATTATTAGATATCCTTAATGACATCCTTGATTATTCTAAGATTGAAGCCGGACATTTGGACATAAGATCGAGTGATTTTGCTTTAAAACGTATGGTCGTTGATGTGTTTAACATGCTTCAAGGGCGTGCAATGGCAAAGCGAATTGGACTTGAATATTATATTGAACCTGATGTTGATGCTATTTGGGTTGGTGATGAAAGTCGAATTCGACAAGTGCTAGTAAACTTAGTGGGTAATGCGATTAAATTTACCGATAAAGGTAAAGTTACCATTACTGTTCAGCTACATCCTGATATGCCAGGTGAAATATTATTCTCAGTGCAAGATACTGGTATTGGTATTGGGACGCATGAACAATCGTTATTATTTAACGCGTTCCAACAAGCAGAAGCGGGACGTAAGGCGATTGAAGGGACAGGACTTGGTTTAGCCATTAGTAAACATATTGTTGCTGCTATGGATGGTGAGATAGGTGTTGATTCAATTGCTAATACGGGGAGTTGTTTCTGGTTCTCATTACCTCTAGAACGGGGTCAAGAGCGATTGAATACCGATGTTGACCAAGTGCTCGTTCCAGCGGCACATATTTTATTGGTTGAAGATAACCCCGTGAACAGTATGGTTGCGGAAGGTTTTCTTAAGCGGCTTGGCCATAGTGTGGTTATTGCTGAAGATGGCGCACAAGCAGAGCAGTTTTACCGTAATGAACAGTTTGATTTAGCGTTATTGGACATTAATTTACCTGATACTGATGGTGTGACGCTATTGCATCAATTACGCCGTATTGATAGTAGTAATAAAAATACGTGGCAAGAGCCGACGCCGATGGTTGCATTTTCTGCCCATGTATTTAGAGAGGAAGTCGAAATTTATTTAAATGCAGGTTTTGCTGGCTTCTTACCTAAACCATTAGTTGAACAACAATTAATTGATACTATGAACAGTATTTTAAAAGGAGATAAGCGAGTGGTTATTGAAAAAGGGGCGGGAGAAGAAAAGCCGCAACTAATTGAGACTGATGAGTTATTTCCTTTAGTGAAAGAATCTGTTTTAGGCAGTGATCTGCAAGTATTAGGTGAAGATCAAGTAAAACAGTTAATTGGTTTATTTGGTGATTCTGCGAGTAAGACATTAGTAATATTGCATCAGGCGATTGCTGATAACAATTTATCGGATGTCGCTAAACAAGCCCATACCCTTAAAGGTGCTGCTGGTACGATGGGATTAATGCAGCTATATCAGTTATGCTTAACGTTTGAAAAATCGGCACAAGAAGGGTCGATTGCTGAGTTAGATGTCGCACCATTACAACAAGTATTTGATGCATCTGTTGCCGCTTTAGCAACCACTTTCCTTAATAATTAACATTACTAATTATAGTGATAATAAAAAGAACGCTGTGGCGTTCTTTTTTTATGGGCGTAGATCAAGGGGCATAAATAGACGATGAGGTTCAGGCTGATAATGTGCTACCGAAGTTCCGTTAAATCTAATGCGTGAACACTCTTTGCTGGTGCGGTGGTGTAATAACGTTTGAATTGCGTGTCCGTGTCCGTGTCCGTATCCTTGTAGGTGTGCTTAGAATAGACAAGAAGAAAATATATGATGATATGTACGATGGGGTAAGGTTGGTGCTTGATAAGCGATACGAGGAGAGGTGATAGTGATGAATCGTCGCAGTGATATAAAAGTACGGATAAAAAATAACCCCAAGAACAAAGTCCTTGGGGTTAATGTATCACTTAGGGTAATTTAAAAATTACTTCTTAGCGTTACGTTCTTTCTGCTCAGCGATAACTTTTTCAGAAACGTTAGCAGGACAAGGTGCGTAGTGTGAGAACTCCATAGAGAACTGACCACGGCCTGAAGTCATAGTACGTAGAGTACCGATGTAACCAAACATTTCTGAAAGTGGTACGTCAGCTTTAATACGAGAACCAGTTACGCCAGCGATCTGGTCTTTGATCATGCCACGACGACGGTTAAGGTCACCGATAACATCACCAACGTGATCTTCTGGAGTAAATACGTCAACGTTCATGATTGGCTCAAGAAGTTGCGCACCAGCTTTAGGCATAGATTGACGGAATGCGCCTTTCGCTGCGATTTCAAATGCTACTGCAGATGAATCGACTGCGTGGAATGCACCATCAAGAAGCTCGATTTCAACGTCAAGAACAGGGAAACCAGCTAGAACACCAGTGTTCATCATGCCCTTGAAGCCTTTTTCGATTGCAGGCCAGAATTCTTTAGGAACGTTACCACCAATTACTGCTGATGTGAACGTAAAGCCTGAACCTACTTCGCCTGGTTTCATGATGTAGTCGATCTTACCGAACTGACCAGAACCACCAGATTGTTTCTTATGCGTGTAGCTATCTTCAACTGCTTTCGTGATTGTTTCACGGTAAGCAACTTGAGGTTGACCAACAATTAGGTCTACGCCGTATGTACGCTTAAGGATATCAACCTTAATGTCTAGGTGAAGTTCACCCATACCTTTAAGGATTGTTTCGCCAGTTTCTTCGTCAGTTTCAACTTGGAAAGATGGATCTTCTGCAACCATTTTACCGATCGCGATACCCATTTTCTCAGAACCGCCTTTATCTTTAGGCGTTACAGCAATAGAGATTACTGGAGTTGGGAAGATCATTGGCTCAAGCGTACACTCGTGCTTAACATCACAAAGAGTGTGACCAGTTTGAACATTCTTCATACCAACGATAGCGATGATATCACCAGCTTGTGCAGAAGTAAGTTCGTTACGGTCGTTTGCTTGCATCTCAACCATACGGCCGATACGCTCAGTTTTACCTGTAGCAGAGTTAAGGATGGTGTCACCCTTGTTTAGCTTACCAGAGTAAATACGAACGAATGTTAGTGCACCAAAGCGGTCATCCATGATTTTGAATGCAAGTGCTTTTAGTGGTTCGTCAACAGATACTGTTGCAACTTCACCAGTTGGCTCGCCAGTTTCTGGATCAGTTAACGGCTGTGGATCTACTTCTGTAGGACAAGGTAAGTAGTCAACAACAGCATCAAGAATAAGTTGCATACCCTTGTTTTTGAATGCTGAACCACAGTACGTTGGGAAGAAAGTACAAGTACGTGTACCAGCACGGATACAACGCTTGATTTCTTCAATAGAAGGTTCAACACCTTCCATGTAAGCTTCTAGAAGATCATCGTCTTGCTCAAGAGCAGTTTCGATCATTTCTTCGCGGTAAGCTTCAACGTCATCAACCATGTCTTCAGGAACAGGTAGAACTTCGTAGTTTTCAGGAAGACCAGAGTCATCCCATACGAATGCTTGACGAGTTAGAACGTCAACAACACCAACGAAATCATCTTCACGACCGATTGGAAGTGTCATGATTAGTGGAGTCGCGCCTAGTACCTTCTTAACTTGATCTGTAACGCGGAAGAAATCTGCGCCCATACGGTCTAGTTTGTTAACGAAGATAATACGAGCAACTTCTGATTCGTTCGCATAACGCCAGTTAGTTTCTGATTGTGGTTCAACACCACCAGAACCACAGAATACACCGATGCCGCCATCAAGTACTTTAAGAGAACGGTAAACTTCAACTGTGAAGTCAACGTGTCCAGGAGTATCGATAACGTTAAAACGGTGATCTTTCCAGAAACAGCTTACTGCTGCTGACTGGATAGTTATTCCGCGCTCAGCTTCTTGTTCCATGAAGTCAGTTGTTGACTCGCCATCATGAACTTCACCAATCTTGTGGATTTGGCCAGTTAGCTTAAGGATACGCTCTGTAGTAGTGGTTTTGCCCGCATCAACGTGCGCGAAAATACCAATGTTTCTGTATTTAGATAAATCTGTCATTGTTTTTCTCTATCAACAATTACTGTCACATGTGAGGTCGCGGATTATAACACTAGTTGTGCTAATCAGAACATAGCCATATGTAATAAAAATAGGTATTCGCTTGCTTTTTGCCCTTGGGGTTCTAACTGTTGACGAAGATCTGAGCAAATAACAGTCATAAAAACCAAGACTAGTCGAGGTTGATTATTATTGTTAGTCGATTTAAGAATATTTTAGTGATTTTTTGAGGGCAGGATGATGAATTAGTCTTGATATGAGGTGCTAATAATAAGAGCCAAAAACGATTTTTTAGTTTGTTTGCGCTTAAAAAATAGTAAGTCTGCTGGAATGTGTCATTTGTTTCACTTTCTGTTTATTAGTGAGGTAGAATTCAAGTAAGCCCTGTTTTGTTATTTGAGTGTACAAAATGTCAGAAGAAATAGAAGTAGAAGCACTGGAAGTTGAAGTTTCTGTCCAGCCAATTGAACTGTATAAAGTGCTAAAGATTGCTAATTTGGTTAGTGGTGGTGGCGAAGCTAAATATGCCATTTCTGAAGGTTATGTTGCTGTAAATGGTGATGTTGAATTACGTAAGCGTTGTAAAATCTATGATGGTGACGTAATTGAGTTTAATGGTGAGTATTTTGTAGTTATCTGTGATCAACCCGTACAAGAAGTAACACCTCGAGATCAACAACCAACCCAAGTAGCACCTGTAGCGAAAGCACCAAAAAAAGATAAAAAAGTACCAGTAACAAAGGCAAAGAAAAATAAAGCAGCAGCCTCAACCAGTAAAAATCGTTCTGTGACCAAAAAAGAAGCAGAACAAACAGATAAGAAAGCCGATACCGCAACAGGACGTAAGCCAATCAGTTTTTAATTTATTAACTATTTATAATAGGCGTGCTGTGGCACGTCTTTTTTTTGTTTGTTATTTATTATTTTTTATAGAAAGGTATCAGGATGATAATCAACTTTCGTGACAATTATATACCACTCTTATTCGTCCTTGCGTGTAGTGTGTCATTTTCAGTTAATGCAGCTCAAGTTAGTGTGCTATCTCTTCATGAGTGCCAAGCAATGACTCAGGCTGGAGTTGTTTCGGCGACAGCTCCTGTGCCATGTCAACGCTTGAAAAAAGTTACGTTTCATTATCGTGATTTTGCAGGTAAAGCACATTCTAATGGTCAAGTGGTGGTGATGGATGCTGTCGCACCGTATGTAGGAAATATTTTTGATGCTTTATTTAAGCAAGGTTTTCCTATTCATAAAGCCGTCCCTATAGAAGTGTATGGTGGTGATGATACCCGTTCGATGACTGCAAATAATACATCAGCATTTAATTATCGTCCGGTTGCAGGAACGGGTAGCTTATCATTACATGCTTATGGGGCCGCGATAGACCTTAATCCACTTCAAAATCCATTTGTTACTTTTGGTAGTAATGGCAATGCTAAATTTAGCCCAGTTCAGGGGGTGCATTATGCTAATCGTACTCAATATCGGTTTGGTAAACCAAATAGTCGAGGCATGGCTGAAGCGGTTATAGATACATTTGCTCGTCATGGTTTTCAATATTGGGGTGGTTTTTGGAATTCTCCAATTGATTATCAGCATTTTCAATTGACCAAAGATATGGCGTTAACCATGAGTAAAATGACGCCAGCGCAAGCAACATTATTTTTTCAGCGTTATGTTGCGTGGTATGACAGTTGTAGCAAGATGTACCCAACCGCATATAAGCAGTATAAATTTAATGATTACACAGAATATCTAAAGCATCAGTTATCTGTTAAGTCATTGCATTTGGCTTATAGTGCTAATCCTCAACGGGTAATGGATGCGATTAAGCTTCAACCTGTGCGCTCGGCTATTTGTGTAAAGCGTTAGTTGGCAAGGGGTTTATTGATAAGTTGCAATCTAAGTCATATTTTTTAGTCTGCATACTTTGTTTTTAATTAATTCATTTGCGGCAATGATTTGAGGCTTTTAGGATAGTGGGTAATTAGTTGTACTCTTACAAAGGATGGTTCAATGGTTAGTCAAGTCACAATGGTTGCACATCAATTACACTTTTCAGAATTAGTGCAAGGCTATTGGCGTTTAGCTGAGTGGGGCATGACTGCGCAACAACGATTAACGTTTATAGAGCAGCATCTTGAATTAGGGATCACCACGGTTGATCACGCTGATATTTATGGTGGCTATCAATGTGAGGCGTTATTTGGTGAAGCGTTAGCGTTAAAACCAAGTTTACGTCAACAGCTACAGGTAGTGACGAAGTGTGATATTAATCTGTGCAATGCTAAATACCCTCAACGTCGCATTAATCATTATGATACCAGTAAGCAGCATATTGTTGATTCAGTAAATAATTCATTGGCAAACTTGCAGGTTGATAATATTGATCTGTTATTGATTCATCGCCCAGATGTATTGATGGATGCTGATGAGGTTGCTTCTGCCTTTGCTGAGTTAAAACAACAAGGAAAGGTTAATCATTTTGGTGTGTCGAATTTTTCGCCAGCGCAATTTGATTTATTGCAATCTCGTCTTGATCAGCCTCTGGTTACTAATCAAGTTGAAATTAATCCGCTTAATTTTGAAGTGGCACACGACGGTACGCTTGATCAATTACAAATGAAGCGCATTCATCCCATGGCGTGGTCATGTTTGGCTGGGGGGGAGATTTTTACTGGCAGTTCTGAGCAACATATTCGTGTGCGTGAAACCTTAATTGAGATCGCCGCTGAAATTGGTGCAGATAGCATTGATCAAGTGATTTATGCTTGGATTAGGTGTCTACCATCAAAGCCGTTAGCAATTATAGGTTCGGGAAATATTGAACGGGTAAGATCGGCTGTTGCAGCCCTTGGTTTTTCATTATCACGTGAGCAGTTTTATCGCATATGGGTAGCCGCAAAAGGTCATGGTGTGCCATAACGGAATCTAAAAATGGCAGCTGCTATCGTGAATGACCATTGTGATAGCTGGCTGCCATTGGTGTTATTAGTGTACGTTGGCTGGGGTTATTGTTCCATCAGCCGTAGGATTGTTTTTATTGGCACTCCATTGGTACCAACCACCATCATAAACACTGATATTTTTCCAGCCGAGAACATGAGCGAAGAAGAATGCTTCTGATGCTCGCCAGCCTGTACCACAGAAGAACGTAACATCTTGATGCGGTTTAATATTCCATTGAGCCCATTGCGCTGCAATTTCATTACCGCTTTTCATTGTTTGATCTGGGTTAAGAAAATCCTGCATGTGGTAAGAATCAGAGCCTGCATGTCCCCACTTAGCACCCTCAATGCGTCCTTTAGGCTTAATATAATCATAGCCGCTGGTTTTACCAATATATTCAGGCCAAGTACGAATACTCACGACAGATTGCTGATTCGTTGGTTTTTTCAATAATGATTTTACTTGTGCAGTATCGATTATATATTGAGGATTTACGGGGATGGTCTTTCCAAACGCGACCGGTTTTTTATTGTAATTAGGTAAGTTTTCTGTGGGGTAACCAGCATCAGTCCATGCTGTCCAGCCACCATTTAATAAACGTACATCTTTAACGCCAGCATACATCAAGAAATTGGCAAAACGTGCGGCAGACATATTGTTGCGCGCATAAAGTATAACCGTGGTGTCATAACGAATACCAAGATCAGCAATCACTTTCGTTAATGTTGTATTACTGACTTTGTTCCACCATGGTTTTGATTCGATGGTATTGGTATTAACGTATAAAGAGCCAGGAATATGATCGAGTAAATATTTTGTCGGTGGGCCCCATTCAACTTCAACTACTTTATAACCATTTTTTGGAGCATAGCGTGGATGTTTGCCATTAATAAGTGCATCTAACCATGATGCTGGCACTAATTGTTGAAAATTAGGTAAAGCGCTAAGTTGACCATGATAATGACTAAGGGATTGATCAATCGTTGTTAGTGATTGATAACCTTGATCTTGTAAAGCCGACGTTAATTGCTGAGCTTTATCAGCAGAGCAATATAAATAAGTTGGTAGATTAGGTTTAAGATGTTTTTCATGTAGCAGAGTTTGAAATGCAGATGTATCTAATGTTTTTAGCCAGCTAGCATCAATATTAACGGCACCTGCAATATGACCACCTTGCTGTTGTTTAGCCTCCGGCCAACCATTAAAAAAATTACTATTACGGCAATCAATAATTTGTAATGGTGTTTTTTTTGCTTGTTGTTGCGCTAATTGCTGAAATGTTGCCGTCGTTGGCGATGTAGCGGGGGCAGCAAATGAAGTTCCGGATGTCAGTAATAATGCAGCCATCGCTGTTGTTTTAATGAGCATAATTAAACCAAATCACCTTCGTGATAGTTAAAAACATGCGCGCATTTTAACTTTTTTTAAATGTAATACAATTGTATTGCGTTAATTTTTAAACAGCTTTTTGTTAAGAATTACAGGATAAATGCTGTCGTGGTATTTGTTAGGGAACTATTTTGCTGCTTTTATGTCAGAAATGTATTATGGCATGTTCAGATTATAAAATGTCGAGTTAACGCATTATTGAGGAACATATATGAAACGTTTACTCCCTGTATTTATAAGTTTATTAGCGGTTTATAGTTCAACGTTAATGGCGGCAGAGATAACAACGATAAATCCTCATGTAAGTTTATTAAAACAACCTTCGTCGTTAATCGTAACGCAAAAAATCAAACAGTTAACGCCAGTTATCGTTTCTCAATCATACGATTATTCATTATCTGTATTACGACAAGCTTATTATCGTGGGATTGATGATATTGGTAGCACTATTCATCTACAACAAGGCTTGTGGGCGGGTGAACCTTATCAGCCAGGGGGAAGCATCATGCCACAAGTGATGTTATTAGGTGATTTAAAAGCGATGGGGCGGCTAAATTCGCAGAATGCACCAATGGCAGTGGTATTGTTAAATTATTCTCCCGGAGGCAGTGGTCAATTTTTATATTTGGCTGTAATGGCTTATCAACACGGTAAATTAGTGAATATTGCGACTCAATATGTCGGTGATAGGGTACGAGTTAAAGGTTTAACGATAAAAAATAGCACTATAATTTTAGATGTTATTCAACCGGGAAAACATGATCCTGCATGTTGTCCGGGGGATGTTGCGCGGCATGTTTGGCATTTGAATCACAATAAGTTAGTTGAAGTTCCCAGTCATCAAGCCATTGTCAGATTGACGCCTGCAATATTGGCAAACACGGATTGGCAGCTTGAAAGCTGGCGTTATGGTGAGCCTGTTACTGAGATCGGTAATATTGATTTACGTTATATCAATGGACATTTTGTTGGGAAGGTTGATTGTAATAATTACACTGTTACGGTGAAGTCACAATCACAGCCAGGGTTTATTGATGTATTAGAGCAACATGTGGCCATTACGAATCGGCAGTGTGGTGATCCTTTATCGAAGCATCGTCAGCAACAATATTTTAAACAATTGGCGAATGTGACTCAGTTTACTTATTTTGCAGGGAAATTGGCATTAACTTATCGGCATGATAATCATATTGGTGTGATGATCTTTGCTGCAAAAAAATAGGATCTTAGCATTTGTTAAACAATTAATGATTAAACAGTTAATGGTTAATTCGATATAAAAATACCGCCACTTAGGAAGACTAAGTGGCGGTATTTTCATATCGATATTACTTCAAGGCTATTGTGCTAACCATTTAATAATAAATTGGCAAATATCTTGAGGGTTATTTAAATCTAGCTGTGGTAATGAACAGTTTTTAGGGGCTGGCTGATCACTAGCAAAAGCTAAAATAGTATTGTCAGTGGGATAGAGCAATGGTTTGCCGTAGCTTGGACGATGAATCTCTATTTTTGGAAATGGCTGGTCACGAAAACCTTCAATTAACACAAGATCTAATAGATCATGATTAAGTTGGCTTAGACAATGATTTAATTCAGGATCTTGGCGTTCTTGTTGTGGATATTCAAAGAACAACATATGCCGAGATTTAGTGGCTAATAAGGTTTGGCTACAACCCGCATGACGTAAGCGATAACTATCTTTTCCTGGAGTATCAGGATCAATATCATGATGACTGTGTTTTAGTAACCCTATCCGTAAGTTGTGTTGTGTAAGAAGAGGGATCAGTTGCTCAAGAAGTGTTGTCTTTCCTGAACCACTAAAACCCGCGAAACCGAGTATGGGTGTAGGTGATGTAATCATTATGAGACCCGTTGATATTGATTCTTTTGCTATTATATACCTAACAAAAGTGAACACCTATCTACCGCGTATATTTATTGATATATAAGGGATTTATTTAAATAAACTTAATTTTCAGTTGTTGAATAAAAAACAGTAATCATGTTTTTTGATAATAATAATGTGACAGTCTACATTTAATCTGTATTGAGTTTATTGTTATTAATAAGTCTATGACAGTCATAAATATGACAATTAATATAATATTTCCTAACAGGGAGTGTGTAATGTGGGCGACATTAGATTTTGAAGCATCAGGACTCTCAGAATTTTCTTATCCAATAGAAGTAGGTTACTCACTACCAAGTGGTGTGGATCATAGCTTACTCATTAATCCGTTATCAGCCAGTGATGAGTGGCTGTATTGGGACACTTTTTCTGAATCACATATTCATGGCATTACACGGGATGAATTAAAGCAAGATGGTAAGCAAGTTGTCGATGTTTGCCAGCATCTTAATGCAGTTTTAGGGCAATATGAACGGGTGTTTTGTGATAGTGAATGGGATTTGTTTTGGTTAGGTCGGTTATATCATGCGGCTCATATGCGGCCTTCATTTATGTTAACGGAAATCTGTTGTTGGCTAAAACAACATAATGGTCTTGACCGTGAATATTTTCAATTAGCCCTTGATCGGCAAGGACCCGTTAAACATCGTGCGAGTTATGACGCGAAACAAATTCGGCTAGCACTGAATACATTAATGAATAATCAGTAGTATTATCTATTTATAAATCTGATGTTTATTATTGGCGGTATAGTTAATGACGATTACAATGTTTGGTATAAAAGCATATGTATATGAGAATTTAAGTGAAATCTACGTCTAGTCGTAATCAATCACTGCGTGTGGCGATGTTTAATATTTCGATGTCAGACAGTGAACCGGGCAAAATATTAGCATTAACAACAAATCCTAATATTACGCGTTTAAAACGTCTCGCAGCCATTATTCAACATGCCGCAGCTGATGTGATATTGCTGTGTGAGTTCGATCATCTTGGAGATGGGGGTGATGATGGCGCATTGGCCCATTTCTGTGATAATTATTTAGCGATTTCTCAATATGGTCAGAAGCCTATCGAATACCCATACCGTTTGTGCCCAGCAACCAATACCGGATTATTAACTGAGGTTGATCTCAACCAGGATGGCATGATTTCATTGCCAGCTGATGGAATGGGATTTGGTCATTTTCACGGTAATTTTGGTTTTGTTTTATTATCTAAATACCCTATTCAAGATAATAATGTTCGTTCATGGCAACATCTGCTGTGGAACACGATGCCAAATACATTGATCCCTCGTGATTTTTACAGTCCTGAAGCGGTAAATATATTACGGTTATCGTCTAAAAATCACCTTATTGTACCAATACAGCGAGATAAACAAGTAATTAACCTTGTGTGTTGTCATCCGACACCTCCTGTTTTTGACGGGCCTGAGCGTCGTAACGCCAAGCGAAATCATGATGAAATTCAACTTATTTGCGATATTCTCGATAATGCTGCGTATTTAGAGGACGATGCGGGTATTGTTGGTGGGCTAGCTCTCGATCAATCTTTTGTTGTGTTGGGCGATCTTAATGCTGATGTTACCGATGGCGATGGCTTAAAAACCCCGATTAAAGATTTACTTAACCACCCTCGGATTCACCAACAGGTAAGTCATGGGGTATTAACGCCTAAAAGTATGGGGGCGGGGGAACATCGTCCGTGGCAGCAACGAAAAGGATGTCGTAATGAATGGACACATTTAGGTGGAATGCGTTTAGATTATGTGTTGCCATCGGCTAATTTAAATGTTGTAAAGAGTGGTGTATTTTGGCCTGAAAAAGATCATCCGTTACGACAATTAGTGCTTGATGATAAAGGACGAGAAAAACCGACCGCAGGATCTGATCATCGGCTTGTTTGGGTGGATATAAAATATGTTGAGCCCGTATTATAATAAAAGAGGAACAATAACGATTGTTCCACTGTAAATCCGCATTATTTATTGGTATCTGCTGATTTTTTTGCCCAAATCTCAAGTTTGGCTTTTTTCGTTATGCCCGCTAAATTTAATGTTGCATTACCGAGACTGTTATATGTCAATTGAATCGATTTTATTTTATTTTGAGCGCGATCTAGTGTCATTGCTCGTGTAGAACTATTTTTAGTCAGTAAACCTAGTGTTGATAGTTTTTGTACATGACCATCAGCATAATTAACTTGAATAGCATCTATTTGTACAGAACCTTGGGTACACGTTAATTTAAGAGAACCATAGTGGTTAGAATTAAAGAACGAATGGATTGTGACGGTATCAGTATCTGTTTGAAAATTAGCTGTTTTAGTTGCTAGTTTAACCCAACCGTTATCGGTTTCTTTTGGTGTTGAATTACAGCCGCTCAATGTTATTAATAGCATCAATCCGGTTAAAAATGGATATAAAAATTTACGCATAAAACCCCGTTAAAGTAATAATAAAATACACAATGTATCTTTAATTAAAGTTGAATTTACGTAAAGTATGCCATATTTTTAGGTGTGGAATGTTATGAAAATGATAAAATGACTAAATATTTTAGTCATTTTATATTGATGGTATTTTTAGATTGTTATTTAAAAATATTTACCACGGATAGTATTGAAATTTTCTTTAAGTGCACAGGTAGTAAATGTTTTAATTACCATGGTGTCAGACCAATAATTAGCGGGCCAACCGGCTTTTTGTTTGAGCAGTTGTATAAATTGAAGCGTTGATAATCCTCGACGCCAAGCACTTGGCAATACGATCGTTTGTACATGTCTATCCGTCAGTAACACTCCCTGTTTGTTATGAGATAAATACTCAAATAAGTCAGCTTCAGTAGTGAATGGTTGTACAGCTAACGGTGATAGCACTTCGACTTCAATGCTTAAATCATTGAGTTGATCTTCTGCTAGAGGCATAAAGCGACGATCTTCATAAGCACTGCCAATGGCTTTATTGTGCATTTCTAATATTAATGGTTTTGTTGCAATCGTTGAGCCTATACAACCTTGTAGTTGACCATTAACTTCGAGTGTTACAAAGCATGCTGCTGGTTGAAGCATTTTTCGCGTATAGTGCTCAAGTTTAGGCGCTGACGTTGAAATTGCTTTGTCTGAAAAATGACCTCGAATAGCATCACGGGCAATATCCAGTAGCTGTGTAAGTTCACCTTTATTGTATGTTTGATGTGTGACAGCTGAAATATTCACCAGTGTTCTCCTTTTTGAATCTTATGAATTATCAATACGTCCGTATATAAATAATGAATGACGAAATCGTGTCGAAAATGTGTATTTATAAAATGTTGACAGTGATGAAAAATGTTTTATAGGCAATCACTTATTTTCTGTCTGATTAATATCATCTATTTTTGCTGATTATTCAATATATGCTGAAGTAAAAAGTGTTAACTTGTTTGTCAAATTTATACTGTTTGTAATTTTTTTGTCTGAGTGTTATTAAATCGCCATAATTGAGTAATATTTGTACTTTTTTGATTGTTTTTTTGAATTGTGTTGTTTATAAATTTTACTCGTAACGTAGATTGTTTTATCGTTAATGTTATTTTTAATACCAAAGATAAATCCATTTATGAGCAATGACCAAAGTTTGACGATTGAGCAATTAAGTGAATACCAAAATGTTGTAATTACTCAGCCTAATTGTCCGTATTGTGTGAAAGCAAAAGCATTATTAGATCAACAAGGTACTGAATATACAACATTAGTATTGGGACAAGAATTAACTAAAACCGTTATGGTGGATTTTATTCAACATCGTGCAAATGTTAACGTGCGAACTGTGCCACAAATCATTTTAAATGGTCACTATATTGGTGGTCATGATGACTTGGTTGCGTTTCTTGAGCGCCAAGTTGATAACACAAGTTTTGATGATTTTGAATTATAGAATTCTTGACATATAGATGATGAGAGAGGGGGCTGTGGCCTCCTTTTTATTGATAAATACCTGAGAAATAGACAATGAAACTAGATTTTTCACAACTAAATAAACAAACGAAACAATCTTTTAATGACCAACATTCGGTGATAAAAAAGGTTATGCAAGGTAAAATTGTCACTTGTGAGCAATGCCATCAATCTTTGGTACTTATTACGCCAGAACAAAGTGAAAAGCCAGGTATTGGGTGTTTGAAAGGTTGTACATTTATCTCACTTGAGTTTGCTTAATATCGGCTAATGCCTGTTTTTAATTGTCTATTTTTGATTAAAAAACACGCGAAACCGAGTGATTTCTGCAAACTTACTAATTAATTATAAATAGCTTTTTAACCGTATTAATTTATTAATTAGCTTTATTATTTGCACTAAATGCTAGTTGTTAATAATGACTTATTTGGTGTTGATAATATGGAAAATTAACGTCTATATTTTTTATTTATTTATATGGATAATAATTTCTTTTATTTTTAATGAATATTGTGTCTAATCCATTGATTAAGCGTAATAAAAGTAAATGTAATTTATTGTAACGACAGAACAATAGTAGTTAAAAAGTTCAAATGAACTAAAGTTGTAGCAATAGATAGTTAGAGTACAAAATAAAAAATAGATATTGTGATTAAATTTAAGTAATCGCAATGCTTATTTTAAGGTTGAAAATTAATCAAATTCAGCCATTTGGTTGTTTTGTCTCTCTGTTGACAGTGCTTGTCTACTAGTGGTTATATAATGGCGCTTCAATTTTTATTTACATGACTAAATATTATAGTTGAGGCGATATCTAACAGGATGTAATAATGAGTAAACACGATAAATATAGTATAAATAATACGGATTACACGATTGGTCAAGATAATGTCCAAAAGTGGGGGTTTGATGTACACAATGCCGTTTTTGGTGTGAGTGCTGGACTTATAATCATTTTTTTAGTTGCAATTTTAATCACAGATCCAGCTACAGCAAAAGCGACATTAGACAGTATAAAAGGTGCGATTGTTAATCAATTTGCTTCTTTATTTATTTGGGCCGGTAATTTCTTTGTTTTCTTTTGTTTAGCGTTAATTGTATCGCCATATGGACGTATTCGTTTAGGCGGTAAAGATGCAGAAGCTGAGCACACAACATTATCATGGCTTTCAATGCTATTTGCCGCTGGTATGGGTATTGGCTTAATGTTTTGGAGTGTTGCTGAACCCGCTGCTTATTTTACGGGCTGGGGCGGTTCTACACCATTAAATGTTACACCAGGAACACCAGAAGCTTTTCAAGTCGCGATGGGTGCAACGATGTACCACTGGGGTTTACACCCTTGGGCTATCTATGGCGTTGTTGCATTATCAATGGCATATTTCGCTTATAACAAAGGATTGCCTCTTTCTATTCGTTCTGTATTTTATCCTATTCTTGGCGATCGTACTTGGGGTTGGGCTGGACATATCATTGATATTCTAGCTGTTTTAGCCACACTTTTTGGTTTAGCTACTTCATTAGGCTTAGGCGCACAACAAGCAGCGAGTGGTATTAACCATGTGTTTGGTACTCATGGCGGCTTAGAATTACAGATTGGTATTATCATTGTTGTTACTTGTGTGGCGATTTATTCTGTAGCAAAAGGCATCGATTCTGGTGTTAAGTTACTGAGTAATATTAATATGATAGTTGCCGTTGTCTTATTAATTTTTGTAGCACTTGTTGGTTTTGCTGTTTCTATTGATACTATTCCAAAGACAGTAATGGGCTATATTGAAAACTTTATTCCATTAAGTAATCCGTATGATCGTGCTGATGAAAAATGGATGCATGCTTGGACTGTTGTGTATTGGGCATGGTGGATTTCTTGGTCTCCATTCGTTGGTTCGTTTATTGCTCGAATTTCAAAAGGTCGTACTGTTCGTGAGTTCTTAATCGCAGTATTGCTGATTCCAACCGCAGTAACGATTGTTTGGATGTCAGTATTTGGTGGTCAAGCGATTCACCAGATCATGGATCATATTGGTACATTAGGCGCGAAAGGTATTACTCAAGTGCCGTTAGCAATGTTTGAGATGTATGATGCATTACCATTTGGTACTATTTTGTCATTTATTTCGGTGATTCTAATTCTGGTGTTCTTTGTAACATCATCAGATTCAGGTTCATTGGTTATCGATAGTATTACTGCTGGTGGTAAAGTTGATAACCCTGTTGCGCAGCGTATTTTTTGGGCTGCCGTTGAAGGTGTTATTGCTATTGCATTGTTATGGGTTGGTGGTACGCAAGCCATCGAAGCATTACAAGCGGGTACGATCTCTACAGCATTACCGTTTACGTTTATTTTATTACTAATGTGTGTCAGTTTATTGATGGGCTTTAGAACCGAGAAAATAAAGAAATAGTTTTATTGGTTGTTATAAATTAAACGTTAAAAAAAGCAGCTATTCAGAATACTATCTGAATGGCTGCTTTTTTATGACTCTATTTTTGGTTAACCATTGTTTATTCCCAAAGGTGGCCAATGGGAGTCTCTGGAGTGAAGTGATAAGCTATTTGAGCTTGAAGTAATTCTGCTGTTGCTAAAGAATCGGTTAACGCATGGTGTGGTTGGTAGGCTGGTAGACCATAACGAGAACGACATTTACCGAGTCGTACTGAGCCTGGACGTTTACCTTTTAATATATTCCACAGGCCACTAATTAGCTGTTGTTGAATGGTAGCTTCAATGGCTAACGTATCAACAACGGGAAATTCAATCCCTTCACCTAAGCGAATTTTTAACGCACGATCCATAAATTGACGTTCAATATTTTTATAGTGAACGACGACGACTTTTCCAGCAAGGGCATCTAATACAGCTTCAAGAATTCGGCGTAAATCGGGTGCTTGTTGAACGTCAGAGTGCGTAATACCATGAATAACCACAGAATCTTCTTCTAGTTTTACCTTTGGTTTTACGACCCAATGTTGTGATTCTCGGCAATAAATACGATGAAAATCAAAGGGTACTAATCCGATACTAACAATATCATCAGTTTCTGAATTGAGTCCTGTCGTTTCAAAGTCTAGAGCGACAAAAGACACTTCACTTAATGGTGTATCTTCAGAGATAATACCGGTCTGATAATAAGATTTTATGCGGCTATCTTTTGCTTCTTGCGCTAATGTTTTAAACCGTAAATGCCAGTCAGGAACTGGCATGTTACGCGTAAAGTGTGCCGAAGCAGATTGTTTTGATCCGTAATGAAACATTAACTGCTCTTTTTATTATCTTGCTGATTGATAACGAAATTTCACAAAGTTTTGTGCTTTACTTAATATTTGGAATGCATCCTTGAGATTTCGGCGTTCAAAATCAGACATGTTTTCAGGTTCAATACTGTTATCGGGCTCGATTTCTGCTTCAATATCCAATGCTTGGTGACGAATACGGACTAAAGAGATGTATTCCATTGCGTCACGTAAGTCTTGTGCTCGACCTGGAGGTAGAATGCCGCTATCGATAATATCATCAAGGCGTTCAAGTGAGTTTTGTGAACGTGAACCAACGGCAAGGGCATGTACGCGAATTAAATCGGCTAACGGCGCTGTACCACGGCGTTTAAGGTTGATGGAGTTATTATGTCGACCATCTTTTTCCATTACAAAATCTTTGAAAAATCCTAATGGAGGGGTGCGGTTTAAAGCATTTCGGGCTAGACATGCTAAGAAGCGAGGGCTATTTCGTGCTCGACGGACGATAAAGCCATTAAGTTGTTTTGCCCATTTCGTTTTACCCCATACACCACCAAGATCAAAGAATATTGAACTGTTAAGTAATGCGACGGGTTTAGGGTTATCAATCCAATCGGCAAAACAATCTTCCCATTGTTGACGGGTTTTTCGCCATTCTGGATTGGTTGCCATAATATCGCCCGTACAATAGGCATAACCACATTCAGCAAGACCATCACAAACAAATTTAGCCAGTTTTTCAAAGTAGGCATTGTGCTTGTCATAATTAAAATGATTATCAAGAATAATGGCATTATCCTGGTCTGTAACAATTAATTGTTCGTCACGCGCCATTGAACCTAAGGCTAGAAAACAATAAGGCACAGGTGGTGGGCCATATTCCTCTTCTGCGAGCTCAAGCAACCGTTGTTTAAAGCTGCGGCCTATCTCTGCCATCGCACTACCAATCATATGTGAATTAGCATCTTCATTAACCATACGTACAAAACAGTCTTTAACTTGCGTAGATAATGCCGCTAATTCTTCTACTGATTGTTGCTGATAAATACTACTGACGAGTAATAAGCTATTTTGAGATTCATAGCGCACAATATCAGAAACACTAATAATGCCGACGGGATGTTTATTTCGCATGACGGGTAAGTGATGAATATTAGAGCGCAGCATGGTAAGCATTGCTTCAAACACATAGGCATTATGATCGAGTGTGATCGGCTCGGTTGACATCACCGTCGAGACTGATTCTTCGGTTGATACGCCAAGCGCTAACACTCGTGTGCATAGATCTCGATCAGTAATAATACCGACAATTAAGTCATTATCATCATCATCGTCAGTGATGTTTTCATCGCAGATAAGTAGCGCTGAAATACCTTCATCAGCCATCGTTTGAGCGGCAACTTGAATGGTTGCATTTTGATCCAGAATTACTGCATCGCGAGTCAGTAATGTCCGCACTTTAGAGGTGGTTAAATCATTTTCATCATTTTGACGAGAGACAGCGTGGCGCAGACGAGAACCATCATCAACTTCAACAAAGTCAGCAAAACTATCATAGTCATCACAGAGTTTGGTAAAGAGATTACCTGGTATGCAATAGAGTAGGGTGTCTTCTAAGGCTTTTGCGGGCATTCTGACTCGATTATTCATTAATAATCCCATTTGCCCAAAAATATCACCTTCATCTAAACGGTTATATAGCTCTCCTTTACGACGATAAACCTCAACGGCACCACTACGAATAAGAAATAGGTCATTAATGCTATCACCGAGGTTTAAAATCATGCTGTCTGCGCGGTGATAGGCCACTTCAATTTCGATAGCTAATTCGTTCAGCTGCTCTTCTGGCAGTAACTCGAACGGTGGATATTGGCTAATAAAATTAAGAATTTCTGTTTGTTCTGCTTCCATATATCAGTCCACATCAATAAAAAACAGGAGCAAGGCTCCGCAGATAATAATTAGAGGGCGATAGATCTGATGTCATTATAAATGAGCCTATCACTATTAGAATTGTAACCTATGCAAGTATGGAAATCATATATTGTTAGTTTGAACGATTACAGGTGTAACTGTTAATCATAATAGTTATTGAGAAAGAGGCATTGATGATTATTAACCATAAACCCTATTGATTTAAGCGGTCTAGATCATAAATAAAGTCTTCAATGAGCAGTATAAAATAGCGTGAAAAATTTAAGAGTAGGGATGTTTTATTATTATCAAATAAACCCTATTTTCATCTAAAAAAAGCATAAATCTAGAGCATTATGAGGATAGTGATAAAACAGAATGTATTACGCTTTTAATGAGTCAATTTTAAGCGGTGTATTATTGTTTATTGTTATCTCTAGCGAGGGAAGATATGAAGATTGTTTTTTTTGGAGAAGCATTAGTTGAGCTTAACCATTCACCTCGATATCAAACTTACGGCGGTAATGTGGTTAATCGAGCTTTATATCTAGCGCGGCTAGGGGGATCTCGTAATATTAGCGTTAGCTATGCAACATGTATTGGCATTGAAAAAATATCAATGCAAATGCTGCAATGTTGGCAACGAGAAAATATTGATACCAGTTTGGTTAAATGCTTAGCGACTAAATTTCCTAATTTATGTTTTATTGAAACGGATAATAGTGGTCAGTACCATTATCATTATTGGAATAAAGATAATGCGATGCGGTATTATTTTTCTTATGGATCTACATTATTAAATCATGCGCTGATAGAGAGTGATTATGAAGCTATTTATATTAGTGGTAGTAGTCTTGCCGTGTTAACTGATGATGATAAAGCATTGCTTTTAAGCTTATTGGAAATACATAAGAGAAAGGGCGGTAAGGTTTATTTAGATAACAGTTTTCGAGCTGATTTATGGTCAACAAAACAAGCACAATATTGGTATGAAAAAATATTTTCTTATGCAGATATCGCATTTGTTGATTTAAATGATGAAATGAAAATTTGGGGAAGTCCACGCTATTTAACGCAACGCTATGTTAAATGGGGGTGTCGTGAGATTGTATTTAAGCAATCAAATAGAGCGGAATGTACTGTGTGTAGCTTGGTTATTCGTTCTGATGCTTTATTACGAGTAGCAACTATAAAATTGGCAGTGCAGTATGGTGATCAGATAGCAGATAACGCATTTGTTGCAGGTTATCTTGCTGCTCGAATTGATCAGCAAACAATTTCACAATCATTATTGTTGGCACAAAAGCTTAGCCATAGAGTAACGACATGCTCCGATGCGATTATTCCTTCTGATTCAATGCGCGATATAATGTAGATAGATAAACCATTGAACACCATATGATCGGAATGGCTTGTTTTGTATGTAAAATAATCAAACGATCGCAAAAGTAAAAATTGCAGTTGACTCATCCTCAGTAATCCGTAGAATGCACCCCATACCGCGAGACGACAACGTCTTATCGGTTAGGAAATATGGCGCGTTGGCAGAGTGGCTATGCATCGGATTGCAAATCCGCGTACCTCGGTTCGACTCCGGGACGCGCCTCCATACTTCCTCTTGCGACACTAGCTCAGCTGGTAGAGCGCAACCTTGCCAAGGTTGAGGTCACGAGTTCGAACCTCGTGTGTCGCTCCAAATTAAAAAATATGGCTAAATAGCGATATTTATAGATGGTGTCTTACCCATCGCATTAAATTGCGTGCCCTGGTGGTGGAATTGGTAGACACAAGGGATTTAAAATCCCTCGGCGTTCGCGCTGTGCCGGTTCAAGTCCGGCCCGGGGCACCATCTTTTCATTTGCAATATGTAAATGAAGCAGAAAAATAGAGAATTAAAAGATATGGCTAAATAGCGATATCTACAGATGGTGTCTTACCCATCGCATTAAATTGCGTGCCCTGGTGGTGGAATTGGTAGACACAAGGGATTTAAAATCCCTCGGCGTTCGCGCTGTGCCGGTTCAAGTCCGGCCCGGGGCACCATCTTTTAAAAAAGCTCATCATTAGATGAGCTTTTTTTTCATCTGTTGTTTTTGTATTTATTATCATAGCGTTAAATTAATATAAAGCAGTACAGTAACGCTATTTTTCATTATCATCTGCACGAAGAATACAGTTTTGAGTGAATTGAACTGCTTCATTCGCACTCCATTCTCCTTTTGTTTTTTCTTTTAGCTGGTTACACCATTTCTTACTTCCCACGGTTGGTGAGCATGCTGATAATAAAAATACCGCCGTTATTAAAACTAAAATTATTTTCATTGGTATCCCTCTTTTGATTAATAAATAATCGATTAACTATTGTTTATGTTTGTAGTAAAGATGATTTATATTATTTAATATTACACTCAGTGAACGATTAACGATATTATATTTATATTGTTAGTATTAGGCAGGAAAATAAAAACTATAATGGCTAAACCCAATAAAAAAGGTCCTGTTAAAACGATTGATGTATTGTGCGGCCGTTGTAAAACGTTATTGTTTAAATATCGTAAAGGTGGGAAGGGGGCATTGATCAAATGTTTCAAAGAAAGGATAAGTAAGGATTTTACGCAACAAGCTTGTGTTTGTCCTGAATGTCAGACGTTATTTGCTCGCGATACATTGGTTCGAGGTGCGCCTGCCTATAAGATTATTGGTAGTAAAGCGATCGTAAAATAAACATATTAAACAGCCCGTTAATACGTAGCTATTTAATAATGTTATGTTTTATTATTTTATTAATACAGGCGCAGGACAGATGATTTGTTTACTGACTAAGACTGCTTTTAAGTCGAGTAATTTACGCTTGTAGGTTGCACGTACGAGTTGATAGTCGATCGAAGGAGCAAACCATAATGATAGTTTACGATCATTTTTCTTGATTTGATCAACCCTAATTGTTTTTAGATCACCAAAATTAGTGGCAATTGTTTCTTCTCCAATAACTTTAAAGTAGTAATGGCTTGTATCATCACTATTTTGCAAAATAAAATCAAAATTCTTCTTACCTTGCATAATATCTAATCGCATTTGTACACCAATCGTATCACCATCAAGGATTGGTAATAAGGTTTCATTAAATTGATGTGATTTGCCATCTTCGATTACAGTCGATTTTTTGCCATTATCAGTAAAAGTAGCAGATACTGTACCTGTCATTAGTCCATTTATTTTGCGTTCAAAAGAATCAGTTACAAAACTGTGACGTTGTGGTGACCAGTGCAATTTTGAATGTTGGCTTAATTTTGCTTTGGTGATTAAGACATTAACAGTGCTTTTAGTATAGATATCAGCTTGAGTGCCATTCCATACTAAATTACGTTGATAATTACCTATATCATGACCTTCAAAAAAAACATTATAGTTCAATGTCTTATTACATTTATTATTTTGGTTTGGTAATAATGGATTGGGGGTGCTTTTTATCTTCGTTAATGTGCTATTTGGAATAGGATTACTGTTAATGATAGAAGAAGGCACAAATGTGTCTGCGTTAGCATTAATGGAGATAGTGAATAGGCTCACTAAAGAAAAAGTCATAATAGGTAATAAACGCACGAACACTCCTGAAATAGTCGCAAATAATTACGTTGATAGGTATTAATTATATAGCTAACTAATAGTTTAACAGATGTACCATAAGATTAACGCTGTTAATTATGGTGCAATATCGAGATCACAGTGTGAATAATTAAGAATTAAATAAAAAAAATGTTTTTTAAAAAACTTATTATAATCAGTTGGTTAAGTTTATTATAAGGAATGTATATTTTTAATATAAACATGAAATATAGTAACGTATTGTTTTTTATAATATAAATTTTATAGATTATAAGCTAAGCATAAGATAATTTACCGTTAGTTATTTGACGTAATCCTCGGAGAAGCCTATTTTTATTTGGTTGTTATTTGTGTATTTTACTGAGAGGAGTTAGAGATGAAAAAAATGAACTCGTCATATAGATTACAGGTTATTAAGGAAGTTGCCCAAAAAAGGCAAATGAAGTCCACCGATGATCCGATGGCGAGGCATATATCTGAACTTCTTGAATGTCATCATGGTAGCCCGATAAAAACATCTCCTACTTTTTCTGATAATCATTATGACGATCATATTGGTGGTTGGGTGAGTGATTTGTGGGGACAAACTAAGTAAATAAGCATGTTATGTTTATTGTGAATGGGCTCAGTTTTGTTGTGTTTTATTATCTTCTAAAAGTAGATATATAAAAATTATTGGTGAGAGACTGGAACAAATATCAACACTGATGTACATTGCGTCGTCTTTATTTTTTTAGGCTGACAAATGAATTATACCGAATTTGATAGTTACGTACGTAAATGGATTTTCACTCATGCTTCAATGCCTGTTGCTGAAGCAGATTTAGTACAAATAAAACCATTTACTCAAGCTCGTTCGGCGCAATTGTGGTGTGAACATGTGAGTAGTCAAAGTCCTGATGCGGATCATTTCGAAAAAGATGACTGGGCTTTTGATAAAAAAATTTGGTCAGACGCAATAGATTGGCAGCAAGCTTGGGATAGTGATGAGCCTGAGTTACCCGCAGCCCTACAGGTTGATATTAAGTGGGAAGATAATACGACTATTTTTTTCTGTTATGGAAAATACAATATCATTGAAACTAAATGGGGTGTATTTAAGCGTAATTGGAAGAATTTTTTATTTTTTGATGATGGCCCACTATTACTTGGCCGAAAGCAAAAACAAGCGGTTTGGTTTCAATCTAATGGTACTTTCCAATTAGCAACTCGCCCATAAATTAGACGTAATTTTAAATGCCGTATACGTGCCCATGTATACGGCATTTTCATCAAAATGAATTACATTCTACAATACATCCTTTCCCTGCTATTTTAGCTTGATACATTGCAATATCTGCTTGGCATAAGATTTCATCAATGGTTTGTTGTTTATTTGGATGTGCATAGTAACACCCTATACTGGCATTTATTGTTAGATGATGTTTATCGATAGTAATCGGTTGTTGGAGTATTTTTAATATACGCCTACATGTTTGAACAACAGCACTATGTTCTGTTGCTGGGTTAATGATAGCTATAAATTCATCACCGGCAAGACGTGCGATCATATCGCTTTTTTTTACGGAGTTCCGTAATTTATGGGCTGTTATTTTTAGTACTTTATCACCCATTTGATGACCATAATTATCGTTAATTACTTTAAAGTTATCTAGATCGATAAAAAGAACCGCAAATTTATGATGAGTTGTTAGTTGTATATTAAGTTCATCGTTTAAGCGGTTAATCAGCGCTGTTCTATTGGGTAATTCTGTTAGTGGATCATGGTGATTGATATGTACTAGACGATCAATCTCTTTGATTGTGGTTAGATCTGTTGCGATAATAGAGTATTGTATATCTTTGTTTTTATTGTCAATTAATTTGTTTATCTTTACATATAAAGGAATGTTGTTCTTATTTATAACATGTTGAATATTAAATTCACCTTGCCATTGATGAGTACTATTTAGTTCATGAGAAAGTGAGGCTTTAATTTTTTTAAATGCAGGTATGTTAATGAAATTTATTAAAGGCTGATGAATGATATTTTCATATTTAATACCTATTAGGTGACAAAACATTGGATTTACACGTGTGATAATACCATTCTTATCAAGCAGGATAATTCCATCCTGACTATTATTAAATATACTTGACGTTAATTGTTGCTGATGCATGACTGCTTGTTTTTCTTGAGTCAGTGTAGATATCTTTAAATTTATTTGAGAATCTTTGTCGGCAACTTTTTTAATCATTCTTTGATAAGATTTAAATACATCGCTTATATCATCATCGTGAATGTTATCGTTGATATGTATATCACTATCGTTACTAATTGAATCTTTTAATTGTTTTAATGGGTTGACAAACCATTTGTTAATACGATTTATAATATAGGAAAAAATAAAAAAAAGAGTGAAAATCAGTAATATGTTTAGTTTGACGGAGTGTGCATGAATAACATTTAAGGTATCTTTACTGAAAAAGTTGGTAATTATAAGCAATTGAAAAATAATATAAATAGCTATAAAAAACACGATAAGTTGAAGTGCTATTTTTTTATATATTGAGTAATTTGAAGAAAACCTTTTGAAGGTCAGCATAAAAAATACCTTGTGACATTAATTACTATGGTGAAATAACAACATTAGCCATGATGTTTATTACACATTAATGTTTTATTTTTAATATAAGAACTGTTGAAAATGATATCACGGTATTTATAAAGTAGTACATATTAAACTTATAAGTATTTTTTATTGATACATATATAATAATTAAGGATTTGTTAATTTTTGTTTTTCATCTTATCCATTAAATTTTTTATTGTGACTTCACTTTTATCTATATTATTTTTACAAGAGTGAATAGATGATTGATTGGTTATTAATTGTTGTTGTAATGGAACTGCGCAAGCGATAAAAAACCGTGAGCTTTGACTTGTTGTGGTAATAATTATTGGTGCTGATGATGATTCGAAAAATCCTATCTGAAATGGCATTAATTTATTATTAGCACTATAAGAAACCCCTGATTTTAAGTAAATAAAACAAGAAAGATAGTGTTTGGGAGGAGTAAAACACCATGTACTGTAAGATGCCATGATAATATCGAGCAATATTAGTTCACATTGGCTTTTTATTGGACTTGTGTGTTGATGATAATCCCCAATTAAAACTTTTGTTGTTGAATGATTATCCTCAATGAGAGGAAGATGGTGTTTTTTGAATAGTTGACTCTTCGGTTGGCACATTTCATTATTATCAGTTGCAGGTAAGGCTATCCATAATTGGAACGATTCACTTATTGATTGCTGTGGTAACGTGGTTGATTTGTGAATGATACCTTGACCACTGGTCATCATATGAATATCACCACTTTTAACGATATGATGCTGTTGTGTTGAATCGTGATGTAAAATCGTCCCAGTAAGAGGATAGCTAATGGCTTCTATTCCTGAATGGCCATGAAAATTTAAGGCATGATTATTGTTTTGCTTTGATGTGAAATGTTCCCATAAAACAAATGGATTAGTGGTTGGAAAATGTTTCTCATGGATGAAAGAAGTAGTAATGCCTTTTTTTATACCATGACGAATGTGGGTAAGCTGTCTACTTTTTGGCATAAGATATTTATATCCACTTTAAATGGCAGTAACACGACGTTTATTTTTAATATCTATATTAGCTAAAGCGTAGTCGTGATAATAATTATTTGCTGATGAATGATGCTATTTTTGTGATTTTATTTCTAAGCTCTGGGTGTCTCTGAATGCCTACCTAAGCTGTTATATTAGTAAGGTTGTAATATAATAACGTAATCAATTAGTTATTTATTTCAATGAAGAGTGTTAATGAGCACTCTTTTTGTTACTAATTCATCGATAAAATAAAGCAAGGTATCGTAATGACATTATCTTTAGGTGGTTTGTTTAAACAACAAGCGTTTATAAATGGTGAGTGGGTCAACGCATATTCAGGAAAACATACCGTTGTGACTAATCCTGCTACAGCTGAAGTCATTGGGAGTGTACCTTTGATGGGGGTTGAGGAAACACGCGTTGCGATAGATTGTGCAGATAATGCTTATCGACGCTGGTCAAAAACAACCGCAAAATATAAAGCGGCTGTTCTGCGTCAATGGTATGAATTGATTATTGATCATACGGTTGAATTAGCCACTATCTTAACGTTAGAGCAAGGTAAACCACTCAATGAAGCTAAAGGTGAAATAGTCTATGCCGCCAGCTTTATTGAATGGTATGCCGAAGAAGCTAAGCGTATGAATGGTGAAATTATTCCAAGTCACAAAGCTGACGCGCGTATTTTGGTTTCACGTCAACCGGTGGGTGTGGTGGCGGCTATTACGCCATGGAATTTCCCCGCAGCAATGATCACCCGTAAATGTGGTCCTGCATTTGCCGCAGGTTGCGCTGTGGTATTAAAACCCGCACCTGATACTCCCTTTACAGCATTGGCATTTGCAGCATTAGCGCAAGAAGCGGGTATCCCTGATGGTTTATTTAGTGTTGTTACTGGAGATGCCGTTAAAATTGGTGCTGAACTTACAGGTAATAAAAAAGTTAAAAAGATTTCTTTCACCGGCTCTACAGCGATTGGTAAATTGTTAATGGCGCAAGCGGCTGCCAGTGTGAAAAAAGTATCATTAGAATTAGGCGGTAACGCACCCTTTATTATTTTTGATGATGCTGATATTGATCGTGCCATTGAAGGTGTGATGATTGCTAAATTTCGTAATGCAGGCCAAACATGTGTCTGTGCGAATCGCATTTATGTACATAGTAGTATTTATGAACAATTTATTGATCGATTACGTCAACAAGTGGCATTACTGAAGATCGGCAATGGATTAGATGACGGTGTGACTATCGGGCCTTTAATTAATCGATCTGCGGTTGAAAAAGTTGAACGTCATATTCATGATGCAATGTTAAAAGGTGCTCATTTAGTGTTAGGTAGTCAACAACTTTCGAGTGACTGTTTTGTTCAGCCAACGATTATTCGTGATGTTCGAGATGACATGTTAGTTGCGACTGAAGAAACCTTTGGCCCATTAGCCGCTATTTTTAGCTTTAATGATGATCAAGATGTTATTGATCGCGCTAATAATACTGATTCAGGCTTGGCTGCTTATATTTATACGCAATCATTATCGCGCGCATTTAATGTTAGTGAAGCACTTGAATATGGCATGGTAGGCGTGAATGAAGGCCTTATTTCAACTGAACTTGCACCATTTGGTGGCGTTAAAGAATCAGGATTAGGTCGAGAAGGTGCTCATCAAGGCCTAGAAGAATATACTGAAATGAAATATACCCTGATGGGTGGTATTTAGTTATCTTTGTGTCTTTATTGTATTAAAAATAAAGCTCTTTTTAAGGGCTTTATTTTATTTACTCGCAATATAAACGACATTGGCACTATAAATCGAGGATTTGTTATTGTTATTAATATAATAGCTTTACTGGCTGGTATTATAGATGATGAACTTATAAATTGTTTTGTTTAGTTTCTAGGTAGAGTAAAGTGAAAATATACACTTTCAACGTATTGTTAAAGTGATTAATAATAAATAGTAAATCCAGTGCTATTGGAAATGGCAGCGCATGATTGCGTAATCACTGGAAAAGGGAGAGTAAAAAATATGTTACCTGCATTAACCTATCAAAGTAGTATTGATCATGTTGTATTATCATATTTAACCGCACTATCTGAAGCTGGATTTCAAGGTGATATTGAACAGAGTTATGCTAGTCGATTAGCGGTTGCAACTGATAATAGTATCTACCAACAGTTACCCCAAGCGGTGGTATTACCTCGTAATATTGATGATCTTATTCTTATTGGGAAAATAGGTTGTCATGATGATTATCAAGGCGTTACATTTTCTCCTCGTGGTGGTGGTACGGGTACAAACGGTCAATCCTTAACATCTGGAATTGTGGTCGATCTTTCCCGCTATTTAAATCAAATCTTAGAGATTAATATTGCTGAAGGTTGGGTACGTGTTCAAAGCGGTGTCATTAAAGATCAACTGAATGACGCTTTACGTCCCTATGGCTATTTTTTCTCGCCTGATCTTTCAACCAGTAATCGTGCCACGATTGGAGGCATGATTAACACCGATGCTTCTGGTCAGGGTTCATTAAAATACGGCAAAACATCTGATCATGTTTTAGCACTGACTGCGGTATGCGTTGATGGTTCGGTACTTAATACTGAACCGCTAAATAATGATCAAATTATGGCCTTGGATGATACTGCGTTTGTTAATAATGCCATCAAAACAACCGCTCAAATTTGTCGGGATAAACGCCAACAAATAGTTGATAAATTCCCACAACTTAATCGGTTTCTTACTGGTTATGATTTAAAACATGTTTATGATGAACAACTTCAACAGTTTGATATTGCACGTTTATTATGTGGCGCTGAAGGATCTTTAGCCTTTATCGTAGAAGCTAAGTTAAATATTACGCCAATTCCAAAGTCTCGCACGTTAGTTAATATTAAATACGATAGCTTTGATTCTGCATTACGCAATGCACCGATGATGGTGGCAGCCCATGCATTATCGGTTGAAACCATTGATTCAAAAGTATTAAATCTAGCCAAAGAAGACATTGTTTGGAATACGGTTGAAGAGCTATTAATTGATGTACAGGGAAAAATCATGTTAGGTATTAACATGGTGGAGTATGCCAGTAATGATCTCACAGAGAACCAACAACACGTTGCAGCATTGTGCCAACAACTTGACCAATTAATAGTAGATCAACAAGCGGGTATTATTGGTTATCAAGTTTGTGATGATTTAGCCAGTATCCAAAAAATGTATACCATGCGTAAAAAAGCGGTAGGGTTATTAGGGGCTGTTAAAGGGACGAAGAAGCCAATAGCATTTGCTGAAGATACCTGTGTACCGCCTGAACATTTAGCAGATTTCATCGCTGAATTTAGACAGTTATTGGATGAAAAATCACTTTATTATGGCATGTTTGGACATGTTGATGCGGGTGTATTGCATGTGCGTCCTGCGTTGGATATGTGCGATCCCCACCAAGAATTGTTAATGAAAGAAGTGTCTGATCAAGTGGTTACATTAGTCGCTAAATATGGCGGTTTAATGTGGGGCGAACATGGTAAGGGATTTCGTTCTGAATATGGTCCTGCTTTTTTTGGTGAAGAATTATTCACAGAGCTACGTCGAATTAAAGCGGCGTTTGATCCCCATAACCGTATGAACCCAGGTAAAATTTGTACACCACTTGGTAATGACAGTGAATTAGTAAAAGTTGATAGTGTGAAGCGAGGTTTTTATGATCGCCAAATAGCGGTTACTACGCGAGATAGTTTTAAACAAGCCATGGAATGTAACGGTAATGGTTTGTGTTTTAACTATGACACCAGTTCACCAATGTGTCCTTCAATGAAAATTTCAGCAGATCGTCGTCATTCTCCTAAAGGACGAGCAGGGTTAGTACGTGAATGGCTAAGGCAATTAGCTGAGCAGGGAATCAATGCTGATGAGCTAGAACAACAGTTATTAACCACATCTCCAACAATCAAACAGATTATTGATCGTTTAAAAAATACCTATGGTTCTAATCGGCATCGTTATGATTTTTCACATGAAGTCATGGATGCGATGAATGGTTGCTTAGCGTGTAAAGCATGTGCAAGTCAATGTCCGATTAAGGTTGATGTACCTAGCTTTCGTTCACGATTTATGAATATCTATTACAGCCGTTATCAACGCCCAGTAAAAGATTATTTGGTGGCGTATGTTGAGAGTATTTTACCGTTAATGGTGAAAGCTCCAGTCATCGTAAACAGTGTAATCAGACCACAATGGTCGAAAAAGTTAACCTTAAAGACTATTGGTTATGTTGATATGCCTTTATTGTCAGTGCCAACTTTAGCTGAAAGTTTAAGTGGTCATCATGTGTTATGTTTTGACATGTTATGGTTACAAGCATTATCAGATCATGAGCGGGAAAATTACGTTCTGGTTGTTCAAGATCCTTTTACTAGTTTTTATGATGCGCAAGTTGTACGTGATTTTATCCATTTAATTGAAAAACTAGGTAAAAAACCGATTTTACTGCCATTTAAACCCAATGGAAAAGCACAACACGTAAAAGGGTTCTTAAAGGCGTTTGCAAAAACAGCGACATCAACGGCTGATTTTTTAAATCAATTAATGGTATTAAATATACCTATGGTGGGTGTCGATCCTGCTTTAGTGCTGTGTTATCGCGATGAATACACTGAAGTGCTACAGCAACGCCGAGGTAAATTTACAGTTTTAACTGCACATGAATGGTTATTGCCATTATTACAACAAGTACCTCAAAGACCAGCATTAAATGATAAGCCCTGGTACCTGTTTGCCCATTGTACGGAAAAAACTAAACTACCTAATGCGGAAAAGCAGTGGGGGGCTATTTTCACACATTTTGGTAGTGTCATGGAATCGGTGCCAGTGGGATGCTGTGGAATGGCGGGTACATTCGGTCATGAAAGTGATAAATTAGAAGCGTCAAAGAGCGTGTTTAATTTAAGCTGGAAAGAGAAGATTGATCAGTATGATCCCACTCGCTGTATGGCAACTGGCTATTCATGCCGTAGTCAAGTTAAGCGACTAGAACATATTCAATTTAAACATCCAGTACAAGTGTTGTTACAGTTGGTTGATCTCTAAATGTGAAGCTGATGAGTACTGTATAAATTGTAAGCCATAAAAAAAGCGAGCTTAATGATTAAGCTCGCTTTTTTATATTCAGTGTTGGCTTAGTAAACTTAGCTTACTGAACGGTATTCATTGTCAGGGCATAACCAGCGGTATACAACACCAGCAATAGCCGCACCAATAAGAGGAGCAACCCAGAACATCCATAATTGTGATGTTGCCCAGTCGCCAACAAATAATGCAGGACCAGTACTACGAGCAGGGTTAACTGAAGTATTCGTTACTGGAATACTGATTAGGTGAATAAGTGTTAATGCTAGACCAATAGCAAGACCTGCCATTTGTGGTGAAGCAAGCTTATGTGTTGCACCTAAAATTACGAATAAGAACATGAATGTCATTACAACTTCGGTAACGAATGCAGACAACAAAGAGTAATGACCAGGAGAATGGGCACCGTAACCGTTAGAAGCAAAGCCATTTGCAAGATCAAAACCAGCCTGACCGCTTGCAATGATATAAAGCACACCAGCACCAGCAATACCGCCTAGTACTTGTGCTGCAATGTAAGGAATAACGTCACCGATAGGGAAGCGACCGCCAGTCCATAGACCAACAGTAACTGCTGGGTTTAAATGACAACCTGAAATATGACCAATTGCGTATGCCATGGTTACAACAGTTAAACCAAATGCAAGAGCAACACCTAAAAATCCAATACCTAAATCTGGGTATGCCGCCGCTAATACAGCACTACCACAACCGCCTAAAACTAACCAACCGGTGCCGATAAATTCAGCAACTAATTTTCTCATCATAAAGCTTATTTCCTTTTAAATTACGATTAAGGGTACGTTAGAAAAGATAAACAACGAATTGATATAACTTTCTTAATTTACTCTTGTAACGGCTGAATGCTTATACCTAGTCCGTTACTGATAATATTGTTTTTATTACACATGATGCTAGGTCGTTTTTGTAATTGTTGTAGATATCATTAATGACGCTAGTATTAGACGACCTTATTTATGGAGCATATTCTGAATTAAAAACGCTGTGCAATCTAGCATATAGTGAAAAGTTTAACTATAAATTATTTTTTTTAAGAATAATTTATGTTTCTATGGCCTCAATATTGTCTGAAAGTTATTTACAGATGAAAATAAGTTTAGCAATAAATAGCTATTTGTCAGATATATTTACCATTATGTTAGAAATTATAGTTAAAAAGTGCAGGCTTTATCAATTAGTACAAAGTTTGCGTCTATATATCTATGGTTAATTGTAATATGGCTAACATAAAGACTAATAAATTAATCACCTTCATTGAATAAATAGGTTTCTAATTGTTCTGATAACCATTTTACAACCGTCCCTCGTCGCGATTCATTTTCAACGACTTCGCCATAGGATTGCCAATTCATGGCGCGATTATATTTAATGACTTTAAGGGTCCCTTCTCTAAGGTGTTGTTTAATAAGTATTGCGGGCAAAGATGACCAACCAGTTTGGTCGAGTACGGCATCGCGTAAATGTTCGTAAAAAGATAAAGCGATATATTTACCTGCTTTTGGGGTTACGATCCGTAAGCTTTCTTCATCAAAATAGGCGACGGCAATTTCAGTATAACGTTCGAGATCAGCGTTGTTTACTTTTCGAAGTTGGCTGAGAGGGTGATCTTTGTGAGCGACCGACATCATACGTATTTGGCCGAGATCTGTTTGTTGTAATCGTGAAAAAAGATGAGTACTCGGTAATAAACCATAAGCGACATCGACAAGATTTTGCGCCACCATTTCTTCTAGTTCTTGAGTGGGGGCACTGTAAATTGAGACACTTGTTTGTGGAAATTGAATGCGGATCTGACGTAATAATTGACGCCATAATGATTCGGGTAATGAATCATCTCGTGCAATACGAATACTGGCTTCGACCCCAATGTTATATTGTTCACACCGAGAATGAATATCCCTAGCAATTAAGATTATACGTTCAAAATCATTCACAGTTGCTTCGCCAATTACTGTTGGTGTAATACGGTTACCGCTACGATTGAGAAGATCAACGCCTAAGCTATCTTCTAATGAGCTTAAAGCGGCACTTACTGTGGTTCGACTTTTTCCATGGCGACGAGCCGCTTCGGCAATTGAGCCCGTTTTTATCGTCGATAGAAACATTTCAATTTGAGCTATTTTCATTGATGGTACCAAGATATTAAATATAAATGCAGAGGTGAGTAGAATAACGCTTGTTAGCGACGATAAACCTGACGCTCAGAGATTATAGTATTAATAGAAGTGGTTGTATCATCTAATTAGTTTCACAATGAAACAAAAAACGACGAAAAATTTGTCGATTGAGGTCTATATGTCTAGTTCAATGCAACAAGAGCGCGGTTTACTCCTGTTGTCTACCGTGTCATCGTTTACTTTTGCTATTTTGGGGATTGTACTTGGGTCACTTGTTGGTTCTTTAGTGATTATTTTTGATGGTGCATATTCTTTAGTAAGCTTGGCGTTAACCATGTTGTCCCTAGGTGCCGCGCATTATCTTCATAAACCAGAAATAAACAAAGATAGTTCGCAAGTCGCAATGATAGCGCCAGCTGTTATTACGATTAAAGGCTCAGTGATTGCCTTGATGTGTATATGGTCATTTTATTCAGCCATTGAAGCTATTTTAGCTGGTGGCCGTGATATTAATGCAGGAGTGGCTTTGGCCTTTGGTATGATCAGTGTTGTGGGTTGTTATGGCACATATCGTTATATCAAAGTCAAAAGTAGAGATATTTCTTCAGCATTAGCTGATGCAGAAGCAAAACAGTGGATAATGGATACTGTTATCAGTGCTTCTGTATTAATGGGCTTTGTTGTTGCGAAAATTTTAATGATGACTCAATATTCACATCTAGCCGTATATGCAGATCCTACAATGGTGATTTTAGCGTCTATTTATTTCATTATTGTTCCTGTAAAAATGGTACGTCAAGCTATAGGTGAACTGATGGACATTTATAGTCATCCAGATCTTGTTCATGCTCAGCATGTAAAATAAAACCTGATGAAAAAATGAAGGCCAACATTATATGTTGGCCTTTTTTTTTTGAAAAATATTAACGCCCAAGAAGTAAGGTGTTTTCAATTTCTCGATAATATTGTGCCGTATTAATTAAAGAGGTCGCGGTTAAACCGGGAACGCCATAAACTTCAACCGTGGTGTTATATTTGGTCTGTACTTTATCAACCAATAAATCAAAATCACCATCGCCTGATAATAAAATAATACGATCAACATCGGCAGCATGTTCTAGTACATCAATGGTGATCCCCACATCCCAGTCACCTTTTGCTGAGCCATCACTGCGCTGAATAAAGGGTTTTAATTTAACATCAAACCCAATTCCTCGAAGGATATTTTGGAATTGACGTTGTTTTTCATCACCTTTATGAATGGCATAGGCATAAGCAGCGATAATTTCACGACCTTGTGATACTTCTGCCCAAAAAGCATTGTAATCGAAATTACAGTGATACTTTTCTTTAACGGTATAATAGATGTTTTGGACATCGACAAAAATAGCAACTTTTTCCACGAGAATCCTAAAGAGTTTGAATAGCCAGTTTGTTATGTTGGACAAACTGACTATATATTACAACTATTATTAATTAAATAATGGTGGGTATTATCACAACAATTAGTTATTTGTTGGTGATTGATTAATATTACCGTTACGTAATGTTTGTAATACTTGTTCTTTGGGACCATCAGCAACAATCTGACCATGTTCCATGACAATTAACCGATCAACAATATCAAGCATGCCTGTTTTATGCGTGATAAGAATTAACGTTTCATCTTGTTTCATTTGGCGTAATTGCTGCTTAATATACATTTCTGACCGATTATCCATACTACTTGTCGGTTCATCCATAATAAGTATCGGCGGTTGACTTAAAAAGGCTCGCGCGATCGAGATTGCTTGACGTTGACCGCCAGAAAGCGCGTGTCCACCTTCACCTATCTGCTTTTCTAAACCAGCGGCATCATGTTGAGTAAATGCGGTGACGCCCGCACGTTCAGCGGCAAGC
Organism: Photobacterium iliopiscarium; assembly: GCF_003026395.1. Taxonomy (GTDB): domain Bacteria; phylum Pseudomonadota; class Gammaproteobacteria; order Enterobacterales; family Vibrionaceae; genus Photobacterium; species Photobacterium iliopiscarium. Next base: position 8,943 of record NZ_PYOO01000003.1, on the reverse strand, counting down.
AGAATTTCTTTGTCTGTTGCTAAAGGTCGTCCGAGGACAATGTTATCGCGGATAGATCCAAAAAATAGAGTGATATCTTGCGGTACGCAGCCGATATTACGCCTAATATCAATATGATGTAATTGGTTGATGTCCGTATCATCAATACGAACAGAGCCTTGCTGTGGCTGATATAAGCCCATTAAAATACGTTCAAGACTGGTTTTTCCTGAGCCTATACGACCTATAATAGCCACTTTTTCACCTGGATTAATGGTGAAACTGACATTTTTTAATGCTGGCTGAGTTGCATTTGGATAAGAAAATGTAACGTTATCAAATTCTATTTTGCCACGAATAATTGGGCGATGAATATAACGTTTACCTTCTTCTTGTTCTAATGGCATTGCCATTAACTGTTCAATAATGGTCATCGCTGATTTAGCTTGATTATAACGTGTTGATAGTAGGGCTAATTGAACCATTGGACCGACTGCTCGGCCACTCAACATGGTTGATGCAATTAATCCACCCATGGTTAGATCACCGTTAGCGATTAAATACACACCAACAACAATCATTGCGACTGATACAAATTGTTGTAAAAATCCTGCCGTATTTTGAACTGAATCTGTTAAACGGCGAGATTTTAGACCCCAGTTTGAAATATGAGTAACGGCTTCTTCCCAACGGTATTGAAATTGACTCTGAGCACCAAACATTTTGATGGTTTCTAAACCGGATAAACTTTCAATTAAGTTGGCATGTTTTTGAGAGGCTAGACGAGATCCTTCTTCAATTGTACGGCGTAATGGTTGTTGAATAAGGTAGCTATAAATCACTAAGAGTAATACAGCAACAAGCGGCACTAATGCTAAAGGTCCTGCCATTACATAGATGATAAATAAGAACAGTAATGCGAAGGGTAAATCGATTAATGATGAAACTGTCGCAGATGTGAAAAATTCACGAATGGATTCAAATTCTTGTAGGTGACGAGCAAATGCACCGACAGAAGCGGGTTTTGCTTCCATTCTTATGCCCATTACTTTGCTGTATATTTTTGCTGAGATTAGAAGATCTGATTTTTTACCTGCTAAATCAATAAAATAACTTCTTAATAATTTAAGTATAAAATCAAAAACAAAAATAAGGGTAATACCAATAGCAAGCACCCATAAAGAATCAAATGCAAGATTGGGTACGATTTTGTCATAAACCAAACGAGTAAATAATGGTGCCGCAATGGCGAACATGTTAATTAAAATAGAGGCAATAAAGACATCACGATAAATACTACGTGATTCCCATAATGTACTCCAGAACCAGTGTCCGTCTCGACTTTTTATAATTTCAGGTGAACGTTCATCATAACGGAAACGCTTTTTAATGAGGAATAAATGGCCACTGTACTGCGCGTTTAATTCATCAATATTGATCCATTGCTCGGAGGCATCATTTTGTGGAAGAACAACTTCAGCTTCACCTTTATCGTGATCGATACTAAGAATGACACAAGCATCACCACCTTTAAGTAAGGCAATGATCGGAAATAGCAACGGTGATAACTTAGTGAGTGCTAATTGGGTTTGTTTCGCCTGAAGTCCTGCTTTTTCTGCTGCACGAGGTAATAAATAAGGAGTAAGTAAACCATCGGTTAGCGGTAGATCTGCAATTAAGGCATCCGGTGAATTGGCTTGGCCGTAAAAGCGACTGATATAAGCAAGTGATTGAAGCAGTGGATCTTTCATGTTATTTCCCATTAACTAACTGAGCTGTGATATAACCTTGGAAACCTTGGATCTTTAGTTGTGTTAACTTTTCTTTTTGTTCAATCGTTTCTACACGAGAAGCAATTGTAAGTATTGAAAGGTTATGGGCACTGCGTGTTATTGACTCTAAAACATCAGTTTTCATTTGATCGTCTAATTGTGACGTGTACGCAAAATCTAGCTTCACATAGCTAGGACGTAATTTATTGAGATAACCCAAAGAGCTAAAATTATGACCATAATTATCGATACCAAATTGGAACCCATTTTGGCGAATTATTTCACAAAGTAAGCTAGTGTTATCGATATTTTTAATAAAACAAATTTCAGGTAATTCAAATAAAATGGATTGTTTCATTTGTGGGTAAGACTGAAGTTTTCGGTTAAGCCAACGAATAAAACCGGTGTCATTAATACTACTTTGAGTAATATTAATAGCGACAGGGACTGATTTTGTTTTTTTAGTTAATTGGTTAAAAATAGTATCAATGACATAGCAGTCAAATTTAGTGCCCTCATTGAGTTTTTCTATCGCAGATAAAAATTGACCCGCATTAAATTTGTGCTCGCCTTTTTTGATATAAGCAAACATCTCTTTATGGATCACATCATTATTTGTATTAATTGCTTGTTGAAAGGTGAAATGAATTAAGTTATTTGCAATCGCTTCATCAACCAATGTTTTCCATTGTTGTTTACCCATTATTTGTATTGTTTTTTTCTTGCTGCTATCTAATAGCGCAATGGGTTCTTTTACTTCTTGACGAGCTTTATTTAATGCATTATCTGCATGAGTAAGTAATGCGGTTATTGTTAGTGTTGCGGAGCATGCGACAATACCAACAGCGGCTTGAAGTGGCGCAATACCTAGAGGATCAGAGTTAAGTTCTGATGTCATATATAGCATAGTGCGACCAGTTTCCATTAGGTCATCTTCTGATGCATTAGGTGCGATAAGTATAAATTCAGATTGATTTAAACGAGCAATAGTAACGTCGTCAGCAGATAATTCTTTTAGACGTTCCGCTAATTTTTGTACTAAGTGATCTCCTGACTCATAACCTGATTTTTGGTAGCTATTTTCTATGGTATCAGATTTCAATAAAATGATGCCGCCACTAGGATTATTTAATAACCATGATTGTAATTTAGTGATTAAATAACTACGGTTTGCTAATCCAGAAACAGGATCTTGATAGGCACGAACTCGTAATGAATCAGTCTCTTGAGCTTGCTGTTCAAAATGTTGTTGTAACTGAATATTCATTGAATTAAATGCGGTAACAAGATCACTTAATTCTCGAGTATGAGGGGTTGGTAATGGATCTGTGAAATGATTAAGCGCCATCTCTTGAGCACTTTTTTGAATTTGTTTTAGAGGCTTTAGTACTTTATTGAGAACGAATGCTAGCACAATTGCGCCGAATAATAGGCAGGCTATAAACCCAAGTACCAGCTGAATGGTCGCTTTCCATAATTGAATATAAGCAGAAATAGGGCTACTTGTAACAGAAATATTGGCCAGTTGTAGCCAACCACTGGTTAACGTTCTTGTTTGAGAAATGGTTTCAATGTGGACTAAAGATTGGAACCAATGAGGAACATTATTGGTAACTTGTGGATAATGACGAATAATTTCTTTTTCAGAATCCAATAACGTCAGTTTTACCTGGCTGTAATAACCTGAGTCAAAGGTAGCATTGATAACAGATTCGGCAGAAATAAGATCTTTTGCTTTAAGGTAGGGAGATAATGCAAACCCAATTGAGCTAACAACATTATTAAGTTCTGTTGATTGTTGTTCAATTAAATAATTTTTTGTGGTCTTAAATTGGATAGCAAACACAGCACTAGTTAATAAAAATAATATAACTAGCATCCACAGTAGAAGTTGTCGGTAAAGAGTCATTGTTATTTACTCATTAAAAAATGTTTCGTGGTTGGTTAAGTTTTATATGTTGCGACCGATTGCGTAAATCATTCCAAAGACTTAAACGTGAAGCATTACCTGCTATTTTTCCTTGTCCTTTTTGTTTCATAAGCCACAATTTACTACCATTGAAACTGTATATCGGTAATAAATCATTACGTTCAGTAGCCAGTGAAATATTCCCTTTGAGATTATCTAATATCAAAGGTATTGCTGATGGTGTGGGATAATAAGTAACAACCATATGGAACTGGTTAAGTTCAAGCGCTTTTACGTAGACTAATCTGAGTTTATTATCATCAATACCTAGCTCAAGCAGTGCTTGATACTTAGCAATACTAAAGTCTTCACAGTCCCCAGCGCCAATACCAACAAACTCATAAGGTGTAGCCCAATAATCTTCTTGATTCCATAGCTTTTGGTCACTGATAAAAACAAATTGGTTAAAAAAATCATTAATAACCTTTAATTTTTGTGATTCAGACAAATCTTGTGAAGTATTAATAAGCTGACGCCAAGCTGTTGCTCGTTTTCCTGCTCGATCACCATAAAATTGTGTTATTTTTTCTATTTGTTGTGTGTTACTAGCAGCAAAAACATTTACTGCTAGTAAACAACAAAGTAACCAAAAAGTTATCTTCTTCAATGGGCAATTTTCTGTTTAGTTTTCACGAACGGTATATACCGTCCATTCTTTCACTACATTTCCCTGAGATCCAATGACTTGTGCAATAACTCGACGACTTAATGTATTACTTTCTTCAACATCATATGCTTTAACTGGATCACTATCGCCAAAGCCAACTGTTTTAATACGAGAGGGTGTAACACCATCATTGATTAATGCTTGACGAATTGCGTTGGCACGACGTTCTGATAAAGCAATATTGTAAGCAGCTTGACCCACTGGGCTTGCATAACCTTTGAGTTCAATATGAGTTTTTGGATATTTTGTTAAGAATCCACTCATATCCTTTATGTTCTTCATGTAGCTTTCCGGAATAGCTGAAGAATCATTAGCAAACAATACATGAATTTTATTTTCTTCAGAGCTGTCGACATAGGTTGGACAACCATCGTTATCGACGATTGCATCAAGTGGTGTCTTAGGGCAGTGATCACGTTGATTGATAACGCCATCACTGTCGTTATCAAACAAATTTTTGGTTTGCTTAGCAATGGGTGGTTGAGGCACTGAAAGTGAGCAGCCAAATAATGATAGTGCAAATAACCCTATAACGATGTATTTCATATTTTGTTCCTTTATTTAACTGACTGCGCCCAAGATTGAGGTATTTCAACTCGCATCTCACTAAGAATTAATCCGGTAGCATTTAACACGCGGTATTTTGCCAATATGCCATCATACTCCGCTGTTAAATAAGCTTTACGCGCTTCAAATAATTCGTTTTCAGTGTTTAGAACATCTAGTAGAGAACGTTGACCTATCTTAAATTGTTTTTCATAAGCAATAACGGTACGAGCAGATGCATCAACGTGTTCTTGTAAGAATAATTTTTGCTTTTTCGATAATGTTAATGCACTCCATGAAAGGCGAGTACCTTCTTCTAACATTCGATGGGCGCGATCACGAATATCTTTGGATTTATTGATTTGGTAAGCCGCTCGACGTGATTTAGCAACGTCACTTCCGCCATTAAATAGGTTATAGCGCATTTTTAACATGGCTTTTAGTTCATCTGTATCCCCAGTTGAACCGTTAAGATCTTGTCCCCATTCTTGTGATGCTTCAATGCTAAAAGAAGGGTAGAAGGTACCTTGTGCTTGCTTGTATTGATATTCAGCGGCATTAATATCATTTGATGCAATATAAACCACCGGATTACTTTTATTTGCTTTAGCTAATGCATCATCTAAAGATATTGGTAGATAATTACTATCAACTTCAGGCTTTACTAGATCGGTAGGGTAAACACCAATAACTCGAACAAAAGCGGTGATCTTATCTTGAAGATTACTTTCAGCAGCTAATAAATTAGTATTAGAGCTGGCTAAACGACCATCAACTTGCGCTAAATCCGCGGTTGAACCAATACCTGCATCCGCACGTTTTTTGATATCAACGTACATTTTCTGATGAACTTTAAGATTTGATTGCGACAGGGTTAATACATCTTGAGCATGTAGAACATCAAGATAAGCTTCTGTTGCTTTAAGTGCTTTGTCTTGTGCATCAGATAATAACTGATAGCGTTGAGCTTCTGTTTCTGATTTATTACGTTGAATATCGTTATACGTAATTGAGCCATCCCAAATTAATTGACGAATATTAATTTGAGCGCTTTGAGGATTGTACTGACCTGAAGGACTGTTAGCTTTGTAATCATCATGCCCAATACCTGCTTCTAGATCTACGGATGGCAAATAATCGCCTTTGGCCGCATTAATCAATTGGTGCTTACTTTGAAATTCATTGTAAGCACTTTTTATATCAGGGTTAGTTGATAATGTTTCTGCAATAGCTTGCTCTAAAGATTGCGCCATGACTGGCGTTGCCAAACATTGAAGGCCAATTAATAGAGTGATTTTCTTTAATACATGTTTTTTGGTCATTATTTTATTCTCTTAATGCCGTTTGACGTGCTTTGAGGATTGGTTTTAGTAAATAATCAAGTACAGAACGTTTACCTGTAATGATATCTGCTGATGCCGTCATTCCTGGAATGATTGGTAATGCTTCGCCATTAGGACCTTTAAGGCTACTTGCATCGGTACGAATTTTTACTTGATAGAAACTATTGCCCTTTTTATCTTGGATTGTGTCTGCACTGATTGTCTCTACTGTTCCTTTTAGACCGCCATAATTAGTAAAATCATAGGCGCTAAATTTTATGATTGTTGGTAACCCAGGTCTTAAAAAACCAATGTCTTGTGGGGCTATCTTTGCTTCAATTAATAGTGAGTCTTCAGTGGGTACTATTTCAATTAGTGGCATTCCGGGTTGAATAACGCCGCCAACGGTATTGACGTATATTTTTTGAATGGTGCCATTAACTGGAGAGATGACAGTGGTACGCTTCACGCGATCTTTTAGACCCACTTGTGTTTCAGTCATGCTGGATAATTTATCGCTGGTTTCGTTCAATTTAGCTTGAATTTCTGAACGGAATTGTAGAGCGATATCAATATATTTAAATCCTGCTTCTTGAATTGCAGCTTGAGTCACTGGAATTTGTAGTTTGGCCGAATTTAAATCACGTTTAGTATCATTTAGAGATCGCTGTAACTTTAATAATTCAATACGAGGAACAACACCTTCATCGGCTAATGGCTTAGTGATGTTGTATTCTTTTAAGGCGATATTATAACTATCACGAAGATTAGATACTCGAGCTCGAGTTTCTGTTAGTTCTCGTTCTTTTTGTGATGCTTGTTGTGAGGCAACGGATAGTTGGTTTTCTAAATTATTTAATTTACCTGAAAACTGGTTAAGTTGTCGTTGTACTAATTGAGCATGCTTTTTCTTAAATTCGGTACTAAAAACAGGTGCTAATCTTGTGACATTAACACTTTTCCGCCATTGGGTATTTTGAGTGTTTTTATTATTGATGGTAACACTAGCAAGTAAGGCGTTAAGACGTAATGAATCGGCATGCATTGCTGCAAGGCTCTGTGTTTTTTCTTCAAAATCAGATTTAAATTGAGTGTCATCAATCAATAATAATGTTTGCCCTTTTTTTACTGCTTGGCCTTCTTTAACTAAAATTTGTTTAACAATCCCACCTTCAAGATTTTGTACTACTTGTAACTGAGATGATGGAATAACTTTACCTGAGCCAGTTGTGACTTTATCAAGTTTTGCAAAATAAGCCCAAATAAAGGCAAGCAAGAAAAATAAGACCATTATCCATAAAATGACTCTGGCATTCTTCGGGGTATTTAATAGTAACGCAGCAGATTTATCATCAATAAAATCGAGATCATTGGTTGATATCGAGATGTTTTTTTTGCTCATATAAAACCTATGTCTCAAAAATAAAGGCTTGTAGTAACGTTAATGTTTTGTTTTGAATGATATATTTATTAATTGCTGTTATTAAGATGTATCATAATAATGAATATTATAACCTTCCTCATTATATCAATACTTTTAATATTAAGTATCGTTAAATATTATACATAATGTGTTGATTAATTATTATATCCGTGAATGATAATCATCTAATGTATTGACGTAAAGTGATATTTTTTGTTTAATGCGTCGTAAGAATATACAGCGGCATGCACATGTTAAATATGCATTAATGATAATAACTAATTTAATGACACTAATGGTTGTTAATTGTTATTAATTGTAAGGTTAAATGTTGGATTTTTTTATGGCTAAAATCGAAAATAATACGAATGAGTTAAAGGTTATTGATGGTACCTGTTTTGTTATTAAAAATAATAAGGATGTTTTAGCTATAGATAATCATCATCAATTGCAACTTGATGAAATTATTGTTGCAAATAGCAACACTAAAATGATTTTTAAGAAAGATGGCATTGAACAAGTTATTGAACAATCAGTGCCCACTTGTTCAATGTTATCTGTTGATGGAATCAAAGTTGTTAATTTAGATAGTGGTATTGATTTTAATAGTAATGGTATTAAGAATGCTGCGTTCTCTAATAACGACATTAATGCCATTCATAATGCTATTTTAACCGGACAAGATCCGACTACATTATTTGAAGCAACAGCAGCAGGTAACGAATTAGCAGCTGGCCGTACGGGATTAAATGGTTCGTCAGCGACAGCAAGTTTTATCACAATTAATTATGATAATGACTCAATGCTAGCAAAGGCTGGTTTTGATACTGCTTACGAGCCAAGTATTAAAAAAAGCCATATAGAAGAGAGTAGTGATATATCGCACTCTACGTTAGATGCGGGTGTCACCATCACCACCATTGGTGGTGACAATGTGATTAATGATGAAGAGTCCCACGGCAAAGTGCCTGTAACCGGTACCGTTGATGGTGATGTCAAAGTTGGCGATACCGTTACGATCACTGTAGATGGTAAAGCGGTAGGTACTGCCACAGTAGAAAGTCACAATGGCAAGTTAACGTGGACGGCAAACGTCGATGGCAGCGTATTAGATAACGCCACCACAGATAACGTCACCGCTACCGTGACAACTCATGATGAAGCAGGCCATAGCGCCACTGCGACAGATGATCATATTTACACCGTTGATACTGACATTGCGGCAGCGATTACTATTACCTCGATTGCTACCGACGGTGTTATCA
>NZ_PYOO01000029.1 GCF_003026395.1 Photobacterium iliopiscarium | reverse complement strand
CCAAAATAATCTTCTCTATAAATAGATTGGGCTATTTTGTATTGGTCACTCAGTTTATTGATAAATCTTTCGACTTAACTATTTAGTGAGTGCCCACACAGATTGCATGGTCAAATTGTTAAAGAACAATACTGACTTTCGGTAACTGCTTGCGCCGTTGTCCGTGTCAGTGAGGTCGCATTATAGGGAGATTTTTGATCCTGACAATTGTTTTTTTACAAAAAAAAATCGTTTGAACATTTTTTGTTCAAAACGATTTAATTTGGTTTAAATTATGTCTTTTTAGCGATGATAGCCGTTGTTTAATCAAATTCACTGTATTTAGAGATGACAGTTTTTAGCTCTACTGTTCGTAAATCATTACGCCTATCACGCCATTCAATCTTTACTGTGATGTCTTTTGCATTGGAAACAGGCACATCACTTTTCACTGTGATAATTTTTTGAGCTGTTTGATTATCTAAAACAAAAGTCGTTGTTGAAGCCGAAATAGATTCATAAAGAATAGTGCCTCCAGCTGTACTCTGTGCCCTCGTAGTAAACAACTCCATCTGCGCTTCTGCTATATGAAGTGCATCTAGAGTCTTTAACGCGTTTTCTGCTTTTACTTCCATATAAGCTTGCATCTTCACTAAACCTAATACGCCAACAGAAAGTACACCAAGGGCAATCACCACTTCTAATAAGCCAAAGCCTGTTATTTTTTTGATATTAGAAATCATGCCAAGATCCTTGCTGCCAAGTAGGTTTACCAAATGGGGCTAATAAATCATTGATAAATTCGCCATCATAATCTAAATCAATAGATAGTCGAAAATAAATAACATAACCCGATGCATCAAAAATAAACCCACCAATTGGTCGATGAGAGCCATTTAAATATGCTATAGTCTTAAGACTAAAATCTATCGCAGATATTTTATCTTCATCAGTTGTTACATACATTTTAGGATCTCTAGGATCTATTGCGGTACCATCCCACTGTGCCCCTACTGATATATTTTCATTTATAAACAAATAAAATATCGCTTTATATAAACCAACTCCATCTAAACTAAGAATTCCATTATGCACAAGAATAAATAGACTTTCCTCACTTGAATTCTGTTGTGGTAATTTTTTAATAGCATTATCATCAAGAATACAATCACCAGTAATCCATATATGTCTTTTACCCTGAGCTATACCAGCTTCTATTTTATCGAGACAACTGCTACCAATTGTTTTATCACTATTAAAAAAATGCTTATCCTTAACTTCTTTCCAATTACTCCTATCAACACCAAACGTTTCTTTAAATAAATCCATACCTATATCTTTATAAACATCTTTTTCTAACTTAGTTCTACTTGTTACATTTTCGGTTGAGTATTCATTAGCACACTTACTTTTTATATCTTTATTATTAATAGCTGACAATTGTTTATCATACTTATTTAAATAAATATTTTTTTGGTATCTGATAATGTTACATTTATCATCTCCACTCTCATTAATATAGTCAGGCGATATATTATATTTTCCATTGAAAAACAAATCAGCAGAACTTTTAATTACCCCGCTACTTCTTGCACCTCCAGCAACGATTGTTTTAGCTATTTTCTTATATTTATTATCCGTTTCTGAAGTTAGTACCGACTTACCATTATCAGTACTTAATGTTAATTCCTGTCCGTTATTACAATCAGTTAGTATTGCATCTGATATATTTCCAGCTTTTTGAATTTGCGCAAACCCACACTCCAGCCCACCTTCGGCAGCCCAATGCGCTTGTCTAGCTAAGACTTCATTTTGTGTACGCTTAATCTGATAAAATAAATTCTTATATGACGCCAATGAAAATAACAACGCCACTATTAATAACATGCTGGTGATTAATAGTGTCGTCATCCCTGACTGTTGATGTTTATTCATTATTGCCAATTCCTTGTTTTAATCTGAATCGACTTCGCGGTACTTACTGAATCATCATTTTTTAAATGGGCAGCAAGGGTTATTTTAATTAATTGACTGGTCGCACTAGCTGAACTTATTTCTTTGTGTTCAATTTTAAACTTACTGACAGCTATCTGTTTTTCATATAATAATGAAGATGCTCCAGATATTTCACATATTTCATCAGTGCTTATTGCAGCAGACGCAGAATTATATTTCAGAACATTAATTTTTTTTCCATCGACATTAATCTCTTTTAAAAAAGCAGAATTATAGATCTGTAATCCATCTTCATTTTGATATGTATAAGCTAAACAATCTTCAGTCGTATTAACATACACAACATTATCAGCCTTACTAACGCCATTCGGGAGTAAAAGCCTTAAAGTATTACCACCACTTGATACATACCCTGCTCGCAGTACATCTTCTTTTATCAGTCGAAAAGCATCGTTGACATCTTGTTGCAGTAACAATTCTAATGAACGCTTATTCGCGGCTTGATAACCGGATAAAAAAACCGAACCGACAATACCTATTGCAATTAATCCTACAGACGATGCTATGAGTAATTCAATTAAACTAAAACCTTGATTAGCACTTCTCATAATTACTCAACTTATTAGATCCATCTTGAAGACAGGTATATATACGTCCAGTCTTATTATAAATAACTGTTTTTAAATGATAATCACCTAATTGATAATCAAAATTACCACCAAAACCTATGTTGTTTGGCTTGCCATAAATAGGATCAAAAGAAAATTGAGTTAATGTTTTGCTATTTTCAAAAGTCACCCCAGAAAAATTAGCACTGTCGATTGAAGAAAGACTATTAGTATCGATATCATCACAACTTTTGTCACTTACATCTGTTGAAGTAAAAACACACCAACCACTATTTATTCTCGTACCTGGTACTAATGGAGCATTAACATATATATTTTTTCCTTGCATCACTGCTTCTGATTTGGCTTGCACCAGTAACCATTCTATTTCTGTTGCCAAGCGCTTAATTTTATTAGATTCAATTAATCCATTAAAACTCGGGGCTGCCATTGCAATAACAATGCCCATGATCACAACCGTGAACACCAATTCCAGCAGCGTAAATCCCCGCTGACTGTCACCGCTGTGATGTATGTAATGAAAGTGCGTGATAATTTCGCGAGCCATTCCCCAAATCCCTATTAACGTCATTCTGATCCCTAAGAACAACTTGCTTCAGAGTTTATCACCACCGCAAAATAGCAGAATAAGGATATCAACCAGTTATCGAGGCAACTCGAATATTTAAGAGATTACGGAAGATGATTAAACAAAAAGGCGTGACGCTGATCGAAATGTTGATTGTAGTGGCAGTCATTGGAGTATTAACCGCTATTGCTTACCCTTCATATCAATCGCATGTATTGAAGGGGCATCGCACTCAGGCTATGGGAGATCTGATTAAAATTCAATTAGCGCTCGAAGAAAGTTATACCCAAGATAGTGCCTATGATTTTACTATTGTCAGTGGTGGTAGTTGTTCTTTTTGCGATACTGATAAAGACCGTTATGTATTCACGATCACACCACAAACCGCAGATTATATAATCACCGCTACAGCACAAACTAAGCAAGAAAATGATACTGACTGCTTAGATAAGAAAAGATTAACGTTAAACAGTAATAGTAAAGGTTCACCTGAGCGTTGCTGGTAATATTTTCACTGGTTTCTTTTATGCTCAAACGCGTGATAAGTAGATCACGGATAGCTCAATGGTATGGACTCCCCACCTTACTGACATTGTCAGCTAAAGTTATAGTGTCAACCAAAAAGGAGCCCATACCATGAATAAGCCTAGCACTATTTGTATTGATCTCGC
>NZ_PYOO01000028.1 GCF_003026395.1 Photobacterium iliopiscarium | reverse complement strand
ATTTGGCGGAGATGATTTGGGTATTAGAGGATGTGAACCCACTTTTATTGCACCAATTAAATACATCACTATTTTATTCAGACAAAAAAACGCTAAATTCTTAACGGCTTTCTTAAATTTGGCGGAGATGATTTGGGTATTAGAGGATGTGAACCCACTTTTATTGCACCAATTAAATACATCACTATTTTATTCAGACAAAAAAACGCTAAATTCTTAACGGCTTTCTTAAATTTGGCGGAGCTGATTTGGGTATTAGAGGATTTGAACCCGCTTTTATTGCGCCAATTAAATATATTGCTACTTTTACTTAGACGAAAAAACGCTAAATTCTTAACGGCTTTCTTAAATTTGGCGGAGCTGATTTGGGTATTAGAGGATTTGAACCCGCTTTTATTGCGCCAATTAAATATATTGCTACTTTTACTTAGACGAAAAAAAGCCAACATCTAAATGTTGGCTTTTTAAGAATTTGGCGGAGAGATAGGGATTTGAACCCTAGATACGCTATAAACGTATGCTGGTTTTCAAGACCAGTGCTTTCAACCGCTCAGCCATCTCTCCATGCGGCGTATAATACAATTCACATTAGCTACTGTAAACTAAAAAACGGTCAACTGATTAATTTTAAAACGTTTTTTAATGTATTTTACCTAACAGATACAGTTAGATAACTAAAACCATTCATCTGTGGTTATTAAATGCACACTTTCTATATTTCTCTTTTAGCGTTGCTATCTTTATTTTCGTTATCTCAGTAATGATCCGTTATAATAGAAATAGTTATCTCATTATTAGACTGAAAAACACATGGCAAACAAACCAGACTTTACGGATGAAGAATATCAAGCTTTTGCTCAGCTAATGGATTCCTACAATCGAACCTTTGCAATTTCACTCACCACCCTCCTTTTGTCTATTCTAGGTTTTATTGTTGCTGAAACTCAAATAGGTTACGCCATCACTGATACTATCCGTTGGATATTTGGCTTATTGGTTGTATTACCTTTAACGATTACCGTTATTGGCTCAAAACGGGATTTTAATAATTTGGCATTTAGCATGCCAAAAACGATTCTCTATTCAGTACTCAATGCGGTGAGCCTGATTACTATTATTGCACTGGTTTTTAATCTTAATTAACACTTCAGCTTAGTCTCGCCCTCAGCTCACATAATTTCCTTCCGATCATGAACCGCCAATACACTGACGGTTCAAAAACAAAAATAAACATTAATCAATTGATAATAAACAAATAAATTATAACATGTATTTTAAATGACTCTTTTTAATTGACAGATATCACCACGAAGAATAACATGCATTCAAAATACAACTTAAAGCGTTAAAGGAATTTTAAAATGGCTGTTCATGTTAAAAACAATATTACTTGGGTTGGACAACGAGATTGGGAAGTACGTGATTTTCATGGCACCGAATATAAAACAACCCGTGGTACGAGCTATAATAGTTATCTCATTCGTGAAGGCAAGAATGTACTCATCGATACCGTTGATCACAAATTCACATTAGCTTTCCTACAAAATTTAGAACAAGAAATTGATCTGAACGACATTGATTTTATCGTTATTAACCATGCTGAAGAAGATCATGCTGGTGCTCTAAGTGAATTAATGAGCCGTATTCCTAATACACCGATCTATTGTACTGAAAACGCAATTGACTCAATCGTTGGTCATCATCATCATCCTGAGTGGAACTTTAACACCGTAAAAACAGGCGATACGCTTGATATTGGTAATGGTAAGGCATTAGTGTTTGTTGAAACACCAATGTTGCACTGGCCTGATAGCATGATGACTTACATGACAGAAGATGCGGTTCTATTTAGTAATGATGCTTTTGGTCAACATTACTGTGATGAGCGTTTATTTAATGACGAAGTCGACCAAAACGAATTGCTTGATCAGTGCCTACGTTATTACGCAAATATTTTGACACCATTTAGCCCACTAGTTACCAATAAGATTAAAGAAGTTCTCGGCTTTAACCTTCCAGTAGACATGGTTGCAACCTCACACGGTGTCATTTGGCGTGATAATCCAACTCAAATAATTGAGAAATACCTTGAGTGGGCCGATCAATATCAAGAAAACCGCATCACTATTTTCTATGATTCTATGTCAAATAATACCCGCATGATGGCAGATGCAATAGCACAAGGGATCACTGAAGAAGATAATCAAGTCATTGTGCGTATTTTCAATGTTGCTCGTCATGATAAAAATGAAATTATTTCTAATATGTTCCGCTCTAAAGGGATACTTGTCGGCTCATCAACAATGAACAATGTCATGATGCCTAAAGTTGCTGGTCTACTAGAAGAAATCACTGGCTTACGCTTTAAAAATAAAAAAGCGGGTGCATTTGGTAGTTATGGTTGGAACGGTGGCGCGGTTGATCGTATTCATGCGCGCTTAACTGATGCAGGCTTCTTTACTACCATTGGCCTTAAAACCAAGTGGCGTCCAGATGGTAAAGCACTACAAGAATGCCGTGATCATGGTAAAAAGATCGCTAAAGAATGGGCTCAAACTGAACGTCCTTATGATCATTACGCACCTTTCACTACCAAAGTAACACCAGCAGCAACACTACAAGTCGCGATTGATATTCCTGAAATAGTAGAACAAACAGGCGTTGTTGAAGTAGAACCCGCAACAGATACCACAGCCACATGTTGTGCACAAACAACCAGTGGTCAAAAAATGTTATGTACTGTTTGTCAATGGGTTTACGATCCTGCACTTGGTGAACCGAATCAAGATGTTGCCCCTGGTACTGCTTGGGAAGATGTGCCTGATAGTTTCCTTTGCCCAGAATGTGGTATTGGTAAAGAAGTATTTGAGCCTATCAACTAAATGAAATGAGAGCTAACAATGTCAAATCCAATTATTGTCATTGGTAGTGGCTTCGCTGCTTACCAATGGGTGAAATCGTTTAGAAAACTGGATCAACATACTGCCATTACTTTAGTAACTGCGGATCAAGGTACTGATTATTCTAAACCAGAACTAAGCCATGTATTTAGTCGTCATCAACAAGCGACAGATCTTATTAAACAAACCGCCGCTGAGTTTGCAGCAGAATATAATATTAAGTTAATAACAGAAACGATTATTAACGAAATTAATACTGCGCAACAATGGGTATATTTCAATCAACAACAATTGCAGTATTCTTCGTTAATTATTGCAACGGGTGCTACATCATTTATACCGAAGTTTGCAGGTAATGCGACCGATAAGATCATAACCTTAAATAGTCTGTCTGAATTACAACAAAACCAATCACAAATAAATGCCGCAAAGCATATTACTATTTTAGGCGCGGGTTTAATTGGTACTGAAATAGCCATTGATTTAGCTACCGCTGATAAACAAATTACATTGTGCGATAAAGCCGCTGCCATGATGCCCGCTTTATTACCAGATTTTATTGCCGCAGAGCTACACCAAGTGTTAAGTCAAAAAGACATCGACCTTCAGTTAAATGCCACAATCAGTGAAATTAACACTGATGGTAAACAGATGATAATTTCACAGCAAGAAAAAGAGGATATACATACAGATATCATCATTGCTGCTATGGGATTAGCACCAAGGCTTCAATTAGCACAACAAGCTGGAATCAGTACTAATCGAGGAATTATTGTCAATAATATGCTGCAAACCTCAGCCACTAACGTCTACGCTATTGGCGATTGTGCTGAGATCAACGGTAAAATTAGTGCGTTTATTCAACCCATCATGTTATCAGCGATAGCACTGGCTAAAACATTAGTAGGAACACCGACACCGTTATCATTACCGCCAATGTTAATTAAAGCCAAAACACCGTGGTTACCATTAAGTTTAGCGGGGATCACAACCGCTATGGATATCCATTGGCAGATTGAACGAGATCATGACGGTTATATTGCTAAGGCACATACAGCGGATAAAACCTTAATTGGATTTGTCGCTTCTCATAATAAACAAAAACAAGTATTTGCATTGTTAAGACAGTTACCCCCTGCATTATAAAAAATATCGATATTCGTCTATCGTAAGAGCAAAATCATAATATTATTAAGATTCAAATATTAGTATTAAAAAAAGCCGTTCATCTTAAATGAACGGCTTTTGCGATCTAAAACTATTTTTTAAATAAATTACTCGTTAATTCGTATTATCAATATGAAATGCATTATGGCTAAACAAAGATGACACAATATCAGCAGATGATGCCCCATCGGCTAGACCTAAGTCTTGTTGTGGATTGATATTTTCTAACACAATATGCTGCGACTTACCTTCAAGGCTACTCACCTCAAGATTGACATTGCCTTTGCCATCTACATCAGCACTTACATGGCTTAATAAATCATCCATATTTAAATTAGCATTTTCATCATCAGTCAGTAAATCATGAATATTGATTTGATCTTTATCTAATTCAAAATCAGTAATGGTATCAGTATTTGATACGGTAGAAAGCGACGTTTCATGCCATGTAAACATATCATCATCGTTACCACCCGTTAAAATATCATTACCTTCGCCAGCGACAAGAATATCATTACCATCAAAACCAAATAATGATTCACCTTGATTATCAGCAATTAATGTATTGTCCTGTTGATTACCAAAGTTATCACCCAATTCAAGATTACCGCTATTAAGTAACGAATCCAGTTTATCTTCGTTAGTCATACTGGCAGTATTGTCACCAAAGAGATCATTATGACTAACGCCATTAATAATAATATTCTGTACTACTTGATGTTGGTCATCAAAAATCTGAATTTCGGTATTACCTTGTTGCTCAATAATATTTAGACGATTGTTAAGATCATCTAAAGATTGAATATTTTGGCTATCAAGTGCATCGCCCAAATTGATGGTATCAATACCGACTTCAAAATCCATAATAGTGTCAGTTGCTGGCGCATTAGTCGTACCAAAATCACTGCCAGACCATAGGAAGGTATCTTTAACACCATCACCATTGCCATCGAGATCACCACCCCATAAGATATCATCGCCTCGACCACCAACTAAAATATCAGATGCTAACCCACCGACCAAAATATCATTTCCATCACCACCCAATAACGTTGCTTGTGCTGTACTATCAATCACTAAATTAGCTTGGTCGGAAGCACTATTCTGACCAATCACATTATTAGTAGCACTAAGATCATCAACAACCACATTGATGTTTACTGGTGGTGATATAGCTTGGGAACCATCAGATTCTGTTGATACTGCTTCCATGCGTATAGTATGGCTACCTTGATCAAGATCTTTAATATAAACGTCACTTAAATCCTGAGCTGTAATCTGCCACTCGCCATTGCCTAAATCAGTACCAATAACATTACCCGCTTTATCAACAATCGATGCTGAGCCTAAGTCACTAATTTTTATAGTAAGTGTCTCAGATGCATCAGCCGATGCCGCAACAATTAAGCCAATCAACGGTAACATTGTTCCTAATGAACTTTGAATCGCAGCAGTTTGAAGATGATCGGTACTTAAACTCAATGATGGCGCATCTGCTTTTGGCGTTACTGTAATATTAACTTTATTGGTAGTAGATAAACTACCACCGATTCCAGTATTGCCACCATCTGTTGTCGTAATAGTCAGTTCATCACTGCCACTAAAGTTTTCAGTTGCGGTATAACTTACACCACTATCAAGCACAGTATTAATATCTGCCATTGAGCCTTTCAGTACCACATTACCGCTACCATCATCAGTAACTTCAACGCCACTGTTGATAGGTAAAGTAATTGATAATGAGCCGTGGTTAACGGATAAAGTAACTGACATTCCTTCGTTATTAGCAAGCTCATTAAAATCGACATCTGTTACTGTAAGCCCATCAACAACCGTAGCCGTATCTTCACTCGCAGTAATGGTTGTTGGTACTTCGTTTACTGGTGCATCATTTTCAGCAACAACTGTAATATCAACCGTACTCACATCCGTTAATACGCCGCCACTACCAACATTGCCATTATCCGATGTGGTCATTGTTAGCTGATCATTACCGTTGAAATTCGTATCACCCGTATATTTAATCCCGCCATCTAACAAAGTATTAATCTTGTCAATATCGCCACTGATTACGAGCTTACCATCACCATTATCGGTAACCGTTAGCCCTTGCGTATCAGCCGCAATAATCGATAGTTGTCCATGTTCAACATTAAGCTCAACCGTCATTTGACCAGAAGTACCGCTTTCTTTGGCGTCAACATCGGCAATGCTCAATCCGGCAATAACATGG
>NZ_PYOO01000027.1 GCF_003026395.1 Photobacterium iliopiscarium | reverse complement strand
GCGGAGTGGTAGTTCAGTTGGTTAGAATACCGGCCTGTCACGCCGGGGGTCGCGGGTTCGAGTCCCGTCCACTCCGCCATTATTGAAGAAACCTGAATCTAACGATTCAGGTTTTTTTTCGTCTGTATAAAAGTAAGATGATGCAGAATAGACATTACGGAGTGGTAGTTCAATTGGTTCGACTTTTTATTGAGAAGCTTAACAGCCTGTCACGCAGGGGGCGCGCTGATGTTCGGTATGGCAAGTCCCGTCCACTCCGCTATTATTGAAGAAACCTGAATCTAACGATTCAGGTTTTTTTCGTCTGTATAAAAGTAAGATGATGCAGAATAGACACTACGGAGTGGTAGTTCAGTTGGTTAACTTTCTATTGGGAAGCTTAACGGCCAGTCACGTAGAGGGGCGTGCTGATGTTCGGTATGGCAAGTCCCGTCCATTTCACATTATTGAAGAAGCCTGAATAGAATGGTTTAGGTTTTTTTCGTTTGTAGAAAATGGTAATGATAGCGAGTCAGTTCAGTTGACCAATAATGTTCCTGACATTATTTGGCATTTTCTCCATCTACGGCGATCGTTATTTATTGGGAAGTGATGCTGAGGGATGTGTGGTTTTTTGCATGTATTTAAAATGTTGGAATAGAGTGATTTTGACGTTTATTTTTATTGGGTATCTTGATGGATGAGGAATACTGGTGCAACAGATGATAATGACAAGCGCAGCAATAGTAATTATTACTGCGCTTGATATTAGTGCTATAGAATTTGATTAAGGATATGATCAGCTTTAATTCGGCGGATCCGCTTAATTAATTTATTCACTTTGGTGGGGTAAGTGTCGATTTTTTCGATTTGTTTATAGCTACCAATTAAAGTGGTATGAGTCAGTATACAATCAATTTCTTGCTGAGTTTGTGGGGCGAGAAGTTGATTTTTATCATGAATAAGAATGGCGTTTTCTAAGTCAAGTTTCCATGCTCGTGGGTTTAAATTATTACCCGTGACCAGCATATATTGGTCATCGACCCAGATCCCTTTAAGATGAAAGCTATTTTTATCATGCTTCCACAAGTGAATTGCTAGTTGGCGACTTGCGATTGCTGCTTCATTACTTTTTGCAAAATTACGGAGGTTTACTTCGTAGAGATAAGGTAGACCTGCGATAGTTTTAAATGGCTCTGATGGCGGAATATAAAAGTCGTTTGCTGTTTTATCTCCAACAACAATCGTGACCTTTACACCACGTTTTAGTGCTTTAATGACTTCTTTGCTAACGCCACGAGGGAAATTAAAATAAGGAGTGCAAATAGTTAATTTTTGCTGTGCACTGGCAATTAAAGTACAAATGTCTTGATTGAGTTGATTACGACGTTTACCCAAACCAATTAATGGTGTTAAGCCTACTTCATCTGCTGCAATCGCTTCTGATGTGTAGTGATAGCTTGCTTGCTGTAACTCTGCACGAAGGTCTTTAATCGCACTTTTTAATGATTTTGTATCTGGACGTACCGCTTGATTTAGACAATTAACCGCATCACTTTCCACTAAGGTTTCAGTGATAAATTGTGCCATGCTGTTCGCTAATTTGCTGTTTTTAATAACATGGTAGCGATCATAGCGATAGCGTTCATGTTGCGCGAGATAAACATCATTAAGGCTAGCACCGCTATATATTACGGTATCATCGATAATAAAGCCTTTTAGATGTAAGACGCCAAAGACTTCACGATTGCGTACTGGTACACCAAGGACTTCAATTGAATGTTGATATTTCTCGGCATATTCACGGTACAACGCAGCATTACCATCAGATTGACTTGCACCTATAAGGCCACGCTGAGCACGGTGCCAGTCAACGAATACTTTAATATCTAATGCTGGATTACGTTGTTTTGCTTCGTATAGCGCCGTCAGTATACCGCGACCAGCTTCGTCATCTTGTAGATAAAGCGCGACGATATAAATACGTTGTTGTGCTGAATCAATTTCTTGGTACAAACGCTTCCTGAAAG
Organism: Photobacterium iliopiscarium; assembly: GCF_003026395.1. Lineage (GTDB taxonomy): Bacteria > Pseudomonadota > Gammaproteobacteria > Enterobacterales > Vibrionaceae > Photobacterium > Photobacterium iliopiscarium. The sequence continues at coordinate 4,442 of NZ_PYOO01000027.1, read as the reverse complement.
AACTCGCGTCAAAAAGAGTCTCTAAATTTTCGGGCTTGTGCGCAATACGCGGCAGCTGATCTATATGCTGCCTGTTAGCAATAGCTGAATCCATTATCGCCTCGTTTACACGATCTATAAGAAGATAAATTTGAGTTAAGAAGCGAATTATATCAGAAAAAGCAGCAAGTCAACCCATCTCATTGTCAGATATATAACTACCTCACTAAATTGTAATTATGGCTGAGCGTTATATTGCATTGGAATGAGTTTTTTTCCACTATTACAATAACGTTCAAATCGTTGTTGTAAATCATGGGGTAATTGTTGGGGATGTAATGTGAAAAATCCTGCACGCTGATAAAGCATTTCAAGTTCTTTAAATGCAAAGCAATAACACGGCTTTTGTTTTATTTGTGGCATGGCATGTTGAAGTAAGTGAGTTGCCATTTTTTGACCACGGAAGTCAGGTTTGACGAGCATACCTGTTAATAATTGTAATTCACCAATAGATTTAAATCGAACACAACAAACAATGCCTTGTGGTGATTCTCCTACCCATAAAATTTCATCACGTTTGGCTTTCCCTGCGGGATAGAAATCTTTATAGAGTTTATTGACAATGGGTAAACGAATTAAATTTAACGGTTGATAGTGTACTTGGCTCATGGGAAAACACTGCGTTGTGAGATTGAATCGGGTAAAATGAATCAAATAGTATAAAGATATGGTCTCAAATTAACATGAAAGTTTTACATGATCATGGGTTAGCGCCTTATCATACCTTTGGTATTGATGTTACTGCCACACAGATTGTTGAAGCCGAAAATATTGATGATTTTATTCATATTTGGCACGATTCAAGTTTTAATCATATGGCTAAATTAGTTGTAGGGCATGGTAGTAATTTGCTTTTTTGTGAAGACTATCAAGGCGTAGTTATTCTTAATCGTATAAAAGGCATTACTCTAAAAGAGACCGCAACGAATTTTTGTCTTCACGTTGGTGGCGGTGAAGATTGGCATCAATTAGTTTGTTGGTGTGTCGATCGTAATATTGGTGGTTTAGAAAATTTAGCGTTAATTCCCGGTTGTGTAGGATCGTCACCAATTCAAAATATTGGTGCTTATGGTGTCGAGCTTAAAGATGTATGCCAATACGTCGATGTACTTGATGTTATTACTCATGAGATTAAACGTTATGATGCTGAGGCGTGCCAGTTTGGTTACCGAGATTCTGTTTTTAAACATCAATTAAAAGACGGTCATATTATTGTTGCCGTTGGTTTTTGTTTACCGAAAATATGGCAACCTAAAATCGCGTATTCACCGTTGAATCAATTTGATATAACAACGATTACGCTTCAACAAGTGTTTGATACTGTTTGTGAGGTTCGTAAAGCAAAATTACCTGATCCTGCTGTGATTGGTAATGCAGGTAGCTTTTTTAAAAACCCTATTATTTCAAAAAAGGTGCTAAATAAGCTTCTCGGTGATTATCCAGCTATGCCTAGTTATGGTGTTGATGATCAGCATGTGAAATTAGCGGCAGGTTGGTTAATTGATCAGTGTGGTTTAAAAGGTTACCAGATCGGTGGTGCTAAAGTGCACCCACAACAAGCATTAGTATTGACTAATGTTGATACGGCAACGGCGCAAGACGTTATTCAGCTGGCACAGTATATAGTTGATAGTGTAGCAACAAAATTTGGTATAGCATTGGAACATGAGGTGCGATTTATGGCAGCTAACGCTGAAACGCACTTGGCTGAGATACAAGCATAATGAAAGAACATTCAACCCGTTTAGCTCTTATTCGTTTATTAGCTGATGGTCATTTTCATTCTGGTGAAAAATTAGGTTTAGCGTTAGGTATGTCACGCGCGGGCATTGCTAAACAAATTAAAATCATTCAGCAGTGGGGGCTTGATCTATTTAGTGTTCAAGGTAAAGGCTATTGTTTAGCCGCACCGATTGAATTATTGGATAGTCAGCGAATTACTGAATTGGTTAATTGCCCTCAATTAGAATTGATCCCTGTGATTGATTCGACGAATCAGCACTTACTGAATCAGATCGGTCAATTACCGAGTGGGGCGGTGTGTCTTGCTGAATATCAACAAGCAGGTCGTGGGCGACGTGGACGTCAGTGGCAATCGCCTTTTGGTAGTAATTTATATTTATCTACCTATTGGCGTTTAGAAGCAGGTGTTGCTGCGGCGATGGGGTTAAGTTTGGTTGTTGGTGTTGCTATTGCTGAAACATTACAGCAATTTGGTGCGCCTGATATTCGAGTAAAATGGCCCAATGACCTTTATTATCAGGATCAAAAATTAGCTGGTATTTTAGTTGAGATGACAGGAATGGCTGGTGATGCTGCGCATTTAGTGATTGGTGTTGGGTTGAATATTGCGATGCCTACGACTGCGACAACGATGATTGATCAAGCTTGGACTAACCTTAGCGCTGCATGTTCACCATTACCGTCGCGTAATGTGTTGGCTGCAATGCTAATTGATCGAATTCATCAAACACTAATAGAGTATGAAAAAATCGGGTTAAGTGGTTTTGTTGATCGCTGGAATAGAATAGATAATTTTTTAAATCGCCCTGTTAAATTATTAATTGGTGAACGCGTTATAGAAGGTGTTGCTCGTGGTATTAATGAGCAAGGTGCTTTATTACTAGAACATGACGATGATATTACTGCTTATGTTGGTGGTGAAATCAGCCTTAGAGGTTGTTAATGCAATTATTAATTGAAGCGGGTAATACTTACGTTAAAGTTGCTCTATTACAAGTAAGTGGTCGAGTTGAGTTAATTGGTAAATATCCAAGTAAAAAATTAGAGTTAGTATTAGATCCTATTTTAGAACAAAAGATTAAGCGGATTGTTTTTGCGAGTGTTGGACCCGTTGAAGTTGATAATACCATTCAGCGTATTGCACAGGTTGCGAATATACCGGTGCTGCAAGTAAAAACGATGCGTAAAGATTTTGGGGTTAAAAACGGTTATAACGAATACCAATATCTCGGCGTTGATCGGTGGTTAACATTAGTCGCTATTCATCAGCAATTTAAGCGTCCAACTGTTATTGTTGATATTGGGACGGCTTTAACTTTTGATGTTTTAAGTGGTGATGGAAAGCATCTTGGTGGCTGGATTGCGCCTGGTTATCAATTAATGATGAAAGTGGTACTAGAAAATACCACCAAGGTGTTTTCTGATCATGATCATCGCGATCGTCTAAGTTTAGCTGATAATACAGCGGATGGTCTTAAAAATGGTTGCCGTGCTGCATTGATTGGCCTGATTGAGTACGGGTTAAAAGAAGCCCGTGAAAAACTCGCAGTAGAACCTGACGTCGTATTGTGCGGAGGCGGGGTTCGTCACCTTCCTTTGGGTGATATCAAGAATTATAATCATTGTTCAGAATTGGTTCTTGAAGGGCTTGCTTTATATGCGAAATGTAGATAATGGATAAAATTACGTCAATTAATAAAAAAAGCATAAAAAAAGCCATTAAAGTATTGCATCAAAAATCATCATTATCTAGAATGCGCATCAATTAAGCCGACTTAGCTCAGTAGGTAGAGCAACTGACTTGTAATCAGTAGGTCACCAGTTCGACTCCGGTAGTCGGCACCAGTTTCAAGAATATTTGGTGGGGTTCCCGAGTGGCCAAAGGGAGCAGATTGTAAATCTGCCGGCACTGCCTTCGAAGGTTCGAATCCTTCCCCCACCACCATTTTCAAATGGTTAATATAGCGCTACGAGTAAATAAGTTTTTGCGGGCATCGTATAATGGCTATTACCTCAGCCTTCCAAGCTGATGACGCGGGTTCGATTCCCGCTGCCCGCTCCACACTTCTTGTATGCTGATATGGCTCAGTTGGTAGAGCGCACCCTTGGTAAGGGTGAGGTCGGCAGTTCGAATCTGCCTATCAGCACCACTCTTCTCGTCTAAATTCATCCATTTGTTATATACTCAACAAACCCATGTTTGGTTGTGTGGTCGTAATGCCACTAAATACCGTGCCCAGAGGGACTATCCATGTCTAAAGAAAAATTCGAACGCGTAAAACCGCACGTTAACGTTGGTACTATCGGCCACGTTGACCACGGTAAAACAACTCTAACTGCTGCTATCTGTACTACACTTGCAAAAGTGTACGGTGGTACAGCTAAAGATTTCGCATCTATTGATAACGCTCCTGAAGAGCGCGAGCGCGGTATCACAATTTCTACTTCTCACGTAGAATACGATACTCCTGCACGTCACTATGCACACGTTGACTGTCCTGGACACGCCGATTATGTTAAAAACATGATCACCGGTGCTGCTCAAATGGATGGTGGTATCCTAGTTGTTGCTGCAACTGACGGTCCTATGCCTCAAACACGTGAGCACATCCTACTTGGTCGTCAAGTTGGTATTCCTTACATCATCGTATTCATGAACA
>NZ_PYOO01000026.1 GCF_003026395.1 Photobacterium iliopiscarium | reverse complement strand
TATTTTATTTGCTATGGCATTTGGTCTTTCTATTGGAAGTGTTACTGCTTCTGATTCTGATTCTTTAGTTAGGATAGGATCCGCCGTTACAATCTTATTTGTTTTTGGTATACATTCGTGCGAAAGATATAATAGACATGTTGTTGAATGTGTGCCGTTCTGGAATTTTGAAAAAGTGGGAGTAAACTAATGGATCTGTTTACGTTTCTTCCAACATTACTTAGTGTCTTAGGTGGTGTCATATCAGGATTTGCAATGTATCAATCTTCTAGATCACTAAGACGACGTCTAAGGATTGAACGAAAATTAGCGCATAATTTGGCTTTAGAATTGCAGATGAGAAAGATTGAATCACAAGTTACTTTTGAGTTAAACAAGTTAGAGGTACGAGGTAAAATTTGTGACACTCAAGATTTTGATAAGATCAAATTAGAAATTGATGATGCCATAAGATGCGCGGTAAAGAGATTAGTTGAAGAAGAGCAGATGGTTATCAAGAAATCCCTTGAGCAGCCATCAAAGCAAGGGCAAGGTTCTTACATTCGTAAGATTTTAAATAATTCCCTTCAAGAGCTATCTCATCAAAAAGCGTAATTTAGTACGGTAACATTTGTAATGTTAAATACTAACAATTTAAAAGGTCGCTTAGGCGGCCTTTATTGTATCTGGACGTTATACAGCGTATCGGGTACATACCGTTAAATAGAAGTGGGTTTAACTCTTTCATTTCCCCCCTTCCCCCCCTAAATATACCTATTTAATATATCTTTTTTCTTTAGGTGTTATTTAGGAATTAATATAATAAGGCATTTTCTTATTATATTTATCAGTGCTTTACATCGTGTTGCATAATGTATATTATTCTGTGGGTGGGCGAAGCGCCCATTTGCTTTGTTTTTAGTGTTTACGTATTTAACAGAAAAATGATGCTCTAGAATCTAGATGCGAATCTTCTATGAAGATTCATGACCCGCATCCGCGCACATACTGGCGCAAAATTAGGCGCAGCTGAATTAGCGCTTATATTTTAGCACCAACTTGAACGACGGTTGTCTGGCACTGATTAGAGAGGTCGGCTCAACGGTCATTAATAAGATTTCTGTGAAAGATTTATTGGTCTGGCATGGCACTTTTGCCTCAAACCCATAAGGATTTCAATATGAAAAAGTTTACTTTTACAGTACGTTACTCACAAAAAAATAAGAACACAGAATTCAACGTTGGAATCAATGCTGAATATTCTGAACAGCAAAATGACCCGAGCTCAAAGGATTGGAAAGGACTCTTTGTAGACTTTCACCCTTTGGTTGTTGCATTTTTTAGTTATTATGTACCAATGATTTTTGATGCAGTTACTAATATGATTTAACAGCTGACTTCTCTTTTTCCAAATAAAGAAAATATCATGGACAAACCCCAATACCCTTGTAAGTCTATTGCTTCTGTTGAAGTTTTAGCTAAAACATTAGGTGTTCATCTTAAATTATTAAATAATATTGCTAGTAAGGTTGAAGAGTCATACTCTTCTTATGTTCTCCCTGCGCATAAAGTTTCAGGAAAAATACGAACAGTCTTTGAACCTAAGCATGAATTAAAAAAAATCCAAAAAAGAATTAATTCTCGTATTTTTGAACGAGTTATTTTCCCTGAGTATTTAATTGGAGGAATAAAAGCCACACCTACAATTCCTCGTGATTATGTACAAAATGCAAGAATACATTCAAAAAGTAAAACATTAATAAATTTAGATGTAAGAAATTTCTACCCAACAATAAAGGCTCAAGAAGTAAAAAAAATATATAAATATTTTTTTAAATTCAGTGATGAAGTCGTTGAATTATTAACGTTGCTTACCACATATAAAGGGGCTGTTCCTCAAGGTGGATGCACTTCTAGCTATCTTGCTAATCTAATATTTTTTAATTCTGAATATCAGATAGTTAGTTCTCTAAGGGGACAAAACATCAGATACAGTCGATTGTTAGATGATATAACAATTTCAAGCACATCAGAAATTTCTTCGAAAAAAATAACAGTTATTATCAAATCAGTTTCTGCAATGTTAAAAAAGCACAATTTATCTTTAAAAGGAAAGAAGACTAAAATTTCCGATAGAGATGAGTGTCATAAAGATTTTGAAGTTACAGGACTGTGGGTTAAAGAGGCTGAGCCTAAATTAAGGAAAGAAGAAGTAAGGCGTATTCGACAGTTAGTTTATCACTGTCAACTTGAATCTATTAATGGTATGGATTCTGATGAATATCATAAAATTTGGAATAATGTATCTGGGTTGGTTACTAAATTAACACGATTAAAACATTCGCAAGGTAAAAAATACCGAGATATATTAACCTTAATATTACCAATATATAACGATTACGAAATAAATAAATTAAAGAAAAAGATTAATTTTGCATTGAAAATCCCTAAAGAAGATCACTATCGAATTGGAGTTATAAAAAAATATAATCAATTAAATTATAAGTTGGGTATATTAGGAAGAACACATAAAGGTATGGCAAAAGATGCAAGAAAAAGATTAAAATGCCACTACTCTACCATCCCTAAGATGGATAATTATTGGGAAATGGATAGTTAATATGGAATTAGATTTAGGTATTATCAATGCATTCAACTCGTTTAAAGGTATTGGGTTTATTCGACGTGAAAAAGGAAAAGATGTGTTCTTTTCTATTGATGATATAGAACAAGACATAGACATTATAAAATTAGGAGCAAAAGTATCCTTTTCAATAATAAAAACCAAAAAAGGTCTTAATGCTAAAAATATTATAATTAAATAATATTTTTATTTACTCTCTCCTCCTCTAATTAGCATCTCTTGATTAACTAATTTTTCATTAGTAAGACAGTAGATAGTTAATCGTTAAGATCTGTGTGTTTGTTAGTGCGCATAAAATTTGTGATGTTAAATACTAACAATTTAAGAGGTCGCTTAGGCGGCCTTTGTTGTATCTGGACAAATATACGTGATGTTAAATTAATACCTACCAGAGGGGGGTTTTTAGCTTTTATTCTTTTTTTAATTCAGTAATGGTTGTACTATAAGTACATACTTCTAGTGTTTTGAATGAAAAAGGTTAAAAAACGTGCATATCATATTTTTCAATAGTAAAGGTGGAGTTTCTAAATCCACTCTTTGTGAGTATACCGCTCAAGAACTACAGAGATTAGGCTATTCAGTTAATGTGGATAATACCGATCAACAACAACATGTAACACTTATTGAAAACGAAAATGCTGATTATTTTGTTTACGATACAGCAGGAGCATTCACTTCTGATAACGTTGAATTACTTCAAGCAGCTGTAGACGTAAAATCCTTGATAATCGTACCGTTAAATACGGGTAAAAATGATCTTAAAGAAATTCCTTTTCTTGTAGCTAAACTTGATGAATTAGGTCTTAAAGATAAAACTCGTTTTGTATTTACTAAAACAAGAGTTAATAGCAAATCACTTTCTGAACGAAGATCAACACTTAAAGAGTTAGGGCTTTCATCTCTTAAGTGGGTTATGCCAATGCTTGAAGATTTTTCAGAGCAGCGAAATACAGCACGAACTCGTTCTGAAATATCAACATTTTTACATGAGGCCGTACTATGAGCTTGCTTAAAAAGAAAGCTATACAATCAGAAGAACGAGAACCATTAACAACCCATTCAGCTGTCATAGCTAAACAACAGAAGAAGACTCGTGAATATCAAAAGCAATTACGAGCTAAATATGCTGAGCACTGGAAAGCAGAGAAAACTATTATTGATTTAGCTGAAGGCGTTGAGCTTAGTGCTTATATTAACGAACATACCGATAATATGTCTGATAACCGTTGTGGTATTCACTCTATGAAAATTAATCCGTATGAGCTAGCTGTTATTAAGAAAGCTATGGAGATAAAGGAAAGCCGATCAAGTCGTGAGTTATTTATTGAATATTGTAAAACGATTACTAAAAGTACACACTAAAAGTACATATCTTTAGTATGTACTTGTTTATTTTTGAATGTAAAAACTAGCCGTCTTGAAGTTATTACATTGTTTTTTATAACTTAAATTTAATATAACATGCTGAATTATATAATTATTATTAAGTTTTCATTGTATGGTGTTGAGGTGGCTTGATAGAAATGAAAGTGTGTTTCACTTTTATACCAATGATAGGAAAAAGTCGATCTGTGCGTCTTTTTCTGTGCAGTAATGGAAAAATCAAACAATGAATAACAATTGATACATCGTATTTTTACGGTATTTTAATCATTGCGATCTTAAGCGATTAGCCGTAACCTAATGCCCAGATGTGAAAAAACCTAGCTTGCAGGCTAGGTTTATTCGGAATACTTAAAACGATTTTCGAAGCTCGTTAAGTCCTATCATGATAGCTACATCATATTAGAACTGCAAGTATTCCCTCGACATCTCGTCAATTTGTTTATACCCACTACGACTGTAATCATTCGTGCTAGCACTGAGAGTCAGCTTCACAGCCACTCGATGAAGTGAGCGACCCTGTTAAAGGCGTAGGTAATGTTTCGGCAAATTGATTGAAGGTGAGAAGGAGGGAAGCCCCTGATTCGACCGTCACTGGCGATAAGGGATCTCAATCAACACACCAAACTCAAGTAACGCTGTCACTGATGCGAACAACTTATAGAGCACTGACCCTAGAAGGTTATCTCAGTTGTGGGCGACATGGTGACCGACCAGACGAGTGATTGACTCCAAACCATAGGGGTGTTCTGGTCACTGAAGCTGCATGGTTGTAGGCTTCAGGGGTGCAAAGGTCTTTACTCGGCTCATTACCGAATCAGACGTACTCGAAAAGCGGCATTCTTTAGTTCTTATATGGACTAAGGAAAGCTGCTGCTTTTCGAGGGATTCCTAATCTCCCTCTCTCACCCCGAATCAACATCTTCGCTTTTTGTTCAACGTTAACAAAATAAAAAAGCAGTCGCTTTAAGAAAACAGCGTTTACTCTGTTCTTGTTGTTAGATCTAAGAGCTGAGTTTTCCAAGAGAAGTTACTTACTTTCGTTAGTTTTTTGAAGGTGATTACCTAATTTTATTATTTTTGTTAAGGAAAGCGGTTTCCCTTCTAGCTGTATTTGATGTTTCGTTAAGAATGTTGTTATTGCTTTATGATCATTCTTTTTACGATCAAAGGCCGTTCTAATTAAATTATATTGTTTTAGTGTATCAGCGCATTTAGAACATTCTTGAATAGGCTCAATATGGTCTAAAGTATATTTCAGATCATGACATTGATTCATAAAGCGTAGTTTTTCTTTTTCTTCCTCTTTGTATGCGATTTCGTAGTTATCTCTTTGTTGAGTTAGTGATTCTTGATTTCTTATTAACTTTTCAAATTCAGATCTTAATTCTTCTATTGGTGCGGTTTTTATCCATCTTTGTTTTCTTTCTTTTGCAGCTTTTCTTGTTTTTTCGTGCAATATCGCTAATTCTTCTTGAGTTATCATCGTAGATATACCTCTGTGATTTCTGGTCTAAAGTGTCCCATTTCTTGTGATACGACTTCTAAGGCATGACTTCGACTCATTACGCTTTGTAATTCATTCATTCTCTCTTGGGCGTAAGTGTGTCTTAATCCATGTGCTCCTGTACTCCAATTGAGTGTTCTAATGGATGCAGCTGATACCGAGTTACTCCAATTTTTACCAAAGCCAATTGCGTAATGTTGTGTGTAATGTATTCCTCGATCTGTAACAGTGAGTGGTGTTTCTAATCGTTTATCCTCAAGACGCACAGATAAAGCATGAGGGATTAATACTTCTCGTATTAATCCACCTTTTCCATTGACCGTATAATGAACACCATCACGACCTAAAAACTTTTCATCTAACGCAGGCCGATCACTAGGTGGTTGTTCGTTAATTGGTCGCAATGTAATTAATTCATGAGCACGCAGTCCTGCGGCATAAGCGATTTCTGTTGAAAGACTATTTTTATCAGTCTGAGCTTGAGTAATTAAATTAACTTGCTCTGTGGTATAGGATCTGGAGTTTAGAATTTGAGAGTGTTCGGATGGTATAACGGTTAAAGTGCTATCTTTAGGTAAGGTATGGGTAATATGGTGCATCATTGTTTGAAGTGCTTGCCGTTCCATATCTAAGGTTTTTTGTCCAACCTCAAGGGCTCTATCTGTGAGATATTGATGGACTTGTTTTGTTGTTAGATCTTTTAAACCACAGTTGAGATTAGTTTTTGCATATTGTGCGACTTTTGATAAAGACGACTCATAATTACGAACAGTTCCAACGCTTTTAAGAATAGAACCTTGTATCTGCATCATAATGTTAGCAGCTTGCCTGTCTGCAATTGATTTAAGATCACCGGTTGCAAATTTAGCCATGTTTTTCTATCCAGCGATAGACAGTTGAATGTACAACTTTAATACGATTATTCCGTAGAAACCGTTGTAATTCTGCAATCGTTGCGCCTGATTGATGCAACGATAATAATTCATATTTGAATTTATCTAACCGCGATTTTCGTTGGCTATAACACCGTTTTCTTATCGTTATTGTCTGCTTACGTAACGCTGAAAGTTCAGTGTTAACATCAAAATTTTCCATGTTTTACTTTCCTTGTAAGAACATACAACCTTAATAAATAAGGCAGCGACAACTGAATGCCTGTTCGCCACTTTCGAGATTTCTCTCAGGATTTGACTGTTCACTCCTAGCTTTAATGCAGCTAACAAGAACTAGAGCCGTTCTTGGCATCGCCCATGTTTCAGGGTTTGAACTAGAGTCGTTCTCGACATTGCCCATGTTTCAGGGTTTGAACTAGAGCCGTTCTCGGCATCGCCCATGTTTCAGGGTTTGAACTAGAGTCGTTCTCGACATTGCCCATATTTCAGGGTTTGAACTAACCGTTCTCGGTATGGTATTTCACACATCGTAGGATGTGGTTTTGTCCATTGAGTCGTAGGACTCGGACGGTAAACAAAATTAGTGTACGTTTTATGTGAGCATTGTGGAATATAAAAGTTGTATGTTTTTTGACCTTGCGTAGGTTTGTTTGCGTGAAATAATATAAGTCATTGAATTATATGAGACCCGCTATGTCCCATAAAATGGGGCATAGCGGGTCTTGGTGGAGTGGGCGATCTTTGGGTATGAGGAGTTAAAGTAAGGGAATGATGAATGTTAATGTTGAACATTTTTCCGATAGACCAGGTAAGAATGAGGAACGAATGATTCCTGGTCCATTGGGAAAATTAATGCGTTAAGACAGAGAAGTGGGAATCTATCGTTTTGATGTGTTGTATGGTGAATTGCGTTGAAATGAGATTTTCCAAATCAGGTAACACCATTAACAAAATAACAACGGTACTTATTGGCCGTTAAAGTTGAACAAAACTATTCATAACGAGCTGTTCAGCATTGAATTTCATTCAACCCTGATCGCGTAGTGCGCGTTAGATGCCATATGTTAAATACAGCCGTTTTTAGCCAAAAGTCATACTAGGTGTCGAGTGATGGGTGTTTATGGCTTTAAAATCGTTTTTAGGGGTGATTTTACGGGTATTTGGGTTACATCAGATTGATAAGCGATTTATGGCGAGATGAATTGATAAAATCTAGACAGAAGCCCCCGAAGACGCTTCTGTTTGTTATTTTATCTTAACCCCAAACTCGAAAATCTGAGTTATAGAACTTAACTTCAAGATCTGGTTTTTGTAAGAAGGCCAAGGCATTGGCACGAGCACGTGTATTACGATCATTATCTGGATCGCCAAAGATACCTACATAAATCTTTGATACCTTGCTTTTTTTTATTTGTTGGAAGATATGCATGTCATTATCATCCATTGAGTGACCATGAATATATAGGATACCATCTAGAGATTTTAACGATTGATAACAATGGTTTAGATATGGGTTGTGTTCTATTTTCTGAAGTTTTTTTTCGTGAGTTGGTTCTGATACAAACAGAGGGAATCGGCCAGCATCAAGATTGTCTTGCACTTGGTCAACGATGCCAACTCTTTCATCTCGATAGTAAACATGCTTCTTGATTTTTGTTCCTGTGTCATATAGGTGTAAACCGCCATGCACAAAGAATAAATTTTGACTTCTGCCTTGTAACCAATAATTACCGTCAAATCCATCGGTTTTATTTAGATACCTGTGGTTATCGATTTCACGATTGGTTTTGTTGATAGCCCAATAAAGTAAAATATCGTAGTTCAGGGTAAATATATTTTGAAATTCTCTGAGAAATGCACGAACAGCTCTAAATTGATCGTCATTTACTTCACTAGGGCGGAGTGGATGACTGCGAGAAATAACATCAATGAGTGACTCTTTTAGCTTTTCTTGATCATTCCTAATTTCTTCAAAAGTGACAGCATTAATACCGTAAGCCTCGCCAACAATTTCAGCTGCAATTAGGTTCCTCATTACTTGTTCAAAATCACTCGTTTCAAATCGTCTAAAGATTCCTTTAATTTCAGCGTCACGTTCACCAAAGTTTGCTCTATCTAATAGGTGATCGTATCTGAAAATCTCGGGATTCCAAGATTGAGAAAAACCATTACCTAGTAGTATTGATGGGGTTATCCCTTCAGGAAGCTTATCGATTGTTTCTTGATAAGTAGGAAGTATCACGGTTCTATTCCCTTGTCTGAGTAAAGATGCAACAGTATGCTTATTTGAGTGGTTTGGTGCAGGTGCTCAAATCACATAAATGATCTATTGTGCTTTCTACTGTTACAATTTAGATAATTCGCCAGTTCGCATAAATAGATTTGAGGTTAAGTTGTCATTTATCGATGCGAATGGATGATCACTTTAACCTTGTCTACAGGTGTTGACGTGTTAATTATTGTCGTCTACACTTGTAGACAAGGTTGGCAGATTGCTGGCTTGTTTGAGAAATCGAACTTCGCTCTTTAATAATTTGAACTCACACTTACTTGGAGAAATGCCTATCGGAACCTATCATTCAAAGAAAGAAATTGATGAAGCAATTGCAGATGCGATTGCGGCTGGATGGACTTATCATAAAGGTGGTAAAAGTCATACAGTTGGATATCTAAAATGTGAAAACGTTACTATAGGTACTCATCAAAACTGTAAGTGCATGATTCCTATATCGGGATCGCCCCAAAATCCGGGAAATGCAGCAAATAAAATCAGGCAGCATACAAGAAATAAAGCCTGTTAAGAAAAGGTGCAACGCAAGTTGCACCTTGCGTGAGTTTAAATTTAAAGAGATCATATAATTATTGAAATAAGAGAGTTAACTATGACTCAATTTGACTTTGCCCTACTGGCCTACACACTAGTTCCTGTAACTGAGGAGCAAATCTTCGACCTTAACGATGCTTTAATTGATGCGACAGGCGATGACTTTGTAATGACTGCAACAGGCAAGTGTCTAATTATTGACTTTTATCGAGAATCGATTTCATATAGCGAAGCGGTTTTATCGGCAATTAAGCAAGTTCAACAAGTCAATAACATCAAGGTGAAAAGTGTAGACGCAGGCCAGTATGTAGGTTTATCTGATGCAGCTGAACTATCAAGCATGTCACGCTCTGCATTATCAAAATACAGTAAAGGTGAAAGAGGAGATGGTACATTTCCAACTCCGTTCCTTAGAGCTAAAGGCAAAGTCCCGCTTTATGAATGGGCAGAAATAGCCCAGTGGTTAGAAAAAAACGGGTTAGTGGAAAAGGGAATTGCAGAAAATGCTACATTTACCGCGATGATCAACACGGCACTATCATTCAATACCGAAGAATTAGAGCAAGTGGCGAAAATGGAGCGAGAGCTACATTTAGCCTAAAAAATCCAAGTAAGTAATGAGTTCATCCCGATCAATAGCATCGGGATTTTTTTATTGTTAGCAAACCCAATTCTAAATTCCAGGCTAAAATAACAGATCTGACGCTAACTTTGATGAAAAGTGTTAGTACGCATAAATAGATTAACTGTTAAATACCGCCCAATCTGAGGCGGTATTTTTGTATGCGAGGTGGATTTAAAATAAAGGTCACGAAGGCGACCTTTATTTTATAATATACGTTAAGTGTGATATCTGTGAATTAAAAAACACATTAGCTAATAATGTGTTACATAAAATAAACAGCACATAACTTATTACCATCAGGATCTCTAAGGTAGGCTAGGTATTTACTTTTACCGTTATCTCTAATACCAGGAGGATTTTCACAGGTAGTACCACCATTATCAGTACCTGCGTTATGCCATGCATTTACTTGTTCTGGACTATTAGCTTTAAATCCAATAGTCATGCCATTGCCATAAGTGGCAACTTCACCATCAATTGGTTTGGTGATACAGAATATTGATTCAGGGCTAAAATAAAAACAGCGACCACTGTCATCAATAACCCCCTCTTCATAGCCTAATGTTTTCATTATTGCATCATAAAAACGCTTAGACTTTGTAACGTTATTTGCACCAACCATGATGTGACTAAACATATAATAACTCCTATAAACCACTGTCATTAATCTGAACTTATAATTTTTGTTTGTCTATATTACGTAATGATTACTTATTTATTAAAATAGTTTTAAGTGGTAATTTTGATGGCTTTTGGTTACTGCGTATCGGATCGCATAAATAGAATTACTGTTAAATAACCGCCCAAGTTGAGGCGGTATTTTTGTATGTGAGGTAGATTTAAAATAAATCTATTTCTAGGGGGTTTTGCCTAAGTTAGATTTATTTTAAATCTAAGGAATAAGGTCGCTTAGGCGGCCTTTGTTGTATCTGGGCGTTACAGTGTATCTGTATTACAGTTAAATGACCGTCCACTGAGGCGGTTTTTATTTATCCGTGATACTATTAATATAGACTACAATCTATAATAGGTGTTGCAGGTTAATGTGGACAGTCATTACGACAGATTTTTTTGATGAATGGTTTGATGCTCAATCTGACGATACGCAAGAAAAAGTATTAGCTGGTTTAGTTGCATTACAAACAGGAGGGCCAACAATCGGTCGCCCTCTTGTTGATACAGTAAATGCATCGAAATATAACAATATGAAAGAACTTAGAGTCCAACATCGAGGGGATCCTATAAGAGCTTTCTTTGCTTTCGATCCTTTACGTCAGGCAATTGTACTTTGTGCCGGTAATAAATGTGGAAATGAAAAACGTTTTTACAAACAAATGATCCCTATTGCTGATTTTGAGTTTGCTAAACATCTTGAAGAATTGGAGAAATAATTATGGCTAGAAATTTAAATGATATGTTGGCTTCTCGTTCTCAAGATAGTCAGCATCGAATTGCTGAAATGGCGGACGAAATGTTACTCGAAGTTAAGTTCCAAGCTATTCGTGAAGAACTAGAACTAACTCAAGCTGAATTGGCTAGAAATATGGGGATTAGTCAGCCGTCTGTTGTTGCAATAGAGCAGCGTGGTAATGATGTAAAGCTATCAACGATTAAGCGTTATATTGAGGCTATGGGCGGCAAAATGAGTATCAATATTGAATTACCAACAGGTAAACATGTTGGGTTTAACGTCTAAAGTTTTAAAACTCAATTAGAGGCCGCTGAAGCGGCCTTTTTTATGCCTTGTTGATACGATTTAGCGCAGTTCACATAAGATGCATACTGTTAAATACAGGCGTTTCTAACTCAAAGTCATACTACGAGCTGAATGATCGGTATTTATGGTCTTAAAATCGTTTATAGGGGCTATTTGATGGGTATTTGAGTCATGTCAGACTGATAAGCGATTTATGGCGAGATTGATTGATGAAAAATGGCAGATTTAAAATAAATCTATTTAGAGGGATTTTGCCTAAACTTAGATTTATTTTAAATCTAAGGAATAAAGTCGCTAATGGCGACCTTTGTTGTCTCTGGACGTTACCGCGTATTGTATTGCTATCGAATAATTAATGATCGTTCATTATCGATGAATTAAAAAATCAGGAAATTCGGACGGAATTGACGCTGTATTGAGCATAAAAACTGATTTTGGATAGATCTACCCTGACTACTACGAGCCAATAATTGCTAGGCACTGAGCAACTGTTATTTTATAATTCATAAGACTATAACTTTGATAAATAGGATTTTTTAATGAAATATAAAATAATAGTGTCACTTGTATTGGCATTCAGTTTATCTGCTTGTTCAGATAATGATTTACCTTATTATCTATCTAATATTAATGATGCTAAAGATAAAGTGAGTGAATGTAATGCTGAAATGGAAAAAGCATTTCTTTCAAAAAATGAATCTCTATTTAAATCGGTTTCACAAAACTCAGAATGTAATGCAGCTAAACAAGCAATAATTGAATACAAAAGAAATAAAGCTAAATTAGCAAAAGAACGCAAACAAGCAGAGTATGAGGCGAATGTAAAAAAATATACGACAGAATTAACTAAAATACCATTCTCTGATTTCTATACTATTGGTAAAGAATGTTTATTTAATCGATCCGCTAAATGTGAAGCATTTAAAAAACTAAAAGATATTAGAACGTTATCTGAAATAGAATTGATGATTAATTCTAATAAAAATGAAAAATTAGATGTGTATAGTAAAAAGATCTGTGCTGGAATTGATTATAATCAAATACAGTGTGATTTATCAAAGAAAGCCCTTGCGAAGCAAAATAAAGAAAAAATCGAATATTATTTAGCAAATAGAGATAAATTAGCAATTTCATTTAACGCATGCCAAGCAGAATATCAAAAGCTAACAAAAGAAAAAAAATACAGGAAAGCGATGGACGTTATAAATACATATCAGTGCCGACTTATAAGGGATGCTGCTAGTAAACTCCGCATATATGATTTTTCTAAATCTATTTAATTGATCGCATTCTCAATATTTAATACTGGTTGAGAGTGCGTTTCTTTCATTAACGATTAAAACCTTTGTATGCGGTTTTCTATTTTTGCCGTATCTACTCTTTATTCTTTTCTTCTCTTTTTCTTGAATATTTATGCTCGAACGCTTTATAGATCGGAATTAGAAAGATTGCTATCCATAAATGCTAACAATTCAAGAGGTCGCTTAGGAGGCTTTTATTGTATCTGGACGTTACCACGTATCTGTATCGGATCGCATTAGATGCATACTGTTAAATACAGCCGTTTTTAGATAAAACGTAATACTACATGTGAGCATGTTATTACTTTTCTGCATATGCACTTTTATTTATACGTGTGTATCTATATAATTTTAAAAAAAATTGACTAAAAGAATAATGGTAGATCAAGTTTTAAAACA
The DNA here is from genome assembly GCF_003026395.1 of Photobacterium iliopiscarium. Taxonomy (GTDB): domain Bacteria; phylum Pseudomonadota; class Gammaproteobacteria; order Enterobacterales; family Vibrionaceae; genus Photobacterium; species Photobacterium iliopiscarium. The sequence goes on along the minus strand of NZ_PYOO01000026.1, from coordinate 349 downwards.
TAAAGCTAAAGCAATAAAAGGCCTAAGTGAGGAAACAACAGAGTTTATTACTTGTTTAATTCTTCATATGCTCGTTCCTCTTCTTCCATTATTTATTGAAGCATTGAAAATGAAAGGATGGCCAACAGAAGCAACTTTAGCGATAACTGCATCGATGTACTCAATGGCAATTGGATTATCATCAAGGAATAAAGCAATTTTTTCATTGTGTTTATTTGTAGGTATTTTATTTGCTATGGCATTTGGTCTTTCTATTGGAAGTGTTACTGCTTCTGATTCTGATTCTTTAGTTAGGATAGGATCCGCCGTTACAATCTTATTTGTTTTTGGTATACATTCGTGCGAAAGA
>NZ_PYOO01000025.1 GCF_003026395.1 Photobacterium iliopiscarium | reverse complement strand
AATAACTGTGCCAAAATAATCTTCTCTATAAATAGATTGGGTCATTTTGTATTGGTCACTCAGTTTATTGATAAATCTTTCGACTTAACTATTCAGTGAGTGCCCACACAGATTGCATGGTCAAATTATTAAAGAACGCACTGACTATCGGTAACCGCTTACGCCGTTGTCCGTGTCAGTGAGGTCGTATTATAGGTAGTTTTCAGACACTGACAAGCACAATTTAAACAAATAAAATCGTTTGCTCATATTAAAAGCAAAATTGTTATTAATTGTTATTTTTATAACCTTAATCTCATTATTTAGAGATTATGAGCGATGAGAATGAATCAATAAAAAATAATTATTGATTGAGTAAAAATAATAAACACTAACGATGGTGTTATCGTTCTAATAAAAGCAGAGAGATAGATGTACAACTAAAAGCAGAAACAGAAGCTAAAAATAAAGCAAAAAAAAAGCCGAGTCCAAGGACTCAGCTTTCTTCTTATTTAACGGCTAATGCTTATTCAGCAGTAGCTTCTTCCTTTGCAGGACGGTCTAATAACTCGATGTAAGCCATAGGAGCTTTATCACCAGTACGGAAACCGCACTTCATGATACGAGTATAACCACCAGGACGCGCTGCGAAGCGTGGACCTAGTTCGTTAAATAATTTCGCAACAACTTCGTTATCACGAGTACGAGCGAATGCAAGACGACGGTTAGCAACACTGTCGGTCTTAGCTAGGGTAATCAAAGGCTCAATTACGCGACGTAGCTCTTTTGCTTTAGGCAAGGTAGTCTTGATTAATTCGTGACGTACCAGAGAGCTAGCCATGTTGCTGAACATCGCTTTACGATGACTGCTGTTGCGGTTGAGTTGACGACCACTCTTACGATGGCGCATGACCTAATCCTTCTAACTAGATATCAGTAAACTATTAATCTTCAGCGATTGATGCAGGTGGCCAGTTTTCTAGGCGCATACCTAGAGATAGACCACGTGAAGCCAATACATCTTTGATTTCTGTCAAAGACTTCTTACCAAGGTTTGGCGTTTTAAGTAGCTCAACCTCAGTACGCTGAACAAGATCACCGATGTAATGGATCGCTTCTGCTTTCAGACAGTTAGCAGAGCGAACAGTTAGTTCAAGATCGTCTACAGGACGCAGTAGGATCGGATCGAACTCCGGCTTCTCTTCTTTCTCTTCAGGAACTCGTACATCGCGAAGATCTACAAATGCATCCAGTTGTTCAGCAAGAATTGTTGCTGCACGGCGGATAGCTTCCTCAGGATCAAGTGTACCGTTAGTCTCCATATCGATTACAAGCTTGTCTAGGTCAGTACGTTGTTCTACACGTGCTGCCTCTACCGCGTAAGCGATACGGTCCACTGGGCTGTAAGTAGCATCTACTAACAAACGACCAATTGGACGCTCATCTTCTTCAGTGTGAATACGAGCTGATGCTGGTACGTAGCCACGACCACGTTCTACCTTGATGCGCATGCTTAATTCAGCATTGTCATCAGTTAGATGGCAGATTACGTGTTCTGGGTTCGCAATCTCAACATCACCATCATGGGTGATGTCACCTGCAACAACAGGGCCTGCACCAGATTTGTTCAGAGTAAGAATAACTTCATCTTTACCCTCAACCTTAACGGCTAGACCTTTAAGGTTAAGAAGAATTTCAAGGATATCCTCCTGAACGCCTTCTTTGGTGCTGTACTCATGTAACACACCGTCGATTTCCACTTCAGTTACAGCACAACCTGGCATTGAAGATAGCAAAATACGACGAAGAGCGTTTCCTAGAGTGTGGCCGAAACCACGCTCCAACGGCTCTAGAGTTACTTTTGCGTGCGTAGAGCTAACTTGTTCGATGTCAACTAGACGCGGCTTAAGAAATTCTGTTACAGAACCCTGCATTGTGTCCTCTCTTAACTGTAGCCTTACTTAGAGTAAAGCTCGACGATCAGGTGTTCGTTGATGTCGGCAGACAAATCAGAACGTTCTGGAAGACGTTTAAACGTACCTTCCAACTTACTGCTGTCTACTTCGACCCAAGTCGGTAGTTCACGCTGTGTAGCAACTTCAAGAGCTGCTTTAATGCGTGCTTGGTTCTTAGCTTTCTCACGAATGCTAACAACGTCGTTTGCCGCTACCTTGAAAGAAGGAACGTTTACGACTTGACCATTAACTAGAATCGCTTTGTGGCTTACCAATTGACGAGATTCAGCGCGAGTTGCACCAAAGCCCATACGGTAAACTACGTTATCTAAACGACCTTCAAGAAGCTGAAGCAAGTTTTCACCTGTGTTACCCTTAATACGGGCAGCTGTCTTGTAGTAGTTACGGAATTGTTTTTCTAGTACGCCATATGTACGACGAACTTTTTGCTTCTCACGAAGCTGAACGCCGTAATCAGATAGACGACCGCGGCGAGCACCATGTTGGCCCGGAGCGTTATCAATCTTACACTTGGTATCAATCGCACGTACACCAGACTTAAGGAATAAGTCAGTGCCTTCGCGACGGCTAAGCTTTAGCTTAGGACCCAAATATCTTGCCATTTTTCTTTCTCCAATTTCCTAGAAACGAAACGTTATACGCGACGTTTCTTAGGTGGACGACAACCGTTATGAGGGATCGGAGTCGCATCAACAATGTTAGTGATACGGAAACCCGCTGCGTTTAGAGCGCGGATTGTAGACTCACGACCAGGACCAGGGCCCTTAACCATAACTTCTAGGTTCTTAACGCCATATTCTTTGGCCATTTCACCACAACGTTCAGCAGCAACCTGTGCAGCGAACGGAGTAGATTTACGAGAACCACGGAAACCTGAACCACCTGCAGTTGCCCATGAAAGAGCATTACCTTGACGGTCAGTAATGGTTACGATTGTGTTGTTGAAAGAAGCATGGATGTGCGCAACGCCATCGGCTACTTGCTTGCGTACGCGCTTACGAGCGCGAGTTGGTTGTTTTGCCATTGTACTCTACCTTATCCGACTATTTTTTGATCGGCTTGCGCGGACCCTTGCGGGTACGTGCGTTGGTTTTAGTACGCTGTCCACGAAGAGGTAGACTGCGACGGTGACGAAGACCACGGTAACAACCAAGGTCCATAAGACGCTTGATGTTCATGGAAATTTCACGACGAAGATCACCTTCTACAGTGTACTTAGCTACACCATCACGCAGTAGATCGATCTGTTCTTCAGTTAGTTCACTGATCTTAACATCTTCAGCAATACCCGTCTCAGCTAAAATAGCTTGAGAACGTGTCTTACCGATGCCGTAAATCGCAGTTAATGCGATTACAGCGTGTTTCTGATCAGGAATGTTAATGCCTGCAATACGGGCCACTATTCACTCCTAGTACTTTACAAGAATAACCGCTGCAGAGCCCGTTCAGGATACGCAGCGGTGGTACAATTCTTTTGCACATAACAAAAGATGGTTGACTAATTTAGCCAACCTATCTTCAATTTGCAAGAAATATTTCTGCTAATTAACCTTGGCGTTGTTTATGCTTTGGTTCACTGCAAATTACACGCACAACACCGTTGCGCTTGATAACTTTACAGTTACGGCAGATTTTCTTAACGGAAGCACGAACTTTCATTGCTAAACTCCGTAAATATGGAAAACTAAACTTAACGGCCATAGCCTTTTAGATTAGCTTTTTTCAATACTGACTCATACTGTTGAGACATCAAATGTGTCTGAACTTGAGCCATGAAATCCATGATAACAACAACTACGATTAGTAGGGAAGTGCCGCCAAAATAAAAGCGTACGTTCCATGCAATCATCATGAACTCGGGGATCAGACAGATAAAGGTAATATACAACGCACCCGCTAGGGTTAGTCGAGTCATTACTTTATCAATGTACATTGCGGTCTGTTCACCCGGGCGAATACCAGGTATGAATGCTCCAGACTTCTTCAAATTATCTGCTGTCTCGCGAGGGTTAAACACCAACGCGGTATAGAAGAAACAGAAGAATATAATTGCAGCAGCGTAGAGCATTACATAAAGTGGCTGTCCTGGACTAAGGGCAAGTGAAATATCACTTAACCAACCAAGACCTTCACTTTGTCCAAACCACTGAGCCAGTGTGCCTGGAAACAGAATAATACTCGATGCGAAAATTGCTGGGATTACACCTGCCATGTTGATTTTCAACGGTAGGTGTGTGCTCTGCGCGGCGAAGACACGACGGCCTTGTTGACGCTTAGCGTAGTTAACGACGATACGACGTTGACCACGTTCCATGAACACTACAAAGTAAATCACAGCAAAAGATATAACCGCAATTAATAGTAGAAGAAGTACGTGCAATTCACCTTGACGCGCTTGCTCTACGGTCTGTCCAATAGCTGGCGGCAAACCAGCAACGATACCAGTGAAAATAATCACAGATATACCGTTACCAATGCCACGCTCGGTAACTTGCTCACCTAACCACATTAAAAACATGGTACCAGTAACCAAACTAACCACGGCAACAAAGTAGAAACTAGGACCTGGATTGTGTACCAGGCCTGGAATCATACTCGGTAACCCCGTTGCAATACCAATTGCTTGGAAGGTTGCCAATACAAGCGTACCGTATCGGGTGTACTGACTAATCTTTCGACGGCCAGCTTCACCTTCTTTCTTCAACTCAGCCAAAGCTGGATGAACTACTGTTAGCAACTGGACAATAATGGACGCAGAAATATACGGCATTATGCCCAGAGCTAAAATAGAAGCACGCGAGAGTGCACCACCAGAGAACATGTTAAACATCTCAATGATGGTACCCTTTTGCTGTTCGAACAGACTGGCAAGTACAGCAGCGTCAATACCAGGAATAGGCACAAAGGATCCAGCTCGGAATATTAATATCGCACCTAATACAAAGAGAAGGCGTGACTTAAGCTCTGCTAGGCCACCTTGTCCACTACGAAAATCTTGTCCTGGTTGTTTAGCCATCTGTACCTCATCCTCGAGTTAATTATTCCTCGATTTTACCGCCAGCAGCTTCGATAGCAACTAAAGCGCCTTTAGTAACGCGTAGGCCTTTCACTGTTACTGAACGAGCGATATCACCAGAAAGTACAACTTTCACGAACTTAATGTCCTTAGTGATAACATTCGCAGCTTTTAGTGTTTCAAGGCTTACAACATCACCTTCAACTTTCGCTAGCTCAGCTAGACGAACTTCAGCAGTTACTAAGCTCTTACGAGATGTAAAACCGAATTTTGGTAGACGCTGTTTCAAAGGCATTTGACCGCCTTCAAAACCTGGGCGAACAGAACCACCTGAACGTGATTTCTGACCTTTAACACCACGGCCACAAGTTTTACCTAGACCCGAACCGATACCACGACCTACGCGCTTCGCAGAAGGCTTAGATCCAGCGGCCGGTGATAGAGTATTCAAACGCATAGTGATTACTCCTCAACTTTAACCATATAGTGAACTTTATTGATCATGCCGCGTACGCAAGCAGTATCTTCAAGTTCAACAGTATGGTTGATGCGACGAAGGCCTAGGCCACGCAAAGTAGCTCTGTGTTTCGGTAAACGACCGATAGAACTCTTTGTTTGGGTTACTTTAATAGTCTTAGCCATGTCGATTACTCCAGAATTTCTTTAACAGAAAGACCACGTTTTGCAGCGATCATTTCTGGAGAGTTCATTCCACTTAGACCCAAAATTGTTGCGCGAACAACGTTAATTGGATTAGTAGAACCGTATGTTTTAGCTAGTACGTTACGGATACCCGCAACTTCTAGCACTGCACGCATTGCGCCACCGGCGATGATACCAGTACCTTCTGATGCAGGCTGCATGTACACTTGAGAACCAGTGTGACGGCCTTTAACAGCGTGGTGAAGAGTACCTTCGTTGATTGCGATCGTAACCATGTTACGACGTGCTTTTTCCATCGCTTTCTGGATTGCAGCAGGCACTTCACGTGCTTTACCGTAACCAAAACCGATGCGACCGTTACCGTCACCAACTACTGTTAGTGCAGTAAAGCTGAAAATACGACCACCTTTAACCGTTTTTGAAACACGGTTAACAGCGATCAGTTTTTCATTCAAATCTGATTGTGTCTTTTCGTTAGCCATCTTCCGCCTACCTTAGAATTTCAGACCAGCTTCACGAGCAGCTTCTGCTAGTGTCGCGATACGGCCGTGGTATTGGAAACCAGAGCGATCAAATGCAACGTTAGAGATGCCTTTTTCAATCGCGCGCTCAGCAATAGTTTTACCTACAACTGCAGCAGCGTCTTTGTTTCCGGTACTCTTAACTTGCTCACGGATCGCTTTTTCTAAAGTAGAAGCGGCTGCAATAACCTCAGAGCCGTTCGGTGCAATTACCTGAGCGTACACGTGACGTGGAGTACGGTGTACAACTAGGCGAGTTGCGCCCAGTTCAGAAATCTTACGACGTGCTCGGGTCGCACGACGGATACGAGATGTTTTCTTATCCATAGTGTTACCTTACTTCTTCTTAGCTTCTTTAGTACGCACAACTTCGTCGGCGTAACGAACACCTTTGCCTTTATAAGGCTCAGGGCTACGGTAAGCGCGAATATCAGCAGCTACCTGACCAACAACCTGCTTATCAGTACCCGTAAGTATGATTTCAGTTTGTGATGGACATTCAGCTTTGATACCTGCTGGAAGTTCGTGCTCAACTGGATGAGAGAAACCTAGAGTTAAGCCTACAGCGTTGCCTTTGATAGCAGCACGGTAACCTACACCCTTAAGAGTCAGCTTCTTAGTGAAGCCTTCGGTAACACCAACAACCATGTTGTTAACTAGTGCACGAGCAGTACCTGCTTGTGCCCAAGCTTTATCGAACCCTTCACGAGGACCGAAAGTAACTTTGTTTTCTTCCAAAGTTAGAACTACTGCTGGATTCATAACGCGAACTAATTCGCCTTTTGGACCTTTAACAGTAATTTCCTGACCGTTAAGATTAACGTCTACGCCGGCAGGGAAAACTACTGGTGCTTTTGCAACACGAGACATGTTCTACTCCTATTATGCTACGTAGCAGATAATCTCACCGCCAAGACCCGCTTTGCGTGCAGCGCGGTCGGTCATAAGACCCTTGGAAGTGGAAACAACAGCAATACCAAGGCCACCCATCACTGATGGTAGCGCACCTTTTTTCTTGTAGATGCGTAGACCAGGACGTGATACACGTTGGATTTGCTCAATAACTGGGTTAGCTTCGAAGTACTTAAGAGTAACTTCTAGCTCTGGCTTAACTTCACCTGTTACAGTGTAGTCAGCCACGAAACCTTCTTCTTGTAATAAAGCTGCAATTGCAACTTTAAGCTTAGAAGATGGCATTTTTACAGCAACTTTTTTCGCTGCCTGACCGTTACGAAGACGGGTCAGCATATCCGAAATCGGATCTTGCATGCTCATAAGTTAATACTCCGTGATTCTGAATTGCTTACTGGCATTACCAGCTTGCTTTACGTAGACCCGGAATCTCGCCTTTCATGCAAGCTTCACGAACCTTGATACGGCTAAGACCGAACTTACGTAGGTAGCCGTGTGGACGTCCAGTCTGGTTACAGCGATTACGCTGACGAGACTTCGCAGAATCACGTGGTAGTGACTGAAGTTTAAGCACTGCATTCCAGCGATCTTCTTCAGACGCATTCACGTCGCTAATTAAAGCTTTTAGCGCAGCACGCTTTTCAGCGAACTTAGCTACTAGCTTGGCACGTTTAGCTTCACGTGCCTTCATTGATTCTTTAGCCATTAGTAACCCTTACTTTTACTTACGGAATGGGAAGTTAAAAGCAGACAGTAGAGCTAGAGCTTCTTCATCAGATTTAGCAGAAGTTGTGATTGTGATGTCTAAACCACGCACACGATCTACTTTATCGAAATCGATTTCTGGGAAGATGATCTGCTCACGAACGCCCATGCTGTAGTTACCACGACCATCGAATGATTTCGGGTTTAAACCACGGAAATCTCGAATACGAGGTACAGCAATTGAAATTAGACGCTCGAAAAAGTCCCACATACGCTCGCCACGTAAGGTTACTTTACAGCCAATAGGGTAGCCCTCACGGATCTTAAAGCCTGCAACTGACTTGCGTGCTACTGTGATTAGCGGCTTCTGACCTGCAATTGCAGTCATGTCAGCAGCAGCGTTTTCTAGCAGCTTCTTGTCGTTGATAGCTTCGCCCACACCCATATTAAGTGTGATCTTTTCGATCCTTGGGACTTGCATGATACTCTTGTATTCGAACTTGCCAGCAAGGTCTTTTACAACAGTCTCTTTGTAGTAATCATGCAGTTTCGCCATAGTACTACTCCAAACTTACTTGATAGTTTCGCCAGTCGATTTAAAGAAACGAACTTTTTTGTCGTCTTCAAATCGGAAGCCTACACGGTCCGCTTTACCTTGACCGTTAACGATAGCAACATTAGACGCATCGATCGCAGCTTCCTGCTCAACGATACCGCCTTGAACACCCATTGCCGGAACCGGCTTCTGGTGTTTCTTGACCATGTTAATACCTTCAACGATAACTTTACCGGTTGCTAGAACCTTAGTTATTTTACCAGTCTTGCCTTTATCTTTACCAGCAAGAATGATAACTTCGTCGTTACGACGGATTTTAGCTGCCATTATAGTCGCTCCTTAAAGTACTTCTGGCGCTAGTGATACAATCTTCATGAATTTCGTATTACGAAGTTCACGAGTCACTGGGCCGAAAATACGAGTACCGATAGGTTGCTCAGTGTTGTCGTTCAACAATACGCAAGCATTACGGTCAAAGCGAATGACAGAGCCATCTTGACGACGAACGCCTTTACGGGTGCGTACAACCACCGCTTTCAGTACATCACCTTTCTTAACTTTACCGCGTGGAATTGCTTCCTTTACAGTAATCTTGATGATGTCACCGATATGTGCATAGCGACGGTGAGAACCACCCAGAACCTTAATACACATTACGCTACGTGCGCCGGAGTTATCCGCAGCATCAAGCATACTTTGCATTTGGATCATGTTAGTGCTCCGCTAATTTAAAAACATCTAGACCCAAATCGAGTCGATATGCCTTTTCTTCAAAGGTGGCGAATAATAACACCATTTTCACTCGATGGGTAGATAAAAAATGAACGGCCCTAAGTTTTTTAGGACCGCTTACTTAAATAGTTGTTAAGTACGTATTAAATACGTGCTTTTTCAACTACTCGTACAAATGTCCAAGACTTAGTCTTTGACATTGGACGACACTCACGAATTTCAACCATGTCGCCTAGGCAACATTCGTTGTTTTCATCGTGTGCGTGAAGCTTAGTCGTGCGTGTGATGTACTTACCGTACATCGGATGCTTCACTTTACGCTCGATAGCAACAACAATAGACTTATCGCCTTTGTCGCTAACTACACGACCAAGCTGAGTACGGATTTGATCGCTCATTATGCGCCAGCCTTCTCAGTCAGTACAGTTTTAACACGTGCGATATCACGACGTACAATTTTAAGATTATGAGTCTGCTGTAGTTGACCAGTAGCAGCTTGCATACGCAAGTTAAACTGTTCACGAAGCAAATTCACAAGCTCTGCATTAAGCTCTTCAACGCTTTTCGCGCGTAGATCTAGTGCATTCATCACATCACCGCCTTAATTACGAATGTTGTTTTGATTGGTAGCTTACGTGCAGCAAGATTAAATGCCTCACGAGCTATTGTTTCAGAAACACCATCCATTTCGTATAGAACTTTACCTGGTTGAATCTGTGCAACCCAGTACTCCACACTACCTTTACCTTTACCTTGACGAACTTCAAGAGGCTTAGAAGTGATTGGTTTGTCTGGGAATACACGAATCCAGATTTGGCCCTGACGTTTTACATGACGAGTCATAGCACGACGTGCAGCTTCGATCTGACGAGCAGTTAGACGACCACGGCCGACTGCTTTAAGACCAAATGTACCAAAGCTTACATCAGTACCGTTCGCTAAACCGCGGTTACGGCCTTTAAAGGCCTTGCGGAATTTAGTGCGTTTAGGTTGCAGCATCAATAAACTCCTTATTTACGGCTTTTGCGCTGCTTCTTAGGCTTATCAGCCTTTGGCTCTTCAACCGGCATGCCGCCTAGAACTTCACCTTTGAAGATCCAAACTTTAACGCCGATAACACCGTATTGGGTGTGAGCCGAAGAAGTTGCGTAGTCAATGTCAGCACGAAGAGTGTGTAGAGGCACACGGCCTTCACGGTACCACTCAGTACGTGCAATTTCAGCACCGCCTAAACGGCCGCTTACTTCAACTTTGATACCTTTAGCGCCAAGACGCATGGCGTTCTGAACTGCACGCTTCATCGCGCGACGGAACATTACACGACGCTCTAGCTGAGACGAAATGCTGTCTGCTACTAGTTGACCATCTAGTTCTGGTTTACGTACTTCAGCGATGTTGATCTGAGCTGGAACGCCCGCGATCTTCGCTACTGCTGCACGTAGTTTCTCTACATCTTCGCCTTTCTTACCGATTACTACGCCTGGACGAGCAGTGTGAATAGTCACACGGATGCTCTTAGCAGGACGCTCGATAACGATGCGTGATAGAGATGCTTTAGCTAGTTCCTTTTTCAGGAACTGGCGTACCTTGAAATCGCCGTCTAGGTTGTCAGCGAATTCTTGGCTGTTAGCAAACCAAGTGGTATTCCAAGGCTTACAGATGCCTAAACGAATACCATTAGGATGTACTTTCTGACCCATTGCTTTCTCTCCTAGTCTCTTAGCGGTCTGCTACAACAACAGTGATGTGGCTAGAACGCTTCAAGATGCGATCGGCACGGCCTTTAGCACGAGGCATAATACGCTTCATGGTAGGGCCTTCGTCAACGAAGATTTTAGCAACATTAAGATCATCAATGTCTGCGCCTTCGTTGTGTTCTGCGTTAGCGATAGCTGACTCTAGAACTTTCTTGATTAAATCAGCAGCTTTTTTGTTGCTGAAATTAAGAATTTCTAGAGCTTGAGCAACTGGCTTACCGCGCAGTTGATCTGCAACCAAACGAGCTTTTTGCGGCGAAATGCGAGCAAAGCGATGTTTAGCGATAGCTTCCATTACCTACTCCTTAGCGCTTTTTAGCTTTCTTATCCGCAGCATGACCGCGGTAAGTACGTGTTGGTGCAAATTCGCCTAGCTTGTGACCGATCATTTCTTCAGAAACGAAAACAGGAACGTGCTGACGACCATTATGGACAGCGATGGTCAAACCGATCATCTGAGGGATGATCATTGAGCGACGGGACCAAGTCTTAACAGGCTTTTTGTCTCCGCTTTCCAACGCTTTCTCTACCTTCTTCAGCAAGTGTAGGTCAATGAATGGACCTTTCTTGAGAGAACGTGGCATGGCGTATCCTCTTTATAATTACTTATTACGACGACGTACGATGTACTTGTCGGTGCGCTTATTGCTACGAGTCTTATAACCCTTAGTTGGAACGCCCCAAGGTGTTACTGGATGACGACCGCCTGATGTACGACCTTCACCACCACCATGTGGGTGATCCACTGGGTTCATTACAACACCACGTACAGTTGGACGAACACCGCGCCAGCGTGAAGCACCTGCTTTACCAAGTTCACGTAGCATGTGTTCTGCGTTACCAACTTCACCTAGAGTCGCACGACCGTCAGCAAGAACTTTACGCATTTCACCAGAACGTAGACGTAGAGTCACATAAGTGCCTGCACGTGCAATGATCTGAGCGTATGCACCAGCTGAACGAGCCAGCTGTGCACCTTTACCAGGCTTAAGTTCAACACAGTGTACTGTTGAACCTACTGGGATGTTGCGCATTGGTAATGTATTACCAACTTTGATAGCAGCATCTTCGCCAGACTGGATCATATCACCAGCTTGGATACCTTTCGGTGCGATAATGTAGCGGCGCTCACCGTCTGCGTACAGAACTAGAGCAATGTTTGCGCTACGGTTTGGATCGTATTCTAGACGTTCAACTTTCGCTGGAATGCCATCTTTAGTACGTTTAAAGTCAATTAGGCGGTAGTGTTGTTTGTTACCACCACCAATGTGACGTACTGTGATACGACCGTTATTGTTACGACCACCAGTCTTAGAGTTTTTCTCTAGAAGTGGTGCGTACGGCTTACCCTTATGCAGGTCAGAGTTTACCACTTTAACTACGTGGCGACGACCTGGGGAAGTCGGCTTACATTTTACAATAGCCATTCTTCTTTGCTCCTAGCCTTACTCTGCACTACCAGCGAAGTCGATGTCTTGACCTTCTTTCAAGATAACATACGCTTTCTTCACGTCTGAACGACGGCCTTGGCGCATACCTTGACGTTTGGTCTTACCCTTAGTGATAAGGGTATTTACAGACTTAACTTCAACCTCAAACAGTTTTTCAACTGCTGCTTTGATCTCTCTCTTTGTCGCAGTAATAGCAACTTTAAACACGATAGTATTCGCGTTTTCAGCAGCCATTGATGCTTTTTCAGAGATGTGCGGAGCACGTAGAACTTTTAAAATACGCTCTTCAGTGATCATGCTAACATCTCCTCGATTGCTTTAACTGCAGCTGCAGTCATTACAATTTTATCGAAAGCGATTAAGCTAACTGGATCGATTGCCGCTGCATCACGTACGTCTACTTTATATAGGTTACGTGCTGCAAGGAATAGATTCTCATCTAATTCGCCAGTTACGATAAGTGCATCAGTCAGCTCAAGCTCTTTAAGCTTAGCAACTAGTGCTTTTGTCTTTGGTGCTTCTAGAGTAAAGTTTTCAACAACGATTAAACGCTCTTGACGAACTAACTCAGAAAGAATGCTCTTCATAGCACCGCGGTACATTTTCTTGTTTACTTTTTGGCTGTGATCCTGAGGACGAGCAGCGAAAGTAACACCACCAGAACGCCATAGCGGACTGCGGATTGTACCTGCACGAGCGCGACCAGTACCTTTCTGGCGCCATGGCTTAGCGCCACCACCAGAAACGTCTGAACGAGTCTTCTGAGCACGTGTACCCTGACGAGCACCTGCTGCAAATGCAACAACTACTTGGTGTACAAGCGCTTCATTGAAATCACGCCCAAAAGTAGTTTCGGAGACAGTTAGCGCGTTAGCGCCTTTGACTACCAATTCCATTACTAACTCCTCGACGTTACGCTTTAACAGCTGGTTTAACGATCACGTTGCCGCCTGTAGCACCAGGGACTGCACCTTTAATAAGAAGCAGATTGCGCTCAGCGTCAACACGTACGATCTCTAGGTTTTGAGTCGTTACACGCTCAGAACCCATATGACCAGCCATTTTCTTGCCTTTAAATACGCGACCTGGAGTTTGACATTGGCCAATTGAACCCGGAGCGCGGTGAGACAAGGAGTTACCATGGGTCATATCTTGAGTACTGAAATTCCAGCGCTTAATAGCACCCTGGAAGCCCTTACCTTTAGATGTACCAGTAACGTCTACTTTTTTAATTTCGTTAAAGATTTCAACACTTAGCTCAGCGCCAACTGCGAATTCTTCATTATTTTCTAGACGGAATTCCCAAAGACCGCGACCAGCTTCAACACCTGCTTTCGCAAAGTGACCAGCTTCTGGCTTAGATACGCGGCTAGCTTTCTTAGTTCCAGCTGTTACTTGAATAGCGTTGTAACCGTCAGTTTCTACAGATTTAACCTGAGTAACGCGGTTGTTTTCAACTTCAACAACAGTAACTGGAATAGAAATGCCATCTTCGGTAAAGATGCGGGTCATGCCCACTTTACGACCGATTAGACCAATCATTCTCTTATCTCCCCTTAACCTAAGCTGATCTGAACGTCAACGCCAGCTGCTAGATCTAGACGCATCAGAGCATCAACAGTTTTATCTGTAGGCTCAACGATGTCGATAAGGCGCTTGTGAGTACGAATTTCGTACTGGTCACGTGCGTCCTTATTAACGTGAGGAGAAGTAAGAACAGTAAAACGTTCTTTGCGAGTAGGAAGAGGGATTGGACCCTTAACCTGTGCGCCAGTACGTTTAGCTGTTTCAACGATTTCCGCAGTTGACTGATCGATCAAACGGTGATCGAACGCCTTTAGACGGATACGAATACGTTGGTTCTGCATTAGACAGAGCTCCAAATAAAAATTACACAAACAATATCGCCACTCACGTTCGTAAAGACGAAGGAATGTCGATTGATTTATGTGAACGTAGCATCCCTATCGGATGCATTGTCAGCCAATTTAATGACTGCGAACATAAGTCAGAGTATTCATTATGAAACACACCCGGCATAACCTGCGGTACGTTTCTCCTCAATGCTTATTGGTTCACAACAGCGCTTACAAGACTTAGTCTCAGGCAGTGTCGAGCATTATACAGATCACATTTTTGAAAGCAAGTCTTGATCGATAAATAAACAATCATCTAATCATTAATTTTCATTATCAATAACTTACACTCAGTTCATACCGTTATTTAGCTACAAATTATTACTGCTAACATTCTAGGCATAAAAAAAGGAAGCCGAAGCTTCCTTTTTATTGAGTACTTAGTGGTGCACTAATTGCTATTAAGCAACGATAGTTGCAACAACACCAGCACCAACTGTACGACCACCTTCACGGATAGCAAAACGTAGACCTTCATCCATCGCGATAGGTGCGATTAGAGTAACAGTCATAGAGATGTTATCACCAGGCA
>NZ_PYOO01000024.1 GCF_003026395.1 Photobacterium iliopiscarium | reverse complement strand
GGTTTTAACAAACCACTACTTTTAAATAGTGGTCGGTGAAGAGGGATTCGAACCCCCGACCCTCTGGTCCCAAACCAGATGCGCTACCAAACTGCGCTATTCACCGACTAATTCTTTTCTAGGAACGCTGCTAGAAGGGTCAACCCTCTGGTCCGCTATTCCTAACATCAGAGATGCGCTATCAAACTGCGCTATTCACCGACTTAATTCTTTTCTAGGAACGCTGCTAGAAGGGTCAATCCTTTGGTCCGCTATTCCCAACATCAGAGATGCGCTATCAAACTGCGCTATTCACCGACAATAATAATGGTTTTAACAAACCACTACTTTTAAATAGTGGTCGGTGAAGAGGGATTCGAACCCCCGACCCTCTGGTCCCAAACCAGATGCGCTACCAAACTGCGCTATTCACCGACTAATTCTTTTCTAGGAATGCTACTAGAAGGGTCAACCCTCTGGTCCGCTATTCCTAGCATCAGAGATGCGCTATCAAACTGCGCTATTCACCGACTTAATTCTGTATGCTTGTAAACAAGCGGGCTTTAAAAGCCAAATGCTGACTGGAGATCAACATCTTATAATATGGGGTGGCTAACGAGGCTTGAACTCGCGACAACCGGAATCACAATCCGGGACTCTACCAACTGAGCTATAGCCACCATTGTAGTGGTCGGTGAAGAGGGATTCGAACCCCCGACCCTCTGGTCCCAAACCAGATGCGCTACCAAACTGCGCTATTCACCGACTAATTTTGCTAGAAACATAAATAAAAAGTAAACTTCAAATCTATAATTCCTAACATCAAAGATGCGCTATTAAACTACGCTATTCTTCGATTATCAACGCGCTGTGCGTCGTTGAGGTCGCTTATAATACTCGCCATTTTTATTTTAGCAACCCCTATACGGTATTTTTTTTGTAACTAAAATATATGTGTATTAAAACAGCACTTTCAAGAGGTCCTAATAGCTTATTCTGTATAAAATACAAGCAACTATCTACATTTACAATAATTTGAAAAACTTAATGACAAATATCATTACACGATATAGTTAATTTTAAATGAATTTCAATGCTTAAACCCTTAAATATCTATCTTTATCTTTCCTATTTATTGGCTTTTGTTTCAATTAAGCGCAGGTATACTAAAATTATTGCTTAATTATAGTGAGTCTATTATGTCTAATAATGAATTAGATCTCTTTAAAGAGATGATGGCCGACGTAGCGCCGATAAAACAAGATACTATTTTAATCCAACAAAAATACCAAGTATCTGAAGCTCAACTTGCTCGACGTCTTGCGGCACAAACACTAGCTAACGGTAATATCGATTATCTCTCTATTGATAATGCCAATATGATCAAACCAGATGACATGATTGAGTTTAAACGTGATGGTGTCCAGTTGGCAGTATTTAAGAAAATGCGCCAAGGGAAATATGCTATTCATGCCCGTTTAGATCTCCATAAAAAGACCTTATCTCAAGCTCGTGATGAAGTGTTGGCTTTTTTAAAACAATCCCAACGTTTAGATATTCGCATCGTTATAATTGTTCATGGTAAAGGAGAGCGTAGCAATCCTCAGGCATTAATGAAAAGTTTTGTCACAACATGGCTCGAACAAATCTCAGATGTGCTTTGTTTTCACTCAGCGCAACGCCAACATGGTGGAACTGGAGCACTTTACGTTATGCTTAAAAAAAGTACGACAAAAAAACAACAAACACGCGAACGCCATTTGAACCATCGGGATCAATAACGACCATAAATAACTTTTTAATATTTAATATAAAAAAATAATGCGTATAGTTTCATTGGAATAAGCACCTTAATAAAATGGTAAGAAAAACATACCCTAGGGTTAAATTGTTTTGACTTTATTTATCATACAATTAACGTAAAGTCGCCGCCCTAGGAGATTATTCATGAATTCAGAAATACGCCCAATGCTGTTAATGCTAGTGTCTACATTTAGCTTATCAATAACAGGATTACTCGCTAAATGGCTAACCCACAGCTTTGATCCGGCATGGTTATGTTTTTTCCGCCTCTTATTCCCCGCAATTCTTGCCTTTTGGTTAATGATGATCACCCAATGGTCACAACCCAATAAACAAGCGTGGAGTGGTTTAATTGTTCGCGGTATTTGTATTACAGGCAGCCAGCTTTGTTTTCTTGCCTCAATTAAGCACCTTAGCCTTGTTGAAGCCGTTGTTTTATTTGGTACCAGTCCTTTATTTGTTCCAATTTTAGAACGTATCTTTTTTAAAACACCAATTAAACGCCTAATTATTATCAATTTAGGTATTACTTTTACCGGCTTGCTTTTTATTGCGGGTAATCTTGAACAAATGAAATTTGGTGGGAGCTTATTATTAGGTTTAGCTGGCGGTATTTTTAATGCAGGCTCACAAGTGGCGATGTACCGTTCAAGTAAAAGTAATCTAACGCCTTTAGGTGTGAGTGCTTGGAGCTTTATTGTTGCCTCAATATTTTTAGTACCTTTTTTAATGTTGTCTCCAATGACGACGGCGGTAGAGTGGCACACACTAACTGGCTGGCAACATCCTTTATTATTACTCTTGCTATTTATGGCGGTATGTACGGTTAATACGCAAGTGTTCCGAGCTAAAGCTTACCAACTCGCAGAGTCAGGTTCACAATTAGCGCCAATTATTTTTACTAATTTAATTTTCTCAGCCATTTGGCAATTTATGTTCTTTAACCATCCAATGTCATGGAACAAACTTGTTGGCGTCAGCTTAATTATATTAGCGACAATCTTAAATACTTTTGTGCCTATTTGGTTACGTAACAAAAGATGCCAGCCTAATTGCTAATGTAAAATAGCCGAACTGAGTTCGGCTATTTTTAATGACTGTTTTATAATTAAACTAACCACACCACGCGCAAGGCCAATCCCAGTAAGACGATCCCTGACAGACGATCAATCAATTGTGCTTTCGTTCTTAACACACTAAGAACACGCGGATAAGATAAAATACACGCAATTAATGTATACCAAAATCCATCCACCAGCAGCGGTGTCGCTACGATAATCACTTTTGATGAAACTTCATTACCGACTGCGACAAATTGGCTAAACAACGCAAGAAAGAATAACGCTAATTTAGGATTAAATAGCGAGATCATCACCCCATCACGCGCCGCGTCAAACAACGAACTTGGTTGCCCTTGCGCTAATTTTGCCGCAACACCACCTTTAGAACGTAATGCATTAAGCCCTAAATAAGCTAAATACCCTGCCCCCGCATAACTGACACTAGTAAATAGCAGTGGTGATTGATGTAAAACAACCGCTAATCCAAGCAGGGTGAATAATGCGTAACACCCCACTCCACAAGCATGCGCCCAGGCACAGACAATACCATGCCAACGTCCACCTGATAGACTATGTTTAGCCACTACCGCCAAACTGGGTCCAGGTGACATCGCACCTAATAGACAAATGAGTAATAAAGAAAGCCAAATACTAATCGTCATTGTTAATTTCCTTTTATCAATGAATAGATCGGGATCCTTTATTACCCCAATTAATTGTGATGACTCAATCTTGTTTCGCTATCGTTGCAAAATGCCCACCCGTTAAAGACACTAAATCTTTCGCTGCTAATTCTATTTCTAAGCCACGACGTCCAGCACTAACACAAATAGTCTCAAACTGCTCTGCGCTACTATCAACAAAAGTAGGTAGGCGTTTTTTCTGCCCCAAAGGACTAATACCACCAACGATATAACCCGTTACTTTTTCAGCTAATTTAGGATCAGCCATCTCGGCTTTTTTACCACCAGCCGCTTTAGCCGCAGCTTTTAGGTCTAACATCCCTGCGACAGGAACCACCGCAACAGCCAAGTTTTTAGGATCACCATTTAATGCAAATAATAGTGTTTTAAATACGCGATGAGGATCTAATCCCAATATTTCCGCGGCTTCATGACCAAAGTTATTATTAGCAGTATCATGTTCATATTGATGAATTTGGAATTCGGTTTTATTTTTTTTTGCTAGTTTAATTGCAGGTGTCATAACATTTTCTCTTACAACATTGATTAACCAAACAGTTGTAATTAGCTCCCCTTTATTTCAAATAAGATTCATCAAAGAAGCTAACAACATCTGTTTACCAAAATAGAACTATATACCGAGAAATATTTTAAAAAAAGGACAAAAAAACGGCACTGAATATTCAGCACCGTATGACATATATTTCAGCAATAATAATCACTTATTTATAAATAATCTCACCTTTAGGCGCATATTTATTAACATCAATTGGACTATTATTTTGTAAGAATTCTTGTAACACTTCCGCATCCACGAAACCAGTATTCACATATCCTGGATGTTTGTTAATTTTTGGATAGCCATCACCACCCGCAGCATTAAAACTTGGTACGGTAAAACGGTAGGTCTTATTCATTAATAATGGCTTGCCACCAATCTTAACATTGCTCACTTGACCATTCGCAACCGTCATCGTGATACCATAAAATTGAGCATAAGCACCAGAATCAACAGGCTTAGTTGCGACCACATTCAAATAGTCTAAAACGTCTTTTCCTGACATATCAACATAAGACACAATATTACCGAACGGTTGCACAGTCAGCACATCTTTATAAGTAATATCACCGCCATTAATTGAATCTCGTACACCACCAGAGTTCATCACTGCAAAATCAGCTTTTGCACGCTGCATATGGGAAGCTGCAATCAGACGACCTAAATTAGTTTGTTTAAAGCGTACCACACTACGATCACCTTCTAACTTACCGTTAGATTCTGCGATCTTAACCATTAGTTGTTCTTGGCCTTTTTCTTGGAATGGTGTTAAAAATGATAATACTTGAGGGTTTTGTTGAATCTCATTCTGAATAAAAACCCGCTTTTGGCTGCCATCATCTAATTTGATTTTTTTCTTCAAATTTACGGGAACCAAATCATAACTAATAAGATTTAATTCTCCATTTTGAAATTCAAAATCAGCCCGCCCAACATACTTACCCCATTCATGTGCTTGTACTATCCACGTTCCATTTTGTTGATCGGGCGTACACTTATCACCGGGCTTAAAATTACTATTATTTTTATTGGGTGATTCCATACACACAGGTTCTTGTGAATGGCCACCGACGATCATATCTAAATCACCCGGCTGCATATAACGCGCTAATGCAACATCACCAGGGGCATTAATACCTCGTTGACCATTTTCATAATGCCCCATATGGGTTGCGGCAATGATTACGTCAGGTTTTTCATTTTTTTCAAGTTCAGCAATCACTTTTTTTGCTTCCGCTTTTGGATCACGGAATTCAATTGCACCAATATATTCTGGATTACCAATTTTAGCGGTATCTTCAGTGGTTAATCCAATTACCGCAATCTTAATCCCTTGCTGCTCAAAAATTTGATATGGCTTAAATAAACGCTTACCGGTTTTTTTATCGTAAATATTGGCTGATAACATTGGGAATTTCGCCCATTGTTGTTGCTTACGTAATACATCAAGTGGGTTATCAAATTCATGGTTACCTAATGCCATCGCATCGTAACCTAACAAATTCATACCTTTAAAATCTGGCTCTGCATCTTGTAAATCTGATTCAGGAACACCGGTATTAATATCACCACCAGAAAGTAATAATGTGGTACCGCCTTCTGCTTTTACTTCTGCACGAATGTTATCTAACAACGTTTTACGCGCTGCCATTCCATATTCGCCATTTTGGTTTTGCCAAAAACGACCATGGTTATCATTGGTATGTAAAATAGTAATACGATACGTTTTATCAGCATCCCATTTCGTCGCAGTATCACCTGTCGGTGTAGCACAACCAGAAAGTACCGCAAGCAGAGCCGCTGTTAATGCAGTTTTAGCAAATAGACGTTGTTTCATGTTATCCACCTTAACGATTTTAATCATCAATATCGCCATTTAAATAGCTTAAATAGAATAAAATTGATGCAAAAATAATCGTGTTATTTAATTAAATAGTAATAATAAATAACAGCTTAATAATAATTGCGCTCAGTGTAAGTGAATAAAAAAACGACCACTGTTATAGCGTCATTATTTTGTAACCAAGATCACTGTTACAACATTCAAAACAAATAGTGGATCACAAATCATAAAAAAAGCTCGGACACTGCCGAGCTTTTTAGAAAAATATTGAGTAAATTCAAACCCTAAAAATAATTATTTATGGTTTAAAATACTTTTTCAAATTTAGTCGCTGAGCGACGCATAAAAATAGCCACTAATGCAGATATCGCTAAAAAGAAGCAATAGTAAGAATGAGAGACAATCTCTAATGGTGATAACTTAAACACTGAACCAAGTAATAATGCTTGAGCGCCATAAGGTAACACCCCTTGTATAACACAAGAGAATATATCCAATAAGCTCGCAGAACGACGAGGTGTAACACCATTTTCTTGGGCTAGCTCACGAGCAACCCCACCTGATACAATAATCGCGACCGTATTGTTAGCAGTACAACAGTTAGTTAAACTCACCAAACTTGCGATACCTAATTCACTTGCCCGTGAATTTTCTGATGCATTATGCTTTGAACTAAACTTACCAATCACACGGCTAATAAGCTGGGTTAAAAATGCTAATCCGCCTTGCTGACGCATTAACTCACTCACCCCACCAATTAACATTGAAAGTAAGAAAATCTCCTGCATGTTGCCAAAACCACTATAAATATCTTTACCAAACGTGGTTAAGCTATAGCTATCAATTGAGAATAATCCGACACCGCCAGCCAATACAATACCCAAACTCAATACCACAAATACGTTCACCCCAGAAACAGCAAGGATTAAAATGGTGATATAAGGTAAGACCTTGAGCCATTCAATAGGGTTAGCCGCTGGCAAGGTTGTCACAGAACTACTAAAAGCAAACAACACCATTGTTACTATCGCGGCGGGTAAAGCAATTTTAATGTTTTCACGGAATTTATCTTTCATCTGGCAGCCCTGAGATCGAGTAGCTGCAATCGTCGTATCAGAAATAATAGATAAGTTATCGCCAAACATGGCACCACTTAATACCACACCAGCCGTTAATGCCACATCCATTCCAGCAGCTTGAGCGATACCTAACGCAACAGGAGCCACTGCCGCAATAGTACCCATTGAAGTCCCCATTGAGGTAGCAATGAACGCTGAAATAACAAAAATACCCGGTAAAATCATGCTTGCAGGCAATATTGCCATCCCCAAGTTTACCGTTGCATCAACACCACCAGAGGCCTTAGCAACCGCAGCAAAGGCACCTGCTAATAAATAAATCATGCACATTGCAATAATATCACTATGGCCAACACCACGAATAAATTGCTCTATCGCTTTATTTAATTTTTCTTTACTCAGTAAAATAGCCACAACCACAGCAGGTAATGCTGCAACGGGTGACGGTAATTGATAAAATGCGAAATCGACGCCTTGATAAGTAAGATAACTACCGACACCGATAAATAAGGACAAAAAGATCCCCAATGGCAGCAATGCCAATGCTGAAGGTGTAATTGATGCTGTTTTCGTTGTGTTTGACATGCTGATAATGAATATCTATTTTAGAATTTCCCTTAGGTTAATGGGATGTGTCATCACTGTCAACATCCAGACGTCTAAACATCCATATGCACTACAATCAACACCCAGATAAAAGCGTCAAAAAAACATTTTCGTCAATATTTTGACGACATTACACGTCATTAACGCCAATAAAAAGTCATAAAATATCAATAGCTTAGGCGATATAAAATAAAGCATTTAATCATGACTGAATCAATTGTAATGCCAGTTATAATTTGCTCTCATAAGGTATATTTTTACTCATGAGATGAACTAATGCAGTTTTCACTCAAACAAAAACTGATCATTGCGAGCGTATCTGCGGTGATAATAATGGCAACAGCATTAACATGGCTGGCAGCCAAACAACTTGATAATGAAACCCATGCCAGTACATCAGAACGCGCTAACAGCATTGCATCAACAGCAACCGTCGGTATAGCCGATTGGATGAATATCCGCCGCGCAATCACACAATCATTTGATAAATATTATAATCAACCCAACAATATAATGTTTTTAGAACAAGCACGTCAGAGTGGTGGTTTTGATGATATTTATTTTGGTGCTGTTGATGGCGCAATGCTTCGTTCACACCCCGAACGTAATCGTGCTGATTATGATCCCCGCACGCGTCCTTGGTATAAAGACGCACAAACCGCTCGCAAACAAATCATTACTACAGCTTATAAAGATGCCATTACTAATGCATTATTAGTTACGATTGCCCAACCATTAATCAATAATGGTCAAATGGTCGGTGTGGTAGGTGCTGATGTTCTCATCGATCAACTAATCAATGATGTTATTAGCCTTGATGTGGGTGACAATGCGTTTGCAATGTTAATCAATAAACAAGATGGCAGCTTTTTAGCACATCCAAATAAACAATTACTACTTAAGCCATTGGCGCAATACAGCAACCAACTGACACTGGCTAATATTGAACAACAAATTACAACCAATAAACCACAAACTGTAACGATTAATGGCCAACAAAAAGTATTCTATTTTTCTAACGTACCAAATACCGACTGGATTTTAGCGTTAGAAATGGATCGGGCAACAGAAGAAGCCAATTACTATTCAGCGTTACAGCAGTTAATTATTACCGCAATCGTTATTACACTATTAGTGATTGCCACTTTAACAGTATTAGTTAATTTCCTCTTTCGCGATCTTAACCGCGTATCAGCAGCGTTGGCTGAAATTGCGAACGGTGAAGGTGATTTAACCCGCCGTCTTGAGCCTCACAGTAACGATGAAGTGGGTCAATTAGCGCATAACTTCAACTTATTTGTGAGTAACCTTCATAGTATGCTGACGCGTTTAAGTCTCGTTTCTAGCACTTTAAACCAACAGTCACATATCACCGCCTCTCAAGCAGAAGAACGCAGTACCCGTATTCAATTTCAACAAGATGAAATAAATATGGTGGCTACAGCAATTAATGAAATGGCAGCGGCCACTCATGAAATTGCATCAAATGCAGAAAATACTGCCCGCACCTCAGAAGAAACAGTGATTGCTTCAGGCCATGGCAGCGTCCAAGTTAATCAAAGCCAACAATCAATCGCGAGTCTTGCCCAAGAAGTTGAAACCGCAACTGGTGTCATCAGCGCATTAAACAGCCATGCACAAAGTATCAATACAATTCTTTCAACAATTCAAGGCATTGCTGAGCAAACCAACTTATTAGCCCTTAATGCTGCTATCGAAGCGGCGCGAGCAGGAGAACAAGGACGAGGATTTGCTGTTGTTGCCGATGAAGTAAGAGTATTAAGTCAACGTACCCATGCTTCAACCCAAGAAATTCAGCAAATGATAGAAACACTGCAACAAACCACCAGCCAAGCGGTTGGCATTATGGATGATAGCCGTCATTTAGCAGAAACCAGTGTTGATGATGCTAATTCAGCCTCTGCAAGCTTGTCTCAAATCACTACCGCCGTAAATAATATCAGTGATATGGCAACGCAAATCGCTTCCGCGGCAGAAGAACAATCATCTGTAACATCAGAAATCACTCGTAATACCGAGGGGATCCGTGATGTATCAAATGAATTGGCAATAGAAGCCAATGAAGCAGCGAAACAAGCCGCAGAATTATCAACGCTGTCGCATGAACTCCAACAAGAAATTAATCGATTTAAACTGTAATTATTCGCTATACCGTTAATGATCAACAAAAAAGGCTTGCCTACCCTGCGGCTAGTTAACACTAGAGACAGAGTAGGCAAGCCTTCATTTTTATATCTTAACTAACGACCGTTTTATTTAACCAAATTAAACACAATTGCACCTACCGCTAAGCACCCCATCAATAAGATGAAATACGTACTTATTTTGCCACGATAGATTTTTAAACTTTCAATGTGATATACCGCCAGCATTGGCATTAAAAATAAAATCATCGCAATCACCGGCCCTGATAGTGCTTCCATCATGCCCAAAATGCTTGGATTCATTACTGCTGCAAACCAAATACTGATAAACATCAGTACAATCCCGATCTTATCAATGGTCTTTAACGGTAAAGAAGTTTGCTTGGCAATTAAGCCATTAAAACTTTCGCGAGCCCCCATAAAGTGACCTAGGAACGACGATGTAATCGCAATAAAGGCAATTAATGGCCCCAAAATCATAATAAAAGGACTGTCTTCAACATTGGCTAAATACGATAACACTGACACATTATCGACTTTTGCTTGTTGAAGTTGCGCTGGCGTTAAACTTAATACACATGAAAAAACAAAAAACAATACAAACGCAATTAACATCACCGACGTACGTTTTAGAATCGTTTCTGATTTTTTATGTGCTTGATCACCATACTGACGACGCTGAGCATTAACAAAACCGGAAACCACTGGCGTATAGCTAAAAGCAAAAACAACCACGGGAACGGCTAACCATAATGACGCACTCAAATCGCCAATGCTTTGATGAAAGCTAAAATCAGGCATGTGCCAACTAGGAATAAGATAAATTGAAATACCCGCTAAAATAAATGCCAGTGGATAAACAATCATTCCAAAGACCCGTAGCATGGTTTTTTCACCCGCTAACATAATTGCGATCATACCAAACACTAAACAACCCGATAGCAGGATCCGTGAAGGTGGTGCCATGTTTAATTGATGAACGATAAAACTATCAACAGTATTGGTTAAACCGACACCATAAATCAGTAAAATAGGAAAAATAGACAGAAAATAAAGTAATGAGATTAAACGTCCATAACGCTGACCAAAGTGCTCTTCAACCACATCGGTAAAGTCTGCATCTTTTTGGGTCGATGATAAAACAAATCGTGCCAATCCACGGTGAGCCCAAAAAGTCATCGGTCCGGCAAGTAATGCCATGATAACTAACGACCAAAAACCACCCGAACCAATATTAATCGGCAAAAATAGAATGCCAGCCCCAACGGATGTTCCAAATAAACTTAACATCCAACTGGTGTCATGCTTAGTCCAACGTGACGAGACTGTTTTGGCTTCTGATATAGAAAGATCTTGCGATATTGACACGGTAACTCACTACGACTTAATAAAACTTGGTCGTCAGTATGGAACGAGCACAACAAAGACTCAAAAAAAAAGTGACACAGATCACCCTAAAATAACACAAGCTAATAATCCACTATCACTAAAAAATACGCAATATGTAATATATTAAACTGCTTAAACCTTGTTAAATTGAAACAAATAACCAAATTATTCAATTAAACAATTTTTTATGTATCGTTTATTTATTGCACAAAAAAGCCCCATGAATAGAATTCACAGGGCTAAAAGTAGATTACCAATAGTAATTAATTAACTTCAATTGGCGCGAAACTTTTAATTAAATCATCTAATTGTTTAATTTGTGCAAGGAAAGGCTCAAGCTTATCAAGCGGGAAAGCTGATGGGCCATCACAACGAGCAGAATCTGGCGTTGGGTGCGCTTCCATAAACAAACCAGCAATACCAGTTGCAATACCTGAACGTGCAAGATCAATGGTTTGCTCACGACGACCGCCAGATGCAGCACCAAGAGGATCGCGACACTGAAGTGCATGCGTTACATCAAAAATAATTGGACTACCTTTTGATGCTTTTTTCATAACATCAAAACCTAGCATATCAACGACAAGGTTATCATAACCATACAGTACGCCACGCTCACATAGAATCACATTGTTGTTATCACACTCGGCGAACTTCTCAACAATATTACCTACTTGACCAGGGCTCATAAACTGTGGTTTTTTCACATTAATTACAGCGCCAGTTTTTGCCATCGCTTCAACAAGATCTGTTTGACGAGCAAGGAAAGCCGGTAACTGAATCACATCAACCACATCAGCAACAATTTGAGCTTGTTCTTTTTCATGAATATCAGTAATGATTTTCACGCCAAAAGTATCTTTTAGTTCTTGGAAGATTTTTAAACCTTCTTCTAAGCCAGGACCACGGTACGAATGTACAGATGAGCGGTTAGCTTTATCAAAAGACGCTTTAAATACGAAAGGAATACCCAATTTAGTGGTTACTTCTACGTAATGCTCACACATCTTCATTGCTAGGTCACGAGACTCTAGTACATTCATACCACCAAAAAGTACAAATGGCTTATCGTTAGCAACATCAATATCACCAACACGAACAATTTTTTGTTGCATCATATTTATCTTCTCATCTAGTGCAAAGTGAGGGGCTCTTCGTACAGAGCATCCACTTGAAGTTTAAGCAAATCCGCAGCAGGATCTTCTGGGCATTGTTCAATAAAATAAGAATAATCAACCGCAGCAGCATGAAGGCAATCTAGTTGCTGGTAAATATAGCCTCGATCACGAATCTCATGTGGATCGCCAGGATTTAATACCAGCGCTAAATCACTGCAACGTAACGCGTCAGTAAATTGTTCTTCGCGTAATAACGCACTTTTCATTACCGTTAACCAACGCGATAAAATAACGTTATTTTGCTGCTCATCAAGATATTCAGATTTAAACTCAGCAAAAGGACCACGATGACCAATTAACCAACTGCGTAAAATATGGGTACTAACAAACTCACCATCAAAAGGATTGATGTATTGAATATCATCTTTCGACCACACAACTTTCAATAAAAATTGAGTCGGAAAACCAACGTTTTCGACGGGTAATTCAAGCTGTTTAGCTAAATACAATAAAATAGCGCCTAAACTCACCGGGATCCCTTTACGTCGTTCTAATACTTTATCTAAAAAGGCATTATCAGATGAAAAGTACTGCTGAAGATCCCCTTGAAACCCCCACTCTTGATAAAATAGCCGTAATAGACCATCTAAACGTAAACGAGGGTTAACCTCCCCCATTAACGTTTGTTCCGCTTCTTGTGCTAACTGCGTCAAGCGTAACTGTACCCAAGTGGTAGGGAAATCAGTCTCGACTTCAGCCATAAAAGCAATCGCACCATCGACCAATGGCATCTGATTAAGCTCTTGTTCATTAAATGGCATCATGATATTACCTGCATCAGCCTAAAATGGGTGTTTTAGTAATTGCCAGCTGTGCAGCTAAAACTAACCACCCAATGGCACCTAAAAAGGCAAATGTCTTAAATACTTTATTCTTTCCATGGTGAAGCGTGAAATAACCTAATGCAATATAGGCAAGAACACAGGTTAATTTTTCTGTTAGCCAACCATTACCCGCAGTAAATGGCATAAACCCAGTAATAAAAATTAATGCGACACCAGACGCTAACATGATCGTATCAATGACATGGGGTGTAATTTTAAAGAATTTTTTATTTATCATTGATGAGTTTGCCATCACCATAATATAGCGAGCGACAAACAGTAAGACACTTAACGCAATAGCAGTAAGGTGGATGTGTTTCATTGCCATATACATCATTGTTAATGATCTCCTTGCCAGCAACCCATCGTGACACGATCGAGCCCAGCATAATCTTGACATGTTGATACCTGTACATAGCCTAATTGCTCAAGTATCGTTCGAACGGCAGCGCCTTGTTCAAAACCATGTTCCATGAGTAACCAACCGTCAGGTAATAAATATTGGCGTCCATCTTGACTAATAATACGAATATCAGCGAGTCCGTTATCACTAGCAACTAATGCACTTTTAGGTTCAAAGCGTACATCACCTTCAACCAAATGTGGATCCGCTTCGTCAATATAAGGCGGGTTACTAACAATAACAGCAAATTGAGGTTGTTGCTCAAGAGGGCTATACCAACTACCGCTTAAAAAACGACTATTAGTAATGTCTAATCGTTGGCTATTTTCAGTCGCTAACGCCACCGCTTCTGGACGTAAATCAATCCCAGTAACAGCAACATCAGTACGTTCAGATGCAATCGCCAATGCTATTGCACCCGTGCCTGTACCTAAATCAAGTACTTGGCATGCATTAGTCGGGATTTTTTCAAGCGCTAATTCAACCAATCGTTCAGTATCAGGACGGGGAATTAATGTTGAAGGCGATACCTTCAACGGTAATGACCAAAACTCACGTTCACCGACAATATAAGCAATCGGCTCACCCGTTATTCGACGGGCTAATAGTGCTGAAAAAACATCAAATTGCGTATCATCAAGTTGTTTTTCCGGCCATGTTAACAAATAACTACGCGGTTTATCTAATACATGACATAGCAATACTGCACTGTCTAATTGCGGGCTATTTGAGCCCGCAATCACAAGTTGTGCACTGGTCTGTTGTAATAGACATTCAATGCTACGTGACATTAGTTTTGCTCAGCCATCGCAGCAAGCTGATCGGCTTGATATTCTACAAATACAGGCTGAATCAGTGCGTCTAAGTCACCTTCCATCACTTCATTCAAACGATAAAGTGTTAGTGTAATACGGTGATCCGAAACACGACCTTGAGGGTAGTTATAAGTACGAATACGATCTGAACGATCACCCGAACCTAGCAAATCACGACGGGTACTTGCTTCTGCTTCATGACGACGCGCTTCTTCTGCTTTAATAATACGTGCAGCCAACACTGACATCGCTTTCGCTTTGTTTTTGTGCTGTGAACGCTCATCCTGACACTCAACCACAATACCGGTTGGTAAGTGAGTAATACGAATTGCAGAGTCGGTGGTGTTAACGTGCTGACCACCCGCGCCTGATGAACGGAAAGTATCAATACGTAAATCGCCCGCATTAATTTCTGGAATTTCCGCTTCTGGAATTTCAGGTAAAATTGCGATAGTACAAGCAGATGTATGTACACGGCCTTGAGATTCTGTAGCAGGTACACGTTGTACACGGTGACCGCCTGACTCAAACTTTAATACGCCATAAGCGCCATCGCCGTTTACTTTTGCGATCATCTCTTTGTAACCGCCTTGCTCTGAGCGGTTTTCACTGATGATCTCGATACGCCAACCGCGACGTTCTGCATAACGGCTATACATACGGAATAGATCACCCGCAAAAATACCCGCTTCATCGCCACCAGCACCTGCGCGAATTTCAACGAAACAGTTACGATCATCATTAGGATCTTTAGGAATCAATAATAATTGTAATTCATCGGCTAAACGTTCAATTTCAGCTTTCGCGTCTTTGATTTCTTCTTGCGCCATTTCGCGCATTTCAGCGTCATCTTCTTGTGCCATTTCTTCAGCAGCTTCAAGATCTTCTTTGGCTTGTTGATATGCCTGAAAACACTTGGTCACTTCTTCAAGCTGAGAATATTCTTTTGATAGTGCACGAAATCGGTTTTGATCACTAAGAACACTGGAATCACCCAGTAAATGTTGAACTTCTTCGTAACGTTCAACTAGAGTTTCTAATTTAATTAAAATTGATTGCTTCATAATCTTCTAATTAGGGTGCGGAGTGACGGCCAAAGCCATCAACTGCTAATCGTTATAGGAATCCAGCCCGAGTGCTTCACGGATCACAACCAATTTGTCAGATTCACCATCTTTGGCAACCTGTTGCATGGCTTTAGTCGGAGCGTGGATAAGCTTATTAGTTAGTTTATTACTCAATTCTACCAAGGCTCTTTCAGGATCGGTGCCATTGGCGATTGCTTGTAAGCTGCGTTGTAACAGCTCATGTTTTATTGCTTCAGCATATTGACGATAGTCACGGATACTATCCACCGCTTCCAGTGAACGTAACCACTGTACAAAAGCTATACTTTCTTCGGTGATTATCGCCTCAGCTTGAATCGCAGCCACTTTACGTTGCTCACGATTTTTCTCGACAATCGAATGCAGATCATCAACAGAATATAAATATACATCATTAAGATCGCCAACCTGTGATTCAATATCACGCGGTACAGCAATATCAACAAAGAGCATTGGCTGATTACGTCGTTGTTTTAAGGCAGTTTCTACCATGCCTTTACCTACAATAGGTAACGGGCTTGCCGTCGAACTAATCACGATATCAGCACGATGCAGATGATCAGGAATATCTTCTAAACCTATCACTTCAGCGCCAAACTCACGTGCAAGATTAAGCGCACGTTCTCGAGTTCTATTAGCCACAATTAAACGGTTACAGCCTTGTTCAGCTGCATGACGAGCAACCAATTCAATGGTCTCTCCTGCCCCAATGAGCAACATCGTCACGCCTGATAAAGCTTCAAAAATTTGTCGAGCCAACGAACACGCAGCATAAGCAACAGAAACCGCATTGCCACCGATATCGGTTTCAGTACGCACGCGCTTGGCAACGGTAAATGTTTTTTGAAACAACTTTTCTAAGGTACCAACCACAGTTCCATTGCTTTTTGATTCCGAATAAGACTGCTTCACCTGTCCTAGGATTTGCGGTTCGCCTAATACTAACGAATCTAAGCCACACGCGACACGCATTAAATGCCGCGCCGCAGCTTGTTGTTCATGAAAGTACAGGCTTGGCATCAATTCTTCGGCTGTGATCTGATGAAATTTGGTCAACCAGTCAATAATCACACCCGGCCCTGACTGCGATAACTCACAGTAAACCTCGGTACGGTTGCATGTCGATACAATAACCGCACTCGATACCTCAGGATGGTTTTTAAGCTCCTGCAGTGCCAAAGACAGTTTTTCAGGAGAAAAAGCTACCTTCTCACGCAAATCAACAGAAGCTGTTTTGTGGTTGATTCCTAATGCAAGCAAGGTCATGGAAACAGTATACCCACTTTGGCAGTGAAAAAATCTAAGGTGAAGATTTTACTTGATGCCATGTCGTAATAAAAGACAACAGACGTAATCATTCCATAATGACACCATTTTTATCGTTTTTTAGCCACCTTATTAGTCTCGTTAGGGGGTATAATTTGGCTTTCGATTAAATTATCGCTATTGTTTTGGCTCATTCTGATAGAGACCCCCTATGATGATATTGCGTAATCTTGTTAAAAATATCACTTCAACCACAGTGACACCCGCATTCAAAAACGTGGTTATAGCACCTCAAAAAAAGTGGCTAGGCGCATTTTTCGCTTTATCGTTATCATTACTCTCAGGTTGTGCGCAACAACCAACACTCACCCATAAAGCCGATTGGACACTCCACCAAGCTCAATTACAGCAACTTACCCATTATCGTGCTCAAGGTGTATTTGGTTATATCAGTCCTCAACAACGGGTAACACTCACCTTTAATTGGCAAAATCAACCTGATGATTATCAACTCATTTTAACCAAAATGTATAAAACAATCCTCAAGTTGGACGCGCATCCTCATAGCGTTACACTTACAGATCCTGATGGTAAAACCTACCATGGCACTGATGCCGCACAATTAGTACAGCAACTTACGGGTATTAATTTACCACTGCAACAGATGCAAGATTGGTTAATTGGTCTACCTACAGGCACCGATCATTATCTACTCAATAAAAATAACCAAGTCGCCTTTTTAACCAAAAAAATTGGGGGTCGCACTTGGGAGATGCATTACAGTAGTTACGATAATACTCAGGTACCATCCTTGCCAATTCTGATGACGTTAAAACAGGGTGATTTAACCATAAAAATAAAAGTATCCGATTGGAAAGTACAGTAATCATCTGTTTATTAACGTTTTAAATTCACGAAATAATGAGTCATCGTCATGAACCACGAAGCTAAATTTGATATTGCCACTCAATGGCCAGCACCTGCAAAACTTAACCTTTTTCTCTACATTACAGGTCAGCGAGACAATGGTTATCACGACTTACAAACGTTATTTCAGTTTGTTAATTACGGTGACACATTAACCATTACCGCCCGTCAAGACAGCAAAATCACATTAATGCCAGCCATTACGGGTGTCGCTACTGAAGATAATTTAATTTACCGTGCTGCGGTTGCTTTACGCCAAGCCGCGCAAGTAGATTTTGGTGCAGAGATCCATATTGATAAAATTCTACCGATGGGTGGAGGCTTAGGTGGCGGATCATCCAATGCTGCCACAACCTTA
The DNA here is from genome assembly GCF_003026395.1 of Photobacterium iliopiscarium. GTDB lineage: Bacteria > Pseudomonadota > Gammaproteobacteria > Enterobacterales > Vibrionaceae > Photobacterium > Photobacterium iliopiscarium. The sequence goes on along the minus strand of NZ_PYOO01000024.1, from coordinate 4,668 downwards.
GTCGCATTGAATTTTTTATGGCAAACACAATTATCTGTTGATGAACTTGCGGCTATTGGATTAAAACTTGGCGCAGACGTACCCGTTTTTGTTCGTGGTCATAGTGCCTTTGCAGAAGGTATTGGTGAGAAATTACAACCTGCATTGCCACAAGAAAAATGGTATTTAATTGCAAAACCTAATATCAGCATCGCAACTGCTGAAATTTTCAACCATCCACACCTACCACGTAACACTAAAAAACGTAGCTTAGATGCCCTGTTACGTAGGGTTTACGAAAACGATTGCGAAAAAATTGTAAGAAGTCTTAATCCCGAGGTTGATCAGGCGCTTTCATGGCTGTTAGAATATGCACCGTCAAGATTAACTGGTACTGGCGCTTGTGTGTTCGCAGAATGTGACACTGAGCAAGATGCTAATGATATTTTGAATAATTTACCTGACTGGCTCCAGGGATTTGTCGCAGAAGGTGTTAATGTATCTCCTTTGATGACAACGCTAGCCACATATTCTATGGATTGTCAGTAATTACAACTTGGACGCAACCTGAGGTTTACACCGTGCCTGATATGAAGCTGTTTGCTGGTAACGCTACACCAGAACTAGCCCAACGCATCGCTGATCGTCTTTATATTTCATTAGGAGACGCAACGGTTGACCGTTTCTCCGATGGTGAAGTATGTGTGCAGATTAATGAAAATGTTCGTGGTAGCGACGTATTCATTATTCAATCAACTTGTGCACCCACTAACGACAACCTAATGGAACTGGTTGTTATGATCGATGCATTACGTCGTGCTTCTGCAGGTCGTATTACTGCTGTGATTCCATACTTCGGTTATGCGCGTCAAGATCGTCGTGTACGTTCTGCTCGTGTGCCAATCACTGCCAAAGTTGTTGCTGACTTCCTTTCTAATGTAGGTGTTGACCGCGTATTAACGGTTGATCTACACGCTGAACAAATCCAAGGTTTCTTCGACGTACCGGTAGATAACGTATTTGGTAGCCCTGTGTTACTTGAAGATATGTTAGCGAAAAACCTACAAGATCCTGTTGTTGTTTCTCCTGATATCGGCGGTGTTGTACGTGCTCGTGCCATTGCTAAGTTACTAGATGATACTGATATTGCTATCATTGATAAACGCCGTCCACGTGCTAACGTTTCTCAAGTTATGCACCTAATTGGTGATGTTGAAGGTCGCGATTGTATTATCGTTGATGACATGATCGATACTGGCGGTACGTTATGTAAAGCGGCTGAAGCACTAAAAGAACGCGGTGCTAAACGTGTATTTGCTTACGCTACTCACCCTGTATTCTCTGGTAGTGCGCTGCAAAACATCACTGAATCTGTGATTGATGAAATCATTGTGACTGACTCAATTCCACTGACTAAAGAAATTGCAGCAACAGGCAAAGTTTCTGTATTGACGCTGTCTGGTATGCTAGCTGAAGCGATTCGTCGTATCAGTAATGAAGAATCAATTTCTGCTATGTTTGAACACTAATCACGTTCAATTAGCATGAGATTTTTCTCAGCTAAATTCTCAGCTAAATAAAAACCAACGCCTCGCTTTTGCGGGGCGTTTTATTTTTTATCTACCACTGAAAAACCCGATCACCGCAGAGTCGTATCAATTTCACTTGATTTAGTATAATATAGCGCGCGTTTTGAACCCGACTATTGCTCGGTTTAAGCATGACAATAGTAATGGTCATCACAAAACGCTATCACTATGGCTATATGACAAGAGAGACAAGCGTGAGTAATAATATTCGGTTACTTGTCGGCCTGGCAAACCCTGGCCAAGAGTATGCACAAACCCGCCACAATGCTGGTGCATGGGTCGTTGAAGAACTAGCTCGAGTCCATAACGTTACCCTACGTCTAGATCCAAAATATTTTGGTCTAACAGGCAGGATCACGACGAACGGCCAAGATCTTCGCTTGTTGATCCCAACCACATTCATGAATTTATCGGGTAAGTCAGTTGCCGCGCTCGCTAATTTTTTCCAAATTAAACCGGAAGAAATTTTAGTTGCGCATGATGAACTTGACTTACCTCCTGGTGTTGCCAAGTTTAAAAAAGGTGGTGGTCACGGCGGTCATAATGGTCTGCGTGATATCATTAGCAAAATGGGCAATAACAAAGATTTCTATCGCTTAAGGATAGCCATTGGCCACCCTGGCGATAAAAATAAAGTCGCTGGCTACGTGCTAGGAAAAGCACCAGCCAAAGATCAAGAACTTATTGATGCAGCAGTTGATGAATCAGTTCGCTGTATTGATGTGCTTCTAAAAGACGGCCTGAGTAAGGCACAAAATCGTCTTCATTCATTCAAGGCAGAATAGCGCACTGGCAACAGTACTACTTTGTCGTTATAGGCTCATCGTTGAGCACTATAGTTGAGTTGTTACAGAATAATCACCAAAAGGGTTACAAGCCATGGGTTTTAAATGCGGTATCGTAGGTCTACCAAACGTTGGTAAGTCAACACTGTTCAATGCCTTAACAAAAGCAGGCATCGAAGCAGCTAACTTCCCATTCTGTACTATCGAGCCAAACACAGGTGTTGTACCTGTGCCAGATCCTCGCATGGATGCATTAGCAGTATTCGTTAAACCAGAACGTATTCTGCCAACCACAATGGAATTTGTAGACATCGCAGGCCTTGTTGCTGGCGCATCTAAAGGTGAAGGTCTTGGTAACAAGTTCCTAGCTAATATTCGTGAAACTGATGCTATTGGTCACGTTGTTCGTTGTTTTGAAAATGAGAACATCGTTCACGTTGCTGGCCGTATTGACCCTCTTGAAGATATCGATATCATCAACCTTGAGCTAGCAATGGCTGACCTTGATACCTGTGAGCGTGCTATTTTCCGTGTCGCTAAGCGAGCTAAAGGTGGCGATAACGATGCTAAAACTGAGATCAAAGTACTAGAAAAAATGCTACCAGTATTAACTGATGGCGAAATGCTACGTGCAATGGATTTAAGCCAAGAAGAAAAAGCAGCGGTTGATTACCTGCACTTCTTAACACTAAAACCAACAATGTACATTGCTAACGTTAGTGAAGATGGTTTTGAAAACAACCCATTCCTAGACAAAGTTATTGAGCGCGCAGCAACAGAAAACGCCATTGTTGTGCCTATCTGTGCGGCAATGGAATCTGAAATCGCTGAACTTGATGATGAAGATCGTGAAGAATTCCTAGCGGATATGGGTATCGAAGAACCAGGTCTTAACCGTGTAATTCGTTCTGGCTATGAATTACTTGCACTACAAACTTATTTCACTGCTGGTGTTAAAGAAGTACGTGCATGGACTATCCCTGTTGGCGCTACAGCACCAAAAGCTGCCGGTGTGATCCACACTGACTTTGAAAAAGGCTTCATTCGCGCAGAAGTTATTGGCTACAATGATTACATCGAATGCGGTGGCGAATCAGCAGCAAAAGATGCAGGTAAATGGCGTCTAGAAGGTAAAGAATACATCGTTAAAGATGGTGATGTAGTCCATTTCCGCTTCAACGTATAATCGTTTCTATTCAATTATTATTGATATAACGATGAATTGATGAATAAGCCAGCATAATGCTGGCTTATTTTTTATCACCTCAAGCTTAAAAATAGATCAGCGCTAGGTCACAGTTTTAATTATTATTAGCTGACAATTCAGATATCAGTTTGTGATTCGCCCAGTTCGCCCAAATAACCGACGAACAAACGAATTTTCGCTGTTTTTCAAAAAAAACTATTGACGGTTTTAGCTGGTATGAGCATAATGCGCCCCGTTCCCAACGAAGCGGCTCACTAAGAGCAGTGGCTATTGGAAGCAAAATGGCTACGTAGCTCAGTTGGTTAGAGCACATCACTCATAATGATGGGGTCACAGGTTCGAATCCCGTCGTAGCCACCATTTCAATTTTATTATAAGATTGAAAATCAATATTATTTATTGACAAAATGCGGAAGTGGCGGAATTGGTAGACGCACTAGATTTAGGTTCTAGCGCCGTAAGGTGTGAGAGTTCAAGTCTCTCCTTCCGCACCATTCTCTCAATAGAGTTGAGAGATAGCTTGAAAAAGCACACTGTAGGTCTATCGCCAAGCGGTAAGGCAACGGCTTTTGATGCCGTCATACCCTGGTTCGAATCCAGGTAGACCTGCCATTATTTAAAAATAACGATTAACTTTATTCTTAGTGAATATTATTAATTGGTATTTTGCGTTGGCTACGTAGCTCAGTTGGTTAGAGCACATCACTCATAATGATGGGGTCACAGGTTCGAATCCCGTTGTAGCCACCATTTATTCTTCAACTAAGTATTTACCTATACTTGATTGAAAAATAACAATCAGAGACAACAGTTATTTATAACTGACAATATGCGGAAGTGGCGGAATTGGTAGACGCACTAGATTTAGGTTCTAGCGCCGCAAGGTGTGAGAGTTCAAGTCTCTCCTTCCGCACCATTCTCTCTGATTTAAAAAGTCTTGTTACTACCCAACAAGCAACGCTTATGTAATTTAAGCACTGATAGGTCTATCGCCAAGCGGTAAGGCAACGGCTTTTGATGCCGTCATACCCTGGTTCGAATCCAGGTAGACCTGCCATATTTAGATTAATTGTTGCGACAGTTAATCATTGCGGAAGTGGCGGAATTG
>NZ_PYOO01000023.1 GCF_003026395.1 Photobacterium iliopiscarium | reverse complement strand
AGTGCGCGCGTAGCTCAGCTGGATAGAGTACTTGGCTACGAACCAGGCGGTCGGAGGTTCGAATCCTCCCGCGCGCACCATCATTTAAAAGCAGCAGACCTCAATGTCTGTTGTTGCAACAGAATTAGTGCGCGCGTAGCTCAGCTGGATAGAGTACTTGGCTACGAACCAGGCGGTCGGAGGTTCGAATCCTCCCGCGCGCACCATCATTTAAAAGCAGCAGACCTCAATGTTTGTTGTTGCAACAGAATTAGTGCGCGCGTAGCTCAGCTGGATAGAGTACTTGGCTACGAACCAGGCGGTCGGAGGTTCGAATCCTCCCGCGCGCACCATTATTTAAAAGCAGCAGACCTCAATGTTTGTTGTTGCAACAGAATTAGTGCGCGCGTAGCTCAGCTGGATAGAGTACTTGGCTACGAACCAGGCGGTCGGAGGTTCGAATCCTCCCGCGCGCACCATCATTTAAAAGCAACAGACCTCAATGTCTGTTGTTGCAACAGAATTAGTGCGCGCGTAGCTCAGCTGGATAGAGTACTTGGCTACGAACCAGGCGGTCGGAGGTTCGAATCCTCCCGCGCGCACCATCATTTAAAAGCTCAGCTTAGGCTGGGCTTTTTTTATACCTCCATTTTATTCCCATTATCACTTTCCTTTTCTCGTTATCATTCTATCGCTTATGACATCAAGGTATTAATCTTGGTGATCTTGTTATAACGCTATCGTGACATTAAATAAAAGATTAAATAACAGACTATTAATAGGCTTGGTATTATTATCCAAACTGAATTATTTGTATTATTGTAGCTAGGGCGTTGAGCTGCATGGATTTTTAAGTATCAATTTATGAGATAACGGCTCGATGACAGAATTAATGAATGGCGATCTTGGGTTATGGGTACTGTTTGCGACGGGGTTTTTAAGTGCAACTTTGCTACCGGGGGGATCTGAAGCCAATTTAATTGCCGCGTTAAAAATGGGCGATAATCCAGTTTGGCAAATTGTGGCAGTGGTAACCATCGGTAATACCCTTGGCGGGTTAACTAATTATTGGTTAGGTCTATTGCTACCAGATAAAACTGCCGAGAATAAACAAAGTAATAAAGCATTATTATGGTTAAAGAAATACGGTTATTGGAGTTTACTTTTAAGCTGGATGCCATTGATTGGTGATCCATTATGCCTTGCAGCAGGTTGGTTGCGAATGCGTTTTTGGTGGTGTGTAGCGGCTATTTTTATAGGGAAAATGATACGCTATGTTGCCTTAGCTGCAATTGTGCTAGGGTTATTTTCCGGATTATCAGTGTAAGGAATGTATTAACGTGCAAAAGTGGGTTTTAAGTGCGGCATTATTGTCATTAGCAGGTTGTAGTCAATGGCACGACGATGCTTCAATCAATAATAATTTACCGCAAGGCGTTAAATTTATTGAACAAGTGAAAGCCGTAACGGGCAAGGCGGTGATTCCTTACAGTAAATATCAGTTAGCGAATGGTTTAACGGTTATTTTATCGCCTGATGACTCCGATCCTTTAGTCAATGTTGATGTCACTTACCATGTTGGTTCTGCACGTGAACAGCAAGGAAAGTCGGGTTTTGCTCATTTCTTTGAACACATGATGTTTCAAGGCTCAAAGCATGTTGGTGATCAACAGCATTTCCGTTTAATTACGGAAGCGGGGGGTAATCTTAATGGTAGTACTAACCGTGATCGTACTAATTATTATGAAACCGTACCTGCAAATCAACTTCAAAAAATGTTGTGGCTAGAGTCCGATCGAATGGGCTTTTTATTAGATGCAGTATCACAACGTAAATTTGAAATTCAACGATCAACGGTTAAAAATGAACGCGCCCAGAATTTTGAAAATCGTCCTTATGGAATGATTTATGAAAAAATGGCTGAAGCCTTGTATCCGCGCAGTCATCCATATTCATGGCAGACAATTGGTTATGTTGAAGATCTTGATCGGGTTGATGTTAATGATCTTAAAGCGTTTTTCTTACGTTGGTATGGACCTAACAATGCAACATTGACCATTGGTGGTGACATTAATAAAGCCCAAACATTAGCGTGGGTAAATAAGTATTTTGGTTCTATCCCTCGTGGCCCTGAAGTTAAAACGGCACCTAAACAGCCTGCAAAATTAGCTAATAATCGCTTTATTACTCTTGAGGATAATATTCAACAGCCGATGTTAATGATGGGTTGGCCGACCGCCTATCTTGGCGCGAAAGATCAGTCATCATTGGACATGCTTGGGCAAATTATTGGTAGTGGAACCAATAGCTTACTCTATCAAAAATTAGTTAAGACCGGTGACGCTGTTGATGCTGGCGCTTTTCAAGATTGTGCAGAGCTTGCGTGTACTATGTATGTTTATGCCATGGCACCAAGTGGTAATCAGGGCAATTTAAAACAGTTGCGTACTAAAGTGATGGCGGTCGTCAATGGTATTGAAACCCAAGGTATTAACCCTCAACAATTGAATGAAATTAAAGGTTCGGTTGCTGCAAGCGCTATTTATGGACTGCAAAGCGTGGCAGGTAAAGTGTCACAATTAGCGTCTTATCAAACTTTTTTTGGTAACCCTAATTATTTATCGACAGAGCTAGCGAATGCTAACCGAGTTACGACTGATAGTATAATGACGGTTTACAATAATTATCTATACCAGCAGCCAAATGTGAGTTTAAGTGTGGTGCCCAAAGGGCAATTACAGCTACAGGCTGCGCAGCCAAACTTTACTCCAGCACCAAGACGTTTACCTGTTCACCATAAGATTAAAGAACAAGATTTAGCGTATCGTACGGTGACTGATAATTTTGATCGTAGTGTGATGCCACAAGCATCGACCCCGGTTAAAGCGGTGATGCCGAGTTTATATGAATTTAAACTCGCCAATGGTATTAATGTTATTGGAACTGAATATCAAGAAACCCCAACCATTACCTTGCAGTTAGGTGTACCTGCGGGACGTCGAGTTGAGCCTGAAGGAAAAGCGGGATTAGCGCAATTAACAGCAGCAATGATGAACGAAGGTACCGCGAAATTAACCGCAGAAGAGATGGCATCACAACTGGATACCTTAGGCAGTAGTATTACTGTTAATGCAGGACTTTATAGTACGACAATTTCACTTACTTCTTTAACTAAGAATTTACCTCAAACGTTAGCCTTGTTTGAGCAACGATTATTGACGCCTAACTTTACTGAATCTGATTTTAAACGATTAAAAAAACAAATGTTGGAAGGCATTGTTTATGAACATCAAAGTGCTGAATGGTTAGCGAATCAAGCCACCCGTGATGTGTTATTTAAAGGCACGGTGTTTAGTCGTCCAACGGAAGGAACTCAAGCCTCAATTAATGCTCTTACGCTGCAAGATGTTAAGAATTTTTACCAGCGTTATTACACCCCTAATGGTGCTGATATTGTGGTTGTTGGTGATATTAATACCAAGCAGTTACAGAACGATCTGACGCCTTTGGCTGCATGGAAAGGTCAAAGTGAACCTGTTTTTACTACACCAACGTTGCCGCAGCTATCACAACAAGCAGTATGGTTAGTGAATAAACCCCATGCGCCACAAACGGTAATACGGTTTGTACGCCAAGGTTTAGCTTATGACGCTACCGGTGAATTATTTAAAACCCAGCTGGCTAATTTTAATTTAGCGGGTAATTTTAATAGCCGCTTAAACATGAATTTGCGTGAAGATAAAGGCTATACCTATGGTGCCGGTGGTTATTTAACCGGTGGGCGTGAGGTTGGCGTTACAAATTTTTACGCGCAAGTGCGTGCTAATGCGACTTTACCTGCCATAAAAGAATTTATGGCAGAATTAAAACGTATGAGTACTACCGGTCTAACCGACAAAGAAGTGCAGTTTATGCGGTTAGCTGTTGGTCAGCAAGATGCTCTTAGTTATGAAACGCCTGCGAAAAAAGCCGCGTTGTTAGGCACCATACTCAGTTATGATTTACCAAAAGATTTTGTGGCTCAACGGAATCATATTGTCGCTACAATTACTAAAGCTGAAATGGATAAATTAGCGCAGAAGTGGTTTAACCCTAAAGATTATCAAATAGTTATTGTCGGGGATGCAAAGACATTGTTGCCGCAATTAAAAACATTAGGGTTGCCGGTTCATCAATTAATGCTTAATCAGTAAAATAAAAAGTGGAGTAACAGCCTTTATTAAACCAAAGGCTGTTATTGTTTAGTAAATATATTTCACAATGATTAATACTATAAAGCATGGTAATCCTGCTAAATAATGATTACCCTGTTTTCTTCAATTAGATAAAAACGAGAATGGCCTTCATGACTTTTTCTGAAAGGTTGCAACAGGTTGCCAAAAATCCTGACGCATTAACACAGTTAGGGCGTGGTCTTGAGCGCGAGTCTTTGCGTATAACAGAAGACTTACAAGTCTCTTCATTACCACACCCTGCCGCTTTAGGTTCTGCATTAACCAATAAATGGATTACTACAGATTTTGCTGAATCTTTATTAGAGTTCATTACGCCAGTTTCTCGTGATGTTGACGATCTACTTGCACAATTAGACGATATTCATAAGTTTTCATTAAGTCACATGGCTGGTGAGCGTTTATGGCCGATGTCTATGCCATGCTTTGTGGGTGATCAAAACGAAATTGAATTGGCACAGTATGGCAGTTCAAATACTGGCCAGATGAAAACCCTTTACCGTGAAGGTCTAAAACGTCGTTACGGCAGTGTGATGCAGATTATTTCTGGGGTGCATTTTAATTTTTCTTTTCCTGAGACTTTTTGGGATAGTTTATTTGGCGATCAAACAAAGCAACAGCGCCAAGACTCAGTTTCTAATGCATACTTTGGCTTGATTCGAAACTACTACCGTTTTGGATGGCTAATTCCGTATTTATTTGGTTCTTCACCTGCGTTATGTGGTTCATTCATTCAAAATGAAGCACTCAAAGCGTCATTTGAAAAAGTAGGTAAAGGCACTTACTTTTTAGAGAATGCGACCGCATTACGGTTAAGTGATTTAGGCTATACCAACCATGCTCAAAGTTCGTTAAAAATTGGTTTTAATAACATTGAACAGTATTTGACTGGGCTGAACAGCGCTATTCATACGCCATCAGAAGAATTTTCTGAGTTAGGTGTGGTTGTTGATGGTAAGCGTCAGCAGTTAAACAGCAATGTATTACAGATAGAAAATGAGCTATATGCTCCTATTCGTCCTAAACGTGTAGCTAAAAGTGGTGAAAAACCATCAGAAGCATTAAAACGTGCCGGAGTAGAATACATAGAAGTGCGTTCACTTGATGTGAATCCATTTAGCCCAATTGGTATTGATGAAGATCAGGTGCGTTTTCTTGATCTATTTTTAATTTGGGCAACATTAACGCCATCTCCTGATATGACTGATTGTGAATTAGCGTGTTGGCGTGACAATTGGAATAAGGTTGTTGTTGATGGCCGTAATCCTCAATTGGAACTTAAAATTGGGTGTGGTGGTGAAGAGCTACTTTTAAAAACATGGGGACGTCGCGTGTTTGCTGAATTAGAGCAAGTTGCCGTTACCATGGATGGCTTACATGGCAATGATAAATATCAGCAAACGTGTCAGCGATTATTAACTTGGATTGATGATCCTCAGTTGACGTTTTCTGCCAAGCTACTTGAACAGATCAAAACCTATCAAGGAATAGGTCCTCTAGGGGATTATTACGCTACCGTACATGCTAATCAATTAGCCCAACAAAATTTCCGCTTTTATGATCAAGCAACGTTTGAGCAAGAAGTTGCGGCTTCAGCGATAAAACAACGTCAAATTGAACAAAGTGACACAGTTTCGTTTGATGACTTCTTAGCAGACTATTTTGCTGATGTTGATGTGGAAATACCGACGTTAACCAAATAATATATTTAATTAAGCTGACACTTTTTAAGTGTCAGCTTTTTTTTTGATCAATGTTAATGATTAACAAGAAAGGTTAAAAATGCGATTACGTGCACGATTATTATTACTGACCGTGGCGGCTTTTATTGTCAGTGGCTGTGCGACACCCCCGCCAAGCAATCAATCAAATTTGTGTAGTATCTTTCGCCAGTATCCTGATTGGTATGAAGATGCGGTCGATATGCAGCAAAAATGGGGCACGCCGATTAATGTTGTGATGGCAATCATGAAGCAAGAAAGTAGCTATCGTCATGATGCATTACCGCCAAAAGATTATGTCTTGGGATTTATTCCATGGGGGCGGGTGAGCAGTGCTTATGGTTATGCACAAGCACAAGATCCAGCATGGGCTGACTTTCAAAAACATACCGGACATGGCGGTTCACGCAGTAATTTTGATGACGCCATACAATTTATTGGCTGGTATACCCATGAAACGCAGCGTCAATTAGGGGTTTCAAAGTGGGATGCATATGGACAATATCTCGCTTATCACGATGGTCGTGGCGGTTATAAGCGTGGTACTTATCGAAGTAAACCGTGGTTGATGAAAGTGGCACGTAAGGTTGAACAACAATCAAAAAATTATGGTTGGCAATTAAAGCAATGCCGAAAAGAACTCAATGCTAATAAAAGTTGGTGGTAGGTTAATTGTTGTACGCACCACCGTAATTAGGTGTTAGGATTTATTTTTAAGACAAGGAGAAAAGCAATGCCATTACTTGATAGCTTTACTGTCGATCATACCAAAATGCATGCGCCCGCAGTACGGATAGCCAAGACCATGCAAACCCCTAAAGGTGACACCATTACCGTATTTGATTTACGTTTTTGTCGCCCTAATGCTGATATTCTTAGCGAACGTGGTATTCATACGCTAGAGCATTTGTACGCAGGCTTTATGCGTCAGCATCTAAATTCAGCCACGGTGGAAATTATTGATATTTCACCGATGGGGTGTCGTACAGGTTTTTATATGAGCTTGATCGGCACACCGACCGAGCAAACTGTTGCTCAAGCCTGGTTAGCCGCAATGCAAGATGTGCTAGCAGTCGCTACTCAAGAGCAAATACCAGAGTTAAATGAATATCAATGTGGCACTTACAGCATGCATTCGTTAACAGAAGCACAAGCGATTGCAACTGCGATTATCAATGCGGGTATTGAGGTCAATAAAAACGATACGCTTGCTTTACCTGAAGCGATGTTGCAGCAATTACATGTAAAATAATCACCAATATTGAATACTAAAAAAAGCCGCATTGTGTATAAAATCACAATGCGGCTTTCTTCTTTTAAGCGTTATTTATTTGATTATTAGTTAAAACTAGCGCGATCAGTGGCTATTAAGCTTTTGTTCTGCTTCTGTTTTAGATTGCTTTTCTGGATTATTGTTTGTCGGCAACACCTTGACTAATTTAATCATATTGCCTGCAACCTCAATGATTTCCATTTTATGGCCGTTAATATCAACTTTGATCTTTTCATCTGGAATATATTCTAAATGTTCAAGAATAAAGCCATTTAATGTGCGAGGTCCATCCGTTGGTAGTTGCCAGTTTAAGCTCTTATTAAGGTCGCGAATATTCGCACTGCCTTCAATTAATAAACTGCCATCTTTTTGTAGGGTGATCTCTTCTGCAAGTGTGGGCGCTATTGAAGTGGTAAATTCACCGACGATTTCTTCAAGAATATCTTCAACGGTGATTAGACCTTGAATGTCACCATATTCATCAACAATTAAACCAATGCGTTCTTTATTGCGTTGAAATTTTAGTAACTGAATATTTAATGGCGTGCCTTCCGGAATAAAATAAACCTCATCGGCAGCTCGAAGTAGGTTTTCTTTACTGAAATCATTTTTATCCATCATCAAGCGATAAGCTTCACGAACACGTAGCATACCTACCACTTCATCAATGCTATCGCGATATAAGACAATACGACCATGTGCTGAGTGGCTGAGCTGGCGCACAATGGATTTCCAATCATCATTAACATTGATCGCTGCTATTTCATTACGCGGGATCATCAATTCTTCAACGGTGACATTTTCTAAATCAAGAATTGAAATTAACATATCTTGGTGACGACGAGGGATCAGCGAACCCGCTTCATTAACAATGGTACGTAATTCTTCAGAGTTAATATTGGATGCCGTATTGTTGTCTTTTTTTATGCCTAGAATAAACAAGAAACCGTTAGTAATACCATTAACAAACCACACTAATGGGTAGAGTAGCTTCATTAAAATATTCAGTAAGATACTACTGGTGTAAGAGACTTTTTCTGGATACAGCGCTGCCACTGTTTTTGGGGTTACTTCAGCAAAAACAAGGATCACAATGGTCAAGACTGCTGTTGCAATCGCCACGCCAGCATCACCGTAAAGGCGCATACCAATGATGGTTGCAATGGCAGATGCAATAATATTAACCAAGTTGTTGCCGATGAGAATTAAGCCCAGTAAACGGTCGGTACGTGAAAGAAGCTTCTCTACTCGTTGAGCCCCTTTATGCCCTTGGCTAGCAAGGTGGCGTAATTTATAACGGTTGAGGGTCATCATTCCTGTTTCAGAACTTGAAAAGTAAGCTGAAATGACGATCATAAGAGCAAGTAAAGCAAATAATAAGCCTGTGGAAATTTGGTCCAAAAGGGGCAGTCCTTAACAGATTAAGCAAATATTGTTAGTTATTGAATAACTGAACAATAATAGATAAAGCAGCAACTATTATAAAAATAAGTGTAGCAATAATTTAGGTGTATGTAGCGTAACTAGCTACCAATGATAATTTCTTTGACAAAACGGCTTCCGAAATAGGCTAATGTCAGTAAAAACGCACCGGCAAGGCAAAACCAAACTACTTTACGACCGCGCCAGCCTTGGCGGTAATGACCCCATAGTAATACGCTGTAAATTATCCAAGCACATAAAGATAGTATCGCTTTATGGGTTTTACCTTGGGCAATAATATCGCCAATAAAAAAGTAACCGCTGATTAGAGTGACAGTTAATAAGCTATAACCGACAATAATGATCTTGAAAAGTTGGCGCTCTACCATCATTAATGGTGGAATGTTAGGATTAAGCTGTAAGCTTTTTTTATGTTTTAATTTATGATCAAGCCAAGCGAGTTGCAGGGCGTATAAAGTGGCAATCATTAAGGTTGAATATGAGAACAAAGCCAGAGAAATATGTACTAAAGCTTGCGGTTGGGCTTCTAAATGGGTAATAAAGGCACCGGGCAACATAGTTGCAGCAAACAAGTTAATCGCAGCAAAGCTGTATACAACAGGTAATAAGAACCAAATCCGCATTTTTAACATTGCAAGCGTAGTTAAGCTAGCAACTATAACGCTAATCAGTGATGCAACGTTAAGGATACTGAGGTTTTGACCTGTTGAACTAAAAATAAGATCCTTAAGTAATAGCAGATGTAAGGCAATAGCAATAATAGCGGTAATAAAAACCGGTTGCGTTTTAATGCCATTATTGTTGGCAAGTCCTGGGACAACAAGCAGTAGTGCAACGATATAAAACCCTACTGCAGGAATGGCAATTAGCATGTCCATAGTCAACCAGATAACTCCTTAGTCACGAATAGCTATTTTTAATATTTAGAGGCAACAATTATACCCTGCTCAAACCTTCGTCGCCAATGTAATCCCAAAAAGAGCGATGGGTTTACATGAAAGACCAAGCTTTTTTGCGGTATACTTGTAGTAATTTTGATAATTTTGCAATTTTGATTGAGTTGCGTAACGAGCGAGTAGCACCACATGTTCGAAAATTTAACCGAGCGTTTATCGCGAACGCTTAAAAATGTCAGCGGCCGTGGTCGTCTTACGGATGACAATATAAAGGATACCTTGCGTGAAGTGCGGATGGCATTACTCGAAGCCGACGTTGCGCTACCTGTTGTTCGCGAATTTGTTAAGCGCGTAAAAGAACGTGCAGTTGGTACTGAAGTATCAAAAAGTCTAACACCAGGCCAAGAGTTCATTAAGATTGTTCAATCTGAACTTGAAGCGGTAATGGGTGAAGGTAATGAAGCGCTTGATTTAAGCTGCCAACCGCCAGCAGTTATTTTGATGGCTGGCCTACAAGGTGCGGGTAAAACCACCAGTGTAGGTAAATTAGGTAAGCTATTAAAAGAGCGCGATAAAAAGAAAGTATTGGTTGTTTCTGCCGACGTTTACCGCCCTGCGGCAATCAAGCAGCTTGAAACCCTTGCAACAGATGTTGGTGTTGATTTCTTCCCATCGAACGTTGAGCAAAAACCATTAGCGATTGTAAAAGCGGCATTAGAACACGGTAAAACCAAGTTCTATGATGTGGTGATTGTCGATACCGCAGGTCGTTTGCACGTTGATGAAGAAATGATGGGTGAGATCAAAGACATTCATCAAGCATTAAACCCAGTTGAAACCTTGTTCGTGGTTGATGCCATGACGGGTCAAGATGCGGCGAATACAGCGAAAGCATTTAATGATGCATTGCCACTAACCGGTGTTATTTTAACCAAGGTTGATGGTGATGCACGTGGTGGTGCAGCATTATCTGTACGCCACATTACGGGTAAACCAATTAAATTCTTAGGTGTTGGTGAAAAAACTGATGCTTTAGAACCGTTCCATCCTGATCGTGTTGCTTCCCGTATTTTAGGTATGGGTGACGTTTTATCGTTGATCGAAGATCTAGAACGTAACGTTGATAAAAAAGAAGCAGAAAAATTAGCTAAGAAATTTAAAGACAAAAAAGGTTTTGATCTTGAAGATTTCCGCAGCCAGCTTCAGCAAATGAAAAACATGGGTGGCATGATGGGCATGCTCGATAAACTGCCGGGTATGTCGCAGTTGCCTGGTGATATGAAAGATAAAGTTGATGATAAAATTTTCATGCAAATGGAAGCTATTATTAACTCAATGACCAAGGGTGAACGTGCTCGACCTGAGTTAATTAAAGGCTCTCGTAAGAAGCGTATTGCTGCCGGTTCTGGTACTCAAGTACAAGACGTTAATCGATTATTGAAGCAATTTACCCAGATGCAAAAGATGATGAAAAAGATGCAAAAAGGTGGAATGAAGAATATGATGCGTCAAATGAAAGGCATGATGCCTGGCGGTGGAATGTTCCCAGGTCGTTAATAGTCTGATTTTTAATGGTTTTAAAGCTTTTATTCTACTTAAACGGTGAAAAAGTAACTAAAGCAGTTGCATTCGCCGTCCCAAAGGGTAAAATTCCGAGGCTTTATTTTGGCACGGACCTCGTTATTATAGCGGGGTCATTTATTTTACAGTAATGCAAAGAGGACGATATGGTAACTATTCGTTTGGCACGTCACGGCGCTAAGAAGCGTCCATTCTATCAAATCGTTGTTGCTGACGCACGTGCTCCACGTGACGGCGCAAACATCGAGCAGATCGGTTTCTTCAACCCACTAGCTAAGGGTCAAGAAGAGCGTTTACGTTTAGATCTTGATCGCGTAAACCACTGGTTAGGTCAAGGCGCTTGTGCGACTGATCGTGTAGCTAAACTAATCAAAGATGCAGCTAAAGCTGTAGCTTAATTAGTACTTAGGTACAGAGAAAAACGATGAGTATTAAAAACCAAGACCACATTATTGTCGGTAAACTGGGTGCCACCTACGGTATCAAGGGTTGGCTCAAAGTTTTTTCCTACACCGAACAATCTGAAAGTATTTTTTCCTACACCCCTTGGATGATTAAAATCAAAGGTGAGTGGACGGAAATCCATGTTGAATCATGGAAACGCCACGGCCAAGGTCTTGTTGCTAAGCTAGAAGGCATGGATATCCGCGAGGATGCTCAAGTTTTCACTAATGCAGAAGTAGCAGTTTTGGCTGATCAACTACCCGCACTGTCAGATGAAGAATTCTACTGGCGTGAATTGTTTGGTATGTCAGTAGTGACAACCGAAGGTTACGACCTAGGTAAAGTTATTGATATCCTGGAAACAGGTTCCAACGATGTGTTAGTTGTTAAGGCGAATCTCAAAGATGCTTTTGGACAGAAGGAACGTTTAATCCCGTTCCTCGATGAGCAGGTCATCAAGTTGATTGATCGCACTGCTCAGCGGATCGAAGTTGACTGGGATCCTGAGTTTTAACCTCTAGTAAAATAAGTGAGTGAGCATATGTGGGTTGGAGTCATCAGTCTTTTTCCTGAAATGTTCTCTACCATTACTAACTATGGGGTAACAGGCCAGGCGGTAAAAAAAGGCCTTTTGAGTGTTGATACGTGGAATCCTCGTGATTTTACGCACGATAAACATCGTACGGTGGATGATCGACCGTATGGTGGTGGACCGGGTATGTTAATGATGGTGCAGCCTTTGCGCGATGCCATTCACACTGCCAAAAAGTCTGCAAAAGGTCAGGCTAAAGTAATCTACCTTTCCCCTCAAGGCCGTAAGCTGGATCAAGCTGGTGTTGAGGAGTTAGCGCAGACAGAGAATTTAATTCTTATCTGTGGTCGCTATGAAGGGGTTGATGAGCGCATTATCCAGCAAGAGGTAGACGAAGAATGGTCTATCGGTGATTTTGTGTTAACGGGTGGCGAATTGCCTGCCATGACGCTAATTGATGCCGTCGTTCGGTTTGTTCCGGGCGTACTAGGTGATTTTGCGTCAGCAGAAGAAGATTCTTTTGCAAATGGTTGGTTAGATTGTCCTCATTACACCAGACCAGAATTGTTGGACGGGCATGAAGTACCTTCGGTATTAATGTCTGGCAATCATAAAGAGATTAGTCGCTGGCGATTAAAGCAATCGTTAGGCCGTACATGGTTGAGAAGACCGGAGCTCCTGGAAAACCTAGCTCTGACTGACGATCAGGAATTCTTGCTCGCGGAATTTATCCGCGAAAATAAAGCAAGTATTTAATTAAATTAGTATCAGTTTATTCTAGGGTATACATCAAATGAGTAACATCATTAACGCTCTTGAGCAAGAGCAGCTAAAAACAGACCTACCAACTTTCGCACCAGGTGACACTGTTGTTGTACAAGTTAAAGTTAAAGAAGGTGATCGTGAGCGTCTACAGGCTTTTGAAGGCGTTGTAATCGCAATCCGTAACCGTGGTCTACATTCAGCATTCACTGTTCGTAAAATGTCGAACGGTGAAGGCGTTGAGCGTGCGTTCCAAACTCACTCTCCAGTAGTTGACAGCATTACTGTTAAACGTCGTGGTGCAGTACGTCGTGCCAAGTTGTACTACCTACGTGAGCGTTCTGGTAAATCAGCACGTATCCGCGAGAAGCTTACTAAAAAGTAATAAGCGTCTGACGTTTATCGAAAAGCCCACCTATATGGTGGGCTTTTTTTTGGCTGTAAATCAGGGTTTGGCTATAAATTAAGGTAATACCAATCACAATAAGTTTCTGAACTAAATTAATGTTCTCTTTCGTCATTCCCTACAGTGAATGCCCGCGAGGGCGATAGGGAATCTAATGCTTTGGAAAGATGACCCCTTAATTAATGGGATTGGTATAATGAAAAAAACCAGTGACGAGCACTGGTTTTGTTAATGTTCTGATTTTTATATTGATAGCTTCGTATTGGGATTAGCTTTTAGATGATAGTGGTGTTTTGGTTTGTTCGATGTCATCAGCATCAAGATCTATCACGCCTTTTCCTTGTGATTTTTTAATGATCATGACAGTGATAAAGCCTGTCGCAATCATGGCTACAACTGTTGAGATTGTCATTGGTAAGCCAAAGCCAAGTTGATCGTTATTGAGAATAAAACTGATACATACCGTGGTCATGAACATCGCTGGAATGGTTGCGACCCAGTGCAACTTATCAAGTCGTAATAGATAGGCAGATGCTGTCCATAACATCATTACTGCTGTGGTTTGGTTTGCAAAGCCAAAGTAACGCCAAATAATAGCGAAATCGACTTGAGTCAGAATCGCGCCTAAAATAAACAGAGGCATTGCCATTAATAAACGATTACGTAATGGCTTTTGATCCATATTAAAATATTCAGCCAGAATTAAACGACTTGAACGGAACGCGGTATCACCTGAAGTAATTGGTAGAATAACCACCCCAAGAAAAGCAATGATGCCCCCAAAGACACCTAATAAGCCAAATGATGAGCTATAGACCACATTACCTGGGCCACCATTAGCAATAGCATCAGACAATGCTTCTATCGAACCAAAGAATGATAAAGCCAGTGCGCACCAGATTAACGCAATAATACCTTCTCCAATCATCGCACCATAAAAGATAAAGCGGCCGTTTTGTTCATTTTCAATGCAGCGAGCCATTAATGGTGATTGAGTAGCATGGAAGCCAGAAATAGCGCCACACGCGATGGTAATAAACAGTGCTGGCCATAATGGTAAGTCATTAGGGTTCATGTTGGTGAACATATGACTAATTTCAAAACCGCCTAATAATTCGTGTTCATCTGAAATGCCAATAGCGGTGATTAATCCGACCGACATAAAAATCAGTAATGCGCCAAAGAAAGGATAAAAGCGACCAATGATCTTATCGACAGGCACAATTGTTGCCAGAATATAGTAAGCAAAAATGATCACCACCATTGTCGTCATTGAGACATTAAGATTAGTTTGATCATTTATCAGGTTAGTGATCATACCTGCGGGGGCGGAGACAAATACAACCCCAACAAGCAGTAACAGTACGATAGCAAAGATATTCATAAAATGTTTTGCACCGTTACCCAAGTAGCGTCCTGTTAATGTGGGGACTGATGCGCCACCGTTACGAACTGAAAGCATGCCGGAGAAATAATCGTGGACGGCCCCTGCAAAAATACAACCAAGTACAATCCATAGCATGGCTGCTGGGCCATATAACGCCCCCATAATGGGACCAAATATAGGGCCAACGCCGGCAATGTTTAAGAGCTGAACTAAATAGACTTTGTTGTTAGACATGGGAACATAATCAACCCCGTCTTGCTTGGTATAAGCGGGAGTTTGACGATTAGCGTTTACGCCAAAGACTTTTTCAATAAAGCTACCGTAAATAAAATAGCCGCCAAGTAGGGCAGCAACACAAAGTAAAAACCACGCCATATATATCCTCGTTATCTAATGTGTGACTCAATTAAAAGGGATCGCATTATTTCTGCTGCCAACCAGTGTAATAGTTTCAATTTTTAGCTTCTTAAGATAATGTTATGAATGTGATATGCATTAGTGTTCAATAATAACTTCTATCGATATTTGTTAATATAAGCACGCTTTTAATGTGGTATAGACGTTGATGTGTTTTTCTAAAAGGAATTGATAATGATAAAAAAGGTCTTATTTACCGTGGTAATTGGAGCTTTAATGACGGGTTGTGTGACACAAAAAAAATTAGTGACCAATGGTGACTTTCATCAATTAGGCTTTTATAACGGTATTGCTGGTAGTGAAAAATTATCGCATGACAATTTAGACGTAATCACTAAAAAATATGATTCAACAATGACATTAGATTATGGCAGTTATCAACAAGGCTACCAGCAAGGATTAGATCAATATTGCAGTTTAGAGCATATTTTTAAGTTAGGTGAACAAGGAAAAGTGAAGTGGGGTCTCTGTGAATATCGCCGTCAGCAAGAAGGTTTATATCTCACTAAATGGCAACAAGGCTTTGAACGCTATGGCACCATGGAGCCTCGTTTGTAATTTAATAACGGTTAAAATAAGACAGATTATAAAAACGGAAAGGATAGAAATAGAATGCCATTTGTAAATAAATGTTTACAAATGGCATTCTATGTTTACAAGTTGTTGCAATGATGATGATGCAGTTGTTATGTTGGTGAAAGAATATCTATAACAGGCAGAGATGACCGATGGAAAAAGATGGCTTAAACAATATTCATATTGCAGAAGAATCCGTGTTAATTACCCCCTTACAATTGAAACATAAAATGGCGGTATCAAATACAGCGCTGGCATTTATTGAGCAATCACGTCAAACGATTGCTGATATTATTCATCATCATGATCACCGTTTATTGGTGGTCTGTGGACCGTGCTCGATTCATGATGTAGAACAAGCAAAAACATATGCTCAAAAACTAAAAAACCTCGCTGCTGAGCTTGATGATCAACTCTATATTGTGATGCGAGTTTATTTTGAAAAACCGCGGACGACTGTTGGTTGGAAAGGATTAATCAACGACCCTTACCTTGATGATTCGTTTGAAATTGAAGAAGGGCTGCATATTGGACGTCAATTGTTGATTGATTTAGTTGAAGACGGTATTCCTGTTGCCACAGAAGCGCTGGATCCTATTAGTCCGCAATATTTAGGCGATTTATTTAGCTGGTCAGCCATTGGCGCTCGTACTACGGAATCACAAACTCACCGCGAGATGGCAAGTGGATTATCGATGCCTGTTGGGTTTAAAAATGGCACCGATGGCAGTTTAGCGACCGCGATTAATGCAATGCAAGCGGCGGCTTCTGGACATAAGTTTATGGGGATCAACCCAAATGGACAGGTGGCATTACTTGCCACGCAAGGTAATCCTGATGGTCACGTTATTTTACGTGGCGGTAAACAGACTAATTATGATTCGGTGTCGGTGGCTGAATGTGAAACAGAAATGGCAGCGGCAGGCCTTACACCGTCGTTAATGATAGACTGTAGCCATGCTAACTCTCTTAAAGATTACCAACGACAGCCATTGATAGCGACGGATGTTATTCATCAAATTCGAGAAGGAAACCGTTCAATTATTGGTCTAATGATTGAAAGTCATCTTAATGAAGGGAATCAAAGTGCGGATTTACCATTACAAGAGATGGCTTATGGAGTATCGATTACTGATGCGTGTATTAGTTGGGAAGCGACAGAACAATTATTGCGGAAAACCCACCAAGAGTTAGTGCCGTTTTTACAAAATAGAATTAAATAACCCTTTGCATTATAGTTGCAGTTGGATAAATACGGATGTCAAAAGTCATGGTTGCTGAGTTAAGCATATTAAGAGATCAAATAGACGATGTTGATCGTCAAATGGTGGAGCTACTAGCGCGCCGTTTAGCGTTAGTCGAACAAGTTGGCGTTGTAAAAAGTCAGCATGGACTGCCTATTTACGCCCCAGATCGTGAGGCGGCAATGTTAGCATCTCGTCGTCAAGAAGCTGAATCAAAAGGTGTTCCGGCTGATTTGATTGAAGATGTGTTACGGCGAACGATGCGTGAATCGTATTCTAGTGAAAATGATTCTGGGTTTAAATGTTTAAATCCGCAATTACGTCCAATTGTGATTGTTGGTGGTTATGGGCAATTAGGGCAGCTATTTCAACGAATGTTTGAGTTATCGGGCTATCAAGTCCGTATTTTAGGCCGTGATGATTGGCATCGAGCGGATGAGATCTTGCATGATGCGGGAATGGTGGTGGTATCCGTTCCTATTCATATGACGGAAGCGATTATCGCTAAGTTAGCTAACTTGCCAACAGATTGTATTCTCACCGATCTTACATCGATTAAAAGTGGTCCGCTGCAAGCGATGCTAGAAATTCATCAAGGCCCGGTTGTTGGTTTACATCCAATGTTTGGTCCTGATATTCCAAGTTTGGCTAAACAAGTGGTGGTTTACTGTGATGGTCGTCAGCCAGAAAGTTATCAATGGTTGTTAGAACAAATTCAAATTTGGGGGGCGTCATTAAATCGTATTAGTGCGATTGAGCATGATCAGGGCATGACTCTGATTCAGGCATTACGTCACTTTACATCATTTGTTTATGGGGTTCATTTAGCCGAAGAAGACCCGAAAATAGAACAATTGATGTCACTAAGTTCGCCGATTTATCGTTTAGAACTCGCCATGGTTGGACGACTATTTGCGCAAGATGCGCAGTTGTATGCAGATATTATTATGTCAGCGCCTCAGAACTTAGCGATGATCAAACGTTTTCATCAACGTTTTGGTGATGCCATTGAAATGCTAGAGCGCCAAGATAAAGCGGCGTTTAAACAAGCATTTGATCAGGTAGAACATTGGTTTGGTGATTATGCCCAATATTTTTTAGTCGAGAGCCAAGGACTACTTAGACAGGCGAATGATTCAACTCGACATAAATAAATAGCGTTCCAAGTTAGAACATGATCACTAAAAAGCCCACTTTCAATCATGAAGGTGGGCTTTTTTAATGCTGGTAATACGCGCTTTATTTGGAAATATTATTCGCTAAACTCAACCTCAGTTGGAGTGACATTTTCACTTGGGTAACACCCTAAGACTTTAATAAAGCGGGTTAAGCGGGTGAGATCTTCTAAGACTTGTTGCATTAATGGTGCTTTTACATTTATCTCAACATCAACATAGAACATTTCTTCCCATGGATTACCGATAACAGGACGAGATTCAAGTTTTGTCATATTGATGTTTGCATTGCGAAGTACCAGTAAACATTCAACGAGTGAGCCCGCCGTTTGTGCAGTTGACATAATTAATGTCGTTTTTGCGGGAATCAATGAATTGACGCTAACCGGTTTACGGGCAACAACAATAAAGCGGGTAAAGTTTTGTTGTTGGTTGGCAATATTGGTTTTTATTGGGGTTAAACCATAGATTTCACCACTAGACGCATTACCAATGGCTGCGATGTTAGGCTGTTTTAGCTCTGCAACGGCCAGCATTGCATCCGCTGTACTTGAGCAGTATTGTTGATCAATTTTTCCCATGCCATGGAGGAACTCGCTGCACTGTTGATGTGGCTGAGGATGAGAATAAAGGGTATCAATATGTTTCAATTGAGTATCAACCGCAGTTAATAAGCAATGTTCTATCGGTTGGGTAATTTCCCCTACAATCGATAAGCTGGTGTGTTGTAATAGGTCATAGACTTCATTGATTGAGCCGGAGCTGGTGTTTTCTATTGGCAATACACCGTAGTCAGCATGGCCTGTTTCTACTTCATTAATAACATCTCGAAAAGCCGAACAGCTTATTTCAACCAGTTGGGTTTGTTTACGGCTAAAATAATTACGACTGGCAAGATGTGAATACGATCCTTTTGAACCTAAAAAAGATACCCTTGCTGTTGGTAACGCATTTTCAGGATTAACTAACCGTTGTAAATAAGCTTGTTGATATAGGACGGAGTCTTCAATAATAGTATGAAAGAGTTGGGTAACGTACAGCGGATCAAGTTGGTGTTCTCTGCCTGTTTCGATAAGACGTAATAATAATGCTTGTTCACGAGCTTGATCGCGTACGGGTTTAGCGGTGCTAATTTTACTTTTAGCGACTTCAAGGCTTAATAAGCGGCGTTCAGCTAAAAGTGTTAATAATGCATTGTCGATGCGAGTGACATTACTACGAATATCATCCAATGAATAATGTGTGTTATCGGTCATAGCGATCCTTATTATGATCGGCTTTCTTGCATATGAAAGCGGCATATTATCGTTTTATCATAGCAATCCACATTAGGCAGGGTGGCTTTTATTGTCAAGTACAAAGCAAACAGCCCTGCATCGGCAGGGCTGTTTTAAATCCTCTTAATCGTTAACGATTATGCTTCATCAAATTCGACTTCATCATCATATTCAGCGGTATCTTCTGCTTCCGCTTGTGTTGGTTTTTCACTATGACTTGCACGACGTGCATTAGGTTTGTGAGCTTGTTTCTTCAATTGACGATCTAGTTTTTGGTATAGCTCAGTGATAGCACCAAACAAGTCTTCATGTTCAGCTGAGGCGACGAGTTGTCCTCCTGCAATACCAATTGATGCTTCAATTTTAAATAGCTTGTTTGGCTCTTTACTAATCATGATGTGCTTTTTGATTAGTGGTACCTGAAGCTTTTCTAACTTATCGAATTTAAATTCAAAACGCTCACGGATAGCCGGGGTGATATCGATGTTCTTGCCAGTGATTTCTAATGTCATATTTATCTTCCTCGTTTGCTACCCTTTGTTGGGTTAAGTTCAGATTACTAAAAATACCAACTTATAATGTGATCTTTGTCACGCTATTGTTGTTGGTGTTTTTTTATCAAAAAAAATGTGATCAAAGTGGGTTTGTTGCAAAAAAATGTCTAAAAAATGCTTGAGATTTACTGATAAGTTAAGGCAGTATGGAAAGAGATCAATGACTGGTAGCTCATGCTAACTAGGGAA
The DNA here is from genome assembly GCF_003026395.1 of Photobacterium iliopiscarium. Classification (GTDB taxonomy): domain Bacteria; phylum Pseudomonadota; class Gammaproteobacteria; order Enterobacterales; family Vibrionaceae; genus Photobacterium; species Photobacterium iliopiscarium. The sequence goes on along the minus strand of NZ_PYOO01000023.1, from coordinate 6,112 downwards.
TAAATACGTTTAATTTCAATGCGCTGAGCGTTTTTTGTTCGAGGTGGATATGATGGTGATTAATCTATAATTTATTAAAATAGTTAATTATTATTAGTTTGATTTCATAAAAATGGCAGCTCATTGAGCTGCCATTTTTTATTGTCATATTATGTTGGTGTTATTTTACGGGATTGAGTTTTATCACCGCTTCTGTACGTGCAACTTCTTTATTCAGTTTTAATTTTTCATAAGCTGTTTTTTCAAGAAGTAGGGACTTACGAGCAGCGCTAGTGTTTGGGTATAAGCGTTGTACTTGTTGGCAACGATTAATGGCTGCAATCCAAGCTTCTCGGCGAACATAAAAATCGGCAACAGCAAGATCATACTCAGCGAGTTGGTTTTTTAAGAAAACCATACGTGCTTTCGCATCTGCGTCATACTGACTATCAGGGAAGCGTTCTAGTAAGTATTTAAAATCGCGGAATGCTTGGCGTGAAGGGGTTGGATCACGATCAAAACGATCAATATTGAACATGTCATGCATAAAGCTACGATCTTGTGCCATATGCGTTAGACCACGCATATAATAAACCCAATCAGCTTGTGGATGCGTTGGATTTAAGCGTAAAAAACGTGCAATAGTGGCTTGTGATAATGGTAAATCATCATTTTTGTAGTAGGCATAGATTAGATCTAATTGTACTTGATCTGAGTAAGCCCCAAATGGATAACGAGAGTCCATTGCCTCTAAGCGCTCGATAGCATTATTCCAATTACCGCTCTGCAATGCTTGCTGGGCAGTAGAATATAAGTCTGATGGCGGAACATCAGGAATGACTTTCTCAGTACTGGAACAGCCTGAAAGCAAGGCTACAGCAAGAAAAGTTGATATTGTCAGGCGTTTCATTACGGCGTCAGTTTCCTTGAAAAAAATTTTATTTTGCTCGATCCATTACGGACTGAGCCGTTAACAGATACAATGACATTATATTAATTTACATCAAGCATCGTTTTATTAAGCTTGGTACATTTTACGCAGCGTATGGCAATTAGTCTCACGCTTTTTAAAAAAGTTCGTTATGGCACAGCAAATAGAATTAACAAATACAGTTAGCGAAAGCCAACTAGGCAAGCGCCTTGATCAGGTTATTGCTGAATTATATCCCGATTATTCCCGCTCTCGTATCAAAGAGTGGATTCTAAAGGACATGGTTTCAGTAAACGGTAAAATTGACAACAAACCACGTTCAAAAATGATGGGTGGCGAAGAACTTTTCATTCAAGCCGAAATTGAAGATGAATTGCGTTGGATTGCGCAAGACCTTCCACTTGATGTTGTTTATGAAGATGACGATATTCTAGTGATCAATAAACCACGTGATTTTGTGGTTCACCCAGGTGCTGGTACTCCTGATGGTACAGTGTTAAATGCATTGTTATATCATTACCCAGCATTAGCAGAAGTACCGCGTGTAGGTATCGTGCACCGTTTGGATAAAGACACGACTGGCTTAATGGTCGTCGCTAAAACTATTCAAGCACAAACACGTTTAGTGCGTGCACTACAAAAACGTAAAATCACCCGTGAATATGAAGCCATTGCTATTGGTCAAATGACCGGTGGTGGCACGATTGAAAAACCTATCGGTCGTCATGCAACCAAGCGTATCTGTATGGCAGTCCACGAATTGGGTAAAGATGCAATCACCCATTACCGTGTTGCTGAGCGTTTCCGTGAGCATACACGTATTGTATTACGTCTAGAAACGGGTCGTACTCACCAAATCCGTGTGCACATGTCATACATGAGCCATCCGTTGGTTGGTGATGTGATCTATGGTGGTCGTCCTCGTCCGCCTCGTCATGCATCTGATGAATTTATTCATGCATTACGTTCATTTGATCGTCAAGCATTGCACGCACGTATGTTGCGTTTATCACATCCGATTACGGGTGAGTTAATGGAATGGCACGCACCATTACCAAACGACATGATCGCAATGATTGATATTCTACGTAAAGATAACGTTGAAAATAGCGAAGATAACTATTAATGCAAACCATCATTTCTAACTGGCCTGCTCCAGAGAATGTATTAACGGTCAGTACAACCCGTTTTGGCGGTGTTAGTTCTGCACCTTACGATGCACTCAATTTGGGATTACATGTTGGGGATGATGTAAGTTCAGTACTGACCAATCGTCAATTGTTGAAACAGCATTGTTGGTTAACGGCAGAGCCTGCATGGCTAAATCAAATTCACAGCCCGATTGTGATTGATCTTACTGCACCGTTAACGGATGTTATCGATGCTGATGGTAGCTTTACCCGTGAGCCTGGCTTAGCCTGTGCCATCATGACGGCTGACTGTTTGCCCGTTCTATTGTGTAATAAGCAAGGAACTGAAGTGGCAGCTGTTCATGCTGGGTGGCGGGGACTTGCTGCTGGAGTAATTGATAATGCCATTGCTAAGTTTACCTGTCCTGCGGCTGATATTATGGCATGGATGGGACCTGCAATTGGCCCAACAGCGTTTGAAGTTGGCAGTGAAGTGCGACAACAGTTTATTGATGTTAACGCCAGTGCGGCTGATGCATTTGTTGCTCATGGTGATAAGTGGTTAGCTAATTTATATTTATTGGCGCGACAACGATTACAACAGCATGGTATTAACGCTATTTATGGTGGTGAGTACTGCACGTTTAATGACGATGAGTTGTTTTATTCTTATCGTCGCCAAGCGGTTACTGGACGTCAAGCCTCATTGATTTGGTTGCGTTAATCTTATCGTGAACACTACAAATAATAAGCGAGCATATTGGCTAACAATATACCCGCTTTTTTTGCAGCATTATTTTGCGCTTTCAGAGTCTTGAAAAAACCCTACGAACTACCATATAACTAGTAACAGATTATTAAATATATTATTGGGGGACCTATGCGTCTTGACCGATTTACCAGTAAGTTCCAAGCCGCTATTTCTGATGCTCAGTCATTAGCTTTAGGGCGTGATCATCAATACATTGAACCTGCACATCTTATGGTTGCGTTATTAAACCAAGAAGGCAGTACCGTACGTCCATTACTTACCCTTTTGAATGTGGATTCTACTCAGCTGCGTTCGCGTTTGGGTGAGATACTAGAACGTATTCCAAAAGTGACTGGTATTGGTGGTGAAGTTCAGCTTTCTAATAGCATGGGCACATTACTTAATATGTGTGACAAGCTGGCACAAAAACGTAACGATAAATTTATTTCATCTGAATTATTTATCCTTGCCGTTGTTGATAATGATAAAGGCCCATTAGGGGATTTATTACGCGAATTGGGTTTAAAAGCGGATCAGATTGGTAAAGCTATCGATCAAATCCGTGGTGGTCAGAAAGTTGATGATCAAAATGCCGAAGAAAATCGCCAAGCATTAAGTAAATATACTATCGATTTAACCGAGCGAGCAGAGCAAGGTCGGTTAGATCCTGTGATTGGTCGTGATGATGAAATTCGTCGTACTATTCAAGTCTTACAACGCCGCACTAAAAACAACCCCGTGATCATTGGTGAACCCGGTGTCGGTAAAACGGCGATTGTTGAAGGGTTAGCGCAACGGATTGTTAATGGTGAGGTGCCTGAAGGCTTACGTGACAAGCGGGTATTATCATTAGATATGGGCTCATTGATTGCGGGTGCTAAATTCCGTGGTGAATTTGAAGAGCGTTTAAAAGCCGTATTAAATGAACTGTCTCAAGAAGACGGTCGTATTATATTGTTTATCGATGAAATCCATACCATGGTTGGCGCGGGTAAAGGCGAAGGCTCAATGGATGCGGGTAATATGCTTAAACCTGCTTTAGCGCGTGGTGATCTTCATTGTGTTGGTGCAACAACCTTAAATGAATACCGTCAGTATCTAGAAAAAGATGCAGCATTAGAGCGTCGTTTCCAAAAAGTGCTGGTGGATGAGCCAAGCGTTGAAGATACCATTGCTATCTTGCGTGGTTTAAAAGAACGTTATGAACTTCATCATCATGTTGAAATTACCGATCCTGCGATTGTAGCTGCTGCGACGTTATCACACCGTTATATTTCAGATCGTCAATTACCGGATAAAGCGATTGACCTGATTGATGAAGCCGCTTCCAGTATTCGAATGCAAATTGACTCTAAACCTGAATCTATGGATCGTTTAGAGCGTCGTATTATTCAATTAAAGATTGAACAGCAAGCACTAGAAAAAGAAAGTGATGATGCAAGTCAAAAGCGTTTAAGTAACTTACTTGAAGAATTAGACATTAAAGAGCGCGAATATTCTGAACTTGAAGAAGTGTGGAATGCTGAAAAAGCGTCACTATCGGGTACTCAGCATATTAAAACAGAGCTTGAGCAAGCGCGTACTGATGTTGAAATCGCCCGTCGTGCGGGTGATTTAAATCGTATGTCAGAATTACAGTATGGGCGTATACCTGAACTTGAAAAGCAACTTGATTTAGCCGCTCAAGCTGAAATGCAAGATATGACGTTACTTAAAAATAAAGTAACCGATGTTGAAATTGCCGATGTACTTTCTAAAGCGACAGGTATTCCGGTTGCGAAGATGCTTGAAGGTGAGCGTGATAAATTATTGCGCATGGAAGATGAATTACATAACCGTGTTATTGGTCAAGAAGAAGCGGTTGAGGCAGTAGCTAATGCGATTCGTCGTAGTCGCGCTGGTTTGTCTGATCCACAACGTCCAATTGGTTCTTTCTTATTCTTAGGTCCAACCGGTGTTGGTAAAACTGAATTATGTAAGTCACTAGCGAACTTTATGTTTGATAGTGAAGATGCGATGGTACGTATCGACATGTCTGAGTTTATGGAAAAACACTCAGTGGCGCGTTTAGTGGGTGCGCCTCCAGGTTATGTCGGTTATGAAGAAGGCGGTTACTTAACTGAAGCCGTTCGTCGTCGTCCATATTCTGTTATTTTGCTTGATGAAGTCGAAAAAGCTCATCCTGATGTGTTTAATATTCTATTACAGGTATTAGATGATGGACGTCTAACTGATGGTCAAGGTCGTACGGTTGATTTTCGTAATACAGTGATCATTATGACGTCGAACTTGGGTTCTGATCGGATTCAAGAACACTTTGGTAGTTTAGACTACGAAGGTATTAAAGCATTAGTGATGGAAGTGGTAGGGCAACATTTCCGTCCTGAGTTTATTAACCGTGTTGATGAGACCGTCGTGTTCCATCCGCTGGGTAAAGATAATATTAAACATATTGCTTCAATTCAGCTTGCGCGCTTGGAAAAACGTTTAGCGGAAAAAGATTTCCAGTTAGAGGTTGAAGAGAGTGCTTTAGAGTTAATTTCTGATGCTGGTTTTGATCCTGTATTTGGTGCGCGTCCATTAAAACGTGCTATACAGCAATATATTGAGAATCCGTTAGCACAAGATTTGCTATCAGGTAAATTTATGCCAGGTAAACCAATCGTACTGTCAGTAGAAGACGATAAGATTGTTGCTAAACAAGCGTAATTAAAAAATGAGCGCTTAAAATAACGAATTATGATTAATTAACGCCTTTGCATTAACGTGCTAAGGCGTTTTTTTGTTGTTGGAATATGTCAAAAATAAACGCTATCTATAATGAAAGCTGTTTTATTTGTCATAATTTGGCGTTATAGATTAATCATTGAGCGAACGAAATAAAATGGTAAAAATAAGGTTGTCAGCAACGAATATCTCCCTATAATACGACCTCACTGACACGGACAACGGCGCAAGCGGTTACCGAGTTCAGTATGTTCTTTAACAATTTGACCATGCAATTTGTGTGGGCACTCATTGAATAGTTAAGTCGAAAGATTTATCAATAAACTGAGTGACCTAGAACTAGAAATAGTTTGATTGCTTTTTTGATTTGCTTTTTTAAAAGTAAAATAAGAAAGTGACACAGTTATTTAATTATCATTTTTTAAATGATAAAAAGCTTTAAAATTACATTCTTTATTTATAAAGAGTTGGTATTAAAGTCAGTATTTATTGAGCCGTCTCGAAAGAGACAACAAAACTTTAATTGAAGAGTTTGATCATGGCTCAGATTGAACGCTGGCGGCAGGCCTAACACATGCAAGTCGAGCGGTAACA
>NZ_PYOO01000022.1 GCF_003026395.1 Photobacterium iliopiscarium | reverse complement strand
CCCTTGCGTATCAGCCGCAATAATCGATAGTTGTCCATGTTCAACATTAAGCTCAACCGTCATTTGACCAGAAGTACCGCTTTCTTTGGCATCAATATCAGCAATGCTCAATCCGGCAATAACATGGCTACCATCTTCATTAACATCAAATGGTGCGGGTACGGTATTAATTGGCGCATCGTTAACAGGAGTAACCATAATATCAACCGTACTTACATCAGTTAATGTACCGCCACTACCAACATTACCATTATCCGATGTGGTCATTGTTAGCTGGTCATTACCGTTGAAGTTCGTATCACCTGTATATTTAATCCCGCCATCTAACAAGGTATTAATCTTGTCAATATCGCCACTGATTACGAGCTTACCATCACCATTATCGGTAACCGTTAACCCTTGCGTATCAGCCGCAATAATCGATAGTTGTCCATGTTCAACATTAAGCTCAACCGTCATTTGACCAGAAGTACCGCTTTCTTTGGCATCAATATCAGCAATGCTCAATCCGGCAATAACATGGCTACCATCTTCATTAACATCAAATGGTGCGGGTACGGTATTAATTGGCGCATCGTTAACAGGAGTAACCGTAATATCAATGCTATCGGTGTCAGTTAATGCACCACCTGCGCCTGAATTACCGTTATCGTCGGTAGTCATAGTAAGACTATCTGTTCCATTAAAATCTTTATCGCCAGTGTAATTAATACCTTGATCTAACAGCGTATTAATTAGGTTCAAATCACCACGAATAACTAATTTACCATCGTCATTATCGGTAATCGTTAAGCCAGAGACATCAGCACCCGCAGCAATAGCAAGTTGCCCATGTTCAACACTTAACGTAACGGTCATGTCCATTACGGCATCATGATCATTGCTATCTACATCTGTGATTTGTAGATCTCTAATCACTAACGTCGCATCTTCATCTACCGTTAGTGGATCTGCTGGTAAATGATTTACTGGAGCATCATTATCCGGTGTTATATCAACGTGAATCGTCTTATCAACAGCAACACTGTCTGTACCAACAACCCCATTATCCACGGCTCGAATATCTAGATTTAAGTCGCCATTCCAAATACTGCCATCAATAACGGTTTGATTATTGGCGTCACCTGGATGAAAAATCAACGTATCCAGATCGGATCCTGTTACTTTAATAATCCATGAGCCATCAGGTTGTTTTTCTGCACTACCAACAACGCCATCAGGAAGAGTAAATGAACTTGAATCTGGCACATTAGTAATGGTGATCTGTAATGATTCTGCACCATTCTCATGCACATTTGTTCCTGGATTATTAATGGTTTTTTGATCATCAAAAGCTTGAATACCCAAATCCAGCGTAATAGGACTGTTCTCGTCACCACTGACATTTGGATCAACATCGGTATCCACTTTATCGGCAATTGGATTAACATTAATAGAAATTGTTTCACGGTTTGCTAGTGGTTTATCTAGTGATGCTTCTTGTGAATAGACTACTATGTCAAAATCAACGTTACCGCTAAAATTACGTGGTGGTTGAACTTTAATAGCACTTAAATCAAAACTTTCACCTGATGCTGTAATCGTCCATACGCCATTACCATTATTGACAGCCCCTTCAATGACAAAGCCCTCTGGTACATTCTCTAACTTAATAGAAACGATATGTTCAGAACCATCAATATCTTCTAATGACCCACTGATTCCAGCAAGCGGAATAGCGGTATCTTCATCACCAACAATGGGTGTATCAATACCTTGCCATTTAACTTGATCATTTACGGCAATAACATCAAAACTAACAGTATTATCAAACACTTTACTGTCTGTAACTGTTGCTCCTGTCGTTTGGTCATAAATAGCGGTATCAACCACGGTTGTACTAACATTAATATCCACCTTGCCGCTAAAATCTAATATCGGGCGGAAATGGATATTATCAAGCTGACTTTGATCAACCGTAATTGATGTTCCTAATACGTTACCATTCACATCAATAAATACCCCATCGCTAGTGTTAGCTAATGTCAGTGTTACTGATTGCACTGTTTCTTTACCACTGGTTTCAGAGGTATCAAGATCTTTTAAGCTAACAGAAAGATCGAGTTTGATATCACCGTCTTCATACGCAATATTATCGTAAACTTGCTCTTGTTTATCATCTGAGGTTGAGATTGGTTGCTTATCTGCATTCAAACCTTCTGTTTCAACAACCGCAATAGTGACAGAACGTGGTCCATCAACCATAGGTGCCACTTGAACAACAATAGTATCGGTTTGCGTTTTATAATCACCACTATCAGTATCAGTGGTAACGTATTTAACATCGAATTTAAAGTCTCCAGCATAGTCAACTGGAAGATTTAATTTGACATCTGAAAGATCAATCGAGCCATCAAGACCAACAGGTACTTTTAATACATATTCACCAGTAACATGGTTAAATTCAACACCTGAAATAGACGATCCAGCAGGTAAATCATTGGCGTTAATTACCAAGGTAAAATCATCATGTACCTGCTCGCCGCCAGCGGTACTTACCTTAACGATATGATCCATCATCTGCTGACCGAGATCGATAGAATGATCTTCGTCACCCGTTACAATATAGTTATCATCAACAATAATATCAGCAGCTTGCTTATCATTAGTTTCAGTATTAGCGCTAAAATCAAGTGTAATAGTGCCTTTCTCTTCAACTTTATTACTAACGTCACCGTCATCACTCATATCTTGAACAAGCGCATTGATATTCAGTGTTAACTTATCGTTATAGCCTTCTGGTGCAATAATTTTAAGATTATTTAAAGCAGATTGCGGTATTGTCCAACTGCCATCACCATTATTAATACCACCAATAATCACAAAGCCTTCAGGAATAGGGTCTAATACAATTTGAGTGATCACTTCAGAGCTTGATGTATCATCATTTTCCCATACAATTTTACCATCAGAATTGGCATCATTTGACAGGTCAATAACACCATTACTACTAGATGAAATTGTTGTAACCACCGTACCGTTATCATCAATAATGAGATTACCATCAGGCTCAACGACAGCTTTAATATCTACGTCTAACGTACCTGTAATATCTTTGGTGACAGTTTCTTTATCACCATCAACATCGGTTTGAGACACGGTAACCGTCGATGTTAACTGAATATCTTGATCTGAATTATGAGGTGCCGTTACTGTAAGCTTACCGCCATCAAGTAATGTCTGTAGTTGTTGATCTGTAAATTCAACACTACCTGTTCCACCATTTGCCAATAATGTTCCATTAATAAATAATTGATAACCTACTGGCAAACCACTTAAAACTAACCCTGTAATATGCTCTTGACTGTCAGAAAGAGAAGGCTGCCAGTTAACTACTGTCGACTCATCTTCTAACCCTTTAGAAACGGTAGTGTAATTATTCGCATCAATTTCAGGGGTAATATGAATCACTAATTTGCCGTTAAAGCTCGTACTCGCACCATCATTTTCAGTAACGACTGTTCGTACATCAAGATGAAGATCTTCAGTACTATTATGAGGCGGCTTAATCACTATATCCGTTAATGAGGCAAGATCGACCTGATAAATTGGCTGACCATCACTGTCTTCACCTGCATAAACCAATGTTTGTAAATTACCTTTAGAATCATAAAGTTCCGTACCTTCTGGAATTCCTGAAATAACCACACTTAATGTTTCCGAACCATCGGTATTACCATCAGCATTGGTGTGCTCACCAGAGATGACTTTAAAGTCGAATGTCGCTTCACTGTCTTCTTTAATGGTGGTTTGTAACCCGTGTTGACCATTATCCAATGGTGTCCAATCAGGATTATCCGAGACGATTTCAGGGCGATCAACAACCCCAGTTAAAGCAACATCAATCGTTTGAGGACCAATTATTTTTTCACTGGTCTCAGTAGTAACATTACCGCTTGCATCCGTAATTTGTGCAATATCACGTACTACGCCATTAACAGTAATACTGAAATCAACGTTACTATCCAATGGTGGCTGTAGTGTTAAACCATTCAAGTCTTGGTATGAAATTTCATATACGCCATCAGCATTTGGTGCTAATAGTTGATCATTAACATACAGCACCCCCCCTTCCGGCAATGTTGAAATCTGCAAGAATAAATGCTCAGAATTATCGATATTATCATCCAGTGATATCAGACTAATATGACTCGATAAATCAATACGCTGATCTTCATTTGCTTCAATACGCGTAACTTTAAGCACGCCATCATCAGCATCAGGATTAACATTAATAATGATTGTTTTCTCGGCCGAATCAGCAAATTGATGCCCATCAACAAAGTTACTATTTTCTTTACTTTGTGCTTGAATGGTTAACTTAATATCACCACTGAAGTTATCAACAGGATTAACTTCAACTGATGCCATCTGACTCACTGTCACTTTATATACACCAGAACCTGGTGAAGTTTCAGTTAATAACTGACCACCAATTTCTAAAGTACACTTATCTTGGTATTCAACCGGAACAGTAATGAAATAAAATAGCGCTTCTGAACCATCAGTATCTTGTAAATCAGCGACAACATTGAGCAAGACATTATTCTGATCTTCTGTAGTGACATAATGATCAACCGAACTTGCATTCCAAACCGGCGTATCTGCAATCCCTTGAACATTAACGGAAAATTCACCATTCATTACTGGATGATTACCGCCATCGGTGGTATTAATTTGTGCAACTACATCAAATTTTATGCCCGAAGATGAGGTTGAATAATCTTCATCAGGAACAAAAGTAACCCCTTGTAAAGTAAACTTCACATCCGGTGGATTGGTATTATCAACAATAAATGCGGCCGGTGGTAACGTCACACTGCCATCACTATTAACCGTGAGTGGTTGGCCGTTATACATAAACACACCATGTGCTTGTGTCTGTGGCTGAATAGTTACCGTACCAATATGTTCACCACGGTCGTTATCCCCACCGTCAATGGTCATATTTATTGCAATACCATTACGAGTAGGATCAACGTTATCAGTTGGATCTGTCGAATGACGCCCGTCATCTTCTTCACCGATACTATTTTCGGTATGAAGAATAGTGTCTTGATCTGATAGTTCAATTGTGATGATTCCTTGAGCGGTATCACCATCACCATCCGTTACTTCAAAACCAATTTTTTTAATAATCTCTTCTTGGCTATGAGTAAGATCAGCATTAGACCTAAAGATTGTTTGACCATCAGGTTTAATAAATAGCTGGCCTAATAGCTGATTACCATCAAAAACATCAAATTCATGGAACCCACTCTGACTTAAATTTTGATCGCTTAATGCAACTTTATTGCCATTAATTGTTACTGAAGTAACTTGTGCTCCATCAGCACCCGTTTTATCCATAACAAAACCATAGTTAGTATCACTAATATGGCCAGTCGTACCTTCAACAGCAGTTAACACTACATTTTCAACAGAGGGAATATCATCTTTAACAGTGACATCAATATTAACACTTGCACTCACGTCACCATCTTTATCAACCGCATAAACCGGAATTTCAATGGTTAATTGATCTTCACCTTGGGTTGGATGATCTATAGTCCCATGCAATTGGAAAATATAGCGCCCTGTTGGTAACAAATAATAGGTAAACACAACGTTACCATCAGCAATACCTTGATAAGTACCTTCACTTGATTGCGATAACGTTATCTTATTTCCATTCGAGGTTATGTCATTTTGTTGATTAAAAGAGTCAACATCCACTTTAAAGTCAACAACATAGTCACTACCAGAATTAACGATAATATCGCCTAATGCTGATTCACCCTCACCTGATGGTGTTGAGCCTGAAGCTAAATCACTCTCCTCAACGGTTAAAGCAGGAGCCGCAGTGATCACTGGGCCAGTACCATCATTAATGGTGATTTGAGCATTAATATAGTTATCGCTATCACCACCAAGATAATCACCATCTGTATCTTGTATCTGTACTGGTACATCAATGACGATTCTATCGCCATCAACAGTAACCAATCCACCGCCAGTATTACCACTATGATCAAGAGGGGAATACTGAGTAATAGATACCTTAATATCAGCATCATGACCATTCGTTGCTTGGGTTGCCGACACCGTGACTGTAATAACAACATGTCCGCTAGCGGTACCCGTTAACACACCAGTACTATGATCATAATTAAAGCTGATCTTTGCGCCATTTGCGGTTAATTCTGATTGTAATTCATCAATCAATGCCGTGAGTTTAGTACTATCAATGGTCGCAGTGGTTGGATTAAGGCGATCCACCCCAGCTTTAACGTCAATATTAACATCACCTGAAACAGGATAACCTTGTTGACCAGTAGCAGGGGTTAAATCACCTTCAGTAATAATAATTGAACCTGTTTCACCACCTACCGCATTATTACCATCATGAATATTGATCGTAATCTGGCCTGGCTTACTGACATCACCATCATGATCTTGTGCATAAACGTTTAAGTCGATATTCTCATTATCAGCCGCTTTATCATCAACTTGATCAATCGGTTGTTGTTGGGTAACGGTATAATGACCATCAATATCAATACTCACTTCCATCACAACCTGAGACGGATCACTTTGCAGTACCACAATCACACTCGATCCATCAGCACTCAAATGATAACTCGTAGCATGGCCATTACTAGTTAAACCATTTAATGATGCTTGCTCGCTGCCAAAATAGACTTTTGCTATTTGGTCACTTCCAGTATCAACATTGATTGTGCCAGAACCAGTTGCCTGACCTGATGTACCTTCTTCTAAGGTTGCTGACGTATCGTTCCCAAATGATGGTTTCTGCCCATCTTTGATCGTGATGTTGACATCAACAGGTTTTTCTAGCGCATCACCATCAGTATCCTGCATTTGAACAGGCACACTAATAGTAATTTTACCGCCTCTAACATCAACAAATGTACCGTTAGATTTCAAATGATCTAATGGTAGTGATTGTTGAATAGTCATATCGACACTGACATCACCATTTGCTAATGATGATGGTGTCATCGTAATAGTCACTGCCTCATGTCCGCCTGTTGCGGTTACACCAGTAATGGTAATGACGCCATTCGCTCCAATCTCAACATTAAAACTTAACGTTTCACCATCAGATGTAAGGCCATTTAATTCGGTTAACAATGTCGACTTAACACTATCAGTAATTGTTAACGAATTAGCGACTAAGGCATCATCAGTTGCATCAACAGTAAATTGTCCGGAGCCAACAACAGGGTAACCTTTTCCTGGGCGAGGATTTTCTAAATCCCCTTCTGTAATAATAATATTGGCTTGAACGCCTTCACCTGTTGGGTTTAGACCATCCTTAATATGGATCGCTAATTGACCCGTATTACTCGTATCACCATCGTCATCAATAGCAACAACACCAAGCTCAATATTAACACTATCGCCTACGGCATTATTTTGCTCAATAGGTTGATGTTGTTCAACAATATAATGACCATCATTAGCAATAGTGATGGTTAAGACGGCTTCGCCATCATTCGTACCGCCGTCGATAACAACCTGAATTTCATTACCATTAACAACATAGCGAGTCTCTTGATTATTAGAAATAAGATGTTCAAGAGACGGCTGAGACGATGCAAAATTAATATGTTCGATATCATCCGAGCCCACATCGAGTGGAATCTTTCCAGTTGCAGTTACACCAGTTTCTGTTTCCGTAATAGTAGTACCGCTATCGATACCGAACACAGGGTTCGCACCATCTTTAATCGTAATATCAATCGTGGCTGGGTTATCTAATGGATCACCGTCGGTATCTTGCGCTTGTACGGGGACTTTAATCGCAATGTCATTGCCATTAACCGTTACAAATCCAGCACTGTCACCCGAAGCATTATGATCCAGTGGCAATGCTTGAATAATCTTGATGTCAACATTAACGTTTTGACCATCTTGCTGAGGTGTTAATTCAACCCGCACTGCAACCGTATCAGTCCCTGCAAGAGTACCAACCAAGTTACCGTTCGCATCAACCGTAAATATCAACGCGTGACCACCCGAAGTCAATTCAGCGTTAAGCTCTTTAATTAAATCCGCTTGTTGGCTTGCATCAATCGCAACGGTATTTGGATCAAGACGATCTTCACCCGCAACCAGTGTTAACTGTCCGCTTTGTTCCACAGGGTACGTGGTATCAATGCCACCAGTGCTGGTGCCGCTGCCATCCACATCACGATCACCTTCTGTCAGCGTGATATCAATGTTCTCACCACCAACCGCATCAGTGCCGTCATTAATAGTGATATTTAATTCACCCTGAGCGGTATCACCGTCTTTATCGGTTGCCGTGACATCCAGTTTAATCTCAGCAATATCAGCACTGTTTTGATCAACAGGTCCGGTCACTTTAACGGTATAAGTACCGTCATTAGCGATCGTCACCACCATCACGGGTTGTGACTGTGCATCCACCACCGTTAATACATTGCTGTTAACGTTATATGTGGTCGCTTCACCATTACTGGTGATATTGGCAAGACCGTCTTGCGCGACATTAAAGTGAATAGATTGGATATCATCCGAGCCCACATCAAGTGGGATCTGACCTGCAATGATCTTATCCGCCTCGGTGGTTTCATTAATAGTGCTGCCGCTATCGATACCAAATACAGGGTTCGCACCATCTTTAATCGTAATATCAATCGTGGCTGGGTTATCTAATGGATCACCATCGGTATCTTGCGCTTGTACGGGGACTTTAATCGCAATGTCATTGCCATTAACCGTTACAAACCCAGCACTGTCACCAGAGGCATTATGATCCAGCGGCAATGCTTGAATAATCTTGATGTCAACGTTAACGTTTTGACCATCTTGCTGAGATGTTAATTCAACCCGCACGGCAACCGTATCAGTCCCTGCAAGAGTACCAACCAAATTACCGTTCGCATCAACCGTAAACATCAACGCGTGACCACCCGAAGTCAATTCAGCGTTAAGCTCTTTAATCAACGCTGCTTGTTGACTTGCATCAATCGCAACGGTATTTGGGTCAAGACGATCTTCACCCGCAACCAGTGTTAACTGTCCGCTTTGTTCCACCGGGTACGTGGTATCTACGCCACCGGTGCTAGTGCCGCTGCCATCCACATCACGATCACCTTCTGTCAGCGTGATATCAATGTTCTCACCACCAACCGCATCAGTGCCGTCATTAATGGTGATATTTAATTCACCCTGAGCGGTATCACCGTCTTTATCGGTTGCCGTCACAGCCAGTTTAATGTCAGCAATATCGGCACTGTTTTGATCAACAGGTCCGGTCACTTTAACGGTATAAGTACCGTCATTAGCGATCGTCACCACCATCACGGGTTGTGACTGTGCATCCACCACCGTTAAGACATTGCCGTTAACGTTATATGTGGTCGCTTCACCATTACTGGTGATATTAGCAAGACCGTCTTGCGCGGCATTAAAGTGAATAGATTGGATATCATCCGAGCCGATATCTAATGGCACATCACCATTAACAATCTGTCCATTTTGTGTAGTTTCATTGATGTTCGTACCATTATCGATACCAAATTCGGGATTTACACCATCTTTAATCGTAATATCAATCGTGGCTGGGTTATCTAATGGATCGCCGTCAGTGTCTTTGGCTTGTACGGGCACTTTAATCGCAATGTCATCACCATCGACAGAAACATAAGTACCATTACCTGAATCTTTATGATCAAGGGGAAGTTCTTGGATGATTTTGACTTCAACGTTAACGTTTTGTCCATCTTGCTGAGGTGTTAATTCAACCCGCACGGCAACAGTATCAGTCCCTGCAAGGGTACCGACCAGGTTACCGTTCACATCAACCGTAAATGTCAACGCGTGACCGCTAGATGTCAGTTCAGCGTTAAGCTCTGTAATTAAGTCCGCTTGTTGGCTGGCATCAATCGCAACGGTATTTGGGTCAAGGCGATCTTCACCCGCAACCAGTGTTAACTGTCCACTTTGTTCCACAGGGTACGTGGTATCAATACCACCAGTGCTGGTGCCGCTACCATCAACATCACGATCACCTTCTGTGAGCGTGATATCAATGTTCTCACCACCAACCGCATCAGTGCCGTCATTAATGGTGATATTTAATTCACCCTGAGCGGTATCACCGTCTTTATCGGTTGCCGTCACAGCCAGTTTAATCTCAGCAATATCGGCACTGTTTTGATCAACAGCTCCGGTCACTTTAACGGTATAAGTGCCGTCATTAGCGATCGTCACCACCATTACGGGTTGTGACTGTGCATCCACCACCGTTAATACATTACCGTTAACGTTATATGTGGTCGCTTCACCATTGCTGGTGATATTAGCAAGACCCTCTTGCGCGGCATTAAAGTGAAGAGATTGGATATCATCCGAGCCGATATCTAATGGCACATCACCATTAACAATCTGTCCATTTTGTGTAGTTTCATTGATGTTCGTACCATTATCGATACCGAATACAGGATTTGCACCATCTTTAATCGTAATATCAATCGTGGCTGGGTTATCTAATGGATCACCATCGGTATCTTGCGCTTGCACGGGGACTTTAATCGCAATGTCATTGCCATTAACCGTTACAAACCCAGCACTGTCACCCGAGACATTATGATCCAGCGGCAATTCTTGGATGATTTTGACTTCAACGTTAACGTTTTGACCGTCTTGTATTGGAGTTAATTCAACCCGCACTGCAACGGTATCAGTCCCTGCAAGAGTACCGACCAAGTTACCATTCGCATCAACCGTAAACGTCAGCGCGTGACCGCTAGATGTCAGTTCAGCGTTAAGCTCTTTAATTAGCTCTGCTTGTTGGCTGGCATCAATCGCAACGGTATTTGGGTCAAGACGATCTTCACCCGCAACCAGTGTTAACTGTCCGCTTTGTTCCACAGGGTACGTGGTA
Organism: Photobacterium iliopiscarium; assembly: GCF_003026395.1. Taxonomy (GTDB): domain Bacteria; phylum Pseudomonadota; class Gammaproteobacteria; order Enterobacterales; family Vibrionaceae; genus Photobacterium; species Photobacterium iliopiscarium. Next base: position 16,824 of record NZ_PYOO01000022.1, on the reverse strand, counting down.
TCGATGCCACCAGTGCTGGTACCGCTGCCATCAACATCACGATCACCTTCTGTCAGCGTGATATCAATGTTCTCACCACCAACCGCATCAGTGCCGTCGTTAATGGTGATATTTAATTCACCACGTGCGGTATCACCGTCTTTATCGGTTGCCGTGACAGCCAGTTTAATCTCAGCAATATCGGCACTGTTTTGATCAACAGCTCCAGTCACTTTAACGGTATAGGTACCGTCATTAGCGATCGTCACCACCATCACTGGTTGTGACTGTGCATCCACCACCGTTAGTACATTGCCGTTGACCGTAAAAGTTGTCGCTTCACCATTGCTGGTGATATTAGCAAGACCGTCTTGCGCGGCATTAAAGTGAATAGATTGGATATCATCCGAGCCCACATCGAGTGGGATCTGACCCGCAATGATCTTATCCGCCTCGGTGGTTTCATTGATGGTAATACCGCTATCGATACCAAATACAGGGTTCGCACCATCTTTAATCGTAATATCAATCGTGGCTGGGTTATCTAATGGATCACCATCAGTGTCTTTGGCTTGCACGGGGACTTTAATCGCAATGTCATTACCATCGACAGAAACATAAATACCATTACCTGAATCTTTATGATCAAGGGGAAGTTCTTGGATGATTTTGACTTCAACGTTAACGTTTTGGCCATCTTGTGTTGGTGTTAATTCAACCCGCACTGCAACGGTATCAGTCCCTGCAAGGGTACCGACCAGGTTACCGTTCACATCAACCGTAAATGTCAACGCGTGACCGCTAGATGTCAGTTCAGCGTTAAGCTCTTTAATTAAGTCCGCTTGTTGGCTTGCATCAATCGCAACAGTATTGGGGTCAAGACGATCTTCACCCGCAACCAGTGTTAACTGTCCGCTTTGTTCCACAGGGTACGTGGTATCGACGCCACCTGTGCTGGTGCCGCTGCCATCAACATCACGATCACCTTCTGTGAGCGTGATATCTATGTTCTCACCACCAACCGCATCAGTGCCGTCATTAATGGTGATATTTAATTCACCCTGAGCGGTATCACCGTCTTTATCCGTTGCCGTCACATCCAGTTTAATCTCAGCTATATCGGCACTGTTTTGATCAACAGCTCCAGTCACTTTAACGGTATAAGTGCCGTCATTAGCGATCGTCACCACCATTACGGGTTGTAAATTCGAACCAATAACCGTTAGTACATTACCGTTAACGTTATATGTGGTCGCTTCACCATTACTGGTGATATTAGCAAGACCGTCTTGCGCGGCATTAAAGTGAATAGATTGGATATCATCCGAGCCGATATCTAATGGCACATCACCATTAACAATCTGTCCATTTTGTGTAGTTTCATTGATGTTCGTACCATTATCGATACCAAATTCGGGATTTACACCATCTTTAATCGTAATATCAATCGTGGCTGGGTTATCTAATGGATCACCGTCGGTATCTTGCGCTTGTACGGGGACTTTAATCGCAATGTCATTGCCATTAACCGTTACAAATCCAGCACTGTCACCCGAAGCATTATGATCCAGTGGCAATGCTTGAATAATCTTGATGTCAACATTAACGTTTTGACCATCTTGCTGAGGTGTTAATTCAACCCGCACGGCAACGGTATCAGTCCCTACAAGAGTACCAACCAAGTTACCATTCGCATCAACCGTAAACGTCAACGCGTGACCGCTAGATGTCAGTTCAGCGTTAAGCTCTTTAATTAAGTCCGCTTGTTGACTAGCATCAATCGCAACAGTATGTGGGTCAAGACGATCTTCACCAGCAACCAGTGTTAACCGTCCGCTTTGTTCCACAGGGTACGTGGTATCAATGCCACCGGTGCTAGTGCCGCTGCCATCCACATCACGATCACCTTCTGTCAGCGTGATATCAATGTTCTCACCACCAACCGCATCAGTGCCGTCATTAATGGTGATATTTAATTCACCCTGAGCGGTATCACCGTCTTTATCGGTTGCCGTCACAGCCAGTTTAATCTCAGCAATATCGGCACTGTTTTGATCAACAGCTCCGGTCACTTTAACGGTATAAGTACCATCATTAGCGATCGTCACCACCATCACAGGTTGTGACTGTGTATCCACCACCGTTAAGACATTGCCGTTAACGTTATATGTGGTCGCTTCACCATTGCTGCTGATATTGGCAAGACCCTCTTGCGCGGCATTAAAGTGAATAGATTGGATATCATCCGAGCCCACATCAAGTGGGATCTGACCTGCGATGATCTTATCTGCCTCGGTTGTTTCATTAATAGTGATGCCGCTATCGATACCAAATACAGGATTCGCACCATCTTTAATCGTAATATCAATCGTGGCTGGGTTATCTAATGGATCACCGTCGGTATCTTGCGCTTGTACGGGGACTTTAATCGCAATGTCATCACCATCGACAGAAACATAAGTACCATTACCTGAATCTTTATGATCAAGGGGAAGTTCTTGGATGATTTTGACTTCAACGTTAACGTTTTGTCCATCTTGTGTTGGTGTTAATTCAACCCGCACGGCAACGGTATCAGTCCCTACAAGAGTACCAACCAAGTTACCATTCGCATCAACCGTAAACGTCAACGCGTGACCGCTAGATGTCAGTTCAGCGTTAAGTTCTTTAATTAAGTCCGCTTGTTGGCTTGCATCAATCGCAACGGTATTTGGGTCAAGACGATCTTCACCCGCAACCAGTGTTAACTGTCCGCTTTGTTCCACCGGGTACGTGGTATCAATGCCACCAGTGCTAGTACCGCTACCATTCACATCACGATCACCTTCTGTGAGCGTGATATCAATGTTCTCACCACCAACCGCATCAGTGCCGTCGTTAATGGTGATATTTAATTCACCCTGAGCGGTATCACCGTCTTTATCGGTTGCCGTCACACCCAGTTTAATCTCAGTAATATCGGCACTGTTTTGATCAACAGGTCCAGTTACTTTAACGGTATAAGTGCCGTCATTAGCGATCGTCACCACCATCACAGGTTGTGACTGTGTATCCACCACCGTTAAGACATTGCCGTTAACGTTATATGTGGTCGCTTCACCATTGCTGCTGATATTGGCAAGACCCTCTTGCGCGGCATTAAAGTGAATAGATTGGATATCATCCGAGCCCACATCAAGTGGGATCTGACCTGCGATGATCTTATCTGCCTCGGTAGTTTCATTGATAGTAATACCGCTATCGATACCGAACACAGGGTTCGCACCATCTTTAATCGTAATATCAATCGTGGCTGGGTTATCTAATGGATCACCATCAGTGTCTTTGGCTTGCACGGGGACTTTAATCGCAATGTCATCACCATCGACAGAAACATAAGTACCATTACCTGAATCTTTATGATCAAGGGGAAGTTCTTGGATGATTTTGACTTCAACATTAACGTTTTGACCATCTTGCTGAGGTGTTAATTCAACCCGCACTGCAACCGTATCAGTCCCTGCAAGAGTACCAACCAAGTTACCGTTCGCATCAACCGTAAATGTCAACGCGTGACCACCCGAAGTCAATTCAGCGTTAAGCTCTTTAATTAAATCCGCTTGTTGGCTTGCATCAATCGCAACGGTATTTGGATCAAGACGATCTTCACCCGCAACCAGTGTTAACTGTCCGCTTTGTTCCACAGGGTACGTGGTATCAATGCCACCGGTGCTAATGCCGCTGCCATCAACATCACGATCACCTTCTGTGAGCGTGATATCAATGTTCTCACCACCAACCGCATCAGTGCCGTCGTTAATGGTGATATTTAATTCACCCTGAGCGGTATCACCGTCTTTATCGGTTGCCGTCACAGCCAGTTTAATGTCTGCAATATCGGCACTGTTTTGATCAACAGGTCCGGTTACTTTAACGGTATAAGTGCCGTCATTAGCGATCGTCACCACCATCACGGGTTGTAAATTCGAACCAATAACCGTTAATACATTACCGTTAACATTATATGTGGTCGCTTCACCATTGCTGGTAATATTGGCAAGACCGTCTTGCGCTGCATTAAAGTGAATAGATTGGATATCATCCGAGCCCACATCAAGTGGGATCTGACCTGCGATGATCTTATCCGCCTCGGTGGTTTCATTGATGATAGTACCGCTATCGATACCGAACACAGGGTTCGCACCATCTTTAATCGTAATATCAATCGTGGCTGGGTTATCTAATGGATCGCCATCAGTGTCTTTGGCTTGCACGGGCACTTTAATCGCAATGTCATCACCATCGACAGAAACATAAGTACCATTACTTGAATCTTTATGATCAAGGGGAAGTTCTTGGATGATTTTGACTTCAATATTAACGTTTTGACCATCTTGCTGAGGTGTTAATTCAACCCGCACGGCAACGGTATCAGTCCCTGCAAGGGTACCGACCAGGTTACCGTTCGCATCAACAGTAAACGTCAAGGCTTGACCGCTAGATGTCAGTTCAGCGTTAAGTTCTTTAATCAACGCTGCTTGTTGACTGGCATCAATCGCAACGGTATTTGGGTCAAGACGATCTTCACCAGCAACCAGTGTTAACTGTCCGCTTTGTTCCACAGGGTACGTAGTATCGATGCCACCAGTGCTGGTGCCGCTACCATCAACATCACGATCACCTTCTGTGAGCGTGATATCAATGTTCTCACCACCAACCGCATCAGTGCCGTCATTAATAGTGATATTTAATTCACCATGAGCGCTATCACCGTCTTTATCGGTTGCCGTCACAGCCAGTTTAATCTCAGCTATATCGGCACTGTTTTGATCAACAGGTCCAGTTACTTTAACGGTATAGGTACCGTCATTAGCGATCGTCACCACCATCACGGGTTGTGAATTCGAACCAATAACCGTTAGTACATTGCCGTTGACCGTAAAAGTTGTCGCTTCACCATTACTGGTGATATTAGCAAGACCCTCTTGCGCGGCATTAAAGTGAAGAGATTGGATATCATCCGAGCCCACATCGAGTGGAATCTTTCCAGTTGCAGTTACACCAGTTTCTGTTTCCGTAATAGTAGTACCGCTGTCGATACCGAATATAGGATTTGCACCATCTTTAATCGTAATATCAATCGTGGCTGGGTTATCTAATGGATCACCATCGGTGTCTTTGGCTTGTACGGGCACTTTAATCGCAATGTCATCACCATCGACAGAAACATAAGTACCATTACCTGAATCTTTATGATCAAGGGGAAGTTCTTGGATGATTTTGACTTCAACGTTAACGTTTTGTCCATCTTGTGTTGGTGTTAATTCAACCCGCACTGCAACAGTATCAGTCCCTGCAAGGGTACCGACCAAGTTACCGTTCGCATCAACCGTAAATGTCAACGCGTGACCGCTAGATGTCAGTTCAGCGTTAAGCTCTTTAATTAAGTCCGCTTGTTGACTTGCATCAATCGCAACGGTATTTGGATCAAGACGATCTTCACCCGCAACCAGTGTTAACTGTCCGCTTTGTTCCACAGGGTACGTGGTATCGACGCCACCGGTGCTAGTACCGCTGCCATCAACATCACGATCACCTTCTGTGAGCGTGATATCAATGTTCTCACCACCAACCGCATCAATGCCGTCGTTAATGGTGATATTTAATTCACCCTGAGCGGTATCACCGTCTTTATCGGTTGCCGTCACAGCCAGTTTAATGTCTGCAATATCGGCACTGTTTTGATCAACAGGTCCAGTTACTTTAACGGTATAGGTACCGTCATTAGCGATCGTCACCACCATCACGGGTTGTGACTGTGCATCCACCACCGTTAATACATTGCCGTTGACCGTAAAAGTTGTCGCTTCACCATTACTGGTGATATTGGCAAGACCGTCTTGCGCGGCATTAAAGTGAATAGATTGGATATCATCCGAGCCCACATCAAATGGGATCTGACCTGCAATGATCTTATCCGCCTCGGTGGTTTCATTAATAGTGATGCTGCTGTCGATACCGAACACAGGGTTCGCACCATCTTTAATCGTAATATCAATCGTGGCTGGGTTATCTAATGGATCACCGTCAGTATCTTTGGCTTGCACGGGGACTTTAATCGCAATGTCATTACCATTAACCGTTACAAATCCAGCACTGTTACCCGAAGCATTATGATCCAGTGGCAATGCTTGAATAATCTTGATGTCAACGTTAACGTTTTGTCCATCTTGTGTTGGTGTTAATTCAACCCGCACCGCAACCGTATCAGTCCCTACAAGAGTACCAACCAAGTTACCGTTCGCATCAACCGTAAACGTCAACGCGTGACCACTAGATGTCAGTTCAGCATTAAGCTCTTTAATTAAGTCCGCTTGTTGGCTTGCATCAATCGCAGCCGATGACGCCACTAACCGATCTTCACCCGCAACCAGTGTTAACTGTCCGCTTTGTTCCACAGGGTACGTGGTATCAATGCCACCAGTGCTAGTACCGCTACCATCCACATCACGATCACCTTCTGTCAGCGTGATATCAATATTCTCGCCACCAACCGCATCACTGCCGTCGTTGATAGTGATATTTAATTCACCATTAGCGGTATCACCGTCTTTATCGGTTGCCGTCACAGCCAATTTAATGTCAGCAATATCGGCACTGTTTTGATCAACAGGTCCGGTTACTTTAACGGTATAAGTGCCGTCATTAGCGATCGTCACCACCATTACGGGTTGTGACTGTGCATCCACCACCGTTAAGACATTGCCGTTAACGTTATATGTGGTGGCTTCACCATTACTGGTGATATTAGCAAGACCGCCTTGCGCCGCATTAAAATGAAGAGATTGGATATCATCCGAGCCCACATCGAGTGGAATCTGACCCGCGATGATCTTATCCGCCTCGGTGGTTTCATTGATGCTAGTACCGCTATCGATACCGAATACAGGGTTCGCACCATCTTTAATCGTAATATCAATCGTGGCAGCGTTATCTAATGGATCACCATCAGTGTCTTTGGCTTGCACGGGGACTTTAATCGCAATGTCATCACCATCGACAGAAACATAAGTACCATTACCTGAATCTTTATGATCAAGGGGAAGTTCTTGGATGATTTTGACTTCAATATTAACGTTTTGGCCATCTTGCTGAGGTGTTAATTCAACCCGCACTGCAACGGTATCAGTCCCTGCAAGAGTACCAACCAAGTTGCCATTCGCATCAACCGTAAATGTCAACGCGTGACCGCCAGATGTCAGTTCAGTGTTAAGCTCTTTAATCAACCCTGCTTGTTGACTGGCATCAATCGCAACGGTATTTGGGTCAAGGCGATCTTCACCCGCAACCAGTGTTAACTGTCCGCTTTGTTCCACAGGGTACGTAGTATCGACGCCACCGGTGCTGGTACCGCTACCATCCACATCACGATCACCTTCTGTCAGCGTGATATCAATGTTCTCACCACCAACCGCATCAGTGCCGTCATTAATGGTGATATTTAATTCACCCTGAGCGGTATCACCGTCTTTATCGGTTGCCGTGACAGCCAGTTTAATCTCAGCAATATCGGCACTGTTTTGATCAACAGCTCCGGTCACTTTAACGGTATAGGTACCGTCATTAGCGATCGTCACCACCATCACGGGTTGTGACTGTGCATCTACCACCGTTAAGACATTGCCGTTAACGTTATATGTGGTGGCTTCACCATTGCTAGTGATATTAGCAAGACCGTCTTGCGCGGCATTAAAGTGAATAGATTGGATATCATCCGAGCCCACATCAAGTGGGATCTGACCTACGATGATCTTATCTGCCTCGGTGGTTTCATTGATAGTAATACCGCTATCGATACCGAACACAGGGTTCGCACCATCTTTAATCGTAATATCAATCGTGGCTGGGTTATCTAATGGATCACCATCAGTGTCTTTGGCTTGCACGGGGACTTTAATCGCAATGTCATCACCATCGACAGAAACATAAGTACCATTACCTGAATCTTTATGATCAAGGGGAAGTTCTTGGATGATTTTGACTTCAACATTAACGTTTTGACCATCTTGCTGAGGTGTTAATTCAACCCGCACGGCAACGGTATCAGTCCCTGCAAGGGTACCGACCAGGTTACCGTTCGCATCAACTGTAAACGTCAAGGCTTGACCGCTAGATGTCAGTTCAGCGTTAAGTTCTTTAATCAACGCTGCTTGTTGACTGGCATCAATCGCAACAGTATGTGGGTCAAGACGATCTTCACCCGCAACCAGTGTTAACTGTCCGCTTTGTTCCACAGGGTATGTGGTATCAATGCCACCGCTGCTGGTACCGCTACCATCAACATCACGATCACCTTCTGTGAGCTTGATATCAATGTTCTCGCCACCAACCGCATCACTGCCATCGTTGATAGTGATATTTAATTCACCCTGAGCGGTATCACCGTCTTTATCGGTTGCCGTCACAGCCAGTTTAATCTCAGCTATATCGGCACTGTTTTGATCAACAGGTCCAGTTACTTTAACGGTATAGGTACCGTCATTAGCGATCGTCACCACCATCACGGGTTGTGAATTCGAACCAATAACCGTTAGTACATTGCCGTTGACCGTAAAAGTTGTCGCTTCACCATTACTGGTGATATTAGCAAGACCCTCTTGCGCGGCATTAAAGTGAAGAGATTGGATATCATCCGAGCCCACATCGAGTGGAATCTTTCCAGTTGCAGTTACACCAGTTTCTGTTTCCGTAATAGTAGTACCGCTGTCGATACCGAATATAGGATTTGCACCATCTTTAATCGTAATATCAATCGTGGCCGGGTTATCTAATGGATCACCATCAGTGTCTTGCGCTTGTACGGGGACTTTAATCGCAATGTCATTGCCATTAACCGTTACAAACCCTGCACTGTCACCCGAAGCATTATGATCCAGTGGCAATGCTTGAATAATCTTGATGTCAACGTTAACGTTTTGACCGTCTTGCTGAGGTGTTAATTCAACCCGCACGGCAACGGTATCAGTCCCTACAAGAGTACCAACCAAGTTACCGTTCACATCAACCGTAAACGTCAACGCGTGACCACTAGATGTCAGTTCAGCGTTAAGCTCTTTAATTAGCTCTGCTTGTTGGCTTACATCAATCGCAACAGTATTTGGGTCAAGACGATCTTCACCCGCAACCAGTGTTAACTGTCCGCTTTGTTCCACAGGGTACGAGGTATCGACGCCACCAGTGCTGCTACCGCTGCCATCAACATCACGATCACCTTCTGTGAGCGTGATATCAATGTTCTCACCACCAACCGCATCACTGCCGTCATTAATGGTGATATTTAATTCACCACGTGCGGTATCACCGTCGTTATCGGTTGCCGTCACAGCCAGTTTAATCTCAGCAATATCGGCACTGTTTTGATCAACAGGTCCAGTTACTTTAACGGTATAAGTACCGTTATTAGCGATCGTCACCACCATCACAGGTTGTGACTGTGTATCCACCACCGTTAAGACATTGCCGTTAACGTTATATGTGGTCGCTTCACCATTACTGGTGATATTGGCAAGACCGTCTTGCGCCGCATTAAAGTGAATAGATTGGATATCATCCGAGCCCACATCGAGTGGGATCTGACCCGCGATGATCTTATCCGCCTCGGTGGTTTCATTAATAGTGATGCCGCTATCGATACCGAACACAGGGTTCGCACCATCTTTAATCGTAATATCAATCGTGGCAGCGTTATCTAATGGATCACCATCAGTGTCTTTGGCTTGCACGGGCACTTTAATCGCAATGTCATTGCCATTAACCGTTACAAACCCAGCACTGTCACCCGAGACATTATGATCCAGCGGCAATTCTTGGATGATTTTGACTTCAACGTTAACGTTTTGACCGTCTTGTGTTGGTGTTAATTCAACCCGCACTGCAACGGTATCAGTCCCTGCAAGGGTACCAACCAAGTTACCATTCGCATCAACAGTAAACGTCAACGCGTGACCGCCTGAAGTCAGTTCAGCGTTAAGCTCTTTAATTAAGCTTGCTTGTTGGCTTACATCAATCGCAGCCGATGACGCCACTAACCGATCTTCACCCGCAACCAGTGTTAACTGTCCGCTTTGTTCCACAGGGTACGTGGTATCAATGCCACCAGTGCTAGTACCGCTACCATCCACATCACGATCACCTTCTGTGAGCGTGATATCAATGTTCTCACCACCAACCGCATCACTGCCGTCGTTGATGGTGATATTTAATTCGCCATTAGCGCTATCACCGTCTTTATCGGTTGCCGTCACAGCCAGTTTAATCTCAGCAATATCGGCACTGTTTTGATCAACAGCTCCGGTTACTTTAACGGTATAAGTACCGTCATTAGCGATCGTCACCACCATCACGGGTTGTGACTGTGCATCCACCACCGTTAATACATTGCCGTTAACGTTATATGTGGTCGCTTCACCATTGCTGGTAATATTGGCAAGACCCTCTTGCGCGGCATTAAAGTGAATAGATTGGATATCATCCGAGCCCACATCAAGTGGGATCTGACCTGCGATGATCTTATCTGCCTCGGTGGTTTCATTGATGCTAATACCGCTATCAATACCAAACACAGGGTTCGCACCATCTTTAATCGTAATATCAATCGTGGCTGGGTTATCTAATGGATCACCGTCGGTATCTTGAGCTTGTACGGGGACTTTAATCGCAATGTCATCACCATCGACAGAAACATAAGTACCATTACCTGAATCTTTATGATCAAGGGGAAGTTCTTGGATGATTTTGACTTCAACATTAACGTTTTGACCATCTTGCTGAGGTGTTAATTCAACCCGCACTGCAACCGTATCAGTCCCTGCAAGAGTACCAACCAAGTTACCGTTCGCATCAACCGTAAATGTCAACGCGTGACCACCCGAAGTCAATTCAGCGTTAAGCTCTTTAATTAAATCCGCTTGTTGGCTTGCATCAATCGCAACGGTATTTGGATCAAGACGATCTTCACCCGCAACCAGTGTTAACTGTCCGCTTTGTTCCACAGGGTACGTGGTATCAATGCCACCAGTGCTGGTGCCGCTGCCATCCACATCACGATCACCTTCTGTCAGCGTGATATCAATGTTCTCACCACCAACCGCATCAGTGCCGTCGTTGATAGTGATATTTAATTCACCCTGAGCGGTATCACCGTCTTTATCCGTTGCCGTTACAGCCAGTTTAATGTCTGCAATATCGGCACTGTTTTGATCAACAGCTCCGGTCACTTTAACGGTATAAGTACCGTCATTAGCGATCGTCACCACCATCACAGGTTGTGAATTCGAACCAATAACCGTTAGTACATTGCCGTTGACCGTAAAAGTTGTCGCTTCACCATTACTGGTGATATTGGCAAGACCGTCTTGCGCCGCATTAAAGTGAATAGATTGGATATCATCCGAGCCGATATCTAATGGCACATCACCATTAACAATCTGTCCATTTTGTGTAGTTTCATTGATGTTCGTACCATTATCGATACCAAATTCGGGATTTACACCATCTTTAATCGTAATATCAACATTAATTGGCTGATCCAGTAAATTACCATTTGAATCAGCACCTTGAATCGCAACATCAACAGTAATACTATCGCCATCACGAGAAACTAAACCACTACCATTACCTTCTGAATGATCAATTGGCTGATTAATAATTGTGGTAATATTAACCGTAACATCACGTCCATTAGCTGACGATGCATCAAGGGTAATTGACATAACTGTCGTACCATTGAGAGTACCAACAATTGCATTCGATTGAGTATCAAAAACAAAGCTAACAGCTTGTCCCCCTGAAGAAATTTCATTATTTAATTCAAAAAGCAATGTATTAATAGAGAGAGAATCAAAAATAAAAGAGGCACTTTCAAGCGGTAATGTTGCAGCATCAATAATAATTGAAATAGACGTTTGAACAGGATAGCCTTGTTCACTTGCTGATGGAAATAAATCACCTTCGACGAGAGTCATCGATCCTAATTCACCACCATCCGCGGCTAAAATCACATTCGTATCGCTAGATTGAATAGTACGGTTAGGATCATAAGTTGTATCAAAACCAGCTTCAGCTAACACCGTATTATTATCATAATTAATTGTAATAAAGCTTGCAGTTGCAGATGAACCATTTAATCCTACATTTCCTGCAGCACTCTCATTGCCAGCAGCTGGGGCTTCAAATAATGCAGTTGGATCTTGTCCAGATAAAATAGCATTTTGTAACGCTGTAATATCATCAATAGAAAATGATGTACCTTCTTTAGCATCACCATTAAAAGTAATACGGTCATCTAACTCAACTGTTTCAACACCATCAGGTGTTAATATTGAACAACTAGAGCAAGGGAGGTTAACAACTTGTTCTACACCATCTTTAATAAGAATAAATTTTGCGTCACGATTAGTAACAATAATTTCATTGGTTTGAAGAGCATGTAAATCAGTAACAGGAATAGGTTGTTGATTTGGTTTAAGAATAAAACTATCACCATCAACAAGCTTAAACTCTTCAATTTTATTATTATTTTTAACCATAAAAACGCCCAACCTTTAAAATTCCTGATGGCATAACCGCCAAACTGCATAATTTAAATCAATATTGATATATTTAAATTATCGTTATTTATTCATACAACCAAACCAACAATACAGTTACCGTATGTTTTCACCTGAAAAACAACGCCACGTCAATACATTGACAGCTTATCATTAGTCTTAATTTTAAACAAAGATCACGTTAACATATAATTATATTCATATGTTTAAACTCAATAGTTTACGTTCAGAGTGCTATGTATAACTGTAAATACTTACATTATTATTTACACTAATTATAACCATGTCCTTACTCATTGATAGCGTTAAATTAAACATTGTTTTTTTAAGTTGATATAATTTGTTACTTATTGTTTCTGAATATTAAATTCTAATTGTTATAGTGTTTTTTTTGCTATTCATTTCATTTTTAAGCTTCTGAATAAAAACATAGCGTTTAAGCGTATTATCGACTAAATTCATTCGGGATTATTTTATAAATCTCTTCAATTACTTACTTACAAACCCAAAGGGTTTTATTAGTCTAATAACTTTATATAGCTCTACATTTCTCTCTAATCATTAAAGTCATTTATACTTATGCTTACCTCGCTGAATTTTTGTTACCACCTAAATATAAAAAATCTTTCTATTTGACTTCCCTCTACTGGACTTGAACCAGTGACATGTGAATTAACAGTCCGCCAAGCTTTTAATAAAAAGAAAACAACTGAGCTAAGAGGGAATTGTTTGGAGTAGACAACGGGAATCGAACCCGCATCACCTGTTATTTTATCCAGACGTAAAAAAGCCCGCAATTGCTTGCGGGCTTCTCTATTTGGCTTCACTCTACTGGACTTGAACCAGTGATACACGGATTAACAGTCCGCCAAGCTTCTAATAAAAAGGAACCAACTGAGCTAAGAGGGAATTGTTTGGAATCAGGAACCTGACTCACTTTTCTCCAGACGTAAAAAAGCCCGCAATTTCTTGCAGGCTTTTCTATTTGGCTCCCTCTACTGGACTTGAACCAGTGACATACGGATTAACAGTCCGCCAAGCTTCTAATAAAAAGGAACCAACTGAGCTAAGAGGGAATTGTTTGGAATCAGGAACCTGACTCACTTTTATCCAGACGTAAAAAAGCCCGCAATTGCTTGCGGGCTTCTCTATTTGGCTCCCTCTACTGGACTTGAACCAGTGACATACGGATTAACAGTCCGGCGTTCTACCAACTGAACTAAGAGGGAATTATCTGGAGCAGGTAGCGGGAATCGAACCCGCATCTCAAGCTTGGAAGGCTGGAGTAATAGCCATTATACGATACCTGCGATGTATCTTTACAAATTATGGTGGTGGGAGAAGGATTCGAACCTTCGAAGGCAGTGCCGGCAGATTTACAATCTGCTCCCTTTGGCCACTCGGGAATCCCACCGAAATTTAATGGTGCCGACTACCGGAGTCGAACTGGTGACCTACTGATTACAAGTCAGTTGCTCTACCTACTGAGCTAAGTCGGCACAAATTTCGTTACATAGCATGCTAATAAATAGCACTATGTCTTTATGTTGGCGGAGCGGACGGGACTCGAACCCGCGACCCCCGGCGTGACAGGCCGGTATTCTAACCAACTGAACTACCGCTCCAATTCTTTATAGTAACTCGAAATATATCAAGCTATTAGAATTTGGCGGAGAGATAGGGATTTGAACCCTAGATACGCTATAAACGTATGCTGGTTTTCAAGACCAGTGCTTTCAACCGCTCAGCCATCTCTCCAATGCCGAGAATAATAACGGCTTCCAGTTACTCTGTAAACTCTTATTTATAAAGAATAACTCAAGCGAACAGCCTTTGTTCAATTCGATCTCTCTGTGTTCAATTATGAGTATTGTTTACGTCGATGACCGGCTGACTGCAATAATATATCATAAAAAGCTTTCGCTGCTGGACCGGTCTTAGCTCCTTTAGGAAGCGTTAAGTGCATCGGTACTTGGTACTTTTGTGCGTGCTCTACTTCAAGTACAACCACTTGAGTTTTATTCCTATCCCTCACTATATGCTCCGGTATACGACAAAAACCAACACCTTGCTCCACCGCTTGAAATGCATGAGTAAAATTGTCAACTGTAATACGTTGTCTCGACTTCAACCAACCAACATCTTGCTGATGCTTTTTTGTCGGTTCATAACCTAAATCTCTAATCACTATCTGAGGAAGTGTCGATATATCAGTAAGAGATACAATATTTTTTAAGGCTAACGGATGAGTCGCAGCGACTATTGGCACCATTGTTATGACACCAAAAGCTTCTGCTGAATAATTTGTTATAGGTAAATTAATAATTGAAATATCGGCTCGCTCATTAATTACCATATCTGTGGTTTTTGTTAATGATGTTTCAACAACTTGAACAGATGTTGCACCATTAATATTTACGTACTGTTCCATCGGCTTGTAGAGCCAAGCTAAATCACATAAATGGTCAACAGCAATCGTTATTTCAGATTCAAACCCCTTGGAAAGCTGCTTACTTATATTTTCCAATTCACGTGCTTGCTCTAGCATCGTCGTTGCACGTCGTAACAAAGATTTACCGTCTTCTGTCAAGACAGCTCGACGTCCTTTCACCTCAATAAGAGTAATACCTAATTGTGATTCTAGTTTTTTTACTGAATAAATAAGTGTGGTATAGCTTTTATTTAATACAATTGCTGCTGCTTGAAAACTACCTGCACGATCGATTTCATACAATGTTAACCACTGATCTAACGTACTTTTCAATCTCATATATCTACTTTTTTCACACTTAAATACAATATTATGAACTTTTCTGTTTATTTTTTATAGATAATAATAAGTAAAACACAAACTCACATATAAAAGAGACAATCTGATGACTAAATTACTACAAGTTGATTTCGAATTTAATGGGCCTTTTGGTGAAGATATGACTGCTGCATTGACGGATCTTGCTAAATCAATCAATCAAGAACCAGGTATGATTTGGAAAATTTGGACTGAAAATGCACAACAAAAATTAGCTGGCGGTATCTACCTTTTTGAAACTGAAGCAACAGCAAAAGCCTATTTAGCTATGCACACAGTACGCTTACAACAATTAGGAGTATCTGAAGTACGTGGTGTTATTTTTGATATTAATCAACCACTGACTAATATTAATCAAGGTCCAATAACTAACACCAACTGAACTAAGAAGGAATTATAGGGTGATGGGAAGAATATTCGCATCTTTATCATTCAATGGTTGACAAATTTCAGGCGTAAAAAAGCCCGCAATTGCTTGCGGGCTTCTCTATTTGGCTTCACTCTACTGGACTTGAACCAGTGACATGTGAATTAACAGGCCGCTAAGCTCCCCAATAAAGAGTACCAACTGAACTAAGAAAGAATTATAGGGTGATGGGAAGAATATTCGCATCTTTATCATTCAATGGTTGACAAATTTCAGGCATAAAAAAGCCCGCAATTTCTTGCGGGCTTCTCTATTTGGCTCCCTCTACTGGACTTGAACCAGTGACAGGTGAATTAACAGGCCGCTAAGCTCCCCAATAAAGAGTACCAACTGAACTAAGAAGGAATTATAGGGTGATGGGAAGAATATTCGCATCTTTATCATTCAATGGTTGACAAATTTCAGGCGTAAAAAAGCCCGCAATTTCTTGCGGGCTTCTCTATTTGGCTCCCTCTACTGGACTTGAACCAGTGACATGTGAATTAACAGGCCGCTAAGCTCCCCAATAAAGAGTACCAACTGAACTAAGAAAGAATTATAGGGTGATGGGAAGAATATTCGCATCTTTATCATTCAATGGTTGACAAATTTCAGGCGTAAAAAAGCCCGCAATTTCTTGCGGGCTTCTCTATTTGGCTCCCTCTACTGGACTTGAACCAGTGACATGTGAATTAACAGGCCGCTAAGCTCCCCAATAAAGAGTACCAACTGAACTAAGAAAGAATTATAGGGTGATGGGAAGAATATTCGCATCTTTATCATTCAATGGTTGACAAATTTCAGGCGTAAAAAAGCCCGCAATTTCTTGCGGGCTTCTCTATTTGGCTCCCTCTACTGGACTTGAACCAGTGACATACGGATTAACAGTCCGCCGTTCTACCAACTGAACTAAGAAGGAATTATATGGTGGTGGGAGAAGGATTCGAACCTTCGAAGGCAGTGCCGGCAGATTTACAATCTGCTCCCTTTGGCCACTCGGGAATCCCACCGAAATTTAATGGTGCCGACTACCGGAGTCGAAC
>NZ_PYOO01000021.1 GCF_003026395.1 Photobacterium iliopiscarium | reverse complement strand
GTTCAAATCCGGCCCCCGCAACCAATCCTCTTTTTTTAAAGAGATGTGATGCGACACTAGCTCAGCTGGTAGAGCGCAACCTTGCCAAGGTTGAGGTCACGAGTTCGAGCCTCGTGTGTCGCTCCAATTTGATAGTTTATTGCTGCTTAGGCGATAAATGGTAGGTGAAAGACCTAGCTCTGCGACACTAGCTCAGCTGGTAGAGCGCAACCTTGCCAAGGTTGAGGTCACGAGTTCGAACCTCGTGTGTCGCTCCAATTTGATAGTTTATTGCTGTTTAAGCGATAAATGGTAGGTGAAAGACCTAGCTCTGCGACACTAGCTCAGCTGGTAGAGCGCAACCTTGCCAAGGTTGAGGTCACGAGTTCGAGCCTCGTGTGTCGCTCCAAATTTAAATCTTAGCAATGTACACTAGTTCAGCTGGTTGTACGCAATATTGCCAAGGTTGAGGTCACGCCTAGTTCCTTGAAGATCGGGAGCCTCGTGTGTCGCTCAAAATTATTGTTTATGGCTTAGGCGGTAAACAAAATAGTTGTCACCAAACTTTAATGGTGAAGAAAATCGGACGCGGGGTGGAGCAGCTTGGTAGCTCGTCGGGCTCATAACCCGAAGGTCGTTGGTTCAAATCCGGCCCCCGCAACCAATCCTCTTTTTTTAAAGAGATGTGATGCGACACTAGCTCAGCTGGTAGAGCGCAACCTTGCCAAGGTTGAGGTCACGAGTTCGAGCCTCGTGTGTCGCTCCAATTTAGTTATCATCGAACTTATCGGTGAACTACTACTGTGAAGTATTAGTCTTAATGTGGTATTCCTGAGGTATTCGATTACCGATATCATCAGTGTACTGCTTCAAGTGTTTCTAGTTTGACTACGAAGCCCACTTAGAAGCAATCAGCTTCGATTACATCATCTGCTATTGATTATGCAACCTAACGGTTGTTTTTTTCATCTTAGCTATTTGTAAAGATGTTCGTAATATCAATATTGCCATATAGCAAACGCTCTTTTCCCAGCATTGATAAATAGTATTTACTGCATAATAACATTGTGGATTATTTGGTATTTTCTTATAAATAACAGATGATAAGTTACTATTGTAGTCAGTGTTTTAAATTTATTGCACCGTTAGATCACAGTTACATTAACAGAGTTATCCACATAAAAAAATCTGTGGGTAAGTTGGTTGATTAGATGTGATAGCGAGGTGTGAATAACTTTAGGATGAGTAACAGCGATGAAATTATTCGCCTTGTTAAACAAGATTAATTAACAGGATAACTGTTTGTTTTTTATGTTTAATTTTTCATTTATCTACAATTTGTACACAGTTCATTTAATCCTTTCTTTATCGGGATAACCATCTTGATTATGTTATCCACTCCCTGTGTTTAATCTTTAATTTCCCTACTTTTTTTTGCTTAATTTGAAAAGTTTTCCACATATACCCAGAGTGTTACGCATCTCGAGGTAGACCCTTCTCAATGATCCGTACTAAGCGTTTAGTCGCGTTAGGTAGGACATCAAGCACCATCTGTTGACGTTTTTGATGTTGCTGTTCTAAAGCCCATTCAATATGTATATCCACTAATGGATGTTCGCCTTGGCGAGTAGCTAATGCCGCCACGATGTCAGTTTGATATGGCGCATTACCTAGCGCGATGGTGATATTTCGTAACCATTGAACATGACCAATACGGCGAATGGCTGAACCTTCGGTATTTTTTAAAAATGTGGCTTCATTCCATTGATAAAGTGTCACCAGATCTTGCTGAAATAATGTATCACGACAATGGTAGTCTATTTCAGTTGTGATTTCGCCATGGCGGTTAAATGGACACACTAATTGGCAATCATCACAGCCATAAATTCGATTGCCGATAGCTGCGCGATATTGTTCTGGAATGATACCGTCAAATTCAATAGTGAGATAAGAGATACAACGCCGAGCATCAACGACTCCTGCTTCGATAATGGCACCCGTTGGGCAACTGGTCATGCAAGCGACACACTTACCACATTGATTATTCATTGGTTCATCAACAGGTAATGGTAGATCAATTAAGAGTTCTCCTAAAAAGAACCATGATCCTGATTGGTCGTTAAGAATTAAAGAATGTTTCCCCGTCCACCCTAACCCTGCTTTTTCAGCTAATGGACGTTCAAGTACTGGTGCTGAATCCACAAAAGGTCGGCAACCAAACTCGCCGATAACGGTTTCAATACGCTGTCCTAGTTGCTTTAAGCGGTTACGGATCAGTTTATGATAATCACGCCCAAGAGAATAACGGCTAATATAGGCTTTTGTTGGTTGTTTTAGTGTTTGAGCAAACCCTGCTTGTGGCGGTAAGTAATTCATACGAACACTGATGACACGTATGGTTCCTGGGAGTAATTCCTGTGGACGAGCTCGCATCATTCCGTGGCGCGCCATCCAGTCCATATCCCCATGGTAATCAGCATCAAGCCAGCGTTGTAGTTGTGCTTCATGTTGTGACAAATCGATATCACTAATCCCTACCGCTTGAAAGCCGAGTTCTTGTCCCCAGGTTTTAATTTGTAGAGCGAGTTGTTGATAATCGATAGTCATAGCAGTCGTCTTATTACGGGTAAAAATTAGGGAACGGATTCTAGCACATTCTTATTTTAGAATAGTAATTAGTGGTCATTATGACGTTTATAATGAAATTATAGTTATCGTTGGTTTAGCCAAGAAGGATGATTTCACAAGCTGACATGCTGTTGTCAATGGTTGTAACAATAGCTGAGATAATAATGATCCTGTATAAAGCTGCACCAGTGCTGAATATGTGAATGACACAAATTGAATGGTATTGCTTTATTACTGTAAAATTATCATAGTCATTTTCGAGTGAGATCATTATCACAGGCACTATATCTTTAGATATAACGAGATTTTGATGTATCGTAAAGAGCAGATTTATGTGCGCAAAGCGGCGAGCGTGGTATGCTGGCGGCTGATCTTTTTCCGTTTATTCGTCAATTAGTCAATCCAAGATAAAATATAATGCAAACATTTAAAACTTCTCTTGCTGATGAGCAGGCAACGGTAGATTTTGGCCTTAAATTGGCTAAAGCCTGCACGCAACAAACAACAATATATCTCCATGGTGATTTAGGCGCGGGTAAAACGACATTCAGTCGTGGCTTTATCCGTGCAATGGGTCATCAAGGCAATGTGAAAAGTCCGACTTATACTTTAGTTGAGCCGTATGATCTTGCTCCTTGGCAGGTTTATCATTTTGATTTATACCGTCTTGCAGATCCAGAAGAATTAGAATTTATGGGGATCCGTGATTATTTTACTAACGACGCTATTTGTTTAGTGGAGTGGCCAGAAAAAGGGATTGGTATGTTACCCGATGCTGATCTTGAGTTGGAATTACGCTATCACGGCGAACAAAGAACAGTATTAGTGACGTCGAATACGGATTATGGTTCAACGTTGATCAACCACTTACAATTAGGTTAATTAGAATGGCGTTACGGACGTATGCAAATCTTCTAATTTTGGGCGTGGGATTAGTTAGTTCTACCGCTTTTGCAAATGAACTAAAGGGAGTCCGAGTGTGGCCGGCTCCAGATGAAACACGTGTTGTATTAGATATGCAAAGTAAAGCGGATTACTCGCAGTTTATGCTATCTAATCCATCACGATTAGTGATTGATTTAAATAAAACGTCACTAAAAGTTAAGTTGCCAATGACGGTTGCTAAGAGTGAAATATTAGCTACAGTTCGCAGTAGTAATGCCCCAGAAAAAGGCATGACACGGTTGGTATTTGAACTTAAACGTGCTACTAAACCTAAAATTTTCTCATTGTCACCAACCCCTGATGGTAGCTACGGCTATCGCTTAGTAATGGATTTACCTAATGGTTCTGGTGCCGGTGCTGCTGATAAAGAAGAGCAGGCTGAAGAAAAAGCCACTGAAAATAACTTAGCCAAGTTGCCATCAGGAACGGCTGATATTGTCGTCGCCGTTGATGCAGGTCATGGTGGTGATGATCCTGGTTCTATTGGTCCAACGCATAAATACGAAAAAAACGTGACTTTAGCGGTTGCCCGAAAGTTAGCGGCAAAAATTAATGCCACAACGGGTATGCGTGCGGTAATGACTCGTCGCGGTGACTATTATGTAGGATTAAGTAAACGTTCAGAGATAGCACGTAAAAATAAAGCGCTATTATTGGTTTCTATTCACGCAGATGGCTTTAGTTCACCTAAACCTCGTGGTGCATCGGTATGGGTATTGAACACCCGTCGTGCTAATACTGAGATCGGTCGTTGGTTAGAGCAAAGTGAGAAACAATCAGAGCTGCTGGGTGGTGGCGATGTGTTATCCAGTAATCCTAAAGATAAATATTTAGGTCGTGCGGTACTTGATCTGCAATTTAGTTATTCGCAAAAAGAAGGCTACGATGTTGCTAAGCGTGTATTGTCGAATTTACGTCATATTGCACGTTTACATAAAACCGTACCGCAATATGCAAGTTTAGCCGTATTAAAATCACCGGATATTCCATCATTATTAGTTGAAACGGGTTTTATTACAAATCCAGTTGAAGAGCGTCAATTAACGTCAAATGCTCATCAAAACCAACTAGCAAATGCGGTTTATAAAGGTATTTTACAATACTTCACCGCTCATCCACCTGAAGGTACCTTATTTGCTTCGCGTTTAAATGCCGGAGGCATGAAGCATAAAGTGACATCAGGACAAACATTGAGTGGTATTGCGGCTAAATATGGTTCATCGATGGCAGCCATTAGATCGGCGAATCATCTGAAATCAAATTCAGTGAATATTGGTCAAATGTTGTTGATTCCAGGTAGTGGCATTAAGACAGCACCCGCAGGAAACACAACGGCACCAAAAGTCGTGATTAAAAAAACACAATCGACACGTACGGTATGGCATACAGTGACTCGTGGTGAGTATCTTGGTCAGATTGCAGCTAAATATGGGGTAACCATGAGCAGCATTCGTCAAACGAGCCATTTGAAATCTGATAACGTCATGGTAGGGCAGAAATTAAAAATAGTCGTTGCTGCGACGAAAACGGAACGTCATAAAGTACGCCGTGGTGAATTTTTAAGTAAGATTGCGGCAAAATATGGGGTATCAGTAGCAACTATTCGTGATGCGAATAAGCTACGTTCTGATAAACTAGCTGTAGGACAGACGCTAATCATTCCAAGAAGTTAATTATGCCGATTCAGATTTTACCCGCTCGGCTGGCTAACCAGATTGCAGCGGGTGAAGTTGTTGAACGCCCCGCATCGGTAGTCAAAGAGCTTGTTGAAAATAGTATAGATGCCGGAGCCACTCGAATTGATATTGATATCGAAAAAGGTGGCAGCCGGTTAATTCGTATTCGTGATAATGGTAAAGGGATTGCTAAGGATGAACTTGGCTTGGCCTTAAGCCGTCATGCAACCTCAAAAATAGCTTCACTTGATGATCTTGAAGCCATTGTAAGCTTAGGATTTCGTGGTGAAGCCCTCGCCAGTATCAGTTCCGTTTCTAGATTAACCCTAACATCGCGCACCGAAGATCAAACTGAAGCGTGGTCTGCTTATGCTGAAGGTCGTGATATGGAGGTGCAGTTAAAGCCGGCTGCTCATCCTGTTGGTACGACATTGGAAGTATTGGATTTATTTTTTAATACGCCAGCCCGCCGTAAGTTTTTACGGACTGAAAAAACAGAATTCACCCATATTGACGAATTGATTAAGCGGATTGCTTTAAGTCGCTTTGATGTTGCGATTACACTGCGTCATAACGGGAAGTTAGTTCGTCAATATCGTATTGCCGATAATACATTACAGCAAGAACGTCGATTAGCTGCGGCTTGTGGTCCTGCATTTTTACAACATGCATTAGTGGTTGAATTAGCACACGGTGATTTGAAATTATCTGGTTGGATTTGTAGCCCGCAAGGGGCGCGTAGCCAAAATGATATTCAATATTGCTACGTTAACGGTCGAATGATGAAAGATAAGTTAATCAATCATGCGATTCGACAGGCGTATGAATCGAGCTTACGATCCGAGCAGTATGCTGCTTATGTATTGTATATTGAGGTTGATCCGCATCAGGTGGACGTTAATGTTCACCCCGCTAAACATGAAGTTCGCTTTCATCAGGCGCGCTTAGTGCATGATTTTATTTATCAAACCTTACAAAGTGCATTACAACAAGCTGATGTTGATGATGCTCATCAATATCAAGCGCCAGTAAGGGCAAGCGCTCATGCCCATACTGAAGTCACCGCAGTCCCGATTGATCGCGCTTCCCAAACCATTGCAGGGATGCCTGATTATCCGAATAAAGCGGATCCTGACAGTTGGTTGACGGCTCAACCTTCAACGACTGAGCCATTAGGAACAATGTTCGATCTTGATGGTAATGTGGCACCTATTTCTACGCCTGAAAAAACTTTATTAGTAAATTCAGTTAGTAAAGATACTCAACAAAGCTATAGTCAAAAGAGCAGTTCAACTTTATCACCATCATCAGCGACAGCTAAGCGCCAACAAGGTTCGGCTGGCCGTCATTATGGTGATACGGGTCCAACAACCGCAGAGGTTAAAGTTTATCAGCAGCTGATAACACCTGATAATTCAGACTCTACATCGTTAATATCGACGCGTGAAGTGTCGAGCCAGATAGCTGAACCTCGGCGTGAGTGGACGGCATCGAGTCAACCAATGCCAATAAAGCCAAGTAAACGTCTTCATGTTAATGATGTCGGTTTGGGGAAGCCATTGGTTATTGTTGAGCAGCAGTTTTTATTGTTGAGTCAGCAACATGAGGTGGCGCTATTACATTTACCCTCGGCTGAAAATTTACGTTATGTTGGGCAGTTACAATTAGCAAAAACGGATGGCTTAAAGCCTCAGCCATTATTAATTCCACTGGCGGTGCCGATTGAGGCGGAATTACTTCAATGCGCCGAGCAACACGGACAATTATTAAAGCAATTAGGGATCCAACTAAAAGCAAAAGGCCGTAATAGCATTATCATTTTGGCGGTTTGTATGCCATTAAGACAACAAAATTTACAACAGTTAATCCCAAATTTGTTAACCTATCTTCATACCGTGAGTGATGACCCTGATGCTCAAGGATGGGATAACCTTTTATTCTGGCTCGCTAAACAATGCCATATGCCAATAACAAGCTATACCTTGGCACAAGCGATTCAGTTAATTACCGAATTAGAGCAGCTATGGGGGGAACAAGTGATGACGTTTAAAGCGCAACTTGTTCGTCCTGTTGATATGCAAGCAGCGATAGAAGCATTTAAGTAATTTATGACTAAGCCACAAGTTATGACAAAGCCACAACCACAAGCTATTTTTTTAATGGGCCCGACAGCATCAGGTAAAACCGATTTAGCCATTCGGTTACGGGAACAGTTGCCGGTTGAGTTGATAAGTGTCGATTCTGCCCTTATTTATAAAGGAATGGATATCGGTACAGCGAAACCAGATGCGCATGAATTGGCACTAGCACCGCACCGTTTAATTGATATTCGTGATCCAGCGCAAAGTTATTCTGCTGCAGACTTTCGTTCGGATGCACTAAAAGAAATGGCTGATATAGTAGCTGCGGGGCGGATTCCTTTGTTGGTCGGTGGTACTATGTTGTACTACAAGGCATTATTGGAAGGTTTGTCACCATTACCTGCGGCAGATAATGCTGTTCGCGCAGGTATAGAACGAGATGCTGAGGCACGAGGTTGGCAAGCACTGCATGATGAATTAGTGCAAATTGATCCTGTTGCAGGTGCAAGGATCCATCCAAATGATCCACAACGATTATCTCGTGCATTGGAAGTTTTTCGAATTTCAGGTAAAACATTAACTGAGTTGACTAAAACTCAAGGTGAATCGTTACCTTATAAGGTTCACCAGTTTGCAATTACGCCCACGGATAGGGCTGTACTGCATCATCGAATTGAGCTTAGGTTCAAAAAAATGATCGAAGCAGGGTTTGAACAAGAAGTACGGGCATTATACGACCGTGGTGATCTTCACCTTGAACTTCCTTCTATTCGCTGTGTCGGTTATCGACAGATGTGGGAATATTTGGACGGGAAACATGACATAGATGAAGCGGTCTTCCGTGGTATCTGTGCTACTCGTCAATTGGCAAAGCGTCAAATCACTTGGCTTCGTGGCTGGAAAGATTTGACTTGGTTGGATAGTAGTGATGTTGATAGCGCGTTACAAACCGTCACAAACTCAGTTAGATGTGATGTTTAATTAACGTGTATACTCTGAACTGCTTTGCGTATTTTTAGTTTTTGTTCGTTGCTAATACAACTACAAACAAATAAGGAAAAGAAATAATGGCTAAGGGGCAATCTCTGCAAGACCCGTTTTTGAATGCGCTGCGTCGTGAAAGAATCCCGGTCTCTATTTACCTGGTAAACGGTATCAAACTACAAGGCCAAATTGAGTCATTTGACCAATTTGTCATTCTACTTAAAAACACCGTCAACCAGATGGTTTATAAGCATGCTATTTCAACTGTTGTACCCGCTCGTCCGGTGAATCATCATCAGGCGGGTGATCGTCCAGCAGGAAGTGATCGTCCAGAAAAAACAGAAGAGTAAGATTATTTTCAAATAAGGAGCTAATTACTTGTTTGACCGTTATGAAGCTGGTGAGCAGGCCATTCTTGTTCATATAAACTTCACTCAAGATGAGGAATGGGAAGATCTTAGCGAATTTGAAATGCTAGTATCTTCCGCCGGAGTTAACGCGCTGCACGTGGTTACGGGTAGTCGTAAAACACCGCTTCCTAAATATTATGTGGGTGAAGGAAAAGCACAAGAAATTGCGGATGCTGTAAGCGCTGTTGATGCAGATATTATTATTTTCAATCACGCATTGTCACCTGCACAAGAACGAAACTTAGAGCAGCTTTGTCAGTGTCGTGTAATTGATCGTACCGGGTTAATTCTCGATATTTTTGCTCAACGAGCACGTACCCATGAGGGTAAGTTGCAAGTTGAATTAGCACAATTACGTCATCTATCAACCAGATTAATTCGTGGTTGGACTCACCTTGAGCGACAAAAAGGTGGTATTGGTCTCCGTGGGCCAGGTGAAACTCAGTTAGAAACCGATCGACGTTTATTACGTGAGCGTATTAAAACGATTTTGCGGCGTTTAGATAAAGTAGCTAAACAACGTGATCAAGGACGTCGAGCGCGAAACCGAGCAGAAATCCCAACGGTGTCATTAGTTGGGTATACCAATGCGGGTAAATCAACATTATTTAATTGTATTACTGATGCTGGGGTATATGCAGCGGATCAGCTGTTTGCTACCTTAGATCCAACATTGCGTAAGATTGAAGTTGCAGATGTTGGTATTGCGATACTTGCAGATACTGTTGGTTTTATTCGACATTTACCCCACGATTTAGTGGCTGCGTTTAAAGCAACATTAAAAGAAACACAAGAAGCAGATCTATTGCTTCATGTGGTTGATGCCAGTGATGATCGCTTTCGTGAGAACATTGAAGCGGTAGATACCGTACTTGATGAAATCGATGCCGGTGATGTCCCTGTTTTACTTGTTATGAATAAAATTGATAACTTGGATAATGCACAACCACGAATTGAGCGTGACGAAGAGGGTTTACCTCGACGAGTTTGGGTATCAGCCATGGAAGGGCAAGGCATTGACTTGTTATTCCAAGCCTTAACAGAACGTCTTGCAGGAACGATGATAAAGCACCGCTTGCGTTTACCGCCTGAAATGATTGGACGGTTACGCAGTAAGTTTTATCAGATGGGATGTATTTTGCGAGAAGAATATGAATCAGATGGCTGTTTAATGATTGATATTCGCTTACCGATGGCAGAATGGTCGCGGTTACAAAAAAGAGAAAGTACTTCGTTAGATGACTACATCGTTGCTTAATGGATTGCTGAGTAATAAAAACTGTCGTCATATCACATTGATGGAGTTCTATAATGGCGTGGAATGAGCCTGGTAACAACGGCGGCCGTGATGATAAAGACCCTTGGGGTAATAAAAATCATGGTGGACGTGAACAAGGACCACCCGATCTGGATGAGGTTTTCTCAAAACTAAGTCGTAAGGTTGGTGGTGTGTTTGGTAGTAAAAAAGGACCAACAGGCAGCGGTAGCGCTGTAGGTTTGGGTGCTGTTGCAGTTTTAGCTGTAGCGGTGTGGGGATTTTCAGGCTTTTATACTGTAAGTGAAGCAGAACAAGGTGTTGTGCTGCGCTTCGGTAAGTTTGATCAAATCGTCAAGCCGGGTTTGAACTGGAAGCCGACTTTTATTGATGAAGTCATCCCTGTTAACGTACAAGCAATTCGTTCGCTACGAGCTTCTGGCTTAATGCTAACCAAAGACGAAAACGTGCTGAAAGTTGAGATGGATGTTCAATACCGTGTTGATAACGCTGAAAAATATTTATTTAGTGTTACCAATGCTGATGATAGTTTGCGTCAAGCAACTGATTCTGCACTACGTGCGGTTATCGGTGATTCAACTATGGATCAAGCGTTAACAACCGGTCGTCAAACTATTCGTGCGAATACTCAAGCTGCAATTGATAAAATTATCGCAAAATACAACATGGGTATCCGTGTTGTGGACGTTAACTTCCAGAGTGCGCGTCCACCTGAAGCGGTAAAAGATGCCTTTGATGATGCTATTGCAGCACGTGAAGATGAAGAACGTTATGTTCGTGAAGCAGAAGCTTACAGTAATGACATTTTGCCAAAAGCAACCGGTCGAGCTGAGCGTCTGAAAAATGAAGCAGAAGGTTATTCTGAGCGTGTTATTAATGGTGCGTTAGGTGATGTAGCACAGTTTGATAAGCTGTTGCCACAATATGAAGCGGCTAAGAAAGTAACCCGTGACCGTTTGTATCTTGATACGATGGAACGTGTATACAGCAATACCAGCAAGGTGTTAATTGATACTAAGTCTGGTGGTAATAACGTAATGTATTTACCGCTTGAAAAGCTAATGGATCAATCAAATAACCAAGCGAAAAAGCCAGTGGATTCTGGCCGATTAAGTGGTATTGAATTGGAAAAAGTGGAAACACCAACGCCAGTTGCTCCAACACCACGTGCTGATACTGGCCGTCAAGGGAGATATTAATTATGCGTAAGTTAATCATCCCAGTAGTTGTGATTTTTATCGCACTATTATTGATGTCTATGTTTGTTGTGAAAGAGGGCGAGCGTGGTATCGTCGTGCGTTTCGGTCGTATTCTAAAAGATAACAATACCGAAGTTGCACGTATTTACGAGCCAGGTTTACACTTTAAAGTCCCTGTATTTGACCGTGTGCATGATCTTGATGCGCGTATTCAAACGATGGACGACCAAGCTGATCGTTTCCTAACGGCTGAGAAAAAAGACGTTATCATTGATACCTATGTTAAATGGCGTATTAAAGATTACGGCAAATATTACTTAGCGACTGGCGGTGGTAACACATCAACAGCGGAATCATTGTTAAAGCGTAAAGTTGTTGATAGCTTACGTGCTGAAATTGGCGCGAAAGAAATCAAACAAATTGTATCTGGAGAAGACAGCACTTCAGCGCCTGCTGCACCATCTGATATTGCACAAACTAAGGCTGCGAAAGCTGCTCTAGCGGTAATTGAAGATGTTGTACCTGTGAAGAAAGTTGAAGGCCAACGTGATCAAATCATGGCTGATGTACTTGAAGAAACGCGTGAAAGTGCGAAAGACTTAGGTATTGAAGTAGTTGATTTCCGTATTAAGAAAATCAACTTGCCTGATGAAATCAGCGAGTCTATCTACCGTCGTATGCGTGCTGAACGTGAGTCAGTGGCGCGTAGCTACCGTTCTCAAGGCCGTCAACGTGCTGAAGAGCTTCGTGCTCGTTCAGAACTTGAAGTGGCAACAGTTTTGGCTGACGCAAAGCGTAAAGCACAAGTTGTACGTGGTGATGCAGATGCGAAAGCGGCTGAGATTTATGCGAAAGCGTACAATCAAGATCCTGAGTTTTACAGTTTCTGGCGTTCTTTGAAGGCGTATGAAAATAGCTTTAGTTCGAAAAATGACATTCTTGTTGTTGATCCGAATAATGAGTTCTTTAAATACATGAACCATTCAGAGTTACCAGCAAAGTAAATTCGCTTTACTAATAGCGCTATCGTTATAATAAAGACAAGGCTTCGGCCTTGTCTTTTTTTTTGGATGAAATATATGATGAATACCATTTTGTTAGCCATTGGTTTAGTGTTAATTGTTGAAGGGTTAGGACCATTATTCGCGCCACAAGGGTGGCGAAATATGGTTAGCCAATTAAGTCAACAAGATGATAATACGCTACGTCGTATTGGTGGATGTTTGGTCGTGGCTGGCAGTGTTATTGCGTATATGATGTATTTGAGAATGTAGAAAAACAGCCATAAAAAACAGATGAAACGCATCAAATATGAAATGTATTAAGCCAAAAATGACTGCAAGCGGGCGGTTAAGGTGCTAGAATCCTTTTTTAACTACGATAGATGAAGAAAGATGGCAAATAATGTAGTCGTTCTTGGCACCCAATGGGGTGACGAAGGTAAAGGTAAGATTGTTGACCTGCTGACCGAAGATGCAAAATATGTAGTTCGCTACCAAGGCGGACACAACGCCGGTCACACCCTAGTTATTGACGGTGAGAAAACTGTTCTTCACCTGATCCCATCAGGTATCCTACGTGACAATGTTAAATGCATCATCGGTAATGGTGTTGTACTTTCTCCTGATGCACTAATGAATGAGATGGGTCCACTAGAAGCACGTGGTATTCCTGTTCGTGAGCGTCTGTTCCTATCAGAAGCTTGTCCACTAATTCTTCCTTACCATATTGCTCTTGACCAAGCACGCGAAGCGGCTCGTGGTAAAAAAGCAATTGGTACTACAGGTCGTGGTATCGGTCCTGCTTATGAAGATAAAGTTGCTCGTCGCGGTCTTCGCGTTGGTGATTTATTCGATAAAGCCGCATTTGCTGAAAAGCTTAAAGATGTTATGGCTTACCATAACTTCCAGATTGAGCATTACTACCATGCTGAACCTGTAAGCTATGAAGAAGTACTAGAAAAAGTACTTTCTCAAGCAGACCTATTAACATCAATGGTTATCGACGTAACGAAAGAACTTGATGATGCGCGTCTACGTGGCGACAAGATCATGTTTGAAGGTGCGCAAGGTACATTGCTTGATATTGACCACGGTACTTACCCATACGTAACGTCGTCAACTACTACTGCTGGTGGTGTTGCTGCTGGTTCTGGTTTTGGTCCTCGTTACTTAGGTTACATCCTAGGTATCGCGAAGGCATACTGTACGCGTGTGGGTGCAGGTCCTTTCCCGACTGAACTTTATGACGGTCTAGAAAAGCAAGATCCTATCGGTAAGCATTTAGGTACTGTTGGTAACGAGTTTGGCGCAACGACAGGTCGTTTACGCCGTACTGGTTGGTTCGATGCGGTTGCTATGCGTCGTGCGGTACAAATCAACTCTATCTCTGGTTTCTGTCTAACTAAATTAGACGTACTAGATGGTCTTAAAGAGCTGAAGATCTGTACTGGTTACAAAACTAAGTCTGGTGAGATTCTAGAAGTTTCTCCAATGGCGGCTGATGCGTACGAAGATCTAGAGCTAATCTACGAAACAATGCCTGGCTGGAGCGAAACAACATTTGGTGCTAAAACACTGGATGCGCTACCACAAGCAGCACTTGATTACATTGCCCGTATTGAAGAGCTAACAGGTGTGCCTATTGATATTATCTCTACTGGTCCTGACCGTAACGAGACAATCATCAAAGTTCACCCATACGGTGAGTAATCACTCGCGGTTGTTCTAAGTGAAAAAAACCAGCTTTCGAGCTGGTTTTTTTATAGCTCAATATTACGGTTAGACTGCCATCTGTCATGATTAAAGTTTCGTTGTACATTGCCGATAGATAACTATTCGATGTTTGAGGAATGTAAATGAAGCGCTTACTGATGACCGCTGCTATTTGGTTGGCAACCCCTGCATATGCTATTGCTGTAGTTGGTGATGCGGTGCCTATTTACACTGAGGATCAGCTTAGCGTGTGGTTTACGACCAACCAGCATTTACGCCAAGTAAAAGCAGATGACTGTCAATTAGTACAAGATATTCAAGCTCGCGCTCAACAAACAGAATCACCGACCTATCAATTTCTTTACGGCGATATGTTAGCGTGGGGCGTGTGTGTGCCAAAAGATGTTGAACAAGGCGTGTATTATATGCGTGCAGCTGCTCAACAAGGCGTACCTGTTGCGTTAGAACAATTAGGGCGTTATTACGCTCAAGGTGTTATTTTGCAGCAAGATAAACAGCGCGCTATTCCTTATTTACGTGAAGCTGCTGCACTTGGAAATATTCGTGCCCGGATTCAATTAGCCCAATTACTGATTGCTGATAATGGCAGTCCGTTAGATTTTGAAGATGCGTACCGATGGCTATATCAAACTGTGACCACCGATAAATATCAGCATCAACAATTACGCCGATTACGGCACCAACTAGAACAAAAGATGCCGGCTAATATTATTGCGCGCGCTAAACGACGTTCATCTTTTTGGTAGTCATGGGTATAGATTTCAATAAAAACAGCACCTTATTAGGTGCTGTTTTTAATTGAGGCGCTGTAATTATGCGGACGATAATTAAAAATATTACAGTACTTTATGCGGCCCAAAACATTCATAGTGAATGCGATCGCTAGTTACACCCAGTTCAATTAACTGTTTAGCGATAAATTGCATAAAGCCAACTGGACCACAGCAATAAAAATGCATTTCAGGATCTGAAATTTGAGTAGCAATTTTATCAAGCTCGATCAAGCCTTGGTAATCATAATCTTCTGCTTGACGATCGCCACTCGTTGGCGCGTTGTACCATGTTAATGCTGAAATGTGCGAATGTTGATTTGCCAGTGTTTTTACATGATCTTTATAAGCGTGTTGCTGACCATTTTCTGTTGCGTGTAACCAATTCACTGGCGCTTGATGTTGGGTCAGTGTTTCAAGCATGGCGAGCATTGGCGTTAAACCTACACCCGCTGAAATTAACGTTACGGGGGTTTGTGGATTAACATCCAAGAAAAAATCACCAGCAGGAGCTACCAGTTTGATCTTATCGCCAACATTAATTTTATCGTGAAGGTAGTTTGATACCGTACCTTGGGTTTCGCGTTTTACAGAAATACGATAATGATTGTTATTAGGCGCTGACGATAAACTGTATTGGCGGATTTCTTGGTTCGCGAGTTCATCGGCATTAATATAAATACCTAAGTACTGGCCAGGTTTGTAGGTCGCTACTTGACCGCCATCTGTTGGTGTAAAAGTAAAGCTGGTGATTAATTCACTGTTAGGCTGCTTACTTGTTACCATAAATTCACGTGTGCCACGCCAACCGCCAATTTTATCATCACTTTCTTGGTAGATTTCTTGTTCACGGTTAATAAAGATATTCGCCAATATGCCGTAAGCTTCTCCCCACGCGTCTAATACCTCTTGTCCTGGCGCTAATAATTCATCAATAGTCGCTAAAAGGTGATGGCCTACGATCTGATATTGATCTGCCGTAATTAAAAAACTGGTGTGTTTTTGAGCAATTTTTTCGACGGCAGGTAATAGTACTGCTAAGTTATCAATATTATTAGCGTAAGCACAGATAGCGTTAAATAATGCTTGCTGTTGGCTTGATGGAGTGTTTTTATCTGGGCCTTGTTGATGGCTCATATTAAAAACATCTTTAAGTTCAGGGTTATGTTGAAACATTCGTTGATAAAAATGTTGAGTGACGACAGGGCCTGCTGCGGCAATCACAGGTGCGGTCGCTTTTACGATATCAATGGTTTTTTGAGTGAGCATGACTTTCTCTATTTGTAAGTTGTATTTATAATGTATGTTATAAGTTGTATCTGATCTGTATCTTTTAGTCAAGAACAAGATTAAAATAGCAACAGGAGGAGTGAATGTGCAGTTAACCAGTTTTACCGATTATGGCCTACGAGCCTTGATATATCTTGCTAGCTTACCTGAAGGCGAGTTAACAAGTATCACAAAAGTAACCGACACTTATGGCGTGTCGCGCAACCACATGGTCAAAATTATTAATAAATTAGGCCAATTAGGTTATGTAGAAACCATACGCGGAAAAAATGGTGGTATTCGGTTAGGAATGCCTGCGGGAAATATTGTATTAGGGCATGTAGTAAGGGCGATTGAACCGTTACAAATCATTAATTGTGCGCCTGATTTTTGTAATATTACTCCTGCATGTCAGCTAAAGGGGATCCTTGCTGATGCGCGTAATGCTTTTTTAAATGAGCTAGATAAGTACACCTTATTGACTTTGGTAGATAATAATCCACCATTGCGTGTCTTATTAGGGTTGCCTGCAGAACACTAAGATCATTCAAAGATAATGATCTAGCATCACACTACTCCCTATTATTTAAGTGGAATAGGTATTTATTGCCTGTTCCCATCTGTTCACCTAAGAGCTGAGTATACTTAATATATGGTTGGCCAACAGGAACTGTTTATGTCTAAAGGTACTACCGATTTACCGGTTGATCCTTTTCGCGAACGCGAAGCATCTAATTACGAAAATCCTATTCCAAGCCGTGAACTACTATTAGAAGTAATTCGAGGTTTTAGTACACCCGTTAGTCGCGACCAGTTATTTGCTGCGTTAGAGCTAAAAGGTGATGATCAATATGAAGGTTTGCGTCGTCGCTTACGTGCGATGGAACGTGATGGTCAATTAATTTTTACTCGTCGCCAATGTTACGCATTGCCTGAGCGTTTAGATTTAATTAAAGGTTACGTTATTGGCCACCGTGATGGTTTTGGCTTCTTACGCCCTGAAGGTACTTACACTAAAGAAACTGATTTATTGTTACCTGCCCATCAAATGCGGAGTGTGATCCACGGTGATTACATTTTAGCGCAAGCTGATGGCGAAGATAAACGCGGCCGTCGTGAAGGCCGTGTTGTGCGTGTGTTAACTGAATCACCGAATCAAATTGTGGGCCGTTTCTTCCTTGAAGATGGAATGGGTTACGTGGTACCAGATGATTCTCGTATTGCACAAGATATCATTATTCCACAAGACGTCCGTCAAGGTGCCCGTATGGGTAATGTGGTTGTGGTTGAGATCAATCAACGTGCAACACGTCAGCATAATGCGGTGGGTCGTGTGGTTGAAGTACTGGGTGAGAATATGGCACCGGGTATGGAAATTGAAATCGCTTTGCGCACCCATGATATTCCTCATGTGTGGCCATCAGAAGTCGACAATCAAATAAAGCATCTTACTGAAGAAGTGCCAGAAGACGCTAAATTGGGTCGTGTTGATTTACGTCAATTGCCATTGGTAACCATTGATGGTGAAGATGCTCGTGACTTTGATGATGCTGTGCACTGTCAGCGTAATCCTGATGGTGGCTGGCGTTTATGGGTGGCAATTGCCGATGTAAGTTATTACGTGCGTTCTAAATCAGCATTGGATAACGAAGCCCTAAAACGTGGTAACTCGGTTTACTTCCCAGCTCAAGTTATTCCAATGCTGCCAGAAGTGCTTTCAAATGGTTTATGTTCACTTAACCCACAAGTCGATCGCTTGTGTATGGTGTGTGAGATGACCGTTTCTGAGAGCGGTAAGCTTACAGGTTATAAGCATTATGAAGCGGTGATGAACTCACATGCGCGGTTAACTTACACTAAAGTAAGTAACATGCTTGATGGTGATGAAGAACTTCGTCAACGTTATCAGCCATTAGTGCCGCATCTTGAAGAACTTTACAGCATGTTTAAAGCGCTGAAAGTTGCTCGTGAAGCGCGTGGTGCAATTGAATTTGAAACCATTGAAACTAAGTTTGTTTTCAATGCTGATCGTAAGATCGAGAACATCGTACCGTTAGTACGTAATGAAGCGCATAAAATCATCGAAGAATGTATGATTTTAGCCAATATCGCTTCAGCACAATTTGTTGAAAGTGCCAAAGAGCCAGCGCTATACCGTGTTCACGACACCCCTGGTGAAGAACGTTTACAAGGTTTCCGTGATTTCTTGGGCGAGCTAAGTCTAGAGTTGGGTGGCGGTTTAGAGCCAAGTCCAAAAGATTACGCAGCGTTAGCGAATTTAATTCAAGATCGTAACGATCGTGAATTAATTCAAACCATGCTATTACGCTCTATGAAACAAGCGATCTATCAAGCGGATAATATCGGTCACTTTGGTTTAGCACTGAGCCAGTATGCTCACTTTACCTCGCCAATCCGTCGTTACCCTGATTTAACCTTGCACCGCGCCATTAAATTTTTAATTGCTAAGCAAGCAGGTAACACGAAAAACGATACATTAACTGGCGGTCATCATTATTCATTTGAAGAAATTGATGCTATTGGCGAGCAGTGTTCAACCACTGAGCGTCGTGCTGATGATGCAACTCGTGATGTGTCTGATTGGCTTAAATGTGAGTACATGCAAGATCACCTTGGCGATGAGTTTGAAGGTGTAATTGCGAATGTTACTGGCTTTGGTTTCTTTGTGCGTCTCAATGAGCTTAACATTGACGGCTTAGTGCATATTTCAAACCTTGCCAATGATTACTACCAATTTGATCCTGTGGGTCAACGCTTGGTGGGTGAGAGTTCTGGTGTTATTTATCGTTTAGGCGATACCGTTCACGTTAAAGTCGCGGCTATTAACTTAAATGATCGTCAATTAGATTTTGATATCGTTGGCGCAGAGCGTAAACAACGCGGTGCAGGTAAAACGGCTAAAGGTCGTGAGAAAAAACAACGCATGCGTAAAGCTGATGGCTTAAAACGTCAAGGCATGCCTGTGTTTAAAGTTGAAGACGGTGAAGCGAAGGTTGAATCACGTAATAAAAGTAAACGTGAGCGTTCTTCTGTACGTAAGAAGTTAAAAGAAGACGCAGTTCCAGAAGCTGACGCTAAAAAGAAAAAGCCAAGAAATAAAAAACCACGTAAGTTAACGGATGAAAAGCCGCTGACTGATCCTAAAAAGAAACCCAAAGTTCGCAAGAAGAAAAAGCAACGTGCGGGTAAATCAGAACGCGCAGCAAAGAAGAGTTAATCCATGAGTAATGATATGATTTTTGGCATCCATGCCGTTAAAGCTGTACTCGCATCTGATCCGGTGCGCTTTATTGAAGTATTCGTACTGAAAGGGCGTGAAGATGATCGTTTGCTGCCGCTAATTACTGAGTTGAAAGACTTAGGCATCACGATTCAAGAAGCGGGCCGTAAAGCATTAGATGACAAAGTTGATGGTGCTTCTCATCAGGGTATTATTGCGCGTGTGCGTCCAGGCAAGCAATACAATGAAAACAACCTTGATGATTTGTTAGCAACCACAGAAAATCCATTATTGTTGATTTTAGATGGCGTGACTGATCCGCATAACCTTGGTGCGTGTTTACGTAATGCCGATGCCGCTGGTGCTGTGGCTGTGATTGTTCCAAAAGATCGCTCAGCACAGTTGAATGCGACCGCAAGTAAAGTGGCATGTGGTGCGGCTGAAATTATGCCGTTAGTACGTGTAACCAATCTGGCTCGTACCATGCGTGCGTTACAAGATAAAGGCGTATGGATTGTGGGTACTGCTGGTGAAGCAACTCATGATATTTACCACAGTAAACTAACGGGGCCATTGGCGATTGTTATGGGCGCTGAAGGTGAAGGTATGCGTCGCTTAACGCGTGAAACCTGTGATGATTTGATCAAAATCCCAATGGCGGGTTCTGTCTCAAGTTTGAACGTGTCTGTTGCGACAGGTATTTGTTTATTTGAAGCGGTACGTCAACGCGGATAATGCGTGATTAAGCATAAATAACTGCATAATTATTTAAACCCACTCAGTGATTACTGAGTGGGTTTTTTATTATGGTCTGGTATGAAAAATGAGCATTGAGACGGGTTGTCACTGAGCGGTAGACACTATCTGCTGAGGTTAATGTTCATTTCGTTGAAAAACAGCGGTTGGCGATAAAATAAGCTTGCCTAGATTGATCATTCTCTGTACTATCCGTCATCCAAATTCTCGGTTCTTTTTTTTAGTTCCTTGCTTCCCCAGGATAACCGAGCCGACAAGGGAAGCTGAATAATCCGTAAGGAGCAACCTATGCGTCATTACGAAATCGTATTCATGGTGCACCCTGATCAAAGCGAGCAAGTTGCTGGCATGATCGAGCGTTACACTGCTGCTATCAAAGATTCTGGTGGTCAAATTCACCGTCTAGAAGATTGGGGCCGCCGTCAAATGGCTTACCCAATTAACAAATTGCACAAAGCTCACTATGTTCTTATGAACGTAGAAGCTAAGCAAGATGTTGTTGACGAGCTTGAGTCAAACTTCCGCTTCAACGACGCAGTGATCCGTAACATGATCATGCGTACTAAACACGCTGTTACTGAGCCATCTCCTATGATGAAGGCTAAAGAAGAGCGTTTTACTAAGCGTGAAGATCGTGCTGAAGCACAATCTGAAGGCGAAGCAGCTGCTGAGTAATTTGTATTAATGACTAATCGTCTGGTGTTGACTGGCACTATTGCCAAGCATCCCAAACGAAGCCAATCCCCGGCAGGCATACCTCATTGTCACTTTGTGCTTGAGCATCGTTCTGTGCAGCGGGAAGCTGACTTACCACGTCAAATATATTGTTATATTAACGTGGTAATCAGTGGTAAAGGTCAACAAGTACTCACTCAAGATTTAGTTGTCGGAAGCACAATTAAGGTGGAGGGATTTATCTCTTACCAAACCGGCCGTAATGGTATCGGGAAATTAGTTTTGCATGCCGATCACATTGACTTAATTTAGATCAGGAGATAGCCCATGGCTCGTTTCTTCCGTCGTCGTAAATTCTGCCGTTTTACAGCAGAAGGCGTACTAGAGATTGACTACAAAGACGTAGCAACTCTGAAAAACTACATCACTGAAGCTGGTAAGATTGTACCTAGCCGTATCACTGGTACTCGCGCTAAATACCAGCGTCAGCTAGCTCGCGCTATCAAGCGTTCTCGTTACCTAGCACTTCTACCGTACACAGATAAGCATCTGTAAGCGATAGTCGTTTTTAGAACTTTATAGAGGACAAGATAATGCAAGTTATTCTACTTGATAAAATCGCTAACCTAGGTGGCCTTGGCGACCAGGTTAACGTTAAAGCGGGCTATGCTCGTAACTTCCTTATCCCACAGGCTAAGGCAGTTATGGCGACTAAAGCGAACGTTGAAATGTTCGACGCACGTCGTGCAGAGCTAGAAGCTAAAGTTGCTGAGCAACATGCTGCTGCTCAAGCACGTGCTGAAGCACTTAACGTACTTGAAGGTGTAGTTATTGCATCTAAATCTGGTGACGAAGGTAAATTATTCGGCTCAATCGGTACTCGTGACATCGCTGATGCAGTTTCTGCAGCTGGCGTTGCACTTGTTAAGAGTGAAGTACGTCTACCTGAAGGTGCACTACGTACGACTGGCGAATTTGAAGTTAGCGTTCAGCTAAGCTCAGACGTATTCGCAACTGTTAAACTAAACGTTGTTGCTGCTCAGTAATCGCTTTTAGCTTTAATAGTAAAAAACCAGCCTTAGGGCTGGTTTTTTTATGTCTGAAATTTAGGGAATCGTGATTTATAAAGTGTAAATCAGTGAGATTGTGGTGGTGCTGTCGGAATTTTGCATGCCTTCAGGTACCCAAGAATAAGCGGTTTGAGTGTAACCTACGTTTAAAGCAATATTGTCAGTGATCGCATTAGTCGCATTGAAGGTGCTTTCTAAGGTGGTGTTACTTTGCCCTGAAATGACGTTAAATTTAGCACTGAGGGTCAGGTTTTTTAAGGGCTTCCATTGAATATCGATTGTACTTTGTAGCACCATTTCATTAACGACTTCTTGTTTAACAATACTGTCGCTTTTTATCTCATCGAGATTAGGATCTTGGTGGCGAAAGCCAGGGCCAATATCCACTAATGTTTGAAATGTCTCATAGCTAAATAAACGGTAACCGATACCGGTTGAGACGATTGAATCTGCGTAATAAGGCCCATAGCGGTCATCAATATAGCTGCCATTACCATAAAAATAATAACCATCACGGATCATCCGTTTAGACTTTAAGCTGACTGACATTTTACGTTTGTCTTCTTCGCCATCTTTTTTTGCCATGATGAACTTAGCATCACCGTTAGTTTGATAGCGGCCTTTAGTATAGGTTAGTGCAACATTACCATTTAAGGTTTGGGAGTCAGAGTTACCCGATAGTGCTTGATAACCCAAGCCGATAGTACTGGTTAATGGCGAAGGTTCAGTCGGTGCTTCAGGTGTCGATTCTTCACTAGCATGAGCTGCGGTAGTGGCAAGCAAAAGTAATGTGAGTATATATCTTGCCAAAAGTCCTCCGCTGGCAGGGTCGTATAAATCTAGAAATATTGATGCCACATTCTAACGTAAATTTGTCAACGTTTGGTTAGAAATCGTGGGCATACTATTCGTGAAACTAAAAAGGAGGATAATTGTTACCATGGGAAGTGATCAATCGTAATCGTTTATAGCTACGCAGAAGCAGGGGATCGGTTATACTATCGAGCTTCGTTCTTGGTTTTGGTAAATGCACAATTGTTATGACAGATAATCGTAAATCGAAACAATTAAAAGATAATCAAATGGACGCCATTAAGATGCCACCACATTCACTTGAGGCTGAGCAATCAGTACTTGGTGGTTTAATGTTGGATAATGAGCGTTGGGATACTGTTGCTGAGAAAGTGGTTGCGAAAGACTTTTACAGCCGTCCTCATCGGATTATCTTTGAGGCAACCGCAGCCTTATTGGAAGGTGGACAGCCACTTGATTTGATCACTTTGTCTGAACATCTTGAGCGCTCGGATAAACTTGATGGTGTCGGTGGTTTTGCTTACCTTGCTGAATTGGCAAAAAACACCCCGTCTGCGGCGAATATTTTAGCGTATGCTGATATTGTTCGTGAGCGTGCATTGATCCGTGACATGATTGGCGTGGCAAATGAAATAGCCGATGCCGGTTATGATCCACAAGGGCGTACCAGTGAAGATTTGCTGGATATGGCCGAAAGTAAAGTTTTTGCGATTGCTGAACAACGTACCAACGATAAAGAAGGTCCGCAAAACGTCGATACTATTTTAGAGCGTACGCTTGAACGTATCGAGTTGCTTTATCAGTCACCACAAGATGGTGTAACGGGTGTATCAACAGGCTTTACTGATTTAAATAAGAAGACTGCTGGTTTGCAGGGCTCTGATTTGATTATTGTTGCTGCGCGTCCATCGATGGGTAAAACCACCTTTGCGATGAACTTATGTGAAAATGCAGCCATGGATCAAGAAAAACCGGTGCTGATTTTCTCATTAGAGATGCCCGCAGAACAGATCATGATGCGTATGTTGGCGTCATTATCGCGTGTTGACCAAACCAAAATTCGTACCGGACAATTGGACGATGAAGATTGGGCGCGAATATCATCAACCATGGGTATTCTGATGCAAAAGAAGAATATGTTCATTGATGATAGTTCAGGCTTAACACCGACAGAAGTACGTTCTCGTGCACGTCGTATTGCACGTGATAATGGTGGTCTTAGTATGATCATGATCGACTATCTTCAGTTGATGCGTGTGCCAGGACTACAAGAAAACCGTACTCTAGAGATTGCTGAAATCTCACGTTCGCTTAAAGCATTAGCGAAAGAATTAAATGTGCCTGTTGTTGCCCTCTCTCAGCTTAACCGTTCGTTAGAGCAACGGGCAGATAAGCGTCCTGTAAACTCCGATTTGCGTGAATCTGGCGCTATCGAGCAGGATGCTGACTTAATCATGTTTATATACCGTGATGAGGTTTATCACGAAGACAGTGCCCTTAAAGGGATCGCTGAAATCATCTTAGGTAAACAACGTAATGGTCCAATTGGTACTGTGCGTTTAACGTTCCAAGGCCAGTTCTCTCGCTTTGATAACTATGCTGGTCCAGCCTTTGATGAAGAGTAAGCCTTAAAAATTATTTAGGATATTGGATGAAAGCTGCAACTGCACATATTGATACCCAAGCTTTGGCACATAATCTGAGTCAAATCCGCCTGCAGGCACCAAAGAGTAAAATTTTAGCGGTTGTTAAAGCCAATGCATATGGACATGGGTTATTAGATGTGGCGAAAAGCCTTATCGATGTTGATGCTTATGGTGTGGCGCGTATAGAAGAAGCCTTAATATTACGCGCTGGTGGCGTAGTAAAACCGATTCTATTATTAGAAGGTTTTTATGCGCCAACCGATCTTCCTGTCTTGGTGATTAATAATATTCATACCGTGGTGCATTCGATAGAACAACTCGAAGCGTTAGAACAGGCTGAGCTGGATGCACCTGTACGTGTATGGGTAAAAATAGACACGGGTATGCACCGACTTGGATTACGTCCAGAACAAGTACCTGAGTTTATGCAACGCTTAAATGACTGTGATAATGTTGCTAAACCATTACGATTTATTAGTCATTTTGGTAATGCTGATAATCTAGAGAGTGATATTACCGTAAGCCAAATTGAATGTTTCTCAACTTTAATTAAGCCTTATCAAGGTGAGCGTTCGTTAGCGGCGTCGGCAGGTATTTTAGCGTGGCCAGCTAGTCACTTTGAATGGATCCGTCCTGGCATTATTATGTATGGCGTGTCACCATTTGATGAATTAGAACGTTCAGCATCAAACTATAATCTACAACCGGTTATGACGTTAACATCGAGCTTAATTGCTGTTCGTGACGTTAAAAAAGGTGAACAAGTTGGTTATGGTGGCATTTGGACCTGTGAGCAAGATACTAAAATGGGTGTTATTGCTATTGGTTATGGTGATGGTTATCCACGTTGTGCGCCTAATGGTACACCAGTGATGGTTAATGGTCGGATTGTGCCAACGGCTGGGCGTGTTTCAATGGATATGTTGACAGTAGATTTAGGACCGAATGCGACCGATAAAGTAGGTGATGAAGCTATTTTATGGGGTAAAGGTTTACCTGCTGAAGTGGTAGCACAATATACAGGTGTTATTGCTTATGAATTAATGACTAAGTTGACGCCTCGAGTGGCAATGACTTATTCATAAAAAGATTAGCCGTGGTTTAGTCTGCGGCTTTTTTTTAGTTAAAATTTATGCGTCCCCCAATATTCATAACGATTTGTTGTATATCTTCGTCATTTGAAAATGATTTAACCTACGCTAAAATAATGATTCAATTGGCTGATATCTGCTGAAAATAATAATATACGATACCATTTGTTAGTGATTGAATTATAATTGAATTTTACTTTATCTGGGGTGGTATGAGGTGAAAATCACATGCTCTCGGGGTAAAATGAATCATTTTGTGATACCACATCGCTATTTATCTATCGATGAGACCTTTTAGTTTAATTAGTGATTACCATTATCATCTTGCTGATAAATACAGGTATGATGCATCATATTTTCGTGACCTGACGCAATGACGATAATACGATGTTAACGTCATAATTGGTTGTAACAGATAGTATTATTAGAAACCTAGTCATCTAGGGTCAATAGCATAGATCGAGGATCTTTTGAAGGCGGTATGCTTCGAGGGATGAACATAACAAAATCAGGAACATTATTATGTTAAACAACATCAATCCAACGCAAACTAAAGCGTGGCAAGCACTGACTGCCCATTTTGAACAAGCTAAAGATTTTGAATTAAGCGATTTATTTGCTAATGATAGCGAGCGTTTTGCCAAATTTTCTGCTCAGTTTGGTTCTGATATTTTATTAGATTACTCTAAGAACCTGATCACTGAAGAAACGTTGACTAAGCTGTTTGCATTAGCAAAAGAAACTGAGCTTGATGCTGCCATTGCGGATATGTTCAACGGTGTGAAAATTAACCGTACTGAAGATCGTGCTGTACTCCATGTTGCGTTACGTAACCGTAGTAATACGCCAATCATTGTTGATGGCGAAGATGTTATGCCTGCCGTTAATGCCGTATTAGCGAAGATGGAAAGTTTTACTAACCGTATTGTAAGTGGTGAGTGGAAAGGCTACACCGGCAAAGAAATCACTGATGTCGTTAATATCGGTATTGGTGGTTCAGATCTTGGCCCTTACATGGTTTCAGAAGCATTAGCTGCGTACAAAACACGCCTAAACATGCACTTTGTTTCTAACGTTGATGCGACACACATTGTTGAAACGCTAAAAGATTTAAACCCTGAAACAACGTTGTTCCTTATTGCATCTAAAACCTTTACTACTCAAGAAACCATGACTAACGCATTGTCTGCGCGTGATTGGTTCTTAGCAATGGCGGAAGATAAAGCACACGTTGCAAAACACTTTGCTGCACTTTCTACTAATGCAGAATCTGTGGCTGAATTTGGTATCGATACTGATAACATGTTTGAGTTCTGGGATTGGGTGGGTGGTCGTTACTCACTATGGTCTGCAATTGGTCTTTCTATTAGCTTAGCGGTAGGTTTTGATAACTTTGTTAAGTTATTGGAAGGTGGTCATGCAATGGATAACCATTTTGCAACTGCGCCACTAGAGCAAAAATTACCTGTAATTCTAGCGTTAATTGGTATTTGGTATAACAACTTCCACGGCGCAGAAACTGAAGCAATTCTACCTTACGATCAATATATGCACCGTTTCCCTGCTTACTTCCAACAAGGTAACATGGAATCAAACGGTAAATATGTCGACCGTGGTGGCAAGCCAGTAGATTACCAAACAGGTCCTATCATTTGGGGTGAGCCAGGAACGAATGGTCAACATGCGTTCTATCAACTTATTCACCAAGGCACGAAGTTGATTCCATGTGACTTTATTGCACCTGCTATTAGCCACAATCCATTAGGTGATCATCACCCTAAACTAATGGCGAACTTCTTCGCGCAAACTGAAGCATTAGCATTTGGTAAGAGCCGCGAGACAGTAGAAGCTGAATTTGTGGCTGCCGGTAAATCACAAGCAGAAATCGATGAACTAGCTGAATTTAAAGTGTTTGAAGGTAATCGTCCAACAAA
The DNA here is from genome assembly GCF_003026395.1 of Photobacterium iliopiscarium. Lineage (GTDB taxonomy): Bacteria > Pseudomonadota > Gammaproteobacteria > Enterobacterales > Vibrionaceae > Photobacterium > Photobacterium iliopiscarium. The sequence continues at coordinate 23,820 of NZ_PYOO01000021.1, read as the reverse complement.
CTCAATTCTGCTTAAAGAAATTACGCCATACACATTAGGTGCATTAATTGCATTGTATGAGCACAAAATCTTTACCCAAGGTGTTATTTGGAACATCTTCAGTTTTGACCAGTGGGGCGTAGAACTTGGTAAGCAATTGGCTAATCAAATTTTACCTGAGCTAAATAGTAATGAAGGTGTTGTAAGCCACGATAGTTCAACTAATGGTTTGATTAACGCATTCAAACAATGGCGTGCATAATGCCTATTATTGGTTAATGTAATTGACCGATAAAATAAAACGCCGCAATCGTGATGATTGCGGCGTTTTTTTGTTTTTGGCGTTAGCGCAGTTATAGCGTGATAACGTCGCTAGCTTGCGGGCCTTTCTGACCATCAGTTACGATAAATTCAACATTTTGGCCTTCACGTAAAGTTTTACGTCCTTGTGCTTGAATAGCACTGAAGTGAACAAATACATCTTTACCATCGGCAGCAGAAATAAAACCAAAGCCTTTATCATCGTTGAACCACTTTACGGTTCCAGTCAGTTTACTCATGTACGTCTTTCCCTTATAGACTAATAGTAGTAGTCATAGCTTATAGGTAACTAGGTGCTTATGACGAATTCAGTCTAGATCGAATTTATGACAATGAGTAGTGTTTTATTGTGCTTTTATGTCTTAGTTAACGATAATTTATTTTAAAGAGAAAGGCGCTGCAAGGAAGGGAGAGAAAAGATCAGAAGGTGCCATCACTGATAGTGACAGCACTATTGGATAATCATGCGTTTTTAGTTTGCTGACATTTATGACAAATGCCATGGCTTTCAACCACGTGGTGCTTGATCATGAAACCATATTGTTCTGATTTTTGGCGTAAAAGTTTTGCCAGTTCATCATCATGGATTTCTTCAACAAACCCACATTCATCACAAATTAATAATTGTGAGCAATGATCGGCATGGCCAAGAACACAACAAGCGATATAGCTATTGGTTGATTCTACTTTGTGAACAAAACCTTGTACTAGCAGAAAATCTAACGCGCGATAAACCGTCGGGGGTTTCGCTTGTGGTTCTGATGCTTTGAGTAAATCAAGTAACTCATAAGCACTAATAGAACTATGATGATTAATGATCAGTGCCAGTACTTTTAATCGCTGCGGGGTCATTCTAACCCCTCGTTGCTCACAGAGCTGTTGTGCTTTGGCTAGCAGTTGAGTTTGAACCGTCATAGAGCCTCAAAAAAACGTCATTAAGGTTTTATTTTATCACAGCTGTCTACAAACATACTCACACTTAGCAATCAACCGTCATGAAGGCCAAGATTCCGTGTAAATGATCACATTATAAGAGGGTAGACAAAAGCAGATGTCGCAAAAAAGAGGCTTTGAGTTTTAATGATTATAAATTTTCATTATAAAGTTTAGTAAACCACATTGAATTTCAATAGATTTGTTATAAGGACGTAGGGATGTATTATTCGCATAATTAATGCTGTTCTATAAATATTATTTAGATTAAACGTCAGGTTTTTATACGTTTAAGCGTCAGAATAGTTACTGTAAAACAGCGTGATTGTGCTAGAACGTACTGAACATTGGGTTGTTACGTATCTTAAAAACACGATTATTAAAGCATTACAAAAACTAATGCCAAGGTTGCATTTTTTTTCATTTCTCAAGTTGTTTAAAATACCTATAATGACGCCCATCGTAACGTGACCGACGCCTTAAGTACTTAGTGATTAGGCAATGGTTATATATAAATGCTTAATCTTTTAAGGTAAAAAAAATGTCTGTTATCATTACTAAAATCGTTGCTCTTTACACGCCTGTATTCTCTACAATGTACAAAAGCGGTAATATGACTAAGTAACATTTTGCAGTAGGGTCAATCATCGACCAGCAGCGAAAAGAATTTAGAGAAAGGCCTTGAACACTGTTCAAGGCCTTTTTTGTTATATGGATTTTATAATTAAATATTTTGTTATGAGTTTCAGATAGGATTTGAGTTATTGGGTAATCATGGAGGAGGTTGTTATTTTAGGGTAGAATCCGCGCCTAAAAAGATATTTTAGGGACGGTTATGTCCCCTAAATTGTTCTTTATCCGTCCCTTATCGCTAAAAAGCCAAAATCGGATGAAGTATATTGCAATACCCGTAAGTGGTATTTGCCATAACCACTTAATATGTAAGGAATATTGTAATATGTATCCATCAACTCGTTTCTCAGTCGCACCAATGCTGGATTGGACTGATCGCCATTGTCGTTATTTCCATCGTCTAATGAGTAAAGAAGCTCTGTTGTATACCGAAATGGTAACGACAGGCGCAATTATTCACGGTAAAGGTGATTTCTTAGCATATAACGAAGAAGAGCATCCATTAGCATTACAACTTGGTGGTTCAAATCCGGTTGATCTTGCTCGTTGCGCCAAATTAGCCGCGGATCGTGGTTATGATGAGATCAACTTAAACGTTGGTTGTCCATCAGATCGCGTTCAAAACGGTATGTTTGGTGCTTGTTTAATGGGTGAGGCTGAACTAGTAGCGCAATGTGTAGCAGCAATGCGTGAAGTGGCTGACATTCCTGTAACCGTTAAAACCCGTATCGGTATAGATGAGCAAGATTCTTATGAATTTCTAAGTCATTTTGTTGGAACTGTGTCAGAAAAAGGTGGTTGTGATAATTTTATTATTCATGCACGAAAAGCATGGCTTAAGGGCTTGAGTCCAAAAGAAAACCGCGAAGTTCCACCTTTAGATTACCCGCGCGTATATCAATTAAAGCAAGATTTTCCACAGTTGACCATGGCTATCAATGGTGGCATCAAAACCTTTGAAGAAATGGAACTGCACCTACAACATTTAGATGGTGTTATGGTGGGTCGTGAAGCTTACCAAAGTCCATATTTAATGGCGGAAGTGGATCAACGTTTATTTGGTAGTGAGCGTCCAATAATGAAACGCCGTGAAGTCATTGAAGCGATGTACCCTTACATTGAACGTCAGTTAGCCAATGGTTCATACTTAGGTCATATTACTCGTCATATGCTAGGTTTATTCCAAAGTATGCCTGGTGCTCGTCAATGGCGTCGTCATATTAGTGAAAATGCGCATAAGCCAGGGGCTGGGATTGAAGTGGTACAACAAGCGTTAGCGAAAATTCCTGCTGAGCTAGATGTGTAATTATTCATCCAGAGATAATTATTTCAGTGGTGAGTTTTACTTAGCATTAGGTAAAATTAACCAATAAATAGTAAACGCCAATTCTTTACCGAGTTGGCGTTTTTTATGCGCATGAAAAATAACGTAAAATAATTATTTTAGAGTTGGCGTGAATTGTGCAATATAGTTAAGTAATAATGAATATAACTCTGGGGTTTCATTTTGATACCGCAGAAATAAAAAGGATAGTCTATGTTTGAGTTCCTATTTTTGGTTGCTTTTACATTGGTACTGATATTTACCGGTGTTAGTTTGATTGGTGTTCTCATTGCGGTTGCAGCAGGTTTTGCGGTAATGGCGGTTGTGGGTATGTTGGGGCTTGTCTTTAAATTATTGCCGTGGATCATCGTGATAGCATTAGGTATTTGGTTCTTTCGAGAGCGTAATGCAGATAAGCAACATCAAGATCGGATGTCACGTTACCGTCGTCACTAATGCAATTAATTGCAACTAACTGCTATTGATTGCGATTGATTGCAGAGTTTTTATACCGCTTCTGATATAATTTTGTGCGATTAATTACATAAAATGATAAGAGCGGAGACTCAGCATGAAAAAAGTGGTGCTTTCACTTGCAGCAGCAATGACGCTAGCAGCAGCCCTTCCAGCCCAGGCTGATACCTTACTAGGTGTTAAAGTGGGTGCGGATGCATGGTTTACAAACGCAAAAGTAGATGGTCACAAGAGTGATGATACATCGACATCTTACTATGCATCTTTTGAGCACTTTATCCCTTTAGTGCCAAACGTAATGGTACGTTATAACGATATCAATGCGGGTAATGTGAAATTTGAGCAAAGTGATTTTACTGCTTACTATGAAATTCTAGATAACGATTTAGTTGCGTTAGACTTAGGTGTAACAATGTCTAAATTTGCTGGCGTTAAAATCCAGCAGAATAATAGTTTTAGTGATTGGCAACCAACTATTTATGGTAGTGCTGAACTGGGTATTCCAGCAACACCACTTACTGTATTTGCTCAAGCGAATGCAGGTAAATATGACGGTACACGTTTATTTGATGGTCAAGCGGGTGTGAAATTCACATTAGATTTAATTGCCGCAGATCTTAACCTTCGTGCGGGTTACCGTATGATGGATTATGACTTTAAAAAATCAAACACTGGTGATGTTGACCTCGATGGTTGGTTTGCTGGTGTAGAAGTTGATTTCTAATTAACGTCAGCTTTCATTGTGTGATCTAATTATAAAACCACGATTATTTCGTGGTTTTTTTATTGGCACTAATCCCGTTTATGTACCATTTTTAAAGGTAAGCAAACTGATTATATGTGTGATGCACAATATCAGTATTAGGGAGGAGTAAGTGATGACATTAACTGAATTGAAACACCTATACGCTGACCAAGATCTTGTTGAAGCACTCATCGAACCATCAATTAATAGTGGTTATATCGTTGAATTTCGCCATCGTCGCGGCGGTTTAGTACCATTAACGGATATTAGTGGTAGTGAACAATGCTATGGTGATATTGACAGTGCTACTCAACAAGCATTTGAAGTTGGTTTTCAACAAGTTAGAATTGCTGACGAATACTAAGTCCTGCCTTTATTTCCCCATTCTAAACCCAAATAGTGTTATCGCTATTTGGGTTTTTTGTACGATTAACCTTACAAATGGTTATAAAACATTCTTATCTATTCTTTCTTGTTATTAGTTTAAATGGCTACTCTAACATAACGCAATGAATAGGGATCGTCGTGCTATGTCAATCAACCAACTATCAGCTTTAGCTAGCCCACTTAATGATCAACAAATAGATCAGCTTAAGCTAGCCGCAGCAGAATCATCACCACAACAACTGGCTTGGATCAGTGGCTATTTTTGGGGGTTGAGCCAATCTCAATCATCAACAACGGCATCTGTTCCAGCATCAAATGTACTGACTGCTGCAAAACCTGCGGGTAAACTAACCATTATTTATGCCTCGCAAACAGGCAATGCTAAAGGTGTCGCCCAAGCGTTACAACAGCAAGCTCTCGCGCAAGATATTGCGGTGAATCTTGTCTCTGCGGGGGACTATAAGGGAAAAAATCTTAGTAAAGAAACCCATGTCATTATTATTGCTTCCACACATGGAGAAGGTGAAGCCCCTGATGATGCGATTGAACTGCACCAGTTTTTACAGTCAAAAAAAGCCCCTCAATTATCGAATTTACACTACGGCGTGATTGGGCTCGGTGATTCTAGTTATGAATTTTTCTGCCAAACCGCCAAAGATTTTGATCGCTACTTAGCAAAACTGGGTGCGAAGCCGATGCTTGATCGCCTTGATTGTGATGTTGACTATGAAGCGGCCGCCGCAGAGTGGCGTACACAAGCATTAGCTAAAACCAAACAAACCTTATCAACGGGTGAAGCGGAAGTCGTTCAGTTGCCAGTGGGGAAAAATGTCACATCAGTTGCCACTTACACTAGGCAAAATCCTTATACGGCCAGTTTATTAGTAAGCCAGAAAATCACTGGTCGCCATTCAGATAAAGATGTGCGTCATATTGAAATTGATTTAGAAGGTTCAGGCTTAAGCTATCAAGCGGGGGATGCACTGGGGGTGTGGTTTGACAATGATCCGCAATTGGTTGATGCCATATTAGCGAAACTTGCCTTAGATGCGGCCACTACCGTAGATGTTGATGGCAGTAACTTATCTATTCGTGATGCGTTGATTAGCCATTATGAAATTACCGCATCAAATCCACAGTTTGTGACCCAATATGCCAAACTCTCTGGCAGTAAAAAATTGCAAAAGCTGGTGGATGATCGTGAAAAATTGCGAGAGTATGCGGCTAATAACCAAATCATTGATGTTTTAACGGCTAAGAAGACGGTATTAACTGCCACCCAATTAATCAGTTTATTACGTCGTTTAACGCCCCGCTTATATTCCATTGCTTCCAGCCAACAAGAAGTGGGTGAAGAAGTGCATTTAACGGTTGGTGTGGTTAAATTTTTCCAAGGTGATGAGCAACGCCAAGGTGGCGCATCTAGTTTCTTAGCACAACGTCTACAAGAAGGCGCGGCTGTGAAAGTGTTTGTTGAAACCAATCATAATTTCAAGTTACCTGTTGATGATAATACGCCAGTGATCATGATTGGTCCTGGTACGGGAATTGCGCCTTTCCGTGCCTTTGTGCAAGAGCGTGATAATCGAGAAGCAACAGGTAAAAACTGGCTATTTTTTGGCGATAGAACCTTTACTGAAGATTTTCTTTACCAAGTTGAATGGCAGAAATATCTAAAAGACGGGGTGGTGGATCAAATAGATGTCGCATTTAGTCGAGATCAAGCCGAGAAAATCTATGTTCAACAGCGCATTTTAGAACAAGCACCACAAGTGTGGCAGTGGTTACAAGCAGGATCGCATGTTTATGTGTGTGGTGATGCAACCCACATGGCCAAAGATGTTCATCAAGCCTTGTTAACCGTTATTGAACAGCAAGGAAAGAAAACGCGCGAGCAAGCAGAGCAGTATCTCAATGAACTGCGTAAAGATAAACGCTATCAAAGGGATGTGTACTAATGACAGAGCAAAAATTATCAGACAATGAACGTCTAAAACGTCAAAGCAATTTTCTTCGCGGCACTATAGAGCAAGATCTTGATGATCGCATCACTGGGGGATTTAACGCTGATAACTTTCAATTAATTCGCTTTCATGGCATGTATCAGCAAGATGATCGTGATATTCGCGGCGAGCGCGCTAAACAAAAATTAGAACCGCTCCAAAATGTGATGTTACGGGCGAGAATGCCGGGGGGCGTGATCACGCCTAAACAATGGCTAGCAATTGATAAATTTGCTGATGAGCATACTTCTTATGGCAGTATTCGCTTAACTACCCGTCAAACATTTCAGTTCCATGGGGTGTTAAAACCTGACATTAAACTGATGCATCAAACATTAAATAGTATCGGTATTGATTCCATCGCAACGGCGGGGGATGTAAACCGTAACGTGTTGTGTACCACCAACCCTGTTGAATCTGAGTTGCATCAACAAGCGTATGAATGGGCAAAAAAGATCAGTGAGCATCTACTGCCTAAAACCCGTGCTTATGCTGAAATTTGGTTAGACGGTGAAAAGCTTGAGACAACGGATGAAGAGCCTATTTTAGGCAGTAATTATTTACCGCGTAAGTTTAAAACGACGGTGGTTATTCCGCCGCAGAATGATGTTGATGTCCATGCTAATGACCTGAATTTTATCGCAATTGCAGATAATGGGAAATTGGTAGGTTTTAATGTGTTAGTTGGCGGTGGCTTAGCAATGACTCATGGTGACCACGCTACTTATCCTCGTCGAGCGGATGATTTCGGGTTTGTACCTTTAGATAAAACCCTTGATGTCGCCACTGCTGTAGTTACTACTCAACGTGATTGGGGAAACCGTTCTAACCGTAAAAATGCCAAAACTAAATACACTATTGATCGGGTTGGCGTGGCGGTATTTAAAGCAGAAGTTGAGTCACGAGCCGGGATTACCTTTGAAGCCAGTCGACCGTATGAGTTTACCGATCGTGGTGATCGTATTGGTTGGGTTGCGGGCATTGATGGTAAGCACCATTTGGCGTTATTCATTGAAAATGGTCGCTTATTGGATACACCAAGCAAACCTCTTAAAACGGGTATGGCAGCAATAGCTAAGGTCCATGGCGGTGATTTTAGAATGACGGCCAACCAAAATCTGATTGTTGCGGGCGTGTTAGCAAAAGACAAAGCTAAGATCGAAAAGATCGCGCGTGATCATGGCTTGATGGATGACAGTGTCAGTGAGCAGCGAAAAAATTCGATGGCATGTGTTTCACTACCGACTTGTCCATTAGCGATGGCTGAAGCAGAACGTTTTCTACCTGAGTTTGTGACTGATGTTGAAGGTGTTTTAGAAAAGCATGGCTTAGACGAAGACGAAAATATCATTCTGCGTGTTACTGGCTGCCCCAATGGTTGTGGTCGCGCGATGTTGGCTGAAATAGGCTTAGTCGGTAAAGCGCCTGGGCGGTATAACCTTCATTTAGGGGGTAATCGAAATGGTACTCGAGTACCTAAAATGTACCGTGAGAATATTACCGTCGCTCAGATCATGGATGAAATAGATGATTTAGTCGGTCGTTGGTCGACGGAGCGTCAAGAGAATGAAGGCTTTGGTGATTTCACTATTCGTGCTGGCATTATTGATGAAGTGAAAATATCGATGAGGGATTTTTATGCATAAATGTCAACTGGCTGAGTTACTTGAACTGCCAAAAGTGAGTCAAATTATTCAGCTGGCTGAAATTAATGCCATGCTGGAAACCATGACTGCACAACAGCGAGTGCTATGGGCGCTTGATAATCTTGACGGCGAGTTTGCATTAGCATCTAGTTTTGGGATTCAATCGGCAGTGATGTTGCATTTAGTCACTGACGCTAAAACGGATATTGCGGTGGTGCTTACCGATACGGGCTATTTATTTGCAGAGACTTATCAGTTTATTGATAGTTTAACTAAACAACTTAATTTGAATTTATATATTTATCGCGCTCAACACAGTGCCGCATGGCAAGAAGCACGTTATGGTCAATTATGGCTCCAAGGTGTTGATGGTATTAAACAATATAATCAATTAAATAAAGTAGAGCCGATGCGGCGGGCATTGAATGAGCTTAATGTGGGAACGTGGTTTTCAGGATTACGTCGTGAGCAAGCCGATTCGCGCGCGACGTTACCTGTATTGGCGATTCAAAATGGCCGTTTCAAGTTTTTACCCGTGATAGATTGGACTAATGATGATATTGACGCCTATTTGCAACAACATCAGTTACCTTATCATCCGTTAAAACAACACGATTATTTATCTGTCGGTGATATTCATACTACGGTCAAATGGCAGCCGGGAATGACAGAGCAAGAGACGCGCTTTTTTGGTCTAAAACGTGAATGTGGCTTACATGAAGATAATGACACTGAATCACAAGGTTCAGGCATTTAGTTTCGTTTTATGGTGAGCTTATAAATAAAAACAAGGCAGCGTATCGACGCTGCCTTGTGGGTTATTCAGACAGAGAATAAGATTATTTTGCTGCCGCAGCAGGTGCCCATACTTTATCTAATGCGCCTAAAAGAGCATTACTTGCACCTTGTTGGCCTAAGAATTGGGTAATAACGGGAATAAACTTATTGATCATCGCTGGATCCATACCCAGAACAGAGAACACTTTATCAATGTTAGCTTGGTTGCTAAGTAGCTGACCAAGTCCCATTGGTAATGAGTCCGTTAGTTTTTCAGCACCAGGGATCAATTTAGCCAGTTCACTACCTTGAGGACCTGAAAGTTGACTTGCTGCCATGCCCAGTAATGCGCCAGCACCACCGGCTGCTTGCTCTGGTTTAATACCGAGTTCAGAAATAAGTGTTTTTGTGAGCGGGTTTTGTGCAACTTGGCTAACCACTTGATCCGCACTTTCGCCACCGAAAATATCAGACAGACTAAAAGCGTAACTCATGGTGCTTGATGATAACAATGCAACTGCTGCAAGGGTTGTTACGATACGACGTTTTTTCATTGGGAGACTCCTTAGTAAAGATTAATACCGAAGTCTTTTAAATCAGAAATTGACTCGGGTATGTCAATCCTAGTGAAGATTTGTTTTGTTGCAATGATTTTTTGTTGGTTGCATCGCATATGGGTATAAAAAACGGCGCATATAGCGCCGTTTATTTATTTGTTCAAGCTAGATATCTTATAGAATATCTAATAGCTCTACTTCAAATACTAGTGCTGCATACGGAGGGATTGCAGCACCTGCGCCGCGCTCGCCGTAAGCAAGGTTTTGTGGAATAGACAGTTTCCACTTAGAACCTACAGGCATCATTTGAAGTGCTTCAACCCAACCAGCGATAACGCCAGTTACAGGGAATTCTGCAGGTTGACCACGAGATACAGAGCTGTCAAAAACAGTGCCATCTGTTAGCATACCGTGGTAATGCACACGTACTTGCTTGTCTGAAGTTGGAATTTCGCCATTACCTTCAACAAGAACTTCGTACTGAAGACCAGAATCAGTTACTGTAACTTCTGCACGTTGTGCATTTTCAGCTAGGAATGCTTCGCCATCAGCTGCTGCTAGTTTAGCTTGTTCTTGACGAGCTGCATCTGCTGTTGTGTGAAGTTCACGTAGTGCATTGTTGATGTCATCAACTTCGATTTCAGGCATTTCGCCAGCTAGAGAAGTTGCGATACCTTTAGCAATTGCTGCTACGTTTAGGCCTTCAAGACCGCTTTGTGCTAGTTGTTGGCCCATTTGTAGACCAATACCGTAGCTTGCTTTAGTCTCAATTGTATCTAGTTTAACGTCAGACATTATTGTCATCTCTTAATGTAGAATGAATTAAAGCAGGCAGGATAACAGTTTAGCCCCCATCGGGTAAATGTTTGTAACTAATATTCGCTAATTGCGTGACATATGAAGCTTTGGAGTGCTGTATATGGGAAAGGTAAATCGCCGTTCAAATAAAAAAAACGCTAACCAGCAACCGTCAGTGAAATTAAATCTTGGCGAGATAAAGACAAAGTGCAGTGAGCGTGTATCTGGTGTATGTCAGGTATGGCAGCGTTTCCCTCGCTTTCATCGTTGGGCGTTACTTGTTGTTGTGCCAATATTTATTGGTGCGCTAATGCTGCCGTCAGCAAAAGAATTAGAAGGTCAATCTGATGGTGTACCGATGCGACGTGATATTGCCTTAAATTTAGGTAATAGTGATGTTGCAAGTCAGGTGACGTCGGGCCCTAATGTTCAAGCTGAAAATAATCCAGATGGTAAGCAACGTGCGGTTAAACGTACTGATGTGGTATTAGATAGCGCTGATGTTAAAGAAGATGCGGGAATGAAAGCGGCGGGTGGCATGGAAGATCGTGGTCCAGCCCCTGAGCGTAAACCGATGGCCTCAAAAATCTATCCGATCAATGGTGGTAAGGTTTATACCATAGACACAACTACCCATAAACCTGTCGTAGCATCAAAAGCGGCGACGAAGACAGTACCAGTATCAACGCCAAAGGCGACTCAGCAGCCAGCAGGTGCCGCGAACCAATGGTACAGTTATAAAGTGCCTGCTGGGGATACGTTAGCCAATATTTTTCGTAATAAAGGATTACCACTCGGTGATCTTTATGCTATTGCGAAAGTTGAAGGCGCGGGTAAACCGATTAGCCGTATTCAAGCAGGGCAGACATTACGTTATCGTCAAAACAGCCGTGGTAAAATTAATGGCTTACAAATTTTAGGTAATGGTGTTTCTGCTTCATATACTGTTAATGCGAATGGCCGTTTCTATCGTCAATAAATTTGCAATGGTTATACGTTAAATTAATAAGCCGCCAGTTAAGGCGGCTATTATTTTTAAGTGATAAATGTTTAATCCGCGTTATGGCTTATGTTCTGTGGTGAGCGACGGATTTTAGGCCATGGTGCCATTGGAATAATGATCAATAGAATACCTAACCCCGTGAGCAGATCGGGGATCTCGTCAAACCAAAGATAACCAAATATCGCGACAAAAATAAGCCCTGAATACTCCGCAAGTCCAATCTTATAAGTCTCGCTTTGACGGTAAGCCGCAACACAGCAGCCCTGATAACCTAAAGTGAATAACGCACTTGCCGTAATTAATAACCATTGTTTTGGCTGTAGTGGCTGCCAATATTGGTAGGCTAATAGGCTTGATATGGGTAACGATAAAATACCTGTCCAAAATAGAGTACTGATAATCGGTTGTTGTGGCGGTAGTTTACGTACTAAAACATTGTATAACGCCAATGTTGAGGCGGTGCCTAGTGCGGCAAATGCGGCCCAATGAAATTGATCGGGGCGTAACACAATGACGATGCCAATAAACCCGACAGCAGTTGCTAATACTTTTTCTTTATTTGGCCGCTCACCTAATACCAGCATTGATAATGGCAGCATGAGTAACGGTGCTGCGTAAAATAAGGCATTGGCGGTGGCTAATGGAAGGTAAGTTAAGGCAATCAGCAACATGCCACTACCCGCTAATACAAGATGGGCACGGATTGCATTCACCTTCCAATGCCCAATATCACGCTGAGCGGGGGTTAATCGTAGCCATAATGGCGCAATTAGGATCACGCTCAATAGTTGGCGAATAAACATGTACTGAAATGCCGATACGCTACCGTCTAATAATTTTACCGCCACATCAGACAGTGATGACGATAAATTACCGCAAATTAAAATAGCAATACCGATTGAAACCGCAGACCAGCGCATTAGGTGGGATCTTGTAATAACTGCATATCAACATGGGGAATGCCATCTTCAAGGTACATATCTGACGTTTGGGTAAATCCATGAGACTGATAGAACGCCACTAAATATTGTTGAGCACCTATTTCAATTAGCTGTTGTGGCCAAATTTTCTCGGCATGGGTTAATCCCTGACGTAATAATTGATGCCCTAAACCATGTTTACGCTGACTTGGTGTTACCACTACTCGCCCAATACTGACATTATCATAAGTGACGCCAGGGGCTAATAAACGTAAATATGCGACGAGTTCATTGTTTACGTAACCTAACAGATGGAACACATTTGGAGCGCGGTCGTGATCATCAAGATCGGGATACACACAGTTTTGTTCTACACAAAATATCTCTGAACGTAGTTTTAATAGGTCATAAAGCTGGTGGGTTGTTAATTCGTCAAAGGGTAAACACTGCCATGTTGTCATAGTTAACGTCCTGAATTCGGTATGATGCCGTTAGTGTACCGATTTACGTCAAAAATGAAGTTAACAATGGTTAATTTTTGGGATTAATTTCACCACTTGCGAGCCGTTTTTTGATTCGACTTAAACTAATGGAAGTAATACCTAAATAAGAAGCCAATTGGTAATCGGTTATGCGCCCAACTAACTCGGGGAAATGATCACTAAACAGTTGTAATCGTTGCTTCGGAGTGTGCATGAGCATAAAGCGTTCTTTGTGCTCTTTATGCAGTAATTGACGTTCTAATAAGGTTTGATACAACGGGTGCTGCTGCTGACGCCATTGCTGAAACAGGGTAATGGGTAACATGATTAATTGGCTGGCGGATAATGTTTCTAATAAATAGGCTGAGGGCGCGTCATTAATTAAGCTTTCAAAGCCAATAATAACATCTTGATCCCAATAGAACTCTTTACTGAATTGTTTACCTTGTTCGGTTAAATAACACGCATGGCACAAACCGTTTAATAAAAAGTAGCAATGGGTTGGGGTTTGCCCTTGGTGTAATAAAATATGACGAGTCGGAAGATCCAGTGGTTCAGCAACGGCAATGACATCGTTGATGGTGGCGGTATCTGCACCTAGCTGAGCTAAAAAAGCCGCTAATTCAGAATGGTTATTGAAAGACATAAGCGAGTTAATGAATAAAAAGAATGATAGTGGCAGTGTATCAAAAAAATACCGCAACCAAGGCTGCGGTATATAGATATTTTATTGAGGGGAATTATTTACGCGTTTGAAGATCTAATTGATAAATAGCAAACCCACCCGGCGTGGTGTTGACTTGTTGCATTGGGTATTGGCCTTTATCTTTAATAAATTTCGCTGCTTTATCACTGTTCGCGGTTTCAAATTGAATGTCTAGTTTGTTATCACTTTTCAGTGGTGTGAAGTGCCAGTTATTATCTGCACTTGGAACAACTTGACCTTTCTGTTTGCTCACGCGACTGATGTAATCTGATAATACAGTGCGGTTTTCATCCGGAGAGGCAAAGGCAACGAACGCTTCACCTGTACCTGCAAACTTACCACTGTATGCGCGGTAATTATTGGTCGCGATTAAGAACGTTTGCTCTAAATCAATCGGCTTTCCATTAAAGCTTAAATCTTTAATACGATTCGCGGTTGGATTAATCAGTTTACATTCACCGTCGTATTTTGCTGGTTGTGAAATATCAATGTTGTATTTCACGCCATCAATGACATCAAAATTGTAAGTACGGAAACCATCCCAGTTAATAAGTCCTTGTGGCTTCTCACTGTTAACATCAATTTGATTAAACTGTGCCGCGGAACATTCTAGCCATTCTTGAACATCTTTACCTTTTACCTTCATCGCAACAAGGGTATTGGGGTACAAGTATAAGTCAGCCGCGTTACGGAATGTTAGTTGGCCTGCTTCTACTTCGGTGTAGTTACCTGCGTCATTACCACGACCGCCTGCTTTAAATGGGGCAGCTGCTGACAATACAGGCAAACCATCAAGATCGGGGTCGCCTTGAATAAAGCGTTCAACGTAATCTTTTTGTGCCAAGTTAACAATTTGTACTGTTGGGTCGTCTTGAACCAAGGCTAAATAGCTATACATCACATCACTGGCTTTACCAATCGGCTGGTTAACAAAGTCACGGGTAGCGTTATGATCAATTTTTACTGCCGCGACTAATTTTGGATCTGCCTTGATTAATGATTTTTGGTTGGCTTTATCAAAGATAGGACGCGCTTCAGTTAGGGCTGAGGTCACTTTCCAGCTATTACCTTCTTTGTCTAATACCAAATCCATAATACCCACGTGATCACCCCAACGACCGGGCATTACCGCCGGAATACCATTGATGGTGCCTTTGTTGATATCAACACCGGGTAGACTTGCAAAATCTTTACTTGGGAATACCGCATGTGAGTGACCAAATGCAATCGCATCAATCCCTTCAACTTGAGTTAAGAAGTAAACTGAGTTTTCTGCGCCCATTTTATAAGGGTCAGCTGAAACGCCAGAGTGCGGAATGGCAATAATTATATCAGCGCCTTCTGCCTTCATTTGAGGAATGAATTTCTCAGCGGTTTGCTTAATGTCTTTTGCTTCTACTTTACCTTCAAGGTTGTTTTTATCCCACACCATAATTTGTGGTGGTACAAAGCCAATGTAACCAATTTTCAGTTTTTGGTTATTGCCGTCGTTGTCTTTAAAGGTGTAGTCCTGAATAAGGTAAGGGGTAAATAAGTTTTTGCCCGTTTTTAAATCATAAACATTGGCATTGATGTAAGGGAAGTTTGCCCCTTCAATACTGGTGTTTAGGAAATCAATACCATAGTTAAATTCGTGGTTACCAATATTACCTACCGCATAACCGAGTTGGTTCATCACTTTATAGACAGGGTGCACTTCGCCTTTTTTAATGCCTTTTGCTGCCATGTAGTCACCCATAGGGCTACCTTGCAACAAATCACCGTTATCGACTAATACACTATTAATAACTTCAGCGCGTGCTTTTTCAACCAAGGTCGCAGTACGGACTAACCCCGTTTTATCTGTCGGCTTATCTTTGTAGTAATCGTAATCCATTACATTTGTATGAATATCTGTTGTTTCAAGAATACGTAATTTAATCGTTTCTGCATTTGCGGGGCTAGCCAGTAATAGCAAACCACTTAAAACAGCGATTGATAAAGGCTTAACAGATAGTGTCATGTGTTTCTCCAAAGGGTAGGTAAGGAAAGCGTGCCTAAAATAACAAATCTTATGCGGTTACTATCTGAACCCGTCACATAATTGTGCTTTAACTCTCATTTTTTATATGCATAACCATTATTAAGCGGTGAAAGAATCGCAATATTTGATTCAAAACGAAATGTTGCTGATTCAATTAAGAAAGAAAAGGCATAACTTAGGTTCGAAGTGATATTTGAATATTCTTCATTTTGCTTACTGCTAGCTATTTATATCTGCTTTATATTTATTTGCGGTTGATCATTCTATTCGGTCATTAAATTAGGATTGTTTAATTAGTAACCAAACTTTTTGATATAAAAAATGAAACTTTAGAATTTCAAGTTATATCACGGGCTCTCTATAGTGGTTACAGAGCACCAAGGAGAGTTAACAATGGATTATTTACCAATATTTGCGGATTTAAAGCGTCGACCTTGTTTGGTTGTCGGTGGTGGTAATAGCGCATGGCGCAAAACACGGATGTTATTAAAAGCGGGTGCTGATGTTGGTGTGATTGCAACTAAGCTGAATGCTGATTTTACCACGGCGATTGCTGCTAACCAGATCCGCTTTGTTGGTGACACATTTTCTCCCGCGAATCTTGATGGGATTTTTCTAGCCATTGCAGCAACGCCACATAAAGCGCTGAATGCTCTGGTTTACCAATCAGCCAATCAACGTCAAGTGTTAGTGAATGTTGTTGATGATACTCAACGTTGTAGTTTTATTGTGCCTTCTATTGTTGACCGCTCACCGATCATTGTTGCTATTTCATCATCGGGTAAAGCGCCCGTTTTAGCGCGTTTATTGCGTCAAAAACTAGAAGCAACATTGCCACAGCATTTAGGCAAAATGGCGACTATTGCTGGCGGTTTTCGTGATTATCTTGCCACCCAGCTTTCTACTTTTTCTAGTCGTCGCGCCTTTTGGGAGCAAGCATTTAATGGTCGCTTTGCAGATTTGGTTGCCGTCGGTCGTCATAGTGAAGCCCAACAAGCATTAGAACAACAGTTACAACAGCACACGCCACTTGTCGGGCAAGTTGCGTTAATTGGCGCAGGTCCTGGTGATGCGGGGTTACTAACTTTACGCGGTTTGCAATTAATGCAGCAAGCTGATGTGGTGTTGTATGACTACCTTGTTTCCGATGAAGTCATGGCGTTGGTACGTCGTGATGCAGAACTTGTTTGTGTCGGTAAAAAAGCGGGCTTTCATAGTGTGCCACAAGAACAAACCAACCGATTGATTGTTGAATATGCCCAACAAGGTAAACGCGTTGTAAGGCTTAAAGGGGGGGATCCGTTTGTGTTTGGTCGTGGTGCTGAAGAATTAGAAGTGCTAGCAGAAGCTGGGATTGATTTTCAAGTTGTTCCCGGTATTACGGCCGCAGCCGGTGCCACCGCTTATGCAGGCATTCCATTAACCCACCGTGATTATGCTCAAACAGCGATGTTTATTACTGGGCACTTAAAGCCGGATGGTAAACAACTTGATTGGTCAACGTTGGCGCGTGGTAATCAAACATTAGTTATCTATATGGGGCTAATGAAATCCAGTCATATTCAACAGCAATTATTAGATCATGGCCGCGCCCCTGACACTCCAATCGCCATTATCGAACGTGGCACACAAGCCACTCAGAAAGTATTAACCGGACAATTACATGAACTCGCTGATTTAGCACAACATGCTGCATCACCATCATTAATTGTTGTCGGTGAAGTCGTAAAGTTATCACATAAATTAGCTTGGTTCACAACAAAGGAACAGTTACAGCCGCAACCTGAAGCGGCAGTGAAACTGGCATAACATGGAGAGAGTGATGGACCCGAAACGTTTAACCCACCTCAAACAGCTTGAAGCTGAAAGTATTCATATTTTGCGTGAAGTCGCGGCTGAATTTGATAATCCAGTAATGATGTATTCCATCGGTAAAGATTCGTCGGTGATGTTGCATTTAGCCCGTAAGGCTTTTTATCCTGGCAAAATCCCATTTCCATTATTGCACGTTGATACCACTTGGAAATTTCGAGAAATGATTGAATTTCGAGACCGTGCCGCTAAAAAATACGGTTTTGATTTGTTGGTACATCAAAATCCAGAAGGGGTAGCGATGGGGGTTGGACCTTTTACGCATGGTTCATCAAAGCATACCGATATCATGAAAACCCAAGGCCTAAAACAAGCACTCGATAAATACGGTTTTGATGCTGCGTTTGGTGGTGCTCGGCGTGATGAAGAAAAGTCACGTGCGAAAGAGCGAGTGTATTCATTCCGCGATAAAAACCACAGTTGGGATCCAAAAAACCAACGCCCTGAATTATGGAAAACCTATAACGGTCAAATTAATAAAGGCGAAAGCATTCGTGTGTTCCCGTTATCCAATTGGACTGAGCTCGATATTTGGCAATATATATTCTTAGAGCAAATTGAAATTGTGCCATTGTATTTATCCCAAGTACGCCCCGTTGTTGAGCGAGATGGAATGTTAATCATGGTTGATGATGAGCGACTAGAGTTACAACCGGGCGAAACGATTCAACAAAAAAGTGTCCGTTTTAGAACCTTAGGTTGTTATCCATTAACGGGAGCGGTGGAATCAACGGCTGATACGTTACCGGGGATCATTGAAGAAATGCTGGTGGCGACATCCAGTGAACGTCAAGGACGAGCTATCGATCACGATCAATCTGGCTCAATGGAATTGAAAAAACGCCAAGGTTATTTCTAAGGAGAGAATAATGAACAGTGTCATAGAACAACAGGTGGCAGAGCTTGGAATCGAAGCTTATCTCGATCAACATCATAATAAATCTCTGTTGCGATTTTTAACTTGTGGCTCCGTAGACGACGGTAAAAGTACCTTAATTGGTCGTCTGCTGCATGATTCTCACCAAATTTATGAAGATCAACTAGCCGCAATTCATACTGACAGTCAAAAAGTCGGTACCACGGGTGATAAGCCTGATTTGGCATTATTAGTTGATGGATTGCAAGCTGAGCGTGAACAAGGGATCACCATTGATGTTGCTTACCGTTATTTCTCGACCAAAGCGCGTAAATTTATTATTGCTGATACCCCAGGGCATGAGCAGTACACCCGTAATATGGCAACCGGTGCTTCAACCTGTGATGTGGCGGTTATTTTAATCGATGCTCGTAAAGGGGTATTAGATCAAACCCGTCGTCATTCTTATATCGCCAGTTTACTCGGTATTCGCCAATTTATTGTGGCAATTAATAAGATGGATTTGGTCGATTTTGATCAAGCTCGTTTTGACGATATTAGTCAGCAATACCTCCAGTTTTCAAAAAAACTCAATCCTAATATCAATATTCAATTGTTACCTCTGTCAGCTTTAGAGGGTGATAACGTTGTCAGTCAAAGTACCAAGATGTCGTGGTATCAAGGCGAGCCGTTATTAACGCTATTAGAATACGTTGATTTGTCGACGGATGATGATTCGGCAGACTTACGTTTTCCGGTTCAATATGTAAACCGTCCTAATCTCGATTTTCGCGGCTTTGCTGGCACATTAGCGTCGGGTGAATTACGTGTTGGGCAACGAGTTGCCGCATTACCTTCAGGTAAAACATCGACTGTAGAGCGGATTGTCACTTTTGATGGTGACTTAGCATCAGCAACTAAAGGCCAAGCCATTACTGTTACCTTAGCGGATGAAATTGATATTAGTCGTGGTGATACGTTGATCGCAGCAGAAGATGAAGTGCCGCTAAGTAATAATGTATTGGCAGATATCGTGTGGATGGGGGAAACCGCATTAACGGCTGGACGTCAGTATGATATTAAAGTGGCAGGTAAAAAAACGCTAGGCAGTGTGAGTGCGATACGTCATCAAGTTGATATTAATAGTCTTGATACCTTTGCAACCGAGACGTTACCCCTTAATGGCATTGGTTTATGTGAGTTCAACCTACACGATGCGATTGCCGTTGATAGCTATCAAACCTGTAAAGATACTGGCGGCTTTATCATTATTGATCGATTAACCAATGTCACTGTTGGTGCAGGCTTAATTCGTGAATCATTAGCAATAGATAAAAGCAGTCGTTATTCAGCGTTTGAAGTTGAATTTAATGCACTGGTCCGTAAGCATTTCCCGCATTGGGATGCAAAAGATATCGGTCAATTACTGGAGTAATGTGAATGAGCTGGGAACAAGCTACTGTGCTGGCAATGCTAGTAGTGATTATTCTCTGCTTGCTCACTACGAAGATTAAACCCGCGTATTTATTTGCTGGCAGTGCGTTTATTGGTTTTCAAGCAAACTTAATTGAATTACCTGCCATTGCCGCAAATTTTACTAACTCATCATTATTAACTTTAGTGTTATTAATTTTAGTCTCCATTGCTCTTGAAAAAACCCGCTTAATTAGTTGGGTTGGGCGGCAAATTTCACAAGGTGACCATAGTACCGTTGTGGCTAAGCTGGGAGTATCGACGGCGTTATTATCATCTTTTACCAATAATACCGCGGTGGTTGTGTCGTTAATTGGGGCGATAAAACGTAATCAACGCCATGCCCCCTCTAAATTATTACTGCCTTTGTCGTATACCGCTATTTTAGGGGGCACACTGACCTTAATCGGTACATCGACTAACCTTATTATTAATAGTTTTGTAGAAGATATTGGTTTACCGAGTCTGGGTTTTTTTGCCCCGACTATGATTGGCTTAGCGGTATTAGTCATAGGGTTAATGATTTTAATTCCGCTGAGTTATTTTTTACCGGACAACGATGACGACAGTGAAGAACAGTTACCTTATTTTTTAGAGGCGCGAGTAAAAAGTCATTCACCGTTAATAGGAAAGAGTGTCACTGAAAATAGACTGCGTGCATTACGACGTTTATTTTTAGCTGAGCTTATCCGTGAGGGTAAGACTATAGCCCCTGTTTGCCCTGAAACTAAATTACAAGCCGGAGATCGATTATTGTTTTGTGGTGATATTGAAAGTGTTACCACCTTACAAGAAATAGAAGGACTGCATTTATTTGGTCAGCATCATCTTAATGGCCAATCGATGATGGAGGTTGTGGTCAGTCATTCTGCTGCTATTTGTGGTAGTACCTTAAAGAGCACTCAATTTCGTGAAAACTTTGATGCGGTCGTGGTTGCCATTCGTCGTGGTCATGAACGGTTAGCTGGTGGCTTGGGTAATATTGAATTACGCGCGGGTGATACATTGGTTATTGTGCCGGGGAAACTGTTTAACCAAAAGCAAACCAAGCTTGAGCGTGAATTTGTATTGGTTAATGGTCTTGATTCAAGCGCACGTTTAGACCGTTACCGCAGCACAACAGTATTGGTCGGTTTTTTAAGTGTGATTGTATTGGCTTTAGCTGATTGGCTGCCATTGATTAAAGGGTTAGCCGTTTATTTGGTACTGCTGGTGGGATTGGGGATTATTTCCTTTGGTGAGCTTCGACGTCGATTTCCGATTGATATTGTAGTTATTGTTGGATCAGCATTAACGCTGGCACAATTAATGATAACCAGTGGTTTATCACAACAAATGGGCCAAGCACTTATTACCGCATTTAATGGCTGGGGAGTGCATGGTGGTTTAATTGCCATTTATCTACTCACATTAATTCTTACTGAACTGATCACCAATAATGCCGCCGCCGCACTGGTATTTCCCATTAGTTATAGCTTGGCGTTGGGTTATGGTGTCGATCCTATGCCTTTTATTATGGCGGTGTTATTTGGCGCGAGTGCGAGTTTCATTTCACCGTATGGTTATCAAACCAATCTACTCGTTTACAGCGTCGGTAATTATAAAATTAGAGATTATATTAAACTTGGATTACCGCTCTCGATTGTGTATTCCACCGTAGTGTTGATCTTGATCCCAGTCGTCTTTCCCTTTAACTAAATTAACAATGGAATATGTTATGAATACGACAACGAAGTCCCATGCAGACAATAATATTGTCTGGCATAGTTATAGTGTGACTAAAGAGCAACGAGGTCAGCAAAAACAACAGCAGCCTTGCGTGTTATGGTTTACTGGATTGAGTGGCGCTGGTAAGTCGACAGTTGCTGGTGCTCTTGAACATAAACTCTTGGCCTTGGGTTATCATACTTATTTATTAGATGGTGATAATGTTCGCCATGGGTTGTGTAAAGATCTTGGATTTTCAGATCAAGATCGACGTGAAAATATTCGCCGTATTGGTGAGGTAGCCACGTTAATGGCCGATTCAGGATTAATCGTACTGAGTGCATTTATTTCACCTCATCGTGAAGAAAGACAATTAGTTCGAGATTTACTGCCACAAGGTGAGTTTATTGAAGTGTTTGTTGATACCCCTTTGGCTGAATGTGAAAAGCGAGATCCTAAAGGACTGTATAAAAAGGCACGAGCTGGTGAAATAAAGCAATTTACAGGTATTGATGCTGAGTACCAACCCCCCTTACAGCCTGAAATTCGTCTCGCAGCAGATAGTCATAATATTAATGAGTTAGTTGAGCAATGTATTAACGCTTTACGAAGTCGACGTATTATTGCTTGATAACCGGTAACAGGAGTACCGTAAGTGACAACATTACTTGATGCTATATACACCATCGCATTGGATGCGGGTAAATCAATAATGACGCATTATCACAGTAATATTACTGTTGAAAATAAAGCCGATAATAGTCCCGTTACCATTGCTGATCTTGCAGCAAATGAAATTATCATTAATCAGCTACAACAATTGACCCCCAATATTCCTATCTTATCTGAAGAGTCGCCACAGACTGATTGGCAACAGCGTCAATATTGGCAATCCTTTTGGCTGGTGGACCCATTGGATGGCACCAAAGAATTTATCAATAAGAATGGCGAGTTCACCGTTAATATTGCGCTGATTGAAAATGGAAAACCTATTTTAGCGGTTGTCTATGCTCCCGCATTAAATAAAGCATGGCTGGGTGATGGAAAAACAGCTTGGCTTGTGACTAAAGTAGGTAAAGAAGTGATTCGTCTTCTACCTTCTACTATACCGACGGTGGTAGGTAGCCGCTCACATCCATCGGTTGGGTTAGAGGCTTATCTTCAACAATTAGGTGAACATAAATGGATAGCGGTGGGATCATCATTAAAGTTTTGCTTAGTGGCGGAAGGACGTGCTCAATATTACCCGCGTTTCGGACCAACCATGATGTGGGATACCGCTGCTGGTCAATGTATCGCTGAAAGTGCGGGCGCTACAGTGAATGATCTGGACGGCTTCCCTCTTCGTTATGATCGTGAACCCTTATTGAATCCTTGTTTTGTTGTTTCATAATCATTTGAAATTAACCAAAAGTCATTGATTGATCAAATAGTCAGCAGTATTTTTAAATTACGACTATCAATGAAAGATGTTGTTGTATGAATATTGAGTCTTTTATGGCTTTTGGTTGGTATTACTAGCATTCACATCAAAAAAGCAAATAAACAATTGTTATCCTTTCTGTTCCCTCTATAATACAGCCCAACGACACGGAATACCTACGGTTAGTAAGTTACTTACAACCTGTGTGTAACTTGTCGATAAGCGGTTTATAAAAAATCATTGCGGTAATTGACGATTATTATCTTAGATTAAGCTATGAAAATCGCAGTCTTGATTC
This sequence comes from Photobacterium iliopiscarium, assembly GCF_003026395.1. GTDB lineage: Bacteria > Pseudomonadota > Gammaproteobacteria > Enterobacterales > Vibrionaceae > Photobacterium > Photobacterium iliopiscarium. Next base: position 480 of record NZ_PYOO01000021.1, on the reverse strand, counting down.
GAATGTTATTCGAATGGTTAGAAATGTAATTTGTTTTTAACGCAAGGCAAGTCAATAAAGGGTTTGTTAAATCTAATTTAAAAAACTTGTTGACTTTAAATTGGCGCGGAGTAGTATACGCAGCCTCAGCCAATACGATGTATTGTGCTAACGTTCTTTAACAATTTGACCATGCAATCTGTGTGGGCACTCACTAAATAGTTAAGTCGAAAGATTTATCAATAAACTGAGTGACCAATACAAAATAGCCCAATCTATTTATAGAGAAGATTATTTTGGCACAGTTATTTAATTATCATTTTTAAATGATAAAAAGCTTTAAAATTACACTCTTTATTTATAAAGAGTTGGTATTAAAGTCAGTATTTATTGAGCCGGTCGAAAGACCAACAAAACTTTAATTGAAGAGTTTGATCATGGCTCAGATTGAACGCTGGCGGCAGGCCTAACACATGCAAGTCGAGCGGTAACAGATTGATA
>NZ_PYOO01000020.1 GCF_003026395.1 Photobacterium iliopiscarium | reverse complement strand
GCTCTAGCCGTATTCACATGGATGAAGCATGGTTTGGTTACGCACGTTTTAACCCTATCTACAAGGGTCACTACGCAATGCGTGGCGATGCTAAAGACCATACTGGTCCTACAGTATTTGCAACACATTCAACACACAAGTTATTGAATGCCTTATCTCAAGCATCATACATTCACGTACGTAACGGTGAGAACGCGATCAACTTTGACCGTTTCAACCAAGCTTACATGATGCACACTTCAACATCGCCACTATACGCAATCTGTGCGTCTAACGATATTGCAGCAAACATGATGAAAGGTGAAAGTGGTTTATCGCTAACTAACGAAGTGAACCGCGAAGCGATCATCTTCCGTCAGAACATGCGTCAACTATTTAACGAATACACTAGCGAAAAAGACTGGTTCTTCAAACCTTGGAATGCTGAAACTGTTACAGAAATGAACGGTGACAAGGTTAATTTCGAAGACGCTTCTGTTGAGTCACTAATGACTATCCAACAGAACTGGAAACTGACTCCTGGTGACAAGTGGCACGGCTTTGACGAAATCGACAATGACTGGTGTATGCTTGATCCAATCAAAGTTAGCTTGCTAACTCCGGGTCTTGATGACAACGGTAACTTCCTAGAAACAGGTGTTCCAGCAGCACTTGTAACGGCTTACCTAGGTCGTTTCGGTATCGTACCAACACGTACAACTGACTTCCAAGTAATGTTCCTATTCTCAATGGGTATTACTAAAGGTAAGCGTGACACATTGATCAACACATTGTTGTCATTCAAACGTCACTACGATGCTAACGCAGACATCGAAACACTATTACCTGAACTAGTCGCTTCTGCTCCAGAAGTTTACCGTGGTCTTGGTCTGAAAGACCTTGGCGAGCGTATGTTCAAGTACCTAGTACGTCACAACCCAAGCCAAGTGCTGAACCACGCTTACTCAAGCCTTCCTGTAATGGAAGTGAAACCACGTACTGCTTACCAGTTCGTCGTATCAGATGATGTAGAGCTAGTGGCTTCGGATAAACTTGTTGGCCGCGTTGCAGCGAACTCTGTTATCCCTTACCCACCAGGCATCCCAATGCTTATGGGTGGCGAAAACTTCGGTGATGATACAAGTCCTCAAATCCAGTACTTGAAAGCACTAGAAGCATGGGACGCTGAGTTCCCTGGTTTCGAACACGAAACTGAAGGCGCAGAAATCGAAGACGGTAAATACCACGTTCTTTGTATCAAAAAAGAAGCACTATAATCGCCTAATGCGCTAATGTGACTACCCTACCAATCCCCCGCTGATAATAAGCGGGGGATTTTTTTTGTCGGTAATTTTGCAGGATGTGCAGGATATGCAGGATATGCAGGATATGCAGGATATGCAGGATATGCAGGATATGCAGGATATGCAGGATATGCAGGATATGCAGGATATGCAGGATATGCAGGATATGCAGGATATGCAGGATATTCTTAGAAAACGTGTCCGTAATAGCAATGTATAGATATAAAAAATGCCGGCCTTAGCCAGCATTTTTATTATTTATCCGCGAGGATAAATTAGATAGCTACAACGTTCGCAGCTTGCAGACCTTTTTGGCCTTGCTCTACTTCAAAAGACACTTTTTGGCCTTCAGCAAGCGTTTTGAAGCCTTCTGAAGCGATAGCACGGAAGTGAACGAATACGTCAGCACCGCCGTTGTCTTGAGTAATAAAACCAAAACCTTTCTCTTCGTTAAACCACTTAACGATACCTGTTGTATTAGACATAATGTGTCCCTTAACTTAAATGTAATTATATTATTGCGTAGCGTAATAATCTGAAATGATAATATTTATATAAGTAATAATCTTCGCGTAATCACTATAACAATACCGTGTTGTTATAGAAGGCATTCAATACTTACATAATCATTAAATAATGTCATTTGGCGAGATAAGACATTTAATTAAAATCATTTCTTAATTAAATCCCCTGAGGTATTAATAAGAAATGTAGAAATTACCAATTACTTTATTGCTGCTGTTCGTTATGTTGCCTGCGGCTGTTTTTTCACAGTAACTAAATGATATATCTAGATTATCCACATTACCGTTAATAAGAATATGACGTTTTAACACATCACTATTTAACTGGTGAATATTGGCAGTCCAAGCACGTTGATCTTTTACTAAATTAAAATTTACTATCATTGTTTAACCTCTTGGTTTTCGTTTGAATTTACAGGGTTTTCTGGGCGAGTTTGTTGGAACCAAAACCGCTTACGGCCTAATGAACGAGACATAAGTATCCTCAATTGTTTATGCGTAACAAAATATTAAGACGATAAAATTCATCTAAATCTTTTCTACGGATTAAGTATTAAAATGCTATTTATAATAATGTAACGAAGAAAATAAGGAACGTAACGACAGATGCAGATGCAGATGCAGATGTTGGAAGTGTTTTATATTTCGATGATATTGTATAAATAATTTTTTAGTTAAAATGCATGTTATTAAAAGTGACGCAAACGGTACTGCTACCATTTGCGTCGACTTAAAATATTATAAAGCTACAACGTTTGCAGCTTGAAGACCTTTTTGGCCTTGCTCTACTTCAAAAGACACTTTTTGGCCTTCAGCAAGAGTTTTGAAACCTTCAGAAGCGATTGCACGGAAATGAACGAATACGTCAGCACCGCCATTGTCTTGAGTAATGAAACCGAAACCTTTCTCTTCGTTGAACCACTTAACGATACCAGTAGTAGACATAATGTGTCCCTTAATATTGGATTAAAATTCATAATATTTATCGTGATTATATCACGATGCACTGAGAGCTTGAATTATTGAATGTGACTATGAAGCTAAGGGAAACACTAAGGAATGCAACAATAACGAAGATATTCTGAGGGTTTTTCTTTTACTTGATGTTTTCATTAATAACTCCGAACAACAGAGCGACATCATTATTATGTGGTTAGCAATTATTGTAAAGATTTATTTTGCACAAACACATCAAATAAAATACAACCAATTGATATTACTTAAAAAGATTTTATTCCTCTTTAAGCAATATCGATAAAAAAACACCATTTTGGATAAAATTTGAATCTTTTAAAGAACAAAAACGCTTAAGTTATCGTTCAAATATCATGCATTTTGACCAGCAACATACCCAGAACTCCAAGCCCATTGAAAGTTATAACCGCCAAGCCAACCGCTAACATCCATCACTTCACCAGCAAAAAACAGACCTTTGATTTTTTTAGATTCCATAGTTTTTGATGATAATTCATCAGTATCAACCCCACCTAACGTCACTTCAGCAGTGCGGTAGCCTTCAGTGCCATTTGGCGCAATGTTCCATTGATGAAAATAGGTTGCTAACTGCTCAAATTCTTTGTGATTAAGTTGCTTTAATGGCTTATCAGTAATATCACCACGAGTAATTAGCACCTCAATTAGACGCTTAGGCAACAAGCGCGATAAGGTGTTTTTTAGACTCTGATTGGGATGCTGTTCACGTAATTCAATTAACGTATCAGCCAAATTAAGCGTCGGTAATAAATCAATACTCACTTTTTGACCTGGCAACCAATAAGATGAAATTTGCAGTACCACAGGGCCCGATAAGCCACGGTGGGTAAATAATAAATTTTCTTTGAAACTGGTACCGTCAGCGGTTGTGATCACAGCGGGTACAGCAATACCCGATAATTCTTCAAAAGCGTCTTTATCTTGTTTATGAAGCGTAAATGGCACTAATCCTGCTGTGGTTGGCACCATTTTCAAACCAAACTGTTCAGCAATTTGATAACCAAACGGGGTTGCACCCAATTTAGGCATCGACAAGCCACCAGTAGCAACCACCAGCGACTCACAACTGATAGCATCACCATTAACAGTGAGGCTAAAACCAGCCTCTTGCTGCATAATTGACGTAATCTCAGCCTGATAACGTAAGTTGATATTAGGCAAATCACATTCTGCCACCAACATTTTGACAATGTCTTTCGCTGAATCAATACAAAATAACTGACCGTGATCGCGCTCTTCGTAGTCAATTCCATGCTGACACACTAAGCCGATAAAATCCCATTGGCTGTATTGCGATAATGCTGATTTAACAAAATGGGGATTACGACAAACATAATTATTGGCGGCAACATCATTATTAGTGAAGTTACAACGACCACCACCTGAAATTAAAATTTTACGGCCGGGTTTCTTACCATGATCGAGCACTAACACTGAACGTCCACGTTTACCCGCAGCGGCAGCACACATTAAACCTGCCGCACCTGCACCAATAATTACTACATCATACTTGTTTGCCATGAATTTCAATCAGCCTTTAATTTCACTCAATAAACGCAAAAAGGATGCTAACGATTAGCATCCTTTTTCTATAGTCGTGGTTATTTTACCTACCTCTACGCTCAATACCAACCGCTATCCAAGAACAACTATTTATTCGATAAAAATCAAGCTTGTTGCTGATTTTCAATAGCGGTTAATGCAGTAATAGCGGCTGTAGGCATGTCTAAGGTCGTAGTAGGGAACGCGAAATCAGCACCATGATGATGTACTATCTCGACAATTTTCAGCATCACGTCTTGCTGAACCGCTTTGTATTTGACCCAATCAACCGTTTTGGTAAAAGTGTAAACCAAAATATTCAATGATGAGGGGCCATAAGTGTCAAAACTCACAATCAAGGTTTGACGGGTTTCAATATCAGCATGGTTTTGGAGCATTTTTTTTATATCATCAACCACCAGCCCGACCACCGACGCATCGCAATAACGCAAACCAACACTTTGTTTAATACGACGATTCTGCATTCGTGAGGCGTTTTCCACTACTACCGAGCTAAAAACCGAATTTGGCACATACAGTGGTCGCTTATCAAAGGTACGAATCACTGTCATTCGAAACCCAATTCGCTCAATCGTGCCTTCTATTTGGCGATCAGGACTACGGATCCAGTCACCCACTTTAAAAGGGCGATCAAAATAAAGCATCATCCCACCAAAGCAGTTAGCCAATAAATCCTTAGCTGCCATACCGACCACTAAGCCACCGACACCACCAAACGTTAACAGCCCCGACAAACTTAAGCCGAAGTTCTGCATCACAATTAGGCTGCTCAATACCATCACAATTAAGCGTAGTATTTTTGAAATAGCAGTTACTGTCGTGGCATCGCGATGGGGACGGTTATCTAATATTGTCTGTTCAATATTGGTGATCAACCGCATCACGATCCAAATAAAGACCCCGACCAATAGTAAATGACGCAATAAGGCCAAGAAACCACTGGAATAAGAAGTGACGTTATCAACCATAATGCCTAATGCCATCAAACCCGGCCACACCCAAATACATAATGAAACCGGTGTTCGAACAGCATCAATTAAAGCATCATCCCAAATTAAATGGGTTTTACTTGCCATGGTCGCTAAGCGGCGCGAGAGTAATAGCCACCCACACCACAATAACGTACTCAACAGTATTAACAGGCCAATGTTATACATCCAATTAACAGATGCTCCTTTTTCAAGGGATGACCACCAGATGATAAATTGATCCATAACGACTTAGTTTCCGATACTGAATGAGTAAAAAGGTGCTGTGATTGATAAGCTGTGGTTATATCAAGACCCATGATATAACACTGAATGGGGATAGAGCAAAGAAAGTGCCACTAGGAAAGTGACACCTAAAAAGAGATATGTATTTAAAGCCCGAGAAAGGCTACTGCAAAAATAGCCACAAAAAAGGTAATCATAAAGGTACTCGCCAATACAAACAATTTTCTGACTTTCATACACTTAGCTATAAAAAGCGGATCGTGATGTTTTTTATACTGCTGGCTACGAATATAATGAAATAAGCGAATTTGTTTACTGACATTACCTTGCGAAGAAAAGAAACCACGCCCGTCGACCTGTTGATATAACAACGGATCACAGTCTCGCATCACCACTAACAAACAACGTAATGTACTGATATATCTACAAGTATTAACAGTTGCCACCACAAAAATCGCAACCAAAAGTGCATCACCACTGATCATAGTTATCCCCTTTATATATCACCGCCTTAATAGGGATAAAAGGGGCGATATGACTACGCCCCAAAAATCACTTTAAGCTTGTGAGTCCATTACCGATGTTGGTGCTGATTCACCTTTCGCCATCGCAGCTAAATCTTTATCAATAAAGAATAGCGCTTTGCCATCTTCACCAACTAACTCAATTTTATCTAAAATGCCTTTAAATAATTTTTCTTCTTCGTGTTGCTCTGACACATACCACTGTAAGAAATTAAACGTTGAATAATCTTGAGTAGAGAATGCAACGTGGGCTAATTCATTAATTTTTTTAGTGATAAGTTGTTCATGCTCGTAGGTTTCACGAAATACATTACCAAGAGAAGCAAACTCATGCTTTGGTGCTTCAATAGTACCTAAAATAGGTAATGCACCCGTTTCGCTCACATAAGTAAACAAGCGTTGCATATGTTGCATTTCTTCAGCAGCATGTACACGTAAAAACGCAGCAGCACCTTCAAAACCTTTGTCTTCACACCATGCACTCATTTGCAGGTATAAATTTGAAGAAAAGAATTCTAAATTAATTTGCTCGTTAAGATTTTCAACCATTGCCTTAGCTAACATTGCACGACTCCTGTTTGTTTAAGTGTAATCAACACATTGTCACTGTGCATTGTTAAGAATGCAACAAATGAACAAAACACCCTTGATAAGGGCGCTACTGTTAGTATAAACCACTAAAATAACAATAAAAATGACTCAACGTTTACGAAAAATAATTAACCATTTCGTAACCTATAGATGCGATCTAAACGATATTTTTAAGTGTAGACCAGTGCTAACATAGACCATTATTATATGGCTATGGAATGTAAGTGATGGTTTATAAACATATTATCGCTGCTATCGATCTGTCTGAAGATAGCGCTTATCTCGTCAATAAAGCCGCCAAATTAGCACAATCATTAGGTGCTAAACTATCACTGGTCCACATCGATGTTGACTATGCTGATCTTTACACTGGTTTAATTGATATTAACTTAGCAGAAATGCACGAACGTGCTGAAAATGATGCTCAAACTCGATTACATGAACTTGCCAATAATGCGGGTTATCCTGTTGCTCACACCTTAGTGGGTAGTGGTGATTTAAGTGAAGAGATTTGTAGTACAATCAAAGATCTTAACGTTGATTTAGTGATTTGTGGTCATCATCAAGATTTTTGGAGTAAGATTTTATCATCAACGCGTCAACTTATTAGTCGCACTCCCGTTGATTTATTAATCGTACCACTAAAATAAATCACCATCGATATAGCAGTCGTTGTCATAACGACTGCTGATCATCGCTATTATTCCGTACCATTATTATCATATTCTTCACTCTGCAATTTAGTTACACTGCTAGCACCCCCTCTCAATACACCCTTTTATCACAATGAAATACTTATCTGTAATAACCCTGTTATGGGCATTTTCGTTCAGCTTAATTGGCGTTTATCTTGCGGGCCAAGTCGATGCTTGGTTTTCAGTATTAACCCGCGTTTGTTTAGCTGCAGTGGTTTTTTTACCGTTTTTACGCACCAAACATCTACACCCAAAGCTTGCTCTCAAATTAATGGTTGTCGGCGCATTTCAGTTAGGGTTGATGTATTGTTTTTATTATCAATCGTTCTTGTATCTAACCGTACCAGAAGTGTTGCTGTTCACTATTTTCACTCCGATTTATGTCACCCTTATTTATGACGCATTACATAAACAATTCTCGCCATGGTATTTACTGAGTGCGGTGATCGCGGTCATTGGAGCCGCAGTAATTAAATTTGAAGGGATCAATCAACACTTCATTATTGGATTTTTCATTGTTCAAGGCGCTAACCTATGCTTTGCGATTGGTCAGGTTGGCTATAAACGCATTATTGAACAAGAACAAACGAATATTCCACAGCATACGGTCTTTGGCTGGTTTTATTTAGGGGCAGTTTGCGTGGCAGTGCCGATGTATTTATTGTTTGGTAATAGTGCCAAATTACCCACAACATCATTACAGTGGGGAATTTTAACCTACCTCGGTGTGATTGCTTCTGGATTAGGGTATTTCATTTGGAACAAAGGCGCGACAATGGTCAATGCTGGCGCGTTAGCAATAATGAATAACGCCTTAGTCCCCGCAGGGCTAATCGTTAATATTGTGATCTGGAACCACGATGTGGATTACTCACGATTAATTATTGGTGGCGGGATTATTTTATTATCATTATGGTTTAACGAAACATGGGTTAAACAAAAGGTTGCGACCCAAAGAGAATTATCCATCAAAAAATAGTCACAAAAAAGGCGCGACTATCGCGCCTTTCTCATGCGGTTTAGTCGTTAAATAAACGCAAACGCATCAGCAAACATATGATCGCGTAATGCACCTTTTTCAGTACAGAAACGTTCACGGGCCGCGCCCGCCATTTCAAAACGACCACAAACATAAATGTCATACGCAGATAAGCTAATAAAATCGTCAGCAACCGCATCAAGCACATTACCAACCTTACCCTGCCAACCTTCAGCTGCGGTTTCAACCACGGGTACATAGCTAATATTGGGGTACTGCTGGGCTAATGCCTCCATTTCAGCGTTAGCATACAACTGACACACATCACGCCCTCCCCAATAAATAAATATCGGCTGAGTTAAACCACGACTAATACAATTATCAACCATACTGCGAATATAAGAGAACCCCGTTCCACCAGCAATCATTAGCAATGGACGCTGACTTTCATGGCGTAACCAAGCTTCACCATGCGCAGCTTCAACCGTCACTGTTTGGTGAGAAACTAATGCGTTCTTCATCGTCTCAACCACTTCTAGTGCATAAGCATTATGTTCAGCAGCACCAATATGAAGCTCAAGCTCACCTTGACGACAAGGGCTACTAGCAATTGAGAATGGACGTTTATCTTGCTCACCCATCACCGCTAATAAATATTGACCCGCTTTAAAATCGAGGGCTTGTAATGGCGTTAATAAAATACGGTATGTATTACATGCCAACGGTTCAACTGACTTTACTTCACATTGGATAGACATGGTTTTCCTCTAGTCTAACGATAACACCAAGTCGCTTTCCACTCTCGCAAGACAAGCAAAGATCCAGCCTTGTGCCTGCTCTTGTGGCGTTAACATCGGCTCAAGCTCATAGCTTATTTGACCTTGTTGTTTACGACACAAACACATCGCACAAGCACCCACTTGGCAACGGTTAGGGAAAGCAATACCTGCGTCGAGCGCTGCTTGTAGTACGGTTTGCTGCGGGCTAGCAGTAAACGTAATGTTATTGGGCAACAGGCGTACTTGGTACATAAAAAACTCTCAATTCAATGACAATAATTATCATTGAAACATAAAAATATCAGGCTAATGAGTGTGACTCAAGGCCATCTTCGGCGATCAGTTATTGATCGCTAATTGAGTCCACATTGCATCAACCTGCGCCACTATCTGTGGATCTTTAACGATTGGAGTACCCCACTCACGGTGGGTTTCTACGCCAATTTTATTGGTTGCATCCAAACCAATTTTCGAACAATGCGTTGCTGTTGCGGCAATTAATACCGTATCACGGCTTGGATCCATTCGAGTCGTCACCGCCCAAATAACATCGTTCCAATCGCGTACATTAACGTCACCATCACACACAATCACAAACTTAGCATCGATAAATTGATTCAAAAATTCCCAGACACCAGTCATCACTTGCTCGGCTTCACCCGCGATGGTTTTATTCATACTTACGATTGCCATGCTGTAATCAGCAGCTTCAGGTGGTAGATAACAATCAATAATAGCGGGAAATTGTAACGTCAAAGCGACAATCCCAGCCTCAATATCAAATTCAGTTGTTATTGGTGACGAGATCGTTGTCGTATTTGCCAATTCAGCCGGCCATTTAATGGTGGCGTCAATTCCCATTTTTGAACCTAAACCCACGACGGGTGAGGCAAAATCCAGAGAATCAATCGGAGTGTTATCAATAAATAGGCTATCTCGCACCGGATCCATTCGCGTCGTCATCGCATGAATCACGCTCTGCCAATCACGCGCATTAACGTCATCATCACACACGATAACAAACTTGGTATACATGAACTGACGTAAGAATGACCACACCCCCATCATCACCCGCTTAGCATGACCGGGATATTGCTTCTTCATTGTTACCACGGCCATACGGTAAGAACACCCTTCTGGCGGCAGATAAAAATCGACAATTTCAGGAAACTGTTTATGTAAAATCGGCACAAAGACTTCGTTTAATGCCACCCCAAGCACTGCGGGTTCATCCGGTGGACGCCCGGTATAGGTACTATGATAAATCGGATCGTTACGCATCGTAATATGAGTAATGGTAAACACATGATGGCGTTCAACCTCATTGTAATAGCCGGTATGATCGCCATAAGGACCTTCATCAGCATATTCTTCAGGGTCAATATAGCCTTCCATGACAATTTCAGCACTGGCTGGTACTTGTAAGTCGTTACTGATGCTTTTAACCACCTCAGTACGACTACCACGCAATAAACCAGCAAACGCATATTCAGACAGCGTGTCAGGCACAGGGGTTACTGCACCAAGCACAGTGGCAGGATCCGCCCCAAAAGCAACCGTGACAGGAAACTTTTCACCCGGGTGGGCTTCACACCATTCACGCATATCTAACGCGCCACCACGATGTGCTAACCAACGCATGATGACTTTATTTTTGGCAATTTTTTGCTGACGATAAATACCAAGATTTTGGCGTTTTTTATTGGGACCACGGGTAATAGTTAAACCCCATGTTAGCAACGGTGCGACATCACCAGCCCAACAACTCATGACCGGGATTTTATCTAAATCAACCTCATCACCTTGCCAGATGATTTGTTGGCAAGGCGCTTTACGCAATACTTTAGTAGGCATATTAAGCACTTGCTTAAACACCGGAATCTTATTGATCGCATCTCGCAAACCATGCGGTGACTCGGGCTCTTTTAAATACGCTAACCATTCTCCAACTTCGCGTAACTGCTTAACATTATCGCGCCCCATTCCCATTGCGACTCGCTCAGGGGTACCAAACAAGTTGGTCAGTACAGGCATGTCATAACCGACAGGATTTTCAAACAGTAATGCTGGACCGCCCGCACGCAAAGTACGATCGCAAATTTCCGTCATTTCCTGATTAGGATCAACCGGCTGTTGAATACGCTGCAATTGCCCTTGTTGTTCTAAATAGGCAATAAAGTCACGTAGATCCTTGTATTTCATAGCGGCTACCTGTAGCTAAACTAAGTCAAACCAGCATTGCTGCCATTAACTTAATGAGAATGATTTTTGCTAGTATAACCAGTTGTGCAGAGGAAAACACCCGTCGACCACAAAAAGAAAATACCCGTTTAAATTCTGTGGGTTAACCCCATCATGTTAGGTATGAGGTTTGGATTTCAGCCAAAAAAAAACGCCACTCGAAAGTGACGTTTTTAATTCAATAACCGCTTAAATTAATTATGATTTCTGACGACGCATTGCGTCAAAGAACTCTTCATTAGTTTTCGTCATTGATAGTTTGTCGATCAAGAATTCCATGCTGTCCGTTTCACTCATTGGGTGAACGATCTTACGCAGGATCCACATTTTCTGTAGCTCATCAGCTTTCGCCAATAATTCTTCACGACGGGTACCTGAACGATTGATATCAATCGCAGGGAAAACACGCTTCTCAGCAATCTTGCGAGAAAGGTGCAGTTCCATGTTACCAGTACCTTTAAATTCTTCGTAGATAACTTCATCCATCTTAGAGCCAGTATCCACTAGCGCTGTTGCGATGATAGTTAAGCTACCGCCTTCTTCTACATTACGTGCAGCACCAAAGAAGCGCTTAGGACGATGAAGGGCGTTAGCATCTACACCACCGGTTAATACTTTACCTGAAGAAGGAATAACGGTGTTATAAGCACGCGCTAGACGCGTAATTGAGTCAAGTAAGATAACAACATCTTTCTTATGCTCAACCAAACGTTTTGCTTTTTCGATGACCATTTCTGCCACTTGTACGTGACGTGAAGCTGGTTCATCAAACGTTGATGCAATGACTTCGCCTTTCACAAGACGTTGCATCTCAGTTACTTCTTCCGGACGCTCATCGATAAGCAATACCATCAACACACATTCTGGGTGGTTGTGAGAAATACTTTGAGCGATATTTTGCAGTAACATTGTTTTACCCGCTTTTGGCGGAGCAACAATTAGACCACGTTGGCCTTTACCGATTGGTGAAGCTAAATCTAGAACACGCGCTGTAATATCTTCAGTTGAGCCATTACCACGTTCCATACGCATACGATCGTTTGCGTGCAGTGGAGTTAGGTTTTCAAAAAGGATTTTATTGCGAGCGTTGTCAGGTTTGTCGTAGTTTACTTCGTTAACTTTTAATAGTGCAAAGTAACGTTCACCGTCTTTCGGTGGACGAATCTTTCCGGCAATGGTATCGCCAGTACGAAGGTTAAAACGACGAATTTGGCTTGGTGATACATAAATATCATCTGGGCCTGCAAGGTAAGAACTGTCTGCGCTACGCAGAAAGCCGAAGCCATCTTGCAAAATCTCTAGAACACCGTCGCCAAAAATATCCTCACCACTCTTCGCGTGTTGCTTAAGAATGGAGAAGATGATGTCCTGCTTACGTAAGCGGGCCAGGTTTTCCAATCCTAAACTTTCGCTAAGTGATACCAACTTAGGAATAGGTTGGCTCTTGAGTTCTGTAAGATTCATAGTGGTGGGTTTCTTGTCTGTCAAAATCGGGGTTCTATATTAGTTGAGATAAGGATGACCAATAGGGTTTGGTCAAGAATTGAACGGAAATGCAATTTCTGTGCATTACGTTAACACTAAATGTTCTACCAGTCTAGCATAGTCGCTAGACCAACCATGCACAACTTAGAAATTGTGTATGGTTGGTATTATATCACTTATAAGTTCGCTTCAAGGAACTCTTTCAGTTGAGTTTTTGATAACGCGCCAACTTTAGTTGCTGCCACTGCGCCATCTTTAAACAGTAATAACGTTGGAATACCACGAATACCAAACTTTGGCGGTGTTGCCGCGTTTTGGTCGATATTTAATTTACCAATCGTTAATTTGCCTTCGTATTCATCAGCGATTTCATCAAGAATCGGGGCAATCATTTTACATGGACCACACCATTCAGCCCAAAAATCAACCAGTACCGGGCCCGCAGCATTGACAACATCAGTATCAAAACTTTCATCGGTAAGCTGCACAATCTTATCGCTCATCTTCCACTCCAACAGTGATTTTGTTAGCTGATATTGAATTAACCAGCAAATCGTTATCCTATTTGAATGGAATACGTTTCGTATTGCAACCCTAAGCTGATATTCTATAGTAATGAAAACGACACATATCACAGAGCAGAAATTTGCCGAACTAGGGTTAAACCCCCTAGTGCTAAAAGGATTGGAAGAGAAAGGGTTTCATTATTGTACCCCGATCCAGGCCTTGGCATTGCCAGTTGTGCTCACTGGCCATGATATCGCGGGACAGGCTCAAACAGGTACGGGTAAGACCCTAGCCTTTCTGACCGCTACTTTTAACTATCTATTGGAGACACCTGCACCAGCAGAGCGTAAAACCAATCAACCGCGGGCGATCATTATGGCGCCAACGCGTGAGTTGGCGATCCAAATTTTCAATGATGCGTCATCGCTACTTGCAAGCACTGGCCTTAAAGCTGGCCTTGCTTACGGCGGTGAACCTTATGAAAAACAAAAACAAGTGTTTGACGAAGGCGTTGATATTTTAATCGGTACTTGTGGCCGTATTATCGACTTCTATAAGCAACGCGTTATCGACCTTGCCAGCATTCAAGTCGTAGTACTTGATGAAGCCGATCGTATGTTCGACTTAGGGTTTATTAAAGATATCCGTTTCTTGTTCCGCCGTATGCCTGAACCTAAAGCGCGTTTAAACATGCTGTTCTCAGCAACGTTATCATACCGCGTTAAAGAACTTGCATTTGAGCATATGAATAGCCCAGAAAGTGTTGTAGTTGAACCTGCACAAAAAACAGGTCACCGCATTCAAGAAGAGTTGTTCTACCCATCAAACCAAGAAAAAATGCGTTTATTACAAACGTTAATTGAAGAAGAATGGCCAGATCGTGCGATTATTTTCGCTAACACTAAGCATCGTTGTGAAGATGTTTGGGGTCATTTAGCCGCTGATGGTCATCGCGTAGGTCTACTTAACGGTGATGTTCCACAGAAAAAACGTGAGCGTATTCTAGAAGAATTCACCAAAGGTGATATTGATATCCTAGTAGCTACTGATGTCGCTGCTCGTGGTTTACATATCCCAATGGTTACCCACGTATTTAACTACGATCTTCCTGATGACGCTGAAGATTATGTTCACCGTATTGGTCGTACTGGTCGTGCTGGTGAAAGTGGTCATTCAATCAGTTTCGCTTGTGAAGAATACGCGATTAACCTACCTGCGATTGAGACTTACATTGAGCATGGTATTCCACAATCAAAGTATGACTCTGATGCTCTGTTAGATGATTTACCTGCGCCAATTCGCTTACAGCGTACTCCGCGTCAAGGTGGTCGTCGTAATAACCAGCGTCAAGGTCAAGGCCAGGGGCAATCTCGTCAGCGTAATAATCGCCGTCGTCCGCCACAAAACAAACCAGCATAAAATAAGTTAAAGTATCTCTATGGAAAGAAATTCAGTATCACCGCTTTATGCCGCTATTGATCTAGGTTCGAACAGTTTTCATATGTGGGTTGTTCGTGAAGTCAATGGCAGCGTGCAAACACTGGCTAAAATTAAACGAAAAGTACGTTTAGCTGCAGGTTTGAACAATCAAAACGAACTCAGTCAAGAAGCCATTCAACGTGGCCTTGAGTGTTTGACAATATTTGCCGAACGTTTGCAAGATATCAAACCTGATCATATTCGCATTGTCGGCACTGCCGCTTTGCGTACAGCGGTTAATGCTAACGAATTTCTTTCCCAAGCTCACAGTATACTTGGGTATCCTGTAAGCGTGATAGCGGGCGAAGAAGAAGCACGCATTATCTATCAAGGGGTAGCGCATACCTCTGGGGGCAGCGATAAACGCCTGGTGGTCGATATTGGTGGAGCCAGTACCGAAGTCATTATTGGTGAAGGTTTTGATGCCAGCGCACTGACAAGCCTAAAAATTGGGTGTGTCACTTGGCTAGAGCGTTATTTTAAAGATCGCTACCTAACCTCAGTCAACTTTGATGCTGCTATTAATGGCGCTAAAGATGCGATTGAAACCATTATTGAACGTTACACCCACCAAGGTTGGGAAACCTGTGTTGGCGCAAGCGGCACCGTGCAAGCATTACAAGAAATTATGCTCGCACAAGGCATGGATGAGATTATCACTCTGCCAAAACTTAAGCGCCTTCAACGCCAAGCAATGCAATATGAACGCTTAGAAGACCTTGATATTGAAGGGTTAACATTAGAGCGTGCATTGGTTTTCCCAAGTGGACTATCGATCCTAATTGCGCTGTTTGAATCATTAAAAATTGAATCTATGACCCTTGCTGGCGGTGCGCTACGTGAAGGCTTAGTTTATGAAATGATGGATCAAATGCGTCACCACGATGTGTGCTCTCGTACGATTAGTAGCATGCAGCAACGGTTTCAATTAGATCATACCCATGCCGATAACGTCAGCAATATGGCTCTGATGTTATTAGCCCAATGCCCAAACTGGCAATTGGAACCACCGGCTGAAAATTTACTTCAAGCGGCGGCTAAATTACATGAGATTGGCGCTAGCATTGAATTTAAAAAAAGTGGTGAACATGCGGCTTACTTAATTAAGCACATGGACTTACCTGGCTTTACTCGTGCCCAAAAAAATCTCATTGCTGAACTCTTGCGCCGTCATAACGGCCCATTAACCAGCTTACCAGAGCAACATGCGTTATCAGCACCAAGTGCAGCCCGTTTGCTACGCTTACTACGATTAGCAATTATTTTATGTCATCGCCGAGATCAAACGTGTTTACCTCCATTTAGCTTATGCATGGAAGATAACAAATTGACGTTATTATTATCGGCTAAATGGTTGATCAATAATCCATTAACTCGTAGTGAACTAATCCAAGAAGCCACCCGCCAAACAGATATGGGCTGGCCAATGGCAATAACGGTACAAGACTGATACACCAAATAATTTAGCTAAGTGGATCATCCTCTTAGCACTACGATCAAAAAAGGCTCCCCAAGGAGCCTTTTTTATTAATCTGACCTTCGCAATTAACGCGTCTTAGCCAGTAATACCACTGTGACGCAACATTGCATCTAATTGTGGCTCACGGCCACGGAAACGTTTAAACAATTCCATTGGCTCTTCACTGCCGCCTTTTTCTAAGACACACGTCAGGAAGTCGTTACCTGTTTGCGTATTAAAAATACCTTCTTCTTCAAAACGAGAGAATGCATCAGCTGACAATAATTCTGCCCACAAGTAACTGTAATAACCTGCGCTATAACCACCGGCAAAAATATGACTAAAGCTATGTGGGAAACGCCCCCATTCAGGACTAGGCACTACCGACACTTTATCTTTAACTGCAAACAAGGTTTCTAACACTTGAGCACCAACTTGTGGATCGTAGTTAGTGTATAAACTGAAATCGAATAAACCAAATTCAAGCTGACGCAAAATAAACATCGCAGATTGGAAATTTTTAGCCGCTAACATTTTATCTAGCATCGCTTTAGGCAATGGTTCACCGGTTTGGTAATGACCAGAAATAAACGCTAACGCTTCTTCCTGCCAACACCAATTTTCTAAAAATTGACTTGGTAATTCAACCGCATCCCACGGCACACCATTAATACCCGATACCGCAGCGACATCAATTTGAGTTAGCATATGGTGAATACCATGCCCTGTTTCATGGAACAAGGTTGTAACTTCGTTATGCGTAAACAATGCAGGTTGATCGCCAACAGGACGATTAAAGTTACAGGTTAAATACGCGACAGGGGTTTGCAAGCTACCATCAATGCGCGTACGGCGAACCATACACTCATCCATCCATGCGCCACCACGTTTATGTTCACGGGCATATAAATCTAAATAGAAACTACCACGCAACGAGCCTTTAGCATCAAAGATGTCATAGAAGGTCACCGATTCATGCCACACTTGCACCCCATGGCGCTGTTTTATTTCAAGCCCAAACACACGGTTTAGCACTTCAAATAATCCCGCAACCACTTTTTGCTCAGGGAAATATGGTCGTAATTCTTCATCAGAAATACTGTAACGATGTTGCTTTAATTTTTCAGAATAAAAAGCGAAATCCCACGGTTCAAGCTGTTCAACCTTAAATTCATTACGCGCATAGTCGCGCAACTCTGCCACTTCACGCTCACCTTGTGGCTTGGCGCGATCAGCTAAGTCATTTAAAAAGCCCAGTACTTGGTCAGTCGATTGTGCCATCTTAGTTGCCAGTGATTTCTCACCGTAGCTGCTAAAACCTAATAACAATGCAACTTCATGACTCAATTTTAGTTTTTCAGCAATGATGTCAGTATTATCAAACTCGCCCGCATTTGGACCTTGATCTGACGCTCGAGTACTAAATGCTTGATACATTTCAGCGCGTAACTCACGGTTATCACAGTACGTCATCACAGGTAGGTATGAAGGAATATCTAACGTAAATAGATAGCCTTGCTCATCTTTAGCTTGTGCATTCGCTTGTGCTGCTTGCAATGCGGATTCTGGTAGGCCGCGAAGTTGCTCAACATCAGTGATCACTTTGCTCCACGCCATAGTGGCATCGAGTACATTATTACTAAAGGTTGAGGCTAGTTCAGATAAACGTTTACTGATCTCACCAAAGCGTTGTTGTTGCTCAGCAGGTAAACCAATACCAGAAAGCTCAAACTCTTTCAGGGCATCAGTAACCGATTTTTGTTGGGCTTGACTTAAATCAGCAAAATCATCACTGGCTTGAATCATCTTATACGCATCATAAAGGCCTTTATGTTGTCCAACCCACGTCGCGTAATCTGATAATAACGGTAAGCAACTTTCATACGCTTGGCGTAACTCAGGGCTATTTTTCACCCCATTAAGATGCCCTACTGGTGACCAAATACGACCTAAACGATCATCTAACTCTGCCAATGGACGACAAATCGTATTCCACGTCGGCATTTGAAATTGAGATAACACAGCTTCAACGTTGTTTCGACAATCAGTGATTGCTTGTTCAACCGCAGGTTTAATGTGCTCAGGCTTAATATGAGCAAACGGTGGCAAATCAGTCATCGTCAATAATGGGTTAGACATACACTTTTCCTTTATTTTTATCTTCTTATTAACATGCGCCCGCAATAGTTAAATTTCAATCCTTTGATCAGTTTAGGGTCTAAAAAGGTTTAAATCGCCTATTTAAGCCATATTGATAATCGCAAAGGTGGGCTCTATGGTTGGATATTGGTGAATAATTGACGATAATAGCAGTTAGCATCCCTGCTTTAGATACCGATAGAGACTAATTTCATGCTGAGTTATCGCCACAGCTTTCACGCTGGCAACCACGCAGACGTGGTTAAACACATTGTTCAAAGCTTAATTCTGGATGCACTCAAGCAGAAAGATAAACCATTCGTGTATCACGATACTCACTCAGGTGTTGGTCGCTATGATCTTCAAGATGAGCGCAGCGAAAAAACCGGAGAGTTTAAGCAAGGTATCGCCCGCATTTGGTCACGCGACGATATCCCGACAGAAATCACCGCTTATATTGATGCCATTAAAGCCCTTAATGACACGGATGAATTGCGTTATTACCCCGGCTCACCCAAAGTGGCACGCGCCCAAATCCGCGCACAAGATCGCATGGTATTAACCGAATTACACCCAAGCGATTTTCCATTATTACTGCAAGAATTCCGTGGTGATCGTCGCGTTAAAATGTATCAAGAAGATGCTTTTGCACGTTTAAAAGCAAGCCTACCACCCAAAGAACGCCGTGGAATGGTACTGATTGATCCACCTTATGAGCTTAAACATGAATATCAAGATGTGGTAAAAGCGATTAAGCATAGCCACCAACGTTGGGCGACAGGTACCTATGCAATTTGGTATCCGGTGGTTTACCGCGAAACAATTGATAATATGATTCAAGGTTTGAAAGACTTAAATATTCGCAATATTCTTCAAATTGAACTGGGTGTAGAACCAGATACTGAAGAACGAGGCATGACCGCTTCAGGCATGATTGTAATTAATCCACCATGGAAGTTAGCTACCCAAATGGAGCAAATACTGCCATGGCTACAACAAGCGATAGCACCGAATCATGGCCATCATAAGGTCGAGTGGATCGTACCCGAGTAAACCCTTTCGATTCGCTTTTTACTAAATAAAACAGCTACATTCTGTATGTGGCTGTTACATTCCTTTCGTGACAATCATCATTTTCGATGGTAAAACATTATACTAATCGATTTTTCCGATTTTAAATCCTCGTCACTCAGCCCAATCTTGATTACACTAGGTGACAGTGAATATTCATAACATCTATTGGAGTAAAGTCATGGCGAAGCATTTTGATTATATCTGTATCGGTGGTGGTAGCGGCGGTATTGCATCAGCAAACCGTGCAGCAATGTATGGCGCAAAAGTAGCCATTATTGAAGCAAAAGCCCTTGGTGGCACCTGCGTTAACGTTGGTTGTGTACCTAAGAAAGTAATGTGGCACGGTGCTCAAATCGCTGAAGCTATTCATCTTTACGCTAAAGACTATGGCTTTAATGTTGATGTGAAAGAATTTAGCTGGGCTAAACTGGTTGAAAATCGTGAAGCTTACATCAGCCGCATTCACACTTCGTATGATAATGTACTTGGCAATAATAACGTTGAAGTCATCAATGGCTTTGCGACCTTTGTTGACGCTAAAACTATTGCCGTTAACGGTGAGCATTACACCGCTGATCATATTTTAATTGCCGTTGGCGGTGAGCCATCAATTCCAAATGTACCTGGTGCTGAACATGGTATCGACTCTAACGGATTCTTTAAACTAGTTGAGCAACCAAAGCGTACAGCGATTGTAGGTGCTGGTTATATCGCGGTTGAAATCGCGGGTGTATTAAGTGCACTCGGCACAGATACCCATCTGTTCGTTCGTAAAGAATCACCACTACGTAGCTTTGATCCAATGATTGTTGATACTTTAGTAGAAGTAATGGCAGCTGAAGGCCCAACCCTTCACACCCATTCAATTCCTAAAGAAGTAGTAAAAGAGGCCGATGGTTCTATCACACTTCATTTTGAAGACGGTAAATCACATAACACCGATTTACTGATTTGGGCAATTGGTCGTCACCCAACCACCGACAAAATCAACCTTCAAGCTGCTGGTGTTGAAACCAACGCTCGTGGTTACATCAAAGTTGATCAATACCAACAAACCAATATTGACGGTATTTACTGTGTTGGCGACATCATGGAAGGCGGTATCGAACTAACACCTATTGCTGTTAAAGCTGGTCGTCAATTGTCTGAGCGTTTGTTTAACAACAAGCCTGAAGCAAAAATGGACTACAAACTGGTACCAACAGTGGTATTTAGCCACCCGCCAATTGGTACGATTGGTCTTACAACTCAAGAAGCGATTGATCAATATGGCGAACAAAACGTCAAAGTTTATCAATCAGGCTTTACCTCAATGTACACCGCAGTAACGACTCATCGCCAGCCATGCAAAATGAAACTTGTTTGTGCGGGAGCGGATGAAAAAGTTGTTGGTCTACATGGTATCGGCTATACCGTCGATGAAATGATTCAAGGTTTTGGTGTTGCCATTAAGATGGGCGCAACCAAAGCTGATTTCGATAGCGTTGTTGCTATCCACCCAACAGGTTCAGAAGAATTTGTTACGATGCGATAGTCAGATATCTGACAGTATAAAAAAGGTCGAATTATCGGCCTTTTTTATTTGCACTTAAAAAATAAAAGCGTCTATTTTCACCAAAATACAGATTATAAATACATACATATACATTATAAATTTA
Organism: Photobacterium iliopiscarium; assembly: GCF_003026395.1. Classification (GTDB taxonomy): domain Bacteria; phylum Pseudomonadota; class Gammaproteobacteria; order Enterobacterales; family Vibrionaceae; genus Photobacterium; species Photobacterium iliopiscarium. The sequence goes on along the minus strand of NZ_PYOO01000020.1, from coordinate 30,695 downwards.
ATTAAATAACATCATTACCATCAAAAATCACGATTACGAATCCTCAAAAAATAAGTTGAACTCAATTTAAAATATAATTAATTATTGTTATTTAAAATTATTGATATATATAATACATCCACTCGATAACAAATAGGCACAATAAGCATCATGGTGCATTAAATAAAAAGATAACAATGAAAAAAATATATTCCTTTTTTATAATCATATTACTAAGTATTTTATTATCATTATTAATCAGTCATATAGCCATTAGACACATAGAGCGGAAACAAATAAGCAACATCATACAACTATTAGATAACGTTATTTATAAACCTCAATTGCACATTGAACATGAAAGCAACCTAGAGTTAAATAGCAAAGAACAAAACCAGCGTTTTCTAGAAGACATTGAAATAAAATATCCAGAGATAATGGATATTGCCTACATTTATAATGACAAATATCATTATAATAATAGCGGTATTAACAAATCAGTACCTGAATATATAAAACAAATGATCCATAATAATGTAGGGGTTAAATTATTTGATGACCCTTATAATAAAACCAAGACTAATTACATTTTTAAATTTGGATCTGGCTATTATATAATTAACTTCTACTCTATATTATTAAAAAACTTAAGCCATAATATAATAACTAATTTCCTTGTCATTGACTCAAGCTCAATAATACCTAAAGGTCTTTTATATTATAATTTAACGCACAATGCCAAGCACCTTCATTCTGTTATTATTAGTGGCTTAACCATTAAAAAACTTTTAATGATTCTATCTTTTAACTTTATCATATCATTATTCTTGATTAATATTATATCATTCCTCTTATTATCCTATTTTGACAATAATAATATTTTATATCGACGTCTAAAAAAAGCAGCTAACAATAATGAATTCATCCCTTATTTTCAATCTATCTATTCAACAAAGCAACAAAAATTCGTTTCAGCTGAAATCCTATGCCGTTGGAATCATAATGGAATAATTATCCCCCCCGCTGAATTTATCTCTAACTTAGAAAAAACCAATGATATAAAAAGCATTACTTTGAACTTAATAAAAGAGGCATTTAATACACTAAACAAAGCCAATATAAATAAAGATTTCATGCTAAGCTTTAATTTTACTGTATCAATGATTCTTGATGACAAATTCATGCAAAAAGTCGTTACTTTAATTAAAAACAATTCAAGAATAAAAAATAAAATAGTAATAGAATTAACAGAGAGTGAAAATAGTTTTATTTATTTGGATGAAATTAATATTGTAATGAGAAAATTGAAAAAAGAATCCATATTATTATCAATTGATGATATCGGCACTGGATATTCAAATTTACTTACCATTCAAGAGTTACCTTTTGATATAATGAAAATAGACAAATATTTCATTTCAGATAGATTTACAGTATCAAAAAGTAATATGCTTGAAACACTAGCAACATTAGGAAATTCATTAAATCTTACTATCGTTGCTGAAGGTATTGAAACAGAATCAGAGCTAAATAAAGTTAACCAATTCAATATTCACTTATGCCAAGGATTTTATTTTTCTACTCCATGTGATGCAAAGACATTTATAGCAAGAACAAAGTCTGAACCACATTTATACCAATAAGGAAGTTGTATTCAATTCGCCTTTTTCAAAAAACACCTTTCTATAAAAAAACACCACTTAAAAGCGGTGTTTTTTATTTTATCGATGCTTAAAATTGCTTCTTAATGATGATGATGTCCATCATCATGGCTATGACCACAGCTACAACTTGGTGCAATCACAGTTTGAATTGGCGTTAGTGTAATTTGTTCTAATAATTCTTCAGTACTAACCGTATTCAATAAATGCATATTCTCGGCATTAACCGTCATTGGGTCTTTAATTGCACGTTGAATCTGCATAACCTCAATCATTTGTTGAGTAACTGTTTCAGGTAATGATAATTCACGAATAACTTTCAATTCATTGTTACTCGTATCAAGAGCCATCATTGATAATGCCAATGTTGATGTTGTTGGCTGTTGAAAATATTCATTTGGAATAGCTGCTGCATTAAATTGAATATCAAACGCAAGTTCAGCTAACTTAAATACCACCAAGCAACCACCATTTTCAGTTTTCATTAAACCAAATTCTGCGGTAGCTTCTGCCATCATTTGCTGCTCTTCAGCTGTAATGCCCGTTAAACCAATAAAAACGATATTACTCATATCATTACGGAACATCTCAATAACTGCGCCATCACCAGCAACAAACGGATGTTCATCAATGATCTGACCGACATGAAATTGCTGATTTGAATGTACTGCCATGGTGTACCTCATCGTTATTTAAGCTCAATCATTTCAGTCTATACGAAATTAACAAGCATTTATGATATAGATCTATTTTAACCATTACCTTGTGATTAACAATACTATCAAAATCAAAAACACTGTTACCAAACAGTAATGGTTACATTTTAAAGTCATAAAAAAGCCTTAACAATAAGTTAAGGCTATAATTTATAACAATAAAATATTTGTTCTTTATTTTGCAGGAGCGAAGTCTGCTGCTGCTGAACGATGAGCAGTGTAAATAGCTTCACCATCACTCTCAGCATCAAAGATAACCTTAACATCAGGGCTAAATAGAATAACGTCACCTACTTCAGCAACATATTTAGTACCCGCTTCATCACGAACAACAATTTTACCTTTAGTGATCACCTTGTACTCAACAGAATCATAAAAGTATTCAAATTCAACACCAGGAGACATGGTGAAGTGACCAATCGTTAGTGCATTACTGTTAGTAGTTACAGCAACTTCAGCCATATCACTTTTTAAGCCTTCAACTTCAAGTAATTTACTTAAATCATTAAGTTTAAAAGTACCTGATTTGATCAGTGTAATACCTGGCTTAGTTGTTAATGTTGTCATTGGTAGATCCTTATTTTCATATATAAGACCAAAGTTAATACTTTCATCTCATCGAGTATTTGTGATCGCATTACCTTAATAGTAATGAAATCTATTATTGGATTTAGGAGTTACACTAATAAATGTCGGTTTCGCAAAGTTATTCTCATAACCTTAACCTTAACCAAATATTTAATTGAGCATCATCTTTAGTAATGCTTTCTGATGTGATGAAGTCTAACCCATTACCAAAAATCAACAATAGCTTAAAAATATAAAGACTATTACCAAGGGGTAACAATAGCGGTAAATAACCGCCTCATATTTAATAAATACCGTGTCTATTATTAAGACCCGTCATTATTTGCATTGCAATTAACCGCTTCCAGCTAAAACCAGCCCCACTAAAAGAATAAAAAACCTAAATATTCGCATAAATAACCATTTATTTACTTATCAACTATTCCATCTATTCGATAAAAAATGTAATCTTCGATTTCTTATTTATGGCATAATAGTGAATAGTTATTCCAACAAAACCTCGGGGATACCCCCATTAATTCGGCCGTTTCTACCAGTAGGTTATAGACAAATATGCATCAACAAGCAGTAGCACCACCTAAAAACATCCATAATTGGTTAATGTTTATTATCCCATCCTTAGTTGGGGTATTTTTATTTATGGCACCGATTAACTTTAATGGTGACATTACAATTCCCATTGCGATATTAGCCAAAACCATTCAAAGCCATTTTGAAAATTCACTAACATCCATTGTGACCGGGGTGATCACCTTCACCGCTGTAATGTCGATCATAACGAAACTGTTTAAACCGCGTCTTATTCTTCAAAACAGTTTCGTCAATGGCTTATTAAACCCATCACCTATGTGGTTTATTGTGCAGCAATTAGGTGCTATTTTTGCAGTAATGACCTACTTTAGCCTTGGTCCGGTAATGTTTCGTAACGATGCCACCGGTGGCTTAGTTTTAAATGATTTACTGCCAGTATTATTCTCAGTGTTTATTTTTGCGGGTTTATTACTACCACTACTGCTTAATTTTGGCTTACTCGAATTCTTTGGTACTTTATTTACCCGTATCATGCGCCCTATTTTTGGTCTGCCTGGTCGCTCATCTGTTAACTGTATTGCTTCATGGTTAGGTGATGGCTCTGTTGGCGTATTACTGACCAGTAAACAATATGAATCAGGTATGTACACCCAGCGTGAAGCCGCGGTTATTGGAACAACATTCTCAGCAGTATCAATCACTTTCAGCTTAGTTGTTATCGCTCAAGTTAATTTAGAGCATATGTTTGCCCCGTTTTACTTAACCATCTGTTTAGCGGGTTTAGTCGCCGCGATTATCGTGCCACGCTTACCACCGTTATCGCGTAAGAAAAATATCTATATTAATGGCACCACTGAATCATCACATGATGAAACCGTTCCTGAAGGTCATAACATTTTCTCGTACGGACTAGAGCAAGCACTAAAAAAAGCGGCTGAAGTAAAAAGCTTACCTGCAATTCTGCTTGATGGTATTAAAAACGCGGTTGATATGGTGTTTGGCGTCCTGCCGGTTGTGATGGCAATTGGTACCATCGCATTAGTGATCGCTGAGAACACCCCTATTTTTGATTACCTAGGAATGCCATTTATTCCATTCCTTGAATTGCTGCATATTCCAGAAGCAGAAGCAGCCTCAAAAACCATCGTGGTCGGGTTTGCTGATATGTTCTTGCCATCAATTTTGGCATCGACCATTCAAAGTGACATGACCCGCTTTATTATCGCAGCGATGTCAGTGACCCAATTGATTTATATGTCTGAGATTGGCGCGCTATTAATTGGTAGTAAAGTCCCCGTTAAAGCATGGGAGTTATTTGTGATCTTCATTCTGCGTACCTTAGTCACTTTGCCAGTGATTGCGCTAATGGCACATTTGATTTTCTAAATGTTGGTTAACAAAAACTAAATAAAGCGACTATCATGTCGCTTTTTTTATACCCTCCCATCACTCCTAATACCCTCGTTCTATAACCCTAAAATCATTTTATAAGTGTGATCACAATTCCAAAAACTTTATATTCAGCACAAGAATGAAAGCTATATTTTGCATTGTAATTAACTTAAATACCAATAAAATTAGCACCTTATGATTTCATGAAAAATCAGAACTATTTCATTAAGGGTTTATCGATGCAATTCAAGCTTTCTCTTCTAGCAGGTTCTTTACTTTTAGCATTCACATTGACGGGTTGTGGTGGCGGTGATTCTGATACGCCAGAAGCTCCAAATGAAAACACGAAAACCATCACAGTAATTGATGGCTACCTGACAAACGCTGAAGTATGCGTTGATAAAAATGACAATAAACAGTGTGATGATGGTGAGAGCATTGGCTTTACCAATGAAAAAGGACAACTAACAATATCAAAAGAGCTCGCAGCTTACCCTCTACTTGCTAAAGCTGTTGTAGATAAAACTCAAGACAGTGATAGCATTGGCTATGTTGCTAACAGTTACACCATGGGCGCATCAAAAAATATGGATGTTATTACTCCATTTACGACAATGGCTCACAATGACAATATCTCTTTTGATGAACTAGCAAGCCAACTGAACCTTGATAGCAAAACAATTAGCGGCGATTACGTCGTAGATAAAGCAACAAGCGAAGAAGCTATTAAAGCTCACCTAATCGCTCGTTCTCTAACATCAGCGTTACCTGAAGACTTAACTCTGCTTAATAAAGAGCAAATTACTAAAGTTGTTATTGCAGCTCAAAAGACAATCGAAAAGCATGAAAATAGCGGCACTCTAAATGAGTTAGACGATGTACGCGTAGTGATTGATGAAGCAGGTAATATTGAAGAGCAACAACTAGTCAACAATCTACATTCATACCTAATCTCAAAAGATGCATGGTTCCTAGGCAGTATGAATCAAGGTTATATGAGTGATGAAGGCATTCAAAAAGCAACATATAAAGCAGACGGCAGTTCTGAGTGGTTCGATAAAGAAGGGATTTCATCAGGCACAGAACCATTTAAAGTACAAGGCAATCATTTCATTGAAGCAGATGGCTCAAAAGGTGATGAATTCATTTTTACCTCTCCCAACCTAGCTCTAACAGTTGCTTCAGGTGATGGTAATGACCTGTTATTCTGGACTTCTGAAAAACTGGATGACTCATTCACACCAAAGCAACTGACCCCGAAGCAATTTGCGAATAAAACATGGTTCTACGTAGGTGATGATTCAACTACTCATAACCCAGATCCAATGATGGCTGAAATGAAGTTCTCACCATTAGCTGAAAACGGAATCGGTATAGTTACCATTTCAGAAAATGGCGAGTCTTTTGATATTACTTGGCAGCTAAAAGATGTAACGACTGATTTTGGTTCACACAACGTCCTATTTCTAGATTTCCCTGAAGGTGACAAGGATATGGCTGTCATGCAAGTCACCAACGGTAATGGTTTGATGTTAATTTCAGATTTAAATCGTGATTCTGAACTATTTAACCTATTAATTGATAACAAAGAACAAGCAAAAACTATCATTCAAAAATGGGTTAATGCACAAGAATAATCGGTAAATAAAAAGGCGACCACTCGGTCGCCTTTCTTCATTGATTCTCAAGATAGCAAACCCAAGCTAACCTTTATATATCTTAGGGTTAAACACATCCCGTAACCAATCACCCAGCAAGTTAATCACTAATACTAAGGTTATTAATACGATCCCAGGGAACGCGGTTATCCACCATGAACCTGAGAAAATATAGTTAAAGCCGATGCTGATCAGTGAGCCTAGCGATGGCTGATCCACCGGTAAACCTAAGCCTAAAAATGATAGCGCCGCTTCCGACATAATAGCGTTAGCAACCTGTACCGTTGAAATCACTAAAATCGGTGATAAGCAGTTGGGAAGAATATGACGAAACATGATTCGTGGTGCGCGAAATCCCATTATTTTTGCCGCTTCAACATATTCTTTATTTTTCTCTGCCAATACCGAGGCACGTACCGTTCGTGCATACTGTGGCCATTCCGCAAAGCCGATGATCACCACCAACATAATCACTGCGTATTGCGCATACGTTTCAGCCCCTAATGCGGTACGGAAAATAGCAGACACAATAATCGCCACCATCATGGTGGAAAACGACAACTGCACATCAGCAACGCGCATTAATAAACTATCAATACGGCCACCAAAATAACCCGCAGCTAAACCAATAATCACTCCAAGTGTTAATTGCAACGCGACAGCTAATAAACCAATTGTCAGTGATAAACGCATACCATATAAAATAGTCGAGTAAATATCACGGCCTTGATTATCGGTACCAAGGCTAAAATTAGGATCACCATCTTCCATCCATGCCGGCGGTAATTCAGAATCCATAATATCGATGGTTGATAAATCATAAGGATTTGTCGGTGCAATAAACGGCGCAAATAAAGCCGCGGTAGCAAAGCTTATAAAAATGGCAAAACACACCATCGCTACTTTGTCTTTAAGAAAATAATACACAATATCAGAATTTTTAAAACGTTGCCAACGACTTGGCGCAACGGTGCTAATACTCTCCATGACTTACGCTCCCTTGCCCGTCAAATCTACTGTTGGGTTAACCAGCCCATAAAGCAGGTCAACAATGGTATTGGTGACCACAAAAATGAGTCCTACAAAAATCACATACGCGGTAATAAGTGGGGTATCAACTCGATTAATAGCATCTAAAAATAACAACCCAGTTCCTGGCCACTGAAATACACTTTCAGTCAAAATGGTATAAGCGATCATGGTGCCAATTTGCACGCCACCCACGGTTAATACCGGCAACATAGTATTTTTAAGTGCGTGTTGGTAGTAAACCTTATTCATTGGCAATCCCTTTGCCTTCGCAAACTTGATGTACTCTGAACTTAATACTTCCAACATTTCAGAACGCACTAACCGAATAAATAATGGCAACATAATTGAGGCTAACGCCACACACGGCAGTACTAAATGTTTTAAGCCATCAATGGTGAAAAATCCTGATTCCCAACCAAGATAATTCGCCGTTTCACCACGGCCAAACGAGGGTAACCAACCAAGTTCAATCGAAAACACATACATCAGCATGATCGCGGTTAAGAACACCGGAATTGAAATACCAATACTACTAAATGCCATCACCGCTTTCGTCACTACACTACGAGGATGAATGGCGGAATACACACCCAGTGGAATCGAGACTAAAATAATGATCACTGTCGCCCCAAACACCAGTTCAAAAGTAGCAACTAATTTATCTAAAATAACCTCAATCGCAGGACGCTTAAAAGTATATGACGTCCCTAAATTACCTTGAACGGCATTCCCCAGAAAACGACTATATTTGGTGACAAACGGATCGTTAAGCCCCAAATCATCGCGTAATTGTTGCCGTTCAGCTTCTGATACCGACTGCCCGACCAATTCCCGTAACGGATCGCCAAGGTTGTCCTGAATGGCAAATGCCACCAGACTGATCACAAACATCACTATCAGTGCCTGAAACAGGCGTTTGACCAGAAACGAAAACATTCCCTGCCCCTTTTAATTTCATCCTGAAAAAATGCCGAAGCAAACTCGCCTCGGCACTCATGCTTAGCTTTATTTACAGCTCATTAATTATTATTTTTCATCGACGACAAGGTCACCAAAATATGGCATTTCCATTGAGTTAACGATCGCACCGGCATGAACATTATTGCGCGCCCCCCAAGCGGTACTCTGCCAATGCAATGGTACAAATGCGGCATCGTTATACAGCGTGACTTCAACTTGTTTTAGCATCGCAATCCGTTTTATTGGATCGGTTTCTACATTGGCGGCAGTGACTAGCTTATCCACTTCAGGATTAGAATAGAAACCGCAGTTATATTGACCTTTACCTGTTGTCTCATTACGGGTCATGGTCAAAAATTCAGTCAAGTTAGCAGAATCTTCAGTGTCAGCATGCCAACCAACCATCATCATATCGGCAGCACATTTATCAAACTCAGGCCAATACTGCGCTTTTGGCAGCGTTTTCAAATCCACCTTAATGCCAATCTTTGACAACATTGCAGCCGCTGCTTGAGCAATTTTAGCATCGTTAACATAGCGGTTATTAGGCGCTAGCATGGTAAGCGTAAAACCTTTTTCATAACCCGCTTCTTTCATTAATTGCTTAGCTTTTTTAACATCATAACGAGGCACTAATTCACTATCATGACCTTGATAACCCGCAGGGCTTTGTTGTCCAGCCGCAGTCGCAAATCCCTTCATGATTTTTTTAACAATACCTTCATTATTAATCGCATGCACAATGGCTTGACGAACACGCACGTCTTTTAGGGCTTCATTACTTTTTTGATTCATTTGAAATGAGATCAAGCGAGTGCCAGGTAACGTTACCAAATCAACCCCCTCGGCACTTTTAAGACGCTTATGATCATTGGGTGCAACATGGTCAATCATATCGACCCCACCAGAAAGTAACGCGGCAACACGGGTCGCATCTTCTTTGATAGGTAATAGTGAAATAGTGTCGACATTGCCTTTTGAGGCGGTATCCCAATAGCCAGCAAATCGCGTAAATTCGACTTTTACCCCTTGCTCACGTTCTGTAACCGTAAAAGGGCCGGTTCCAGACATATGGGTTGAAGCAAATGAATTGCCGTGTTTAGCCACTTCGGCTTTATCTTTACCGTCGGCAGTCTTACCGCTATAAAATTTACTGTCCATTGGGAAAATGTAGGTCGCAGTTTGAAGTACCAATGGATAAGCGCCTTTAGAGACAATATCGACGGTATAGTCATCGACTTTTTTCATCTCAGAATAAGGTTCAAAAATCGCTTTAAAGTCAGGCGATGCTTGGAGACGATTAAAGGTCCAAATCACATCATCAGCTGTCAATGGATTACCAGAGTGAAATTTCACCCCTTGGCGTAATGTAAATCGAAAAGTAGTGGCATCAATACGCTGCCAACTTTGTGCCAGACGAGGTTCAAAATCCATTTGTTGGGTAAAACGAACCAGTGGATCAAACACCATATGGGACAACTGTAGTGTGCCGCCAGACAGTTGCTCATGAGGATCAAGAGAGACCGGATCTGATGCGTAACCAAGCTTTAGATCTGCGGCTGTCACACTGAAACTTAATCCCGCAACAACTAATGCTAACGCTAATTTATTCTTGATGGTTTTCATTGCATAACTCCTTTATGCCCAAGCGTCGTCGCTCAGTATGTGTTTCATTTTTCACTCATAACAACAAATTAAGCGCGTTGCTGTGGTTTGACTGTTAACCCTTTAAATTCAGGCATTAACGAAATCAAATGCTGACTATATTGATGTTGTGGTGCGGTAAATAATTGCTCTGTTGGCGCGACCTCCAATAAGGTTCCTTGTTGCATCACACCAATACGATCACACATTTGACGGATCACGGGTAAATCATGACTAATAAATAGCATCGTCAAATTAAGTTCATCTTGTAGATCTTTTAATAAATTCAAAATTTGTGCTTGTACTGATACATCCAGTGCAGACGTTGGCTCATCACAAATTAATAACCGTGGTCGAGTGGCTAAAGCACGTGCAATCGAGATTCGCTGTCGCTGACCACCAGAAAATTCATGTGGAAATTTAATGCCTGCTGCACGACCTAGACCAACATAATCCAAGAGGTCATTCACAATTTGCCGAGTTTGCGCTTCATTTTTAGTTAATTTATGAAATCGAATTGGCTCGGCAATAATGTCAAAAATACGCATACGAGGATTCATTGAGGTATAAGGATTTTGAAATACCATTTGCATTTGACGGCGCAAAGGACGGCGCTGAGACTCACTTTTCAGCGCAGTAAGATCAATCCCTTCAAACCTTACAGTGCCACTGTTTGGCGGATATAAACCTGCAATAACACGCGCGATAGTTGATTTACCAGAACCGGATTCCCCCACTAAACCAAAGGTTTCACCTTCAGCAATATGAAAGCTGACATCATTGTTGGCTTGGACATATTCACGGCGACTTTCAAATAGTGAGTCTTTAGTAATAAAGCGTAAGTTAACGTTTTCAACCTCAAGTAACGCGCCTTGATAGGTTCGCTGATCTTGGCTTTGCCCTAACCAATGGTGTTTAACATCCAACGTTGGCGTCTGCTTAACGTCTTCGATATACGTCACTAATGGAAAGCGTTTCAATTTAATATCTGAACGCGGTACAGCCGAAATTAAACTTTGGGTATAAGGATGTTGTGGCCGCTGCAATACTTGCTCGGTAGTACCAATCTCAACTAAGTCGCCGCGATACATCACAGCAACGCGATCAGTGACATTTGAAACTACCCCCATATCGTGGGTCACCAACATACAGCCGACATTTTTCTGCACACATAAGTCACGAATCAAGGTTAATATTTGATCTTGAATTGATACATCCAACGCGGTGGTCGGTTCATCGGCAATAATTAAGTCCGGCTCACCCGCTAACGCAATGGCGATCACGACACGCTGTCGCATACCGCCAGAAAATTGATGAGGATATTGTTTAATTCGCAGTTGAGGCTCAGGAATACCCACCTGATCCATTAACACTAATGCACGCTTGAGAGCTTCAGATTGAGAGACTTTTAAATTAGTTACAATGGTTTCAGTTAATTGCTGCTCAACCGTGAATAAAGGATTTAATGAGGTCATTGGATCTTGAAAAATAAAACCAATTTTTGATCCACGAACTTTACGCATTTGCTCCGGCTTTAAGCCTGATATTTTAGTTCCATCAAGAAAAACTTCACCACTAGCAATTTGTCCAGGAGGGCTTAATAAATCAATAACAGCATTTCCCACCGTCGATTTACCCGCACCTGACTCACCAACAACACCCATAATTTCACCACGCTCAATAGTGAATGACAGTGATTTCACCGCTGCGTGTACACCATGTCGTGAGGGGTATTCTATACGGAGATTTTTTACTTCTAATAATGCCATTATCAGACTCCACTACTGGCAGCATCCTGCCTTTCTGAAAAATTGAATCCTTTCCATGCCAATACTATTGTCTGATTGCATGTCCTACTTCAATCTGTCAAAAATATTACAAAAAAGCAACAACTCAAAGTAAAAAACTATCATTATTTATAATTCCTGCATATTTATTTCATATAAACACATATTAAAACAACAGAACACTAAACAAAATAAAACCAACAACACCTTGAATACCAACAAATATAGACATAAAAACAGCACAACAAACCAAAGACCTATAACCTTATAAAAACATCAATATGAATAAAACATCATTGATCATTAAAAAATAAATTAACATTAATTAAACAAAATATCGTTATTATTAAAATAACTAGCGACAATAACCACTAAAAATATAAACATTAGTGGATATATCTATTACAACGAACGGTTGCAAAATTTACGCCACACACCTACGCAGCATATTCGCACTGTTTTCTCATCATTTGATAAAATGGGCAGTACACAATCCAAATAGCTACTATTCAGATCTAGCTAACCTCACTGAGTTATTGGTCATTTTGAGCTAATAAAAACATAAATATTCCGATTTATTAATGGTGCTCAGAGCCCAGCCTCTCAGGTCCGCTATTCCTAATATCAGAGATACGCTACCAAACTACGCGCTTCACCATTTCCAACAGACGAAAAAAAACCTGAATCTTTCGATTCAGGTTTCTTAATAATGGTTGGTAAAGAGCTAAATTCTAATATCAGGAACCCCCGACCCTCTGGTCCGCTATTTCTAACATCAAAGATGCACTACCAAACTACACGCTTCACCATTTCCAATAGACGAAAAAAAACCTGAATCTTTCGATCCAAGTTTCTTAATAGTGGTCGGTGAAGAGCTAGGTTCTAATATCAGTGAACCCCCGACCCTCTGCGTTTCTACACAAAAATTAACGATACTTTTCTACCGACTAAAAAAAACCTGAATCTTTCGATTCAGGTTTCTTAATGGTGGTCGGTGAAGAGCAAGGTTCTAATATCGGGAACCCCCGACCCTCGGGCTTTAAACCAATGACGCAGATCTACATTTACTTTTCTACAGACGAAAAAAAACCGTATCTTTCGATTCAGGTTTCTTAATGGTGGTCGGTGAAGAGCAAGGTTCTAATATCGGGAACCCCCGACCCTCGGGCTTTAAACTAATGACGCAGATCTACATTTACTTTTCTACAGACGAAAAAAAACCGTATCTTTCGACACGGTTTTCTTAATGGTGGTTGGTGAAGAGCTAGGTTCTAATATCGGGAACCCCCGACCCTCTGGTTTTAAACCAATGATACAAATTTACTTTTATTTAGACGAAAAAAAACCGTATCTTTCGACACGGTTTTCTTAATGGTGGTTGGTGAAGAGCTAGGTTCTAATATCGGGAACCCCCGACCCTCGGGCTTTAAACCAATGACGCAGATCTACATTTACTTTTCTACAGACGAAAAAAAACCGTATCTTTCGATTCAGGTTTCTTAATGGTGGTCGGTGAAGAGCAAGGTTCTAATATCGGGAACCCCCGACCCTCGGGCTTTAAACCAATGATACAAATTTACTTTTATTTAGACGAAAAAAAACCTGAATCTTTCGATTCAGGTTTCTTAATGGTGGTCGGTGAAGAGGGATTCGAACCCCCGACCCTCTGGTCCCAAACCAGATGCGCTACCAAACTGCGCTATTCACCGACAATGTTTAGGCTTACAAGGCCAAGGTCTCTAATAAAAGATAACCTAAAAATGGGGTGGCTAACGAGGCTTGAACTCGCGACAACCGGAATCACAATCCGGGACTCTACCAACTGAGCTATAGCCACCATTGTAAGTGGTCGGTGAAGAGGGATTCGAACCCCCGACCCTCTGGTCCCAAACCAGATGCGCTACCAAACTGCGCTATTCACCGACTAAATCGTTACTAAGAGAACAAACCATCTGGTCCGCTAATCCTAGAAGCCTGAGATACGCTATAAAACTACGTTATCACTGACTAAATTCTGTGTGCTTGTAAAACAAGCGGGCTTTTAAAAGCCAACATGCTGACTGGGAGATCAACACATTATAATATGGGGTGGCTAACGAGGCTTGAACTCGCGACAACCGGAATCACAATCCGGGACTCTACCAACTGAGCTATAGCCACCAATGTTTTGTTACCATTGCCAATACGACCGGATGATGGTGCGCCCGAAAGGATTCGAACCTTCGGCCTTTGGCTCCGGAGGCCAACGCTCTATCCAGCTGAGCTACGGGCGCCTTGCCCTATCGACGGAGGTGAATATTACGGATCAGAACGCTACTCGGCAAGTGTTTTTTTTTATTTTTGTTTCGCTCGCTGATTTTATCAGCAAATCGACGTTGATTCGTGTCATACACCGCACAACATCCGCTTTATCATTCGTAACAATAGCTATACTTACAAAGTAATAACATTTGATGTCAATTTAGATAGACATACAAAATACACAATATTTTATTATTTTCCCTTCATAACTGGATGTATAAAGGTACCAAAATGGATTTATTTTTACGACCATGGCTAATAGCTATCTGTACAAGTCTTTGTTTATCAACCGCAACCATTGCTGCTGACATGTCAGCCTCCGCGATCAATGATCGAATAAAACCCATCGGAAATGTACATATTGAAGGGACGACACCGTCAGTCGCTGCTGTAGCAACATCTTTGCGAACGGGCCAAGTCATTTATGACCAATATTGTGCTTCTTGTCATAACAGTGGCTTAATGGGAGCACCAAAAAAAGGTGACGCAAATGATTGGGGCACTCGTATAAGCCAAGGTGATGCGGTTCTTGCCAAGCATGCAATTGAAGGCTTTAACGCCATGCCTGCGAAAGGGACCTGTATGGATTGTAGTGATGAAGAAATTGTTGCGGCAATTAACTATATGATCAAACCGAACTAAAGCGCCCTGATATTGCTACAGTTGTTGTTTTGATTATCTTGACTCTCACACTAAGGGGGATCGCTCCCCCTTATGTTATCAATCTTGTGTAATAGCCCAGTTACGACTACCCACTATTTTTTAAATAAATTACGAATATTGGCAATATGGGCTTGGCCTTTTTGCATTCGCTCTTCAGCCGTAACGGGTTTACGTTCACTTTCCCATTCTAAGTCATCTTGCGGCAACTCATATAAGAAACGGCTAGGTTCTGGTTTAATTAACTCACCATATTGACGACGCTCTTTACACAGCGAGAACGTCAGCTCTCGTTGTGCGCGCGTGATCCCAACATAAGCCAATCGGCGCTCTTCATCGACATTATTTTCATCAATACTGGTTTGATGTGGCAAAATTCCCTCTTCTGCACCGATCAAGAACACATAAGGAAATTCCAATCCTTTTGATGCATGTAACGTCATTAACTGTACTTGATCAGCATCGCTGTCATCTTCACCGCGCTCCATCATGTCGCGCAATGTTAACCGCTGCACCACTTCTTTAAGGGTCTTCACTTCGTTATCGTAGTTATCCCCTTCTAAATCAGCAGTGATCCAACTATAAAGATCTGAGACATTTTTCATTCTCATTTCAGCAGCTTTAGGACTGGCCGACGTTTCATAAAGCCAATCTTCATAATGAATATCGCGCACCAATTGACGCACAGCAGCAACGGTATCACCGCGCTCAGCATTATCAGTTAACTGATTAATCCAATGTGTAAAACGTTGTAATGATTCTAAACCACGCCCAGAAAGATGATGTTCTAGTCCCATTTCAAAACTAGCAGCAAACAGGCTTTTTCCTCGCATATTGGCATATGTTCCCAGCTTTTCAAGGGTAACTGGACCAATTTCACGTCGTGGTGTATTCACTATTCGTAAAAAAGCATTATCGTCATCGGGGTTAGTTAGCACGCGCAGATAAGCCATCATATCTTTGATTTCAACCCGCGAGAAAAACGATGTTCCACCAGAAATTTTATATGGAATACGGTTTTGTATCAGGGCTTTTTCAAATAACCGCGACTGATGATTACCTCGGTATAAAATCGCATAATCTTTATAAGCGGTGTTATTCATAAACCGATGCGCAATTAATTCACCAACCACTTTTTCAGCTTCATGTTCTTCATTTTTAGCGGTTAATACTTTTATCATTGCCCCGTCAGGGATCGCAGAAAACAATGCTTTTTCAAATAAGTGCGGATTATTAGCAATAAGAATATTTGCCGTTCGTAAAATACGACTGGTTGAACGGTAGTTTTGTTCTAGCTTAACCACTTTAAGGTTTGGAAAATCTTTATTAAGTAAGGCTAAATTTTCTGGCTGGGCACCACGCCATGAATAAACAGACTGATCATCATCACCAACCACGGTAAATCGAGCCCGTTCGCCAACCAATAATTTCACGAATAAGTACTGACTGGTATTAGTATCTTGATATTCATCCACCAGCAAATAACGAATGCGATTTTGCCACCGTTGACGCACCTCTTGATTATCACGCAACAACAACACTGGCATTAAAATTAAGTCATCGAAATCAAGCGCGTTATAGGCTTTCATTTGACGTTGGTACATTTCATAACAATGGGCAAACAATTGATCACGTTCAGTTTGTGAGCGGCCAGCAGCATCAACTGGCGATAACATGTCATTTTTCCAATTAGAAATAGTTGACTGCAACTGCTTTAATAAATCTTTATCACCGTCGAGTTCCTCTTCGGTCAATTCTTTTAATAACGCCATCTGATCTTGAGCGTCAAATAATGAAAAATTGGCCTTTAAGCCTAAATATTTACACTCTCGACGCACAATATTAAGTCCCAAGGTATGGAAGGTTGACACCATCAACCCTTTGGACTCTTGACGACCTAATGTTTGACCAACACGTTCTTTCATTTCTCGTGCTGCTTTATTGGTAAAGGTTAACGCCGCGATATTACGTGCTTTATAGTCACACTTCTGAACTAAGTAAGCGATTTTATTGGTAATAACACGAGTCTTACCTGATCCGGCTCCAGCCAAGACTAGGCACGGCCCGGAAACGTATTTAACTGCTTCTGTTTGCCTTGGGTTCAGTTTCATTAGTTATCCTGACGTCATTAAAAATTTTACGCATGTTAACGCGCTTTAATTACAAATCTATTCACTTATCGTGGAATGGCAGCCTCACCATTCGTTAACATTTGTTTCAATTTTATTATTTAAAACAACTTAAATGCCAGATTTAGAATAAATACATTAAATAAGGTCTAAAATAAATCAGAGCAAATCGAACAGAATTCTAAATCGGATTAAATATTAATTACAAAACAGCAAATAACCGTTACATTACTGTTAAATAACTAAATAAATATTTAACAGTAATCATATTGCTTAATTTTAGGAGATTTCATGCGGAAAATCGCAGCTATTGCTACCATTATCAGCTTAACGCTAGGGATATCAGCTTGTGACCAAAACACATCTAAAAACCAAACTCAGCAAGCAACAAAAAGTGTACCTGTAGATACTCTTATTGTCAGCTCTCACCCACAAGCTATCCATATCGAACTCCCTGGTCGTAGTAAAGCCTATCTTGAAGCAGAGGTTCGTCCGCAAGTATCAGGGATTATTACTGAACGTATCTTTACGGAAGGCGGAGATGTCCGTAAAGGTGAATCATTGTATAGCATTGATTCAGCAACTTATAACGCCGCTTACCTCAGTGCTAAAGCAAGTTTAGCTCAAGCACAAGCCAACCTAGAGTCAGCCAAAGCACTTGCTAAACGTAGCCAAACCTTGGTTAACCGTGGCGCCATTAGTAAACAGACCTATGATGATAACAAAGCGAAATACAAAGTTGCCCTTGCTGGCATTGAAGTTGCGAAAGCCAGTGTTAACCAAGCCAAGATAAATCTTAATTATACCAAAGTTAAAGCGCCAATTGCGGGTCGTATTGGTCAATCATCAGTAACACCTGGTGCATTAGTCAGTGCGGGTCAAGCACAAGTGTTAGCGACCATTCAACAATTAGATCCGATTAATATCGATATCGCACAATCAAGCACTCAGCTACTACGTTTGAAGTCAGCGTTAAAGCAAGGTCAACTTAAAGCCAGCGATAATGCTGACGTTGAACTGATTCTTGAAGATGGCACCGTTTACTCTCATCACGGCAAGTTGCAATTTGCTGAAGTAAATGTCGATCCCAATACTGGCTCAGTGACATTACGTGCTGAATTCCCAAATCCAGAGGGTATTTTATTACCGGGAATGTATGTACGCACCGTACTGAATACAGGGACAGATCCTAAAGCAATTTTGATTCCACAAAAAGCCATTACACGTAACAGTAAAGGCCAAGCTATCACAATGGTTGTAGGCGCTGAAAACAAAGTAGAATCACGCATGGTGACCACCGCAGAAACAATTGATAATCAATGGCGAATTACCAGCGGACTTAAAGACGGCGACCAAGTGATTGTTGATGGCTTACAAAAGATTCGTCCAGGCGCTGTGGTTGAACCGACCCCAATAACTGCCACTCAATCGCAATAAATAGGGAATAAACTATGGCTCGTTTCTTTATCGATCGCCCTATTTTTGCATGGGTGATTGCTATTATTGTAATGTTAGCTGGTGTGTTATCCATTTTAAAACTACCAGTATCACAATACCCTAGCATTGCACCACCAACAGTTGTCATTAGTGCTAGCTACCCAGGTGCTAACGCCAAAACCATGGAAGATACGGTAACGCAGGTTATCGAACAACGAATGACAGGTATCGACCACCTGCGTTACTTGTCATCAACCAGTGACAGTTTTGGTAACACTCAAATTACCCTGACCTTTAATGCTGAAGCTGATCCTGATATTGCTCAGGTACAGGTTCAAAACAAACTTCAATCTGCACTACCGTTATTACCAATGGAAGTACAGCAACAAGGGGTTAAGGTTAACAAATCAAGCTCCAGCTTTCTGATGGTGGTCGGATTCTATTCCGAAGATGGTTCAATGGATAAAAATGACATTTCGGACTACATCAGTTCCAATGTGTCAGATCCAATGAGTCGTGTTCCCGGTGTAGGTGAAATCCAAGCTTTTGGTGCTCAATATGCAATGCGTATTTGGTTAGACCCTCTTAAGCTAACAAAATATAACCTTACCAGTATTGATGTCATTGCTGCTATCAAAGAGCAAAATGCGCAGATCTCTGCCGGTCAACTTGGTGCATCACCATCACTACCAGGCCAAGAGCTTAATGCAACTGTATCGGCACAAAGTCGTTTAAAAACCCCTGAACAGTTTAAGAACATTATTGTTAAATCTGATTCTGCTGGCGCAAAAGTGCATTTAAGTGATGTTGCACGAGTTGAACTCGGTGCTGAAGACTACTCAGTACAGGTATTTTATAACGGTAAACAAGCCAGTGGTTTAGGTATTAAACTGGCTACAGGCGCTAATGCCTTAGCCACCGCAGAAGCGGTTAAAGCTAAAATTAATGAACTAAAACCATTCTTCCCCGAAGGATTACAAGCGGTTTATCCTTACGACACCACACCATTTGTTGAGAAATCAATTGAAGGTGTAGTACATACCTTGTTTGAAGCAGTAGCGTTGGTGTTTATCATCATGTACCTCTTCTTACAGAACTTTAGAGCAACCTTAATTCCAACCATCGCCGTACCGGTGGTATTACTTGGTACCTTTGCGGTGCTGTCGTTAGCAGGTTTTTCCATTAACACCCTCACCATGTTCGCCATGGTACTTGCTATCGGCTTACTGGTTGATGATGCGATAGTGGTGGTGGAAAACGTCGAACGTGTCATGCATGAAGAAGGCCTAAATGCCGTTGAAGCTACACGAAAATCGATGGATCAAATTACTGGCGCTCTGGTTGGTATTGCATTAACCCTTTCAGCTGTATTTGTACCAATGGCATTTATGTCAGGTTCTACGGGTGTTATTTATCGTCAATTCTCGATAACCATTGTAACCGCAATGACATTATCCGTATTGGTGGCAATGATCCTCACCCCTGCACTATGTGCCACCATGCTTAAACCTGTTGAGCATGGCAGTAATGAAAAAGGCTTCTTTGGTTGGTTTAACCGCACCTTTGATAAGTTAACGAGCCGCTATGAATCTAGCGTTGCGGCAATGATCAAACGTTCAATTCGTGTAATGCTGATCTTTCTTGGTTTAACCGTTGCTGTTGGCTGGATGTTCACCCGTATGCCAACCTCTTTCTTACCCGATGAAGATCAAGGTATTCTGTTCAGTCAGGCAATATTGCCCGTCAACTCAACCCAAGAACAAACCCAAAAAGTAATGGATAAAGTATCTGATTACTACTTAACCCAAGAAGCTGACAGCGTCGCTAGCGTATTTAGTGTCTCTGGCTTTAGCTTTGCAGGTAGTGGTCAAAATATGGGTATGGCGTTTGTGGGCTTGAAAGATTGGTCCGATCGTCAACTGCCTGGTATGGATGTTAATTCAATCGTTAACCGATCCATGGGCTATTTCCAAAAAATTAAAAATGCGATGGTCTTCTCGTTTGCACCGCCAGCCGTTATCGAATTGGGTACCGCAAGTGGTTTTGATTTCTACCTTCAAGATCGAAGTGGCCAAGGACATGACAAACTGATCGCAGCACGAAACCAATTACTTAAATTAGCGTCTGAAAACCCTAATTTAGTTGGCGTTCGTCCTAATGGTCAAGAAGATGCACCGATGTACCAAATCAACATCGACCAATCAAAAATCCGTGCTTTAGGAATTGATATTCAATCAGTAAACCAAGTATTGAGTACAGCTTGGGGTAGTTCGTATGTTAATGACTTCATCGACCGCGGACGCGTGAAAAAAGTCTTCATTCAAGGTGATGCAAAATTCCGTATGAAACCGGGTGATCTTGATACTTGGTATGTCCGTAACAACAAAGGCGAAATGGTACTATTCTCAGCCTTTGCAACGGGTGAATGGCAATATGCATCACCGCGTCTAGAACGTTTTAATGCCACCCCAGCAGTCAACATTCAAGGCAGTGTTGTCACAGGTTACAGTACTGGTCAAGCAATGCTTGATATTGAAGCGATGGTGAAAAAATTACCACCGGGCTTTGGTGTTGAGTGGAATGGTTTATCGTATGAGGAACGTCTATCAGGTAACCAAGCACCTATGCTGTATACGTTATCTATCTTAGTGGTGTTCTTAGTACTTGCCGCACTGTATGAAAGCTGGTCAGTACCTTTTGCGGTAGTCTTAGTGGTACCGCTTGGTGTTATCGGTGCATTACTTGCCATGAATGGTCGTGGCATGCCGAACGATGTCTTCTTCCAAGTAGGACTATTGACAACGGTGGGTCTAGCAACGAAAAACGCTATCCTGATCGTGGAATTTGCCAAAGAATACTACGAAAAAGGGGCTGGATTAGTAGAGGCAACATTGCACGCTGTTCGTGTTCGTCTACGTCCAATTATAATGACCTCATTGGCCTTTGGTCTTGGTGTTGTACCTCTAGCAATCAGTACTGGTGTAGGTTCAGGTGGTAAGAATGCCATTGGTACCGCGGTACTTGGTGGTATGTTAAGCTCGACATTCTTAGGTATTTTCTTTATTCCGATTTTCTTCGTGGTAGTAGAACGTATCTTTAGTCGTGGCAAAGACAAATCAACCACTGATGATACGCCACCGACAAAGCAGCACTAATAATCTAAGCAACAACTAACATTAAAGCCCATGTCTATTTTGATATGGGCTTTTTTTCGTTTTTTCATTGTTACTCTTCATCATACTCCACCAAATAAACCTCACCTCAAATACCTAGCCATTAAAATTAATAATATAAAACCGTAAATAAGGCTTGCGAATCAATAATCAAATCCTACAATAGCGCTGAATGAACATTCATTCATATAACTTGTATTAAATGTAAAAATCAATGACAGATAAAAAAGAGCGAATATTAACCGCAACTGAAAATCTTTTAGCCACCCATGGTTTTCATGGACTGTCCATGCAAATGGTGGCGAAAGAAGCTCAAGTTGCAACAGGCACTATTTATCGTTATTTCAACGATAAAGATGACCTACTGCATCAACTCCATGATCATATTTTAGGTTATATCGCGAAAAAAATTAGTCATAACATTAACGATAGCATGTCACTCAAACAGCGCTACCGTACGATGTGGCTAAATCTGTGGCATATGTCTGTTAATGGTGAAGCACCATTAATTAATCAGGGGCAGTTTCAAAATCTGCCTCGCCATAATTTTTACGAGAGAAAAGCGTTAAATAAACAACTATTTAGCTGCGTCAATCAAATGTTTGACGAAGGTAAAGCCTGTCAGTTGTTTAAACCACTTAATAATGAAATTTTAAGTACACTTAGCTTAGAGACCAGTTGTTGTTTGGCTCGTCAAAAAATCAAT
The DNA here is from genome assembly GCF_003026395.1 of Photobacterium iliopiscarium. Classification (GTDB taxonomy): domain Bacteria; phylum Pseudomonadota; class Gammaproteobacteria; order Enterobacterales; family Vibrionaceae; genus Photobacterium; species Photobacterium iliopiscarium. Next base: position 8,341 of record NZ_PYOO01000020.1, on the reverse strand, counting down.
GGTGGATTAGAGATCACTGATAGCGAGCTGGATGCTGCTATTAATGCCTCTTGGGACGCCATTATTCAGCATTAATATTGTAATTCCGGAGCACTCCTCACAATGAAAAAATGGATCGTGATGTTACTTCTTGCCCTTCTGTTATTTGGAAGCGTAATTGGTTTCAATCTTTTTAAAGAACACAAAATAGCTGAGTATATGGCGAATATGCCAGAAGCCAACTATCCCGTAACAGCTGCCACGACCAAAGCAGAAAACTGGTACCCATCATTGCAAGCTATTGGTTTTATTGAACCAATGCAAGGTGTCACCTTGACATCAGAAGCTGCTGGTGTAATCAGTGATATTAATTTCGAATCAGGACAACACGTAAAAGCAGGTCAACTACTGGTTTCTATTAATTCCAACGTTGAACAATCTAGCTTACAAAGTACTGAGGCAAAACTACCGGCGGTACAAGCATCGTACCAACGCTATAAAGATCTTTATCGTAAAGGCTCGGTATCAAAATCTAGTCTTGATGAAGCAAAAGCTAACTACCTTGCATTAGTTGCTCAGATTAAATCATTAAAAGAATCAATTCAGCGCCGTAATATCAGTGCACCTTTTGCTGGTGAAATTGGTTTACGTAATGTGTATTTAGGTCAGTACATTCAACCTGGCACTAAGATTATTCGTTTAGAAGACACAACAACAATGCGTTTCCGCTTCACTGTGCCACAAACGGATATTTCTAAAATAAAAATAGGCCAAGCTGTTGATATCAATATCGATGCTTACAAAAATACTGATTTTAAAGGCCAAATTACAGCGATTGAACCCGCAGTTAATGCTCAAACAGGTTTGATTCAAGTACAAGCTGACATTCCTAACAGCGGTGGCATGTTACGTAGTGGTATGTTTGCCCGTGCGCGTGTGATTCAACCAACCATTACCGATCAAATTGTGGTTCCTCAAACAGCAATTACTTACACCCTTTATGGCGACACCGTGTATGTATTACGTACTGTTGATGGCAAATTACGTGCAATGCAAACAGTGGTAACAACAGGTTTAAACAAAGGTAATGAAGTACGCATTCTTTCAGGTTTAAAAGCTGGAGAGCAGATCGTAACTAGCGGTCAAATTCGTCTTAGCAACAAGTCATTAGTGCATGTCGTTAAAAATGACGCACTGAAAGCTCCTGCTAAAACCCCATTGCTGTAATTGGAGAACGCTCAGAATGCGCTTCACTGATATATTCATCAGACGCCCGGTATTAGCAATTTCGATCAGCTTAATGATCGCATTGCTTGGCCTACAGGCAATTTTCAAAATGCAGGTTCGGCAATATCCGGACATGACCAATACTGTAGTAACTATAAGTACAGCTTACTACGGTGCCAGTGCTGACCTGATCCAAGGTTTTATCACTCAACCATTGGAACAAGCGATAGCTCAAGCAGATAATATCGACTACATCACCGCTAAAAGTATTATGGGTATGTCGACCATTACTGTACAAATGAAATTGAACACCAACCCGAATGCAGCCTTGGCGGATATTCTCGCCAAAGTAAACTCGGTGCGAGCTCAATTGCCACAAGATACACAAGATCCAACGATTTCACTCTCTACTGGTGGTGGTACAGGGGTACTTTATCTTGGTTTCACCAGTAAAACATTAAGCTCTAGCCAAATCACTGACTACATTGAACGTGTAGTTAAACCGCAATTATTTACGGTTGGTGGTGTAGCAAAAGTAGATATGTATGGTGGTGTACCATTCGCATTACGTGTATGGCTTGATCCACAAAAAATGGCAGCATTTAACTTATCTGCTAGCGATGTAACTCACGTACTACAAGCAAACAACTACCAATCTGCTGTTGGTCAAGCTAACAATGATTTTGTGTTATACAACGGTAGTGCTAACACTCAATCAAATAGCCCAGCAGCACTAGAAAAACTCGTTGTATCAAGTAATAACGGTCAAGTGATTCGTTTAGGCGATATTGCAAAGGTAACATTATCACGCAGCAGTGATAGCTACCGTGCAACGGCAAATGGTCAAGAAGCCGTCGTCGGTGCGATTGAAGCGGCACCAAGTGCCAACCCAATCAACATTGCCAAAGATGTTCGCAAGCTGTTACCTACCATTGAACGTAATATGCCAAGCACCATCAAAATGACAATCATGTATGACTCAACGATTGCGATTAATGACTCGATTCATGAAGTGATTAAAACCATCCTTGAAGCAGCACTAATCGTATTAGTCGTTATTGCATTGTTTATCGGTTCTCTACGTTCAGTAATTATTCCAATTATCACTATTCCACTATCACTGATCGGTGTGGCCTTGGTAATGCAATTATTTGGTTTCTCATGGAATCTAATGACATTGCTAGCTCTGGTACTCGCAATCGGCTTGGTAGTTGATGATGCGATTGTAGTATTAGAAAACGTTGAACGGCACATCAAGCTCGGACAAACGCCATTTAGAGCCGCCATTCTTGGTACTCGTGAAATCGCTATTCCCGTGATTTCAATGACTATTGCTTTAGGTGCGGTATACGCGCCAATTGCATTAATGGGTGGTTTAACAGGTTCATTATTTAAAGAATTTGCGCTAACCCTTGCAGGTGCGGTATTTATTTCAGGAATTATTGCCTTAACATTATCACCGGTAATGTGTGCAACCTTCCTCAAAGAAAATGAAGCGCCAAATAAATTTGAATTAATGGTTCATGGGTTTCTTGATCGATTAACGTTACGTTATGAGAAAATGCTTACTGGCATCATGCATATGCGTTCAGTTGTGATTGTATTTGCGCTATGTGCTTGTGCAAGTTTGCCGTTCTTATTTAAGTTTATTCCAAGTGAATTAGCACCCGCTGAAGATAATGGTGTAGTGGTATTTATGGGTACAGCGCCTGCAAACGCCAACCTTGATTTCATTCAAGACACCATGGATCAAGTTAATAAAGTATTAACTTCTGAAAAAAGTGTTGAATATGCACAGATCTTCTCAGGTATTCCATCGGCTAACCAAGCGTTTGGTCTAGCAACATTAAAACCATGGAGCCAACGCGATCAAAGCCAAACTGAAGTCGCGAATGACGTAACTGAAAAAATCAAAAACATTCCCCAAATGGCGATTACTGCCTTCCAAATGCCAAGCCTTCCAGGTGCGGGTTCTGGTTTGCCTGTGCAGTTTGTTATCACTACACCGAACAACTTTAAGAGCCTCTTCCAAGTGGCTGCTGAAATGTTGACTAAAGTGAAAGATAACCCAATGTTCGTCTACTCAGATTTAGACTTAAAGTATGATTCTGCAACCATGAACATTGATATAGATAAAGATAAAGCCGGTGCTTATGGTGTCACCATGCAAGCTATTGGTAATACTTTAAGCACAATGTTAGCCGGTGGCGATATTAACCGTGTTGATATTTTAGGCCGTTCTTATAAAGTTATTCCACAAGTTGAGCGTAAAGATCGTTTTAATCCTAAAGATTTAAATAATTATTACGTTAAAACAAGTAGTGGTGATTTAATTCCATTAGGTAGCTTAGTAACGATCAAAGTAACTCCAGCGCCACCAACCTTACCAAGCTTTAACCAACAAAATGCGGCAACCATCGGTGCAGTATTAGCCCCTGGCACCTCAATTGGTGAAGCTGTAAGTTGGTTAAATACTGAATCAGCTAAAGTATTACCGAAAGGTTACGGTCATGACTACTTAGGTGAAAGCCGTCAGTATGTTACTGAAGGTAATGCGCTATACGCTACATTTGGTCTAGCACTAGCGATTATTTTCTTAGTACTTGCGATTCAATTTGAATCATTGCGTGATCCACTCGTTATCCTTGTTTCAGTGCCACTCGCTATCTGTGGTGCACTGATTGCCCTCGCGTGGGGTGCAACAACACTTAACATCTACTCGCAAATAGGTTTGATAACCCTCATAGGCTTGATAACCAAACACGGTATATTGATTTGTGAAGTTGCCAAAGAAGAACAGCTCTACCACGGCAAAAACCGTATGGATGCTGTGATGGAAGCCGCGAAAATCCGTCTTCGTCCAATCCTAATGACAACATGTGCGATGATTGCAGGTCTAGTGCCACTGTTATACGCATCAGGTGCAGGCGCAGCATCACGTTTCAGTATTGGTGTTGTTATCGTTGCCGGTTTATCTATCGGTACATTATTTACCTTGTTCGTATTACCCGTTATTTATACGTTCTTGGCAAGTGAACATAAACCACTACCTGTATTTGTTGAAGATGATGATGGTTTAGATAACCACTTCTAATTTATCAATACAAAAAAGGGCGCTGAATCATCAGCGCCCTTTTCTTTTCACCGCAACGGCAATTACAATAGTTAATAACGATTTTCGCAACGGAGTAAACGGATCATGTTCGATTCAAAAAAACTTGAGCAAATAGCTAAACAGATTCAAGACGCAATGCCTAAACCAGTTAAAGATCTAGGTAATGATGTTGAGCAAAAAGTACGTCAGGTGATCCAGTCACAATTAGGCAAGCTTGATGTTGTCACTCGTGAAGAGTTTGATGTCCAAACGCAAGTGCTATTACGCACTCGTCAAAAATTGACCGAGCTTGAGCAAAAAATGGCAGCATTTGAAGCTAAATTAAATGCTGAAGACAACAGCACTAACGCTTAATCAATGATGACAACACCCATTTAAAAGCCCAGTTCTCATCAAACTGGGCTTTATTTTTAATTATAATTGAAACTAAAGATTAACCACCAACAGCAATATGCTTCATGTCTTTCATATAACCACGTAGTTGCTTACCAATCACTTCAACTGGGTGATTACGCAATGCTTCATTTACTTCAATCAACTTTTGATTATCAACAAAGTTAGTTGTTGTCGCCAAACCTTTACCAATCACATCCGTAGTGACCGTGGCCATAAAATGATCACGCAATAACGGTGTTGCCACATTAGCAAATAAATAGTTACCGTACTCCGCAGTATCAGAAATAACCACATTCATCTCGTACAAACGTTTACGCGCGACCGTATTGGCAATCAGCGGTAACTCATGCAATGACTCATAATAAGCCGACTCATCAATAATACCTGACGCCGTCATCGCCTCAAAGGCTAGCTCAACCCCTGCACGCACCATTGCGACCATCAAAATACCGTTATCAAAATATTCTTGTTCTGAAATTTGAAGATCTGATGCAGGATAGTTTTCAAATTGTGTTTCAGCCGTTTCACCACGCCAACCTAATAATTCGGCGTCATCGTTAGCCCAGTCAGTCATCATGGTATTTGAGAAATGACCTGAAATAATATCATCCATATGTTTGTTATATAACGGACGCATCAACGCTTTTAGTTGCTCAGATAAATCAAATGCTTGGACTTTAGCAGGATTTGAAAGGCGATCCATCATATGTGTCACACCACCAAACTTCAGTGCTTCAGTGATCGTTTCCCAACCAAATTGTAACAACTTACCGGCATACTCTGGCGCAATACCATCAGCCAGCATTTTCTCATAACAAACAATAGAACCCGCTTGAAGCATGCCACAAAGAATAGTTTGCTCTCCCATCAAATCCGACTTCACTTCAGCCACAAATGATGACTCAAGTACACCCGCGCGATGCCCTCCCGTTGCCGCAGCCCATGCTTTAGCAATTTCAATACCATCAGCATGAGGATCATTTTCAGGATGAACAGCAATCAAGGTTGGCACACCAAAACCGCGTTTATATTCTTCACGCACTTCCGTACCCGGACACTTAGGCGCTACCATTACCACCGTTAAGTCTTTACGGATTTGCATCCCTTCTTCAACAATATTAAAACCGTGAGAATAACCTAATGCAGCACCTTGCTTCATCAGTGGCATCACCGTTTCAACCACATTGGTATGTTGCTTATCAGGCGTAAGGTTTACCACTAAATCTGCATGTGGAATCAGTTGTTCATAACTACCAACGTCAAAACCATTATCACGTGCATTTTTAAAGGATGGACGTTGCTCATCAATCGCAGCTTGGCGTAGGGCATAAGACACATCCAATCCAGAGTCACGCATGTTAAGACCTTGGTTTAAGCCTTGCGCACCACATCCGACAATAACCACCTTTTTACCTTTGAGGTAATCAGCTTCAGTTGCAAACTCTGCACGATCCATAAAACGACAACGACCCAGTTGATCCAACTGCTGGCGCAAATTTAAGGTATTGAAATAATTAGCCATAACAACAAACTCCGTGAAATATATTTATCCTTGGTTCGATATTTATTTATCGAATAGATTGATAGTAGATCAGGAAAGTTGTTGCTCAAAGTGATATATTCACAACAATTAATTGCAAATTATGCAACATAAGACGATGAACATTAAAAACCTACAACTTTTTATTCACTTAAGTGATTCGCTGAGTTTTCATCAAACAGCACAGGCAATGCATATTAGTCCATCAGCGCTGAGTCGCGTTATTCAACGGCTAGAGCAAGAATTAGGGCAAAGTTTATTTCGTCGAGATAATCGCAGTGTTGAACTTACGATAGCTGGAAAAAAATTGATCCCAGTCGCCACAACTATCATTTCTAATTGGCTTTCACTAAAAATAGAATTAAACAGTGATAGCTCATTATTACAGGGGAAGCTGAAAATATTTTGTTCTGTAACAGCTAGTTATAGTCATTTACCCTCAATACTAACGGCTTTTCGACATCGTTATCCGCAAATAGAAATTCAGTTATTAACGGGGGACTCCGCATTAGCTATTGATAAAGTACTTAATGGCGAAGTTGATGTTGCCATTACAGCAAAGCCCGAACATCTCTCAAATAAGCTGACTTATATTGAATTAGATCATATCCCAATGTCAGTGATCTCGCCGGCTATTTCTCCTCCAGCGATTCAACAATTATTAAATGATGGTCCGAACTGGCAAGCATTACCTTTTATTGTTGCAGAATCGGGTCCTGCAAGATCACGAGCGAATACTTGGTTCAAAGACAAAAAGATCACGCCACCAATTTACGCGCAGATTTCTGGCCATGAAGCCATTGTGAGCATGGTAGCATTAGGCTGTGGTATTGGAATTGCACCAGATATTGTGATTAATAACAGCCCAATGAGTGATAAAGTGCAGCGCTTCCCCGCTGAGTTTATTGCGCCATTAAGCTTAGGGCTATGTTGTAAACAATCACGCCATCAAGAAAGTGTATTAAAGGCGTTACTGCAATTATTTTAATCTCTTTATATTAATACCTACCGCTCTGTCAGCTTAAGCAATACTTAAATTATACAGACGTAAAAAATCCTCACATTACTATCGAGGCTTTCTTGAATATGGCAGAAAGTTACGATACTCGAACGCCCAACACGCGCTGATTTTCGGAATAGCGAATCCACTGCTCTGCCAATTAATGCTACAAGCATAAATTACAGATAGCAAAAAGGCTCATATCTTTCGCTATGAGCCTTCTTTAAGATGGCAGGAGTTACGATACTCGAACTCCCAACACGCGCTGATTTTCGGAATGGCGAATCCGCTGCTTTGTCAGTTAACATTACACCCACTCGATCATAATAATACAAACGTAAAAAAGCCCCAACATTACTGTCGAGGCTTTCTTGAAGATGGCAGGAGTTACGAGGTTCTAACGCCCAACACGCGCTGATTTTCGGTATGGCGAATCCGCTACTCTGCCAATTAACGCTACAAGCATAAATTACAGATAGCAAAAAGGCTCATATCTTTCGATATGAGCCTTCTTTAAGATGGCAGGGGTGGAGAGATTCGAACTCCCAACACGCGGATTTGGAATCCGCTGCTCTGCCAGTTGGAGCTACACCCCTGTAGTTGTTTTAAAGACTTAACTCTGTCTTAAATAAATGGCGGAGTGGACGGGACTCGAACCCGCGACCCCCGGCGTGACAGGCCGGTATTCTAACCAACTGAACTACCACTCCGCAGTGTCTATTCAGCATAAATGCAACTTGTTGTCTTTACCTTTATAAAAAGATAAAAACGAAATTAAAGCCTGGCGATGTCCTACTCTCACATGGGGAGACCCCACACTACCATCGGCGCTATTACGTTTCACTACTGAGTTCGACATGGGATCAGGTGGGTCCATAACGCTATGGTCGCCAAGCAAATTCTGTTTTATTTATTGTCTTATGACAATAAATAGCAATCTGGGAAAAATCTGACTAATTGTTCTCAACACGCATTCAAGCGTTTGCAGAGTCCGTCTCTTCTCTTTAGAGAAGAAAAACCCCTTGGGTGTTGTATGGTTAAGCCTCACGGGCAATTAGTATCAGTTAGCTCAATGCCTCGCAGC